>JAZQIQ010000039.1:0-167766 GCA_045541195.1 Acetatifactor sp. | reverse complement strand
AATGATTATGCATTTAAGCATACCTCCGAGTGATAAGTTTTCGACGACTGGCACTTGGAGGTTTTTTCTATAATAAAACAAAAATGCTGGGGAATGTGATTTTTCAATCACACACCCCAACATTTATTTTAGAGCCTTTTTGTAACTATCCAGAGCCGTGCAGACTTATGAAAACAGCCCGATACAAGCAAGCTTTACGGTCTGTTTTCATAAGTCTATATGACGAGAAGCCAACATTCGCAAAAGGAAAGCCTCGCAGAGGCGATTTTGCGAATTGACTCTGAATAGTTTTTTTATGTTTGGTATTGAAAAAGTTGTGATTTGCGGTTACAATGATACATAATGCCCAATTGTGGGATGTTGTACAAATGGAGGTAGAGTATGAAGATTATTATGTTAGGCGCTCCGGGAGCAGGAAAAGGTACACAGGCAAAGATGATTGCAGAGAAATATCAGGTTCCTCATGTTTCTACCGGTGACATTTTCAGAGCAAACATCAAAAACGGCACAGAGCTTGGTATGGAAGCAAAGAAGTATATGGATCAGGGCCAGCTTGTTCCGGATGAGCTTACCGTTAAAATCTTATTAGATAGAGTCGCACAGCCGGATTGTGCAAATGGCTATGTGCTTGATGGTTTCCCAAGAACCATTCCTCAGGCAGAAGTTTTGGATAAAGCACTTTCTGAGTTAAATGAAAGTATTGATTTTGCAATTAATGTAGATGTTCCGGATGAGAATATTGTTAGAAGAATGTCCGGCAGAAGAGCATGTCTTGGTTGCGGTGCAACTTATCATATCGAGCATATTCCGCCAAAGAAGGAAGGTATTTGCGATACTTGTGGGCAGGAGCTTGTGCTTCGTGATGATGACAAGGCAGAGACTGTTTTAAATCGTTTAAACGTATATCATAAGCAGACCCAGCCACTCATCGATTTCTACACTGAAAAGGGTGTATTAAAGACTGTAGACGGCACTGTAGATATGAAGGATGTATTTGCAGCAATCGTGGCTATTTTAGGCTAGTAAAGGAAGAGTTATGTTCGGTACATCAGTATCCATCAAATCAGAAAAAGAAATTGAATTAATGAGAGAGTCTTGCAGACTTCTTACCATTGTACATAAGGAGATGGAGGAGGCAATTCGTCCGGGAATGTCTACGTTAGAGATTGATATTTTAGGCGAAAGTGTGATTCGTAAGCTGGGATGTATTCCTAATTTTAAGAATTACAACGGCTATCCTGCATCCATCTGTGTGTCAGTAAACGACGAGGTAGTTCACGGCATTCCAAATAAGAAGAGAATTCTTCAGGAGGGTGATATCGTGAGCCTGGATGCAGGTCTGATATATAAGGGATATCATTCCGATGCTGCAAGAACACATGCCGTAGGACAAATCAGTCCGGAGGCGAAGCAGCTCATCGATGTTACCAGACAGAGCTTTTTTGAAGGAATTAAGTATGCAAAAGCGGGTAATCATTTAAATGATATCTGTAGCGCAATTGATAATTATGTGACTTCATACGGTTACGGAATTGTATCGGCTCTTTGCGGGCACGGTATTGGAACTCGTTTACATGAGGCTCCGGATATTCCTAATTATACCATGAAAAAACGCGGAATTAAGCTTAGGCCCGGTATGACACTTGCAATCGAGCCCATGATTAATATGGGAACCGGTGAGGTTGACTGGCTGGATGATGATTGGACTGTAGTGACAAGGGACGGTAAGCTTTCTGCACACTATGAGAACACGGTTCTCATTACAGAAGGTGAACCGGAGATTTTAACGTTATATTAATTTGAAAAATCCATTAATCCCAGATTTGGCCCAAAGTTTGTGGGTTTTTGAAAGGTATGACTATGGAGAAGTTAATCGGTAGATTTGCAGTTTCCGATGCAGGACACGATGAGGGAACTGTATATCTTGTTGTGGGTCAGGAGGAGAAATGCTTATTGTTATGTGACGGTAAGTATAAAACTCTGGAAAAGCCTAAAAAAAAGAGTAGGAAGCATGTACAGGTTACGGAGGCAGTTGCTACGGAGCCAATGCTTTCAAAACTCCTGAATAATGAAAAAATATTTGATCATGAGATTAAATATGCCATAAAACAATATTTGTCCAAATAGGGGGCAATAGAAAGGAGAATGTATGTCAAAGAGTGATGTAATTGAAATCGAAGGAACCGTTGTGGAGAAGCTTCCTAACACCATGTTTCAGGTAGAACTGGAAAATGGACATCGTGTTCTTGCACACATCAGCGGAAAGCTTCGTCAGAACTTTATCCGTATTTTACCAGGCGACAAGGTAACCTTAGAATTATCACCTTATGATTTATCCAAAGGACGTATTATCTGGAGAGATAAATAATAGGGTTAATTGTAATTTAGGTCTTGCAATTGCCAAAGAGTAGTGCTATAATGTAAAACGGTCTTTTTTGAAAGGAGGGTTTAACATGAAGGTTAGATCATCAGTAAAACCAATTTGCGAAAAATGCAAAATCATCAAAAGAAAAGGACGTATCAGAGTTATCTGTGAGAATCCAAAACACAAGCAGAGACAGGGATAATCATTAGTTTGCATCGGAAGTGAGAAGTACTTCCGGACAAATGTAGTGAGTTCTTGTCTAGTTATTATGTGCGGCTGATTCATCTCTTTATATATATGAAGATTTGTTTAACATAAGACAGATGGAGCTTACGTGATTACTTCTTGATACCATGACGAAGAGTTTTACTAAAGTCGCAAAAGACGCGACTTAAGAAAAACTAAAGCTTCGTCAGAGGAGAATGCAAGCATTCTCCACAGGCGGGAAAATCGTCGTGGACAGATCGGATTTGGAAATAACGTCCGATTGGGTGAAAGCCCCAATCAATTAGTAACTTTAGTGTTCAAGAAAACAGACCAAACAAAGGTGGGCATGAGACCCCGGAACACTACAAAATCATGGTTTCGCTATAAGCGGAAACTAAAAATTGGAGGAAACGTAAATGGCTCGTATCGCAGGTGTTGACTTACCTAGAGAAAAACGTATTGAAATCGGTTTAACTTATGTCTACGGAATCGGTAGACCAAGTGCAACTAAGATTTTAGCAGAAGCAGGTGTAAATCCTGATACTCGTGTCAGAGATATCACTGACGACGAAGTAAAGAAAATCACAGAAGCTATTGATGCTTTAGGAATCCAGGTAGAAGGTGATTTAAGAAGAGAAATCGCTCTTAACATTAAGAGACTTCAGGAAATCGGTTGCTATCGTGGTATCCGTCATCGTAAGGGTCTTCCTGTTCGTGGACAGAAGACTAAGACAAATGCTAGAACTCGTAAGGGTCCTAAGCGTACCGTTGCTAACAAGAAGAAATAAGTTGGCGGCATAACAAGAGAAGTTTAATTAGTTTGAGAAAGTAGGTTAGTTTAAAATGGCAAAGAAAGTTGCAAAGAAAGTAACAAAGAAACGTGTCAAGAAAAACGTTGAACGTGGACAGGCACATATTCAGGCATCTTTTAATAACACTATCGTTACCTTAACAGATGCTGAAGGAAACGCTCTTAGCTGGGCAAGTGCCGGTGGTCTTGGATTTAGAGGTTCAAGGAAATCTACTCCATACGCTGCGCAGATGGCAGCAGAAACAGCTACTAAGGCTGCTTTAGTACATGGATTAAAGACCGTTGACGTTTTTGTAAAGGGTCCTGGTTCAGGACGTGAGGCTGCAATCAGAGCATTAGCTGCATGTGGTCTTGAAGTATTATCTATCCGCGACGTAACCCCAGTACCTCACAACGGTTGTCGTCCTCCTAAGAAGAGAAGAGTTTAGTTTTTTCTTCTTAGACTTGAAACTTATAAACGTTGGAAGAAAGTGTGCCCCTTTTTTGAGGGGCATGCTGTAAACAATTTTTAAAGGAGATTATTAAAATGGCAGTAAATAGAGTACCAGTACTTAAGAGATGTAGAACATTAGGCTTAGAGCCTTCTGTATTAGGTTATGACAAGAAGTCTAACAGAACTAACGCTAGAGCAGGTAAGAAGGTTAGCGAGTATGGTCTTCAGTTAAGAGAGAAGCAGAAAGCTAAATTCATCTATGGCGTATTAGAGAAGCCTTTCAGAAACTACTATGACAAGGCTGACAGAATGAAGGGTATGACCGGTGAAAACCTTATGACTATCCTTGAGTCAAGACTTGACAACGTAGTATTCAGAATGGGATTTGCTAGAACCAGAAGAGAAGCTAGACAGATCGTAGATCACAAGCATGTATTAGTAAACGGAAAGTGCATCAACATTCCTTCTTACTTAATCAAAGCTGGTGACGTTATCGAAATTAAGGAAACTGCTAAGTCTATGCAGAGATACAAAGATATCATCGAAGTTACCGGTGGTAGACTTTTCCCTGAATGGATGGACGTAGATGTTGAGAACTTCAAGGGAACTGTTAAGAATCTTCCTACCAGAGAGATGATTGATGTTCCTGTTAACGAGATGCTTATCGTCGAGTTATATTCTAAATAATAACTGTTTAGGTTCGTAAAGGAGGGTATTTGTAGTGTTCGATTTTGAAAGACCAAATATTGAGGTTGCAGAAATCTCGGAAGATAAGAAATACGGTAAATTCGTAGTAGAGCCTTTGGAAAGAGGTTATGGTATCACACTTGGTAACTCTCTCAGAAGAATCATGCTTTCATCTTTACCGGGCGCAGCAGTTAGCCAGGTAAAAATTGAAGGTGTATTACATGAATTTAGTTCAATTCCTGGTGTTAAGGAAGATGTTACTGAAATTATCATGAACATCAAGAGCTTAGCAATCAAGAATAGCAGCGAGACTAACGAAGCTAAGACTGCATATATTGAGTATGAAGGCGAAGGTATTGTTAGAGCATCTGATATTCAGTGCGATCAGGATATTGAAATTCTTAATCCGGATTTAGTAATTGCTACTTTAAGCGGCAAGGACACTAAACTTTACATGGAACTCACCATTACTAAGGGAAGAGGCTATGTAAGTGCAGATAAGAACAAACGCGAAGATTTACCAATCGGAGTAATCGCAATTGATTCAATCTATACTCCTGTAGAAAGAGTTAACGTAACTGTACAGAATACCCGTGTAGGTCAGATTACTGATTACGATAAATTAACACTTGATGTTCATACTAATGGTACATTGGTTCCGGACGAAGCTGTTAGTTTAGCTGCAAAAGTACTTAGCGAGCACTTAGGTCTTTTCATCAATCTTTCTGAAAACGCAAAGAACGTTGACGTTATGATTGAGAAAGAGGACGATGAGAAAGAAAAAGTATTAGAAATGAGTATCGACGAATTAGAGTTATCTGTTCGTTCCTACAACTGCTTGAAGAGAGCAGGTATCAATACTGTAGAAGAGTTAACTAATAAGACTTCAGAAGATATGATGAAAGTTCGTAACTTAGGACGTAAATCTTTAGAAGAAGTATTAGCAAAGTTAAAAGAATTAGGACTTCAGTTAAACCCAAGTGATGAGGCTTAACATGACGAAAAGTCTTACTAAGGTTGGATAGTACTCAAACTAAGAAAGACTATGTTTCGTCAGTAGAGAATTGTTCCAATTCTCTTGTCCTATAAATTCTCGCACTTGTAAATCCAAAGAGTTAAGTGTGGGGAACCCTAAATGGAAACTATTAATGCACCGGGTGAGTAAGTCCAAAGAGCGTGGCCGGGTGTACCATGAATGGAGAAAGGAAATTATCATGGCAAAGTACAGAAAGCTTAGCAGAACTTCTGCACAGAGAAAAGCATTATTAAAGAATCAGGTAACTCAGTTATTAACTTATGGAAAGATCGTTACTACCGAAGCTAAGGCTAAGGAAGTTTGCAAGATTGCTGAGGGACTTATCGCATTAGCTGTTAAAGAAAAAGACAACTATGAAATGGTTAAGGTTACCGCAAAGGTTCCTGTAAAGGACAAAGACGGTAAGAGAGTAAAGGAAGTTGTAGACGGTAAGAAGGTTACTCAGTTCGAAACCGTTGAGAAGGAAATCAAGAAGGATCTTCCTTCCAAACTTCATGCCAGAAGACAGATGCTCAAGGTTGTTAACACTGTAACTGTAGTTCCTACAGAAGCAGCTGGTAAGAAGAAGAACACCAAGACTATCGATATTCCTACCAAGTTATTTGAGGAAATCGCACCTAAGTATGCAGATCGTAAGGGTGGTTACACCAGAATCATCAAGATTGGTCAGCGTAAGGGTGACGCAGCTATGGAAGTTGTACTTGAGTTAGTATAATGACTTTATGAGAGCTTTGCACTGTTTCAGTGCAGAGCTCTTTCTTTATGTTCATATATATTTTAGTTGTAATTATGGCTGTGATTTTGTACAATAAAGGGTATGGTAAGTAATAGCTATTTGAGGGAGTGATAACTCTATGGGAATTATTAAAGCAGATGATGTAACATTTGAATATATAAGACGTGATGAAGAGGGCAATGTGGAGGGAATTACCACAGCAGTGGATCATGTGAACCTGGATATTCAAAAAGGGCAGTTTATTGCCATTTTAGGGCATAACGGGTCCGGTAAGTCTACTTTGGCAAAGCATATGAACGCCATTCTTTATCCCACAGAAGGAACTCTCTGGGTGGACGGTATGGACACCAAGCAGGAGGAACATGTCTGGGATATCAGACAGCGTGCCGGGATGGTATTCCAGAATCCGGACAACCAGATTATCGGTCAGGTGGTGGAAGAGGATGTAGGATTTGGTCCGGAAAATATGGGAATCCCTACCAAGGAAATCTGGGAACGTGTAGAGGAAAGTCTTCGTGCGGTGGGAATGTATGAGTTTCGCAAGCACTCTCCCAATAAGCTTTCCGGCGGACAGAAGCAGCGTGTGTCCATTGCAGGAGTTCTTGCAATGCATCCCCAGTGTATTGTTCTGGATGAGCCCACAGCTATGCTGGATCCCAACGGACGAAGGGAAGTAATCCGTGCCATTCGTGGATTAAATGATGTAGAAGGCATTACCGTAATCCTGATTACACACTATATGGAAGAAATTATTTATGCGGATAAGGTGTTCGTCATGGATCAGGGCGCTATCGCCATGGAAGGAACTCCCAGAGAGATTTTTTCACAAGTGGAGAAGTTGAAAGAGCTTCGTCTGGATGTTCCTCAGGTCACCATGCTTGCATATGAGCTTAAGAAGAAGGGAATGAACCTTCCGGACGGAATTCTTACCACACAGGAATTGATTGACGCTCTTCGCGTTTAGAGCGGTATTAGAGAGGGAAATAACGTGGCAATTATTTTAGACCATATCAGTTATATATATGACAAGGATACTCCGCTGGAGCACCGTGCGCTGGATGATGTATGTTTAACTATCCCGGATGGGCAATTTATCGGCATCATCGGTCATACCGGTTCCGGAAAGTCTACATTAGTACAGCATTTAAACGGCCTTATGGAAGCCAGTGAAGGGCATGTGTATTACAATGGAGAAGACATCTACGATAAAGACTATGATATGAAAAAGCTTCGCAGTAATGTAGGTCTGGTATTCCAGTATCCGGAGCATCAGCTTTTTGAAATTGATGTTTTTACCGATGTGTGTTTCGGGCCAAAGAATCTGGGACTGGAGAGGAAGGAAGTGGAGCTGCGTGCTTATGAGGCACTTAAGCAGGTGGGACTTCCGGATGAATTTTTCTATCAGTCTCCCTTTGAGCTTTCTGGCGGACAGAAGCGTCGTGTAGCTATTGCAGGAGTTTTGGCAATGAAGCCTAAGGTGCTGATTTTGGATGAGCCTACAGCCGGTCTTGATCCGAAGGGTAGGGAAGAGATTCTGGATATGATTAAGCGCCTTCAGAAGGAGACCGGACTTACGGTAATTCTGGTAAGTCACAGCATGGATGATGTGGCAGAGTATGTGGATCGAATCATTGTTATGAATAAGGGGCGTGTCATGTATGATGATACTCCTAAGGAAGTATTTAAGAATTACAAGGAACTGGAAGAGGTAGGACTTTCTGCACCTCAGGTTACTTATATTATGCATGCTCTGAAGGAAAAGGGATTGAATGTGAACACTACTGCCACCACTATAGAAGAGGCGGCAGAAGAGATTTGGAAGAAGTTGGGTTAATCTATGTTAAGAGATATTACATTAGGACAATATTATCAGACAGAGTCTGTGATTCATAAGCTGGATCCCAGAGTGAAGCTGGGAGGAACACTGCTTTATATCGTTTCCCTGTTCCTTTTTGAAAATATTTGGGGATATCTGATTGCAGGTCTGTTTCTGGCGTTTGTAATTAAGCTTTCCAGGGTGCCGTTTAAGTTTATGGTAAGGGGTATGAGGACTATCGTGTTCCTACTACTTATTACCGTGATTTTTAACCTGTTTTTGACACCGGGAGAGGTACTTATAACTATATGGAAGCTTAAGATTACCAAAGAAGGACTTCGTATAGCAATTTTCATGGCGATTCGTTTAAGTATGCTGATTATCGGTTCTTCTGTTATGACGCTCACCACCACACCGAACAACCTAACTGATGGTATGGAGAAAATGATGGGGCCCTTGAAGATATTTAAGGTGCCGGTGCATGAGGTGGCGATGATGATGTCCATTGCCCTTCGTTTCATCCCAATTTTGCTGGAAGAAACGGATAAAATCATGAAGGCTCAGATTGCCAGAGGCGCAGACTTTGAGTCAGGAAATCTTCTGAAAAGAGCTAAGGCGCTTGTGCCACTTTTGGTACCGCTGTTTATTTCTGCCTTCCGTAGAGCTAATGACCTTGCCATGGCAATGGAGGCAAGATGCTACCGGGGCGGCGAGGGGCGTACCAAGATGAAGCCTCTTGTTTATAAGAAGGAAGACCGTCTGGCATATCTAGTGATTGCGGCATATATCGGAATTAAGATAGCAATAGGAATCATTTTATAATGAAAAAGAGAATAAGATTAACAGTTGCTTATGATGGAACTGCATATTGTGGATGGCAGGTGCAGCCAGGTGTGGTGACCATTGAGAGTGAATTAAACCGGTGCCTTTCCGATTTACTGAAAGAAGATATTCAGGTGATAGGAGCCAGCAGAACCGATTCCGGTGTGCATGCCATGGGAAATATTGCGGTATTTGATACCACAGCCCGTATGCCTGCGGAAAAAGTGTCCTATGCATTAAATCAAAGGCTGCCTGAGGATATTCGTATCCAGAAATCCGAGGAGGTGCCTATAGACTGGCATCCACGCCATCAAAACAGCCGTAAGACTTACGAGTACCGTATTTACCGTGGGGAGTTTCCAATGCCCGTAAAGCGCTTATACAGCCTTTTTACATATCATAAGCTGAATGTGGAGGCAATGCAGCTGGCTGCTGGATTTTTCGTGGGAGAACACGATTTTAAGAGTTTCTGCCAGGTGGGAGCACAGGTGGAATCTACCGTTCGCACCATATACGACCTTACGGTGGAGGAGCAGGGGGCAGAATTGGTGATTCGGGTAACCGGGAACGGCTTCTTATACAATATGGTGCGTATCATTGCAGGAACTCTGATGGAAGTGGGACAGGGTAAGAAGAAGCCGGAGGATATTCCGCTCATTATCGAAGCGAAAAATCGCCAGGCAGCAGGGCCCACAGCACCACCACAGGGACTTATGCTGGTAAAGTACCAGTATCTGTAATTTTTTAGAAAAAAACGTTGACAATAGAAACATGCTATTTTATAATATATCACTGTGTGGATGTGTGGTTTGTGTTAGTCATAGCCCCGACGAAGCAAGGTACCTCGCATCATGTAACGGAATGTTTCCGGAGGGTTTAAGGGATGGCCGGACATCTGTCGCTTATGCTTTAAGGAGACGAGAAACAAGTCGAAAGACCAATTTACACGGAGGGAACTCAAATGAAAACATTTATGGCTAGTCCAGCTACAATCGATAGAAAATGGTATGTAGTAGACGCTACAGATATGACTTTAGGACGTTTAGCTTCAGAAGTTGCTAAGATTTTAAGAGGAAAGAACAAGGCTATCTTCACTCCTCACATTGACTGCGGTGACAACGTAATCGTTATCAACGCTTCTAAGATCAAGGTTACCGGTAAGAAGATGGATCAGAAGATTTACTACCATCACTCAGACTACGTTGGTGGTATGAAGGAAACTACCTTAAAAGAGAAGTTAGCTAAGAAGCCTGAGCAGGTTATCGAGCTCGCTGTTAAGGGTATGCTTCCAAAAGGACCTTTAGGAAGACAGATGTACAAGAAATTACATGTATACGCAGGTGCAGAGCACGCTCATGCAGCTCAGAAGCCTGAAGTAATTACATTCTAAGGGTTAAGGAGGAGAAATTATCATGGCTAAGACTACAAAATACTACGGAACTGGTAGAAGAAAAAAATCCATCGCTAGAGTATATTTAGTACCTGGTAAGGGTGATATCATTATCAATAAAAGACCTATGGACGACTACTTCGGATTAGAGACCTTAAAGGTTATCGTTAAGCAGCCTTTAGTTGCTACCGAAACTACTGATAAGTACGATGTACTTGTAACTGTACGCGGTGGTGGTACTACCGGTCAGGCTGGTGCTATCCGTCACGGTATCGCTAGAGCACTTCTTCAGGTAGACAATGATTTCAGACCTACCTTAAAGAAGGCGGGATACTTAACAAGAGACCCTCGTATGAAAGAAAGAAAGAAATACGGTCTCAAAGCAGCAAGAAGAGCACCTCAGTTCTCAAAGAGATAAGAATTATACAATTCGGGATTTATACCCTTGCAGACATATCGTTTGCAAGGGTTTTTCTTTTCTTGTTTTTGTGTGGTATAATGCATGTATTACGTAGGAGTTATAGAATTAGCAGGAGAAATATAATGAACTATTTAAATGCAGCGGATGTTCTGCCGCCGGAACTCTTTAAAGAGATTCAGAAGTACGCAGGTGGAAAGCTACTCTATGTTCCCAAGGCAGAAGCAGAGAGTAAGAACTGGGGAGAGATATCCGGACAGAAGGAATATTATAGAAAAAGAAACCGGATGATGCTGAATAAATTCCGCTATGGAATCACGGTGCAGCAGCTTGCCAAGGAATATTGCTTATCTGTAGATACGGTAAAGAAAATTGTATATTCTAAAAAGGACGCCGAGGAACTCATTTTTCAGCCGGATATTGATTCTGCGAGAGAATATAATGAGCATCAGCTTTTAGAAGAGTGGATTCATACCTACCTTCTTTTTGAAAGAAAGAACAAAGCCTTTTCAGATGGTTTATCTAAGGAGCCTAGATATTTTGCTGGTCCCTTAGCTATGCCACTGAAGTTTTTTCAGCGAAGCAGTGGTCCGGAGGAAGGTATGAAGTGGCAGGTGCATCCGGAAGTTTTTGAAGAACGAGTAGAGAGTTGGCAAGAGAAGATTCGCAGTAATATGCTTCTTCCACCGGTGATTGTGGGCTATAGCGGAGGTACATTCGAGATTAATTGTAATAGTCCATTGTTTGAAGCTTTGCTTCGGGAAAATGTGACCTACTATCCGGTGATTATGTGGTGTACATCTAAGCAGGATTATCAGGATTTCATGCAGAAGTATGCACCATATACCGAGTTTGTTTTAAAGTAAGGTTGGAATAATTATTATCTAAGCTCTTTGATATACTTTGATAGAAGTATGTTGAGAGCTTAAATAATTTAGAGAGGATAATGTTATGATATATGGTACATATAGCAAAGCAAAAGAATATATGGATAAGGGAGAAATTGCAGAGTGGTTACAGCTTTTTCTACGTGGTGATGGGAAAAATATAGTTTTGGCTGACGGATTGCTCTTAGAGGAACGTCACTATATCGGACTGAAGGAAATACCAATAACGCTTTTGAACAATGTGAAAAGCGGCACGCCGGAGTATCTGCATGATGAGGACTCTATCAGGTATTTTTTCTATATTGTGGATAGAATGAAAAAAGACTTGGAGCACTGGGATGTACCGCCCTTGATTGTGAATTATCGGGACGGAAGATTCGAGGTCAATGATGGGCGCCATCGGTTGGAGATGTATCGTCAGATGGGAGCCCGGGAGATACCGGTGGTATTGTGGGTAACCGGTGATAAGGATTATAGAGAGTTATTGGAGGTACTGCCATGTTAGGTATATGTAGAAAATGTGGAAATCACGGTTGGGATAAAGAGATAAGAGATGGAAAGATAATCTGCCCGAAATGTGGACATTCATGGAATTATACGTCTTTACCATTATATATACTGACCGGTTGTAGCGGTGTAGGCAAGACAACTACTGCTATGCAAATTATGGAAAAGACCACAGATGTGGTAACACTGGACGCGGATATATTTTATAACATCATGCCGGGCGAGACGGAAGAGGATAACTATGATCAAGTGGAGCAGATACAGAGCCTATCCAAGAATATTATGCAGAGCGGAAAGCCTGTACTTTGGACTATGGCAGGGAATCTGGATAAGCTGTGGCATACATATAATAGTCGCTTCTTCAGTGACATTCGCTGTCTTGCATTGGTGTGCGATGAGGGTTCTCTGAGGAAAAGGATGAAGGAGGGGCGTGGAATCACGGACGAAGGCTGGATTCAGGGGTCTGTAGATTATAATAACTATTTTAAGACCCATACTTCTCTGGAGGATACGGACTTCGAGCGCTTTGACATTACCGGTAAAACAGCAGAGGAAGTTGCGGAGTATGTTCTTAAGTGGCTTAAAAAGTAAATTACCAGATGCGTAAGTACCAGAAAATATTTAGGTAAAAAGTCCTAAATTTGCTGACGTTATTGTTGATATTGTTTAAAAAGTATAGTAAAATCTATAATGTATGGGGCATTGTGCTAAAATTTAGCCAATGAAGAAAAACATTAAAGATAAGAGAGGGTTAATGTGCTATGACGGAAAAACAGTATCGAAAAGCGGATTCCATGGTATTCCCGGCTTTGCTGGTGGTAATGCTTGGTATTTTCTTGAATGTGCTAGGTTTGGCGAGAACCAAAGGAGGCAGTTCTCAGTTGACACTTACCTTGGTGGTGAGTGTTCTTGGTATTATAATTAATACCATTGTGTTCTTTGTATACAGAGGTAAGAAAGTTTGTGGTATCATTATGCCATTTGTGGCGTGTGTGACTTACAATGTAATGGTAGTAAATGTGGATTATTTATTCTTTTATATGTTGGCAGCAGCATTTTTTATCTGTGAGATGGCATATTTGGAGAATAAACGTATTATTGCCGGAGCACTTCTTACGATGCCGAATTTTATTGTTAAAACCGTTTCGATGATGAATAAAGGGACGATTTCCCCTACAGAAGGAGGAACAACCATTGTAATTTGTCTGTTCCTTTTAGTATCCGTGATTCTTATTACACGTCTATTGGTTAAATTCAATCAGGAGAACATGGCGTCCTTGAAAGAAGGTAATGAGAGAATGGCGAAGGTCTCAGAAAGTATTGTGCAGAACTTTGATTTGGCGCATCAGGATATCAGAGAGCTGAGCCATGCAGTAGATTCCGGCAATGTATTCATGCAGAATATTGCGGACAGTATTGAGAATACTTCTCAGGCAATCGAAGAGCAGTCCCAGATGTGTCACGATATTGAATCCAGCACTTTAAATGCAAAGGAGCATACCAAGGTAATGGTAGAGGCGTCCATTCGTACATTAGAGAATGTGACTGATGGTGCTAAGGCCATGGAAGAGTTAAACAGTCATGCTCAGATTGTTGCTAAAGAGAATGTGGAGACGGTAGCTTATGTAGAGGCCTTAAATGAGCGTACAAAACAGGTTGTCAGCATTTTAGGGACTATTTCCAACATTTCCTTCCAGACCAATATTCTGGCGTTAAATGCGTCCGTAGAGGCTGCCAGGGCCGGAGATGCAGGACGTGGATTTGCAGTAGTAGCAGATGAGATTCGTGCCCTTGCAGAGAAGACACAGCAGGCAACGGACAATATTTCAGATATTTTGAATGAACTTCAAAATGATGTGGAATGCGTTACAACCAGTATTACCCATTCTGTAGGCGAGGTAGGAGAGCAGAACCGTCTGATTGAAGAGACGAAGGGTAAGTTTGATGAGATGAATACAGGTGTTAGTGATTTAATATCAGTTATTAATCATCTCAAAGATGAGATAGAAGGAATTGCGGATGCCACCGCAGTGATTGCGGAGGGAATTACCGGAGTATCTGCCAATAGCCAGGAGGTAGCAGCCGCGTCCAGCGAGGGTGCTGAACTTATGGAGGTTGCGGCAGAAGATATGCGTAATGTAAATACTATGTTGACCAATATTTATCATTTGTCACAACAATTGAAGGAAGTTTAACACATATTTAGGAACCATTGCAGCGATGCAATGGTTCCTTTTTAGGGTAGACGTAAGGTCTATTTTTTGCTAGTATAAACGAGATGCAACCTGCAGTTGCAGTAGAATAGAGAGGTGCAGGAGATGACATTCGGAGAAAAGCTAGGAATTTTAAGAACACAGTGTGGATATTCCCAGGAGTTTATGGCGGAGAAGCTGGGAGTCAGCAGACAGGCAGTTTCAAAGTGGGAGATGGGAACTACATTGCCGGAAACAGATAAGGTAGTGGCAATCAGTGAATTCTTTGGAGTGTCTATTGACTATTTATTAAAAGAACATATTGAGCTGAATAAGAACGATAGTCTGGACAGACTGGTGATTCGTTTCTTAAGCTCTGCTAACGATATGGACGGTATCTCCAAGGAATTGGTAGATATTGTACGTGACGGTAAAATTGATGAAAATGAAAAGGACAGGATCGATAATATTGTAGAAATACTGGATTCCGTAACCCGTATTATCGAGGATATTAAACGTAAAATGAATATGCAGTAGCACCTCAGAGTTGCTAAAATATGTAAATTGCAAATGGTAGAAGATCACGCTTTTGTTTGATATCCTTCTTGGTGTAAAGAATTTCTGAAACACATGAGGAGGAGAACAATGAAAACAAAAGACATTTACATGAAAACAATGAAATTCGTATGGTTGAAGTTAGGACTCGGTTTAGGGATTACCGCCTTGTCAGCAGCTCTTTTCGGAATCTGCATGGGAATCGGTGCTCTGATTAGTGGTGATGCATTTATCATCATGTTATGTATCTGGATGATACTTACTGCTGCAATGTATAAATACATCATGTCTTACTTCGGGTATATGTTAAAGGCGGCGCATATCGCAGTGGTTACCAAAGCAGTTACCGATGGTCAGGTTCCTGACAATATGGTGGAAGCCGGTAAGGAAATGGTGAAGCAGCGTTTTGCAACATCCAATGTATATTTCGTAATTGATAACCTGATCAGCGGTGCCGTGAAGCAGTTACAGAGTAAAGTGGATGCTGTGGGTAATATTTTTGAAAAGGTTCCCGGCATGGAAGCATTGGTAAGTTTTACGAAGATTTTTATTGAGATTGCACTGGGATATGTGGATGAGTGCTGTCTTGGATATACCTTCTTAAAGACTGAGGATAATGCATTCAAAGCAGGATGTGACGGTGTTGTAATTTACTTCCAGAACGCTAAGAAGCTTTTAAAGAATGCAGCCGGAACCGCACTTGTAGTAATTCTTGCTATGCTGGTAGCAACCATTGTTCCTTTATTTGTACTGATTCCAATCTGCGGAGCGTTAAACATCCACGCAATTGTAGGAGTAATTTTATCCATTATGATTTCTTCTGTAATTCGTACTGCTTTCATTGACAGCTATATGCTGGTAAAGACCATGAAGACTTACATGGAAGTGGCACCTTCTACCGAAGTAAGTGTAGACATCTATGGAAAGCTTTGCAAGATTTCCGGCAAGTTCAAACAGTTATTTAATAAATCACAGGAAAATACTGCTGTAGCATAAGAAAAGCCCGGTATGACATGTTTTGTCATACCGGCTTTCCTTATGATAAGGCTGCGGCCTTCATAGAGACCTTGTGTTGATACATTAATTCATCTGCAAGATGATAGATGACTCTTGCATCATAACCGGGATATTCCTTGTGACTGCAAAAGCCGTAGGCAGCACTTAAATGAAGCTCCGGATTTGCTTCGTTGGCAAGTGTCATTTCTTCTTCAAAATGCTTAACTAAATCTGATATTTCAATTCCATCCAATTCCGGAATGATGACTAGGAATTCATCTCCACCAAAGCGCCCCACGGTACCGTATTCGCCGAAGACAACGGATAGGACGTTGGAAAAGGTCTTCAGTAGTAAATCGCCGGCGGTATGCCCCTTTGTGTCATTGGTAACTTTTAGATTATTAAGGTCAAAAGAGAAAATACCGTAATTTCCCGGATTCTTATCCAGCTCATCCCAAACGATTTCACATTGTCTGCGATTGGCAATACCGGTAAGAGAGTCTACATAGGCAATTTGTTCTAACATCTGAGCCTGTGCACCTTTTAAAAGAATATCTGTAATCTCCGTATAGAAGTCAACTAACTGTGCCAGTACAAAAAGAAGCGCACCAACACAGAGATTACTGGTAAAATTGGATTCTCCGGTAGCTGACGTATACTTTAATAAGGAGAACTGAATCATATCAAAGAGTCCGATGCATATTAAGGAGGCCATACCTAGAACCAGAGTTTTGTTGTGGAGCTGACGTTTTGCGATATCGTAAATTGTCAGTGAAATAAAACTAAGGCACAGAAGCAGAAGGATAAAGTGCTGTACGCGCAGTACCTTCGGAAAATGAACTGTATTGGTAAGCTGCAGTGCAAATGCCACAACTACAAATATACTTTGGGACGCCAGAAGAATCTTGTAGATGGTTTCTACAGTGGTATTTCGGGTAACAAATCGGTCTTTCCAAAAATAAAGAAATACAAATAACGGCGAAATGTATAGTGCACCGAATTCTATATAAGCCTTCATCCTCAAATCATAGGAGAAGAAGGATATTAAATCGTAATTACATAAGGACCAGCAGCCGATGCCCAGAGAAAATCCCCCAATGCATACCAAACGGAATAAGCGCTTATTGTAGAAACAGAAGATAATGCTTACAAACAAAAGCAGAATTCCGAATACCAAGAGGAACATATTTACTGCTAGAGGAACTCGGTTACGGATAATAAAATCACGATAGACGGCAGAACCGTTGCAGATTTGTGGAATGTTAATGCTGGAAAATGCGTCATCCTCAGAGATACGCATCGTTATTACGATATCTGCATTGCTGTAGTTATCCGGTAGATGGATAAAGTGATATCCATATCCCAAGAGCTTGCCCTCGGTATAAAGGTCTTGACCATATTCATAGAGATGTTCACCGTTATAGAGCATTTCAATGTCAGAGTGGATGGTATATGCCAAAAATACCGGATTATCAATTTGTTCCGTTGGCAAGGTGGTGGACATTTTCAAAATATCCCCCTTATTCAGTACCGGGAAATAGATTTCGCCTAAAATCACATTATCGTAGGTGGTATTGTTTATTTCAATATTCCATCCTTTATTCAGTGTTAAATAATCAGTCTCATTATGCGGTGTATTGGAAAAAAGAACAGCAAAAGCAACTGAGGTAAGAGCCAAAAGGACAAAGATGATCAATACGATATTCTTTTTGAGTGCCTGCATTTCATCCTCCTTGTTATTTTGATGGATGGTTCCAAAGTACTATCTTGTTTTATTATACACCTATGATTCCTTTTTATAAAGGGAAACATATTTGAAGGGGGCACATATTATATAAGGAACAATAAGTTATAAGGAACATATAATGGGCAAATATGTACAACTTTCCTTAGAGACACATTTATTCTTTGCAAGAATTATGAAAGAACATGGGCTATTTCTGGAGGTGGGATTTCCATGTAAGGAAAAGGCATGGATTCGTCGGGCGGATTGGTTCCGGCAGCAGTTCGAGAATCTGCATCGGGATGTGGTACTAATAAGTGATGAACGGGTAAGCAAGGAGATTTTAGAGTCCGGTGAGCTTGTTACGAAGTATACGATATCGGCAGAAAGACGTACAGAGCAGTTAAGTGGTGTAGCCATTGATAGTAGAATCACTGTAAGACAGCAGAATTTAAACTGTGGAAGTAAAGATTGTGAGAGTGATAATGTGATGAGGACAGTCTCACTAATTAATCAAAGGGCTTTGCAGCTTCTGGATGGCTTGATTGGCTTTAAGGAAGAGCTTTTGCAGGAAATGAGCGGTGCGCGTGTTTATAATGCCAATTATCCGCTTTTGATTAAGCATATCACCAGAGAAGCACGTATGTATCGTGAGATTATCTGTGAGCTAATGGATAATCAGGAGATTTCACGAAAGAGCTTGCTGGAAATCGAAGAGGTTTGGAACTGCATTATGATGGAGCATGCACTATTTATCCGGGGATTACTGGACCCAGCAGAATGCGAATTGGTTGATGCGGCGGACAGCTATGCAAAGGAATACAAGGAGCTTTTGGAGATGGCGAGGGAAAAGGACTGCAAAGTGGCAAGTATGAGAGAGAAGTCTCTTGGCACAACGATAAGGTTCAGTGATTTTAAAGCGGCGGGGGCGGAAGGGATTTTGGAGTGTAGAATTGCATCCATTATTATGCCACTGTTGGCGGACCATGTGCTGCGTGAAGCAAAGCATTACATCCGCCTATTGCAGTCAATGGAAGAGGAAGCGTGTCAGGCAGAAGCTGACAACACTTTTTCCTGTGAGAATCATCATGAGAACCGCTGCGAAATGCCGGGAGTAAATACTTGTAACTGTAGGAATTAAGTGTTATAATCGAGAAAAAGATGAAAGAAGGTAGACGAGTGATTATTATTTTCCGTTAATGATGAAAACAAAATGTACAGTAATCAGCAGGAAAATAATACAATCAGTCTGTCCTTTTTCGCATAATGAAGAGTTTTCATTGTGGCATATTTACGTTGTATAAATTTGTGGGCGCAGAAGGTTTATCTTCCTGCGTCCGTTTTGATTTATGGAGGTAAATATGGCGAAGATAGCAATGAACAATTTAAGTTTTTACTATGAGGATTATTTTCATCCGGTATTTGAACATGTGAATCTGGTACTGGATACAGATTGGAAGCTGGGGTTAATTGGACGTAACGGCAGGGGGAAGTCTACACTGTTAAAGCTGCTGCTGGGAGAGCTTGCGCCCAAAGGGGGCAATATCAGCACGTCCGTAAATATGGAATACTTTCCCTACACACCGGATAAAAAGTATGGTATTACCATGGATGTTGTAAAAGAGACTATCGGAGGCTTGAAATCCATGGAAGAGCGTATGGAGGATTTGATAGCAGATTATGGTGAGGAATGCCTTGAGGAATACAGCCGGCTTCAAGTAAGATATGCTGAGCTTGGTGGCTATGAGATGGAAGGACATATTTTGAAGGAAATGGCGCAGATGGGGTTTGAGGAAGAATTGGCCTATCGGGATTTTGAGACCTTATCCGGTGGCGAACGAACCCGCATGATGATTATCGCTCTGTTTCTTCGAAGGAACAGTTTTGTCCTGTTGGACGAGCCCACCAATCATCTTGATATTACCGGGAAGGGACTTTTGGCAGAGTATTTAAAGCGAAAGAAAGGTTTTATTGTGGTATCACACGACAGAGATTTTCTGGATAGTGTTACAGACCATATTATGTCCATCAACAAGGCAAATATCAATGTGGAGAAAGGGAATTACTCGTCATGGCGGGAGAATATGAACCGGATAGAAGAGTATGAGTTCCGCACCAGAGACAGGCTGGAGCGGGAAGTAAAGCAGTTAGAACGTCGTTCAAAACAGACCAGAAGCTGGGCGGGAGTGGCGAATACCCAGAAATATGCCTTTAGATGTCTGGCCCGCACCAACGGAAGCCAGTCTTATATGCGACAGGCAAAGCGCAGCGAGGAGCAGATTCTTGATAATTTGGAGGAAAAGAAGAGACTTTTATTAAACTACGAAGTGGCGAAGGAGCTGATAATTGCGCAGAGAGTCGTTGATGATGAGGGGTGTCTTATCAAAGCAAAGAATCTATCCTTTGCACATTCCGGTGAAAAAAATATTCTTGAAAATGTGAATGTGGGGCTACATATCGGTGACAGGGTGTGGATAAAAGGACGGAATGGAGCTGGGAAAAGTACCCTTTTGAAGATATTAAGCGGAGAACTTGAAATTGGACAGAAAATAGAGTATGCACCGGAATTAAAGATTGCCATATCTTCCCAGGAGCCACTTTGGACAGAAGGGATGATACATGAGAAATTTGAACTGCCAAGGCAGCGGGAGCAGCTGGAGAGTCTACTGGCCTTGTGTGAAGTCTTTGACCTGCCGGATGATTTTGAGAAGCGACCGCTACAAACCTTCAGCAGCGGCGAGCTGAAGAAGGTGGACATTGCCAGAGCACTTTCAGAGGAGAGTGATATACTTTTCCTTGATGAACCACTGAATTTTATGGATGTGTATTTCAGGGAACAGCTTGAGAAAGCCATTTTGGATTCTGAACCCACGCTGGTCTTTGTGGAGCATGACAGCAGATTTGGAAAAAGTGTGAGCAATAAGGTGTTGGAGTTATAGGATGATGTGATATACTGAAAACAATAATACAGTGGTAGTATGAACTGAGGATGTGCGAAATGAGTAAAAGAGGAAAGAAAAATAAAATCAGATTACGTATAGTGTTATTATTGATTGCAATGATGGGGCTTTTATGGTTTCTGGTTCCTCTTTCTTTGTCCGTCAGTTTAAATATCGGAAATGCAACAGGAATCGCAGTTTGTGTAATATTGGGGGCGTATGGGATTTTAATGCCGAAGGTGCATTCGTTTTTGAGAAACTGGAGCAGACATAAGGGAAAGCGCTGGCTGGTACGGGCTGGGGCAGCCATACTTGGAGTGATTGCATTTCTTGTGATAATCGAAACCGGTTGTATGATATCCGCAGCAAGGAAGGAACCCACCGAGAATGCTACATTGGTGGTGCTGGGATGCCGGGTATATGGGGAGAGAGCAAGTCTTTCCATGATAGAGCGTTTGGAGGCTGCATACGAGTATTTGCAGGAGAATCCTGAAGCTATGTGCGTTTTATCCGGTGGCAAGGGTGATGGTGAGAATATCACCGAAGCAGAGTGCATGTACCGATATTTGGTGAATAAGGGAATCGGGACAGAGCGCTTGTATAAGGAAGAAGCGTCTGAATCTACCAGAGAGAATCTGAAGTTCAGTCTGGAGCTGATAAAGGAGAAGGGATTGTCTGCGGAGATTGCCATTGCTACCAGTGAGTACCATCAATACAGAGCAGGGCTTATTGCAGAGGAATTGGGGATTACTGCTACTGCGGTAAATGGAAAGACAGCGTGGTGGCTGTTTCCAACTTATTATATTCGTGAGTTGTATGGAATTTTGTATCAGTGGGTTTTCTAAGGAGGCGCAATATGGATTATTTTGAAAAGAATAAAACTGATATGATGGAATATGTGAAAAAGGAGCTGGATTCTTATGACACTGCCGGTAATCCAAGGAAGCGTAAGATTGGTTATAGCAGATTTGAACATACCATGCGAGTATTTAAATGGATGGAGAGATTGTATGAAGCATATCCTCAGAAGGAGACCGTTGATTATGAGGTTCTTGCCATAGCAACCATTTTCCACGATATCGGATATTGTGATCCGGAAGGCAGAACCTGTCATGCAAAGAGCAGTGGGAGAATGTGCCGAGAGTATCTGCAACACACTGACTATACGACAGAAAGAATTGACTTTGTCTGTGATATCGTTTCCAGACATTCTGACAAGGAGACCATGTTTGATGAGATTCCGGCAGAGCTGCTTCTTTTGATGGAGGCGGACCTATTGGATGATATCGGTGCACAGGGGCTGGTGATGGATGTCTGGCTGGAGGCAGCTTGTGAGGAAAATGTAACCTTCGAATCTATCCTCGCCCATATGGAGAGATATACCTTGAAGATTATGCAGAACAACCCTATGCGCACGGAAGAGGGTAAGAAAATCTGGGAAGAGAAAAAGTCCCTCACAGAACAATTTGTGCAATCCTATAGAGAGGATATACGCATGTAGATAAGATAGTAAGTTTTTGCTAAAGGGATTTAGAAAGGGGATTATGATGGAAGTAAAAGAATGGGTTATGCCCACACATATTGTTGCGGCAGCAGGAGTGGTATTAAATGATAGGGATGAGGTCTTGATGGTGAAGACCTATAATAACGGTTGGGTATTCCCCGGTGGTCAGGTTGAAGTGGGAGAGAACGTCGTTGAAGGTGTTAAACGGGAAATCATGGAAGAAGTCGGAGTAGAAGTTGAGGTGGGAGAGGTGTTCTGTATTGCATCCAACACTTGTAAGTATCCGGGCCATAGTGGAGTGAAAGAAGTACCCACCAAGCTTATGTTGGACTTTATTTGTAAGGCTAAGGGCGGTGAGCCCAGACCTTCCGATGAGAATTCCGAGAGTAAATTTGTGCCGAGAGATAAGGTATTGCCTCTAATCAAGGCTCCGGCAATCATAGAGAGATATAAAGCGTTTCTGGAGTATAACGGCAGACCAACATACATGTCCTATGTGACTAAGCCGGAGTTTGTGTTGAATTTAAAGATGAAGGTATAGAAAAATTCTTAGGAATTTCATAAGATTCATAATTTTACATGACAAATGCGATGTTTTCATATATTATATTCTAGGCGGCTTGTGGGTGAATTGGCCGTCTAAGAATAATTAATGAGGTGAAATATGAAATATCTTGTGAAAGTGTTACAGGGCGCTTTGATTGGTCTTGGCGCAGTATTACCGGGAATTTCCGGCGGCGTACTTTGTGTTGTATTTGGTATTTATAAGACAATTATGGAATTTCTGGCTGATCCGTTCCGTAAGTTTAAGACCCATGTACCGAAGCTGATTCCTATCGGTATCGGTGGTGTTATCGGTTTTATTGGTGTTGCGAAGATTTTGGAAATCTTACTGGACAGATATCCGGCTCCATCCGTATGTCTCTTTATCGGTTTGATTACCGGTATGCTTCCGTCCCTCTTTAGAGAAGCCGGTGAGCAGGGAAGAGATAAGAAGTCTTACATATCTATGGGAATTGCTATGATTTTAATCTTTGCATTATTAATCAGTCTGCAGTTGTTTTCCGTACAGATTACTCCGAATTTCTTATGGTATGTATTCTGTGGATGCTGTCTTGCTCTTAGTGTGATTGCACCGGGTATGAGTTTCTCTACATTGCTGATGCCTCTTGGCTTATATGAGCCTTTTGTAGCAGGGATTGGTAACCTGGACTTTTCTATCCTGATTCCGGGTGGTATTGGCGCATTGGCAACCGTAATTTTATTTGCAAAGGCAGTGGATAACTTATTTGAAAAGCATTATTCCGTTGCATTCCATGCAATCATTGGTATTGTTATCGCAGCGACCATTATGATTATTCCGTTTGGTAGCTTTGTGGCATCTGCAGCAAGCTGTATTGTGAATATTATTTGTCTGGCAGTGGGTATTGTAGCAGCACTTTTACTTGATAAGTTTAACCAAAAATATGCAGTTGATTAAAATAATTCTACAAAAGACTTTTCCGGTAATGACCGGCTATCTGGTACTTGGTATCGGATTTGGAATTATGATGGAGGACAGTGGCTATGGGCTCCCCTGGGTACTGGCCATGAGCATTTTTATCTACGCCGGTTCCATGCAGTATCTGGGCGTCAGTTTGTTAACCGGAGGCGCCACCGTTATTCAGACGGCGATTGCCACACTGATGGTGAATGCCAGACATTTATTCTATGGAATTTCCATGGTAGATAAATACGCAGAAGAAGGAAAGGCAAAGCCCTATCTGATTTTTGCACTGACGGATGAAACATACTCACTGGTGTGTACGGGGGATGTACCGGAAGGTGTGGATTCCCACAAATATAATTTGTTGGTATCTTTATTTGATCATTGCTATTGGGTGCTTGGAAGTGCTATTGGTTGTATGCTTGGCGCAGTGATCCCTTTTGATACTACGGGAATTGATTTTTCCATGACAGCACTCTTTGTAACTGTATTTGTGCAGCAGTGGATGGACAGTAAGCAACATTATCCGGCTATATGCGGCGTGGTAGTGACGGCAGCATGTCTGATGGTTTTCGGAGCGGATAATTTTCTGATACCATCTATGATATTGATTACTTTGGCACTTTCTCTGGGACGCAGATTCTTAGAAAAGGAGGTGTCTTAAGATGCATAGCGAAGTACTTGTACTGACTATGGCGGTAGTGACCGCACTCCTTCGTTTCTTGCCCTTCTTGATTTGGAATGGGAAAAGGAAAACACCGGCTTACATTCTATTTCTGGGTAAGTATCTTCCCTATGCCATTATGGGCATGCTGGTGGTATACTGCTTAAAGGGTGTGGAGATATTGTCGTTTCCTCATGGGTTACCGGAGCTAATTGCGGTAGTTGCAGTAGCACTTTTGCATATCTGGAAGAAAAATACTCTTCTTAGTATTATCGGAGGAACCGCTCTTTACATGTTTTTGATACAGGTTGTTTTTATATAGTAAAGGAAAAGCTGTCACCTTGCAGAAGGTGGCAGCTTTTGTATTACATGCCCATTAAGACTCTAATCCACTTGAATTTAGTACAAAAATATTTAATAAACAGATAAGATAAAAAGAAAGTTATTAACATATTGAAGCATATGATAATTGCCGGATTTGCGGTAAATCTGCAAATCAAAGTGCGCGAAATCACCAATAGGAAGCCATTTAGCAAATATAACTGCAGTGAGTATAGGCCAAATCTTCCAAAGAGCTTGTTAAACAGAGGAAATTTGGTGAGCAGATAGCATGTCACAATTCCTGCCGCAGTGGCAATTTTTAGGAGCGCCTGTTGATTAGCAGTCCATACCCATAATACCAGAGTAAGGGTAGTTGCTATTGGAAGTCTCCAATTTGCTTTAAATTTCCACTCAAATATGCCGGGGTAAAATTCCCTTAGCAAGGCTCCCGTATTGTAGAAGAATAAGTAACCCAGTACATAGTTTAGGCATAGGAACGGAATCTTCGGCTCCAGTAGATACAGTACAAAGAACGCCACTTCCACAATAATCTTTCCGGCGATGTGCCCCCTTTGCAGAAGGTGGATGACCGGATAAATCAGGGAGATAATGAATAAGGTGTATAAGAACCAGTATTCACCTCCGTAAAGAAGCATTTCTTTAAATGAGTCCATCATATTTGCCGGACGATTAACCAGAGCAGGCAAAAGCTGTCTGGGAAGCATGTCCATCAGATTAAAAATGATGTACGGAATCAATAATCGATAGATTCGCTTTACAATATAAGCTTTATAGTCTCCTTTGTAGGAAAAGCAAAAGCCGGAAATAAGAAAGAACAATGACATATGTGTACTGCTGATGAAGTAGAAAATAGAATTACAATACACATTTTCCAGCAAATTAATGGGATACAATATAATCGAATGTGCTAATATTACAAAGAAAATAGCAATTCCTTTTAAGGAATCTATTTCCGGATAATATGCTTTCATTATGGTCTAAGCCCCATACCGCCTTCCAAAGTGAGAGTTTCGCCACTCATATATTTGAAATCAGGAGATGCCAGCTGTACGCAGACACGTCCGATTTCCTTTTCTGTGTCGCCATAATGTCCTACCGGCGGCATTTTTACATTTGCTTTGAATGCTTCCGGATAAGCTTTCTCAAAGTTCTCAAGCTGCGCTGTCCACGCAAGAGGACAGATAATGTTTACATTAATATTGTCCTTACCCCACTCGGTAGCAGCTACACGGCTTAAGCCACGGATACCTTCCTTGGCTGCTGCATATGCGCATTGACCGTAGTTACCGAAAAGTCCGGCACCGGAAGCGAAGTTAATAACGGTTCCTTCGGTTTCTTTCAGATATGGATAGCAAGCCTGCATATAATAGAAGGCAGCATATAAACCGGAATAAAGAGCAAGGTCAAACTGTTCGGTAGTATGCTCTGCTAAGGTTACACCGGAAGCAGATGCCTGTGCATTGTTAATCAGTACATCAATGCGGCCAAAGGTATCCATTGCCTGCTTTACCACATTTTCAACTACCGCCTTGTTATCTGCACCGGCAGATACATCAGCTTTGACTGCCAGAACCTTGATTCCGTAAAGTCTTTCCAGTTCTTCCTTAGCTTCTTCCAGCTTTTGAACGTTACGTCCGGTAATTACCAGATTGGCACCTTCTTTTGCATATGCGGTAGCGATACCGTATCCGATGGAGCCACATCTTCCGTCACTGAGAACGGAGCGTCCCCCACCAGTGATAATTGCTGTTTTTCCTGTTAAATGTCCCATAATATATTTCTCCTTTTACATACAATTCTTTTGTTTGTCTGCATGTTATCACTTTAATTATCCGCAGTCAACAAAAAATAGTGACAATTTTTTATCAATAATATAATTTGCATATATTGTAAAGATATGACAATGTTGTGGAGAAAATATCATATTTGCAAGTGTTTATAATGAAAGAGTTGTGGTATACTATGGTTAACTCGCAACGCAAGAGTATTACAAGAATAAGGAGGTATTTATATGGCAGCATTGGAAGTTAATAAGGATAACTTTACCAAGGAAGTGTTAGAAGCAGAAGGAGTCGTATTAGTTGATTTCTGGGCACCTTGGTGTACACCTTGCAGAATGTTGTCTCCTGTAATCGATGAGGTGGCAGATGAGATTACCGGTGCTAAAGTGGTAAAGGTAAATGTTGATGAGCAGCAGGAGCTTGCTGAGAAATACAATGTTATGAGTATACCGACCTTAGTGGTTATGAAGGACGGACAGGAAGTGAAGCGTTCCATGGGATTTATTCCGAAGGAGGCTGTAAAAGCGCTTTTTAATGTATAATAAGTGGTGGTAAAATGGATATTCAGAAGGTTCTAGAAGAGTATGATGGGATGTTTGGAAAAGCATCCCTTTCTCAGATTGAAGAGTTTTTATTTCAGAAGTTGCAGGAGGCAGCATCCGGTGGTGAGGATGAGGCCTTATTTACATTGCTCAATGAAATGATAGGATTTTGCAGGGACACTACCCAGAAGGAAAAGGGATTGAAGTATTGTACAATGCTGCAAAATCTCCTTGTACGGATGGAACTGCAAGGAAGAGTAGAGTGGGCTACTGCCCTTTTAAATATTGCCAATGCATATCGGGCTTTTGGGCTTTGGGAGCAGTCCCTTGCCCTATATGAGCAGGTTCATGAGACCTACCTGCGAAATGTGCCGGAGAATGATTTTTCTTATGCCAGTCTTTTTAATAATTGGAGTCTTTTGTATCAGGAGATGGAGGAATATGAAAAGGCGGCAGAGGTACTGAGAAAAGCTCTTGATATAGTAGATCTATATAAAGAGGCGGTGATTCCCCAGGCAACCACCCGTGTGAATCTGGCAACTACTCTTTTGCGGCTGGAAAACCCTGAGGCGCACAAAGAGGCGCGGGAATTGGCTCAGGAGGCACTACGTATTTTTGAAGCAGGTCATGAGCAGGATTTTCATTACAATGCGGCGCTGGTAGCCATGGGAGATGTATGGGCTGAGGAACAGGACTTTGAACAGGCGGTTTCATTCTATGGAAAAGGCTTACGTGAACTGGAAAAGCATGTAGGCAGAAATGAAAATTTCATGCGTGTATTTGAGAAGTATCAGTATGCGTTGCAAAAAAGAATGGAGCAGAATGGCTGGAAATCCAATCTGGAGAGGAGTCGTATCTTTTATGAAAACTACGGAAAGAAGATGATTCGGGAAAAATTTCCGGAATATGAAAGTCGGATTGCCGTGGGGCTTGTGGGAGAAGGCTCGGATTGTTTTGGTTTTGATGATGCAATTTCCATGGACCATGATTATTCTGTGGGCTTTTGTATGTGGCTTACGGATGATGATTATCAAGAGATTGGCGCTGGGTTGAATAAGGCATATCAGGAGTTGGTTAATCAATACGGGGATGTGAATCTACAGGACGACTTTATCATGCAGAGGCGGGGAGCTTTTGCTATTAAGGAATTCTATAGGGATGTATTGGGGCAGCAGGAGGAGTATGAACTTGCCCAGGCAACAAACGGCCGGGTATTTCGGGATGATTTGGGAGAATTCTCCGGGATAAGAAATGAACTTTTAAAGTATTACTCCGAGAAGATTTGGAGAGAAAAATTATCTAAGGCACTCCACGATTATTCCCAGTATGCACAGAGCAATTATCCCCGGATGATGGCGCGTAAGGATTATGTGACTGCGGGGATATGCGTCGGTAAGGCCGCAGAGTGTGCCATGGATATTGCCTATTTACTGGACAGAACCTATGTACCATACTATAAGTGGAAGAAAAAGGGGCTGGAAAAGCTAAAGGTTTTACCGGAGCTTTCAGAGCTTTTGGAAGAACTGGCATGTATTCCTTGCCAAAAGGATGCCTGGGAAGGATACTTATATAATGCGTCACATATGAATGAAAAAGATGCGTGTATTGTGGTGCTGGAAAGAATTGCGGCGGCGATTGTGGAGGAGCTTTCTACCCAAGGCCTGATTCAGGGAGAGAATCCTTTCCTGGAGCTGTACGTAGCGCAGATAAGAGAGGGAGTAACACAGATGGAAATGATTGATAAGATTGTAGCCTTGGAATGGGCGCAATTTGATAAGGTGGAGAATCGGGGAGGCAGAGCCTTCTGTCAGGATGACTGGCACACTTTTTCCATTATGAGAAAGAGCCAATATCTGACATGGAATAAGGAGCTGCTTTCCAGTTATTTGAGAGATTTGGAGGAAGCCGGAGAGAAGGGCTGGAATCTGATTATGGAAAAGTATGCCCGGATGATGAAGTCCACTGCACCGGAAGAATATGCAACCCTTGAGAAGGATTTGCCGGTGAGGAGTGAAGAACGTCTGGCCATTCAGGAGGAGATTATTAAGATTCAGGTAGCATGGATGGAGGAGTTTGCGACGAAGTACCCTATGATGGCGGGGAATGCCAGAAGTATTCATACTTCGGAGGATAATCCCTTTAATACTTCTTATGAGACGTATCTTAGAGGAGAACTGGGAACCTACGGAGAGGAGACCTTTGTGCTCTATGGCAGATTTGTGGCAGGTCTTTTGCAGGAGGGTAGAAATCTGGCATATGAGACCATGAATAATACTGCCAAGCTTTATGGCTATGATTCGGTAGAAGCAGCAGAGGAGAAAATGAGAAAGTAATATGAAGCGTATAAATAAAGACATATTGATACAAGCTGCCAAGGTGGTTCTGGCAGCAGTACTGGCAATCTGCTTTGCAGAGCTGCTTCGTTTGAAATATGCGGTTTCTGCAGGAATTGTTGCAATTTTAAGTATTCAGCCCACCAAGACGGAAACGGTGAAAACGGCACTGGGAAGGTTTTATGCCTTTCTCAGTGCACTTCTTATTGCGGGAATCTGCTTTGGAATATTTGGTGTTCATTTAAATGCTTTTTTCCTGTTTTTGGCAGGATATATACTTATTTGCCAGATATTCGGCTGGCATGCTGCCATGGCAGTGAATTCCGTGCTGATATCCCACTTTGTGTCGGAAGGAGCTATGACCTTTCCCACCATTATGAATGAGGTGCTGATTTTCGTAATCGGCGTGATTGCGGGGATTCTTGCCAATCTTCATCTTCACAAGAAGGAGCGTTATATCCGGGAACTGGAGCAGAATGCGGATGAGCAGATTGTGAAGATACTAAGCCGTATGGCAGAGCGGATTGTAAATATGAATATTGCGGATTATGACGGGGAATGCTTTGTGGTGCTGCAGAAGATGATTCGTAAAGCCAAGGATACGGCGGAGGAAAACTATAAGAATCAGTTCCGCAGGGATGACACCTTTGATATGGATTATCTGAAGATGCGTGATGAACAGTGCGAAGTTCTTTATGAGATGTATAAAAGTGCCAAGGCTCTGGGGAGCAGTCCGTCTACAGCCAAGAGGATTTCGGATTTTATGGAACTGATGGCCAAGTCCTTTGCCAAGGAGAATGATGGAGTGATGCTGATGAAGCTTTTTAAGGAAATGGATCATTCCATGAAGGATCAGCCTCTGCCTACCAGCAGAAAGGAATTTGAGGACAGGGCAAGACTTTTTGTATTGCTGCGTTACATTGAAGAATTTCTGCAGATTAAGATTGATTTTGCGAAGAGGTATGGTAATTTAGAAAAAGGTGTTTCGTAAGGAGAGGAAGGGCATGGTAGAGGAAGTTTCTTATCAGGTGGAGCGTAAGCGTATTAAGAACATGTATATCCGTGTACTTCCGCCGGATGGAACGGTGAAGGTAACAGCGCCGAAACAGATTAGCGATAAAACTATTGAAGAGTTTGTCCGATCCCGGAGGGAGTGGATTCTGGCGGCCAGGAAGAAGATCCTTGCACAGCCTTTACATAAGACATATACATATGAAAGCGGAGAGAAGCATTTGCTTTGGGGGAAAGAATATACGCTGGAGCTTGTCTTTACAAAGAGTAAACCATGCGCATCGGTGCAAGATGGGAAGATATTGCTGGAGGTTCCCGGAGACGGAGATATGGTACTGCGTGGGAAACTGGTAGAGGACTTGTACCGCAGGCAGTTAAAGGCAAGAGTGCCTCTTCTTATGGAGAAATACTCTCTGGTTGTAGGCAAGGCACCGGACAGCTGGGGAGTGAAGAATATGAAGACCCGCTGGGGCACTTGTAATGTAACGGATAAGCGTATCTGGCTAAATTTACAGCTTGCCAAGTTTCCTCAGGAATGTTTGGAGTATGTGATTGTTCACGAACTGGTCCACTTTTATGTTGCAGGACATAATGCAGAGTTTTACGGATATATGGACCGTTTTTATCCGGGATGGAAAGATATCAGAAAGAAGCTTAAAGGATAGAGAAAGATGTCATCAATAATTACAAAAGTAAAAAAGAGTTATGAACATACTATATACGCAAGTTACATAGGGTATATTACGCAAGCTATTATCAATAATTTTGCACCACTTTTATTTCTTACCTTTGTACAGGATTATGGATTGTCATTAGAGCAGATTACCCTGATTACTACCATCAATTTTGGTGTACAGCTTACGGTGGATTTTCTGGCGACCAAGGCGATTGATAAAATTGGTTATCGGACAGCTGTGATTATCGCTCATGTGTGCGGGACCTTGGGGTTAATCGGCATGGCAGTATTCCCGGGGATTTTGGGTAATGCCTATGTAGGTCTGATGACAGCGGTAATTATTTATGCCATCGGCGGCGGTATTATTGAAGTTCTGATCAGCCCAATTGTAGAGGCATGTCCTACGGAGAAGAAAGAGGCTGCCATGAGCCTTTTACATTCCTTTTATTGTTGGGGACATGTGGGAGTCGTGTTGTTGTCCACGGTATTCTTCGGGGTATTTGGCATTAGTAATTGGAAAATACTGGCTGTTATTTGGGCGTTGGTGCCTTTATTTAACTGCTTTTATTTTGTATTGGTACCTATATATCCCATTGTGGAAGAGCATGAGAAAATGCCTCTTCGCAGCCTATTAAAGAGAAAATATTTCTGGCTTTTGATGATTGTGATGGTTTGTGCCGGAGCATCGGAACAGGCTATGAGCCAGTGGGCATCTGCCTTCGCAGAAAGCGGCTTAAAGGTGTCCAAGACAGTGGGAGATCTGGCAGGTCCCTGTGCCTTTGCAGTGCTGATGGGAACCGCCCGGGCTCTTTATGGTAAGTATAGTGATTTGATTCCGCTGAAAAAGATGATGGCGGGAAGCGCAGTACTATGTATCTGTTGTTATTTGGTAACTGTGTTTGCACCCAATCCTATCATAGGGCTTATTGGCTGTGCAGTATGCGGATTTTCCGTAGGTATCTTCTGGCCGGGAACTTTTAGTATGGCAGCGTGGAATTTGCCGGGAGCCGGAACGGCCATGTATGCGCTGATGGCATTAGCCGGAGATGTGGGATGCTCGTCCGGTCCTACAGTAGTTGGTATGGCGGCCGATGGGGCGAATGGTGATTTGAAGAAAGGAATTTTGGTGGCTATTGTATTCCCGGTGGTAATTTTCATGGGAATATTGCTTTTAAAGGAAAAGAAAAATGATTGTTAAAGTACTGATTGAGAATAATACCACAGATTCTGCACTAGTGGCAGAGCATGGTTTGAGTCTGTATATAGAAGAGAAGGGGAAAGCATATCTTCTGGATGCAGGGCAGAGCGGTAACTTCTTAGAGAATGCTGAGAAGCTGGGGGCTCACTTAGAGAATGTTGAATTTGCGGTATTGTCCCATGGACACTATGACCATGCTGGGGGCTTTGGAGCATTCTTGGAGAAGTGTCCCCATAAGAAAATCTACGCCATGGAAGCTGCAAAAGAAAAATACTATTCTACCTCCGGTGGAAATTTACACGAAATCGGAATACCGGAGAATGTGTATCCTACCTATGCAGAGAATTTCTGCTTTGTGGAAAGATATGCAGCAATTGCAAAGGGCGTATATCTGATACCGCATTCTGCGGATGGTCTGGAGAAAATCGGTGAAAGAAGTGGTTTATTTAAGGGCGCGGGAGAGGAGATACTGCCGGATGATTTCCGACATGAAGTGAGTCTTGTGTTTGACACAGAGAAGGGATTGGTCATTTTCAATAGCTGTTCTCATGGGGGATTGTTAAACATCTTGAAAGAAGTCAAAGCCTGGTTGCCGGGGAAGGAGTTATATGCATTTTTCGGAGGTCTTCATATGAGGGGAACGAAGAATTGTGAGGAAATCTGCACCTTTTCTGAAGAAGAGATAGAGCAGCTGGCACAGGATGTGCGTGACATAGGTCTTCAGAAGCTTTATACCGGACACTGCACCGGAAAGCCGGGGTATGAACTGATGAAAAAATACCTGTCGGAGATGGTGCAGCCACTGAGTACCGGAGGTATTATAGAAATATAGTGCGCGAGCAATGAGCCATGCTGGACATTGTCTAAATATCGCTCGTCGGGTGCTTGCACACGTAAGAGCATATTTAGACAGTGGACAATACGGCGAATGCCGCGACACCGAGCAAGTTTACTTGCGAGGATGTCGGCATGGCTCAGTGCGAAGAATTGGGATTTGTCTCTCCGTCAAACGGAAAGTCGCTTAACTATATAAAATTATTTTATCCACATTACTATTGTCGTTATAAGAACATAAAGAATAATACCTTTATTTGTCAACAAATCCTTAATAACTGTTTTCCTAAACAATCCCTTTTCTTCATCAAGAATTATCTTTTTATTGTTTACAAAGAATAAAATAAATCCAATTATTCCAAGTAATATTAGAAACATAGAATAGAGTCCTGCCGCTATCATTGAAACACTTATTAAAGATTGTGTTATTACACTTCCGAAAAGGTTGGACAATGCATGCATAATAATTACTAACTTTATATCACCTGTTTTTACCATCAGATAAGACCATATCATACCTAAAATGAATGTATAAACGATCTGTGGTATTCCCAATGATACTCCATGAACAATAGCAAAACAAAAAGAAGATACAAGGATATAGAATCTTTCACCATATTTTAGCAATTTGTCCGCAAACAGTTTTCTGAATACAAGCTCCTCCATAACGGGGTTAAAAACAAGTAACATAAAAAGCATATATAATGATGTGGCATTTATATGGGATGCTGTACTATTAGCATTCGACACATTTACAAGCACAGTCAATACAAATATAGCAGTAAATTGTAACAGAAAGCACAGTATCACCGTTTTGTGGGAAACTGTTTCTTTTTCATATTTACATGGTGATATATTCTGAGTTACGTATGTAAATGCCCCCAAACCCACTACATATAGAAGCACTAAGCCAATTATTGTTTTAACACTATGAGCAATAGGTAGATGTTCCTTTATAAAACATGAGTATAACCAGTATATTCCAAACATAGTGGCAATACCAATTGATACTTTTTCTAAATCCTTCACTTTATTATTCATTGTATTTTCCACCATTTTGATATTCTCGAAGTCTTTCTGTATATTTCTTTCCTCTTATGGTATGTTCAATTTCAAATATAAAAATTGAAATTAACCAACACACAAAGAATATTCCGATGAATTTAATATAAGTACCTACCGCATTAAGTTCTGTTATCCATTGAAAGATAACTGCACATATAAAAGTAACTATTGCAAATGGTACAATAAATAAACAAATTCTTTTTACATCTGACATCTTTTTTATTATGCAAGTTCCAAATGCAAATTCCATCCAAATCCCGCCTATAATTGCAAGTATGAGCAATTCTGCCAAACGTGCAGTAGGTATTGTTTCTAGTCCTTTTGAAAAGGAAATTAAAGTAAAACATACTACCATAATTGCAAACGTACTGGTGATTTGCCCTGGGATATTTTTAATAAATCTCTTCATTACCGTGTACCTCCCAATCCTAGTTTTTCTTTTAATACCGATGCATACTGTCTTGATATGTATATTTTTTCACCATTTTCCATAGTAGCAAGTATTTTCCCTCCAAAATCCGGTTTCAACGAATGAATCTTGTTAAGATTAACAATACAGGATTTTGAAATTCGTATATAATCCATTAATTTATATCGTTCCTCTATTTCATATAATCTGAGTCTTAATTCATACATTTCATCTACTGTGTAACCAAAAGTTTTTCTATCTACCGATTCAATATAAAGAATATCGTTTATGCTAATGCTATAGAGTCTTCCATCAGCACTGGCAATAAAACAGTTTTCAACCTCTTCCAAATGCTCAATATAATCAATTAGTTTATTTACCTGCTCATTTTTCTCTTTATATTCAATGGTGACTTTTGTTTTCTCAACATTGATATTTTCTATTAAGTTCAAAAACATATTCCAGCAACTCCTTTCAAAACAAATTATATCAACCTATTTTTTATAATCAATAAGTTATAACGTAAGTTGCAATAACCACTACACAAGTTGCACAAAAGAGGTAGAATGCCATTCTTTACATTCTACCTACTTTATTACTATATTTTAAATTATGTTATTCTCATCTCTTAAGAAACTTCAAATTCTATTTTCTGTTCCGCCATGCACTCATTCGGAATCCGCCCTACGGGCTTCTTCCTCATGTACGGCGTCGCCGTATACAGGAAAGCCGTAATGCATGCTTTTGTGAGCAAGCTCCCACGCATGCCTTCCGACTTTCCTGTGCATGGCTCATGCTCAAATCAAATTCTTTAAAGTAGATTCTACCACACAACACACCCTTTGAGAATATTCCAAGCTTTCAAATATAGTTATCTCAAGGTACAAAACAGACTATTTGACGAAAGAATACGTATAAATATATAATGACTATATCGGAGGGGATTTAGGAAAGGAAAAAGAATGAAGTACGATTATGAAAACGAAAATGTAACGCAGGAGTACAAAGTGGAAGAGTCCGCCTCAAAGTATTATGGTAAGCAGCAGGGGGAGTACACCCTGGAGGATTACTATGCTTTGCCGGATGATGTGAGGGGGGAATTGATTGATGGGACATTCTATAATATGACTGCCCCACGGCTAATACATCAGGAGCTCCTCTTTGATATTGCAAGATTGTTGGCAAATCAGATTGAAGAGAGGGGAGGCAGTTGTAAGGTCTTTGTGGCACCCTTGGATGTGCGGCTGGATTGTGATGACAAGACCATGGTACAGCCGGATGTAATCATTTTGTGTGACATGGATAAGTTAGGGGAGTGGGGAATTTGTGGAGCCCCTGACTTTGTACTGGAAGTATTGTCACCCTCCACGCGCAAGAAGGATATGTTTCTTAAACTGAAGAAGTATCGTAATGCAGGCGTACGGGAATATTGGATTGTTGATCCGAAGAAAAAACTCCTTTATATATATGATTTTGAATATGGGAAAGAATCGATACATCCTTTGGAGGGGAAACTCGGACTGGCAATGTATCAAGAAGAGATTTACATTGATTTAGGAAAGCTGGAGAAATTCTTTTTAGAAAGAGAAATACAAAGGAGCAGGAAAACTGCCAAGTATTCAATCGGAGAAGGGCATGAGGTAATGAAAGTCGAGGAAGATTCTCTGGCGTATTTGAGTAAGCAACAAGGAGAATATACGGTAGAGGATTTCTTTCATTTGCCATATGATAGATGGGCAGAGCTGATAGATGGCAGCTTTTATGAGATGGAGAAACCTTGTGGTGAACATGAGGAACTGGCAGTAGATATACTGACGCAGATATATCCTCAAGTGAAGGCTTATGGGGATGGTGTATTTACTTTTCGAACCTGCCTACAGTTAGATGGGGACGATAAGACCATGGTGTTACCGGATTTTATGATTCTATGCGATAAGAAGAGATGGAAAAATCGGGTCATCTACGGTGCTCCGGACTTCGTACTGGAGGTATTATCACCTTCTACTCGAAAGAAGGACTTAACCATCAAGCATCGGAAGTACTTAAATGCCGGAGTGCGTGAGTACTGGATTATCGATCCTAAGGAGAAAAGGCTTATCACTTATGATTTTGAAAATGGTGAGAATGTGGCATCCTATCCGTTTACAGAAGTGGTGGGACTGAGTATATATGATAAACAGATTGTATTGGATTTGACAGAACTGGCAGAGATAGTAGAAGAGTAGTGAAAAGGAGGCAGAGATGCCTCCTTTATTGTTGGGGGTTAATTCAATTTTTCATTCTTTTTACATTACTTTAAATTCATTTTACCAGTTGCTGGTAATTCATTTTACATTTCCTGTTTAAAATAATATTTGTCAGTGAAAACTAAAAAAGAGGAGACAAATATTATGAAAAAGAAACTTTTATCAATTTGTATGGCTGTAATGATGGCAGCCACAGTACTTACAGGATGTGGAGGAGCGGACAGCAGCGCACAGAATGTGTATGTTATTTCACGTGAGGACGGCTCAGGCACCAGAGGGGCGTTTGTAGAGCTACTGGGTATTGAACAGAAGAATGAAGCCGGCGAAAAAGTGGATATGACTATCGACACAGCAGAGGTTACTAATTCCACTTCCGTAATGATTACTACCGTACAGGGCAATGAAGCAGGTATCGGTTACATTTCACTTGGTTCTATGGATGATACAAAGGTAAAGGCAATCAAGGTAGATGGTGTGGAAGCAACAGTAGAAAACGTGAAGAACGGGACCTACAAGGTTGCAAGACCTTTTAACATCGCAACGATGTCAGAAGTAAGTGATGCAGCGCAGGACTTTGTAAACTTTATTCTTTCTACAGAGGGACAGAACATCGTGGAAGAAAAGGGTTATATTAAGTTGGACAACACCCAGAGTTATGTATCTAATGGTGCAACCGGTAAAATTGTCGTTGGAGGTTCTTCTTCCGTATCTCCTGTTATGGAGAAGTTAATTGAAGCTTATGCATCCGTAAACAGCGGTGTGGAAGTAGAACTGCAGACCAGTGATTCATCTACCGGCATGTCAGCAACAGCAGACGGAACATTGGATATCGGTATGGCTTCCAGAGCATTAAAGGACAGTGAAATTGAAAAAGGTCTTGTTGGTACGGAAATCGCAATGGATGGTATTGCAGTAATCGTAAATAAGGAGAATACTGCAGTGGATAACCTTACCAGTGAGCAGATTATGAAGATTTACACCGGTGAGATTACAAGTTGGAGTGAAATTCAGTAAATATTTGAGATGAGGTAAAATGACATGAAAGAAAAACTTATGAAGTTGGTTTTTCTGGGGGCTGCCTGTGTTTCCATCGCCATGGTTCTGCTTATTTGTATCTTTCTCTTTGCGAATGGTCTGCCAACCATTGGGGAGATAGGGTTCCTTTCCTTCTTTTTTGGCAGAACCTGGAAACCCGGCATTGGCCTGTATGGAATTTTTCCGATGATAGTGGGAAGCGTCTACGTAACCGTAGGCGCCATTATCGTTGGAGTTCCTATCGGAATATTGACAGCTGTTTTTATGGCGAAGTTTTGTGATTCTAAAATGTATAAAGTCGTAAAGCCAGCCATCAACCTGCTTGCAGGAATTCCTTCTATTGTGTATGGTTTCTTCGGACTTTGGGTGCTTGTACCTATGGTGAAGAACCTCTTTGGCGGTAGTGGTAAGAATGTACTGACGGCATCTGTTTTACTGGGAATTATGATTTTGCCCACAATTATCAATATTTCCGAGACTGCTCTTCGTGCGGTGCCGGAAAGTTATTATGAGGCAGCGGTGGCACTGGGAGATACTCATGAAAAGAGTGTATTTCGTGTGGTACTTCCGGCGGCGAAGTCGGGTATTATGGCCGGAGTTATCCTTGGTATCGGAAGAGCAATCGGAGAGACCATGGCCCTTATTATGGTAGCAGGTAATCAAAAGGTGATTCCGGGAAGCCTGTTAGACGGTGTGCGTACCCTTACCGGCAACATTGTATTGGAAATGGGATATGCTACGGATTTACACAGAGAAGCTCTGATTGCAACGGCAGTGGTATTGTTTGTATTTATTTTGCTTATTAATGTGTTATTCTCTTTGGCAAAAAACAAGAAAACAACGTAGTGAAAAGGTTGAAAAGAAGAATGAATATATCGAAATTTTTGCGGCTGCTGGTGTATGGGGCAGCATTTTTGACGGTTGGCGTGCTGGCGAGTCTGATTATTTACATTCTTGTGATGGGGATTCCAAATCTGACAGCGGATTTATTTGCTTGGAAGTATACTTCCGATAATGGTTCCGTGGTTCCGGCACTTATTAATACATTAATTATGGTAGTGATGACACTTCTTATGGCAGTGCCTGTAGGAATTTTTTCAGCAATTTATTTGGTAGAATATGCCAGTAAGGACAGTAAGCTGGTGAAGGTCATCCGTGTTACCACAGAAACTTTGTCAGGAATTCCTTCCATTGTATATGGTCTGTTCGGTTATCTGTGTTTCTGCGTGGCAATGAAACTGAACTATTCTCTGCTCAGCGGTGCATTGACATTGGCAATCATGGTACTTCCGGCGATTATGCGAACAACGGAGGAGGCGCTAATCTCTGTGCCTGATTTGTACAGAGAGGGTAGCTTTGGACTGGGAGCGGGAAAGCTTCGTACCATCTTTGTAATTGTACTTCCCTCTGCAGTTCCGGGCATATTAGCAGGGGTAATTCTTGCCATCGGGCGTATTGTAGGGGAGACTGCAGCATTGATTTTTACCGCCGGTACAGTGGCAAAGGTGCCGGACTCGCCTCTTGGCTCGGGAAGAACCATTGCCGTGCATATGTACCAGCTCTTTAACGAAGGGCTGGCCATGGAAAAGGGCTATGGTACGGGTGTGGTACTCCTTGTGATGGTACTTGCGATAAATGGTGTGTCTAATCTAATCGGTAAAAAACTTGGTGGAGAGAAAGCATAATGAATAAATTTGAAATAAAGAATCTTGATTTGTATTATGGGGATTTTAAGGCATTAAAGAATGTGAATCTGGAAATTCCGGAAAAGGAGATTACCGCATTTATCGGTCCCTCCGGCTGTGGTAAGTCCACTCTTTTAAAATCCTTAAACCGTATGAATGATTTAGTGGCAGGCTGTAGGATCGAGGGACAGATTCTGTTGGATGGTGAAGACTGCTATGATAAGAGGATGGATGTAAACGCACTTCGGAAAAGAGTAGGCATGGTATTTCAGAAGCCAAATCCCTTCCCTATGAGTATTTACGATAATATTGCCTATGGTCCCAGAACCCATGGAATTCGTAAGAAAGAGCAGTTGGACGAAATTGTGGAGGAGTCACTTCGTAGTGCGGCCATCTGGGAGGAGGTAAAGGATCGCTTGAAAAAGTCTGCACTGGGACTCTCCGGCGGACAGCAGCAGCGCCTTTGTATTGCCAGAGCACTGGCAGTAAAGCCGGAGGTACTCCTTATGGATGAGCCTACCAGTGCGCTGGATCCTATCTCTACGGCAAGTATTGAAGATTTGGCAATGGAGCTTAAGAAACAGTACACCATTATCATGGTTACCCACAATATGCAGCAGGCCATTCGCGTATCGGACAAAACTGCATTTTTTCTTTTAGGAGAGGTGATTGAATTCGGAGACACGGAGCAGATGTTCTCCGTACCGAAGGATAAGAGAACAGAGGATTATATCACAGGAAGGTTTGGTTAAATGTGAAAAATCTATAAATGCAAAATTTTTCACAGGCAAATTTGTCCCTGCGGCTAAAGTTTGCGGGGATTGGAAAGGCGTAGGTATTATAATGCGTAATCATTTTGATGAAATGTTAGAACAGTTAAATGTGGAGCTCATTAATATGGGGGCTTTGTGCGAGGATGCCATAGAGTTTTCCGTACAGATGCTTTCGGAGTCAGAGGAAGGGGAAAACAGGGTTGCTGTGATTGAGGAAGAAATAAATGGTATGGAGCGTAAGATTGAGAGCATGTGTATGAAACTGCTTCTGCGCCAGCAACCGGTAGCAAAGGATTTGCGACAGATTTCCGCAGCACTGAAAATGATTTCGGATATGGAACGAATCGGGGATCAGGCATTGGATATTTCGGAGCTTGCCCGCTTTATCAATAAGAATCAGGGGAAAAATACCCGACTTTATGAAATGGCAAGGGCAACCATCTCTATGGTAACCGGAGCAATCGATTCCTTTGTAAAGAAGGATCTGAATATGGCAAGAGAGGTTATGGCCTATGATGATGTGGTAGATGATCTTTTTGCAAAAATAAAATCAGAGGTCATTGTAGAAATTTGCCAAAAGGAAAGTGATGGGGAGTACCTGGCAGATGTTCTGATGGCTGCAAAGTATTTAGAAAGAATTGGTGACCATGCTGTCAATATTGCAGAGTGGGTAGAATATTTTTTGACCGGAATTCATGCATCCGGGAAATTTGAAAATTAGCTTAAAAAGCGGTAAAACACAGAGTTTTACCGCTTTTTTTGATTAATGACAGAATTATCACATCTTGTGTTGTATTTAAAAATAAACAACTATATCTTGTGTTTTTGGTAAAAACTACTATGTACATTCGTACCGGTTTAGGCTATAATGTCTTTTGCAGAGTTATGAAAGGGGAACATCATGAAAGTAATTAAACGAAACGGTTCAGAAGTAGAATTTGATATTAATAAGATTATAGCAGCAATCAGTAAGGCGAACAAGGCTGCAATCAGGGAGGAATTAACCGGTGCTCAGATTGACGAGATTGCAGAGTATATTAATTTCAAATGCAATAAAATGAACAGAGCTGTTTCTGTAGAAGAAATGCAGGATATGGTGGAGAACCAGATTATGGCACAGGGGGCATTCAATGTAGCGAGATGCTATGTGAAGTATCGTTATAACAGAACCTTAGTGCGTAAGAGTAATACCACTGACGATAGAATTCTGTCCTTGATTGAGTGTAATAACGAGGAAGTTATGCAGGAAAACTCAAATAAGGATCCGATTATTAATAGTGTACAGCGTGATTATATGGCAGGTGAGGTAAGTAAGGACTTGACAAGACGTCTTTTATTACCGGAGCATATTGTGAAGGCAGATGCGGAAGGAATCATCCATTTCCATGATTCTGACTATTTTGCACAGCATATGCACAACTGTGATCTTGTAAATTTGGAAGACATGCTTCAGAACGGAACGGTTATCAGTGAGACCTTCATTGATAAGCCCCACAGTTTTTCTACTGCATGTAATATTGCTACCCAGATTATTGCTCAGGTCGCAAGTAATCAGTATGGCGGACAGAGTATTTCGCTTGCACACCTGGCACCGTTTATTCAGGTATCCAGAGAGAAAATCCGTAAGGAAGTACTGGAAGATATTGCTGATTTAGGTCAGAATCCGGAAACGGAAATTGTTAACCAGATTGTGGAAAAGCGTCTTTTAAAGGAAATTGAACGAGGTGTACAGACCATTCAGTACCAGGTAATCACTTTGATGACTACCAATGGACAAGCTCCGTTCCTTACCGTATTTATGTATTTGAATGAGGCTAAAAATGATGTAGAAAAGCATGATTTGGCACTGATTATTGAAGAGATGCTTCGTCAGCGTATTCAGGGTGTAAAGAATGAGAATGGTATCTGGGTGACTCCGGCATTTCCGAAGCTGATTTATGTATTGGAAGAAGATAATATTACAGAGGATTCTAAGTATTTCTATCTGACAGAACTGGCAGCTAAGTGCACTGCTAAGAGAATGGTTCCGGACTACATTTCAGAGAAGAAGATGATGGAGCTGAAGGAAGGCAACTGCTTCCCGGTAATGGGATGTAGAAGTGCACTGACTCCTTGGAAGGATGCTTACGGCAATTATAAGTTCTACGGAAGATTTAATCAGGGGGTTGTTACTATCAACCTTGTGGATGTGGCTTTATCTTCCGGTGGTGATTATGATAGATTTTGGAAGATTTTTGATGAAAGATTAGAGCTTTGCTTTGAAGCCCTGATGCATCGTCACAATCGTTTAAAGGGTACCCTTTCCGATGCTGCACCTATCTTATGGCAGTATGGTGCATTGGCAAGACTGAAAAAGGGTGAACCTATTGATCGTCTTTTATACGGTGGATATTCTACTATTTCTTTGGGATATGCAGGTTTATGTGAATGTGTTCGTTTTATGACCGGTAAGTCTCATACTCATCCGGAGGCGAAGCCTTTTGCATTGGATGTAATGAAGCATATGAACGATGTATGTAATAAGTGGAAAGAAGAGACAACTTTGGGCTTTGGTATCTACGGTTCTCCGATTGAAAGTACTACATACAAGTTTGCAAAGTGTTTACAGAGAAGATTTGGTATCATCGAAGGTGTTACCGATAAGGGATACATTACTAACAGCTACCACGTAAATGTCCGTGAAGAGATTGATGCATTTACCAAGCTGAAATTCGAGTCAGAATTCCAGTCACTTTCTACCGGTGGTGCAATTAGTTACGTGGAAGTACCGAACATGCAGAACAACATTCCCGCAGTTATTAACGTGCTTCAGTTTATTTATGACAACATTATGTATGCGGAATTAAATACCAAGAGCGATTATTGCCAGAACTGCGGATATGATGGAGAAATCCAGATTGTGGAAGAGGACAGCAAGCTGTTATGGGAGTGTCCACACTGCCACAACAGGGACCAGAATACCTTAAACGTTGCCCGTAGAACTTGTGGTTATATCGGAACACAGTTTTGGAATCAGGGAAGAACCCAGGAAATTAAGGAAAGGGTGTTACATCTGTAATGAATTTTGGTGAGATTAAGAAATGCGATATTGCCAATGGTGAAGGAGTACGTGTCAGTCTGTTTGTATCGGGGTGTACCCACCATTGCAAGGGGTGCTTTAATGCACAGACATGGGATTTTAGTTTTGGTGAAGAATTTACCGAAGATGTAGAGAATTCTATTTTGGAGGATTTGGCACCATCGTATATTAAGGGACTTACTTTGCTTGGCGGGGAGCCTATGGAGCCGGAGAATCAGAGGGCTTTGGTGCCGTTTCTGCGGAAAGTAAAGGAGCGCTTTCCGGATAAGACTGTCTGGTGTTATTCTGGTTATACTTATGACAAAGATCTTTTAGAAGGTGGCAGAGCTTTTTGTGAAGTGACAAGCGAGATGCTTTCTATGATTGATGTACTTGTGGATGGTGAATTTGTAGAGGCATTAAAGGATATCCGATTGATATTCAAAGGTTCTTCAAATCAGCGCATTATTAATCTGAATGAGACCCGGGAAAAGGGTGAAATTGTTTTATACCTGGATTAGAGAAGGGGAGTTGCTATGAAGGCAACTCCTCTTTATTATGACAACGGGAAAATGTTTTTGGGGTTGACAAAACAGACTTGCTGTATTATTATGTTTTTAATATTTTAAAGAGTTGAAGCGTTAAAAGGTTAAAAACAAGAGGGTAAAGAGGAGTAATATTATGAATGGAAGAAAAGGTTCGTTGATTTCCGTAAGACCTGACCTGCAGGTAATGGATTGTACACTTCGTGATGGAGGTTTGGTGAATAATTTCATGTTCACCGATGAGTTTGTAAAGGATTTGTATCTGGCAAATATTAAAGCCGGTGTGGATTATATGGAATTTGGATATAAAGCTTCCAAGGAGATTTTTGACCCGAAGAATTTTGGCAAGTGGAAATTTTGCGATGAAAAGGATATCCGCGATATCGTCGGTGACAACAAGTCAGATATGAAGATTGCGGTTATGGCAGATGTGGGACGTTGCGATTTCCGTAATGATATTCTTCCAAGAGAAGAGAGTGTTATTGATATGATCCGTGTGGCTACTTACATCCATACAATCCCAGCAGCAATTGAAATGATTGAAGATGCTCATGCCAAGGGATATGAGACTACTGTTAATATCATGGCAGTCTCTAAGGTAAATGATGCAGATTTAGAGGCAGGCTTGGAAATGCTTGCGCAGAGTAGTGTGGACGTAATTTATCTGGTGGATAGCTTTGGTGCATTTTATCCGGAGCAGATTGAGATATTATCGCAGAAATACCTTGCTATTGCGGAGAAGTATGGAAAGAAGGTAGGTATCCATGCTCACAATAACCAGCAACTTGCATTTGCCAATACGATTGAGGCCCTTTCCCGTGGTGTCAGCTTCTTAGATGCAACAGTGAACGGTATGGGAAGAGGTGCAGGAAACTGTTACATGGAGCTTTTGTTAGGTTTCCTCAAAAATCCAAAATACAATAAGGTTGCAACTGTAAGCTTTGTAGAAAAGCATATTTTGAAAATCAAGGAGGAAGGAGCCGTTTGGGGATTTGATATTCCTTATTTAATGACCGGAATTTTAAATTCACATCCTTCTTCAGCAATTAACTTTATTAAAGAAAAGAGAAGAGACTATGCAATGTTCTATCAGGAACTGCTAGACGATGCATTATAATTATATGCCCCGTGGACAAATTTCGCCACGGGGCATATAATTGTTACAGAGAATTATTTGAAGAGGAAATACACATGAAGAAAATGATTACCTGGCTGTGGATTACGGCCATGATGTTACTTTGTAGTTGTGGACAAGAGAAGGATATACCGGTAGAGCAAAAGCCCATTGAACTGGAAGATATTGTCCAGACGCCGGCGCCAACGCCGACGCCCACCCCAACCCCATCTCCCACCCCAACGCCGTTTCCGGAGTACGATATTGAACTGATGATGGTGGGAGATAATCTGCTTCACATGGGATTAGTACATTCCGGTAAACAGGAGGATGGCAGCTATAATTATGATTTTTTGTTTGAGGATATTGTCCCTTTTTTGGATGCGGCGGAAATCAGCCTGATTAATCAGGAGACGATTTTGGGGGGCAATGAATTAGGGTTTTCAGGGTATCCGGCCTTTAATTCTCCCACAGAAGTGGGGGACGCTATTGTAAAGGCAGGCTTTGATGTGGTTCTTTTTGCGTCCAATCATGCGGCTGATAAGGGACTTGACGGTATTATCAACTGTTTGAATTTCTGGGAAGAAAAATATCCGGAGACTATTGTAACAGGTATTCAGAAGGAAGCGGAAGAGGAGAATGAAATCCATATTATCGAAATAGATGGGATCACTTTTGCTTTCTTAAATTATACGTATGGTCCCAATGTAGAGACGATTCCCAAGAACATTCGGGGAAAACTGGATCTTTTATGCGCAAGTGATGAGGAGACGGGCCGCATGGATTATACCACTTTGCATCCAAAAGTGACGGAGGATATTGCAAGGGCGGATGCATTGGCGGATTATGTGGTGGTGTGCCCACATTGGGGAACGGAGTATACCAAGAAACCATCCGGATATCAGGAAAAATTTGCTATGGAGATGACGGCCGCAGGAGCCGATATAATAATTGGAACCCACCCTCACGTGGTGCAGCCCATCCAGTGGATAGAAGCAGAAAATGGCAACAAAAGTCTGTGTTATTATTCTCTCGGTAACTATGTATCCACCCAAAAGGGACCGTTCAGTATGCTGGAAGGTATGGCGTGGATTAGCATTCATGTAACTGAGGACGGGCATTATATCAATGAAGAGCGGACCGGTGTGGTGCCTCTGGTAAATCAGTATTCTGCATTTCCGGTACGGTTTGATGCGGTGTATCTATTGGAAGAATATACGGAGGAACTGGCTGCGAATCACGGAATTAAGAAATATGGGGAAGTGCCCTTTTCCATGGAGGACGTAGCAGCGCCTGCTGCTGAGATTTTCGGGGACTGGGTACTTACAAAGCAGGAAGTGTTAGGTGTAGAATGAAAGTAACATATATAGAACACAGCGGATTTCTTCTGGAAACGGCGGACGCCTATTTTCTGTTTGACTATTACAAGGGCGGTATTCCGGTTATGAATCCGGAGAAGGACATTGTGGTGTTTGTCAGTCATAAGCATGGTGATCATTACAATTCTGCAATCTTTGGGCTTTTGGATGAGTATCCCCATGTTCAGTACATCTTGTCCCATGAAGTACCTGTGAAGTGGTTTATTGCACAGGAAGCGGAGAAGGGGAGAGACGTAGAGCCGTATCTGTTTAAAGTGCGGAAAAGGATGGACTATGAGTTTATCCTGCATAATGGGAAGATATTGAAAGTGCATACATTAAAGTCTACGGATTTGGGTGTGGCATATCTGCTGGAATATGAAGGAAAGACCATTTACCATGCCGGAGACTTGAATCTTTGGCTTTGGGAGGAAGAAACGGCTCAGGCCAATGAAAATATGGTAAAGGCTTTTTGGAATAGTATGGAGGAGCTTAGAGGTAAGGATGTGGATGTGGCATTTGTTCCCCTGGACCCACGGCAGCAAAAGGATGCATTTGCCGGATTAGAGGCTTATCTGGAAGTGACAAATACAAAGAAAGTCTTTCCAATGCACTGTTGGGGACGGTATAATATTATTAGGGAGTTTTTGACAATGCATCCACAGGAAGGGGACGTGGTGCAGGTGATTACAAAGGAGCAACAACAATTCTTATTGTAGAAGAGGAGGTACTTTATGGGAATCAACGGAATCGGTTACGAAAACTATGTAAACGGTAAGTATGGTGCGGAGGAGCTTGGAAATGCAGGTGCATTGCAAGGTGTTACGCCAAGCAAGCAGATTGATGAAGCGGGAAAGGTGCAGGGAACGGAAAAGAACCGGGAGTGCCAGACCTGCAAGAACCGTAAGTATGTGGATGGCTCGGATGAGATGGTAAGCTTTAAGGCACCGGCACATATTTCTCCGGAAGCAGCGGGAGTGAGGGTGCGCGCTCATGAACAGGAACACGTGAGCAATGCCTATAAGAAGGCGGCAATGGGTGGCGGTAAGGTAGTGCAGGCAAGCGTTGCCATTCATACATCCATCTGTCCGGAATGTGGCAGAAGCTATGTATCCGGTGGAACTACCACCACTCAGATTGCTTATAAAGAAGAGAATCCTTATGATAAGAATTTAAAGGGATATCATGCAAACGCAACTACGGGAGATAATGTAGATACATACGCAGAATGATGAAGAGATAAAGGGTCAAAGGAGAAGAAGGGTATGAAGAACAGATTATATTTTTTACTTGTGCCGGTTTATGTGGCAGTATTTGCAGTGATTTTGTATATTAACGGTGTGTTTACCGGTAATGTTACCGATATGTCCAATCTAATAATCAATGTGGGCTTTTTAATTATCATCGGTGTGATTTTTGCAATCTCCTTTGTGAGCTTTGCAAGAGTGAATGAAGTCTCAGCAGCGCTGGAGCAGGCAATGGACGGGATTCGTAAAGAATATACAGAGAAGCGTCAGAACCTCTGGGAGGAATATCAGGGACGCAAGAAGATATTCGGTGTACTTGAGCTGGATGATGCTTTTCGCAAGTATCAGAAAAAAATGCGTAATTATACTACAAAGCATGGTATGAGCCAGGTAGCGGATATTGAGGATTACATCAATGAAGAGCTTTTGGATCAGGTAGGGATGACTTATTTTAATTCCTCTGTATCCGGAACTATGACCGGTCTTGGTATTTTAGGAACCTTTTTAGGACTTTCCATGGGTCTTGGTTCTTTTAACGGAACAGATATTTATACGATTTCCGATAATGTGGGCCCTCTTCTTGCCGGTATGAAGGTGGCATTCCATACATCCGTTTACGGTATTTTCTTCTCATTAGTGTTTACTTACGTGCATCGTTGTGTTATGTCCCACGCTTATGAGATGCTGGAGGATTTCCTTTCCATGTTTAGGGAGTGTGTGGAGCCGGCTGTATCAACTTCGGATGAGAATATGAAGGCTATGCTTTTGTACCAGGCAAACCTTGCTAATTCCATGAAGGAGCTTACAAATCTGATGAAGGGACAGGCAGACAATCAGATTAAGGGTGTGGAGATTATTGTAAATCAGTTTATAGGGCAGATGGAGAAGGCCCTTGGTAATGACTTTACCAAACTGGGAAATACCCTCAATCGTGCATGTCAGGAACAGGTTATCTATGCAGATAATTACAAGAGAATGGAGCAGACCACCCAGTCATTAGTATCTGCAAATCTGTCTTTACAGAAGTCAGTAGAGGCTCTTCTTGACAGACAGGAGAATATTGAAAAGCAGATGCGTAACCAGTGCGAAAAGCTGGATGACGCATGCAACCTGATTAATGAAGAAATCAGTAATCAGTTATATACTTTGGGACAGATGAAATAGCGGATAACGAGGTGGCTTATGGGACGAAGGAAACATAAAAGAACTGCCTACTCAGAACATAGCTATTGGCAGTCCTATTCGGATATGATGGCAGCGTTATTATTGATATTTATTTTGATTATTGCAATTACGCTGATGATTTACAGACAGAAAACAATGGATTTGGATGTGACCAGGGAAGAGCTGAGCTTTGCTTCGGAGGAACTGGAAAATGCCCGAATCGATTTAGAGAATTACAGACAGGAAATTGAAGCTTCTAACAAGGAATTGGAGGAATCCAAGAAAGAGCTGGAGGATTCCTATGCAATGTTACAGGATGCATATGATAAGGTGGCACTTACTTCAGAGGAATTGGCAGCAGCCTATTTGGAGATTGAGAATGCAAACTTGGCAATCCAGGCTGCGAACCAGGAGCTTGCAAATACCAAAAGTGAATTACAGGATATTGTTGGGATCCGTACGGATATTATTGGAGAGTTACAGAGTAAATTCAATAATTCAAGTATGTCCGTAGACCCTCAGAATGGTTCCATTACCTTCTCTGCAGATGTATTTTTCAGTGTGGACAGTACTTCTCTAAACAGTGCCAGCAGGGAGGCATTGCGAGAGGTTATTCCCATGTATTTGGGAGTGCTTCTGCAGGATAATTATATGGAGTATATTGCAGAAATCATTATTGAGGGACATACAGATACCGATGGCGGTTATCTGCACAATATGCAGCTTTCCTCCGGCAGGGCCCAGTCTGTAGCAAAGTTTTGTATGAATACGGACAACGGACTTTCCAAGGAGGAAGTGGAGAAGCTTCAGACGGTACTTACTGTAAACGGAAGAGCCAGCAGTGATCCCATTTATATAGGACAGAGTGACGAAGTTGATAAGGCGGCTTCCAGACGAGTAGAGATAAAGTTCCGACTGAAGGAAGATGAGATGATTCAGAAGATTGCAGAAGTATTGGGAGGAATGTAGTAGTGGATGAAAATAGAGTAAAAAGAAATACCTTACTTTCGCAGAAGGTATTGAAGGGCTTGGAAAGCCGTAATATGGAAGGCTACTATGCAGAAACAAAAGAAGAGGCACTACAGATTGCCCTTTCCCTGATTCCGGAAGGAAGCAGCGTGGGCTGGGGCGGTTCTGTGTCTGTACAGGAGATTGGCTTAAAGCAGGCGATTATTGATGGCAATTATAAAGCGCTAAACCGAGATGTATGTAAGGATCCGGCGGAGAAGAGAGCGATAGAGCTTGCTACGTTTGGGGCGGACTATTTTCTTTGTAGCTGTAATGCCATTACAGAGGACGGTATTTTGATTAATATTGACGGAAACAGCAATCGTGTGGCTGCCATCGCTTACGGACCGGCACATGTACTTATGATTGTGGGAATCAATAAAGTGGCAAAGGATGTAGATGCTGCAGTGTACCGTGCAAGAAATGAGGCTGCACCAATCAATGCCCAGAGATTTCCGTTAGACACTCCATGTAAGAAGACAGGTTCTTGCATGGATTGTATGAGTAGGGATACGATTTGTTGTCAGTTTTTGACCACACGTTTTTCCAGACACGCCGGAAGAATTAAGGTAATCTTGGTAGGAGAAGATTTAGGTTTTTAAAGGATGAGTGAAGTAAAAAATAAGCTGGTGGTGGGAATTCTTGCACATGTAGATGCGGGAAAGACCACCCTGGCAGAGAGTATTATGTATTTATCGGGAGGCATCCGAAAGCTTGGTCGTGTAGACCATGGGGATGCCTTTTTAGATACACATGAATTAGAAAAGGCAAGAGGCATTACTATATTTTCCAAGCAGGCAGAGGTAACCTTGCATACTCCGGCAGGAGAGCGGGCACTTACCATTCTGGATACTCCGGGCCATGTGGATTTCTCAGCAGAGACGGAGCGTACCCTACAAGTATTGGATGCAGCCATACTGGTAATCAGCGGCGCAGATGGTGTACAGGGACATGTGCAGGTTTTGTGGAAACTGCTGAAACGTCACAATATCCCGGTTTTTCTTTTTGTCAACAAAATGGATCAGCCCGGAACGGACAAGGAGGCGCTTCTTGCAGAGCTGAGAGCAAAGCTGGATGAGTCATGTGTGGATTTTACCATGTTTGACGAGGCATTCTATGACAGTGTGGCCATGAGCAGTGAGGCTGCCATGGAGGAGTATCTGGAGAGTGGTAGTGTTTCGGATAAAGAGATTATGAAGGCCATAGAGGAACGAAATGTCTTTCCTTGCTATTTTGGTTCTGCTCTGAAAATTACCGGTGTGGAAGAATTTTTGGAGGGAATTGTCCGATTTGCATCGGTAAAATTATATCCGGAGGAGTTTGGCGCCAGAGTGTATAAAATATCCAGAGATACAAACGGTACCAGGTTAACCCATTTAAAGGTGACGGGAGGTACTTTGAAAGTAAAGAGCATGTCTTTGGGAGAAAAAGCAGACCAGCTTCGTATCTATAGTGGTGCACAGTTTTCACTTGCGGAAGAGGTAAAAGCCGGAGGAATTTGTGCTGTTACAGGACTTTCCGAAACCTATGCAGGACAGGGAATTGCAGCGGAAGGCGAAGGTGTGGCTGCCATGCTGATTCCGGTGCTGAACTACCGGATTATTCTTCCGGAGGGCTGTGATGAGCATAAAATGCTAAAGAATCTGTATCTTTTGGAAGAGGAGATTCCGGAGCTTCATATTGTCTGGGACGAGAAGAACAGTGAAATCCATGCCCAAGTTATGGGTGAGGTGCAGGTGGAGATTCTGCGTAGTCTGATTATGAATCGTTTCGGCGTGGAAGTGGAATTTGGAGAGGGAAGTATCGTATATAAGGAGACGATTACCGAAACGGTGGAAGGCATTGGTCATTTTGAACCGCTCAGGCACTATGCGGAGGTACATCTTCTGATGGAGCCTGGCGAGAGTGGTAGCGGCCTGGTGCTGGAAGCAGATTGTAGTACGGACGAGTTGGACTTAAACTGGCAGCGGCTTATCCTGACTCATTTGGAGGAGCGGAAGCATCCCGGAGTGTTGACCGGTTCAGAAATCACGGACATGAAGATTACCCTGATTGCGGGTCGTGCACATATGAAACATACGGAAGGTGGGGATTTCAGGCAGGCGACTTACCGAGCGGTTCGTCACGGACTTAAGTGTACTACCGGTCGACTTCTGGAACCGGTATACGAGTATCGTCTGGAGATTCCTACGGAATGCATCGGCAGAGCCATGAATGATATCCAGAGAATGTATGGTAACTTTGATGATCCGGAAACCTTTGGAGAGATGTCTGTGCTGACAGGTTCTTGTCCGGTAGTTACTATGAATGGTTATGCGGGAGAGGTAATTTCTTATACAAGGGGAAAGGGAAGATTATCCTGTACATTCAAGTGTTATCAACCATGCCATAATGAAGAAGATGTGATTGCAAATATTGGTTATGATTCTGAGAGCGATCTTGAGAATCCCACCGGTTCCGTATTCTGTGCCCATGGTGCCGGATATGTGGTTCCCTGGTATGAAGTGACAGACCATGCCCATGTGGTAAGTAGTTATCAGGAACGACTACGAAGAGAAGAGGGAAGAGAAGCATCCCTGCAGGAGCTCTCTGCCAGACAGAAGCCGTCAACATCCGGCATGGAGCGGGTAATCAGTCGCGATGAGATTGAGGAGATTTTCCTCAGAACCTATGGAAACAGGGGGAAGGATAAAAATCCATGGAATCGTCCTGCGGCAAAGACTGTTACAGCACCCAAAGAAGTGGAGTATAAGCCCAAGAAGGCTGTAAGTGGTGATAAATATCTTTTGGTGGACGGATATAATATTATCTTTGCTTGGGAGGATTTGAATAAGCTTTCCGAAGTGAATGTAGAAGGTGCAAGAAATAAGCTTTTAGATATTATGTGCAACTATCAGGGATATACCGGAGCTACGGTCATTGTAGTCTTTGATGCATACAAAGTAAAGGGAAATCCGGGTAGTGTGCAGAAATACCATAATATTCACGTGGTGTATACTAAAGAAGCGGAAACTGCTGACCAATATATTGAGAAGACAGTGCATAAGATTGCTAAGAAAAATGAAGTGACCGTTGCTACCAGCGATGCATTGGAACAGATGATTATCTGGGGGGCCGGAGCAAGCCGTATGTCTGCACTGGGACTTCGTGCAGAACTAGAAAATATGGACAAGGAGAAGCAGGGGCATTTCCGGGAAAGCAATCTGGAGAGCCGTTTCTTCCCCTTCAAAGATATAGAAATAAACGTAGAAGATTAAATGGACGGTTGCAAATGCATGCGGGGCTGCGGGAACACCTCCCCTACGTTGGCACGGCTTAGAGAAAATGTGTAAGATTTTCCAAAGTTTTGCCTTGCGTTCAGGTTGTGTCTTTCCACGCGTTAGACTAGGCTGCTTATATGTCCGCATATGGCAGATTCAGTGTACAATATAAAAGCCAGCCTCTACTTTGGGATAAGCCTTACGGATTTGCAAGCTGGTCGAAACTGCTTAAATTTCACAAAGTGGTGACCTGCGTTTTTTGATTAGTTCCTGTCTGTTCAAGCTTCGAGCAAAATAAAATCGCTGTTCGCCTACATTAAGAAATAATGAAAGAGTGTTTCAAGAGTAAAAAAGACTAATTGACGATGCTCTTTCATTATTTCTTCTGTATTCGAACAGCGATTTTTATTTTGTCGAAGACATGCCCCGACATGAACATAAACGTAAGTCACCACTTTGGAAATTTCTACGCACTTTCTCTAAGCTTGCCAATCCGTAAGGCTTATCCCAAAGAAGGCTGGCAATAATGTCTACTGCGAATCCGCCGAATATGCGAACAAATAAGTAGCCTAGTCTAACCTTGGAAAGACATAACGAATCACAGAAAGCAAGGAAAAGCTTTGTGAAAATCAAGCATTTTTGAACAGTCTGCCAACGTAGGGGAGGTGTTCCCGTAGCCTCGCATGCATTTGCAGTGCCACATTTAATCGTTCTTATGCCAGTTTTTGCTGGGCTGGGACTTGGCGGTAGGGTACCGGAAAAGCAATGTTTTTAAGGCCTGCCAGTTGAAAGGGAATAAGGGCCAAAGGTAACTTTTGCTACCGAGGGTAGGGGTGGTGGCAATGGATATTGTCATCAGTATTACACCACCCCAGAAACCGATTGGACCCAAGAAAGCGGTCATAAATATGAGGAATAGCCGGTAAATTCGCATGCCTTCTGCAAACTCCACATTGGCAAGGGAAAGAGTGGTAAGCAGTGTGACAGCGGCATAGAACAGGACTTCATTAGAGGCCCAATTCAGCTGTACCGCAACATCTCCAATGATAAGACCACCTACAATGGATAAGGAACCGGAATACCGGCCCGGCGAATGGGCGGAGGAATACTTAAATAAGTCCAGTAAAAATTCTACGGCCAGCACATAGAAGGTGAGTCGGACCGGTCCTAAACCTTCTGTGGAGAGTAGGCTGAAGCGTTCTGAAATTTCCGGATAATAGGAGGCCAGAAGTAAAAATACCGGTAATAAAAAGATACTGACCAACAGGCAAAGAAATCGTACTAAACGGAAATAATTGCCCACAATAGGGCTGTTGTAATAATCATCCGGATGCTGAGTGAACTGAAAAATGGAGCAGGGAAGAATCATTACGGAAGGGGAATTATCCACTAAAATGAGTATATGCCCCTCCATGAGATAGCTGCTTGCCACATCAGGCCGCTCCGTGGTACAGATACTGGGCAGAGGATGAAAAAAGCTTTTCTTGAGAAGAAGTTCCTCCAGGCTTTTTGTCCCCATGGTAAGTGAGGTGACTTGTAAGCTTTCAAGTTCTGTTCGGATATAGCTGAGGAAATCCTGATCAACCAGGGCTCCAAGATAACCGATGGACACATCGGTTCGACTCACAGTGCCAATATGAAGAGGCTCAAAAGTCAGAGTATGGGCGCGGATACGACGACGAATCAGGTTGGCATTGGTTAACATGGTTTCTGTAAATCCGTCGTGGGCACCTTTGGTGACGGGTTCCGTATCCGGTTCTTCCACACTTCTGGCAGGGTAGGTGCGGATATCTAAGATAAAGCCGGTTGTACTGCCATTGATTAACATAAGTGCGGTTCCGGAGAACATTTGAAGAAGGAGTTCGTCCCAGGTTTTATATGGAGTAACGGATGCGTATCCCACATGATCATACATGTATTGTACGAGTGTTTTTTCATCTGAGGAATCAACAGTTTCCTTTACATCGATAAAAATCTTTTGAAGGGTTCGTTCTTCGATATAACCGTTTAAACCTACAAAAAAAGCATCATTTCCTCCGACTTTAAGCTGGGAGGAAATGATGTCAAAGCTCTTATCTAACGGTATTAGTTCTTTCATTTTGTCAATATTTATTTGCAGATTGCAGCTTAATTCCTGATTCATATATTTGCTCCCTAGATACTAACGTTTTTTATTAGTATGGGAAGTTTTTCTTCTTTTATACTCCTATAACAGTTTCCTATCGTATAAAAAAGAGGCCGGTTAATACCAGCCCCCATCCATGGTGATGATTTGTCCTGTCATATAAGTGGGAGAAGATGCAAGCTGAAGGGTGAGCGCTGCAACTTCTTCAGGAGTTCCCAAACGGTCAGCAGGAATTTCCGCCGCTAAAGCAACTAAATCCTCATCGTTTAAATGTTTACGATTCATATCAGTATCAATAACGCCGCAGGCAATGGCATTTACAGCAATGCCACTGGGAGCCAATTCTTTCGCTAAGGCTTTGGTAAAGCTGTTAAGTCCACCTTTGGATGCAGAGTAAGCAACCTCCATGGATGCACCCACGTTTCCCCAGACGGAAGAGATGTTGATGATACAGCCCTGCTGCTTGGCTAACATTAGCGGAATTGCATGCTTGCAAGTATAGAATGCGGAAGTTAAGTTTGTGCTTATAATCCGATTCCATTCTTCGGGTGTCATATCCGTAAGTAGTCCAAAATGTGCAATGCCGGCATTGTTGATAAGAACATCTAAATCCTTTATTTCTCTGAACATTTCTGTAATATTTTCGTAATTAGAACCGTCTGACTGAAAGGCTTTTGCCTCAACGTGATACGTTTGACTCAAGTTTTCAGCTAATTCTGTCAATATTTCTATGGAATTGACGCAGGTTAAATATAAGTCATAACCGCCATTTGCAAATGCAATGGCCAGAGCTTTGCCAATACCCCGGGATGCACCGGTAATTAAAGCTTTTTTACGCATAACACACCTCATGTTATTATTATATATTTTACTAAGTATATCATACATATACCATAATATTCCAGTAAAAATAACCAATAACATAGGCGTAAAATATTGACAAAAGGCAACAATAATGATATATTTGTTAACAGTTGTAACAAATATGTAACATCTAAACGCTAAGAACCAAGCGCTTACAAATAAAAGTTTGAACGTCAAGCTTGCTTGTAAGTTCAAACTTTTATTTGTAAGCATTTGGCGATAGCCAAATGATGAGCAAAAGGAAAGCGGCGAAGCGGCGATTTTGCGAATCGGTTCTTAGTGGTGTAGGACCAAATGGTGAGCAAAAGGAAAGCGGCGAAGCAGCGATTTTGCGAATTGGTTCTTTAGAATGTAATTTTGGAGGTAATCATGTTAAGAGGTTCTGTAAGGGCAGGAGCACTCATATTGACTGGCATAATGATGTGCAGTAGCATGGATGTGCAGGCGTCTGGTCTTTCATCCGTTCTTCCTAACGGTGGTATTAGTATAACACTTTCACAAGGGACTTCCCTTGAGAATATTTCGGCTCAGGCCGGTAAGACCGATGTGGTACTGGAGACAGTAGTTACGGCGGCTGAGGTAGATGAAGCGGCAGCTAAGGCGAAAGAAGATGCCAAGGCAGCAGCGAAGGAGCAGGAGTTAGAGGTACTTAGAAATATGGTAATTGCGGATGTTAATGGTTATGTGAACATCCGAAGCCTTCCCGGTGAAGATGGAGAGGTTCTGGGAAAATTGTACGACAATTCTGCCGGAGTTCTTATTTCTGAGCAGAATGGCTGGTATGAAATCACTTCCGGTACTGTAACCGGCTTTGTGAAGGCTGAGTATGTGGTGACCGGCGATGCGGCAGTGGAGTTGTCCAAGGAAGTTGGAACCAGACTTGCTACTGTGCAGTGCGATGGACTCTATGTTCGTAAGGAGCCATCAATGGATGCTCCAAGACTGGGAATGGTGGCTTTTGAAGATGAACTTTTAGTATATGAAGAGTTGGATGAGTGGATTAAGGTAGATACTGTGGAAGGTGATGGCTATGTATCTGCTGAGTATGTAACACTTCGTACAGAGTTTGTACAGGCGGAATCCAAAGCAGAGGAAGAGGCACGTTTGGAAAAAGAAAGACAGGAGCGTGAGAGAGCTCAGGAAGCCGCAAGAGCTGCAGCTAAGAAGAATATTCAGACGGAAATTACTTATGTATCCAGCGAAGGCGGTACTGAAATGGGCCGTGATGTTGTAGAATATGCTTTACAGTTTGTGGGCAATCCGTATGTATGGGGTGGTACCAGTCTGACGGATGGTACAGATTGTTCCGGATTCACTATGAGTGTGTATGCGAATTTTGGTGTATCCTTACCTCATTCTTCTTCTTCACAGCGTAAGCAGGGATACGCAGTAGATGGTCTTGAGAATGCTCAGCCGGGTGATTTGATTTGTTATTCCGGTCATGTGGCACTTTATATGGGTGATGGACAGATTGTGCATGCATCAAATAAGAAAGACGGCATCAAGATTTCAAGAGCAGATTATAGGACGATTCTGGCGATTCGTCGTATCTTCTAATTATTCATAAGTAGAAATGTAAAAGAGATTGTTTTCTGACAATCTCTTTTCTTATGTTTTTCATTTATTCTCTGGAAGATGGATTTATTATAAAAAAGAAGAATATTGACGGGAATTGTTAAATGGGCAAAAAGTACCGTCAACAAAGGGTGTTGTGCAGATTTACTAAAAAAAAATGACTTGTCGTAAAAACGTCCTGGTTGTAAACGTGTTTGCGATAAAAGTTATCCACATCAAAAAAGCCCGAAAAATCGAAAGAAACGACTTATACACCAAGTTATACACATTATCCACAGCTTTTTTATGTAAATATAGGGGATTTTTTATGGTAACCAAGGGAACGCTTGTTTTGTTTAAAACTAATGAATTTGCAAAAAATGGAAAAAAGGTTTGATTTTTCATTGACTTTTTCAAAGTCAAAAACATGCGAAAATTTCATCTAATTGTTGCAAAATTCAACCAAAAGTGGTATTATAATTTTACAATAAAACTACTGAAGGAGATGATTATATGAAATTTATTATCGTTGGAAGAAATATTGAAGTAACACCCGGAATCAAATCAGCAGTAGAGGAGAAGTTAGGTAAACTTGATAAGTACTTTAACCCCGATACGGAAGTACATGTGACACTTAGTGTAGAAAAGGAGAGACAGAAAATCGAAGTTACCATCCCTGTAAAAGGTAACATCATCCGTTCCGAGCAGGTAAGCACGGATATGTATGTATCCATCGATTTAGTAGAAGAAGTGATCGAGAGACAGCTTAAGAAATATAAGAACAAGATTATTACCAAACATCAGAATGCAGCATCATTCAGCAAGTCATTTATCGAAGTAGAGGAACCGGATGAGGAAGAAATCAAAATTGTTCGTACAAAGAAGTTTGATATCAAGCCTATGTATCCGGAAGATGCCTGCATCCAGATGGAGCTCTTAGGACACAATTTCTTTGTTTTCTGCAACGCAGAGACAGATCAGGTAAATGTGGTTTACAAGAGAAAGGGCGATACTTACGGACTTATCGAGCCAGAAGATTAAATATGATGTAGATAGGGACTCCTTCACGGAAGTGGAGGAGTCTTTTGCTCTTGCAAAGCGGTTGATAAAATGACGTTGTATATAGTATAATGGTCTGAAATAGTAACAGGCAAACTTATGGAAACATAAGGACGCAAAACAGGAAGTCTAAGTAATAGATGTCTATTATATTGATGGTTCGGTTGCAATGAGTATTCGTTGCAACCGTTTTATTTTATACAGATTTGCGGGGGGTAAATGAGAATTGGAGTATGTGTTGATAGAAACAGTGTTGAAGTGGATGTATTATGTCTGTGCCATGCTGTGTATGATTTCCGTGGGAGAGTGGACATTCCGTTGGACGACAAGAGATATCAGGAAGCATTTATTTGCCTGGGGAATCTATATAGTGGGATTTGTGCTTGGAGTAGTATTATTTCCTGATAGTGGGAGATTTTTGATTATTTTTTTTGGTAGTGAGATTATGGCATGGACTTTGTTATGTGAAGGAAATGTGGGAAGTAAAATTGCCAAAATCATATCGATTATGTTTGGGATTGGTTTTGCAGAATCTATTATATCTATAGTAATTGATTCCATTGTTGCAGGTATGATTGGAGAATGGGGGAATAGGCTGTTAAGTATCTTATTTACTTTTTCTATTGCAGCAATAGTCACCAGACAAAGATGGTTTCAAAAAATCGTATGCTATTTAGGTAGTTTGTCTAAAGGAAAAAGTATTGTAATCATTTGTGCAGTTATTTTTTGTACCGGAGTTGCTTCTGTTGGAAATTTGTTGCATGAAATGATAGATAACAGAAGAATGACGATGATCTTCCGTATTCTGATAGCGATAGATCTGATTGTGGTCATTTCTATTATTATATGGTTTATTATTGAAACCTATCAAAAAAAATATTATGTAGAACAGAATCATCTTAAAGAAGAATACATTCGCATGCAGCAGGAATATTATAAGACTATATATGAGAAGGATAGTGAGATGCGGAGGTTCCGACATGATGTAGCAAGTCAAATGGGATTGTTGCAGATGCTTTTAGAACAGGGCGAGGTGGATAGTGCCAAAGAGCAGCTTGAGAGTATTCATCAAGAGTTTTTACAGGCATCCTTTCCCAAAATACAGGTGGGTGATAATATCCTGGATGCTATTTTGACGATGATGAGTCACAATGCGTCAGAGAAAGGAGTAAGGTTAGAAGTAAAAGGAGCGTTAGATAATCCGAAAAGCTATGATACATATGAACTCTGTACTATTTTCTCCAACGCAATAAATAATGCTGTCGAAGCGTGTAGTGGGATGCAAAAAGAAGGCTGGGTTGCGGTTAAGATTTTGGAACATAATCAGTTATTGTGTCTTAGTATTGAGAATCCCGGCACGGAGGAGATGTACCAAAACATCATAAAAAATGAGACGACAAAATCGGATAAGGATAATCACGGATATGGGATTACGAACATTAGGAATGCTGTGGAGCGGTTAAATGGGAGTATGGAGTACCGATATACACATGGCAAAATAGAACTAAAAATCGAGCTATAATTATAGGAAGAATGGACCGGGCAGCCGGTCCGTTTTTGCATTTCGCGACAAAAAAGTGCAGTTGACGACATTTCACTTGAAATAGTGAGACGCCAGAATCTATACTACCGTTAGAAAGAAGGTGAGCAGATGAATTTTACAGGAAGTAGTTTGTGGGATTTGATACTTAAGTTAATAATTGGAGGAGGGCAGAGCTAAACTTGCCATAATGCTATAAAGATTTTTTGGGTAAGCAGGAAATGGGATATAATAATGCGATATACATTTATACAACAACAGGATACCACAGATTGTGCCGCAGCATGCCTGGCAATGGTATGCCTGCATTATAAGAAAGAAACGACAATAACAAAATTGCGGGATATCATGGGAACCGATATTCGTGGAACCAATCTTTTGGGACTCAGTGCATGTGCGGATAAGCTGGGGTTTGTGTCTCAGGCCGTAAGAGTGGATAAAGAAGGATTTCTGAGTGACTATACGCTTCCGGCGATTGCCAATGTGTTGACAAAAGAGGGGCTGAGCCATTTTGTAGTGATTTTTAAGATCACAGAGAAGTATGTGGTGATTGGCGACCCGGCGAAGGATTTGTTAAGGGTTGAAATTGATGAGTTTTATAAAACGTTTACCGGAACGTTACTTTTGCTAAAGCCGAATCAGGATTTTACGAGGGGAAAAATCAAGGGGGAAAAGATTTTTCATAGATATCTGCGGCTGCTGATGCCACAGAAAAAACTGTTTTTTTATGGTATTCTGTCGTCTTTTTTAATCACCCTTCTGGGAATTGTATCATCCATATTTAACAACGTCATATATGATGAGATTTTGCCGTATAAACAGGAAAATACATTGAAGATGGTTCTGATGGTTTTTCTGGGGACTTCGCTAGTCAAAATAACCTTGGATTTCGTAAGGAAATGGATGATGATGCATCTTTCCATACGAATAGATATTCCGTTGATGCTGGGATATTTTGAACACATTTACAAGCTGCCCATGAAGTTCTTTTCGGCAAGAAGAACGGGAGATATTACGACAAGATTTTCGGATGCATTTACCATAAAAGATATTTTTACTAATATCGCATTAACATTGATTATGGATATTGGTATGGCAAGTGTTACGGGTGTGATTCTGTTTCGTATGAATGTAAACCTGTTTGCCATTATTGTCTTTATGACGATTATAAGCATTCTGTTAGTTTTTATATTTAAGCAGCCTTATAAAAAAATCAATGAGGAACAGATGCAGCAGGCCTCTGCTCTTAATTCGCAGATTATTGAGGGACTGAGGGCAGTGGAAACCATAAAGGGAAACGCCAATGAAGATACAGAGCTGGAGAATATTGAGAGAGAATATATTAAGTCGCTACGCATTGGCTACAAGGAAGGTATGCTCTCTAATATTCAGGGAACAATATCCGGAGTTATATCAGGAGTTGGAAATTTAATCCTGACATATGCGGGAATCATGCAGGTAATGGAGGGGAATGTTACCCTGGGAGGCATGATGGCATTTATGACTTTGTCAGGATACTTTATGGACCCGGTGGGGCGTCTGGTGAGCTTGCAGTTAACTATACAGGAAGCAAATATTTCCATGAGACGCATCTCTGAAATCTTGGATTATGAAAGGGAACAAGATAGCGAAAAGGAACAGCTTTATCAAGAGATAGATAGGGTGAATGGAGATATTCAGGTAAAGAATGTTACTTTCCGATACGGAAGCCGCAGACCGGTTCTGAATAATATTAGTTTTACTATTCCCAAGGGGAAGAAGGTGGCTTTGGTAGGTGCCAGTGGAAGTGGAAAATCAACCATTGCAAAGCTGCTTTTGAAATACTATGAACCGGAAAACGGTGAGATTACCATTGACGGAGTGGATATTCAGGAAATATCCAATGATTCCTTGCGTAGAGCGATTTCTTATGTGCCACAGAACATAGAGCTTTTCTCCAAAAGTATCTATGACAATATACGTGTGAGTAAGATGAATGCAAGTCTGGAAGAAGTAAAAGAAGCCGCAAAAGCCGCAGATGCACACGATTTTATTAAAAGGCTTCCTATGCAGTACTACACCTATTTGGAGGAAGCCGGAAATGGTCTCAGCGGAGGAGAAAAGCAGCGCATTGCTTTGGCACGGGCATTTCTGAAAAAGAATGAATTCTATATATTGGATGAGAGTACAAGTAATCTGGACTTTGCTACGGAAAATGTGATTTTTGATATGATTTATAACAAATTCAAATCTAAGTCCATGTTGATTATTGCCCATAGATTGGCAACCGTGAAGAACTGTGATGTGATTATCGTTATGCAGCATGGAGAAATCGTAGAGTCCGGAACACACGAAGAGTTACTGGAAAAAGGTGGAGAATACTACAAGCTGTGGGAGATGCAGCAGGGTAATTTTGTAGTAAAAGAGGAAGAAGCAGAGGTAGTTGAGCAAACATATACTCCGGATGAAAACGAGATGAGTTATACATAAGGCGGTGTTAATCTTAAGATTTACATATATTTTACAATCGGTTGCAAACGAGGGTAAAGAACACAATTTTCAAGGATTAATATATAGGAGGAAAAACAAATGGAAATGTGTTATGATGGCGCATTAGTGATGCCTAAAAGCTATGCGTTAATGAATGAAGATGAGATGACATATGTGGAAGGTGGTTATTACTTAGATAATGCTACCTGTCAGGGAATTTTGTTTGCAATTGGGGCAACTGCGGCAAGTTCGCCGGCAGCAGTTGCTTCATTGATTACATCTGTGAGCTCAGGGGCTTTGGCAGCTTCTCTTTCCGGAATTCCGGTTATAGGGTGGATAATCGGAGCATATGGAGTATGGATAGTGATTAACAGTGCAGAATCTTTTTCTTCTGCATTATGCAAAGCAGTTCTGTATGGAAAAGGTGTGGAGGTAACTATCGGGTTTAGATGGTTTTCGCCATATTTAGAAAGTGAAGTGGCATAATAATTAACTTTCTTGTACCTTTTGGCAAGTTTTCTTGTATGAAAGGTACAAGAAAACTTTGAGAAGTTTTTGGTTTAAAGAGGTTTTTGAAGATGAAAACACGCTCTATAGGTTCCGCAATTAAGATAAGATACTGGTCAAGCATTATCTTTTTTGTGAGTACTATTATGTATGGTATGATGGTGATTTTTTTGTATGGCAAGCCTGATATTGGAGGGGGATATGGCTTGTTAATTTTGCTGACACATACTATTTCTGTCATATGTGTATTAGTCAAAGGGGAGACTATATTAAAATATGCGGATCCATATAATTTCAATAGTCGAAGTAAGTATGTGTATATTTTGTTTGTGGAAATACTGGAAATTGTTGTGGCAGGATGCGTGGCTCAGTTAAATGTTAAATTTCCGAAAAGTTTTTTGTTAGTGGGTTATATTTTGGGTGTTGTAGTTATTTTTTTCAGTATAAATATTTTGCATTTAAAAATTATTAAGCATTATGATTCTTTGGTTGGAACATCCAAAGTCAGTAATATGATTGCAATGTATCAAGATGTAAAACAGTGTAGTGAAGAAGCTGATATAGAGAAATATTTTAAAGAATTTATCAAGTTTGCCGTTTATCTGATAATGCTGGTATTTGTTTATAAGTATACGTTGTACAATTGGTTATTTACGGTAATATTCGTGGTGGTGAATATATACATAATGCGGAAATATCTTTGGGAGGGTATAGAAAGAATTATTATCCGTAAATGCATCTATTTTGGAAGTGTTGTCTGTGCTGCAAGTATGGGAATTCTATTGATGAAGTTAATTTTTGACGGAGTTATTTGTTTGGAATTCTTCGAAGGCAGAGAAGCCCAGGAGTATCTGATGGTATTGATATGCTTTTTTATTCCAATATCATATTACGGAGCGAAACTGAGTGTAGCGCAGTCTCGTAGGAAATATCAGTGGACAATATAAGGAACTTATAATTTTCTAATGAAGATTCCAATTTATCTGTGGCAAGGAGGTAATTTTATGAAGAAATGGAGAAGATGCTAAGGGGTCTTTGCTGTTGGAAAAAGATATGGGGTAGGTAAAATCTGAAAGGGAAGAGGTAATATGGATAAAATTCGTTTTCATGAAAACAAAATACTGAAATTAACAAACGTTTTAAAGTATGAATTGCTATTTTCAGATGAGAAATTTGATTTTAATGTGGCAATTAGGCAGATGCAGTCGTATATACAGGCGAAAGGCGCAATGCCGGTAGGACCGCTGATTCAATATACCAAAACTTATATGAATGAAAATGAACAGTTGGATATGAAGATTGTAATGATGCTACAGTGTAATCATTTTATTCATAATGTGGAGGCTCCGTATTCCATGGATTCGATTATTCGCGTTCCGAATGCTCTATATTGTCGTTATTACGGACCGGAGAATATGCTGAAATTTGCTTATGACAAAATCAATTTGGAAGCTTTTGAAAAAGACATTGATTTGGAAACAAGCAATTATACTATTTTTGTAGAACGAAATGTGGAAGAGGAGATTTTATTGGCTGATGTATTTGTGCCAAGAGCAGAAAGTGTATAGAAAAATGACGGCAGATAGGCGACTTTATTTATATTCGGTATTCATGACCATAAGTATGTTTTCAGCAGTTATTTGGGCGGAGGGGAGTCCTTTTGAAATGAATGTGCCCTTTTGGAACTATGTATGTAGTGGATGCATAAGGGCGCTGGTAATGTTTGCATGCTTTATGCTGGTGATGTGCTGGGTAAATAATATATTTTTGCTTTTATATTTTAAGCGAAGAAGATATCTCTTTATTACAATCTACCTTTTTCCGTTTGTACTCCAGTGGGAGAGGGGATGCTGGAAGATGAAGATTGGTGTGTCTGTCAACGCATTATTGCAGTGGTATACGACGATATCCTATCGGGGAATGAAGGATGAAGAGGCTTGTAATAGGTATATAAGGGAGTGGCAGTTTTTTATACAGAAGCTTAGGATGTTCCATGTATTGATTTTTATAGGATGCACGGCGACAGCAATCTATTCTGTTTCGCTGGGGATATTTCTATGTGGAAGTTGGTGTGCATTATACAACTTATATTCTATGCCGGGCTCAGAGTTTTCAACAGAAGGATTGTTTGCGAGGGGGCAGCAAGAGGATAATCGGTATGGACTTTTTCTTAACATGGATTTAGAAGATTTTGATAAAAGTATGATATATACGTTTCTTCAAAGGGATTGTAAGAAAAAGGATGTTTTGTTTTTGGACGAGAAAGTATTTTTGAATCAGCTTTTGATGGACTCCATTTATGATGAAAAGGATTACTTGTCGGTAGCATTGCAGAATTATTTGGAAGAAGAGTATTTGACTTGTAATCGCAAACGGTTAAGAGATGTTGCACTGACAAATGCCAGAACGATGTATTTATATTATCTCTATTTGATACATGTAAGGAAGGCTGACTGTGCAGTACGGTATTTGCTTAATACGAATTTGGACGTGCTGGAAGAAATGTATATATGTAGTAATTACCATTGGAAAATATTTTTGGCATCCAGAAAAAGAGAGCGGTATAATCCTAAAAATGTTTTTAATTATTATTCCGGAAAAGTAAGTTATATTTATGAAATGTTGTAGGGTTAATGAGGAATATAAGATGGATGATAATAAAAATGCATAGGAGTAAGAGGGGATGAAGAAACAGGTAAAAACCATGGATCAATTAAAGGACAGCAGACTCTTGTTTGAGAAAAAGCTTCCGGTTTTTGGATACATGATTATATTGATAGTTCTGTTTGCGGTAATAGGTATTCTGGTGTGGAGTATGTATGCGCATAAGCCATACGTGATTATTTCCCAGGGAACGATAACGAATAGCAATTCCAGTTATGTAATGCCGGCATATACCGGAGAGATAGAGCAGTCCTATATGGCAGAAGGGATGCTGGTGCAACAGGGAGATATTCTGTTTACCATTAAAAGTACCGACTTTAATTTGCAGGAGGAACAGCTCCTTGTCTCTAAGCAGACTTATGAAAAACAGGTAGAGAAGTTACAGCTTTTGGTTAAATCCATTAAGGATGATCAGAATTATTTCGATGCGGGATGTCCGGAGGATGAGCTGTATTATAGTACCTATGAGGTTTATAAGTCTCAAATATCACAGAATACTTTTGACGGAAGTACTTACCAGGTATATGGATATTCGGATGAGCAGATAGAAAGAGAACTTATAAAAAATCAGGAAAAGCGTGCGGAGATATACTATTCTGCCATTCAATCGGCGGAGAATTCCATAAAAGATGCACAGCTGCAGATTGCGTCCATAGATGCACAGCTTGCAGCAGTAGGAAGCGGACAGCTGGAATACAGTGTAAAGGCGAGCTGCACCGGAATATTACATATGCTGGCAGATTATAAGGTGGGGATGGTAGTTCAGATCGGTTCTGCAGTGGCTACCATTACCCCAGAGAATTCGGGAGTCATTGTAGAATCCTATGTGAGTACGGCAGATATGGCCAGGATGGAAGAAGGAAATTCGGTGCAGATTGCGGTAGATGGTTTGATACAGTCTGTCTATGGAAATATTACCGGAACCGTTGTGTCAATTGACAGTAATCTGACTTCTTTGGAGGGGGAAGGTGGACAGAATAATTCGGTATTTAAAATCAAAGTAAGACCGGATGCAGATTATCTGATAAGTAAATCCGGGAAGAAGGTCAATTTGGCTAATGGTATGACTGTTGAGAACAGAATCACCTATGATGAGGTGACCTATTTTGATTACGCATTGGAGAAATTGGGATTGTTGGTGAGATAATGATTAAGAGGTTTTGTATAAAAGTATGTATAGGGATGTTGGTGCTACTGATATTTCCTTTTTATGCTAGTGAGTGCCATGCAAGAGAATACCGGGATATAATTCCGGTGTCCGGTGGAGATGCAGAAATAGGAGTTGAAGAGGAAGAGGTGATTTTACCGAAGGAACTGGATCTGGGGGATTATCAGACAGAAATGCTTATCGGTGAGAAGCAGCTTTTGATGATTACTGTTTTGCCGGAGGACACCACAAATAAGACGCTGACATTTGCTTCTTCTAATACCAAAGTGGCAACTATTAACGGGATGGGAAGAATCACTGCTGTTGGCTTAGGGGAAACGGTGATATCTGTTTCTTGTGGAGACGTGGTAAGTACGTTTCCGCTAAAGGTAGTGGAGAACAACACGAAGAAAGCGGTGCAGGATATTGAAATTGGTGATTATGAAGAGGAACTAAAGGTGGATTCTACACAGCAGTTATCTGTTAAGGTTTTACCGAATGATGCACTGGATACCACAGTAATGTATGAATCTTCGGATAAAAACATTGCCACTGTTAATTCCGGTGGTGCAGTAAAAGGAATTTCACCGGGAGAGGTGACCATCTATATTTCTGCCGGAGGAGTGAAAAAACAGATTACTCTTTCTGTTAAGGTTGGCACTACAGAGATATCGTTGAATAGCGATTATGTAGTTTTAAAACCGGAGGCTACCTTTCAGATTGTAGCAAATGTAATGCCTAAGGGGGCACCCGGAAAAGTCTCTTATAAGTCGCTGGATGAGAACATTGCTTCCGTTTCCGAGGATGGACTTATAACTGCTGTAGCGTGTGGAGATACTGCCATTATTGTGTCAAATGGTGATATGCAGGTATCGGTTTCTGTATTGGTAAATCAGGAAGGAAATATTGATGTGGAGATCCCTTTGGATGAGAAGATTGGGGGGCAGTATGAGAGCAGTTTTTCGGATGAGGTTAATGTAAATAGCTATCCGACGATTTCTTCAAAGATGTTGAAGTATTTTTATGAAAAGGAAAAGGTCCTTACCATAAAAGGGGATGAATACACAATTTTTCTGCATGGACGGGATATTGTAAATTTTGAAAATGAATTAGAAACAAAGATAGTGTTTGAGCAAATAGAAGAGGGCCTTACTTTTATGATAAATGAAGGGCAAAAGCTTTGTGGGAAATTGGTAATAGATATTAGCTCCCGGGTAGGGAATGGGAAGTATTTATATCTTTTCAATGAGGCAAAACAGAAGTATGAAAGGCTGACAGTCGAGGATATAGGGTTATTGACCATAGATACGGAAGGGAAGTATCTGATTACATCAGAAGAATTGTTTGCAGTTACCTGGAATAAATTGTTTTGGATTATCGGAGCGGTAGTAATCGGGATTGGAGTTGCTACGTATGTTGGTGTGAAAAAGCAATATTGGTTTTGGTAATAGGGATATTACAATATATTACATTACAGGAGGAATAATTAATAATGAACAAAAAGGATTTGGTTTTACCCAAGAGTTATGCAGAAGTTTGTGAAGAGGAAATGATGTACTTAACAGGAGGTCTTGGTTATAATCTTGCGTATGCAACAACAGGCGGAGCAATGGCAAAAGCAGCCAGTATGAAATTGTTGGAGAGTAGCAGTTGGAGTAATATATCAGTTCTTGACTTAGCTGCGGAGATTTGGTTTCATGCATACGCATACTATCATTTAAAGCCGATGCAGAGTCTGTGTTCAATGTTGGGCTATTCAGGAATTTCTAATTGGAGGATTTGGAAGTCATTAGCAAATGGCATTGATGTTCAAAATGGTTTGGATACCGAGAAAGAAATGGGAATTTCCAGATATGTGATATTTAGAGCAACCTATGCGTATGCAGTAGCTACGCCTTCGGTGCTTATTTAAGAAGATTAACTTTAAGGCGACAACTTCAACTTAATGTTGGAGTGTCGTCTTTTCCAAAAGATTTTTTTGAGTATGTAAACAGTGTAGGTGTATTAGCAGAGCTGTATTTTGGTGGGAAGGATAGAAAGGTGACAAAATATGAATAGAAGAAGTGTAAATGATACAGCAAAAAATGCAGTAATAAGTATTGCGATTGCTGTGATAATAGTTTTGACAGGAATTGTTATATGGTTATATCTCTTTAGTTCCAATGGTATATGGCAGGAATATGTCACCATATCATCATCAGAATATGGAAATTGGGATGGGCATATTGATTACGAACGGGAAGAGATAGAAAGTGGATTATACATATTTCCGGAGGATATTGCAAAGGCAGAGGATGTGAAATATCTATATTACACTGCTTTAGATTATCATTCTATAAGCGATATTTTGATTTTTGCGGAGATTACATATTCGGAAGAGGATTATAAAACTGAGAAAGAGAGAATTGCAGGACTGGAATGTAAAATACCTTTATCCGAAAATGAGCAGCCGGTTACCAAAGCAGTTGATTATTCGGAGGAGTTGTTTTACTACCCGGCGTATGTTGCTATATATGGAAGCAATCTGAGCTATGAATATGCGCTCATGGATGAAGAAAATAACAGAATCATATATATATATTCCAAACTGAAAGATTTAAATGGAACTCTACCGGATGAGTATCTGCCTTTAGAATTCATCGGTAAAGATATGTACGAGAATAATAGCTGGGATAACCTTAATATCTATTATGCAGCGAATAAGGATGGAGACTACGTATTCTATGATAACAATAGAGTAGTAGTAAGTTTGGATTAAGGTGAAATGAGAGTTCCTTTTTATATTTGTGCTTAGACTCCTTTTTGATTATGCCATAATATTCTTTTTGTGGAGTGACAGAAGAGTAGGGGAATACAGCAAAAGGTATAAACCAAATGAGACCTTGGAATTTTTTGCGGCTTTTTTGGTACAAAATGCTATCAACATATTATATGTTTTGGGATGTGTAAGTAAAAAATATGCATTTATTACATTGGCAATATTCATGTGCTGCTTCTCATGTGAGAGAGCGAAGGGGCATTTCGGAAGCAATGGTGATCACTGGGATGCTCAGTTTAAGGCAGACGCAGGTACGCTACTAATGCTGGAGCGTCTCAATATATTTTGTGCATTGGGGGTATTAACAGTAGTTCCTTTCGTATAGAAGTTTATTGTTTCTGTAATTGTTATAGCGGTTATCAATATATCAGCATCTAACTTTAGTTGGCACAATAGCATGAAAGGAGTGTGTTTGATGAAAAAACAAGTTGGGAAATGGTTAATACCTATTATTGTATTATTTATTTTTATTTTGTACATCATACTGGACACAAGGGAAAAAGTAACTGATATTACCAAGTATGAAAAGTATCTGGGTGTAGACGGCAAATACAAAGAAAACTATAGTACATACAATGACATTTTTCCGGATAAAATCCCGGATAGTGCGCAGGTCGAGGATTTTTGCTACTACTATTATGATCCTTGGGATGCCTGTTATCTGGGGTATTTGGTGTATAGCTGTGATAAGGTAAGTTTTGAAGCGGAATGTGAGAGACTTCATAGTATCTCATCCTCGGAAAATAAGTACATATATGGTGCTACGGAATTTCCTTACGAACTTTGTGCGGTGTATGCTCATGATTATTATGGCTACATTTATGCACTGGCGGATAAGGAAAATTGCAGATTGATTTATGTGGAATTGCAATTTGCTAATGGTTTTACGGATATTGATTACAAGGAATATATTGATGAAAAGTATTTGCCTGTTGGATTTGAGGCAAGCTAAGTACTATCATATAAAGACTCTGCAGAGTTTGTGTTCAATGTTGGGCTATTCAGGAATTTCTAATTGGAGTGTCGTCTTTTCCAAAAGCTTTTTTGGGGAGTATGTAAACGGTGTAGGTGTATTAGCAGAGCTGTATTTTGGTGGGAAGGATAGAAAGGTGACAAAATACGAATAGGTAGAGTTGATTATTATTATTATTGCATAGATACTTTTATGGATCCTACTTGTAAGGTATTTATGGAATGTACATATAAGGATAACGAGTCATTTGCGGAGGAATGTTCTCGTTTAAGTAGTATATTGGTGAATAAAGATGTGAAAATAATAAGATACAATATAGTGAAGACTTATTTAGCTATCCTGCATACATTGCTATGTATGCTTGGAGCTCTTGTTATGAATATGCATTGTTAATAGAAGAGGAAAACAAAATAGTGTATGTTTTTTTGCAAGGAGATTCGCAGAAGGTGGATAAAAAATATATGCCAATTACTACTGAAAGTGTAGATAATTCATTTTCAATATATTCTTTTGGAGGAATATTTGATTTGGAATATAGGAAATAAAGGAGTTGCCCCAGAGAGTAATTGAGAAAAGAATATCTAAATCACATCTGTAGTAATTGTATTTCTGGGAAGGGTTCTGATTTCTTGGATTTATATGGGGGGAGAGTAGTAATTAAGTGAATCGGAGTTGTTTTCGAGTGAGATAGGGATAGAAAGAATGGACTGGGTGATCAGTCCATTTTTTTTAATTCTTCCGTCTTTAAAAAAGTCTGTTATTTTTTTGACAAAAGGCATTGCAATATGATTTCCATTATGTTACAATAAGCTCAAATGGTAATGATAAAAAAATAACAATCGTTACTAACGTCCTAGAAAAGGACGGAAACATCAACATATTTCAATAGTATGAATCGGAGGAAATGGAAATGGCTAGAAAAGTAGTTTTAGCAGGTGCTTGTCGTACCGCAATCGGAACCATGGGTGGTTCTCTCAGCAATACACCGGCAGCTGAGCTTGGTGCAATCGTTATTAAGGAAGCTTTAAACAGAGCAGGTGTTGCTCCTGAGCAGGTTGATCAGGTTTATATGGGTTGTGTAATTCAGGCTGGACAGGGACAGAACGTTGCACGTCAGGCATCTATCAAGGCTGGTCTTCCTATCGAAGTTCCTGCAGTTACCATGAACGTTGTATGTGGTTCCGGTCTTAACTGTGTAAATCAGGCAGCACAGATGATTATGGCCGGTGACGCAGATATCGTGGTTGCAGGTGGTATGGAGAACATGTCTATGGCTCCTTACGCTATGCCACAGGCTCGTTTCGGATATAGAATGAACAATGGTACTTTAGTAGATACCATGGTTAACGATGCTCTTTGGGATGCATTCAATAACTATCACATGATTCAGACTGCAGATAATATCTGTGATGAGTGGGGACTTACCCGTGAAGAATTAGATGCATTCGCATTAAAGAGCCAGCAGAAGGCAGAAGCAGCTCAGGCAGCAGGTGCTTTCGATGCTGAAATCGTACCGGTAATGGTTAAGAAGAAAAAAGAGATGGTGGAATTCAAGGTTGATGAAGGTCCTCGTCCGGGTTCTACCATGGAAGGTCTTGCAAAGTTACGTCCTATCAATAAGGATAAGTATGTTACTGCAGGTAACGCTTCCGGTATCAACGATGGTGCAGCTGCAATCGTTGTTATGAGCGAAGAGAAGGCTAAAGAGCTTGGCGTTAAGCCTATGGCTACCTTCGTAGCTGGTGCACTTGCCGGATGCCGTCCTGAGGTAATGGGTATCGGTCCTGTTTACTCTACCAGAAAGGTTATGGAGAAGACCGGTATGAAGATTGAAGACTTCGATATTATCGAAGCAAACGAAGCTTTCGCAGCTCAGTCTATCGCTGTAGGAAAGGATCTTGGAATCGATGTTGATAAGCAGCTCAATCCTAACGGTGGTGCAATCGCACTTGGTCACCCTGTAGGAGCTTCTGGTTGTCGTATCCTTGTTACTTTACTTCACGAGATGCAGGCTAAGGGTGCTAAGACAGGTCTTGCTACCCTTTGTATCGGTGGTGGTATGGGATGTTCTACCATCGTTAAAATCGAAGACTAAGTCAAATAACTGCGTGGCATAGCGCGCTATGCCACGCTAAAGTAGCGTAAAGGAGATTATTATAATGGAGTTTATCGTATATGAGCAGAAGGGCCAGTACGGCGTGATTACCATCAGCCGTGAGAAGGCTTTAAACGCTTTAAATTCACAGGTATTGGAAGAGTTAGATGCATGCCTTAATGCAGTTAATTTAGACGAGGTTCGTGCACTTGTACTTACCGGTGCAGGGCAGAAGTCTTTTGTAGCAGGTGCAGATATCGGAGAGATGAGCACCTTAACTAAGGCTGAAGGCGAGGCTTTCGGTAAGAAGGGTAATGACGTATTCCGTAAGCTGGAAACATTCCCTATTCCGGTAATTGCAGCTATCAACGGATTTGCTCTTGGTGGTGGTTGTGAGATTGCTATGAGCTGTGACATCAGAATTTGTTCTGATAATGCAGTATTCGGTCAGCCTGAGGTAGGTCTTGGAATCACCCCCGGTTTTGGTGGTACTCAGAGACTTGCACGTTTAGTAGGTGCAGGTATGGCGAAGCAGATGATTTACACTGCAAGAAATATCAAGGCTGCTGAAGCTTATAGAATCGGTCTTGTGAATGAAGTGTATTCTGCAGAAGTAGACGCAGAGGGCAATGTAGTTAAGACTGCACAGGAAGTGCTTGTGGCGGCAGCTGAGAAGATGGCAGCTACCATCGCTAAGAATGCTCCTATTGCAGTACGTAACTGCAAAAAGGCAATCAACGATGGTTTAGATGTAGATATGGATGCTGCAATCGTTATCGAAGAGAAGTTATTCGGTGACTGTTTCGAAACCGAAGATCAGAAGTATGGTATGGCATTCTTCTTAGATAAGAATAAAGAAAAGGTGAAAGAGCCTTTCAAGAACTGTTAAGTAAAGAAACATAATATATAATCACTTTTTAAAAGGAGGAACTTTCAATGAAAGTAGGTATTATTGGTGCAGGTACCATGGGACAGGGCATTGCTAAGGCATTTGCTCAGGTTGATGGATATGAAGTAGCACTCTGCGATATTAAGCAGGAGTGGGCAGACGGCGGCAAGGCTAAGATTGCTAAGGGCTATGCTAAGCTTGTAGAAAAAGGTAAAATGACTCAGGAAGCTGTTGATGCTATTCTTGCAAAAATCACTCCAGGTTTAAAGGAAGACTTATGTGCAGATTGCGATTTAATCGTAGAAGCTGCATTTGAAAATATGGAAGTTAAGAAGACCACCTTCGGTGAGCTTGATAAGATTGCAAAGCCTGAGTGTATCTTTGCATCTAATACTTCTTCTCTTTCTATTACCGAAATCGGTAATGGTTTAAATCGTCCTATGATTGGTATGCATTTCTTCAATCCTGCTGACAGAATGAAGCTTGTTGAAGTAATCGCAGGTGTAAATACTCCTCAGGAGACTGTTGATGCTATTGTAAAGATTTCTGAAGAAATCGGCAAGACTCCTGTACAGGTTAACGAAGCTGCAGGTTTCGTAGTAAACAGAATCTTAATTCCTATGATTAACGAAGCTGCTTTCATCAAGATGGAAGGTGTTTCTGATATCGCAGGCATCGACTCCGCTATGAAGCTTGGTGCAAATCATCCTATGGGACCTCTTGAGTTAGGTGACTTCGTAGGCTTAGACATCTGCCTTGCTATTATGGACGTTCTTTATGCAGAGACCGGCGACAGCAAGTATCGTGCATGTCCTCTTATCCGTAAGATGGTACGTGGCGGTAACCTTGGTGTTAAGAGCGGCAAGGGCTTCTATGTATATAATGCAGACAGAACCAAGACCCCTGTTGATGCACAGTAATGTAAGTGAAAATTCAGAGCTATGCAGATTGGTTATAAGGGCGCTGTGAAAGCTTGCTTGCAACAGAGATACTTGGAACCAATCTATATGGCGAGTAGCCATATATGAGCAAAAGGAAAGCCTCGAAGAGGCGATTTTGCGAATAGCTCTGAATTATGATGATAAATTTATTTGGAGGAAATAAAATCATGGATTTTACTTTAAGCAAAAAGCATGAAATGGCACGTGCTCTTTTCAAAGAGTTCGCTGAAAAAGAAGTAAAGCCTCTTGCTCAGGAGGTTGATGAAACAGAAGTGTTCCCTAGAGGCACTGTTGAGAAAATGGCTAAGAACGGTTTCTTAGGAATTCCTGTACCAAAGCAGTACGGCGGACAGGGTTGTGATCCTTTAACATACGCTATGTGTGTAGAAGAGCTTTCTAAGGTTTGTGGTACTACCGGTGTTATCGTTTCTGCACATACTTCACTTTGTTGTGATCCGATTCAGACCTACGGTACCGAAGAGCAGAAGCAGAAGTACTTAATTCCACTGGCAAAGGGTGAGAAGCTTGGTGCTTTCGGTCTTACCGAGCCGGGTGCCGGTACTGACGCACAGGGTCAGCAGACTAAGGCTGTTCTTGACGGTGACGAGTGGGTATTAAATGGTTCTAAGATTTTCATTACCAATGGTAAGGAAGCTGATATCTATGTTATCTTCGCTGTAACCGGTATCATCGAGAAGCGTGGTAAGAAGGTAAAAGAAATCTCTGCATTCATCGTAGAGAAGGGAACTCCTGGTTTCACCTTCGGTACTAAGGAAAAGAAGATGGGTATCCGCGGATCAGCTACTTATGAATTAATCTTTACCGATTGCCGTATCCCTAAGGAGAACTTACTTGGTGCTCAGGGTAAGGGCTTTGGTATCGCAATGCACACCCTTGATGGTGGACGTATCGGTATTGCTGCTCAGGCACTTGGTATTGCAGAAGGCGCGTTAGAGTCTACTATCGCTTATGTTCAGGAAAGAAAGCAGTTTGGTCGTTCTATCGCAGCATTCCAGAACACCCAGTTCCAGATTGCGGATATGGCTACTAAGGTAGAAGCAGCTAAGATGCTTGTTTACAAGGCAGCTATGGCTAAGGCTACTCAGAAGAGCTATTCTTTAGAGGCAGCTATGGCTAAGTTATACGCAGCAGAAGTTGCTATGGAAGTTACTACCAAGGCTGTTCAGTTACATGGTGGTTATGGTTACACCAGAGAGTACGACGTAGAGCGTATGATGAGAGATGCTAAGATTACCGAGATTTACGAAGGAACAAGCGAAGTTCAGCGTATGGTAATCTCCGCGAATATTATTAAGTAAGCCGAGATAGGATTTTGGATTGGTCACCTTCAGCTTGCTGAATTGGTGACAAAGACAAAAGCCGTAGTCGCGGTGCAGCGCGATACCGCGACCGAGGAAGTGCGAAGCATTTTCGAGGCTCGGGTTATCGGAAACTATATGACAACAATAAGGAGAGAATATACAATGAAAATCGTTGTTTGTATTAAGCAGGTACCTGATACAAAGGGTGGCGTAAAGTTCAATCCAGACGGTACTTTAGACAGAGCTGCTATGATGACCATCATGAACCCAGACGATAAGGCTGGTTTAGAGGCAGCACTTAGATTAAAAGATCAGTACGGTGCAGAAGTTACCGTTATTACCATGGGTCTTCCGAAGGCAGAAGACGTATTACGTGAGGCATTAGCTATGGGCGCTGACAAGGCAATCCTTGTTACCGACAGAGTTCTCGGTGGTGCTGATACCTGGGCAACTTCCCAGACCTTAGCAGGTGCTATCCGTAACTTAGAGTACGATTTAATCATTACCGGACGTCAGGCTATCGACGGTGATACCGCTCAGGTAGGTCCTCAGATTTCCGAGCACTTAGATATCCCTGTAATTTCTTACGCTCAGGATATCAAGATTGAAGGTAACAATGTAATCGTTCAGCGTCAGTATGATGACAGATATCATGTATTAAAGGCTCAGATGCCTTGTCTTGTAACAGCACTTGGCGAAATGAACGAGCCTCGTTATATGACTCCGGGCGGAATCTTCGATGCTTGTGAAGCAGAGATTACCGTATGGGGAAGAGCTAATCTTGTAGATGTTGAGGATTCAAACCTCGGTCTTAAGGGTTCACCTACTCAGATTGCTAAGGCTTCAGATAAGGTAAGAAAGGGTGCCGGTGAAGTGGTTACCTTAGATCCTACCGAAGCAGCTAGCTACATTGTAGGCAAAATGAAAGAAAAGCACATCATCTAGGAGGTCGATAAAATGAATTTAGAACAATACAAGGGCGTATTTGTCTTCGCTCAGCAGGTAGATAATGTTATCAACAGTATTGCATTCGAGTTAATCGGTAAAGGTAAAGACCTTGCTGAGGTTTTAGGATGTGAAGTTACTGCAGTTTTAGTAGGTTCAGACGTTAAGGGCTTAGCTGATGAATTAGCTGAGTACGGCGCTGACAAGGTAATCGTTGTAGACGATCCTGAATTAAAAGAGTACAGAACCGAGCCTTATGCACATGCTCTTGCTTCTGTAATTAACGAGTTCAAGCCGGAAATTTTCTTAGTAGGTGCAACTGCTATCGGACGTGATTTAGGTCCCAGAGTTTCTGCTAGAATCCACACAGGTTTAACTGCTGACTGTACTCAGCTTGAAATTGGTGATTTCCCAATCAACCCGATTCCTGGCAAGGAGCAGAAGCACAACCAGTTATTAATGACCCGTCCTGCATTCGGTGGTAACACCATTGCAACCATCGCTTGTCCTGATTTCCGTCCTCAGATGGCAACCGTTCGTCCCGGTGTTATGCAGAAGCGTGCAAAGGAAGCTGGTAAGAAGGCTAATGTAGTAGAATTCAATCCTGGATTTACTCCTAATAACAAGTATGTAGAAATTCTTGAGGTAGTTAAGGCTGTATCTGATACCGTGGATATCATGGATGCTAAGATTTTAGTTTCCGGTGGTCGTGGTGTTGGCAGCGCTGAGAACTTCAAGTTATTAGAGGATCTTGCAGAGGTTCTTGGCGCTACCGTAAGTTGCTCACGTGCAGTTGTAGACGCTGGCTGGAAGGCAAAAGATCTTCAGGTAGGTCAGACCGGTAAGACCGTTCGTCCTAACGTATACTTTGCAGTTGGTATTTCAGGTGCAATCCAGCACGTAGCTGGTATGGAAGAGTCAGATGTTATCATCGCTATCAACAAGGATGAGACTGCTCCTATCTTCGATGTAGCTGATTACGGTATCGTAGGTGACTTAAATAAGGTTCTTCCTGCATTAACTGAGCAGTTAAAGGCTGCAGTTGCTGCTAACTAAGTCGTAATTGCTAAGAACCAAGCGGTTTGCGAATGGTTCTTAATAGAAATGTATGATATAATAGGCTGAATAGAGAAATCTATTCAGCCTTTTTATATGCACAGCTTGCGGAATGGGAAATAAATGTTTCGCAATTTCACTTGGGTGCGCAATAAACGCACAGGGTGTGTTTGTTGATTTTGAATACATACTGGGAGGTTTATATATGAATTATACAGGATATTTATTTGTGCATTTTATTGGAGAACAAAAAGATGGGGAGCAGGTTTACTTTTCTTTAAGTCGTGATGGTCTGCACTGGCAGGATCTCAATGGGGGAAAGCCCATGCTTTATTCGAGAATTGGTGAAGCCGGTGCCAGAGACCCCTTTATTATCCGTTCGCCATGGGAAAAGAAGTATTATCTGATTGCTACTGACCTTAGAATCGAGGCCGGAAAGGGCTGGCATGTGGCACAGTATGAGGGCAGCAGAGACCTGCTTGTGTGGGAAAGCTCCGATTTGGCCCATTGGGACGGCCCTGTAGCAAAGACGGTTGGAATACCGGGAGCTGGCTGTGTATGGGCTCCTGAGGCTGTATACGACGCACAGAAAGATTCTATTATGGTATTTTGGGCTTCTATGACCGCAGAAAAGGAAGGGGAAGATCCGAAGCAGCGTATTTACAGAGCCTACACAAAGGATTTTAAGACCTTTACAGAGCCGGAGATTTATATTGAGAGAGACAATCATGTGATAGACACTACTATCATTGGCACCGAGGAAGGCTATTATCGCTATTCCAAGGATGAGACTACCAAGTTTATTCGTGTAGACTTTGGTAAAGATTTGGAGCCGGAGAGCTTTACAGAGGTGGCCTCCGCAACATTAGATGGTATCTATGGTGTGGAAGGACCGGAAATCTTCAAGCTTAATGATAGAGAAGAGTGGTGTCTCATTGTGGACCGTTTTGCAACCCACAAGGGATATCTTCCTATGGTGACTGATAACCTTGCTTCCGGAGAGTTTAAGGTGCTTTTTGATGAGGAATTTGACCTTGGTGTTACCTTAAAACGACATGGCGGAATTATGAATCTGACAGAGGAAGAATACCAGGTTTTAGCCCAATTTATCTAGGTTTTGTACAGGATTTGGTATGTCTGTGACATGAGTGTCATGTGATTAATGCGATACATGTGCCAGACTGATTCGGTCAACATTTTAGCCATGATTATTTCTGCGTAGCAGTGTTAAGTAAGCGATTGCATGGACTTGATAGAGGAAAATGGCTCTGAAAATGGGTTTTTCTAGCAGAGACCCTGATTGGAAAGATAAATAGGGTCTCTACAGAATTTCTGCGGATTTAGAGCAAAAATAGGTGGTTTTAAGGCGGTTTTCAGCTATTTTGGTGGAGGATTAGGGTCTAGGTAAAAATATGGGCAGGCTGGAGCCATCATGAGATTGCAGAGGATAAAAGTGTCGCTAACGTTAAGTGATTGCAGATATTGAAGAACAAAAAGATAAGGTTGAAAGAGACATTTAACCATGAGGTTGTGCTTTAACCAGAAGTGCAAGCACATCTGATTGATGCATTGGGAGGTAGATTATGAAGCGTAACGTGGATTTGGCGGATATTTCCGACGGAAAATTGTATACAGAAAATGATATGGCGAAGCTGGGCTGTAATGACTGCATGGGTTGCTCTGCCTGCTGTCAGGGAATGGGAGAGTCCATTGTGCTGGATCCGCTGGATATCTATAGGCTGACTACCGGACTTGGGAAGAGCATGGAAGAGCTTTTGCGAGGGGCAATAGAGCTGAATGTGGTGGATGGTGTTATCCTCCCCAATATTGCCATGAAGTCTGGACAGGAGGCCTGTGCTTTCCTAAATGAAGAGGGAAGATGTAGTATTCACCCTTATCGTCCCGGAATCTGCCGGCTTTTTCCGTTGGGAAGATATTATGAGAATGGAGATTATAAATATATCTTACAAGTCAATGAGTGTGCTAAGGGGAACCGGACCAAGGTAAAGATTGATAAATGGATTGATACCCCCAACGTGAAGGAGAATCATGTTTATCATGTGAAGTGGCATTATTTCTTAAATCGTATGGAAGAGGTTCTGGTTTCTATTGAGGATGAGAATATGGTGAAGCAGCTGAATATGGTTGTTTTACAGATGTTCTTTTTGGCTCCCTATGATGGAAAAGTAGATTTCTATGAACAGTTCTATGCCCGCATGGCAAGAATGGAAGCGTTCTTACAAGAGGCTGGAGTTTAAACATGTATGATAATTATATTTTTGATTTGTATGGTACGCTGGTAGATATCCGTACCAACGAAGAAAACCCGTATCTTTGGAAGAAAATGACGGAAATCTATGCATCTTATGGAGCGTATTATGATAAGGGTGAATTACGAAAAGTTTTCCGTAACAGATGTCAGGAACTGGAAAAGACTGCGGTAAATCAATGGTTTGAACCGAATGTGACAGCAGTTTTTTGGTGGTGTTTTTCTCAGAAGGGAATTTCTGTCAGTTTGGAAATTGCAAGAAATATTGCAATAATGTTCCGGGTCTTTTCCAGAAAGTATATCAGATTGTATGATGGCGTAGAGGAGCTGTTGGGAGCGTTGAAATCCTGTGGGAAGAATATATACCTACTGTCTAATGCCCAGAGTGATTTTACCAGACCGGAGATTACACTGCTTGGGCTGGAGAAGTACTTTGATGGAATCTTTATCTCTTCGGAGGTAGGAGTGAAGAAGCCGGGCGTAGAGTTTTATGAGAAACTGGTGAAAACCTACGATATTGCTCTTGCCAAGAGTATTATGATTGGAAACGATATCAAGGCAGATATTCTGGGGGCGAAGGCAGTAGGACTTCATACCTTATATATCAACTCGAATATCTCTCCGATGGAGGATATAGAGCAGAAGAATGTGGATTTTGGTGCTACTTATACCATCTGGGATGGGGACTTTCATAAGATTGCACCTCTAATCTGCAAAAATAATAGCATAACGGCAAAATTTATGAATGCAACTCTTACTCATATTAGGTAAAATGTGTGTAGGAGTTCTTTGTTATGGGAAGGAATTAATGAAATGATTTTATATCACGGAAGTACAGCAAAATATAATACTTTAATTCCACATCAGGCTTATGATACCGGATTTGAAGCCGGCTGCCAGAATGCAGTGTATGCAACTACAAGCAAAACCATGGCAATCTGCTTTGCTTTGGGAGCTGTGCCGGATGAAAATGGAGAAATAGAAAGAGAAATGATGCCGGAATATGGGGAAAAGATGGTCTTTAAAAAGGGACATCCCAATTACGGCTCGAAAGGTTACCTTTATGTAATGGATGGGGAAAATTTTGTACATGCCATTGGGAGTCAGTGGGTGTGCTTCCAAGAGGTAAATCCGCTGGAGATTATTGAAATTAATGTAGATGATTACTTGGATTATTGTATTGTTATGTAAACGAGGTACTTGGGAGAAGTTGGGAGGAACTTACGGGTGAGAAGAAAAGACAGAGAGATAACAGAACCGAATGCAATAGCAGCATTCATTGAAAAGGAGCAGATTATCAGGATTGCTTTTTGTGAGGACGGTGATATTTATATTGTTCCTGTAAATTATGGATATACATGTGAAAATGGCAGTTATACTTTCTTCTTTCATGGGGCGAAGGCAGGGCGGAAATATGAACTTGCAAAGTCTCAGCCGAAGGTTGGGTTTGAGATTGATGGAAAGTATGAGCTGATTGCAGGTGAGATTGCGTGTATGTTTTCGGCTACCTTCCAGAGTGTTACAGGGACCGGAAGACTTTCACTTTTAGAGGACAAAGAGGAAAAGGTTAAGGGGCTGAATGCCATTATGAAGCAGACCACAGGAAAAACAGATTGGAACTATGAGGATGCCATGTTGGAGGCAGTGGCGGTCTTTCGGCTTGAGGTGGAGAAAATGTCCTGCAAAGCAAAGTAAGAGGGGGTATAAATATGACATTTGATTGTGGCTTTAAAAAAGAAAATAACTGGTTCCGCTATCGTGCGGCAGCCATTATCATAGAAGAGGGATGTGTACTCTTTGCCGGAAATGAAATCGACGATTATCTGTATTCCATCGGAGGTGGCGTACATATGAATGAGACTTCTGAAGAAGCGGTGGTGCGTGAGGTTTTTGAGGAAACCGGTGTACATTATGAGGTGGACCGACTGGCGGTGATACATGAAAATATCTTCGAAGGAGACGGTGGAACCTTGGGACAAAATCATTGTCATGAGGTAGCCTTTTATTATTTGATGAAGCCTAGGGGAAGCAGGGAACTACATAGCAACAGCTACACCTGCGGTGTGAAAGAAGAGATGCACTGGATTCCCATAGAGGATTTGGACAAGCACAGAGCATTTCCTATGTTTTTGAAGGATTATCTGCGGGAGAGTCCGGAGGGAATAGTGCATATTGTGACAGATGAGCGGAAGGAATAATTTTGTGATATGGATTATCAGCAGGTACAGAAAATAGCCAAAGATACCATGGAGTACGTGAAAAAGCATATAAAGCCGGGAATGAATCCTTTAGATATTCGGAAAATGTGTGAAGACAAAATGTTGGAATTAGGGGCAGACTCCTTTTGGTACTGGGATATCGGAGCATTTGTTTTTGCAGGAGATGAAACGGCAGTATCGGTATCCGGAACGAAATATACTACAAGTGATAGGGTTATTGGTCAGGACGATATTATCACCATAGATTTAAGTCCACAGCATGATAATATATGGGGTGACTTTGCGAGAACAATTATTATTCAAAACGGCGTAGTGGTTGATGTTGAAGACATTACTAATGAGGAATGGAAGAATGGTTTGTTGATGGAGGATATTTTGCATGAAGAACTTTTCAAATTTGCAACTCCGCAGACTACCTTTGAAGAGCTTTATTATCACATGAACCGGCTGATTGAAGAAAGGGGCTTCATAAATCTGGACTTTATGGGGAATCTTGGACATTCCATCGTGAAGCAGAAAAATGATAGAATTTATATAGAAAAAGGTAATTTGACCTGCTTGGGAGATGCCTCCTATTTTACCTTTGAGCCACATATCAGTGTGAGTGGTTCAAAGTATGGGTATAAAAAAGAGAATATATATTATTTTGCTGGTGAGAGATTGGTGGAATTGTAAAGAGAAAGATAAATCTGTGAAGTGGTAAGGGTGTTAAGAATTGAGAATAGCGATAATTCGTCATGGAAAAGTGAATATGAAATGGCCAAAGAAGTGTTCTTCAGAGGATTTTGACTTGGCTTGTGCTGAATACGATAGAAGTGATTTAGAATATATCAATATCATTCCTATAGAGAAACAAGTTGGTAGAATTTATGTAAGTAAGTTATCACGAAGTGTCAATACTGCTAAAAGCTTGTTTCCAAATAACGAATATTATGAAATGCCAGAAATTGGTGAAGTCCCATTGAAATCTTTTATGGATACAAAACAGAGATTACCTCTATGGATATGGAATGTTTTGGGAAGAGTGCAATGGTATATAGGTAGTGAACGTCAATTAGAAAAAAGAAAGGATACAATGCAAAGAGCAAATAAAGTTATAGATTTATGTGAAAGTGAAGATGAAGAATGTATTTTGGTGACACATGGATTTTTTATGCATACATTGATTAAGGTTTTGAAAAGCAGAGGGTATTTTTTAGTAGGTAATTATCAGCTTGATATTAAAAATCTACAGATTATTAGAGCAGAAAAAGTGCATGGCGGAACAGAAAACGAAAGTTGAAGTTGTAGGAGCTTTCCTGTGTTATCATCATATAGTCAGATTGGAGGATTATAGGCATTGTATAAAACTATTATAATAATTATTTTCTTGATAGTTAGTTGCCTACTGCAACATGTTTCGCATGAGTTACTTCATGTTTTTGTGGCAAAAAGGATGGGGTTGTTAATAAATAGAATCCAGTGGTTTACATACCATGGTGGAACAAAAGTATATATTGATGGCGCAGAACAGGTATTAGAATCAGATGGAGATGTTCCTAAAGAATGGATATATACGAATCTTGCAGGTATTATAGGTACGACGATACTAGCATATCTATTTTGCGTAGTTTATTTTTTTCTTGACATAGGATATTTAAAACTTTTTATGTGGGAAATGGCTATGATTTTTTTGTTAACAGATAGTTCATACGCTTTAGTTTGTTCGTTTGGGAATTGTGGAGATTTTTATTTGGTTAATAAAAAAATTAAGAAAAAAAATGTTCTTCGATGTTTGTCGGTATTGCTTTTTATTTTTAATTGCGTTATGGCTTATATAATATGGAATTATCAATGAGTGAAAAATATACAAATGAAACTTTCAATCCCACAGTGCTTCGCTATGCTGACGCTTGTACGTTATCGCGGCGTTTATTGCATGCATTTGAACTCGAATATGTCTGCCTGTTAGCAAGCTCCGGCAGCCAATTTGGTCCTCTGCACATGGCTCATTGCTATTTGCAAAGTTTCAGTTAGTAGGAATTGGACAAGTGGCAGCGTTTGGAAGTGGATATTCACATTCTTGATTTATGAGGGAGAAAAACGTATGGCATTGATATATAGAAAAGCTACAATTGATGACTTAGATATATTAACGGAAACAAGAATAGAAGTGCTCAAGGCTGCTAATCAGTTAAGTGATGATGTTGATATGTCAGAAGTAAAGGAACAATCTTTTGAGTATTATCAGGAAGCATTAAAAAACGAAAATCACTTGGCTTATTTGATTTTTGATGAGGAGAAATTTGTTGGTGCCGGTGGCATTAGCTATTATCGGGTTATGCCCACATATCATAATCCGACAGGAAGAAAAGCTTATATTATGAATATGTATACTAGGCCGGATTACCGGAGAAGAGGAATTGCTTCCCAGACGCTGGATTTATTGGTTGCAGATGCAAGGGAGAAAGGAATAACAGCTATTTCGCTTGAAGCAACGGAGCTTGGAAAACCATTATACGAAAAATATGGTTTCATTAAAATGAATAATGAAATGGAGCTGCCGAATTAAGAAATTCTAAGCTGGGGATACCGTATAATCTGGATTTACGGAGGTTTGTAATGGTCAGAGAAGTTAATGAAAATGAATTAAGTGAATTGTTAGAATTATATTTACATTTGCATGAGAAATCTGTGCCGGAGATAACGGAGCACTTGAATAAAACCTGGAAAATGATAATGCAAGATAAAAATCATCACATTATCGTGAAGATAGTAGATGATAAGATAGTATCTTCCTGCGTATGTGTAATCATACCTAATTTAACAAGAAATGTAAGACCCTATGCATTTATAGAAAATGTTGTTACCCATGCAGATTATCGCGGAAAAGGATATGCAACAGAGTGCTTGAACTATGCGAAAGGGATTGCAAAAAATGCGAATTGCTATAAAATGATGTTGCTTACCGGATCAAAGAAAGAAACAACATTTATGTTTTATGAGCGTGCAGGATATAACAGTACTGATAAAACAGCATTTATTCAGTGGCTTGAGTGATTGAGCGAAGTTGAGCATTCTATTTGATGAAGCATATAAAGCGGACGGCAATAATTGTTTTTTCGGAGGTACGACATGAAGATAGTATATGATGATAAGAGAATTTATATTAAGAAGTTGTTTAATTGGCGGGAGATTCCCTACAGTGATATTAGAAGTGTGGTTTTGGTCAATATGGTATATACAATCACTACAAATGAGGGTGAGGTTATAAGTTCCAAAAAACGTCTTTTTGGTGATTATACAGCTCTATATAAAGCTTTTAGAGAATATAATATATACTTTAAGAATGAGGACGAACTGAAAGAAACTAATAGCGTGTATTCTATTAATGAAGTGAATGAGATGATTGCAAAAACGCAAAGTGTTGTAGAGGAATATGCAGGTAATCTTATACACGAGAAAGTGGGGGCGGAGTATGATATTGCCGTCAAGACTATAGATGAGGACGAATATATTAATTTGTATTTGTTTCTCTTAAAGAACGGAGTAATTGTTAAAGATATTCCTAAAGGTGCAAAATATGAATCTGCCGATATTGAACCTTACTCTTTTGATAATTTTGTGCTTGCATTTTTGCTTGAATGGAACAGTTGTGGAAGGTATGGTGTGACGAAGGAAGTAGAAAAAAGGGAAACATGTGAAATGTATTTGACTCAATCGTTGAATTTTCTTTTTGAGCATTATGAAAAGAGTTGAAGAAAGTGTATCTCTTAATTATTTATAAATTAACAGACAGGTAATTTTGTTTGGAAGAAAAGGGGAATATATGCAAAACAATACAAAAACAAACGAAATGGCAACAGCAAGTATACTAAAACTGTTTTTTAAGCTGGCAATTCCGGCAGTAGTAGCGCAGGTGGTAAACCTGCTGTATAACATCGTAGACCGTATTTATATCGGACATATTCCGGAGGTGGGGGCATCTGCCCTTACAGGAGTAGGTCTCTTTTCTGCAATTTTGATGTTTATCAACGCTTTTGCAATGATGGCAGGTGCAGGTGGGGCGCCTCTTGCGTCCATTGCTTTGGGGAAGAATGATAAGGAACGTGCGGAAAAGATTATGGCGAATTCCTTTTCACTTTTGATTGTATTTGCTGTCATTTTGACAATTGGTTTCTATATGGCAGCCCCCGCACTTCTTACCCTGTTTGGTGCCAGTGAAGTGACGTTGCCATATGCAGTTTCATATGCCCGTATTTATATCCTTGGAAGTGTTTGCGTATTAGTAGTTATGGGGATGAATCCGTTTATCACTACCCAGGGCTTTGCCAAAATCAGCATGATGACAACGGTTATTGGTGCTGTAATTAATATCATACTTGATCCCATTTTCATCTTTGTTTTTAACATGGGGGTAAAAGGTGCTGCACTTGCAACTGTACTCAGTCAGGCTGTGGGAGCCTTGTGGATTCTTCGCTTCCTCACCGGAGAGAAATCTACACTTCGCCTGAAAAAGGAAAACATGAAGCTGAATCCAAAGATTTTTGGACCGACGTTGGGACTGGGGATTTCTACTTTTGTGATGCTTTCCACGGAAAGTATTCTCTCCATCTGCTTTACCACCAGTCTGGCAAAATACGGTGGTGACTTGGCTGTGGGTGCCATGACCATTATTACCAGTGTAAGTATGTTAGTAACCATGCCGATGCAGGGGTTTTGCCAGGGGGGACAGCCCATCATCAGCTATAACTTCGGTGCGGACAATAAAAAGCGTGTAAAGCAAACATTCTATCTTCAGTTTGGAATTTGTTTGGGATATGCAACCCTTTTCTGGGCACTATCCATGCTGCTGCCGGAAGTGTTTGCAGGCATTTTTACAGATGACACTGCGTTAGTGGAATATGCCTCATGGGCAATGCGGATTTATATGGCGGGTATCTTTGCCTTTGGTGCACAGATTTCCTGTCAGCAAAGCTTTATGGCGCTTGGTCAGGCCAAAATCAGCCTTTTCCTTGCCTGCCTACGTAAGATTATCCTTCTGATTCCACTCATATTCATTTTACCAAACTTCTTTGCGGACAAGGTATTTGGAGTGTTTCTGGCAGAGCCGGTGAGTGATATTATTGCAGCAACGGTAACTGCAATCGCATTCTTTAGTCAGTTTAACAAAATCTTAAATAAAGGAAAAAAATAGCATGTACGATTTGTCAGGTATTTGGAAGGTTCAAATTGATGATGGAAAAGGATATGAGATGAAACTGCCGGGCTCTCTGGATGAGAGTGGTATCGGGCATAAAGATACGGGAAGTAATCAGTGGCATCCGGATGCTGCGTTGGGGAATGCAGAGGTAGGCTTTGATGAGAATGCGCCCATATCTACCCGTTTTACCAGAAAGGTGACCTTTGAGGGCGAAGCAAGAATTTATAAGAGAATTCAGTACCGGCCGGAAGAAGAGAAGAGAGTATTTCTTAAGGTGGATCGTGCCAGATGTCTCCGGCTTTTCATTGATGGAATAGAGGTGCCGGATTATATTCCATCTTCTATCAGTACGCCACATGTTTTCGAGGTAACAGGACTGCTTACCGGTGACAACGAAATCTGTTTCGTGTCCGATAATAGTTATCCGGGGTTACCGCACGATGATATTGTGTATTCTTCAGCCGCTACGGATGAGACCCAGACCAATTGGAACGGACTTCTTGGAGAGCTCTGTATCTATGAAGAAGAACCGGTACATATCAGCAACATCTACGCCTATCCCAAGGGGGATACTTTGGCGGTGTATGTGGAAATGGATGGTGACAGACAGTATGCAGGACAGTTAACAATTGTCTGTGATGCACTGGAGGAGAATGCATCCAAAATGATGCAAGTGCGTGGGAAAAAAGGAAAAACTACCTTCGTTCTGTCAAATCTCCCAATGAAAAAAGATGTAAGACGTTGGGACGAGTATGAGGGTAATCTATATGACTTGACAGCATTTTTTATGGGCTACGAAGGTGCCGGAGAAGACCATGGCATCAGTAATTGTGCGGCAGTACAGATGATGGCAGCAAAGAAGGCCATTACCTTTGGGGTGCGTGACTTTGATGATGACGGAACCGGAAGATTGGCGCTGAATGGTAGGCGCATCTTTATCCGAAGCGAGGCAAACTGTGGTGAATTCCCGGAGACCGGGTACTCCCCTGCCACGGTGGATGAGTGGATGGACATTTTGGGAAGATTTAAGGGATATGGTGTGAATCTGATTCGTTTTCACAGTCATTGTCCGGCGGAAGCAGCGTTTGTGGCAGCTGACAGGTTAGGTATGCTGATGCAACCGGAGCTGTCCCAGTGGAATCCTAAGAATGCGCTGGAAACAGAAGAGAGTGTCACCTATTACACCAGAGAACTGACCCAGATTATCAAAATGCTGGCGAATCATCCGTCGTTTGTGATGCTTACGCTGGGAAATGAGCTTGGCAACGGGGAAGAAGGTATCGTCAATATGGACAAGTTGGTGAATCTTGCCAGGGAATTGGATGATACCAGGCTCTATGCAAATGGCTCCAATACTCATTATGGAGAGCGCGGATGTGATGCGAACAGCGATTTTGCCCAGAGTCAGAGATATTTTGGAGCGGATCTTAGAGGAATCTTTGCTGCGGTGTCAGAGGATGGTATCGAGGGATTTATCAATAACGAGTATCCCAGTGCCTGTCATAACTATGATGACAGCATGGAAATATTGCGGAAAGATTATAAAAAACCGGTGTTTTCATTTGAAGTGGGACAGTTTGAGGTACTTCCGGATTTTGATGAGCTGGAGGATTTTAAGGGTGTAACGGACCCGGTGAATTATAAATTGATTAAGGAAAAGGTAGAGAAGCAAGGACTTCTGCCGGTGTGGAAAAAGTATGTGGCAGCTACAGGAGAACTGTCTTTCATAGGTTATCGTGCAGAGGTGGAAGCTGTACTTCGTACCAAAGAATTGTCCGGTATTTCGTTACTTGGCTTACAAGACTTCCCGGGACAGGGGACAGCACTGGTAGGGATGATGAATGCTCACTTAAATCCCAAGCCCTTTGATTTTGCCAGACCGGAGCGGTTTGCAGCATTTTTCAGGGATCAGCTTCCTATGGTATATTTGCCGAAATATACGTGGGAAAATACCGAGAGATTGGCGGCTCCTGTGGTAGTGGCAAACTACGGAAAGCAGCTTATGGAGGGCAAGGTGACGGCAACTCTTATGCAGAACGGTCAGAACTTTATTTCTGAGGAAGAGTATAACTGTCCGGTGGGGGAACTGACCCGCACCTGTGATGTAGTATTTGATTTATCGCATATAGATAAGCCCACCAGACTGGATTTAAAGGTTGCTTTTGCAGGGATTGAGAATAGTTACCCTATCTGGGTATATCCTTCCATGGAACCCCAATGTTCTTCGGAGGTATATGAAACCAAGACTTTGGATGAAGAAGCAATCCGCATCCTTGCAGAAGGCGGAAAAGTATATCTGGCTCCTCATTCTACTAAGGAGGCTCTACCAAAATCTATCGGGACCCAGTTTACCACGGACTTTTGGTCCGTAGGAACCTTTGCCATGCAGGAGGGGAGTATGGGACAGCTGATAAATACAGAACATCCTATATTCCAAAATTTCCCTACAGAAAACCATACTAACTGGCAGTGGTGGCCAATGGCAAATACCAGAGCGGTGATTCTGCCCAAGCAGATGGAGGCCATTATTACGGAGATGGACAGCTATGCTTATCTTCGTCCCATGGCGCAACTTTTTGAGTGTAGCGCGGGCGGCGGAAAAGTATTATTTTCATCCATGGGACTTCATAATCTGCAGCAGTATCCGGAGGCAAGAGCCCTGCAAAATGCGATTTATACTTATATGGCATCAGAAGAATTTGTGCCTACACAAGAAATGTCTGTAGAACAGTTAAAGGAGCTTGTGAAGTAATGCATAATCAGATAGATATTGAACTTGTAAAGAATATTATCATAGAGGCAGCGGAGATTTTTTCCAATAAGGAATCCGTAGCAAAAATTATCACAAAGGGCAGGGCAGACTTTGTGACAGCAGTGGATATGCAGGTGCAGCAGTTTATGCAGGAGAAGTTAACAGAGGCGTACCCGCAGATTCAGTTTATGAGTGAGGAGCTGGATAATTCTGCTATTGATAGAGAAGATTATATGTGGGTGCTGGATCCGGTGGACGGAACTACCAATTTAATCCATGATTATAAGCGGAGTGCGGTTTCTCTGGCACTGATGAAAGGGGGAGAATCTCTTTTTGGATTCATCTACAATCCATATACAAAAGAGATGTTTCATGCAGTAGCAGGACGGGGGAGCTTCCTAAATGGAGAGCCCATTCATGTGAGCGAAGAGAAGGAGATGGCAAACAGCTTGATTACGGTAGGAACCGCCCCCTATTACAAAGAGCTTGCGAGGGAGAACTTTGCTATTATCGAGAAGCTCTACGCAGATTGTGTGGATATCCGTAGAACCGGCTCGGCGGCACTGGATTTAGTAGATGTGGCATGCGGACGTATCGAGGGGTACTTTGAAAAGCGCTTGAAAATTTGGGATTATGCCGCAGGAATGCTGATTGTTCGTGAAGCCGGCGGTGAGGTGTACTACTTTGACGGCCGTCCGGCAGCGGGCGAACCGGTGGCAGATGTGGCAGCCGGCAATAAGGTGATTTTGGATAGATTACTAAAGGAGTATTTGTAGCATGGACAGAGAACGGTTTGAAAAGCAACTGGCATTTATTTTGGAAGCAGATAAAGAGAAAAATATTCTGCGTCAGACCCATCTGAGCGGTCATGGCAGAAGAGAAAATGATGCAGAACATGCCTGGCATATGGCAATGATGATTTATCTGCTGAAGGAATATGCCAATGAGGAATTTGATGTAGCCAAAGCCATGATGATGGCGCTGATTCATGATGTGGTGGAAATCGATGCCGGAGATACCTACGCCTATGACCCTAAAGCGGCAGAATCCCAGAAAGAGAGGGAGGAGAAGGCTGCGGAGCGCATCTTCGGTATGCTTCCGGAAGATCAGATGCAGGAACTTCGGGGGCTTTTTGAAGAGTTTGAAGAAGGGAAATCCCCGGAGGCGAGATTTGCCAAGGCTATGGACAATTTCCAGCCACTTTTATTGAACAATTCTAATGGTGGCTCTGACTGGCGGGAGCACGGCGTGCATAAGAATCAGGTTATGAGAAGACATAGTAATACTTCTCTTGGTTCAGAGGTTATCGGAGAGTATTCCATGGGGCTGATTGAGCAGAATGTGCTAAAGGGCAACATTAAAAATGAATAGTAGCGTTTTAAGGGCTGGTGCAGAGTTGCAACAGCCTTTCTTATTGGTCTTTACAAATATTTCGTACAGGTGTCTTGTCAGGTGCCGTGCGGTGTGTTATACTCCTTTGGACATTAAAAAACAATAAATGTTAGGTAGAAGAGGAAATTATGACAATACAGGAAGAAATTCAGAAGTTAAAAGAGGACAAGCAGGCGGTGATTCTGGCACATTACTACGTGAGACCGGAAGTGCAGGAGCTGGCAGATTACATAGGGGACTCCTTTTATTTAAGCAAGATTGCGGAGAAGTTGGAGAATCCCATTATTGTGTATTGCGGTGTGTCTTTTATGGGAGAGAGCGGTTATTTGCTTTGCCCGGATAAGAAGGTACTGATGCCGGACATTAAGGCAGACTGCCCTATGGCACATATGGTTTTGAAAGAGGAGATTGAGGAGGCAAGAGCTGCATATGATGATCTTGCAGTGGTGTGTTACATCAATTCCACGGCAGAGATTAAGTCTTGGTCTGATGTAAGTGTTACCAGTGCCAATGCGGTGAAGATTGTGAGAAATCTCCCTAATAAAAACATTCTCTTTATTCCGGATAAGAATCTGGGACGTTACGTGGCAGCGCAGGTGCCGGAGAAGAATGTGATGCTGGTAAAGGGATATTGTCCGATTCATGAGAATGTTCGTGCAGAAGAGATTAAGGACTTAAAAGGGGCTTATCCGGAGGCAGAGATTTTGGTACATCCGGAGTGCTGCGAAGCGGTGACATCTATGGCGGATTATCTTGGTTCTACATCGGGAATCATTGATTACGCCACAGCCAGTGAGAAGAAGGAATTTATCATCGGTACGGAAATCGGTGTACGCTACGAATTAGAAAAGCGCAATCCGGATAAGAAATTCTATTTTCCCAAGACGGAGCCGGTATGTGCGGATATGAAGATGATTACTTTAGAGAAGATTCTTCATGTATTAAAAACTGAAGAGAATCAGGCATTTGTAGCGGGGGAGAATTCTGCAGCAGCCAGAAAGACATTGGATAAGATGCTGGAGCTTGCAGAGTAGGGATAAGAGGAACGATATGATACAAAAACTGGAATATGATGTGATAATTGTAGGTGTGGGTGTGGCCGGACTATATACTGCACTGAATTTGCCGAAAGATAAAAAAATACTCCTGATATGTAAAGAGGATATGCAACAGTGTGATTCCATGCTTGCCCAGGGCGGAATCTGTGTCCTTCGGGATGAAGATGATTACGATGACTTCTTTGAAGATACGTTAAGAGCCGGTCATTATGAGAATCGTAAGGAAAGTGTGGATATTATGATTCGCGGAAGCCGTGCGGTGATTGATGATTTGCTTGCTTTGGGTGTGCGTTTTGCCAAGGAAGAGGACGGAAGTCTGAAATATACCAAGGAAGGTGCTCATTCGCGGCCAAGGATATGCTTCCATAAGGATATTACCGGTAAAGAGATTACAGAGGCTCTGCAGCGTCGGGTGAAGGAACTTCCCAATGTGACAATTATGGAATATACCAGAATGACGGATATTCTGGTAGTGGACGGACAATGTGGCGGAATTCTCGCAGAGAGTGAAAAGGAAGATATCGCTTATCATATATATGCATGGGATACGGTGCTTGCTACCGGAGGAATCGGAGGTCTGTATAAGCATTCCACTAATTTTGCCAGTCTGACCGGAGATGCAATAGAGATTGCCAAGAAGCATGGAGTAGAGCTGGAACATTTGGATTATGTACAGATTCATCCAACCAGTCTTTATAGTGAGAAGGAAGGAAGAAGATTTCTAATTTCTGAGTCCACCAGGGGAGAGGGGGCAATCTTGCTGAATGGCAAGGGGGAACGTTTTGTAGACGAGCTCTTGCCCAGAGATGTGGTGACACAGGCCATTCACAAGGAAATGGAAAAAGAGGGAAGTGACCATGTTTGGCTGTCCTTTGAAAATGTTCCGGAGGAGACCATTTTAGACCATTTTCCCAATATCCGTGCGACTTGCCTGAAGGCGGGATATGATATTTTAAGGGAGGCTATTCCGGTAGTTCCGGCCCAGCACTATTTTATGGGGGGAATTCACGTGGATAGTGATTCTAAGACAACCATGGAGCATTTGTACGCAGTAGGAGAGACCAGTTGTAACGGTGTACATGGAAAGAATCGTCTGGCAAGCAACAGCTTGTTGGAAAGTTTGGTATTTGCAAAAAGAGCTGCGATGAAGATTGCAGAAGAATAGAGAGGAAAAGAATATGAATCAGATTACAATGTTGCTTGCAGCAGATAAATTTATCCGTTTAGCATTAGAGGAGGATATCAACAGTGAGGATGTAACCACCAATTCGGTGATGCCGGAATATAAAAAGGGCGATGTACAGCTTATTTGTAAAGAAGATGGCATCATTGCGGGTCTTGGAGTGTTTGAGAGAGTATTTACTTTGTTAGATCCTCAGACCAAGGTTACTTTTGATGTAAAAGATGGTGACGAGGTAAAGAAGGGCCAGCACCTTGCAACGGTAGAGGGCGATATCCGTGTGCTTCTTTCCGGAGAGAGAACAGCCCTGAATTATCTGCAGAGAATGAGTGGTATTGCTACCTATACCAGTAAAGTAGCAAAGCTTTTGGAGGGAACAAAGACTACTCTTTTGGATACCAGAAAGACCACTCCATGTATGCGTATCTTTGAAAAATACGCAGTAAAGGTAGGCGGCGGCTCCAATCATCGTTACAACTTATCCGACGGTGTGCTATTAAAGGATAACCATATTGATGCAGCCGGCGGTGTAAAAGAGGCTGTGGAAGCTGCAAAAGCATATGCACCTTTTGTTCGTAAAATTGAGGTAGAGACCGAAAATCTGGATATGGTAAGAGAAGCGGTAGAGGCCGGTGCAGACATTATCATGCTGGATAATATGACTCCTGAGGTAATGGCAGAAGCAATCCGTATCATTGATGGTCGTGCGCAGACCGAGTGCTCCGGAAATATTACCAAGGAGAATATTCAGAAGATTACAGAGCTTGGCGTAGACTTTGTGTCCAGTGGTGCACTTACCCACTCAGCGCCGATTCTGGATATCAGCTTAAAGCATTTAAGAGTTGTAGAGTAACTATTAGAAAGGAACCATGGATGGAACAGATAATAAGCGGCTCCGAGCGAAGAAAAAATATTGTGAATATGTTAAAGCAGTCTTCTGTGCCGCTTTCCGGTACTGCAATCGGTAGGGAGACAGGAGTAAGTCGCCAGGTGGTAGTTCAGGATATGGCGCTTCTCCGCACGGAAGGATATGATATTGTAGCTACGCCACGTGGTTATGTGCTGAGTGTTCCTTCCCGTGCAGTGAGGGTTATCAAGGTCTGTCATACGAATGAGCAGATTGAAGAGGAGCTCACAACCATTGTTGATTTGGGCGGCTGTGTGGAGGATGTGATGGTAAACCATCGTGCCTATGGTAAGATATCGGCACCGCTGAATGTGCGAAACCGCAGGGATGTGCAGGGTTTTATTAATAAGATTAAAACAGGCAAATCATCTTCCCTTCTTAACGTAACCTCCGGCTACCATTTTCACAGGATATCCGCAGAGAGCGTAGAAATACTGGATGAAATCGAAGAAGCGTTGCAAGCTATCGGAATGCTGGCAGAGATTTTACCCTATGAGAGAGAATTGATAGAGATTTAAAGAAAACGGTCACATAGTGACCGTTTTTGTTGTATACTCAAAGTATGATGTTTTAATGGAGGTATGAGATGAGTAAAGCGTTAGAAGATTTAAAGCAATATTTGGAGAAAATGAACCGGTTTAATCATGTGACAACCCTTCTTTACTGGGATATGCGTACCTGCGCACCAAAACAGGGCTATGAGCAGATAGGGGACGCATTGGCATATTTTTCAACGGAGCATTTTCAGATGTCAGTATCGGAGGAATTAAAAAACATTCTGGAGACGCTGGATACTCCGCAGGAATATGAGGTGTTGGATGATAAGTGGAAGTTTGTTGTCAAAAGAATGAAACGTTACTTTGATAAGAATGCACGGATTCCCAAGGACGTGTTTGAGAAGAGTGTAAAGATTCAGACCGCAGCGGAAACTGCATGGGAAGAGGCAAAGGAGGCAGCGGATTATTCTATTTTTGCGTCTCACTTGGAAAAGCTGATTGAGGTTACAAAGGAGATTGCCGGCTACACCGATCCGGGCAGAGAGTTGTACGATGCACTTTTGGACCCTTTTGAGGAGGGAATGAATTCTGCAGTGATTGACCGTGTGTTTGAGGAACTGAAGATGGAACTTATTCCATTGGTAGATAAGATTTTGGCAAGCGAGCAACCGGATGACAGCAAGTTTCATGGAAATTTTGATGTGGATGCCCAGGTAAAAGTGCAGAAGATGCTGTTGGATTACATTGGTTTTTCTTGGGATAAGGGCGCTGTTGGAACTACAACCCATCCTTTTACCTTGAATTTCTCATCAAAGGATGTGCGAGTGACCAACCATTATTATGAGGATACACCTATCAGTGCCATTTTCTCAGCAATTCACGAAGGTGGACATGCTATCTTTGAACAGAATGTAAATCCGGAGTATGACGGAACAGTTGCAGGAAGCTGTGATTATATGTGTATTCATGAGAGTCAGTCACGTTTCTATGAGAATATCCTGGGAAGAAATAAGAATTTCTGGTTGCCGATTTATGATAAATTGGGAGAGCTATTGCCGCAGTTTAAAGAGATTACTTTGGACGAATTTTACAGAGAAATCAATCATGTGCGCAACAGCTATATACGCACGGAGGCTGATGAGGTTACCTATGCGTTTCACGTAATTCTCCGCTATGAAATCGAAAAAGCCATTTTTAGAGACGGAGTAACGGTAGATGAGTTGCCGAAGCTGTGGAATGCTAAGATGGAAGAGTATCTGCACATCACACCGCGAAACGATGCGGAAGGAATTTTGCAGGATATGCACTGGTCCGGTGGCTCTTTTGGATATTTCCCATCTTATCTGCTGGGAAGTATCTACGACGGTATGCTGCTTGATACGGTAGAAGCGGAGCTTGGTAGTGTGGATGAATTGTTGGCACAAGGTAGAATTCATGAGATTACCAAGTGGCTGAATGAGAAGATTCACTGCTACGGAAGTACCCGTACACCTCTTGAGACCCTTTCTGCCGTGTGTGGAAAAGAAGTAACGGCAGAGCCACTTATCCGCTATTTTAAGAAGAAATATACAGAGATTTACTCCTTATAGTATCGGTAGATATTTGGAGCTGGCTTAGGTCAGGCATTGATTCTGTCTTTGAAATATGGTAAAATGGTACTATTCATTATTTGGAGGGGATTACAGATGAAGGATGTAATGGTAGAGACATTTTACAAGCAGAGGGCAGAATTTGATGAAATGACTTCAGAACGTGATAAAACTCTGATTTTTCCGGAAAATATTGAGGAATATAGGGATGTTGCGTATATGAATGATGGAGATAAAGCACACAACCTTGATATCTTTCGTCCGAAGGGGAGAACCGGAGAGGTGCTTCCGGTAATTGTGGATGTACATGGTGGGGGAATGATATTAGGGAATAAGGAATTTAACCGTCATTATTGTGCTCAGATTAGTTCCATGGGGTATTTGGTGTTCAGCGTTGAATTTCGTCTGGTGCCTGAGGTTCGAGCATTTGATCAATATGAAGATTTGTCCAGAGCTATGGATTATATAGGCGAGATTATTCCCAGGTATTGTGGTGATCCGGAGAGAATATACGCCATTGCGGACAGCGGTGGGGCGAATGTTTTGACTTATGCTGTTGCGATGAGAAAGTCAGAGGCGTTGGCTCAAGCAGCAGAGGTAACCCCTACTTCGTTGGAGGTTAAGGCCCTGGGGCTGATCAGTGGGATGTTTTATACTACAAAGCTGGATAAAATCGGACTTTTTATGCCTAAGTACTTGTATGGAAAAGACTATAAGAAAGGTGTTTTTTCATCATATACAAATCCGGAGCATCCGGAGATAGTAAAATCGTTGCCGCCATGTTATCTGGTGACGAGCAAGAATGACAATTTACAGCATTATACACTGAATTTTGAAAAGGCACTTACTAGACACGGGATTGAGCATAAGCTTGTGGATTATCCGGAGAATAAGCGAATGACACATGCATTCAGCGTATTTGAGCCGTTTTGGGATAAGAGTATTGACGCAACCAAGGATATGTTGAAATATCTCAGTCAGTTTTAGGTGAGACAGAAAAGGAGACGCATATGAACTATGACCCAACAGTATTTAAAATAAAGGCAAATCAGAAAGTGCGTAAAATATGGCTTGTTTTTGCCATTCTTCTTTCTGCAAATTATGGTGCGGATACGGCCAATGGATTAAATACACCGCAGTATTATCTGACCTTCTTGGCTCTGTGTTGGATTCCGTTTATCATAGGTCAGATTATTCTTAAGGTAAAAGGAATGGATACGGAACTGTATAAGTATGAGTTTGCCGTTGGTTATGGTATTTTTTATACCTATGTAACTTGTACCACCGAGTCACCCATTGCATTTACATACATACTTCCGGTAGCCAGTCTGATGGTTATCTATAAAAACCGGAAGTTTATGATTTACTGTGGAATTATAAATTCAGTGATAGTTGTATTATGTGGTGTTTATAGGGCCGCGCTTGGTTTTAATTCGGCTGCGGATATGAAAAATTATCAGTTGCAGCTATCTTGTATCGTTCTGTGTTATATTTGTTTTGCAATGTCTATCCGTCATCTGAACGAATCGGATGGTGCATTGACTGACAATATAAAAGCTGATTTAGAGCGTGTAGTTGATACAGTAGAGCAGGTAAAGACTGCAAGTAATTCTATCGTAGACGGAGTGGCTGTTGTCCGTGAACTTGCCGTGGAAAATAAGCATGGTGCGGACATTGTTGTTTTGGGTATGACGGATTTAAGTCATAACAGCGATAATCTGCAGGAGCATACAGCGTCTTCTGTAGACATGACCACGGACATTAACACACAGGTGCAGAACGTGGCGGGGTTAATCGGTGAAATGGTAAAACTTACCGAAGAGTCTGTCGCTCATGCCAAGAACAGCTATTCAGAACTTGAAGAAGTTGTGACCACCACCAATACCATGTCTGTCCTGTCTACAGAGGTAGAAAAGGTTTTGCAGGATTTTAAAGCTGAGTTTGATATGGTGAAGAGTCAGACAGGAACCATTGAGAAGATTTCTAATCAGACTAATCTATTGGCATTAAATGCATCCATTGAGGCCGCAAGGGCAGGAGAGGCAGGTAAAGGTTTCGCAGTGGTTGCTGATCAGATACGTACTTTAAGTGCAGAGACCCAAAGTTCCTCAGGAGAAATCAGGCAGGCATTACAGCGTTTGGAGGAGACATCTGATAAGATGACCACTTCTGTGGAAGAAACATTAAAGCTCATTCTTGTTACGATCCAAAAGGTTACTCAGATTAATCAAAGTGTAGGCAGAATCAATGATGACTCTGCGCAGCTGGGAGAGCATATTCAGGTAGTTGATGCTGCGATGAAAGAGGTAGAAGCATCTAATGCACAACTTGTATCCAATATGGAGAAGGTTTCCGGTATTGTGGAAACCATGACGGAGTCTATTGCACATTCTGATGAAACAACCAGAGCAATGCTTAGTAAGTATGCAGAGACAGCCAACAATATTAATAATATTGAGACAGTAGTAGAACGGTTGCTTTCCGAACTTGGAATCAGTGGATTTATGGGAATTCAGGATTTCCAAAGTGGTGCAAGGGTTTCTGTTACTTTGGGGGATGTGGAATATCAGGGCGAGCTTGTGGAACATACCAAGCAGGATATGAAGGTGCGAATTGCAGAAGACCTTACTTTAGCGGAGAAGGTGATGGAATGTAAATTACAGGTTACTATCGGGAATATCCTTTATTGTTGGGATAGTGTGAGTATCAGTGCATTGAAGGAGGATCATACATTTAGGATGGAAGTCCATACACGCCCGATGATCCAAAACCGTCGTAAGTATCCAAGGGTGGATATCAATAATGTATGTACCATTAAGATAAAAGAGTCCGGTGAAGTATATACCGGTAAGATGCACAATATTAGTGCAAATGGTTTTGCGTTTGTCAGCACAAATTCATATTTTGTGTCAGACAATTGTAAAGGTAAAGATATTATCGTAACCATTAAAGATTTTGCACTGTCCAGTGAAAGTGTATTAGAAGCACGAATTTTCCGCAGTTCTAATAATGGTGGCGCATTCATTGTAGGTTGTCAGATGCCTCAGGATAACTACGCAATCATGCAATATGTTAATAAAGAAATGGGCATTGCATAATTTATTGTTTTTCAAGACTCCGGTACTGCGCCGGAGTCATTTTATGTCTTTTTTTAAAGGCACTGCAAAATACGCTTTCGCCGGAAAAACCGGTTTGAAAGCAGATGTCTTTTACAGATAGCCTGGTATTTTTTAAAAGATATCTGGCAGTGGCCATACGGGTATTGATGATATACTCATGAGGAGTAAAACCTGTTTCTTTTTTGAAAGTGCGTATAAAATGATAAGGGCTGATACCGGCACGTGCTGCAAGCATATCGATGGAGATATCCTGGGTAAAATGCTCATTGATGTAGGTAATGGTATCTTCAGCAATTCCTGTATAATCCCGTTGTTGCTCATCAGTAGGAGTATATAGTAAGAATGCAGTGAGGATATCATTTAAATACTTGGAGAGAAGGGGTTCGCGTACTGTTTTTTCTTTTTCGAACATGTCGATAATAAGCTGCATTTTTGTCATAGCTTTGTAAGCATCCGGTAAAGTAAAAACATTACCGAGTTTTGAAGTTATATTTTGATAAAATGCTTTGGCAGTGATTCCCTCAAAGTGACACCATAAGCACATACAGTATTCTGCAGTGTAATATTCATGTAATTTGTAACAATCAATAAGAAGAAAATCGCCGGCACAGGCATGGTGCGTTTCTCCTTCGTATATAAGTGTCAAAGTGCCTTTCTCTACATAAATAAGCAAAATGCTTTCAAAGGATTCACGGATTAAATGATATCCCGGTAAATACGAAAAATGCCCACATTGAAGCGGGTACAATAACATATCCTGAGCACTTTTACTGGGACTGTATACGTAATATACGGATTCTTTATCTACAAATTCTTCGCAAGATTTCATAATTAGAAACTCCCTAAATATCATTCTGAGTTCAAAATACGACAAAACAGTAAAGAAATCAAGAGCAATTTTTCTAAATGTATTAGCAATCTATAGGAATGCTTTTTTGATTGTTGGAAGTTACACTATAGTTAAGAATGTTTTCATAGACCGATACGTGCAGGATAGAAACAGATAATGCCGGGTAAGAAAAGGAGGAGCATATGGGTAAAGCAAGGGTATGGGTAGAAAAGGTGAAGATTCCTACATATGGTATTGGTGCGCCGGAGAAGGCACCCATGTTTTTAGAGAAAAGAGTGTATCAGGGAAGCTGTGGAAAAGTGTATCCTTATCCAACAGTGGAGTCTATGATTGATGAGAAGAAAGACAAGGAATATACGGCGGTATATCTGGAGAATGAATATATCAGAGTAATGGTACTTCCGGAGTTGGGAGGACGTATTCAGAGAGCTTATGATAAGACAAATGATTACGACTTTGTGTATTATAATCAGGTAATTAAACCGGCGCTGGTGGGACTTACCGGACCATGGATTTCCGGAGGTATCGAGTTTAACTGGCCACAGCACCATCGTCCTACTACGTTTTCACCTACGGATTTTATCACTGGAGAGAATGAAGATGGCAGCAGCTATGTGATGATTCATGATGTGGATCAGATGTACGGAACGAAAGGGATCATGAAGTTTACTCTTTATCCGGGAAAAGCATACATTGAGATTACAGGACAGCTTTATAATCGTACCAGCTTACCACAGACTTTCCTTTGGTGGGCGAATCCGGCGGTGGCGGTAAATGATTACACTCAGTCCATCTTTCCACCGGATGTTCACGCGGTGATGGACCACGGTAAAAGGGATGTGAGTAAGTTCCCTATTGCGGATGGTGTATATTATAAGCATGATTACAGCGCAGGTGTGGATATTTCCAGATATAAGAATATTCCGGTGCCCACTTCTTATATGGCAGAGAAATCCAAGTACGATTTTGTGGGAGGATATGATTACAGTAAAGAGGCCGGACTTTTACATGTGGCTGACCACCATGTATCACCGGGTAAGAAGCAGTGGACCTGGGGAAATGGTGATTTCGGACAGGCTTGGGATCGTAACCTTACGGATGAGGATGGACCGTACATTGAACTGATGACAGGTATGTTCACCGATAATCAGCCGGATTTTACCTGGCTAAAGCCCTTTGAGGAGAAAACGTTTACGCAGTATTTTATGCCTTATAAAGCGGTAGGACAGGTGAAAAATGCTACCAAAGAGGCTGCGGTGGGATTGGAATATGACGGTAAACAAATCACCATAAAGGCTTATGCAACCGGTATATATGAGGGTGCAGAAGTTATCTTGACCTATGACGGTGCTACACTGCTTTCGGAGGATACGAAGCTTTCTCCGGTGGATACTTATGCTAAGACCATGGAAAAGGAAGGTTTACAAGAGGATAGATTACTTGTGTCCATATGGGCTAAGGGGCAGTGTCTGGTATCTTACCAGCCGGAAAAATGGGAGGAGCCGGAGATTCCGGAGCCAGCCAAAGTAGCAAAGGAACCGGAGGAGATAGCGACCAATGAGGAGCTGTACCTTACCGGACTTCATATTGAGCAGTACCGTCATGCAACCTATTTACCGGATCCGTATTATTTGGAGGGGCTTAAGAGAGATCCTGGAGATATCCGTATTAACAATGCCTATGGCGAGCTGTTGATGCGCAGAGGATGCTTTGTGGAAGCGCAGACGTATTTTGAGAAGGCACTTAAGCGTATGACTTATCGTAATCCCAATCCTTTTACCAGTGAGAGCTATTATCTGTTGGGATTAACACTTTTTTATCAAAATAAGTTGGAGGAGAGCTATGATGCCTTCTATAAGGCAACCTGGAGCAGTGAACAGCAGGAGATGAGCTTTTACTATCTGGCGGCCATACAGGCGAGAAAAGGTAGATTTGTTCATGCATATGAATTGATTGAGAAAGCATTGGTGAAGAATATGCATAACATTAAGGCAAGAGGTTTAAAGGCGTATCTTCTCCGTAAGCTTGGAAGAAAGGAAGAAGCAAAGGAATGGATTACGGAGAATCTTGCACTGGATCCTTTTGACTTTGTATCCGGCTACGAATCGGTAATCTTACAGAATTGTTGCGAAGAGGCTCTTGCAGAATGGAAAGTCAGAATGAGGGGATTTCGTGAGAATTACCTTATGTGCGCAAGAGATTTTGCAGAGTTTGGCGCTTATGGAGAAGCTGTGTGGGTACTGGGAGAATATCAGGAAGATTATCCTATGGTACAGTATTATCTGGCATACTATAAGGCACAGATGGGAGCCGAATATAAGGAGTCGCTGGTTATGGCAGAGAATGCAGACCCTGCATACTGCTTTCCTAACAAATTAGAAGATATTGCAGTGCTTCAGTTTGCAGTGGAGCATAGTACAAATAGTGCGAAGGCATGCTATTATCTTGCCTGTCTGTATTATGACAAGAGGCAGTATAAGCAAGCGATTGCGCTATGGGAAAAATCTGTGGTACAAGAAGGCACATACCCATTGGTACATCGTAATTTGGCAATTGCCTACTATAACAAAGAGAAGTGTGTAGAGAAAGCACTTGCTGCCATGGAGAAGGCTTTTGCTCTGGATGAGTGTGATGTGAGAATGTTCTTAGAGCTGGATCAGCTTCGCAAGAAGGTGGGGTACAGCTTTGAGGAAAGAATTGCAGAGTATGAGAAACATGTCACTTTGCTTGATAAGCGTGATGATTTGTATATCGAATATATTACCCTTCTGAATATGACGGGGCAGTATGAGACAGCTTACGGGCATATTGTGAGTCGTCGCTTCCATCCCTGGGAAGGTGGTGAGGGTAAGGTAACGGGACAGTATGTATTATCGCTGTTGCAGATGGCAAAGGCGGATATGGTATCAGGAGATTACAGTGCTGCAAAGGAGAGGATTATGAAGGCTTTTGTGTACCCTCATAATCTGGGAGAAGGTAAACTGGAGGGCTGTAAGGACAATCATTTGTATTATCATCTGGGACTTGTGGAAGAGGCTTTGGGCAATATGGAAATAGCTACAGAGTGCTTTGCGAAAGCAACCCTTGGAACCGATGAGCCTGCCGGTGTGATGTACTATAATGATCAGCCTGCAGATATGATTTTATATCAGGGACTTGCCCATGCAAAGCTTGGCAGACCAGATAAGGCGCAACAGAGATTCCGTCGCCTCACCGAGTACGGACGGGCGCATTTGGAGGATGAGGTAAAGATTGAGTACTTTGCGGTATCCTTACCGGATTTGACTGTATTTGAGGATGATTATACTTTGCGAAACAAGGCTCATTGTAACTATCTTTTGGGGCTTGGAAATATTGGACTGGGTAATATGGAAGAGGCAAAGAAGTATTTAACCAAGGCTATGGAAATTGAGAGCGCTCACCAGATGAGTAGAATATATTATGAGTTTGTAGAGTAGATGCTTGGCTACGCATGTATAGTGCCATCCTGTTAGGGATGGAATGTTCTCTTATTCATTTCCTTAGCCCAAAAACATCCGATAATTTTAGACATAATGTAGACTAGTGAGAAAATCCACGTTGCGTTGATTTTTGTTTGCAAAATGAATGGTGTACGTTGTTAATATAATCTGTTACCATAGAGTCACGGTACCGAGTATATTGGTGAGGTGATTAACAATGACGATAGGTCAGAAAATTAAGTTGTATAGGAAAGAGAAGGAGTTTACGCAAGGACAACTGGCTGAATTGATAGGAGTATCAACTCAGGCTATTTCTAAATGGGAGACGGATGCGGGGATGCCCGATATTTCTCAGATTGTACCATTGGCCAAAGTGTTAGAGGTTTCGACAGATATGTTACTGGGACATACGAATGAGGATTTTGAAAGAGCTTTGCAGGATATTAGGGGATATTATGGAGGCATTAATCTGATTACTGACTTAGAAGAGGCAAGTAACTTATACGAGATGTCTTTAAATTTCTTTAACAAATATCCGGATGTCCCTGACGTTGCATTAAAATGTCTGGAATGTTATGTGGAGTTATATGCAAAAAAGAAGTTGGATGTGTCTGAGAAAGTATTCTTGGAAGAATGCGAAAGATACGGCAATAGTATTTTCCGATATGAGAGTAACGCTGATAATGTGTGCAAGACGTACTATTTGATGGCAAGAGCGTATGATTTGTGTGGTGAAATGAGTAAAGCGGAAAATCTTATGCAGAATTTGCCATACGTTTATGGTGATAGGGAGTATTGGGAAGCTGAGATGGCTTATGCGGATGGAAAATATGATGTTGCGCTTGAAAAAATAAAGCATAGCTTCGCCTTAAAAGCACGTTTTGTTGCAAGAAGTATTCGTTTGGCAGTAAGGATTACGCGAGAACAGGGAGAAAGTGGTGCCGATGAAAAATGTATTGAGATGAATGAGTATATGTTGAGATTGATTGATGGATTTTTGTCAGGAGGTGACTACCTTCCTCACAGACAGATTTTTCAGAAGACTTCCCTGTTGTTAGGACTGGTTGTGGACAATGCCAAGGCGGGGAATAAAGAAAAGGCACGAGCTCATCTACAGACGTTGTATGAAACTCGCAAGGAATATTTTGAGTTTTTAGAACATCCGGAAAATAAGCATTGCATAATGTTTGTCGAGGGGGATATGGATGGTTATTGGGATTCCACAAGAGATGAGATAAATGAACGCGTTGCAACTGCAGAAAAGGTATTGGAAAAATATCATTGCAACTAATGAGAGTAAGATTTAAATGATAGGGGCTGTCGCTGAATTACGTTTTCAGGACAGCTCTTTTTTTGAAATTGTTAACCAGAGTGAGATTTGCGAAGCATATTTCGTCTTTGCGATGAATGCCGAGAGTTGCGCAACAAAAGTGCAACAAAAGTTGCGCTATGCGCAAAGAATTTGTAAAAAGTGACAATTTTTTGTGCAAAAATGTTATTGTTCTTGTGGATTGATTTTTGTTTTATATAAAAATATAATAAAGACATAAAGAGAAACGTAGCGCAAATGAAAAGAAATGCGCAAGGTGTTGCGCAAAGGTGCGGGAGGAGAAAGTATGAAGGAACAAACAAAGTTTCAACGTTTTTTGAAGAAGCTGTACAAGTATAGAGTGTATCTGCTGATGCTTGCACCGGCAGTGATTTATACCCTGATTTTTGCATACTACCCAATGACCGGTGTAGTAATGGCATTTAAAAAGTATAACTATCAGGGTGGTATTTGGGGAAGTCCATGGAACGGAATTGAAAACTTTAAGTTCTTCTTTAAATCCGGTCAGGCGGCACTTGTTATCCGTAATACGGTGTTATACAACATTTTGTTTATTGTGGTGGGTACTGCTACACAGATTGCAGTTGCCGTATTTTTGACAGAGATTCGCAACAAGCGATTCCGTAAGATCAGCCAGTCTATGATGTTTTTACCCTATTTCATTTCATGGGTTATCGTAGGTGTTATGGCATTTAACATTTTCAGTTCTGACTACGGTTTTATTAACAGAATCTTAGTTTCTATGGGATTTGAGAAATTTGCTTTTTATAAGGAACCGGCGGCATGGCCCTTTATCTTACTCTTTTTCAATATCTGGAAGGGTGTGGGATATGGTTCAGTAATGTATCTGGCAGCGATTATGGGTGTGGATACCTCCATTTATGAGGCTGCTGCCATTGACGGAGCGAATGTGTTCCAGAGAATTTTCAAGGTAACCATTCCTTCCATTATGCCAACCGTGATTATTCTTTTCTTAATGAGTATCGGTGGTATCTTTAAGGGTAACTTTGATATGTTCTACAATCTGGTAGGAAGCAACGGTCTTTTATATAACACTACCGACGTAATCGATACATTGGCGTTCAGAGCATTGATTTCAAGTAACGACTTCGGTATGTCAGCAGCGATTGGTCTGTTCCAGTCCGTACTTTGCTTCATTACCGTACTTCTTGCAAATAAACTGGTAAGTCTTTACGACAAAGACTACACATTGTTCTAGGAGGTGTAGATATGGCTGAAAAGAATCATTTAGGAAAAGTAAAAGCCGGAAAAGACGTTATCTGTTTAAATATTATGGCATATGCCTTCTGTAGTATTGTTGCTTTGGTATGTCTGATTCCGTTTATTATGATTTTATCCGGTTCCTTTTCTTCGGAATCGGCAATTATTGCAAATGGATTCTCTATCCTGCCTCAGGACTTCTCCTTGGAGGCATATAAAACAGTATTTAAAGAGCCCATTACCATTGTTCGGGCTTATGCAACAACCATTATACTGACTGCAGTAGGTACTGTAGTGGGTCTGTTAATCCAGACCATGACTGCGTATGTACTGGCAAGAAAGGATTTTGAGTGGAGAAACGGATTTTCCTTTTTCTTCTACTTCACCACACTTTTCTCCGGCGGTCTGGTACCAACCTTTATTCTTTATACCAGAACATTAGGATTAAAGGATAGTTATCTTGCTCTGTTATTACCATTGACATTTTCTGTATACAATTTACTGGTAATGAAGAGTTACATAACATCTATTCCGGATTCACTGATTGATGCAGCAAAGATTGACGGATGCGGTGAAGTAGGAACTTTATTCAAAGTAGTAATGCCGCTGATTAAACCGGCACTGGCTACCGTAGGTCTTTTCATTGCTCTGGCATATTGGAATGATTGGTATAATGCAATGCTTTATATCAATTCCGAAGAAAAGTATCCGCTTCAGTACTTCCTGTACCAGCAGGTTAACAACATTGAGGCATATAAGAAGCTGATTGCGAATACAACGGTAAGTAGTTCTGTAGTAAGCGCCTTATCATTACCTACGCAGACACTGAAGATGGCACTGACCATCGTTGTAACCGGCCCTATTATCCTGGCATTCCCGTTTGTACAGAAGTATTTCGTACAAGGTATTACTATCGGAGCAGTAAAGGGTTAAACGTGGATGTAAAACTGCGAGAGGCAGTCAAACATACAAGAAGATATTTCATTTTTAAGGAGGTCTTTATGAAAAAGAGGATGAAAAAGTTAGCTTCGCTTTTATTAGCGACAGCAATGGCAACAGGTTTACTTTCCGGTTGTGGCGGAAGTGCAAGCAACACAGATGTAGACTTGAATGCAACAACTGATGAGTACGTAGAATTAAAAATGTACTTATTAGGTGACAGAACCGCTGATTTTGATGAGGTTTATGGAAAGATTAATGAGATTTTAAAGGAGAAATTAAACTGTACCATCAGTGTGGATTTCTTATCTTGGGGCGAGCATGATACAAAGTATTCTCTTCTGTTCTCTTCAGAAGAAAAGTTTGACTTAATCTTCACCGCTTCCAGCTGGGGACATTATGAGCAGACTGTTGCACTTGGCGGATTCCAGCCACTTTCTGAAGAGTTTATTCAGACCTTTGCTCCTGACATCTGGGATGTAGTTCCTTCTATGGCTTGGGATCAGGCAAAGATTAACGGTAATATTTACATGGTTCCTAACTATCAGAATGAATTCGGTCAGGACGTTATTGCAGTTCGTTCCGATATTATGGAGCAGGTTGGTGTTTCACAGATTACCAATTGGGATGAGCTTGTAACCTTCTATCGTGCATGTGCTGAGAATGGTATCTATGCTAGCCAGGGTGGTCCTTACTATCAGTATTTCCAGAACGAAGGTCTTACCACTACCGGTGGTGCTCCTAAGAGCGGTGAGTTAGTATTATTCAATACACAGGATGCAAGTGATCTTGATTTCTATTATATGCTTGATTGGCCGGGATTCACCGATTATTGCAAGCAGATGAAAGAGCTTGCAGATGCAGGCTGCTGGTCAGCTGACGTACTCAGCTCTACCGATGAAAGACAGACAGGTCTCTTAACCGGTAAGACTGCAGGTATGATTTGGAACCTTGGTTCTTGTAAGAATTTTGCGAAGCAGGCAAATGCTGAGAATCCTGATTGGAATGTAACCTTATGTGACCCTGTAGCTTCACAGCCTAAGAAGGTTAACTCTTATATCAACAATGGTGTTGCTATCAATATTGGCTCTGAGAACAAAGAGCGTGCAATGATGGTACTTAATGAGTTCTATACCAACCCTGAAGTATTCGATCTTGCTATGCTTGGTATCGAAGGCAAGCACTGGGAAGCAGTTGGCGATGATATGTACAAAGTAATCGACGAGTCTAACTTTGGTGTAGACAGCAACTGTAACTGGGGATGGACAAACTGTGAAATCAAGAGAACCGAGTATATCGAGGATAGAACTATTCTGGACGATACTCATGATGCAATGATTGATACCTGGAACAACAATGTTAAGTCGGAGCATCCATACGATAGCTTCAACTTTGATTCTACTTCCGTAAGTACACAGTTTGCAGCTGTTGAAGCAGCTGTTGGTACCTACTTTGATCCTCTTGTAAATGGTCTTGTAGATGATGTAGATGCTTCTATCGAAGAGTTTAAGGCTGCACTTGAGAGTGCCGGTATTCGTGATATTCTCGCAGAGATGGAGAAGCAGGCTGCTGAGCATGTAAAGAACAACTAAAATATTATAAAGGGGCTGCCATTTGTGTGGCAGCCCGTTTTATACAATGATATAATGTATATAGCGCGCAAGAAAAACAAGTAGCTCGAAGTGATATTTGGTTTTTTTGCACATACAACGAGCAAACAGTCTGCGAAGCAGACGATGAGTGTAAAGCACGAGTTTGCAGATGGAAATAAGTATGGGAAGGGGATATACTTATGACGCTGGATGAAATTGCGAAAGAACTGAATGTATCGAAGAGTACGGTGTCCAGAGCGTTGTCAGGAAAGGGTAGAATCGGGGAAGAGACCCGAAATAGAATTATTGCCTTTATGGAACAGCAGGACCAAAGGGAAAAGGGTGTTAGTACTTCTTCAAAAACCGGTAATATCGGCATTGTTTTTCCGGCAGATATGTATATTACAAGTAAGCCCTATTTTCATAGTTGCCTCATCGGTATGTGTGAGGTGGCAAACATAATGGATTACAATATCATCTTTGCTACTGCAACGGCTACGGATATTTCCGGCATTAAAAAGTTGATAGAGCGTAATAAAGCAGATGGTGTGGTTCTTACCAGAAATCTGGAACATGATATTGCAGTAGAATATTTGCTTGAAAAGAATATTCCGGTTGCCATGACGGGAACCTGTAGTAACCCTAATGTGTTGCAGGTGGATATGGACAATAGGGAAGCGGCAGAGACCATGACCACTCTGCTGATTAAAAAAGGATTTAAGAAATTTGCCTTGATTATTGAAGATATGAGTTATCAGGTAAATCGCAGTCGTTATGAGGGGTTTAACAATGCGATTTTGAAAAATGGACTGGATGAAAAAAAGCAGGTTGTCTATACGGGAGCCGGAAGAATTGATTTATTGGATGCTGTGATTACAGATATTATGAATAAAAAGGTAGAATGCATTATTTGTGGTGATGATAGCCTTTGTATTCATGTGGTATCTGCCATTCAATCTAAGGGATATCGGATTCCTAAGGATATTGCGGTGGCATCTCTCTATAACAGCTCTCATCTGGGAGATTTTAACCCTCCTATTACTACGGTAAATGTGGATGCTGTGAAGGTGGGAAATGAGATTGCCAAGCTAATGATTAACAAACTACAAGGAGTGGATTGTCCCACGAAAAAAATGATGGAATATGATATTTTATTTCGGAAATCTACAAATCGGAATTAAGACGGAGGTCATATGAGTAGAGCGTTTTTAAAGGGTGTTGATATTTCTTTTGTGCCACAGTATGAGGCAGAAGGAATGGTTGTAAAAGATATAGACGGGACTCCTACGGAGACCTTTGATTTATTAGAAAAATATGGGGTAAATGCGGTGCGGTTACGCTTATGGCATACTCCTGAAAATATAAAAGAAAGCGGTGGATATTGTAGTCTGGCAGATACCATATCCATGGCCAAAAGAATTAAAGAGCATAATATGGAATTCATGTTGGATTTCCATTATTCAGACTGGTGGGCGGATCCTGCCCAGCAAAGGAAACCTGCTGCATGGGAGAATTTAGGTTTTGCAGAGCTGGAGCAGGCTGTATATGATTATACAAAGGATACTCTGCTTACCTTGAAAGAACAGGGACTTTTGCCATCAGTGGTACAGATTGGCAATGAAATACGTTCCGGATTTTTATTCCCGGATGGACAGTTGCCGGACTGTGCGGGAATGGTAAAGCTGATTAATGCCGGTATTCGCGGCGCAAGAGCTGTTGCAGGTAAGGATGAGATGCAGGTGATGATTCACTTGGATCAGGGCGGAAGATTCTTTTTCTTAAAGGAATGGTTTGATAATGCTCTTGCAGAGGGAATGGAGGAGTTTGATGTCATCGGACTTTCTTTCTATCCCTTCTGGCATGGTACATATCAGGATTTGAAGGAGACCATGGAGCGTCTGATTCATTTATACAAGAAACCGATTATGATAGTGGAAACGGCACATCCGTGGCGAATCTGTCATGAGGGCTTTGTGGATAAGAAACAGGTGGAAATTGCAGGTTTTGAAGCAAGCGAGGATGGCCAAAAGGTAGTTTTGGATTTAGTGATGCAGCTGGTGGCAAGTGTAGCAGATGAAATGGGACAGGGCGTCTTTTATTGGGAGCCTATCTGTAAGGCCCAGAGTGAGCATCAGGGGTGGGACACCAACATGGGTGTACTGGATGAAGATGGACGTGCCATGGAGGGCATCAAGTCGTTCCTGTTTGAACGTGCACAGTACAGCCGGGATACTTTGCAGGAATTACTTGCCAAGAGAAAAGTGAAAAATAATGGAGAAGCAATCGCCCAGCTTTCCGGTAAAAAGAATCTTCTTCGGAATGCAGATTGGGAAGACGGTCTTTTATTTTGGAATATGAGCGAAAATACGGATAATGTAATGGCACAGATTTTCCCGGAATTTGTAGAGCCATTCCCGGCACCCCCGGTGAATGCCATGCGTATGGAAGCAAATAAGCAGTTTACATACTTTTTAGAGCAGGAGGTCGACGTGACACCCGGAGAGTACAGTCTTCAGGTGCAGATTAAAGGTGTGGATACTACCAACGTAAATGTGACGCTTTTTGCTCTAGATGGCGAAAAGGAGTATGCAGAAGTAATTCATCCTACGGAACATGAGTGGGAGCCCTATACAATCGAAAATATTAAATGTGAAACAGGACATCTGAAAGTTGGAATTCATGTGGACGCACCACCGATGTATCTTTTGATGAAGGAATTTGTGTTGGCCGCTGAGTAAGGATGCCCCTGATAGGAGAAGAGCAATGGTATATCAGTTTCAGGAATATAAGAAAAGCGAGATTTTACGTGACCATCTGAAGATGGGAAGAAGTAATAACGGTAAGGAAGAAATCAAGGTAAACAGCCTTTATTTTGAGAGAAATGGACAGCCTTGGATTGGCGTTATGGGAGAGGTACACTTTTCCAGACTTTCCAGAGAGGACTGGTATGATGAACTTTGCAAAATGAAGGCCGGCGGTGTAACCATTGCGGCAACTTACCTTTTCTGGATTTATCATGAGGAGATCGAAGGGGAATTCGATTTTTCCGGTGACAAAGATATCAGAGCATTCATTTTAGAGGCACAGCGTGCGGGAATGGATGTGGTAATACGTATTGGTCCATGGGCTCACGGCGAGTGTAGAAATGGTGGTTTCCCTGATTGGCTGATGCAGAAGGATTTTAAGCTTCGTGATAATAACCCGGGCTATATGGAGAAGGCGCGAATTTTCTATGAGAAGATTTATGAGCAAGTGCAGGGACTTTTCTTCAAAGATGGTGGTAATATTGTAGGTATTCAGTTTGAAAATGAGCTGGTGGATAATGCAGAGCATTTATTGGCACTGAAGGAGATGGCACTGGAAATGGGTTATGAAGCTCCGATTTATACTGTAACCGGATGGAACAGCGAAGTGGGAGCAAGAATCCCTGTGGATGATGTGGTTCCGGTATTTGCGGCTTACGTGGATATGCCGTGGGCAGAGCATACAGAGCAGCTTCCGCCTTGTGCACACTATGTATTTGATACCCGCAGAAATGATTCTACGGTAGGAACGGATATTATTCAGGATACTACTTCTGACGATGGTTGGAGAATCCCTTATGAGAAATATCCTTTTGCAACCTGTGAGCTGGGTAGTGGCTTGCAGTCCACCCATCACCGCAGAATCAATGTATCCGGAAAGGATGCCTATGTACTGTCACTTATGAAGCTGGGAGATGGTAATAATCTGGTGGGATACTATATGTATCACGGCGGCACCAATAAAATCGGTAAGCTTTCTACCCTTCAGGAAAGTAAGGCCACAGGGTATCCCAATGATTTGCCGGTTCTGAATTATGATTTTCACACTGCACTGACCCAGTATGGTGAGGCAAGAGAGCAGTATGGTATGCTGAATATGTTACATCTGTTTGTGGCAGATTTCGGAGATGTATTTGCACCCATGGAGAATGTGATGAGCGTAGAAGAACCTGTGGCATCTGACTTTGAGAGTCTGCGCTATTGTATGAGAACCAATGGGGAGAGTGGCTTTGTCTTTGTAAATAATTATCAGCGTCTTTGGAAGCTTGCAGATCATGAGGATGTGGTAATCGATACAGGAAAAGTGGTATTTCCGGCATTTGCAGTAAAGGGTGAGGTAAGTTTCTTCTTCCCATTTAATATGGATGTGGCAGGAAAGTGCTTAGAGTATGCAACTGCCCAGCCTTTGTGTAAGGTGGATGATACCTATTTCTTTGTAGCAGTGGATGGGATTGTGCCGGAGTATAAATTTGCCGGTAAGGATGCTGTTTTGGCTACAGTAGGTAAGGATTCCGTAGTAAGGGTAGATGGTGTGAAAATTGTTACATTGACCATAGAGGAGGCCAGATTCCTTCGTAAGCTCTCTGGTAAGGTGTATCTGGGAGAACATTGCGATTTGTATGAAGCAGATGGAGTGGTCAAGGCCATTTGGGACGGTGATTTTACATACTATGTATGGAATGGTGAAAGCTTTGATGCTGTAACCGTAGTTAAGGAATTTTATCCTGCACAGGTGACTTTCGAAGATGTTTCAGAGGTATTTACTCCTACCTATATCGAGGAGCTGAATTTTGGTTCAGAGCGTAAGCGCACCTGGAAGAAGGTAACAGTATCCACACCGGAAGGCTTTATTGAGATTCCGGATGAATGTGATGTAGAACAGCTCTATGCAGACGGTGAGATGGTAGCAGATAAGTTCTATGACGGAGAAGCTTGGAGAGTTCCAGCAAAGCTCCTTTACGGAAAAGAGTGTTATCTGGTTATGTCTGAGCTTAAGGACGATATTTATAGGGAATTCTAGGGGATAGAACGAATATTCCTTGCAATTCATACGATGAATAGTATATGATAGGGTCAGACTGTGCTTTGTCACGGTTTGACCTTGTTTTTATGAAAGAGGAACACAATGAGATATCAGATAAAACACGCTATCGTTCGTTACGGAGCAGAAACAATATTAGAAGATGTAAATTTTGAAATAAAGGATACGGAGAAGATTGCGGTAGTGGGTCGTAACGGCTGCGGTAAGACCACTCTCTTAAAGCTCATCGCCGGAGAGGTACAGATGGACAATTTGGACAGTGATGAGGAATGCGGCATCAGTATGGCTGGAACCCAGCGTATCGGTTACCTTAAGCAGATAAGTTTTGAGGATACAGAGATTACAGTGGAAAATGAGATACTGAAGGTATTCGAGCCTGTTTTTGCCTGTGAGAGACGTATGCAGGAGCTGACAGAGCTGATGAACGAGAATCATGACAAGAGTGTGATGGGAGAGTATGCGCATCTTCAGGACAAGATGGAGGCTCTTGGCGGCTATACTTATCGCAAGGATATGGAGACGGTGTTTCAGAAGTTTGGATTTGCGCTGGAGGATTTGCAGCGTCCCATGGGTTCTTTTTCCGGTGGACAGCAGACTAAGATTGCCTTTATTAAGCTTCTCTTAAGTAAGCCGGATATTATGCTGCTTGACGAGCCTACCAACCACTTGGATATGCCCACCATTGAGTGGCTGGAGGGCTATTTAAAAGCTTATAACAAAGCTGTTGTTATTGTATCCCATGACCGAATGTTTTTGGATCGCGTCATTGATGTGACTTATGAGATAGAGTGGGGACGCATCAAGCGTTATCCCGGCAATTATACCAAGTTCATGGCACTGAAGGAAGAAGCAGCAATCAAGCAGGAGAAGGATTACGAAGAGCAGCAGAAGGAAATCAAGAGACTGACGGAATGGATTGAGCAGTGGAAGAATACCCCTACCAAGGTTGCCGCTGCCAGAAGCAAGCAGAAGCAGATTGAACATATGGTGCTGATTGAAAAGCCGAGACGTTTTGATACCAAGGCATTTCAGGGACAGTTTACTCCACGCATCACCAGTTACAGCGATGTGCTTGATTTGCGAGGTCTCCAGATTGGCTATACCGATGTGCTGAGCCGTGTATCCTTTGTTCTTAAAAAGGGTGAGCGGGTGGCTATTATCGGTGAGAATGGCAAGGGTAAATCTACCTTGTTAAAGACTCTGGTAGGAGAAATCGACCCATTGGGCGGAAGCTACACCTTTGGTCAGGGTGTGGAATGGGGCTACTTTGACCAGCAGGCGGCTGTGGCAGAAAGCATGGAGCCCAAGAAGCAGGTTATCGATGATTTATGGGATATGTATCCTACCTGGAAAGAAGTGGAAATCCGCAATGCACTTGGTAATTTCTTGTTTTCAGGAGAAGAGGTATTCAAGGAATTAGGACAGCTTTCCGGTGGTGAGAAGGTACGTCTGGCACTATGTAAGATGTTTATGAAGCGTCCTAACCTTCTGATTTTGGATGAGCCTACCAACCATATGGATTTGGTTGGAAAGGAAGCTCTGGAAAAGATGCTTCAGAACTTCCCGGGAACAGTACTTTTTGTATCCCATGACCGATACTTTATCAAGGAAATTGCCACCGGAGTGCTTGATTTTGAGAAGGAGCGTGTAGAGTTCTATCCATACACCTATGAGGAATATCTGGAAGAGCGGGATAAGAAAATCGCCAGAGAAGAGGAGAAAGCTGCCAGAGAAGTGGCAGCTACGCCTACAAAAAAGGCGGATTCGTCACCGACTTTGGATGATGTGTTTGATAAAAAGACTTATTATAATCCGGGCAAAGTTCTGTCCAGATTAAAGCAGCAACAGGCTAAATACGAAAAGATGTTGGAAGACAGCGAGGTAAAACTGGAGGCTCTGAAACTGGAGCAGCTGGACCCGGCACTTGCATCCAACTACACCAGACTTATGGAAATCACCCAGCAAATCGAGGAAGAAGAGCATAATCAGGAGACCATCTTAGAGCGTATGCTGGAGATTGAAATGGAACTGGAAGAATTCGAGTAAACACAAACGAGATGAAAAAAGACTAGTACAGTCACAAGAAACGCCACTGGGGATAGGATCCCCTACGTTACACCTACTGCGAACTGCTTGAATTTCACAAAATCACGTTTACGTTCTATGATTATTCGAGTCTCTTCGAGGTTAGAGCAATCAGCGGATTTGTCCGCATATTAGGCGGATTACTTGATTGTGTATATCGCCAGACTTTTGGGGAATATGTTCCTGTATGGGGAAGCTTAGAGAAAGTGCGTAGAAATTTCCAAAGTAGCTGACTGCGTTTGAAGTTCATGTCGGGGCACGTCTTTGACAAAATATAAAGAACTGTCCTTCTAGGGGAGATATTAAAATGTCTCACAATAGAAGGACAGTTCTTATATTTTGTTCAAAGCTTGAACAGACATGGACTAATCATAATACGCAGTCAGCACTTTGTGAAATTTAAGCAGTTTCGACCAGCTTCCCCATACAGGAACATATTCCCCCAAAGGCTAACTTTCACTTCTGATAAATAATCCGCCCTATGCGGTACAAATCCGCTGATTGTCTAACACGCGCCGAGACACGAAGGGACCGTAAACTGTGATTTTGGAAATTACTACGCAGTTCTCGCAAGGTGTAACGTAGGGGATCCTATCCCCGGTGGCGTTTCTTGTGACTGCTACAGCATTGCGACTGTCTCGTTTGTGTTTTACGCCATCAATTCTTCCATTTCATCGATTAAGCTTGCAAACAGCTTTAGTGCCTGGTTGATTGGCTCCTTGGTGGACATATCTACGCCTGCATCCTTTAAGATGGATACAGGGTCCTTGGAGCAGCCTGCACTTAAGAAATTCTCCTTGTAAGCCTTCACTGCGGACTCACCCTCTTCTAAAATCTTCTGTGATAATGCAATCGCTGCGGAGAAACCGGTAGCGTACTGATATACATAGAAGTTGTAGTAGAAGTGAGGAATTCTTGCCCACTCTAAATCAATATATTCATCATGTACAATATCTTTACCAAAGTAAAGGTCGATTAAATCATGATATACCTTGCTTGCAGATTCTGCGTTGATGCTTTCGCCTCTTGCACATATCTCACTCATTTTAAGCTCAAATTCAGCAAACATGGTCTGACGATACAGTGTGGTTCTGAACTGCTCTAAGAAGTAGTTAATCAGGTATGCACGCTGCTTCTTGTCAGTAGTCTTGCCAAGTAAGTGCTGCATCAAAAGTGCTTCGTTGCAGGTAGAAGCGACTTCTGCCACAAAGATCACATAGTCAGAATCCACAACAGGCTGATTCTTGTTGGAGTAGTAGGAATGGAGTGCATGACCCATTTCATGAGCAAGGGTAAACTCGGTATTTAAGTCATCCTGATGATTTAATAATACATAAGGATGCTTTCTGGCACCGGCAGAGTAAGCACCACTGCGCTTTCCGACATTTTCATATACATCAATCCAGCGGCTTTCAAAGCCTTCCTTCAAGATTGCTACATAATCGTCACCAAGAACTTTACAAGCCTCAAGAGTATTTGCTTTTGCCTCTTCGTAAGGAATCTTAGCGTCCACATTGGCAACGATAGGGGTGTATAAATCATACATGTGAAGCTCGTCCACGCCAAGGAGCTTTTTGCGGAGACGTACATACTTGTACATGGATTCCATATTTTCGTGTACAGCTTCAATTAAGTTGTAGTAAACCTTGGTATCTACGTTGGTTTCATCCAAAGATGCTTCTAAAGCACTGCCGTACTTTCTCATTTCTGCATTGAACTGCAGCTGCTTCATCTGAGAAGATAAAATTGCGGCAGAGGTGTTTTTGTGAGCATCATAGGTGCTGTAAAGAGACTCAAAAGCAGCCTTACGGATATTTACATCTTCATTATGAAGGAGCGGAATAAAGCTTCCGTGGGTTACCGGGAGCTTACCGCCCTTACCGTCATCGATATCTGCAAAGGTCATATCCGCATTGTTTAAAATGCTGTTGATATCTCCGGGTGCACGCATCATCTCGCTTGCAGCAGCAAGGATTTTCTCCTCTTCGTTGGAGAGAATGTGTGCTTTCTTACGGCGGATATCATTCAAGTATCTTTTGTATACGGAAAGCTGTGGCTCCGTTGCGTAGAAGCCTTCCAATACTTCATCCGGAATTGCCAAAATCTCAGGTCCCATAAAGGAAAGAGCACTGTCAATGCGCGCATAGAGTCCCATTGCCTGATCCTTAAAGCCCTGATAAGTGGTGTTCTTGGTGTCCTGGTCAGACTTACGCATTGCATAATTTACAAAGTTCTCGCCAACAACAGATAAGTCGTCTTGCAGATTTAATGCAGTAAGAAGTGCCTCTGCACTTTTGCTAAGCTTGCCCTGATAAGAAGCAATTTTATCAACCAGCTCTTTTAAATTATCCATTTCTTTTTTCCAGTCTTCGTCGGTGGCATATAAATCCTCCAAAGCCCAGGTATACTCTACCGGAACCTCTTCACGAAGAGGGATTTTCTTAGTTTCGCTCATATAAATACCTCCTAAAAATAACACTGTAATTAGGTTATCATTCTTTTGTAAAAGTTGCAATGAACAAATAGGAAAAGAAAGGTGCAGTTTCTATAGATTTTCGGAAGAAATACAATAAATTTATGGTAAAAATACGGGGAATGTATTAAAATTGTAAATGTGGTTTGCATAAAAGTAATAAAACGTCAGACAGTTTTGGAGAAAAAGAAAGATGATTAATATACTATATTCAGAAGTAGCCATATTTTGTTTTATCGTTTTAACATTCATATATCATCGTGTACATAATACATATGCAAAGGGACATGAGACCTTTTTGAAGCTCACAATTGTTTCGGCAATATATGCATTGGTAGATGCCATGTGGGGACTTTGTTATCTGGAATACATTAATTTGGGACAGTGGTTTTTTGTTATAGTTTCGGATGTTTACTTTTTCCTGTCCAATGCCGTAGCGTATTTAGGATTCCTTTATATTCAGAGAATTCATAAAATAAATGTTTGGGATAAAAAATGGAAATTGTGTCTGGGGCGAATGCCGCTTACGGTGTTGGTATTTTTGCTGATTGCAAATTTTTGGAACGGATGGATATTTTCTTTTGATACAGTGGGGCAGTATGTTCGAGGTCCATTATTCCGGTATCAGTTCATGGTCGCATATTTTTACTTCGTATGGGCGATTCTGCTGACCATAAAAAAGTGCATTGTATCGAAAGAGGAAAGTGACCACAGTAAGTGTCGGTCGGTAGTTTCCTTTACGGTGATTCCGCTTTTGCTGGGAGTGGCACAGTCCGTATTACCCACAAAGCCGTATTTCTCCATGGCTTATACCATAGCGGTAATCGGTATGTTTATCTTCATAACTTCCCTTGATAAGGAGGAAATGGAGCGGGAGAAGGCTGAGCGGGAGGCTGAGCATAACCGGCTTTTACAGCAGGCCCTGGAAGACTCTCACAATGCAAATAAGGCAAAGAGTACCTTTTTATTTAATATGTCCCACGATATCCGTACACCTATGAATGCCATTATCGGTTTCAATGAAATCGCCAGAGAAAATATCGGGAATGAAGAACGGGTACAGGATTGCCTGGAGAAAATGGATGTGGCAAGTAAGCATCTTCTCCGATTGATTAATGATGTGCTGGATATGGCCAGGATTGAAAACGGTAAAATTGATCTGGAACTTGCCCCTTGCAGTGTTTCCAAGCTGGTGGGGGAGACAAGGGCTATGTTTATGCCGGATATGGACAAGAAGCAGATTACCTTTGCTACCCAGATGCACAATGTGAAGTATGACTTTTTGCAAGCGGATATTCTTCGTACCAGACAAATTATTTTTAATATTTTGTCCAATGCCATGAAATATACAAAGGATGGCGGTAAGGTGTGGTTTACGGTAGAAGAATCTGAGATGAGTATTGAGGGATATGTGACCCTTACTATTACTGTACAGGATACCGGTGTGGGAATGAGCGAGGAATTCCAAAAGAATGTGTTCGGTATGTTTGAAAGGGAGCGTAGTACTACATTGTCCGGTGTGCAGGGAACAGGTTTAGGACTTGCTATTACAAAGAAGCTGGTAGATGTAATGGACGGCAAGATTAGTGTGCAGAGTAAGGAGGGAGAGGGAACTACCTTTACCATAGAGATTCCATTTCAAGTGGCAGAGGCTTTTGTGGAGGAGGAATCAAAGGATGCATGCAGTTGTGTCGTTGGGAAGAAGCTTTTGATAGTAGAGGATAATGAACTGAATCAGGAAATTGCCAAGGTAATTCTGGAAGGGCACGGCTTTGTGGTAGAAGTATGTGGCGATGGCGAGGCTGCAGTGGAGAGAGTGGAAACTTCTCTGCCGGGAGAATTTGATCTGATTTTGATGGATATACAGATGCCTTTGATGGATGGTTATCAGGCGACGCGAGCAATCAGAAACCTCGCTGATAAGGATAAGGCAAGTATTCCGATAGTGGCTATGACAGCGAATGCGTTCCAGAAGGATAAGAGAGATGCATTCGAGGCCGGAATGAATGGTCATATATCAAAGCCTATTTCCATAGAGCAGATTAATGAAGTGTTTTCAGGTATATTCAAGGGTTGACAAATATGTGGATTAGGAATATTCTGATAAAAGAGTAAATTGTTAAAGGAGGTAATGTGATATGGCAATGGTGAGAATGAATGACAACTTAAAAGTAGCTATATGTGTGATTACCTCTAAGGACAATAAGTAGAAGCTGTTGTTATATATTGGGCTTGTTTGCGGTGGTATCATTTGTGATACCACCGCTTTGTGTTTTTATTCAGAACTCTTTGGTAATCACACAAAAAAATGAATGATTATCAGAAAGAGGACAAAGAAATGGAAAGTAAAACAGCAACAGTAATGGCAGTGCATAGAGAGCGCTATGAACTGCTTACAGAAGATAAAACTTTATATGGAAAATTAAAGACATCAGTATTTTATAATACTGCAGATTTGGTGGAATTTCCCACGGTGGGAGACATAGTGGAGATATCTGAAAATCCTTCCGGAGACAGTTTGATTCTGAAGATTCTTCCTAGAAAATCAGTGTTTAAGCGGTTGAACACTACGCCCGGCCAACCGGATCTTGCGGTGGCCGCCAATTTTGATTATGTGTTCATCACTATGTCGCTGAATAAGGACTTTCATGTATCGAAGCTGGAGCGATATCTGGCGGTGGCATGGCAGAGCGGTGGCACTCCGGTAATTGTTTTAACCAAGGCAGATTTGTGTCGGGATAGAGAGAAATATGTGGAAGAGGTGCTTCGTGTGGCTTCTGGAGTGGATTATGTCTGTGTCAGTTCCGTGACAGGTGAGGGCTTAGAGAAGCTGGAGAAGTATTTTTCTACGGGGAGGACATTAGTGCTTCTGGGCTCATCCGGTGTAGGTAAGTCATCTTTGGCAAATATGGTTTTGGGGAAGGAAGAAATGCTGACCGGGGGAATTAGGGAGGCAGATGCTCAGGGAAGGCATACCACTACATATAAGCAGTGTTTTTTGATTCCGGAGGAAATACATCTGCCGGACGGTAAGATATTACAGGGTGGTGGTCGGATTATGGATACGCCGGGGATCCGGAAGTTGCTTGTCAGTGAAGCGGAGCAGGGGATGCAGATATCCTTTGAGGATATTGAACAGCTGGCAGGGCAGTGTAAATTCTCAGATTGTGGTCATAAGTCTGAACCGGGCTGTGCAATCAGGGTAGCCTTGGAGGAGGGAATATTGGATAGGAAGCGCTGGCGCACTTATCTAGATATGCAGAAAGAAGAGCGTTTTGCCAGTGAGCGCAGAAAGCTGGTGGAGAAAAAACTGGCAAAGAAAATGTCGAAGCGAAAAAAATAGTAGGAGGATAGAAAAATGGAAAATGAATTTATGGAGTATGAAACTTTTGAAATGGAAATGGGCGGAGAAGAAAGAGAATTTGCCATTATTGATGAGTTTCAGGTAGAAAATAAGTTTTACGTGGCAGCAGCACTTGTAGTGGATGATACGGTAAGCGACGAGGGCTGCTACCTGTTCAGAAGTAAGAAGATTGATGATGAAATCTGCATCGAGAAGATTGCAGATAAGGATGAGTATGAGAAGGTGTCAGAGGTCTACATGACATTATAGGAGAAGTAAATTTGAAGAATATTTTTATTGAGGGAATACAGGGAAGCGGAAAAAGCACGTTAGTGCAGCGATTATCAGAGGCATTACCTGATTATCACAGATACGCAGAAGGGGATATCACGCCGGTGGAGCTGGCGTGGTGTGCCTACATGACTGCGGAGCAGTATCAGGAGGTGCTGGCGAAATATCCGGACATTCAGGAGGAAATCCGAAAATGGACGGCGGTAGAAGGAGAGCATTATATCGTGGCTTATACCCGAATCATCACCGACTATCCGGGCTTTCATAAGGATTTGGAGCGGTATGAGATTTATAATGGTCGTCGTTCTTTACAAGAGCTTAAGGAGATTGTATTTCGTAGATATGGGGCATTTTCCGGTGAGAGTAATATATTTGAGTGTGCCTTCTTCCAGAATCTTGTGGAAGATATGATATTGTTTCATTTGTTAAATGATGATGATATTGTGGAATTCTACCGGAAACTTTGGGAGAAGGTGGATAAAGAAAAGTTCCTTATGTTTTATTTAGATAATGAGGATATCGCAGAGAATGTCCGCATCATTCGGAAAGAGCGTTGTGATGGGCAGGGCAATCAGCTCTGGTATCAGCTTATGCTGGAATATCTGAAGAGTTGCCCTTATGCCAAGGAGCATGATTTGACGGATTTCGATGGCATGGTAGCACATTTTGAGCATCGCAGAGCTGTAGAGAAGCGGATTATCCGTGAGGTGCTGGGAGAATGTGCGGTGATACTGCCGGCGAAGAAGTATGATGTGGAAGAGCTAGTGGCTTTAATCCATTCCATGTAATATCAATTTGTAGCAAGAGATGTTTCGGAGGGAGAGAAGTTATGTTGAATAATAAAGGATTTGATTTATGGGCAGATGAATATGATAAGAGTGTTGGAGTATCTGACGAAGATGGAACATATCCATTTGCAGGGTATAAATTGATTTTAAATGAAATTTATAATCGAGTCTTGTCCCTTTCCGGGAAAAGGGTGTTGGACATTGGTTTTGGCACAGGGACACTTACCGCAAAATTGTATGAGCAGGGGTGTAGTATCTTTGGACAAGATTTCTCGGAAAGAATGATTGCACTTGCGCAGGAGAAAATGCCTGATGCACTTCTGGTTCAAGGAGACTTTTCGGAAGGCTTGGCGTGCCCCTTGACGCAACATAAATATGATGCTATTGTTGCCACTTATTCGTTACATCATCTGACTGATGAGCAAAAGGTGGCTTTTCTTAGTGATTTGCTTTCGCTGTTGAATGAGGGAGGCTGTATTTATATTGGAGATGTTGCATTTGCTACTCGCCAGAGTCTTGAAAAATGTATGGTTGAAGCAGGAGATGAGTGGGATGATGAGGAAATATATTTTGTATTTGAAGAATTAAAAAAGGCATTTCCTCATATGGAATTTGAACAGATGTCATGTTGTGCAGGACTTTTGTCTTTGAAATAATTTGTAGGGAACAGAGAATTTAAAGTAGTGGGGAGTTTAATGAAGAAAAAGAGATATAAGGGTTTAAAATTTTTAAGCGTGATATTGCTTGTGTTTATGGTTGTCAGCTTGATACGTCCCACATGGACTCCTAAAATAGAAGGGGAAAACAGTATTAGTGAGCTCCGAACGGTGGAGATTGGTGGCGAGAATATTCAAATTATGATAAGAGGTTGTGATAGGAATAATCCGATTCTTGTATTTGTACATGGGGGGCCATGCTGGCCGGAAATTCCATATGTAGTGAAGTATCAGAAAGAATGGGAAGAGAAATTTACGATTGTCCATTATGACCAAAGGGGATGTGGAAAATCATATCAGTTTTTTGAGGATTATTCAGAGGTTTCTGCCGATACCCATGTGGAAGATTTAATTGCTCTTACAGAATACATAATGGAATACTTAGGGCAGGAGCAAGTTGTATTAGTGGGGCATTCTTATGGAACTTATATTGCTACGAATGCGGCTTATCAGAGACCGGAGCTATACCGTGCATATGTTGGTATCGGACAAGTGTCAAATAAGGCAGAGGCTGAATTAGATAATTTGAATAAATATATATTGGCAGCAGAAGAGCGTGGAAACACAAAAGATGTCAATTATTTAAAAAGCCTGCAAGAGTCTGTAAGAAATGGAGATAGGATTGCGCCGAGGGGATATGCGAGGAGATATGGATTTGCGGCAAGAAAAATCAATGATGATTTGGATTATTTAGAAGGATTTTTATTTGGGCCTGAATATAATTTATTGGACGCTGTTCGTTTATATACTGCATCTTATTTGTACCAGGATGCATTGCTAAAGGAATCTTCGGATAATCCTATAACGGATATCGTTACGGAAATGGATATACCGGTTTATTTTGTGATGGGTAAGTATGATGGTATGACATCGCCAGAGGCGGCAGAGACATATTTGAATGATTTGATATGTCATCAAGGTAAAGAGTTTGTTCTATTTGAGGATTCGGCACATTTTCCACAGTTTGAGGAAGCACCCAAATTCTATCAGTGGCTGCAAGATACTTTTAGTGAATAGACAAAGGGAAGGTGAAATCTATGAAAATACAAATTAGCGACAATCTTATTAAACATTATCTAAAAAATGTTTATTTTATAAATGGTCATAGTTATGCGGGTAAGTCAACCATGGTGAAGATGTTGGCGGAGCGTTTCGATATGGTTGCATGTGGAGAAAATTACCATGATGCATTTCCACGTGAAAAGTTATCTCGCTGGAAGCAGCCGGGCTTATGCTATTTTGATACCATGAGTGGTTGGGAAGAGTGGCTTAGTATGACACCGGAGGAGCATTATAATTGGATAAATAATGTGTCGAGGGAGTGTATCGAAATCGAAATACTGGAATTGCTTAAATTAGCTGCAAGCGGAAAAAAGATAATTGTTGATACAAATATTCCCCCGGATGTGCTTAGAGAGATTTCTGATTACAACCATGTGGCGATAATGCTTTGCAATCCGCCGGATATTTGTGCCACAAAATTTTTTGACCGTGAAGATCCGGATAAGAAGTTTATGATGGACCAAATCAAATTGTGCAAAGATCCGGAGAATACATTAAAAAATTTTAACTCATGGGCATTGTATCATCCTCCCATGGAGACGGATTGGGAACACACAGGATTTTTCACTTATACTCGTTCAGATTTTGAAAATGATACAAGAGATGAAATGATGGAGGCTCTGGCGAGGCATTTTGGATTGTAAGTGATGAGGTACAGGTTATGGTAGAAATCAGATACGTTCAAGAGGAAGATAAGGAATTTTGGTACAGTCTGGATAAGCATTTGCCGGAACAGGAATTTAACAAGAAAGTTTGTGACAACAGAGGCTATGTTTTGTTAGAGGCTGGTAGACCAATTGGAGTGTTAAGATATAACCTGTTTTGGGATAATACACCTTTTTGTACCATGCTTTTTATTGATTGGAACTATCATGGAAAAGGCTATGGGAAGAAACTAATGGAGCATTGGGAAAAGGATATGAAGTCACAAGGATATGGCATGCTCTTGACATCTACACAGGTGGATGAAGGGGCACAGCATTTCTATAGAAAGCTTGGCTATAAAGATTGCGGTGGATTTGTTGTGGATATTCCGGGATATGAGCAGCCGATGGAGATGTTTTTTATCAAAGGGATTTAGCTTGAGTTGGAGCATTGGACTTTTGATATCCTTGGTTATGGTTTTATTAACAATGATAGGTAAAATTGCCGTATACATCTTCGCACGAATCAATCTGCCTGCTCGTGAGCAAGTTACCAGCAGTCAATTCGCCTTAGATGTGGCTCATATGGACATATTGTGACGTGAAAGAGGAATATGTCCACAGAAAATTGTATTTTTGGATATAGAATCTGATTTTATAATTATGGTGTCCGAGAAGTTGTGAGTTATTGGACATGAGAGGTGTCTACAAAACGGGGGTGTCCAGAGAGAAGGAATTTCTCGGACATGGGATGTGATAATAAGGCATGGTGTCCAAAGCAATTGAAGGTGTCGGACATGCGAAGTTATATGATGTTTATATGTCCAAATAGAGACGGAAGGAAGCATACAAGCATGAAGAATATTGACTTGTGGGAAAAGGGGAAGATTCCCTTCTACAATGAAGAATTACATACAGGGGTAAATGCGGATTCCTGCACTTTGACACCCCATTTGATAGAGGATGGTAAAGAGCATGGTTGCATACTGATATTTCCCGGAGGAGGGTATGTGCATCGTGCGGAGAAGGAAGCTGCGCCGGTAGCGGAGTATATCAATTCGCTGGGAATGCATGCATTTATTGTAAATTATAGAGTGATTCCCTATGACCCACATATGGGTGTGGTAGATGGGAAGCGTGCCGTGCAGGTGGTGCGAAGCAGGATGGCAGAGTACAAGATTAAAGAAGGCTGCCTGGGAGTTATGGGCTTTTCCGCGGGAGCGGGAAATGCCGGTCTGACTACACTTACTTACGATGAGTTGGAATATGAGCAGAAGGACGATGTGGACATGTTTTCGTCGAAACCGGATTTTGCCATTTTCTGCTATGGAGCAATGAGTCTGGAACCCAAGTATTTCACTGAAGATGATTTGAAAAATTTTGAAGAAGTGTGCCCTGAGGAAGAGCAGGAGGAATATATCAATCGGAACAGTCCTGATAGGAAAGTGAGGGGGGACATGCCGCCTACATTTATCTGGCACTGTGTGGATGATGCCAGAGTGAATGTAGGCTGTTGCCTCAGCTTTGTGAATGCTATGCAGGCTCATGGAGTGGAGTATGAGTGCCATTTATTCCCGGAGGGCGGCCATGGAAAGAGTATCTGTGAGGCGGCAGAGATCCCGGGAGTGTGTCAGTGGCCAGAGCTGTTAGCAGATTGGTTAAGGAGAAAAAAATATGTTTAAGGATTATAAGTTGGTATTATTTAGAGAGGATACTTCATGGAATGAAAAAGCGGCCCAGTGGTTTCATGAGAAATGGAAGGTACCGGTAGAAGCGTACTTGGAAAGCATGGAGGAGTGTCAGAAATTACATAATAAAGTGCCCCAGTGGTATATGCTTCTGGATGGCGAGAACATTGTGGCAGGTATGGGAGCAATTGCTAATGATTTCCATAAAAGAACTGATTTGACACCCAATTTGTGTGCGGTATATGTGGATGAGCGATATCGCGGGCAAGGGATTGCCAGAGATATGATGGCTTACATATGTGAGGATTTGCAGAGTCTAGGATACCCTGATATGTATCTGATTACCACTCACACAGAGTTTTATGAGAGGTGTGGCTGGGAGTTCTACTGTATGGTAGAAGAGGACGATGGCGGTCAGGTTAGAATGTATCACTATATAGGTTGGGAGGAAGTATAAGATGGCAGAAACTGTCAAGTTGTGCACATTGTGCTATGTCGAGAAGGACGACCATTACCTGATGCTTTATCGTAACAAAAAAGAAAATGACCCTAATGAAGGCAAGTGGATTGGCGTAGGCGGAAAGCTTGAGCCCGGCGAGACACCGGATAGATGTGTTGAGAGAGAGGTTTTGGAGGAGACGGGACTGACATTGACCGAGTATACATACCATGGTGTTGTTCATTTTCGGTCGGACAAATGGTGCGATGAGGAGATGTATCTCTATACAGCCACCGGCTTTGAGGGGGATGTGGATTTTAATTGTAAGGAAGGGGCACTGAAGTGGATTCCGAAGTCTCAGGTGATGGATCTGAATCTTTGGGAAGGGGACAAGATTTTTCTACAATACCTTTTGGAGGGGAAAAGAGATATCGATCTGACTCTGGTGTATAGAGGGGAAGAGTTAGTAGAAGTAAGAGAGATGTAAGTTATTATGAAGAAACGTTACGTAAAATATGTTTCCCAGAACATTTGGGGGATGCTGGGAAACAGTGCATATATTCTGGCAGATACTTTTTTTATTGCAAGGGCAGCAGGTGCAGACGGCATTGCTGCATTGAATTTGGTATTGCCTATATATAGTTTGATATTCGCTATCGGTGCCATGATTGGTATGGGTAGCGCCACTAGGTTTAAGGTGCTTCGTGCCAGAAAGGATAGAGAGGCAGATTTGTACTTTTCTAACGGAATATATTTCTGTCTGATAATCAGTATCTTGTTTGTTTTGGCGGGAATTTTGATTCCGGATAAGATATTGGTATTTTTAGGTGCGGATGAGGTGATTGTCAGGGTGGGAACTCCGTATACCCGGATTTTCCTGCTTTTTACACCGTTCTTTATGCTCAATTATGTGTTCAGTGCTTTTGTAAGAAATGATGATAATCCAACGCTGGCAATGGTTGCTACGTTTTCCAGCAGTATTTTTAATATTGTGATGGATTATGTACTTATGTTCCCTTTGGGAATGGGGATGGCAGGTGCGGCGCTGGCGACTGCCTTTTCACCGGTGGTGGGAATGTCGATTAGCAGTCTTCATTTTTTTTCTAAGAAAAATACAGTGAAGTTTCAGGCGAAGAGTTTTTCTGTGGTGCGGCTGATTAAGTCCTGTGCCTTGGGAGTGTCGGCATTTGTGGGAGAGATGGCATCCGGAGTGACTACGCTGGTATTCAACATCATACTTTTGAAGATTGCGGGAAATGTGGGTGTGGCAGCTTATGGAATTGTTGCCAATATTGCACTGGTATGCATTGCAATATTTAACGGTATTACGCAAGGTGTGCAGCCCCTTCTCAGCGAAAGCTATGGAAAGGGCGACAGGGGAGCCATGAAGAAGCTACTGAAATGGTCTATGATTACCGCTTTATGTTTTGCAATTATAATGAATGGGATTTCCAACCTAATACCGGATGAAATTGTAGAGGTGTTTAACAGTGAAGGGAATAAAGAAATGTCCGCCTACGCTGTAGACGGACTAAGACTTTACTTTATCGGTTTTCTATTTGCCGGAATTAATATTGTGGGTACCGGATATCTAAGTGCTACCGAGTCTGCGTTTGGGGCTCTTGTTTCCTCCATTTCCAGAGGCTTTGTGGCAATTACCCTATGTGCAGTGTTATTGGCGGTAGTGCTTGGGATGACCGGTGTATGGCTTGCTTTTCCGGCAGCAGAGTCCGTTACCCTTCTTATTATGCTCCCATTTCTTACGAAAGGGCTTTCTTCTTCCAGTTCCCTTTCAGGTAGAAAATAGTAGTGATTATAGCTCCCATTACCCATGAGGTCAAGAGAGATATGAATAAACACAGATAAGAACCGGTGGGATTTTCCGGTGTTCTGGTCAGGTATGCAATGCCATACGCCAGAGGAACACGGATGGCAATCGTGGTTGCCAGGGAAATCCACATCGGTGTCATAGTATCTCCGGCACCACGCATTACACCGGAGAGGGACTGTGTCACTGCCATTGCAATATATCCTACAGCCAGAATTCGCATCATGCGGCTACTGAAATCTACCAGTTCTGTTGTATCAGTAAAGATTCCCATCAAGTATTTTCCAAAGATTAATATAATAGCGGTAATGGTGGTAGCAAATGCTACGGCGAGGAGAGTACCCTGCTTGCTACCTTTTTCTACACGGTCAAATTTTTTTGCGCCAACGTTTTGTCCGGCAAAAGTAGTCATAGCTGTACCAAAAGAAAGATTCGGCATCATAGCAAAACCGTCCACACGCATAATAATAACATTGGCTGCAATAACCATTTCGCCGAAGCTGTTGGTCAGGGACTGAACCACAATCATTGCCAAAGAAAGCATTGCCTGGGTAAGCCCGGAGGGAAGTCCCAATTTGATGATGTTCCCACTATGTTCTGCAGTGGGCTTTAGGTAATGGAGTCTTAAGTCAAAGGTGCTAGCCATTTTGCGAAGCTTTAACAGGCACAGGACTGCAGAAACAGCCTGAGCAATAACCGTTGCCAGAGCTACACCGCTGACGCCCATGTTGAACCCTGCTACAAACAAAAGGTCCAAAATAATATTGATAACAGTTGCCACTAGAAGATAAATCAGGGCTGAAATCGAATCGCCCAGACCACGGAGTACACCGCACAAAATATTGTAATAAGCGCAGCCTGCAATTCCCATGCTGAGAATAAACAGGTAAGAGGTACACCAGTCAATGATGCTGGCAGGGGTATCCAAAAGCTCCAGTAAGGGTCGAGAGAATAAAGCCCCGGCAATCATAATGATAATGGATGCGATTCCTGTTAAAGAGATACAGTTTCCGATGGTTTTGGATAAATCCTCCCGTTTTTTGGCACCGAAATACTGTGCAACCATTACGCTGGCACCGGTGGAGATACCGATAAATAAGACCAATAGAAGGTTGAATATAGGACCGGCCGAGCCTACTGCGGCAAGTGCATTGTCTCCCACATACTGTCCAACGACGATGCTATCTACTGTACTATAGAGCTGCTGGGCAATATTACCGATAATCATGGGAATGGCGAAAGTCAAAATCTTTTCCCATGGCTTACCTTCTGTCATGTCCGAGGGAGCAAATAATTGTTTTAATGTCATATGTAATCGTCCTTTCGTAAAGTGTGCTAACAGGTATCCTAACATAGAAGTGGATTACTTGTCAAAATGATATATAGAAGATATAATAAAAGATACGCTTAAAATGACGAAAGTAGAGGAGGCTGGATATGAGTGAAGAAAAAATCAATCCATTGGGGAGTGCACCCATTGGGAAACTTATGGTGAAATTTGCCATTCCCAGCATTGTAGCAATGCTGGTAGGGGCATTATACAATATTGTTGATCAGCTGTTTATCGGCCATGCGGTAGGAACCTTGGGAAATGCGGCAACCAATATTGCTTTTCCATTTACTACCTCTTGTTTGGCGCTGGCGCTTTTATTCGGAATCGGTGGAGCATCCTGCTTTAACTTGAATCTGGGAAGAGGAAATAAAGAGGCAGCGCCTTTTTTTGTGGGAAATGCGGCTTCTATGCTGGTAATATGTGGAACTGTTTTGATGCTGCTGGCGCAGATTTTCTTAGAACCATTGTTGGTTTTATTTGGTTCTCCGGCAGACGTGCTGCCATATGCAATGCCGTATGTAAAAATTACTTCGATCGGATTTCCTTTTTTGCTTTTGGGAACCGGTGGCGGTCATCTGATGCGTGCCGACGGAAGTCCCAAGATGACAATGATTTCCAATCTGACCGGTGCGGCAATCAATGTGGTGTTGGATGCGCTGTTTGTGCTGGTATTTCATTGGGGCATGGAAGGTGCTGCTTTGGCTACCATTATCGGTCAGTTTGTCTCTGCATGTATTGTTATCCGGTATCTATTCCACTATAAGACCGTGAGATTGGGGAAAAAGCATTTTATTCCTGATTTCACATATTTAAAAGACATTATGGCAATCGGTATGGGGTCTTTCTTCAATCAGCTTGCCATGATGCTTGTACAGATTGTTTTGAACAATTCTTTAAAGCATTATGGTGCACTATCTGTGTATGGAGAGTCCATTCCCATCGCCTGTACCGGTATTGTAATGAAGGTGAATCAGATTTTCTTCTCTGTCATTATCGGTATTGCCCAGGGAAGCCAGCCGGTGGAAAGCTTTAACTATGGTGCCAAGAATTATAAGCGTGTAAGGGATGCTTATCGTCTGGCGGCTATGGCCGGAGGTGCGATTTCCATATGCTCTTTTGTATTGTTTCAAACCCTGCCAAGGCAGCTTCTGGGACTTTTTGGGGACGGTTCGCCGGAGTACTTTGAATTTGGTGAGAAGACCTTCCGGGTGATGCTGTTCTTTACATGGCTTAACTTTATGCAGCCCATTACATCCACCTTCTTTACCTCTATCGGTAAGGCGATTAAGGGCGTATTCTTATCCATGACAAGGCAGATTATTTTCCTGCTTCCTTTGATACTGTTTTTACCTACCATCTGGGGCATTGACGGTATTCTTGTGGCGGGACCGGTAGCGGATTTGCTTGCGGGAATTGCGGCAGTATTAATGGTGATGGCCGAATTCCGTATTATGAAAAAAGAAGAGGCGAAATGTTAAAGTTCTGTGAACTTATTGATATCTGCGCTTGCCGTGTTACAATGGTACTATATGACAGTTTAAGGAGGTAGACATGGAGAAGCTTAAGAGACTTTTACGGGAAGTAAAAGAATTTAAGATGGCAGCAATTATTACACCGCTGTTTATGCTATTGGAAGTGCTTTGTGAGACACTTATCCCTTTTCTTATGGCATCCATCATTGATGATGGTGTAGAGGCCGGGGATATGAAGCATATTTTTATAGTTGGACTTCTCATGATTGTAGTTGCTGGAGTGGGACTCTTTGGCGGCATCATGGGAGGTGTGTTCGGAGCAAAGGCATCCACCGGATTTGCCAAGAATTTGAGAGAGAGTATGTTTAATCATATTCAGACCTTTTCCTTTTCCAACATTGATAAATTCAGTACTGCGGGTCTGGTAACAAGACTTACAACGGATGTAACCAATCTGCAGAATTCTTTCCAGATGTGTCTGCGCATGGCCATGAGAGCGCCGGCCAGCCTGATATGTGCGCTGGTGATGGCATTTTCCATTAATGCCAAGATTTCCATGGTGTACTTGGTGGCAGTAATTCTTCTGGCAGTAGTGCTATTCTTTATCATCCGGAGAGCAACGGCAACGTTTAAAGAAGCATTCCCGAAGTATGACGCATTGAATGCATCCGTGCAGGAGAATGTATCTGCCATTCGTGTGGTAAAGGCTTATGTACGTGAAGAAGAAGAGACTAAGAAGTTCCATAAAGCAAGTAAGGCCATTTGTGACATATTCACCAAGGCAGAGAAAAATGTAATCATCAATCAGCCGGTAATGCAGCTTACAGTTTATACTTGTATTATTTTAATCAGCTGGCTGGGAGCCAGGATGATCGTGGGTGGTGAGCTTTCCACCGGTGAGCTGATGAGCCTTCTTGCATATTGCATGAACATACTTATGAATCTGATGATGCTTTCCATGATTTTTGTAATGCTTTCCATGAGTACGGCAAGTGTGAATCGTATTTATGAGGTACTTACGGAGGAAAGTGACTTAAAGAATCCGGAGAATCCGGTAGAAGTAGTGGCAGACGGAAGCATCGTATTTAAGGATGTGGAGTTTGCTTACAAAGAGGGCGCGGAAGAGCCTATTTTAAAGGATATTGATTTAGAGATTAAATCCGGTGAGACCATCGGTATCTTAGGCGGTACCGGTAGTGGTAAGACCAGTCTGGTGAACTTAATCAGCCGTTTGTATGATGCTACCAAGGGTGAAGTCCTTGTTGGTGGCAGAAATGTTAAGGATTACGATATGGAGGCACTTCGTAATCAGGTGTCTGTGGTACTGCAGAGTAATGTACTTTTTGCGGGAAGCATCTATGACAATCTGCGCTGGGGAGATGAGAACGCCACAGAGGAGGAGTGCCGAAGAGCTTGTCAGCTTGCCTGTGCAGATGAGTTTATCAGCCGGTTCCCGGATGGATATGAGACCCGTATCGAGCAGGGAGGAACCAATGTATCCGGTGGGCAAAAGCAGCGTCTCTGTATTGCCAGGGCGTTACTGAAGAAGCCGAAGATTTTGATTTTAGATGACAGTACCAGTGCGGTGGATACAGCTACGGATGCTAAGATTCGTAAGGCATTCCGGGAGGCGATTCCGGGCACTACCAAGATTATTATTGCCCAGCGTGTTTCCAGTATTCAGGATGCAGACCGCATTATTGTTATGGATGATGGTAAGATTGATGCATTTGATACTCATGAGAATTTACTAGAAAACAATGAAATCTATCGGGAAGTATTTGAATCCCAGACCGGCGGAGACGGCGACTTTGATGAAAAGGAGGGATGTTAATATGGCAGGACCGATGAGACGTGGCCCTGTGGGTCCAAAGCCTAAGGTTGAAAATCCCGGGAAACTCTTTATGCGTCTGATGCAGTATGTGTTCAGGTTTTACAAATGGCACTATGTGGTGGTGATTGTTTGCATTTTCATCAGCGTATTTGCAAATGTGAGGGGAATGCTGTTTACCCAGACCTTGATTGATGATTATATTGCCCCAATGCTTCTTGCAGAGAATCCGGACTTTACACCGCTGCTTAAAGCCATCGGGCAGGTGGCAGTCTTCTATGCAATCGGTATTACTTCCGGATATGTGCAGTCCAGGGTGATGGTTACCGTGACCCAGGGAAGCCAGATGTACCTTAGAAATGAGCTTTTTGAGCATATGGAGAAGCTGCCCATTAAATATTTTGATACTCACGCACATGGTGATATCATGTCTGTTTATACCAACGATATTGATACTCTGCGTCAAATGATCAGTCAGAGTATTCCTCAGGTAATTAACAGTGCCATTACCATTGTCAGTGTGTTTGTCAGTATGGTGTCTTTAAGTCTGCCGCTGACAGGCGTAACTATACTTATGATTATTGTAATGTTCTTTGCAACCGGATATGCGGCAGGAAACAGTGGCAAGCATTTCGTGGTACAGCAGAAGATGCTTGGTCAGGTAAACGGCTTTATTGAAGAGATGATGGGCGGTCAGAAGGTTGTGAAGGTGTTCTGTCATGAGGATAAGAACATTGCTCATTTTAAACAGATTAATGATGAATTATGTGGTAATGCATATCGCGCTAATGCCTTTGTAAATTTACTTGGACCAATCAATGCACAGCTTGGCAATGTGAGCTATGTTATCTGTGCCATTGTGGGTGGAGCACTTGCTCTTTCCGGCTTTGGAGGATTTACACTGGGCAGCCTTGCCAGCTTCCTTAGCTTAAATAAGAGCTTTAGTATGCCGGTAAACCAGATTTCCCAGCAGTTTAATTCTATCGTTATGGCACTTGCAGGTGCTGAACGTGTGTTTAAGCTTCTGGATGAAGAAGTGGAAGTGGATAACGGCTACGTAACTTTGGTGAACGTAAAAGAAGAAAACGGCAAATTGGTAGAATCCGAGAAGCGTACCGGACGCTGGGCGTGGAAACATCCTCACAGAGCGGAAGGTACTGTGGATTATGTGGAGCTTTTGGGGGATGTGGTATTTGATGGTGTGGACTTCGGATACACGGATGAGAAGATGGTACTTCATGATATCAAGCTCTTTGCTACCCCGGGACAGAAGATTGCGTTTGTAGGATCAACCGGTGCCGGTAAGACCACCATTACTAACCTGATTAACCGTTTTTATGATATTCAGGATGGTAAGATTCGCTATGACGGTATCAATATCAATAAGATTAAGAAGGATGACCTTCGTCGTTCTTTGGGAATTGTATTACAGGATACTCATTTATTTACCGGAACCATCATGGAAAATATCCGTTTTGGTAAATTGGATGCAACGGATGAAGAGGTTATGGCAGCAGCAAGGCTTGCTAATGCAGACGGATTTATCAAAAAGCTTCCGGATGGCTATAATACTATGCTGGTGGGTGACGGAGCGAACTTGAGTCAGGGGCAGCGTCAGCTTCTGGCCATTGCAAGAGCAGCCATTGCAGATCCACCGGTACTGATTCTGGATGAAGCAACTTCTTCTATTGACACCAGAACGGAGCGAATTGTTCAGGAGGGTATGGATAAGCTGATGCATGGTAGAACTACATTTGTGATTGCACACAGGCTTTCTACCGTAAAGAATTCAGACTGTATCATGGTTTTGGAGCAGGGGAGAATTATTGAGCGGGGAACTCATGAAGAGCTTTTGGAAGAAAAGGGCAAGTATTACCAGCTTTATACCGGTAATTCCATTGCGGGATAAATATATGTTAATATCAGGGCCGTTGCAGTGTAGCAATGGCCCTTTTGAGTATATGGAGGAAGAAAATGAGAATACGACAGGCAGAAGAAAAAGATTTGCAGGAGTTATTGGAAATATACAATTACGAGGTAATAAATGGTGTGGCAACATTTGATTTGCAACCCAAAACATTAGAAGAACGCATGGAATGGTTTAAGGAACACAATATAGGGAATCATCCATTGATTGTGGCAGAAGTGGAAGGGAAAGTTGCAGGATATGCATCCCTTTCTTCTTATAGGCCCAAAGAGGCATATTCCTCTACCGTGGAGCTTTCTGTATATATTGGGGAAGGCTATCGCGGCAGAGGAATCGCAGATGCTTTGATGAAAGAGATTTTAAGCATGGCAAAGCAGGATGAGAGAACACATTTGGTGGTATCTGTGATCACGGGCGAGAATAAGATTAGTATGAGGCTTCATGAGAAATACGGTTTCACTCATTGTGGAACCATACATCAGGTAGGCTATAAGCATGGCAGGTATCTGGATGTGGTAACTTATGAGTTGCTTGTATAGGTCGGTGGTACCATTTTTATCAGTTAATTAGAAAATTGGAAAATAATTATGTAAGCGTTTACAAAATAAGTGTTGAAAAAATGTCTCAAATACGGCATAATAGAACTACACACTTTAGCGTGGCAAAGGAGGAAAGAGTTGTGATTCTTAAAAATGCAACAAGGGTTACTCCGGATGGAAAACGTGAAAATGTGGAAAGTGCTATTATTTCCGAGTTTTCCGTAGAGTTGTATGTGAACGATGAACGGAAGATGAGCATGGTTTGTACTCCTTCTCATCTTAAGGAACTGGCAGTAGGGAGATTATTGACAGAGGGTGTAATCTCTTGCGTGGATGAGATTGAAAGTGCTTACATGGATGAAGAGATGGATTGTATCCGTTTTCAAATCAGAAAAGCTGAGGAGACTTCTAACAAAGAGTATGGCGTAATGGACGATGTGCTTTATGAAACAGAGTGGATATTTCAGATGATTCACGCATTTTCGGAAGAAGGACTGCTTCATAAGAAGACAAAGGCTGCCCATAGTTGTATCCTTGGCAGAAGGGGTGAAGTTTGTTTTCTGTGTGAAGACATCGGAAGACACAATGCCATGGATAAAGCCATTGGATATATGTGTCTGAACAAAATTAATCCGGCAGAGTGTATGTTGTTTACCTCAGGGCGGGTGCCTACGGAGATGGCTCAGAAGGCCATAGCAGCGGGTATTCCTATATTGATTTCTAAGGCAGTACCTACGGACCGGGCACTGGAAATGGCAAAGAGATATAATTTGCGATTGATTTGTAAAGCCTGGCCGGATAGTTTTGAGATTTTCAATTGATGGGGTGTGTATATGGTAGAAGTAGAAGAAGGGGTTTTGCTGTTTGATAAAGAAATAGTGCCAAAGACGGAAACTATGATAGTGCCTCTTTATGATGCTGCCGGAACAGTTTTGTCAGAAGATGTGGTAGCCGCATTTCCGGTGCCTCACTTTCCCAAGTCGGCCATGGATGGATATGCAGTGAGGGCTGAGGATATCGCAGGTGCTACAAAAGATACCCCGGTAAGGTTAAAGGTAGTCTGCGAGATATGTGCCGGTGATTACACGGATATAGAGTATGAGAAAGGTACGGCAGTTCGCGTAATGACGGGAGGATATGTGCCTAAAGGATATACTGCGGTGGTTCGGCAGGAGGATACGGATTACGGTGAGAAAGAGGTTCTTATTTACAGTCCGGTGAAAGAGTATCAGAACTACTGCAAGGTAGGTGAGGATATTCCGGCGGATACTAAGGTTTTAGAAAAAGGTACTTGTTTAAAACCGGTTCATATAGGACTTCTTGCCAGTCTGGGGACTGAACGGGTGAAGGTGATTGAACCGGTAAAAGTGGCGATGATATCCACAGGTTCAGAGCTTTTGGAAATTGATGAAAAGCTTTGGCCTGGAAAGATTTACAACAGTATTTCTTATATGCTTTCCGCAGCAATAAAGAGAGCCGGATTTACGGTAGTAAATGTCCGGAATTGTCCGGATGAGGAAAATGAGTTGGCAGATGCTATTAGGCAGGCGGTTACTCTGGCGGACGTAGTGATTACTACCGGGGGAGTATCTGTGGGAAAGAAGGATTTACTGCCACAGGTGCTGGCAAAATTGGGAGCAAATGTTCTGTTTCATGGAGCGAATATTCAGCCGGGAACACCTACCATGGGTAGTATGTTGGCCGGAAAGCCTATCTTAAGTCTTTCCGGAAATCCCTATGCTGCCATAGCGAATTTTGAATTATATTTTTGGAATATTGCATGCAGACTTATGGGGTGCAATGCATGGTTACCTAAGAAGGAAAAGGTGATTTTGGGAAGTGAATATCCTAAAATAAACCGCTTGCGAAGGCTTGTCAGGGCATATGCGGAAAATGGGCAGGTAAGGATTCCAACCGGTGTCCATGCATCTTCTGTCATAAGCACACTTACCAAGTGCAACTGCTTTATAGATATTGAGGCCGGTAGGCAGCTGCGAATAGGTGATTTAGTTACCATACGATATTTCGATTCCATATAAATCCGGGGAACGACCGGAAATCAAGGAGGATTTATGTACTCACAAAAAGTTATTCACAAAAACGAAATGAACGAGAAGACTACCAAATTTCTGGATAAGTTTGTAAAGCGTGTAAAGGCAACTCCGCCGGGAGTATGTCCTATTGCGGTACAGCTATCTTTCTTACAGGATGCCAGAAGCCAGACCTGTGGTAAATGTGTACCTTGTAGAGATGGTTTGGAGCAGGTAGAAAATATGATGGAGCAGATTCTGGACGGTAAGGCCGATATGCAGGTATTTGAGAATATGGTTGCCCTTGCGCAGATGATTCAGGATACTGCAGATTGTGCGATCGGTTATGAGGCTGCAAATATTGTTCTCCAGAGTGTGGAGACCTTTAAAGAAGAATATATGAGCCATATTAAGGAGCATAGATGTCAGGCAGAGGTAGGTCAGAAGGTTCCATGTATCTCTTATTGTCCGGCACATGTGGATATTCCGGGATACATTGCCCTTATCGGTGAACACCGCTATGCAGATGCTATTAATTTGATTCGACATGATAATCCATTCCCGACTGCCTGCGCATTTATCTGTGAGCATCCTTGCGAGGAGAAATGCCGAAGAGACTTGATTGACAGTCCGGTAAATATCAGAGGTCTAAAAAAATTCGCGGTGGATCAGATTGCAGCTGACCAGGTAAAGGTTCCGGAGTGTAATGTTTCTACAGGTAAAAAGGTTGCTATCATCGGTGGTGGTCCTTCCGGACTTACCACAGCTTATTATTTATCCCTGATGGGACATAAGGTGGTGGTATTTGAAGAGAGAGAGGCTCTGGGAGGAATGCTTCGTTATGGTATTCCTAATTACAGACTTCCTAAGGATCGTCTGGATCAGGATATTAATGCTATTCTTTCTACCGGAAATATTGAGATTCGTTTAAATACTGCCGTTGGTAAGGACATTACCATGGAAGAAATTTTAGAGCAGTTCCAGGCAGTATATATTGCTATCGGTGCCCAGACAGGTAAGACCGTAAGTGTAGAAGGTGTCCATGCAAATGGTGTGTACTCTGCAGTGGAAATGCTTGGTGAAATCGGAAGAGGAAATATTCCGGATTACACCGGTAAGCGTGTGGTTGTTGTTGGTGGTGGTAACGTAGCCATGGACTGTGCCCGCTCTGCAATTCGCTGCAACGCAGCAGAAGTGACGGTAATTTATCGTAGAAGACAGATTGATATGACGGCGCTTCCTTCCGAGATTCAGGGAGCCATTGAGGAGGGAGTAGAGCTTCTTACCTTAAATGCTCCTGTGAAGATTCACGAGGATGAAAACGGAAATGTATGCGGCTTTGTATGCCAGCCTCAGATTATCAGTGTATATGACAGACAGGGTAAGCCTTCCGCAACCAAGGCAAATAAGCCGGAGATGGAGGTTCCATGCGACATTGTACTGATGGCTATCGGTCAGGATATTGTATCAGGTCCTTTTGAGGAGTACGATGTGCATCCTCGTCGCAGAACCTTTGAGACAGAGGATACTACAAAGCTTAAAAGTTATGACAAAATCTTTGCCGGCGGTGACTGTGTATTTGGTCCGGCAACAGTAATAAAGGCCATCGGTGCAGGTAAGGTGGCTGCATTAAATATTGATGAGTACTTAGGCTATCATCATAAGTATCTGGAAGATATTCAGATTCCGGATCCGAAGGAAAATGATAGAACTCATTACGGCAGAGTACATCTGACAGATCGCTCTGCAAGAGAGAGAAAACACAATTTTGAGCCAATCGAAAATGGTATGTCCTATGATGAGGCAATGCAGGAATGCAGAAAATGTCTGCGGTGTGACCATTTCGGATGCGGCGTAGTGGAAGGAGGCAGAATCTAATGGTAAGTATTTGTATTGATGGAAAGCAATTAGAAGTAAAAGAGAATCTGACCATTTTAGAGGCTGCACAGCAGGCGGATATCAGGATTCCTACCCTTTGTTATTTAAAGGATGTAAATGAAATCGGTGCATGTAAGATGTGCGTGGTGGAAGTAGAGGGAAACAATCATTTAGTGACCTCTTGCAATACCAAAGTAAAGGATGGCATGGTGGTTAATACCAAGTCTGACAAAGTGGTATCTTCCAGAAAACAGGTACTTAACATGCTTTTGGCAAATCATGATGTAAGATGCTTCTCTTGCTCAAAGTCAGGAGATTGTCGTTTGCAGGATTTGTCTAACGAGTATGGTATTACCGAGTCAGTATACAAGGGAAGTGCGGCTAAGTTTGAGGCAAAGAAGGAAAATCCATTCCTGACCTATTATCCGGAGCTTTGTATCAACTGTCAGAGATGTGTAAGCACCTGTAATAAGGTTACCGGTAACGGTACTCTTCATAATAGTAAAATAGGTACCAGAACCTTGATTGATGCACCTTTCGGACCGGACTGGAAGGAAACTACCTGTGAGTCTTGTGGTAACTGTGCAAGTGTGTGTCCTACCGGTGCGCTGGTAGTAAAGAATCGGAAGAAATATCAGGCAAGTAAGGTGGAAAAGGTTCTTACAACCTGCCCTCACTGTGCGACCGGATGTCAGTATTATCTGATTGTAAAGGATAATCATATTGTGGATGTGGAGCCGGCAAATGGTCCGTCCAATAAGAATTTATTGTGTGTAAAGGGAAGATTTGGTTCCTTTAACTTTGTACATCATCCTGAACGACTGAAATATCCGCTGATTAAGAATAGAGAGACCGGAGAGTTTGAAAGAGCTACCTGGGATGAGGCACTCGACTTAATCGCTGCTAAGTTTACAGAGATTAAGAAGCAGTATGGCTCTGATGCGTTGGCAGGATTTGCCTGCTCACGTTCACCGAATGAAGACTGCTACATGCTTCAGAAGATGGTGCGTTGTGCATTCGGAACCAATAACGTAGATAACTGTGCCCGCGTATGTCACTCGGCTACCGTTGCAGGTCTTGCAATGACATTGGGAAGTGGTGCTATGACCAATCCGATCGCAGATATTACCGGGGATGTGGATGCCATCATGCTGGTAGGCTCCAATCCGGAAGAAGCACATCCTGTTATCGGTATGCAGATTCGTCAGGCAGTAGAGCGCGGAACCAGGCTGATTGTAGTAGATCCTCGTGATATCGGACTTTCCAAGAGCGCGGATGTGCACCTGAAATTAAAGCCGGGTACCAACGTAGCCTTTGCCAACGGAATGATGAATGTTATCATCAACGAAGGCTTAGCAGATGAAGAGTTCATTAAGAATAGAACAGAAGGTTTTGAAGAATTAAAGAAGATTGTAGCAGAATATACTCCGGAGAGAGTTGCGGAAATATGTCACATTGATCCGGATCACTTAAGAGAAGCAGCCCTGATGTATGCCAAAGCAAAGAAGGCCCCTATTATTTATTGTTTAGGGGTTACGGAGCATTCTACCGGAACAGAAGGCGTTATGTCCATGTCGAATATGGCTATGCTGGTTGGTAAGCTTGGTAAGGAAGGCTGTGGTGTGAACCCTCTTCGTGGTCAGAATAATGTACAGGGTGCCTGTGATATGGGTGCACTTCCCGGTGATTTCCCGGGCTATCAGAAGGTAACCAATCCGGAAGTGGTAGCTAAGTTTGAAAGAGCATGGGGAACTAAGCTGAGCAATAAGCCCGGCGTTCATGCTACCGATGTGTTTGGAGCAGCAATCCGTAAGGAAATCAGAGGATTATTTATCTTTGGTGAGGATCCGGTAGTTACTGATGCGGATCAGGGACATATTAAGAAGGCTCTACAGAGTCTGGATTTCTTTGTCGTATCTGATTTATTTATGACAGAGACTGCGGCTTTTGCAGATGTGGTACTTCCGGGAACAAGTTATGCGGAGAAGGAAGGTACCTTCAGCAATACCGAGCGTCGCGTACAAAGAGTGCGTAAGGCAGTGGAATTAGAGGGTGAGATGAGACTGGATACAGATATCTTTATCGATTTAATGAATCGCATGGGATATCCGCAGCCACAGCTTACCAGTGAAGAGATTATGGATGAGATTGCATCTTTAACACCAATCTTTGGTGGTATCAGCCATAGAAGATTGGATAAGGGCGAAAGTCTTCAGTGGCCATGTCCGGATAAGAATCATCCGGGAACCCCGATTCTTCATGTGGGTAAGTTCTCCAGAGGTCTGGGCTGGTTCTATCCTGCAGAGTATGTGCCAAGTGCAGAGCTTCCCGATGAAGAATATCCGTTTATAATGATGACAGGACGTATCCTGTATCATTATAATACCAGAGCCATGACCGGTAAGACTCCGGGACTTATGGAGAAGGAAGGCAGCTCCTTTATCGAAATGAATACGGAGGATGCAGCAAGACTTGGTATTGAGAACGGAGAGAAGGTAAGAGTTTCTTCAAGGCGAGGAAGTATCGTTTCTACCGCAAGAGTGGGAGAAAAGGTATCTCCGAAAGAGACCTGGATGCCATTCCACTTCCCGGATGGAAATGCGAATGTTCTTACAAATGCAGCACTTGACAAATATGCAAGAATCCCCGAATATAAGGTATGTGCTATTAAAATTGAAAAAATCGAGGATTAAGATTTAACATGATTGCAGGATACCTTATGACCGGTGGTAAGAACCGCCGTATGGACGGAAAGAAAAAGCTGTTTTTAGAGCTGGATGGAAAAAGCTTTCTGGAGAGCATCTTAGATGCTCTCCGGGGCTTTGATAAAATATATCTGTCGGTAGAGGAGGAAGCTCCCTATGAGCATCTGAATTTACCCATGGTAGTGGATGAGATACCGGATATCGGCCCTATCGGGGGGATCTATTCCGGATTGAAAAACTGTGAAGCGGATGCGCTTTTTGTAGTGGCTTGTGATATGCCGTTTGTGACAAAAACTGCGGTTCGAAGACTTTTTGAGGTGTATTCCCATCGTCATAAAATTACCATTGCCTGGGCAGATGATATGGAGCATCCGCTTCTGGGAATTTACCCAAAGTCTGCACTACCACATCTGGAGGAGCAGATTATGGCGGGGGATTATAAGCTGATGCATGCACTGGTGCATGCCGGATATACGGTAGTGACGTTGCCGAAGGAGGATTCTTCTGCAAGAAATATTAATACTGTTGCTGAGTATGAACAGTTATTAAACGAGAACTAAATAGAGACTCCGAGCAAAATAACCTAAAGCAGATGCCATGGTTATGAGCCGTTACACCTGATGTAACCTGGGTGAGAAGTGAACACGACTTGCCTCCCGCGTTTTGGAAAGGAGCCATTTTATGTAAGGCGTGGTGCACAGCATCAGGTCTGTTGTTTGCATAAAAAAATGTGGCGATATTTCCGATTGGAGATATCGCCTTGTTTTATTAGAGGAGAAAAGTATGCCCTATTTATTTGCTATTAGCGGATATAAACATACCGGGAAAACAACACTGATTACAAAATTAATACCGATTTTGACCGGAAAAGGCTATAAGGTTGCAGTGATTAAACACGATGGTCATGATTTTGAAGGGGATGTACCGGGAACGGACACCTATAAGCAGTTTCAGGCGGGAGCTTACGGTACGGCAGTGTTTTCGGAGGGGAAGGTGCTGATTCATAAGAGAGCGGAAGGTGTGGATGAAAGCATGCTGGTGCACGCTTTTCCAGAGGCTGATATCATACTGCTGGAGGGCTTTAAGAATAGTGATTATCCCAAGTATGTGTGCAACTATCCGGAAGAGCCGGTAATAGAACCGGAGATTTTGGCGGAAAGGATTATTGCAGGAAAGAAGGTTTCAGATGAAATTAATTAAAACAGAGGATGCGGTAGGGCATGTGCTGTGCCATGATATTACGCAGATTATTAAGGGAGTAACCAAGGATACGGTGTTCCGAAAGGGACATGTGGTAAGGCAGGAGGATATTCCGGTGCTTTTAAGCGTGGGAAAGGAGCATCTCTACGTATGGGAAAAGGATGAAGATATGCTTCATGAAAACGATGCGGCAGAGATTCTCTATGAAATTTGTCGGGGGGAGAATATGCATCCTTCGCCAGTAAAGGAAGGAAAAATTGAGCTGATTGCCGATGTAGACGGTGTACTTAAAATTGATAGGGAGCTTCTTTATGGAATTAATTCTATGGGTGAAATGATGATTGCTTCCAGACATGGAGATTTCCCTATCCATAAGGGAGATAAAATTGCCGGAACCAGAGTGATTCCGCTGGTAATTGCCAAGGAGAAGATGGATAAGGCAAAGGAACTGGCAGAGGACAAGCACATCTTTTCCATTATGCCTTATAAGTTGAAAAAAGTAGGTGTAGTTACCACCGGGAATGAGGTGCTTAAGAATCGTATTCAGGATACCTTTACGCCGGTAATTGTGGACAAACTTAAGGAATATGGTATGGAGATGAAGATACATGCCTTGCCGGGGGATGATAATGCTGCAATTACAAAGGCTATTTTAGAAATGATAGAGCAGGGAATGGATATGGTTATCTGTACCGGTGGCATGAGTGTGGATCCGGATGACAGGACGCCACTGGCAATTAAGAATACGGGAGCGGAGATTGTTACTTATGGTGCGCCGGTGCTTCCGGGAGCCATGTTTATGCTGGCGTATTATGAAGGGAAAGTACCGGTACTGGGACTTCCGGGGTGTGTGATGTATGCAAGAAGAACTATATTTGATTTGGTACTTCCCAGAATTGCGGCAGGAGAGATGCTGAAGAAGGAAGATTTGGATAGGTTGGGAGAAGGGGGACTTTGTTTATCTTGTGATATATGTACGTTCCCAAATTGCGGATTTGGAAAAAGATAGGGGAGGAGGAGAATAATATGGCAGAGTTTACGCATTTTAATAGTCAAGGTGAAGCAGTGATGGTGGATGTCAGTGAAAAGGCAGAAACTCAGAGAGAGGCAATCGCTACGGGAAAAATTATCATGTCCAGAGAATGCTTTGAGAAGATTCAGAACCATGAAATGGGTAAAGGGGATGTACTTGGTGTGGCCAGAGTGGCGGGAATTATGGGGGCAAAGAAGACCTCGGAGCTGATTCCCTTATGTCACGTTCTTCTTTTAACCAAAGTGGAGATAGATTTTATGCTTCATGAAGAGGATTTATCTATTAGTGCGTTTTGTACAGTGAAAACCACAGGGAAAACAGGGGTGGAGATGGAGGCTCTTACCGGAGTAAATGTAGCACTCCTTACCATTTACGATATGTGTAAGGCTGTGGATAAAAAGATGGAGATTACAGGGATTCATTTATGTAAGAAAACAGGCGGAAAAAGCGGAGAATTTGTATGGTAGATTGTCATGGCAGGGAGATAAATTATATGCGTATCTCCATAACGGATAAGTGTAATCTGAGATGCAGGTATTGTATGCCGGAAGGAGTGACGCTGACGAGTATGTCAGAGCTTCTGTCATATGAGGAAATTGTAAGTGTGTGTCAGCAGGCGGTAAGCCTTGGTATTACACGGTTTAAGGTTACCGGAGGGGAACCACTGGTGAGACGTGATGCTGACAGGCTGGTCGCAATGATAAAGGAAATCCCCGGAGTGGAACAAGTGACCCTGACTACCAATGGGATTTTGCTGGAGGATTATGCACATAAATTGAAAGCAGCCGGAGTGGATGGAATCAATGTAAGTCTGGATACACTTAATCCGGATAAATTCTGTGAAATCACCGGATTTGATGCACTGGAAAGGGTATTGAAAGGTATTGATGCAGCATTGGAAGCGGGGCTCTCTGTTAAGCTGAACAGCGTTCTCACCAAGGATAATGCAGATTATAAAGCTTTAATTGCATATGCAGGGAAAAAAGGTATAGTGCTGCGTTTTATTGAGATGATGCCCATAGGCTATGGAAAGGAGCAGGAAGGTATTTCCAATCAGTGGCTACTTGAGGAACTGGAGAAAGAGTACGGCAGATTAGAAATAATCTCAGGTGAGCTGGGGAATGGTCCGGCGGTATATTATGGACTACCCGGAAAGAATGTGATTATCGGCTTTATCAGTGCCATTCATGGAAAGTTTTGTGATTCCTGTAACCGTATCCGAATGACTGCCATGGGAGAGATAAAGCCATGTCTTTGTTTTGAAAAGTCTATTTCCATAAAGGAGCCTCTTCGGGTGGGAAATATGGATGATGTAAAGGCCAGACTGGTGTGGTCAATTAGCCAAAAGCCTTATTCTCATTGCTTTGAGGAGATAGAGAAGATTACGGAAGAAAAGAAAATGGTTCAGATTGGAGGGTAATAATGGGTAGAATATTAGCAATATGTATCAGTGAAAAGAGAGGGACGGCGAAATTTGAGATTTCGGAAGCGGAAATTAAAGTAGATTGGGGAATTGTAGGAGATGCCCATGGCGGAAACTGGCATCGTCAGATTAGTCTCTTGTCCTTTGAAAAGATTGAGGATTTCCGCACCAGGGGAGCAAATGTGGACTTTGGAGCCTTTGGAGAGAATTTAGTGGTAGAAGGTTTTGACCTTAGAGCATTGCCTGTGGGAACCAGATTTTTGATTGGAGAGGCAGAATTGGAACTGACCCAGATTGGGAAAGAGTGTCATAGCCATTGCGCCATCTATCATGCAGTGGGGGACTGTATTATGCCCAGAGAAGGGGTATTTACCAAGGTTATCAAGGGTGGTCATATTAAGGTGGGAGATGAGATTACCATGATACCGCCCAGGGCAGACAGACCATTTACCGCAGCGGTCATTACTCTAAGTGATAAAGGTGTGAGAGGAGAGCGCGAGGATAAGAGCGGTCCATTACTTGCGCAGAATCTTAGGGATGCTGGGTATGACGTGGTGGAGGAACTGCTTTTGGCAGATGAAAAGGTGCCATTGAAGACGCAGTTGATTCGTCTGGCTGACCAGAGACAGGTGAATTTAATCTGTACTACCGGTGGAACCGGATTTTCTGAGAGGGACATTACACCGGAAGCAACCACCGAGGTATGTGATCGCATGGCAAATGGCATTGCAGAAGCTATCAGAGCTTATTCCATGACTATCACTAAGCGTGCCATGTTAAGCCGTGGGGTATCGGGAATCAGGAAAAAGACTCTGATAGTCAATCTGCCGGGAAGTCCGAAAGCAGTGAAGGAAGCATTGGATTACATTTTACCGGAATTGTCCCATGGACTTGGTATTTTAAGAGGGACAGAGGGCGAATGTGGAAATGAAAAGAAGTAAAAGAATGTTGGCTGTTATGTGGGCCGGAGTAATGTGTCTGGGGGTAGCGGGCTGTGGCAGTGTGAAAGAGGAAGATGCACAGGTACAGGTTTTTGTAGCTGCAAGCCTCCATACAGTGATGACGGAGCTGGCTACAGAATTCGAAGAAGTGCATGCAGGAGTGGATATTGTACTTAGTACGGACAGCTCGGGAACGTTAATGACTCAGATTCAGGAAGGTTATGAGTGTGATATGTTCTTTTCAGCAGCACAGAAGCAGATGAATACGCTGGAGAAGGATGGCTTTCTGGTAGGTGGTAGCAGATATGATGTAGTAAATAATCAAGTGGTTGTCGTGAAAGGCAAGGGTGTAGAAACTAATGTGACCGGACTGGTCAACATTGGACAGGCGGAAAATATCGCTTTGGCAGCCGGCTCCGTACCGGTAGGGAAGTATACCCGCCAGGCAATGATTAATCTGGGAATTCTAACCGCAGCAGAGGATGTGTCTGCCATTACTACCGCAGAGATTATGGATGCTTTGGGGACGGAGATTAGCGAGCAAGGCAATGTAAGTAAAGTGCTTATTGTAGTAGCAGAAGGTGCCTGTGAAGTAGGAACCACTTATTATTCCGACACCTATGGATATGAGGATAAGGTAGAAATTATAGAGCGTGTGGATTATGCATTGACCGGAGAGGTTACTTATCCGGTCGCAAGGGTGAAAAACCCGGAAGCTACGGAGAAGCAGGAGAAATATACAGAAGAGTTTTTGCAGTATATTCTTTCGGATGACGCCAAAGTAGTGTTTGAGAAATATTATTTTGATACCAATGTAGAATAAGAAAGAGTAAGATCATGGAAATATTGATGAGTTTGGATTATCGTCCACTGTTTATCTCCATAAAGACAGGTATTGTGGCAACTATCATAGCCTTTTTTCTGGGAATCTACGCTGCCAGGGCAGTGCTTTTTGCCGGAGGGAAGAAAAGGGTGGTGCTTGATGGAATCTTGACCTTGCCAATGGTACTTCCGCCTACGGCAGCAGGCTTTCTGCTACTACTCTTATTTAGTACCAGAAGAATGGTGGGTAACTTTTTGTACACATCCTTTGATATCAAGGTGATTCAGTCCTTTGCCGGTTGCGTGATTGCGGCACTGGTAATTTCATTTCCGCTAATGTATCGTAACGCCCGGGCAGCCTTTGAACTGGTGGATGCAAATCTTGTTCATGCGGCACGGACGCTTGGGATGAGTGAACATCAAATTCTGTGGAAGGTGTTGGTGCCCACGGCAATGCCGGGAGTGGCTTCCGGCACAGTACTTACCTTTGCGAGAGCCATGGGAGAGTATGGTGCTACATCCATGCTGGCAGGGAATATTCCGGGCAAAACAGCCACTGTTTCCCAGCAGATTGCACTGGTAATCGAAGATGGCGACTATGTATCTGCCGGAATCTGGGTAGTTACTGTGTTGGTAATTGCATTGGTTCTTATGGTGGTTATGAACCTTCTTTTGGGAAGGAGACGTGGTTATGGGAATTAATATTACCATTAAGAGAAGCTTGGGAAGCTATACACTGGATTTTCAGATGCAAAGTGAGGCGAAGCGAATTGCGATTTTGGGAGCCTCCGGTAGTGGAAAAAGTTTGATATTAAAGTGTATTGCCGGAGTAGAATGTCCGGATTGCGGGCGGATAGAAATTGACGGAATGATATTGTACGATTCTGCAGAGAAGAGAAATCTTGTTTCCAGAGAACGTCATGTAGGATATCTGTTTCAAAATTATGCCTTGTTTCCGACGATGACTGTGGCGCAGAATATCGCTGTAGGTGTAAGGGACAAGCAGACATCCGACAAAATTGTAACTGAATTTATAAAAAAATATAATCTGCAAGGTTTGGAAAAGCATTATCCAAGGCAACTTTCCGGTGGGCAACAGCAAAGAGTTGCGCTTGCACGTATGATGGCGGCGGAGCCGGAGGTGATTCTTCTGGATGAGCCTTTTTCTGCGCTGGACCATTATCTGAGAGAAGGGATGCAAAGAGAGTTACTGCGATATTTGGAGGATTATTCGGGAACTGTGATTTTGGTCAGCCATGACCGGGATGAAGTATATCGTCTCAGTGAGGAGCTAGTGATCCTGGAGGCGGGAAGGAATATTGCGCAGGGGGAAACTACGGAGCTTTTTGCAAAGCCGGGAACGGTAGCTGCAGCAAGACTTACCGGCTGCAAGAATATCGGAGAGGTGGCACCGGGAAAAGGGTGCTATGTGGAGGACTGGGATGTGAATCTCCCCGTAATTCGGAGGGAGAAAGGATGTACCCATGTAGGTTTCCGGGCCCATCATATACGACATAAGAAACCGGAAAGTGAGCCCTATTTTACAATACCGGTGTATCAGATGCATGGAGAAGAGGGATTATGGGAATGTACAGTTTCTGTTAAAACGTCCGAGAAGGCTGTAGTGCCTCTATGCTGGAAGCTGTCAAAGGATGAGTGGCGGGAGATAAATAAGACAGGCGTTAAGCAGCTTTATCTTGCGGAAAAGGATTTGCTGTTTTTAGGGAATTAACACTTTAATTCAAAAAAGTGTTGCGCCATGTATGTCTTTTCCGTTAGAATGGAAGAAATGGGCATAAGGGAGAATGTTACAAATGATAGAAGTAATTGAAAAAGTAAATGGAGTAGTGAACGGCTTTATCTGGGGCGTTCCTGCTATGGTATGTATTATTGGTGTGGGGCTTTATTTAAGCATCCGTACCGGCTTTATTCAGATTCGAAAGTTTAGTATGGCAATGAAGGCCACTATCGGTAAGGTATTTAAGAAAGCAGATGCCGCAGAAGGGGCATTGACTCCTTTTCAGGCGGTGTGTACTGCACTTTCTGCAACGGTTGGAACCGGTAATATCGCCGGAGTTGCGGGGGCAATTGCAATCGGTGGTCCAGGAGCCGTATTTTGGATGTGGATTTCAGCGTTTTTAGGTATGTGTACCAAATTTTCAGAAGTTGTGCTGGCTGTGCATTTCAGAGAACGCAATAAGCAGGGAGACTACGTTGGCGGTGCCATGTATTACATTAAGAACGGTTTGGGGAAAAAGTGGCACTGGCTGGCAGTTTTATTCTCGCTGTTTGGTATATTGACCGTATTTGGAACCGGTAACGCGACTCAGGTGAATACCATTACTGCGGCAATTAATTCTGCCCTTACCAGTTTTGGAATTTTAGGAGAACAGCATATCAATATTTGTAATCTGATTATCGGTGTGATCGTTATGCTTTTAGTAGCCGGAGTACTTCTTGGTGGTATCAAACGTATCGGTAAAGTGTCAGAAACACTGGTTCCCTTTATGGCGATTCTTTACATTGTGCTAGCTTTGGGTGTAGTTGTTTTAAATATCGAACGTGTGCCGGAAGTATTCTATTCTATTTTCTATGGGGCATTTAATCCAAGTGCCGTAACAGGTGGCGTAGTGGGAAGTCTTTTCTTAAGTATGCAAAAGGGGGTTTCCAGAGGTATTTTCTCTAATGAAGCAGGTCTTGGTACCGGTGCCATTGCACATGCCTGTGCGGATACGGATCAGCCGGTGGAGCAGGGATTCTTTGGTATTTTTGAAGTGTTTACAGATACCATTATAATCTGTACATTGACTGCGCTTGTTGTTCTTTGTAGTGGTGTGCCTATTGAATATGGTGTTGCTGCAGGTGCGGAGCTTACCATTTCAGGATTCGTTTCTACATATGGTAGTTGGGTAACCATTTTTACTGCAGTTGCAATGTGTTGCTTTGCATTTTCTACTATTATTGGTTGGGGACTGTACGGGGCTCGCTGCGTAGAATTTATCTTCAAGGAAAAGGCAATTAAGCCTTTTATGATTCTATATTCCCTTGTGGCGATTGTAGGAGCAACAGTGGATCTGGGATTAGTGTGGAGTATTTCAGATACTTGTAACGGTCTGATGCTGATTCCGAACCTGATTGGTGTGTTCCTGCTTTCCGGAACGGTGTTTAGGTTAATAAAAGAGTATAAATAGTGAAAAGAGGATGTTTCATTCGTGGAAAAACGGTGGGATATCCTTTTTGTTTTGGGAAATTATATACTTTTTTGGGAAAAAATATTTACAATAGTTCTTTGGTACTATATAATAGATGTACTATAGTCTATGCAATTAACATTTATACATGTAACTTTTCAGAACTTGCGAAGAAAGGAAGGGTATCTGAATGAAAATCAAAAGAAAACTGGCGGGCATACTTAGTGTGTTAATGGTTTTTTCCTGTGTGCTGGGAGGAACGTATTGGCACGTTAATGCATCGGATGTGAAGTACACCGTTAATTTTGGCTCCGGTTCGTGGAACGTGGGTGGTACAACAGTAACTGCATACATGGACGTTGTATCCGGTGGAGATGTGTCCGGTGGAAATTTATCCGGTGGAGATTTATCCGGAGGAAATGCAAGCATAATTTCCCAGAATGTAAGTGGTGTGAAGTCCATTTCTGAGAAAGCGGTAATTACCTTAAATGGTTTTAATGCAGAAACGATGGAGGTACGTCTTACTGGAGCTGGTGGTTTTAACATCACGTTAAAAGTAGCAAATGGACAGACAAGTCTTTCGGCAAGAAACGGTGAAGCACTTCCGGAGGGTACGTTGGCATTTTCTGTGGCAGAGAAATTCGTTGATGATGGTAATGCAGGTGATGATGGCAGCGGTGGTTCATCTGATGGCGGAGACGGTGGCAACGGTGGTTCATCTGATGGCGGAGACGGTGGCAATGGTGGTTCTTCCGGTGACGGAGGAAGTGATGTTCCGGATAAAGACCCTGACGGCGGTGACGAAGATGTTGATAATTTCGAAGATGTTACAAAGCCGGAAAACAATGCTTGTGACGCAGATTTAAAGGAGCCGTCCGGTGGTTTGGTTGATAAGTTGCTGACCGAGCCGGAAAAGGACAGACTTGAAAAAGGCGAAGAAGTAAAGGTATATCTTGAGGTTAGTGATATTTCTGCAGTAGTAAGCGGTACCGATAAGAATTTGATTGATGGTAAAAAGGGTAGTACCACTGTAGGAATGTATCTTGATATTGATTTAATGAAGCAGATTGGTTCTGATGAGCCGGTGAATGTTACAGAAACAAATGGTGCGGTAAAGATTGAGCTTAAGGTTCCAAATGCATTGATTAATACCAACTCTTCCATTGACAGAGCATATCAGGTAATAAGAATCCATAATGGAGTTGCAGAACTTCTGTCCAGCATATTCGATGCAGTATCCGGTATGCTTTCCTTTGAGACAGACCAGTTCTCTACCTATGCAATTGTGTATGCGGATTATCCGAAGGCAGGGGATAACGGTGGAAACACAAATAACGGAAATAATGGAAATACCGGAAATTCTGCAAGTAGCAACAGTAGTACACCGGTTACTACCAATGAAATGGATGCTGTTCCGAGTACAGGAGATGATTCACTGTATATTCCATGGCAGCTTATTGCAGTGATGGTTGTAATCGTTGCATTTGCCTTTGGCGGTAGAAAGTACGTTTATAAGAGAAAGAATTAACCGGAATTCTTTAGGATGATATTTAGCCCCCTTGGAAATATGTATTTCCAAGGGGGTTTTTGGATGAGCATAAAATGAAAAAAAAGGGTAGATGTTAACATTTCTCTAACATTTATCTGTTATGATATGCCCATAAGGAGGTTTGATGATGTTTAAGATATTGGTTGTAGAAGATGATAAAGATTTAAATCAGACAGTATGTACCCATTTAAACAGAAACGGATTCGAGGCAATAGGATGTTTATCGGCTAATGATGCCTACAATGAGATGTACGGCAATCTGTTTGATATGATTATTTCAGATATTATGATGCCTCAGATTGATGGTTATGAATTTGCGAAAACGGTGAGGGAGATGAATCAGGATATTCCGATTCTGTTTATGACTGCCAGAGAGGATTTTGAGTCTAAGAGAAAGGGATTTGGGGTAGGAATTGATGATTATATGATAAAGCCGGTGGATTTGAATGAGCTGCTGCTTCGTATTGATGCGTTGCTCCGTAGGGCAAAAATCGCTAATAACCGTAAGTTGGAAATAGGCAGTACCCTTTTGGACGTGGAGGAACATAGTGCTTATGTAGGAGATGAGGAGATTAACTTGACTGTACGTGAGTTTAATATTTTGTACAAACTCTTATCCTACCCCAAGAAGACCTTTACACGCTCTGCACTGATGGATGAATTCTGGGATATGGATTCTGCATCGGGTCCCAGAGTGGTAGATGTGTATATGACAAAGCTTAGGGAGAAATTTAAAGAGTGTAATGATTTTGAAATTGTAACTGTTCATGGACTTGGATATAAGGCGGTAATACGATGAAGGGAAAATGGAAAACGACAGGGATAGGAACCTTTTTAGTATTCTTTATGTTGATGGGATTTATTGTAACCTGTAACTTTTTGTTGTTTTTACAGTTTGTGGATTTATCAACGGCAAGATTGTACAAGGCAGCCCCGGCAACCCTTCTTAATGTGCTTTTTCTGGCGGTAGTGTTTTGTGCGATTGATTCTTTTCGCAGATACCAGACGGTACAGAAGCCGGTAGGGAGAATCAAAGAGGGGCTGAATCGTGTAATGGAAGGTGATTTCTCTACACAAATTGATTATTTGTACGGAGAAGACAGCGGAAATGAGTTTGATGAAGTTATCGGTGGAATTAATACGATGATAAAAGAGCTTTCCGGTGTAGAAACTTTGCGAACGGACTTTATTTCCAATGTTTCCCATGAGCTGAAGACTCCCCTTGCAGTAATGCAGAATTACGGAGCGCTTTTACAGAATCCGGGGCTTTCTGAGGAGGAGCGTATCCGATACGGAGAGGCCATTACAGAACAGACCCGGAGACTTTCTTCGCTGGTCATGAATATTCTGAAATTGAACAAACTGGAAAATCAGCAGATTTATCCTAGTAAGGAACGCATTTATCTGACAGAGTCTGTGTGCGAATGTATGTTAGATTTTGAAAAGGTCTGGGAAGAGAAAGAGATTTCCATTGAAACAGATATGGATGATGAAGTGACGGTTGTGGAGGATAAGGAGCTCCTTAGCCTTGTGTGGCATAATCTGCTTTCCAATGCCCTGAAGTTTACAGAACCTGGAGGAGAAGTGGCGTTATCCGTATATGCTGACGAGGAGTATGCCTATGTATCGGTAAAGGACAGTGGTTGCGGTATGAATGAGGAGACAGGAAAAAATATCTTCCGGAAATTTTATCAGGGAGACACTTCCCATGCGACCCGGGGAAATGGCCTTGGACTGGCATTGGTGAAGCGGGTAATCGATATCTGTGGCGGAGAAATATCTGTCAGCAGCAAGGAAGGTGTAGGCAGTACTTTTACGGTGAAGCTTAGAAAAGAAAGGACTTAGAATGAAGGATAATGGTAATACTTTTGAATTTACATATTCTGCAAAGGAGCAGGAGGAAATAGAGAAAATTAAGAGAAAATATATGCCGAAAGAAGAAAATAAGCTGGAACTTTTGCGCAAATTGGATAGACAGGTAACACAGAAGGGGGAAGTAGTATCACTCATTCTGGGAATTTTGGGGTGCCTTGTTATGGGCGGCGGTATGAGCATGTGCATGGTATGGATGGATACGCTACTTATTCCGGGGATAATTGTAGGTATTGTGGGTGCCATCGTAATGGGAAGTGCTTACCCTATGTACCGGAAGATTACGGAGACAGAAAAGGAACGTTTGGCGCCTCAGATTTTGGCGCTGACAGCAGAGCTGGATATGTAGGGGAGAATCTTAACTGAATCTTTAGTACAAATTCCTTATAGTATGAATAGAGATTTAGTTCATAGTATGGAGGATTTGGTATGGCACTTGATATTTTTGTAGGAGTAATGATTGTCTGTGCTGCAGTAGCCGGTGTGTGGTGCTGGTGGGTGGATAATGGAGGTTCGTTGGATAAAAAGAAGGAAGAAAAATAGTACTTAGGTATCAGGAATGTATTGAGAATTGTGCGATAATATGTTAGAATATCAGTAAATTCAACCCGATGTTTGGAATGGGTAGTAAGGAGGTACTGATATGAAAGAAAAGAAGGGACTGGGAATTCACAGTATTTTGGTGCAATTACTATTAATTTGTCTTGGCCCTGTATTTCTTTTGGTATGTATCTTGATTTTCTCTGCATCGAGTAGCTTAAGGGAAGGCTTGCAGGAACAAGCAGAATTTGCACTGCATGCAACAGCACAGGCGGTGAAGTCAGGATATAATCACAACGCAGATGGCGATTATTTTGTTAATGACCAGGGCGAATTTATGAAGGGTGAGTACAATATCTCGGCTCACATGACGGAGATTGACGAGTATGTAGAAGGACTTTCTACGGACGTAACACTATTCTATGGAGACACCCGTATGGCTACTTCGCTGTTGGATGCTTCCGGCAATCGTATTGTTGGAACCCAGGCATTACCGGAGATTGCAGAAAAGGTTTTGGGTGGTCAGGATTACAGTTCCTATAACACAATCATTAATAATCAGAATTATTATTGCTACTATACACCGTTAGAGAATCCGGACGGAACCATCGTTGGTATGGTTTTTGCGGGGCAGCCCAGTGCGGAGGTGGATGCATACATATCGGAGAAGGTTACATCGTTTACCATGATAGCTTTTGTATGTGCAGTAGTAATTGCTGTATGCGTTGGTGTATGTGCAAGAGGATTTGCTAATATTGTTCGCCAGATGGAAGCAGCTGTTACAGAGCTTGCCAAAGGTAATTTAGCAATATCTGTGGACGGAAAGGTTCTTAAGCGTAGGGATGAGTTTGGTCAGAGTGCCAAGGCTTTGGGTAAATTGGTAGAAGAGCTACGTCGCATTATTGGAAATATTCAAGGCGCTACAGAGAAGGTATTGTCCGGTGGAAATGAATTGGAGAATATTGCAACACACAGTAGTACTACGGCGGGAGAAGTCAGTCAGGCAATTGAAGATATTTCTAAGGGAGCACAGTCTCAGGCAGAGGATACAGAAGATGCTACTACTCATGTGGAGCAAATGGGTAACCTGATTCAGACCATCGTAGAAAATGTAACAAGATTAAATGAAACTTCTATTGGTATGCAGAGGACCGGAGAGGCTTCTGCCCTTACGATGAAGGAGCTTAGCGAATTCAATGACCGTACGGTAGAGGCAGTATATAAAGTATCAGATAATGTAAAGGCTACGGATCATTCTGTAAATGAAATTGCGGAAGCGGTTCAGCTAATTACCAATATTGCTACCCAGACAAATCTGTTATCCTTAAATGCTTCTATTGAGGCGGCAAGAGCAGGAGAAGCGGGACGAGGCTTTGCAGTAGTTGCTTCTGAAATCCAGAAGCTGGCAGATGAGTCTAATTCTTCAGCAAAGAAGATTTATGATATTATTCAGGAGCTATCCAATGACTCCAAGAATTCTATGGAACTGATGGAGGAAGTGATGGCAACATTGAAGCAGCAGCAGGAGAAGCTTGGTGCAACGAAGACTCAGTTTGAGAATGTCATTGCGGATATAGAGACTTCCAGACGTGATACCAATACTATCAATAATCAGGCACAGGAATGTGATGATGCAAGACAGAATATGGTAAGTATTATTGCAAATCTCTCCGCAATTTCAGAAGAGAATGCAGCCGCTACACAGGAAACCACCGCATCCATGGAGGAATTGTATGCTACTATTAATCTGGTGTCCAGTTCAGCAGTAGATTTGAAGGAACTGGCAGTGGCACTAGAGGAAGAGACGAAGTTCTTTAAACTATAATTAATAGTGAAAGGGTTGCCGAATTGGCAACCCTTTCCTTGTGCATGTTACTGCAAGTATCCAACCAGTACCTTCAAGGTATTCACGACGCCGTCACGATGGCTTCGTTCGTAGCCGTGGGATGCATAGACACCGGCACCGATGAGGCCGTGGCGGATGTCGTAGCCGGAGCGCAGAGTGGCTTCTACATCAGAGCCGTAGAAGGGATAGATGTCCACAGCATAGTCCGCATTCATTTTCTTGGCAGCTTCAATAAGTCCTTTTACCACATCATAGCTGTAGGGCCCACCACTGTCTTTTGCGCAGATAGAAACCTTACGCTCTGTGCAGGAAAGTCCTTCACCTACACAGCCCATATCTACGGAGATCGCTTCGGTAATACCCTCCGGAAGAGAGGCGCTGCCGCCGTGTCCTACTTCTTCATACACGGTTACATGACCGTATACTCTGCGGGAAGGGGTAACATTTTCATCCTTCAAGTATTTTGCGTATCCGAGGAGAATGGCTACGCTGAGCTTATCATCTAAGAACCGGCTCTTGATAAAGCCCTTTTCCGTAATCTTGGTTCTGGGGTCAAAGCAGACGATATCTCCTGCGCTAATGCCCAGCTTTTCTACATCTTCCTTTTTCTCTACCAGTTCGTCCAAAACTACCTCTACAGTATCCCAATCTCTGGAAGTTTTATCATATTCGCCATTGACATGGATGGAAGCATTTACTAACTGCAGTGTTCCTTCATAGGTGCCGTCGAATTTGGTGATAACTCTTACGTTCTCTGCTTCTGCATTGTTGGCATTCATACCGCCCAGGCGGGTAACCTTTAGGCGGCCGTTCCCTTTAATCTCTGTAACCATGGCACCTAAGGTATCTGCATGAGCTTCTAAAAGGATGCCGTTTTCTGCATCTTTGCCGCCAAAGTCGATAAGTACACCGCCCTTGATGGTCTGCTTCACGTCGCAGCCCAGGGTGGCAAATTCCTTCATAACCCATGCCGCGGCCGCTGCAGTGTAGCCGGTGGGACTGTCAATGGCAAGGAGCTCTGCCGCCTTTTCTAAAATATAATCTCCGTATTTTGCAATCATAATATATCCTTTCTAAACCTGAAATCTATGGTTATTGTACAACGATTGATATGAAAATACAAATGTGTCATCGTCGGTTGTATTTATCCTTGTATTGGCTGGGGGTCATACCGGTTAAGGACTTAAACTGGCGGATGAAGTGCTCCACATTTTCATAGCCACACATTTCCGCGATGGATGCCACAGAATCTACGTCGATGGAGAGGAGATACCTTGCCCGTTCGATGCGGCTGCTGATTAGATCCTGCTTCACCGGAACTCCAAAAAGCTCCTTGTAAATATGTTGGAAATAGGACACGCTCAGGTTCAGTTCTTCTGCCAGTTCGGGTACCGTTTTCTGATAGGAACCGTTACTGTAAATGCTGTTGCGTATCTGAGAAAAGGCTGCCCGGTGCTGCTTTAGCTTATCGGAAAGTCTGGTCTCCAGATGGTAAATGTCGCTGTATTTATAGAGGATGGTCTTTAACATAGAGTCCATAATCCGCTCATGATGGGAGCCTGTTTGATGATATTCCACCATTAAATCACGAATCATGCCGGTAATCTCTGCGTGATGATATAGTGTGGTAAGAGTATTGAGAGGAATGTTCAGTTCTTCTAAAAAAGCGGGAACCTCATTCCCCTCAAATACAATCCAGTCGTTGATATATTCGGTGTCATGATAGTAGTATTGGGGAACTCCCGGAGTGTAAATGATAAATGCAGGTTTTTCCACATACTGGCGGATTAGTCCCGGATGTCTGGAGTCCTCATCGGTGAAAAAATCTTCCACCAAAGGGAGCTCCTTTCCGGACAGTGCAGTGATGTTCTGCTGAAACTGCTGTCTGGTAAATTCAAAATATGCCGGACTTTTTACCAGTAGTAGGAGATAACGCATACCGCCTTCCGGCCGTTCAATATTGATACCGTCCTTGTGTGTGGAATTATAGCCCATATTCCGTATTGCAATCATAAGATTCTCCTCCTTTTCTATTATTTATTATACATTGTTTGGGGAAAACAAAAAGCAGAAAATATCAATTTAATAACAGTATATGTCATTGTGAAAATGGGACGCAAGTCCCATAATGGGGTAAGCATAAAAACAAACGGAGGAGAAAGCGATGGCAGCGATGAAATGGTTCTATTCATACTTCAAGAAATACCAGTGGCGAACCTTGTTTGGTCTGATATTGGTAACGATTACTTCTGTCCTTGCGATAGTAAATCCTAAGATTACAGGATATATCGTGGATGACATTATTGGTGACGGTTCTAATATTCAGTTGGATTTATTGCCTAAGTTTTTACTGTTAATGATTGGGGCGACACTACTTCGTGCGGGAATCAGATTGTTTTTCTTGTTTATATTTGAAACCAATTCCCAGAATATGTTATTTGACATGCGAGATGCCATATACCGCAATCTGGTTGCAAAGGATTTTACCTTTTACAACAATAATAAGACCGGTGATTTAATGTCACGTCAGACCGGTGATATGATGGCAATTCGTCATTTTGTAGCACATGTTATTTATTTTACTTACGAATGTATATTACTGTTTTGTATTTCGTTGGTAATGGTGTTTACGGTAGACTGGCGTATTGCCTGTGCCATGCTCTTAGTGCTTCCGCTGACACTGGCGAATACCATTGTGCAGTCTAAACGTGTAAAGCCGGGCTTTTCCAAGATTCGTGAGCGTTTTTCAAGCTTAAATGCTTTTGCCCAGGAGAACATCAGTGGAAACAGAGTGGTTAAGGCATTTGCCAAGGAAGAATTTGAAATTTCGAAATTCGACAGAGAGAATGCTGCCTACCGTGAGTCGGAGCTGGCAGCAACCAAAATATGGATGCAGCATGTACCGGTATTTGAATTTCTTGCGAATCTCCTGACTTTTGTACTGATGCTGGTAGGCGGTATCATGGTAATTAACGGAGATATGACCTTGGGTAATATGGCCATGATTAACGGCTATTTGTGGATGTTGAATGAGCCTCTTCGTATGGCAGGCTGGATTGTTAATGACTGGTTCCGTTTTGTAACATCCGTAGAAAAGATTTACGCAACTATCCAGGAGGAGCCGGGCATTAAGAATCCGGTGTCGGGACCTTTCGATATCAGTGCGCCGAAGCCGGAAGGTAGCGTAGAATTCAGGAATGTAAGCTATAGTATCGATGGGGAAGAGATCCTAAAGGATATCAGTTTTAAGATAGAGCCGGGACAGAAGGTTGGTATTATCGGAGCTACCGGTGCAGGAAAGAGTACATTGGTTAATTTGATGTGCCGCTTTTTTGATGTAAACAGTGGTGAGGTGTTAATCGGTGGACAGAACGTAAAGGAAATGGATCTTCGTACACTTCGTACTACTATTGGAATGGCTATGCAGGATGTGTTCTTATTCTCTGATACCATCGAAGGGAACATTGCGTATGCAAAGCCGGATTGTCCTTTTGAAACTGTGGAATGGGCGGCCAAGGTGGCAAATGCAGATGGATTTATCAAGGAAATGCCGGAAGGCTATGATACCATTGTTGGTGAGCGTGGCGTAGGATTATCCGGTGGGCAGAAGCAGCGTATTTCGCTGGCAAGAGCACTTCTTAAGGAGCCTTCTATTCTGGTACTTGATGATACCACTTCTGCAGTGGATATGGAGACAGAATCCCAGATTCAGCAGGCACTTGACAATCTGGAAAAGAAAGAGACGGTATTCTTTATTGCCCACAGAATCTCATCCATTAAGGATGCGGATGTGATTCTGGTGCTGGATGAGGGAAGAATCGTTGAGTCCGGTAACCATGAGGCGCTGATGGAGAAGCAGGGCTATTACTACACAGTATTTATGCACCAGTATGGTGAATATGAGAAGATTCGAAAGGGGGAATCAGTAAATGGCTAGAAATAAGTATGATATTGATGAAACCTTAGATTCAGGATTTGATATCAATCAGCTAAAGCGTCTGGGATGTTATATCGGTGTTTACAAGAACAGACTGGTTTTTGTAATTGTGATAATGCTGGTTTCCAGTGCATTGTCCATGCTGACACCTCTTTTCCTAAAGGACGTAATGGATACAGTGGAAAATTGTGCCATTCATGGTTTGATGTCTAAAGAGGATGCCATTAGAAGAGTTATTATTGCAAGTGTTTTGATGCTGGTGGTTACCTTCATCGTAGTAGTGATTCTGCGATTTAAGATTAAGATGATGGCAGAAGTGGGGCAGGGAATTATTCATGATCTTCGTAGAGATTTATTTATCCATTTGCAGGAGCTTCCCTTCTCTTACTATGATGATAAGCCTCACGGAAAGATTCAGGTACGAGTGGTTAATTATGTAAATAACTTGAGTGACCTTCTTTCCAATGGTATTGTAAACACCATTACAGATCTTTGCAGTTTAGTGTTTATTTTCTTTTTCATGCTGAGTCTGAATGTAAGATTTACTTTGGTATGTTTATGTGGTCTGCCGGTGCTGGCTACCCTTGTATTTATCATCAAGAAGAAACAGCGTCGTGCATGGCAGATTCAGTCAAACAAGCAGTCCAATTTGAATGCATATATTGCAGAAAGCATCAACGGAATCCGTGTTACACAGTCGTTTGTAAGAGAGGATTACAACACTGATATTTTTAATCGGCTCAGTGCTGATTCTAAAGCTGCATGGTATACTGCGGTAAAATACAACTTTATCATGAATCCAACGGTACAGACAATTACGGTGGTAACCACTGCCATTATTTATGCACTTGGCGTAGCTTGGATTACGGATGGCTTTGGAGCTATGACGGTAGGTACTTTGATTGCCTTTACAGGATATATTTCCAGATTCTGGGCACCCATTACGACGTTGGCAAACTTTTATAACTCACTCCTTACCGCAATCTCATATCTGGAGAGAATTTTCGAGACCATCGATGAGCCGGTAGAGGTAAAGGATTTACCGGGGGCAGTACCCATGCCGGAAATCAAGGGTGAGGTGGAATTTAAGGATGTATGCTTTGCTTATGAGGATGGCGTACAGATTCTGAACAATGTAAGCTTTAAGGCGGAGGTTGGGCAGTCCTTTGCCATTGTAGGACCTACCGGTGCAGGTAAGACCACTATCGTGAACTTAATCAGCCGTTTCTACAATGTTACCAAGGGACAGCTTCTGATCGATGGCACTGATATCAACTCTGTAACTATTAAGTCTCTGCGAAGCCAGATGGGCGTAATGATGCAGGACAGTTTTATCTTTGCCGGAACCATCATGGACAACATCCGCTATGGTAACGACAAGGCAACGGATGAGGATGTAATCCGGGCTGCCAAGACGGTATGTGCCCACGACTTTATCATGGGATTAGAGAACGGATATGAAACGGAAGTTAATGAGCGGGGAAGCCGCTTGTCTCAGGGACAGCGTCAGTTAATCTCCTTTGCAAGAGCCATTCTTGCGGACCCGAAGATTTTGATTTTAGATGAGGCAACCTCCAGTATTGATACAGAGACAGAAATCCTCTTACAGAAGGGCTTAAACGAGCTCTTAAAGGGCAGAACCTCCTTTATCATTGCCCACAGACTTTCAACCATCAAGAATTCCTCCTGCATCATGTACATTGACCATGGCAAAATCGTGGAAATGGGCAACCATGAGCAGCTGATGAAGAATGAGGGTGGTCTCTACTACAACCTCTACATGAGCCAATACGACTTCTTAAACAAATAACCAAATGGACTGCCACATTATTGTGGTGGTCCATTTTATATTCTGCCACAATACTTTGTCCACGCCTTATCAGTGTAGTCTCACTGCGGGGCGCCCCGCAGTGAGATATACACTGGTGGGAGTCGTGGCAGAATATTGTGGCAGAATGAAAAAAGACCACCACTATAATGTGGCAGTCTTGGTTTCTTGTTCTTTGGCCAGGGACATGAGGTCGCGCCAGTGTCTTGTGCGGTAGTAGCAAAGCATGCACAGCATTCCAAAGGCAAAGCTTATGGGGAGGCATGCCATAATGTATCTGCCGTCAATGTAGCGGTTAATCAGGTGCGCTACAGGGATTCGTACAGCCCAGAGCATCAGGATATTTACCAACGTTGGGTACTTGACCACGCCCACACCATTTACATAGTTGATAATGCCGTTAAAGACTGCGTAGAGCCATGTAAAGGGCAGTACAATACGGATGTAGGTAATTGCAAGAGGAATAACCTCCGGGTCCTTGGTAAAGAGAGTGATAATAGGCTCAGCCAGCGTAGCAACAATCAGACCACCGGTACAGGTAATAAGACCGGAGCAGACCGGAATAAGCAGATGCCCCTTACGAAGTCTGATATAGTTCTTTGCTCCGATGTTCTGTCCGGAAAAGGTACAGGCAGCGGAGGATAAAGAGGTAATGGCAACATTGGCAATGCCGGCAAGCTTGGAGGCTACCGAACAGCCTGCCATAAATGCAGAACCCTGCTCATTGATTAAGGACTGCATCAGGATGTGACCTACCGAATAGATGGAATTATTCAGACCAAGAGGAAGTCCCACCTTGACGATTTCACCCATAAGGTATTTTTCCGGTTTTTTCGGGAAGGGAGAGTACTCCAGCTCCGGATATTTCTTTTGGATATATACGATACTGAAAAACCAAGATGCGAACATGGCAATGATGGTTGCCAGTGCAGCACCGGATACATCCCATTTAAAAACTGCAACAAATAACAAATCCAGTACAATATTTACGATGCAGGATATTAATAGAAAAAACAGGGAGGCTTTACTGTCGCCCATGCCTCTGAGGATTCCCGCATTGAAATTATATCCCATATTTCCCAAGGTACCTAAAAAGTAGATGCGGATGTAAGCTACCGAGTAGTCCCAGGCATCTTCCGGTACCTGCATGAATTTCAGAATTACAGGACCCAGGAACAGCCCCAGAATAGATAAGGGAATGGCACATAAATATACAAAGGAGGTTGCCGTGGAAACCAGACTTTTCAGCTTGGCAAAATCGTTGCTGCCAACACATTGTGATACAAGAATGGAAACTCCAGTACCCATACCCAGGAAGATACATAACACCATTTCCACCGGCTGTGCACTTGTACCGATGGCGGCAAGGGATATGGAGCTGCAGAAGTTGCCGATAACTAAAGTATCTACCGTATTATAAAGCTGCTGCAACACGTTTCCTGCACAGATGGGTAATGCGAATAATAAAACTAATTTCATGATAGGACCATGGGTCATATCGATTTTTTTCTTTGATTTCATAATTCTTTCTCTCTCTTTATTATAGTCTATAAGAACTATACATTGTTTGAAGAAATATGACAAAGGAAGAATTTATGATTTGGACGAAAAAACAACTGATATTTTGTGAAGATAGTCTTTTTATACCGGAAATGTTATAATGAGCATATTTAAAGATAGAAAAGGAAGAAGATATGTATACAAAAGAAGATTTAAAAAGACAATTACGGGAGATGGGGCTGTGCGGAGCGGATACGGTATTTATTCATTCTTCCATGAAGGCAATGGGGGATGTGGAAGGAAGAGCGGATACAGTAATAGATGCATGGATGGAATATTTCCGTGAGGGACTAATCTTATTGCCTACTCATACATGGAGGCAGATGAGTGAAAGCTACAATATATTTCATCCTGCCACAGAGCCAGCCTGTGTGGGGATTTTACCGAATATTTTTATGAAGAGAGAGGGTGTGGTTCGTTCACTACATCCTACTCACAGCATTGCTGCGTACGGAAGGGATGCGGAAGCGTATATTAAAGGAGAGGAGAATCAGCGTACGCCTTGTGCACCGCAGGGAGTGATGGGACGCCTTTTACTGCGGGATGCGAAGATTCTGCTGGTAGGAGTAACCCATATCCGCAATACCTTTATCCATGCGGTGGAAGAGATGTATAATGTGCCGGAGCGTTTCACGGCTGAACCGGTGAAGTTTTTGGTTGAGATGCCGGATTGCAGTTATAAAGAGGTTCCCATGTATCGTCATTATAATAGACATACGGAGCATATTTCCGAAAGCTATGACAAGATGCTGGAAGGGTATTTTGAGACCGGTGCGGCCAAGAAGTGTAAATTTGGCGATGCAAATTGTATTTTGTGTGATGCTCGGTTACTTTATGATGTTACGGGAAGGATTCTGCAAAAAGAGCCGAATTGTTTTATTGAAATGGAACGAATTCCGAGAGAATGGTATCTTAAAGAGGAGTAAATTTTGACATTTTTGTGAAAAAAACTATTGAATTACGACAATATTCTAGGCATAATATATAGTAAGAATTTACTAGAAATATATCGCTTGGGGGTTATTATGAGTAAGAATGTAAATGATGCAAAAACACCGATGTCTCGTGAGAAAATGTATAAGTTTATGACTTATGTGGTTGCTGCCATAGCCGGGGCGTTTCTTATCAAGAATCTTGTGGCCGGGGATATGGGAGCGGCGCTTTGCATAGGAATTTGTTTGGTAGTCTATGCAGTGGTTTTTGTGGGAATGAAGTACAAGAGTGTGAAAGCTGACATTAAGGAGGTTGCACTTTCTATCAGCTTGTGTTTTTTGATATTTGTAATTTCGCTTTTCAGTGGAGCGTATTACAGTGATGATTTCCCTATGTTCTTGGCTGCAATCGGTCTGTGTGGTCTGTATCTGGAGCCGAAGGTTACCAGAGCACAGATTATTATCAGTGGAGTACTGTTGACTATTATGTACATTCTTCATCCGGAGAAGGCAGAGTCCCTGGGACAGTATATACAGTGTATGGTTATTATGATAGTAGCCGGAGTATTGTTTTACCAGACCATTAAGCGTGGACAGACATTTCTGTTAATCAGTCAGGATCAGGCAGGAGAATCGGAAAAGCTGTTGGAATCCCTGCGTGTGATGGGCGTGGATTTGCAGAAGGATTTCGAGCGTTCTTCTGCAAGTATTGAAGAAAGTACCAAGGAATTGCAGCGTGGAGGTACCTTGATTTCACAAGGTGCAAACGAGATGTCTGATAGTTGTAATGAAGTGCATGACCGTATACAGGTGACAGAACGTCAGATTCAGGATTTGAATGATGGCGTAATGAAGTTTGAACAGGCACTTTCTGAGAATCAGACCAATATGGAAGCTATGGATAGCCAGATGGAAAAGGTGGCGAAGATTATTGAGGAAGCTAATCTGGTATTTCAGGATATGGAAAGCCGGATGCGCAGTGTTGCCAAGGTGGCAGGAAGCTTAAATGATATTTCTTTTAATATTACCATCCTGTCTTTAAATGCATCCATCGAAGCTGCAAGAGCGGGAGAGGCAGGTGCAGGATTTGATATTGTAGCCCTCCGGATGAGAGAACTTTCTGAAAGCAGTAACGAGTTTTCACAGCAGGTGGAAGAAGCAATCAGTCAGCTGACACAGCGAGTGGAAGATACCTCAAAGGAATTTGCGGAAAGTATAGAAGCAATTCAGGAATCGGGACAGCTGCTGGCGGATTTACAGGGAAGCTTTGAGCGTTTAAAAGAACAGTTTGCAGACTTGTATGGCAATATTGAGGAACAAAATTCCAACGTTGCGCAGGTGGATGCAATATTTGACAAGCTGAACAGACGTGTTTCCGATATGAGGAACCTCTCAGAAGAGAATCAGGATGCGGTAGAAGCGATTATGGATGCCATGGATATCTACAAAGAAAATATCAGTGGTGTTATTGAACAAACGAAGATGGTGTAAATATTATAAAATCTATCCGGGCTGTTATAGTATATGTATAACCCCACCGGGGAATCGGTCCCCTATGTTCACGCACGTTTCAGAATACTTGAATTTCTAAAACGCACATTTTACGTTTTGAAGATTATTGCCATCTTTTTCAAATCCGAACAATGGAACCATGTATGTCCGTATATATAAAGACTTACAAAAAATTTCGTGTAGTTCTTGGCATGTGCAGAGAGCAAAACCAAGGTGCCACAGCTTTGTCTCAGCGGAGCGGACCAAAGTGGGGCACCTTGTAATAAGCCTTTGCGAGCGC
>JAZQIQ010000038.1:0-4117 GCA_045541195.1 Acetatifactor sp. | reverse complement strand
TAAGAATACTACGGATGAGCAGTATATTCAGGCATTATATCGAACCTTTATGGGCAGAGAAGCAGATGCGGATGGTATATCGTATTGGAAGCTTGTGCTGAGCAGTTCAGACAGAATGACTGTTTTACGGGCATTGTCAGCGTGTCCGGAGTTCCAAGCGATTAAGCAACAGTATGGGTTGTAAAGTGAATAGATAGTAAAGAAGCATCGCTACGAACGGAGACTTGGTTCGTGGCGGTGCTTTTTGTTATTGCGACGAGGAAAATGGCATTGTGCTTGTGAAGATGCCGGTTGACAACTATTGGTTTGAGGTTTGTAAAAGGTATTTCAATTCTAAGTTATGGTACCAATTGCCTAAAGATGTCTTGAAAAAGCCTGTCAAAAGTACTAAAATTAATGCAAGTTACATTGATAGGGATATATGTATGAAAATGATGATGGATAGGGATTGTATTTTCTAAAAACTAAAGAAAAGGAGAAGAAAAATGAAATACTATTTAACCAAGGTTCGCATACTTGCATGGATGTTATGTGCAGTACTATGTTTAAATACAAGTGCAAATGTAATGCCGGTTTGGGCAACAAGTGTGGACACAGTTGAAACTACCGAATTAGTGGGAGAAACAGGCTTTGTTACGCAAGCGCTGCAAGAGAGCACTGATGTAGCGACTACAGAGGTGATAATTGATGCAAATGGCGGTACATTTAACGTTATCACAACAGATGGAACCGAATACTTGTGGCAGGTAGGTTCTTATACCGGTACGGCGGAGGTTGGGGCAACATTGTTTGATGCCGGAGCTAGACCTACACAGCTCACAAATGGTGACAAGCGTTTTGTGGGATGGAGTGTCTGGGAAAAGAATGAAGCAGGTACATATGTAGATGCCGGAATAGGTTATCTGCTGACAGCAAATATGGAGACTTATACCATATCCGATAAGCCCACAAAGTTTGTGGCAGAGTGGGTAGAGCCGGGAACTGCAACGGTACAGATTAATTGTTATGATGGTATTTTTAATCTTACTGTGGGAGGGGAGACTAAGGAGACAAGTAGCTATTCCGGTACATTCGAAGCCGGGAAGACTTTGGCAGAGTGCGGTCTTTCGTTGTCTGATGCGGCGAATGAAGACGGTGAGACCGGATTTGAGGGCTGGGATGTTTATCATATGGTTGATGATATGCTTTTCCCTTATAATCTGTATACGGTAGAGTCCCTGGCAGAGTATGAATTGCCGGTGGGAGCAGTGTTTATTGTACCAAGGTGGGAGCCACCGTTATATGTAACCGTTGAATTTTATGGAAATGGTGGGAGCTTTGATTTCACCATGAATGGAGAGACATGTGAGTCAAGTTATCAAAATGTGTCTCTTGAAGAGGGTAAAACGCTTGCGGAGTGTGGAATTACAATCACAGACCCGGTGCATGATGATTCAAAGGTAGAGTTCTTGTATTGGGCGGTTTGTCAAATGAATGACATGGGTGTGAACGAGGTATTGGGAAGATATACCACGGCGGAGTTAATGAATTACGAGGTGCCGGATGAATCAGTGTTCATTGAGGCGCAGTGGGAATATCCAATGAATTTCCGGGTAAAGGTAAAGGCCTATGGCGGTAGCTTTCAGACAATGATGAATGGTGAGCCTACAGAAACAGATATCTATAGCACAACGCTGATAGAAGGGGAATCCTTGGCGGATTGGGACGTAAGTGTTACCACGCCCGTATATTCAGAGGAAGGAACGCAGTTCTCGCACTGGAGCATTCGCCAGTGGGACACCGAGAAAGAAACTTATAGTTTTGTAGGCGAGTATACTACGGAGGAGATGCTGGCTTATCCGATTAATGAAGATGATATAGAGTTTTATGCACAGTGGAGCGGAGATAAGGATGCTTATTATAGTAACGTGTGTATCGATGGTAACGGTGGCACCTTTGATATCCTCGTAGAGGATGAATACCTTTACGAGGTAGGTTCCTATTATAGTATGCTTGAAATTGGCTCCCGTTTGGGAGATTATGACTTCGGAATGTGGGAAGTCGAAAATGGGGATAAGATTTTTGCCGGATGGACGCTCATGGAGATGGATGAGACCGGGACTTATGTGGATGCAGAGCTTTTTTATTATGATACAAATAGAGTTAGAGAATATATAATAACAGACAAATCAGTAAAGTTTGTTGCGCTGTGGCTGGAGCCGGGAACAGCAATAGTTGATATAAACTGCTTTGATGGGATATTTAACATTACAGAAAATGGGGAAACCAGAGAAGTAAGTAGCTACTTTAATACATTGGAAGCGGGAAAGTCCTTGGCTGAGAATGGTATTTTGTTGTCGGATGCAGTAAATGAGGATGGAGAAACTGCGTTTGAATATTGGTGTGTAGATTTCCTGATGAATGACGCATATTCGCCATATTTCCTTAATACTACAGAGGACTTGTTAAATTACATGTTGCCGGAGGCTTTGCTATGTATCACTCCTTATTGGGAACAACCGGAGTATGTAACTGTAGAGATTAATGGAAACGGGGGCATCTTTGATTTAACTGTGGATGGAGAGACTTCCAAGTCTGGATATTATGCTCCTACCCTGCAGGAGGGTAAAACCATTGCGGAGTGTGGAATTACAATCACAGATCCGGTGCATGAGGATGGTAGAACGGAATTTTTATATTGGACTATTTTGCAGTTTGATGAAAATGGTACCTTAAATACGTTAGGAACTTGTACATCTGAAGAATTAATGAATTATGTAGTACCGGATAGAAACATAACGTTTGGTGCAGAATGGGATTATGTACAGACCTTCTATGTGGAAGTTAAGGGATATGGTGGAAATTTTACCGTAAGTGCAGATGGTACCAGCTCGACAACCGACAGCTTTTACTATACGTTGGAAGAAGGGAAAACCTTGGCTGAATGCGGTGTGAATATCAGCGCTCCTGTATTTCCGGATGGCGTAACGCAATTTTCTCATTGGAGTATTCAGAAATGGGACTATGAGACAGAAACATATAATTTTGTGGGTGAGTATACCACAGAGGAAATGTTGACCTATCCGATTGATGAAAATGGTATAATGTTTTATGCTCAGTGGAAGGCGGCAGAACCAGCTTCTAAGGCTCCGATATTTGAAGGACTTACTGTTTCTTATGATGCAGAGAAGAATACAATTGTATTTGTGTTAAATGGTTATGACGAAGATAGTGAAGACTGGCAATATAATATATGCTTTAGTGATAGCAAAGGAACCCGTTATTACATAAGTAGATATCATGTTGACGAGAATCCATTCACTACAGAGTATTCTGCGGATGAGCTTCCGAACGGAACCTATACGGTGATGTATGTGGATATGTTTGACCCGGAAGGGAACCATGCAACCAGTGGTTTTGAGAGTGGTGAATATACTGTTGAAGTGACCAATTCACCGTATGAATCTACTGCCCAGGTACGTGCCTTCGTAGAACGCATGTACACGGTAGCTCTTGGAAGAACTGCGGACGAAAGCGGTGTGGAATTTTGGACAAATCTGTTATTGGAGCACAAGGCGGACGGAGCTTCCCTTTCCGCGGAATTCTTATTAGGTACAGAATTTGTAGGTAAGAATTACAGTAACCGTGATTTTGTACAGGTACTGTACAGTACCTTCTTCAGCAGAGATGCGGATGAGGCCGGAAAGACCTACTGGTCAAGCGTGTTGGAAAGCGGTAACAGTCGCGCAGCTGTGCTTGCCGGCTTTGTAAATTCCGGGGAATTCTTTGCATTATGTGGGGAGTATGGAATTTCCAGAGGTATCATGCGTGAAGATGGTAGCTTGATAAATACGGGAATCTATCAGTTCTCCGAGAGACTTTACAGTGAGATTCTGGAGAGAAACGGCGATGAAGGTGGTATCGAGTATTGGACGGAATTACTGGCAAGTGGTAGCGTTAGTCCGGAGGATGCAGCGATTAACTTCTTCTGGTCCGATGAATATCTGGCTAAGAATACTACGGATGAGCAGTATATTCAGGCATTATATCGAACCTTTATGGGCAGAGAAGCAGATGCGGATGGTATATCGTATTGGAAGCTTGTGCTGAGCAGTTCAGACAGAATGACTGTTTTACG
>JAZQIQ010000037.1:0-2031 GCA_045541195.1 Acetatifactor sp. | reverse complement strand
CTTAAGGTACTGTGATACATAGTATTCCTCCACCATATCTAAATCTGCGTATCCGCCCTCATCCATTACACGGATGATATACTCATAAGTCTCCATCTCCAGGGATGTCCGAAGGCAGTGCACATATATGAATTTTAACCGCTTCCCGGATTCTTTCTTCTGGTTGCTTTGGAACTGTTGTAATGCAGCTTCCAAAGATTTTTGAAAAGCATTTATGTACTGCTTCCGTTTTTTCGCCCAAAGCTCTGCTTTCTGCTGTCCGGCTAAGGCTTTCCTGACCTCCTCTTCTTCCCGGAGGCTTTCTTTAATCTCCTCTTCCCGCATTATAAATTCCTCAGATGCATATTATATATTCTCACGGCGATACTTAAGCATTTCCGCTTTGAACGCTTCCGCATCCATTTTCACTTCTACCACCTCTTTTTCAGCAAGTGGCTGACCATCCTTGTAGGTATAAGTATAGACAACCGTGTAGTCACTGCACTCATACAAGTCCACTATCTTGCTACAAGAGCCTCTATCGTCCATTTTCCAGTCATCAGAGCAACTTATTTGACACAGGTTTAGCCCTAATTCATTTTTCTCTAACTCCGGAACTCGATATAGCGGGCGTCCCTCATTCACACACCATATATTTTCTTCAACCGCTCTTCTTGTACTTTCAAAAATATTAGCACCTTCATACACGTACTTTTCGGCGTTTTTTAGAGTATCACTTGTATCAACATACATTACATAAAAATCTACTTCATAGATATCTTCTATTTTGGAATCAGACGGAGTAATTTCTTTTACAAATACATACATTTTTTTATAGTATGTTTCATCCGCCTTGCTTTCTTTTCTTGTTATAATTTTGAAATACTCCTGTTTATCTAAAAAATCATATAGTTTATTATCATACTTTATAAACATATCTTATGCCTCCACAAATTGTTTAAGGTCTTCATCCCAATATGCTTTCATTCTCTCATTACCATTTTGATCCACTTCATAAATAGCTCCATTCGTAATGCCAGTATAATCAAAATAATACTCCGGTATCAGACAATTATCACTTCCTGTAAACCCGGTTTCTGTGCAAGGAGCACTATTACCATTACTCGCGTTTGGCAGACGGATTTTTTCCGGATCAGCAGCCGTTGTAACACGCAATACATATACCTTTCCATCCGGATTTGCTGCTATATTTCCATAATCACTGTCTTTAAAATCTAACCTTAGGTTTTTATACACCTCATCCGGGTTATTGGTAAATGGTGCCGCATCCTCAGCCTTCGCTATACATTTTCCCACAGAGTTATAATCTCCCCTCAGATAGCCATCCAGAGTATTTTGGTCAATGACTTTCTGCATTACTGTATTTGATGTAATTGGAGCATCACTCGCCCTTTGCGCCCTTACCTCTTCCAGTTTCTCGCGCATCTCTGCTTCCGCATCATTATATCTCGCAACATACTTGTCATTACTTTTAATACTACCATCCAAAGTTTCACCCAGCATACAGGAACTATTCAGATTTATTGCAATCAAATCTTCCCTTAAATCCTCCGGCACAGACGCATTAAAGCTGTTCTCTGCCTTAAACTGGTCGCCGCGGAACATTTCATTTATTTTTACTAGTATGGGATTATCAGCCAATGGTTTACCACCTACAGTAGTCTCTGTATTCTTTAGGGTAACCTTCTTTGCCTCATCGGTATCCTCCGGCGTTGCTGCCCCAAACTCAAATCTTTTCTTGGATGCTATCGGGTCGATTCCTCCCTTGATTTTCAGGGCATTGCTTCCCTGCTCCGCCTGAAACAGCTTATTACCGCTAAGCACCAGCTTATTTCCGGACTTGATGATGATATCACCCTTGGCTTCCACATAGATTTCCTGGGCGGAACTGAAAGTCACTCCCTCCGAGTCCTTGATATTGACATAATTATCGCCCTCATCCTTGGCATCATTAGAAAAGCCGGTCTCTTCTTTCTTTAAGTACATGCGCTTACCCTTGGCAGTGGTGTAGTACTTGTCATCCGGGTTATT
>JAZQIQ010000036.1:0-41685 GCA_045541195.1 Acetatifactor sp. | reverse complement strand
AGGTTTGTAAAGCACTTAAAAAGTTTCTTAATAAATGCCATGGTTATAATAAAACTATAGAAATTGAAGGATTGGAGAATTTGCCTGATGTTATAGATGTCCCTGATGATGTGACTGAAGAAGAATTGGAAGCAAAGATTTTTGCGATATTAGAAATTGAAAGAAAAAATACTAGTGAGTCGGTTAGTAGAATTGTAAATAGCGAAAACGAAGAATGCTAAACTAATTCATTTGAATGAAGTAACGAAAGGAGCCCTACCATGCACCCCATCGACCAACAACGAACCGGACAAAAACTAAAAATCATGTTCAAACTGGCAGGCTATGATGTGAAGTACATCCAAGAGTACTTAAACCTCTCCTGTCCTCAGCCGATTTACACTGGTTTAAAGGGCAGAATCTGCCAACGGTAGAGAAACTTTATGCCTTAAGTATTCTCCTTGGTGTGCATATGGAAGAACTGCTGGTTTTGCAGGGACAGCCTATGAATATAGGCTTGTATAAGGTGGCGCAGGAGCCGAAGGACAAGCGTCTTTTATGCTACGCCCAGTGCCTGCAGAGGGTAGCATAAGTGTTTTGGACTATCCGTCCAATGACAAAGACTTGACTTTGAGATATCCTTTTATCAGGACCTTTGAATGGGTTCCGGTAAGAGGATATTTTTATTTGGGAGAGGAGGATTGTCATGGGAACCAATTATTATTTTATGAGTAGGAATAAAGAGATGATACACCTGAATAAATTAAGTTGTGGATGGCGGCCTTTGTTTCAGAAGCATAGAGCGTTTAATAGTTTTCAGAAGCTGGAGGCGTTTTATCGGGAGCATCAGGCGGACTTGGAAATCTATGATGAATACAGGAGGCAGTATTCATGGGAAGAATATTTTGAGACGGTTTACGCACATAGCCGGTTTCATCCGGAACCGGTGAAGTGGGTGTATGAAGTGAACCCCAAGTCTTCGGATAAGAAGCCGCATCTGCGGACTGTGGGATGTAGTGAAGAAGAGGCAGAGCTTTAGAGTCCGTTTAATCATTTAGAGTATGAAAAGACGCTGCAGAAGGCAAGGCAGAAATTCGGTGTGTATGAGCGGTCGTATGGAGATATAAAGTATTGGAATGATCCGGATTATTTGTTTGATTGGACGGAAGGGGAGTTTATGTAGAAATAAAGATACACACAAACGATAATTGTGTGTATAAATACTCAAATAAAGTTGGTGGATTATGGTTTTGACATATAAGCAATGTATAGAGAAATATGGTAGCGACCATATGTTGAAAAAAGAAATAGCGGAAGGGAATCTTTTTCAAAAGGAGAAGGGCATTTATTCCTTGGGCAGAAATTGTTCTGAGCTGGAGATTATTGGTGCGAAATATCCGAAAGCTGTATTTACCGGTGAGAGTGCTTTTTATTATCATGGATTAACGGACGTGATTCCTGATTTTTATCATTTGGCAACTGTCAGAACCGATGGCAGGATTAAAGATGAACGGGTGAAGCAGACTTTTTTGAAAGAAGATATTTTGATATGGGACAGGTTAAGATATCATATCATAACACGGAGATATGCATTTACAACGTGGAAAGAATGCTGATTGAGCTTGTGAGATTCCGTGGCAAATTACCATTTGACTATTACAAGGAGATTATCGGATCGTACAGGAATTGTGTGGAGACTATGGATATTGCGAAGGTGGAAGAATACGCAGCCAAGTTTAAGCATTCGGATGTTTCCGATTTTTTTATTTCCTGTATCGGCAAAAAAGTTGGGGTTTTTACAATAAATCAAATGGATATTTTGCCGATAATGTGATATACTATATCAAGAAGTGAAAAGTAATTTGGATGGAGGGAAAGTATGGGATATCTATCAGTTGCAGAAATAGCTAAAAGATGGAATATATCGGAACGTAGTGTTAGAAATTATTGTGCCAATGGTCGTGTGCCCGGAGCGTTTCTTACCGGTAAAACATGGAATGTTCCGGAAGATGCAATAAAGCCGGAGCGTTCCAATCAGAAAAAGAAAAATCAGCATACACTTTTGGATATCTTAAAGGAACAAAAGGCAAGTAAATATTCAGGAGGCATCTATCACAAAACGCAGATTGAATTAACCTATAATTCCAATCACATGGAAGGGAGTCGCTTGACTCATGACCAAACCAGATATATCTTTGAAACCAATACAATTGGAATCGAAAATGAAGTCCTTAATGTAGATGATGTGATTGAAACCGCTAATCATTTTCGATGCATCGATTTGATTATTGAAAGTGCCAAAGCAACATTAACTGAGAAATTTATCAAGGAACTTCATTTGATTTTAAAGAATGGAACTGCTGATTCCCGAAAAGAGTGGTTTGCTGTAGGTGATTATAAGAAATTACCCAATGAAGTTGGAGGTATGGAAACGACGCTTCCGGAGGATGTGCAGAGTAGAATGAAAACTTTATTGAGCGAGTATAATGCCAAAGAAGAGAAGTCTTTAAATGATATTTTAGAGTTTCATGTAAAGTTCGAAAGAATTCATCCTTTTCAAGATGGTAATGGTCGTGTGGGAAGATTGATTATGTTCAAGGAATGCCTAAAATATAATATTGTACCATTTATCATTGAGGATAATTTGAAACTGTATTATTATCGTGGTTTAAAGGAGTGGAATCAGGAAAAGGGGTACTTAACAGATACATGTCTGACGGCACAAGATAAGTATAAAGCATACCTTGATTTCTTTCGAATTGATTATGAGGAATAGAAAACCGTATCACACCCTCTTTTCACTTACGTCCAGTTCACCCACCTACCCTCAAATGTGCCGTGATACACGTAGTACTTCCTTAAAACCGTGATACGAATCCGATACTTTCCCCCGGAAAAAGGCGAAATAATAGGTAAAATACCGCAAATACTCGTCAAAAAGCGGCAAAAAACGTAACAAATAAGTTTCTAAATAAGCAAAATCAGACCGTGAAGGTGGTAGAACAGTAGGTTTTGGTCGTGCTGCCACTATCGTCGAGTAATATAAAATAACCTAGTATTTATAGGGCTTTCCGAGAAATCGGAAAGCTCCTTTTTTATCAATAAGATTGAGTAAAAAATATCCTTATTTCTTTGGACTTAGCTGCAAGAGGACTTATTCAGATTGAAATTTTTCTGTCATGTGAAACATTTTGGGTTCTTGCACAATCTAATAAATGAAATGAGAAAAACTTATTTCATTTGCGCGCAAAAAATGAGGTACAAACAGAAAATGAGGTACAAAATGAAAGATAAACAAACAGAAAGTCTGGTTTGTCGAGCGAAAGAGCGAGATCCGGATGCTTTTACTTTATTAATGGATATGCAAATGCAGGGAATGTACAAAGTTGCATGGTGCATCCTTCAAAAGGATGAAGATGTGGCTGATGCGATACAAGAAACTATATTAACCTGTTGGGAAAAATTAGCGACTCTGAAGGAGAATAAGTACTTCAAAACATGGATGACAAGGATTCTTATAAACAATTGTTATGCAATTATCAAGCAAAATCATAAGATTGCTTATATGGATGAACTTCCTGAAATACCCACCGGATTTGATACTCAACATTCTGAGTGGGAGGAAGCTTTATCCGTTCTGAATGAGAATTATAGAGTTGTAGTTATTCTTTTCTATTCACAGGGATTTCGAACAAAAGAGATTGCTAAAATATTGGGCATTCCGGATAGTACTGTGCGAACCAGACTTGCCAGAGCCAGAGTTCAATTGGAAAAATATTATAAGGAGTAACGCATATGAGTCGAAATGAATTTGAAATAAGAGATATATTTACACAAAATAGTATGCTTCCCCCAATTGTACAGGAGAAGAAACAGGAAGCATATAATATGATTTATGCGGAGGAAAAAACAGCAAGAATCGTTCTGGATAAGGAAAAAACAGTTAAATCCAATTCTTTAAACGGATGGTATTTGCCAAAGGCTGCAGTAATAATCCTCGCCTGCTTTCTGGCGACGGGAGCTACTGTTGGTGCGGCAGCAATTTTAAGTCGCTGGGAGCGGATGGAAAATATGAATGAGGATACAATTGAGCAGTATTATGAAGAGGTTCAGTCAAGTGGGGCCTTGGCATTTCAAACCAACCGTCCGTTTAGCAAGCAAGAGCAAAGTCGTTACCGGGAATTGGAAGATGCTTATAAGAGTGACACATTGCTTCCGTATTCTGAAATTACAAGACTAAAAGAGGACGAAAGTTATTCCGGTAAAGGTGTGTGCCTGATGATAACAAATTCAGGAGAGGAAAACATTCTTTATTTACCCGACACAGAACTTACTGACGAAGAACTTCTGGAGATTATTGAGTATCTTGTTAAACAGGATTATGTGCTCTATGAGAACCATAAAGCGCAGATTCTTGCGAAAGAGAATTGGGAGAGCCGTCTGGTAGCGATGTCTGATGAAGAAATTAACTACTATTATCTTGCCTTTTGGACGGGGAAGACGGAAACCTCTGATGGATTTTGCCGGGGAATACTTAATTCTGAAACGGATGAAGTATTAACAACAACGGAAAAAACACGCTATCAGGAACTTGAGAAGGAATATGAGGAAGAAAATCTTATACCTTTGGGGGAGGCTGCTGTAATCGAAGAACCGGAAGACTATTTGGGCACAGGCATTGCTCTTTGCAGATATGATGGTAATTTCTACCTTCCTAATAGTGAACTGACTGATGAAGAATTGTTGCAGATCATTGATTTTCGTAAAAAGGGGTACTATTCTCTGTCGCGAATTAATGAAGAGATCCGTTTGGGGTATCGAACCGGTTATCCCAAATTCAATGAAGATAATGCACAAACAATTGCTGTGGAATTAAAGGCATTTGCAGACACAGAGGAAAAAGGAAGTTTGAAAGCGATTGAAGAGGCGCAGGTAGGAGACATTGTCTTGTTCGGAAGTTATGAACAAGACAACAATCTAAGCAATGGCCAGGAGGATATTGAATGGTATGTCTTGGATTCTTCGCAAGAAACCATGACGTTGCTTTCCGTAAAGATTTTAGATGAAGCATCTTACGTATCAGAGCAAAAAAATATCACATGGGAGGACAGTGACGTGCGTGAATGGTTGAACACATATTTCTATGAAAAAGCATTTAACAGCACGGAACAAGCGGATATTTTAACTACGGTTGTAGAGAACAAAGATGGTGGTGACACAGAGGACAAGGTTTATCTGCTGTCTGACCGGGAATTTTTATCTTACTTTGGAATTGATTCAGAGACCTGGGAGGCAATACAGTCCGCAGAGGAGTATGACCTTCAAAATATAAGAAATATGGAGACACTAGATACTAGAATCTTTACAAAGGCAACGGAAGCAGCACGTGCAAACGGACTGTGGTATTGGACGGAAGAAACGACCGCCGGATTTATGAAATTTAATAAAGTAGACTATAGTAGAGCTAATGGAAACAGTTCGTGGTGGTTGAGAACAACGGAAAAGAATGGTCCCAGTGCTTATACAATATATGCTGATGGAAGTATCTGTTCGCTGCAATATGTCGATGGTTCGCAAGGAATTCGTCCGGTGGTGCAAATTCGAAGATAAAATTTAATGTGTCCATGGAAGAAAGTGAGAAAGTAAGTGTTGACAACCAAAAAACAATTTGATAACATACATCCAATAACATAAGAAAAGCGATGACGGAAAAGAGTAGTTTAGTCGGAAACATCCAGAGAGAATAGCATTTGGTGGAAGCTATTTATGTAGAAGGTAGACGAAAACCATTCCAGAGCTGTAATGCCGAAATGATGTAAGTGTTACCGTATGCCTGCGTTAAAGGATAGGATTTGATGGAATCTGAAGTGAAAAGTTAAGGTGGAACCGTGCTAGATGCACCCTTAGGACTATATTATTATGGTCTTATGGGTGCTTTTCTTATGTTGTTGCAAAATAATAGGAAGGAGCAACAAATTATGAAGGTTCTACGAAGAAATGGAGAAATTGTAGAAGTAAGTTTTGACGAGCAGGAGGGGAAAAAGGCATTCTGGCATACCAGCGCACATGTGCTTGCACAGGCAGTAAAGCGTTTGTATCCGGATACGAAATGTGCAATCGGATCGGCAATTGAAAATGGATTTTATTATGATTTTGAGTTTTCGTTCCCATTTTCAGAGGAAGATCTGAAAGATGTGGAAGCGGAAATGAGGAAGATAGTAAAGGAATCGTTGTCAGTTCAGGTTTATGAGAGATCAAAGGATGAGGCTATTGTCTACATGGAGAAGGCTAAGGAGGATTACAAACTTGAATTAATCCGGGAGCTGGATGAAGCAGAAAAAATCAGCTTTTTCAAGCAGGGAGAGTATGAAGAATTCTGCGCAGGTCCTCACATATCGAATTCTTGCCAGATTAAGGCGTTTAAATTGCTTTCCATTGCAGGTGCATACTGGAGAGGCAATGAGAACAATCAGATGCTTACCAGAATCTATGGAATATCTTTCCCGAAGGCATCGGAGCTGGAACAGTACTTGTATATGCTTGAGGAGGCAAAGGCAAGAGATCATAGGAAGCTGGGGAAAGAGTTAGGATTGTTTACAATTTTTGAGCAGGGACCGGGATTGCCGGTATTTTTACCCAAGGGAATGGTATTGAAAAATCTGCTGATTGATTACTGGCGTGAGATTCATCATCGGGAAGGATATATGGAGATTTCCACGCCGATCATGCTTGATAAGAGTCTTTGGGAGACGTCCGGACATTGGGAACATTACCGGGATACGATGTATACGTTAAAGGTGGATGAAGCGGATTATGCTATTAAGCCTATGAGCTGCCCCGGGGGAATGCTGGTATATAAAACAAAGCCAAGGTCTTATAAGGAATTACCCATGAGATTGGGAGAACTAGGGCTTGTACACCGTAATGAAAAATCAGGAACATTACATGGTCTTATGCGTGTACGTGCATTTACCCAGGATGATGCACATATTTTTATGGCAGAGGAGCAGGTGATCGCTGAGATACAGAATGTGGCAAAGCTCATTGATGAAGTGTATGCAAAATTCGGATTTGCATATGAGGTGGAGCTCTCTACGAGACCGGAAAACAGTATTGGCAGTGATGAGGAGTGGGAACTGGCAACGAATGCTCTTAGAAATGCAATGGATGCCATTGGTGTAGCATATAGAATTAATGAAGGAGATGGTGCATTTTATGGACCAAAGCTGGATTTTCACTTGAAGGATTCCATCGGCAGAACCTGGCAATGCGGAACGATTCAGCTGGATTTCCAGTTGCCTCAGCGGTTTGATGTAGAGTATGTAGGGCCTGATGGAGAAGCACATAGTCCCATTATGATACATCGGGTATTGTTTGGTTCCATTGAGAGATTTATAGGCATATTAATAGAACATTATGCAGGAAAGTTTCCGGTATGGTTATCTCCGGTTCAGGTGAAAATTCTTCCGGTTTCCGATAAGTATTTGGATTATGCGAAGGAAGTGGCTTCGTCATTACGGGAAGAGAAAGTTCGTGTAGAAGTAGATGATCGAAACGAAAAGTTAGGGTATAAGATCCGGGAAGCGAGGATGGATAAGGTTCCTTACATGATTGTTGTGGGTGAGAAGGAACAGAATAATCACTCTGTATCGGTAAGGCAAAGAGATGGCGAAGCTGATAAGCAGGATATAGGGGAGATGAAGCTTGCACAGCTGATTAAGATGGTTAAAGAAGGAGACGCAGAGGTATGAAAACTACGACGGTGTTAATTGCAGATAAGGAAAGTAAAAAGAACACACCAAATTAAAATTTACCCACCTTATTTCTTTCGAAAAAGATTCTACAATAATAGTATTCATATTAGAAGGAGAATCTTATGAGGAAGAGAATAGTATCATTAATTTTAATGCTAACCTGTATGACGGGGCTCGTTTCCTGCGGAGAAAAGGAATACGTAGACAAATCGGACCGGACAGACGAAGGACTCACTCTGGTGTGGAATGATGAATTCGATGGTGAGTCATTAGACTTAAACAAGTGGGATTATCAGTACGGAAACGGTGGTGAATACGGTATCTCCGGCTGGGGGAATAATGAGTGGCAGTATTATCTGGGGCGTGAAGAGAATGTGCGAGTGGAGGATGGAAAGCTGATTATCACGGCACTAAAAGAGGATAATGTATACACTTCCGGTCGTATCCGAACCATCACAAATAAGGGAGAAGTTCTTTTTGCCACCACCTATGGAAGAATTGAGGCAAGAATAAAGTGTCCTATTGGAGAGGGAATCTGGCCGGCATTCTGGATGCTCCCGGTGGATGAATCCATTTATGGAAGATGGGCAGCATCCGGAGAAATTGATATTATGGAAGCAAAGGGGAGGTTGCCGGGGCAGTTTAGCGGTGCGGCCCATTATGGACAGACCTGGCCCGATAATGCTTCAGCTTATCAGGAGTATGTATTTGAAGAGGATACTGATATTACGGATTACCATGTTTATGCGGTAGAATGGGATGAGGATACAATATGCTGGTATGTGGATGGAGAATGTCATTTCACTTTAACAGATTGGTACAGCAAAAATGCAAAAGGGGAAGAATATCCGAAGGGAGCTCCCTTTGATGTTCCATTCTATCTTCTTTTAAACATGGCTGTGGGAGGGAATTTCGATCCGGAAGCAGATACGAGAAGTACAGAATTTCCGGTGCAGATGGAAGTTGATTATGTGAGAGTGTATCATAGGGATGCAGGCTAAGTTCCTGATAGGAACTTAGTCTGACACGTACTGAAGAAAATTCAGGATTTCTTTTTGGTATGTTCCATAATCAACCATAGCGCTGTTTGCGTGATCTGCGTTATCAAAGATAACCTTTTTCTTTGGGGCATTACAGTTTTCGTACAATAAATCACACATGCATACCGGTACAATGGAATCCTGCCTGCCGTGGATGAATAGGGTAGGAAGGGTGTTCTTTTGGATTGCCTGCAAAGGGGAATTTGCTTCAAGAGAGAAGCCGCCGTAGATGCGGGCGCTTAGCTGTATCAGTGGATAGAATGGTACAATCGGTAAGCCCATATGTTTCAAGGTTTCTTGGATAATTGCACAAGGCTCGGAAAAGCCGCAGTCTGCAATCAGTGCCTTAACGTTATGAGGGAGACCTAAGGAAGTTGACATCAAAATAGAAGAGGCTCCCATGGACACACCGGCCAATATGATGGGGATAGTTTCACCGAAGCGTTGTATAGCATGTTCGGTCCAGCTTTTGCAGTCATATTGCTCTTGAATGCCAAAGGTTATATCGCCCTCGCTAGCACCGTGTGCACGTGTATCCACCATCAACAGATTAAAATCTTGCTCTTTGAATAATTTGTAAAAGCCGAAACCATCCCATGCGGATGTACCATGGTATCCGTGAAAAAAAAGAATTAGGGGAGAATCCGGTTTTTTTTGATAGAGTCTCCCTACAAGCCTGTATCCATCATCTGCGCGGATGCAAACGGTTTCATAGGGGGAATCGTTCATATCGGATATGTTTTCCAACATAGCCTCTTTATGGTCCTCATATAAGGCGCCGGAAGGGATTTCATATACGTTGGGGCGCTTTCTTAATGGGTGGCGGAAAACAAATGAGTATATGCCATAGAGCAGTATAAAGAATAGAATGGTTAAAAGGAGAAGAATTATCATGAGTGCAAAAGCTCCTTACTTTTTCTTTTGTCTATGTACATATTGGCATCTGCAGATTGCACAATCTGTGAAAGGTCTTTTCCGGAGCCGTATGCAAGGCCAACCGCACTGGTTACCTTGATTTGATGAGAACCGGTATTCGCTTTCAGTTGGTTTTGGGTGAGAAAAATAATATTCTCTGCTTCGCCGGGCTTTGGATTGTCTAAAATCATGAGAAATTCATCACCACCGACACGATAAACTCTGCATCGGTCGCTGGAATGGACGTGCAAAGCGGCAGACAGTTTTTCAATGGCCATATCTCCCATTGCGTGTCCGTGTACATCGTTAATCTTTTTCAAATCGTTCAAATCCCAAAAAAGAACAGCAACATTTTCTATTTTCGGATAATAGTCAAAAATCATCTCCTGATACTTATTCTTATTATAGACCTTCGTTTTACTATCCATCTCCTTTAAATATGTCAGCTGCGCAATTCGCAGGGCATCTTTGCCACTACTGATGACAGTATATTGCATCATAATGGTAAAGACAAAAAGGATAATGCTTCGCGGAAATACTGCGTATACAATAATTACAAAACAAGGGTTTGTATTTAATGGAACCTGCCATGTGTTCATGGTTAGTTGCTCCAAATAAAAGCTTCTGACATGCTGGCTTTGGAACAGAAGGTTTAAGTCACACAGACCATAGTAAAAACTTAAAAGGGAACTAATCAGCAGGGCGATAGTATTTAGGACATATACATACCAGAGGGCGCCCTTGTGGCGATATTGAATTGCAAAAAGCAGTGGTATAACATGTAGGAATACTGCATGAAAGGAAAGAATGGAAATAATCACTGCAGATACAATACATATTAGTGTTAGCAAAAGGTATTTCAGCCAAGGTCTGGACAAATCACCTTTTAGCTTGATGTAAAGAGCGGGAAGAAACAAAAGAATTGTGGCCACGTAAGCAGTGGTAACCATTGTTTCATCCACGTCAAAAAAACGTATCATTGTTAGAAACCAAATAAAGGTAAGCGTTAATAGAAACCAGACAAAACCCATTAAAGTCCGGTTGTTAGAGTTAATTTCCTGGTATTTGAGCTCATATTCGTATTGTGTTTTATAATCATCCATGTGTATTGTCATATAATTCCTCTTTGGAGCGTTTTTTTTCTTTGATTTTAGCATATTGTCTATTTAATAGCAAAGAGAAATAGTACTTTCTCACTACAAAAATTACTGATAATACTAGACAAAATTATGAATGAGAAGTACAATATATTTGTGACTATTGTAAAAAGATAGCCAATAAATCTATGGGTATACGCGGAGGTGTATTGTGAAGAAAAGTATTGTTGCAAAGATTATGTTGATTTTTGTGCTTTTGCTGGTTGTTTATGCGGGTGGTTCTGCGATTAACACATTGAATGCACAGAAGATTGACAGAAATGTGGAAGAGCTGGAAGGTGTGTATATGGAAATCCGTACGACACAGAAGGATTTGGTGAGCAGTATCGAGACGGTGAAGATGTATTGTAACATGATTGCAACATCAAACTCCATTGATTCAGCAGACCGTATGGCGGGTAACATGGCCGGAGAAATCGAACTTCTGAATCAACGAATTGCCCATATTGAGCAGGTATGTGGTACTACCTCTGATGCTAATGTGCTGGACGCATATACCGTATACCATGAGAAAATAAATGCGTTGATTGCAATTGCAGAGTCTGTAGTAAAATCTTATAACGCAGGAGACCGTGACAGTGCTGTAGAAGCGCAGGGCGGTATGTATGGAGCAACCATGGCTATGGATGAAGCATATAATGCTTTTGAAGAGATTCTTATTGCAGAGCAACAGGAGAACTCAGATGCTGTACAGAAAGCAATTCATGACCTTCAGGTTGTTATCGGAATGATGTTTGGAATCTTTATTGTGGGTATCATTTTAAGTGGCTTCTATATTTATGTTACGCTTGCCAAACCGATTAAGAATGGTAATAAAATTTTACTCGGTGTTATTGATGGTATTAATAAAGAAGAGGGCGATTTGACCATTCGTGTTCCGGTGAAGCAGAAGGATGAAATTGGACAGCTATTTGTCAGTGTAAACAGTTTTTTGGATGCTCTTCAGAGAGTTATGCTTTCTCTACGTGATGGTGCAGGAAAGATGTATACTTCTGCAGAAGAAATCAATAGTAAGGTACTTAGCTGCAAGGATGAAACCGATAATGTATCTGCTATTATGGAAGAGCTTTCTGCAAGTATGGAAGAAGTAAGTGCTACCATGCAGAATATTGATGACGGTTCAGGTAAGGTTCTTGCCTCTGCTAAGGACATCGGAAGTGAAGTTAATGCAACGGTACAGTTGGTAGATGGTCTGGCAAGCAGAGCAGATGAGATCAGTCATGCGAGTATCCGTAATCAGGAAGAGACCAAGCGCATGGTTACTGATATTCAGGAACGTATGAATGTGGCAATTGAAGAGAGTAAGTCCGTAGAGCGTATTAATCAGCTTACTTCCGATATTTTGGGTATTTCCAGTCAGACCAATTTGCTGGCTTTAAATGCATCTATTGAGGCTGCAAGAGCTGGTGAAGCAGGTAAGGGATTTGCTGTTGTTGCGGAAGAAATCAGGCAGCTGGCAGACAGTAGCCGTAATACTGCTAACAGCATTCAGGAAATCAGTGGAACCGTTACCAGTGCGGTAGCTGATTTGGTACAGAATGCAAGCGAGATCATGAACTACATTTCCAATACCATCTTGAAGGATTACGATAGCTTCGTAGAATCTGCAGAGGGCTACAAAGCAGATGCAACAAAGATGAAAGAAGTCTTTGAAGTATTTGAAGAAAAGTCCAATGATTTGGAATATATTGCACAGACGATTTCAGCAGGAATTTCAGAGATTAACAGTGCTGTGACAGAGAGTACCAGAGCAGTTGTTTCTGCAACGGAAAGCGCAACGGATATGCTTAGCAGTATGGAAAATATTGCTGTGGAAGCGGAAGACAATAAGCATGTGGCAAATGACTTAAATCTGGAAGTAAGCAAATTCAAGAAATTGGAAGCGTAACAGCGTTGTATGTAATGAAACCCCGAACCTTAACCGGCTCGGGGTATTTAAGTAAAAAACAGTAAAAATAGGAAAAAAGTATTAGATTTTCCCTGAAATGTGTTATAATGTAAACAGCGCAGAAGAAAACCAAGCGGTGCGAAGCGACATTTGGTTTTCTTGCGCGTTTAACGAGCAAACGGTCTGCGGAGCAGACAGGAAGCACGCAGTGCGAGTTTGCGAGTGGGAGAAACAGCGAAGAAGAAAAGAGCGCGGAGCAGACAGGAGGCACGCAGTGCGAGTTTGCGAGTGGGAGAGACAGCGCAGAGTAAGAAGTCTGCGGAGCAGACAGGAGGCACGCAGTGCGAGTTTGCGAGTGGGAGAGACAGTGCAAGGCACGAAGCGACATTTGGTTTTCTTGCGAAGATGGCGTATTGTAGATTATTGTGGGAAACCTGGGAGAGACTGTATGAGAAATTCTACATATGACAATAATTCATTTATAATTTATAACATTACTCAGAATGTTTTCCAATATACCAATTCAGCAATGGATGAGTTTGTTATGGGAACGGAAAATGCTCCGTTATGGGAGAAAATGGTGTGTCAGGGAATGGCATCTCCGGAAACTGCTACAGATTTTCAGGCAGTGATTGAAGAGATGGCAGATAGGAAAGAGCCGCAGGTCCGGTTTGCAGAATATTATTTGTGCGATGTAAAGAAGGAATGGAAGTGGTATCGTGTGGGATTTGTAATGGCTCCTACAGGAGACTGCATTGTGGTTACCTTTACGGATATTAACAGTGAAAAGCATCAGTTGGGGGATGCTGCCACTGGAGATGTTGATGAACTGACAGGTCTGCTTTCACGTAAGGCGTTTTGTGATAAGGTGGAAGCCATTGCGCAAAGAGAAAATGATAAAGTTAATTCCGGAGAATATGCGTTGGCATGCTTCGATGTGATTCGCTTTAAGGCAATTAATGATATTTACGGTATGGAAGAGGGAGATAAACTGCTTAAGCATATTGCAGAATCTCTTAGCAAATCTGTGAAAGAAGGAGATGCTGTCTGCCGCTCCAATGCGGATCATTTTCTGGTATTTACTCACACTACCGGTGCAGAGCTTGAGCTTATGATAGAGCAGATTTTGACAGATATATCCTTATATGGACAGACATTTGAGGTTACCTGTAATGTGGGTATTTATATTACGGAAGATGCGGAATTGACGGTAGAATCCATGATCGACCGTGCTGTTTTGGCGAAATCCACGATTAAGGGAAGCTATACCATCCGTTATAATTACTTTACGGAGGAACTTCGTAAAGAGATGCTTACGGAGCAGGAGATTGTAGGTATGATTTCCAATGCTCTTGCAGAGAAGCATTTTGTGATTTACTATCAGCCCCAGTTTAATCATGCCACCGGAACCTTGGTGGGAGCTGAGGCGTTAGTTCGTTGGAAGCATCCGGAGAAGGGCTTGATTTCTCCCGGAGTATTTATTCCTATTTTTGAGAAAAATGGTTTTATCACCCGTTTGGATTTGTATGTATTTGAGGAAGTTTGTGCATTTATCCGTAAGTCTATGGATGAGGGAAAGCCGCTTGTACCGCTTTCTACGAATTTCTCCAGATATGATATTTTCCAACCTAATTTTGTGGAAAAGCTTGAGGAAATTCGTCAGCGTTATGATGTGCCGGTAAAGTATCTTCGTGTGGAGATTACCGAGTCTGCTATTGTAGGCGGAAGCCAGCATACCAATGAAATCATACATAAACTACATAGTTTCGGTTATATTGTAGAGATGGACGACTTTGGAAGCGGATATTCTTCTTTGAATGTATTGAAGGATATTGAGCTTGATATTATCAAGCTGGACATGTTGTTCCTTTCCGGTGAATCAGAGTCCAATCGGGGAGGAACCATTGTCAGTGCGGTAATCCGTATGGCAAAATGGCTGGGAATCCCGGTGATTGCGGAAGGTGTAGAGACTGTGAAGCAGGCAGATTTCCTAAAGAGTATTGGGTGTGAATATATTCAGGGATACTTGTATTCCAGACCACTTCCCGAGGCGGATTATGAGAAGCTGATAAGCGGAAGTACGATAGGAAATACCTCACCCCAGATGAGACTGCTTGATACGGTACGTGCCCATGACTTCTGGGATCCGGATTCGTTGGAAACACTTATTTTTAGTAATTATGTAGGCGGTGCAGCAATTTTTGACTACCAGAATGGCAAGATTGAGCTTTCCCGTGTGAATGTGAAGTATTTGCAGGAAATCGGAATGAATCTGTCGGAGAAGGAGGTATTGGAGTCTGACTTCTTATCCTTTATGGATGAGGCAAATCAGAAGGCATACATTCGTATGCTGGAGCGTGCCATTGAGACTGGTGAGGAGCAGGAATGCGAGACTTGGAGAAGTATGTCCTCTTCATGTTGCGGAGATGATAGGATGTGTATCCGAGCTACAGTACGGGTGATAGGGAAAAGTGATGATGCATACTTGTTCTATGCCATGATCCGTAATGTAACGGCGGAGAAGATGCATATTCAGGAAATGCAGGATACAGAACGTAGGTTTAAGATGGCCAGTGAGCAGGTGAATATCTACTTCTGGGAATATACAGTTGCTACAAAGGAGATGCGTCCGTGCTTTAGGTGTATGCGTGATCTAGGCTTGCCGCCACTTATGACAAATTACCCGGAAAGTGCTATTGAGGCAGGGGTATTCCCTCCGGAAGTGGCGGATATGTATCGGGACTGGCATGTACAGATTGCGAATGGTGTGAAGGAATTGGAAGCAGTGATGCCGCTGACAGTGGGGCGTGTGCCATTTCGTGTGAGATATACTACAGCGTTTGATGAGAACGGACGTCCGGTAAAGGCGTACGGTTCCGCAGCATTGGTAGTAAATGATAATAATAACTAAAATGCATTGGGTAGATTACTCCCGGTTTTTATTTGGAAAACCGGGAGTTTTTATGCGCAAAAAAGAAGTAAATAATTTGTGAATAAGTGGTGAAAGAAATTGCATTTGGGGGGTATAAGACGTATACTTATATAAGTATGTTATTCTTGCAGATATTATATCTTCGTGTGAAAAACAGTAGGAAATGAGAATATAATGAAAATAGAGAATGGTCTTGTTTTTCGAGACGAGGGACATTTTGAATATGGAACTTTATACATAGATGGTGACAGGTTTGCTGAGAGTGCATTGGGAGATGTGCTGGATGCAAGGGACTTGTACGTAATTCCGGGATTGGTGGATATTCATCTGCACGGATGTGCCGGATATGACTTTTCGGATGGGACGCAGGAAGCCTTGGATAGGATTGTAAAGTATCAATTAGAGAATGGTGTAACAGCCATCTGTCCCACAACTATGGCATTACCAAGGACGCAATTAGAAACGGTATTGAAGAATGTGGCCGGATATGAAGAGACTTGCGGAGCTGCTGTTCTTGGGGTAAATCTGGAAGGAACGTTTTTGTCGGCGGGGAAGGCCGGAGCACAGAATCGTACATATCTTTGCAATCCCGATATCGAAGTTTTGCATGGACTACAGAAGATGGCAGCCGGAAAAATTAAACTGGTATCTGTGGCACCGGAACTACCGGGGGCAATGGAGTTTATAGAGAAAGCAGCTAAGGATGTGCGGATGTCTGTGGCACATACAGAGGCGGATTATGAGACTGCTGCGGAAGCATTTGAAAGAGGCGCAAGGCATGTAACCCATCTTTATAATGCCATGGAACCTTTTGGACATAGGACTCCGGGAGTGGCAGGAGCTGCTTTTGATAAGAATGATGTTATGGTAGAGCTGATTGCAGATGGAGTTCATATTCATCCGGCTGTGGTAAGAGCGACGTTTCAGATGTTTGGAGCAGAGCGCATTATACTTATCAGTGATAGTATGCGGGCTTGCGGTCTTTCGGACGGAGAATATACTCTGGGAGGACAGTGTGTAACCGTAAAGGGGGCGATAGCGACTCTTGCGGACGGGACGATAGCAGGCTCTGTGATGAATTTAATGGATATGGTAAGATGTGCTGTAAAGATGGGCATTCCTTTGGAACAGGCGGTACAATGTGCCAGCGGGAATCCTGCAAAGGCACTAGGAACGTTTGGAGAGAGAGGAAGCTTGCGTATAGGAAGTATTGCTGATGCAGTGCTTTTAGATAGAGATTTAAACATTCGCTACATTATACAGGAAGGGAGAGTCATAAAATGCGAATGATTGGAAAAGCGGTTCATTATGGAATCGCGGTGGGACCGGTGGTTGTGATAAAACCAAGGGAAGCCCAGATTAGAAGATATAAGATTTATAATACCGCAGCAGAACTGATGAGGTTGGAGCAAAGTCTGTATAAGGTGAAGTCACAGCTAAAGCTGTTGTATGACAAAGCTGTTTTGGAAGTAGGAGAAGAAGGTGCAGCCATATTTAATGCTCATGTGATGCTTTTGGAGGATGCAGGGTATTTGGAATCCATCCATAGCATTATTCAGGCAGAGAAGGTGAATGCGGAATATGCGGTGGTCACTACCGGTACTCACTATGCCCAGATGTTTGCTGAGATGGATGATGATTATATGCAGGAGCGGGGCATGGATGTGATGGATGTATCCTACAGGGTAATCCGTGCGTTGCAGGGGCAGGAAGAACTGGATGTATCAGACGCGGAGCCATCCATTATTGTTGCGGATGATTTAACACCGGGCGAAGTGATGCAGATGGATAAGAAGAAGATTCTGGCACTTGTTACGGTGAGAGGGTCAGCCAATTCCCATACTGCTATTTTAGCAGCCATGATGAATATCCCGGCTATCGTGGGGGCAGAGCTGGATTTAGAGACATTGGAAGCCGGAAAGACCGGCATAGTGGATGGTTATGAAGGCAGTTTTGTAATAGATGCCACAGAGTCAGAGCTTAGCACCGCACGGAAAAAAATCCGTGAGCAGGAAGAGGAACAGGCACTTCTAAATTGTATGAAGGGACTGGAGGCCGTTACAAAGAGCGGCAGAAAGATAAAACTTCTGGCAAATATCGGCGGGGTCCAGGATATTTCCTATACTTTGGAAAATGATGCAGAAGGCATCGGACTTTTTCGGAGTGAGTTTCTATATTTACAGAAGGACCGTCTTCCTACGGAGGAAGAACAGCTTCATGTATACAAAAAGGTGTTGCAGAAGATGGAAGGAAAGCCGGTAATCATTCGTACCTTGGATATTGGTGCAGATAAGCAGGTGGAATACCTTGAACTGGGGAAAGAAGATAATCCTGCGTTGGGATTTCGTGCCATTCGTATCTGCCTGACCAGAAAGGATATTTTTAAAACCCAGCTTAGAGCGCTGCTTAGAGCAGCAGTTTACGGAGATTTGGCAATTTTATATCCAATGATTATTTCTGAACGGGAAGTAGAGCAGATAAAATCGGTTGTAGAAGAAGTAGCGGCAGAGCTTCAGAAGGAGGGGCTTGCCTATCGTATCCCCAAGCAGGGGCTTATGATTGAAACACCGGCGGCAGTGCTGGTCAGCGAGCAGTTGGCTGAGATGGTGGATTTTTTTAGTATCGGAACCAATGATTTGACCCAGTATACGCTTGCACTGGACCGCCAGAATGAGCGTTTGGATACATTTTATGATGCCCATCATCCTGCAGTACTCAAAATGATTCAGATGGTAGTGGAAAATGGTCACAGGGCGGGGATTGCAGTAGGAATATGTGGAGAGCTTGGCTCGGACATGGACCTCACGGAATTCTTTTTGAAACTGGGAGTAGATGAGCTTTCCGTATCTCCCGGTAATATATTGCGATTAAGAGCTAAAATCAGAGATATCAACTAGGAGGAAGAAGGTTGAAAAGACAAGATATAAAAAGAATACCGGCATGTGTAATACCTCTTCTTTTTTGCATGACGCTGGGAGCCTGCGGACAAGAGGAGCAGGTGAATAAGGAGATTATTCTGGAGACGGAAGAGGATAGTCAGATTACCTATGAAATGTCACCGGTGGTGAAAGGGGATGTGGCACAGGTATTGGAGATATACTGTACCTATTCCCAGACGGAGGAAATCTGGATGTCCTTTGATATTGATAAAGAAGTCATTACCGATGTTTATGTGGAAAAGGGTGATGTGGTTAAGAAGGGGGATAAGCTTGTCAGTGTAGATGTAGAAACTGCCAAAAATAAGGTGGATGAGCTGGAGTACCAGCTGAAGGTTACCAAGCTGAATTATCAGCAACTTTTAGAGACAAAGCAGTTTGATGTGGAGCAGGCAAATATCGATTTTACTTATACTCATATGCAGGAAGAGGATGAGGAAGAATTGAAAGAAAAGTTGCAAAAAATTGAAAATAAATATAAAAATGCAATAATTGATGCAGAAGATAATATTTATATGCAGGAAAAGCGTTTAGGGGAAGCGAAAGATTATGTGGAAAACGGGACTCTTTACGCTCCGATGGATGGCATAGTTAACTTCTTAAAGTCAGATATATTGAATACCCCCACCGATAAGGGAGTGAATGTGGTGAGCATTTATAATGAAAACAGCTGTTATTTTTGCTCCAATGATATTGAGGTGATTCCATATCTGGATAAGTCCCAGACCTATACCATAGTGTGCGGACTGGGGAAGGCTATGCGGGAGTATACGGTGGAGCCTGTTCTCTTTGAAGATTGGAAGGAAGAGATATACTTTAAGTTGCTTGACCAGGATTATGATCCGTACAATATCACTACAGGAACCATTGAGCTGTGTACAGAGGAAAAGAAGAATGTTTTAACGGTGGATAAGAATGCCATTCATACATCCGGAGAGAATTATTATGTATACATATTGGATGAAGATGGAATTCGTCGTATGCAGTTTGTGGAAATTGGACTATGGGGTTCAGATGTGGTAGAAGTGATTTCCGGCCTGGAGGAGGGCGACTACGTCATTATATAGGACATCATGGAGAGACTTAAGAGGTATGGAGAATAGGGATACAATGAAGTTACATATGTATAGAAAAAAGCGTCTTGGGGCAGTAATTGCCGTAGGGCTTTTGTGTTGCAGCTCTTTGTGTGCTTGTGGTCAGAGTGAAGAGGTTGCCGTGGAGATATCGGTAAAGAATGTGGAGATGAATCCGCTGGCAGAGGAGCAGACATCCACAGTAGAATATGGAGATGTGATTCGAAGAAGGTTGTTTAATGGTGTGATTACGCCATATGTAGAGGAATTAGTGTTCCCCGAGGACGGTATTTTTCAGGATTATAAGGTGTCCCTGGGAGAATGGGTGGAGGAAGGACAGCTTCTTGCTACCACGGATGTGGGAGATGCCCAGGAACAGGTGGATAAATATCAGGATCAGATTGATGAACTGACAGCTACATATAATTATGATATGCAGACCAGGATTAATAGTCAGGATATTGCGGAAATAGAGCTTCAGATGGTACTGGATCAACTGGAGAGAGAGGATTATCTGTCAGGACAGTACACGCAGCTTTGTATTCAGGCAGGACAGTGGGATAAGCAGATTCGCATGCTGGATCTGGAGATGAAGCATTTGACAGAGGACTATGAGATTACGCTTCCGTATTTACAGGACAAGCTGAAGGAGTACAAGAAGAAGCTGACCAGTAATCAGATTGTGGCTCCTTTTGATGGTGTGATAACCTCTTTGCAGTCGCTGAATTGTGGTGACAGAGTGACCGGGCAGAAGCCGTATGTTGCCATTTCGGACACTACCAAATATCAAGTGGTGGGGGATTATGTGAGCCAAAAAGATATGGATGATGCTCTGGGAGTTACGGCATTTATTAATGGTAAGGAATATCCCCTTACATATATTCCGATGGATGAGGAAGTATATTATGGGATTTTGAAAAAGGGATTGGTACCATATTCTACCTATGAGATAGAACCTACGCCGGAAATTACTCATGGTATGTTTGCGTTGATTGTATTAACGGAATCTAAGGTGGAGAATGTGCTTAAGGTGCCGGGAATTGCGGTACATCAGGATGGTAGCCGTAAGTACTGTTATGTGAAAAATGGAGATAAGAAGGCGAAGGTGTTCATTCAGGTAGGACTGTATGACACAATGGATTACGAGGTCAAAAGCGGACTGAAGGAAGGAGATGAGGTATATCTTGACTAGAATATATTACTTGAAAAAATCATTGCCTCTGATACTTGCTTTGATGCTGGGGCTTACCGGTTGTAGTGGTGAAAATGCCTTATTTACGGATGCGGGAACGGATGTGACGATTCAGGCGCAAAAGGAAGATTATCTGGATCTGAGTGCGCTGGAGGAGGATTCCGCGGACACACAAACCTTTAACGGATATAAGGTACATACTCTTGCGTATGGGGACTTTCAGACGGAGTCAGCGGCATTCTCAGCAAATCCCAATGTAATCGAAACTACAGTGGTACGTGCAGAGTATAGTAGCGGAACCATGCGTTTGGTACAAATGATGGACTTGCGCTATGGTTTTGTGAAAAAGGGAGATGTCCTTGCGTTGGTTTCTATGGAGACCAATGAGCTGGATTTGGAAGAATTGGAAATTAAGCTCTCCAGAGTAAAAGAGCGTTACAATGAGTTTAAGACGGAGTTTGAGGCATCTCACGAGGAAGCCAGAAAAGAAATCAGTGTCTATGAGCTTCCCGGCAAGATTGATCGTATAGAGTTCTATCAGGCAGAGCTGGATTTTGCCAGACAGGAGCAGAGCTACTTAAAGCAGATTGAAAGCTATGAGGAGCAGATAGAGGAGTTGAAAGGGCTGATGAATATGACCCAGATTCTGGCGCCTACGGACGGTATTGTTACAGAAGTAAACAGGGAGTCTGCAGGGACTAAGCTGGAAAACGGGGATATGATAGCTAAGATTATCCCGGCAGACCAGATGTATATGGGGTTTGAGGACAGTCTTTTTCATTATGCATATGGAAATGACATGACTTTTATTGTAGGAAGAAATATTCAGGCAAAAGAATTCTCTGCAAAGGTAATCACAACCAATGGCAAGGCACTCAGCAGTGATTGGAACAGGCAGATTTCATATATTCAGGCAAGTGTACAGCCGTATGATGTTTTGACGGAAGGGCCATTTTATGTGAAGGCGATAACCAATGTGATGAAGAATGTGTTACTGATTCCTTTTGATGCAGTTACTACCGAGAATGGAAAATTCTTTGTGACGGTGTTAAATGAGGATGGTACGCTGGAGAAGACACAGTTTCTGGCCGGCGGAAACAATACAGAGTATTATTGGGTATACGATGGCCTGGCGGAAGGGACATCAGTCTTGATTTATAACAATTAATGCGGGGGCCGATAGAATGCTTACTTTGATTTGGCAGAAAATATTACATAAAAAATGGATGGTGCTGTGTCTGCTCATCGGCAATATTTTGCTGATTGCTGTTGCAGTAAGTTATCCCATGTATAGAGGGGCTTCTTTTCAGAGGATGCTCTGTGATGAGTTTGAGGTATACCGCGACCAGACCGGTGACTGGCCGGCTACCTTTGCGGTATCCCATAGTAGAACAAAGGGAAAAGACGGAACGAGTTATGAACAGCTTTGTGCTTATGTTGAACAGTCATTGGCCAAGTTGAGTGTTCCTATTTACAGGGAAATTGAGGTGCTTAGTACCACAATTTCAGAGATTAAGCCGGTCACACCCAGAGATGAGAAGGTAAATCGGAAGGTGCGTCTTACCAGTGTGACGGATTTGGCAGATTATATCAATGTATTTGCGGGGAGACTCCCGGAGCCGGGGATGATTGACGGAGAGTATGTGGAAGTTATCACTTCGGACATTATAGCTGACAAAATGGATATTCTTTTGGATGAGCTGTATGAGTATACAAAGCTGACATGGCCAAACGGAGACCCCATTAAGATTAAAGTGGTCGGTATCTTTAAGGAGACTAATTCCGCAGATTATTTCTGGGCGAGCAGTCTGGAGGAGATGGACAGGGATGTTTTCCTGCATACAGAGACCTTCCATGAATTATGTATCGGGGAAGAGAATGAAAAAGCTCTGGGTATGAAGAAAACCATCTTTGAGCAGATGGACTATGAGAAAATCCGGCCCAGTAGTGTAAAAGCACTAGTGTATGAGACGCAGCAGCTTTTGCAGGGAAGTGGCGGAGATTTGATTCTGGAGAACGCATACGAAGGTATTATTGACAATTACAGTGCAAAGGCGAAGAAGGTAGAAACGTCTCTTATGATTTTGCAGATACCTGTTCTGGCGCTTCTGGTTGCCTTTATTTACATGATTTCGTCCCAAATGCTGACCATGGAACAGAATGAGATTTCGGTAATGAAGAGTCGTGGTGCGGGAAGAGGGCAGATACTGGGAATGTATCTGATACAAGGCATTATCTTAAGTGGCGTGGGGGCTGTAATCGGTATCCCACTGGGAAAAGTGTTGTGTAGTCTGATTGGTACGGCCACCGACTTTATGGTATTTTCGGGGAAACAGGTACTGCAGCCGAAATTCTCTCAGGATGTGGTAGTATATGCAGCAGGAGCAGTTCTGTTGACTATATTATTGACGATTTTACCGGTAATGGGCTATAGCCGGGTATCTATCGTGCATCTAAAGCAGTCTAAGGCACAGAAGAGTAAGTCTTTATGGAAAAAGCTGTTTTTGGATGTGATTTGTATAGGTATTTCTCTTTACGGGTATTATAATTTTTCGCAGAATCAGGATAACATGATGCAGCAGGTACTCATGGGTGAGCCTCTCGATCCGCTTTTGTATTTAAGTTCTTCGTTGTTCCTTTTGGGCTGTGGACTATTGGCGGTACGAATCCAGCCATGGATTTTGCGATTACTTTTCCTGATTCGGGGAAAACGTATGTCTCCCAGCAGTTACGTGTCCTTTACGGATGCTATTCGCGGAGGGAAGAAGACGGAGTTTATCATGCTCTTTATGGTGCTGACGGTAGCACTTGGTATTCATAGCACTACCGTGGCGCGAACCATTGTGGCTAATGCGGAACACAACGCGTCCTATGTAAATGGTGCGGATATTGTGCTGAAAGAAGCGTGGCGAATGGGTATGGAGGAAGGCGTGACATATATTGAACCGGATTTTGGCAGGTATACGGTAATTGACCAGGTTGAGAATGTGACAAAGGTGCTTCGCTATGAGGCAGAGATGGTCCGTGCTAACAAACAGATGACGATTCTGGCGATTAATACCGGGGAGTTTGCTAAGATTGCAAATATGCCGGACGGTTTGCTTCCGTATCATTTTTATGATTATCTTAATGTACTTGCCAGCGATGAGTATGCAGTTCTTTTATCAGAGAACTTTATGACAAAACTGGGATATAAGGTGGGGGATATCTATGAGATTCCTACGGCGGATTCCAAGGTGCGCTGTACCATTAAGGGATTCTTCAATTACTGGCCTTCTTATGAGCCTACCGTGTATTCCTTGAATGAGGACGGTACGGTGGTTGAAAGCGAAAGTTATATGGTGGTGGCTAACTTTGCCATGATTCAGGCAAGAACTGCAACAAGACCATACGAGATATGGCTGGATGTGGCGGATTCTACAGATGGTGTGTATCAGTTTATTGAGGAAAACCCAAAACTGAAATTCATGAAATTCCAGGATCTGGATGTGATTTATGAGAACCTTAGAACAGATACTCTTTTTCAGGGAACTAATGGTATTCTTACCATGAGTTTTATGATTGTGCTTGTACTATGCGGCGTGGGATATCTGATTTACTTTATCTTATCTATCCGTTCCAGAGAGTTGCTCTTTGGGGTGCTTAGGGCAATGGGTATGAAGAAGATTGAGATTACCAAGATGCTGATTTTAGAGCAGCTTTTCTGTGGATTGTATGCGATTCTGGCAGGTGCGCTGGTTGGCTTTGTGGGATCGAGATTGTTTGTTCCGATGATTCAGAATGCATATGCGGCTGAGAATCAGGTGCTTCCGCTGGAACTGATTACCAATCAGGGTGATTTGATGCAGTTGTTTGCGGCAATCGCCGTGGTAATGGTGATTTGCCTCATTGTAATTGCACGTATTGTATCCAAAATGAATATTACCAAGGCGCTGAAGTTAGGGGAGGATTAATATGATAAAAGCAGAAAATGTTACGAGATGCTTCCCGGTTCCGGGTGGTGGTAAAGAGGGCTTTATGGCTCTGAAAGGAGTGTCCTTTGAAATCCCTGAAAAGAGTCTGACCGTATTAAAAGGGCGTTCCGGTTCCGGAAAAACTACACTCCTCAATATCTTAAGTGCGTTGGATATGCCTACGGATGGTAAGGTGTGGATTGGTGATAAAGAGATTACGGCGATGTCAGAGGGAAAGCGGGAAAAGCTTCGCCGGGAGAAGATTGGGTTTATTTTCCAGTCGGTATCGCTGATTCCTATGATGACGGCACTGGAAAATGTAGAGTTTTCCCTGCGGCTTGCAGGTGTGAAGAAGGGGCGCAAGGAGCGTGCAACGGAGTGTCTGAAAATGGTAGGACTTGGAAGCCGTATGCACCATATGCCTCAGGAAATGTCCGGCGGTGAGCAGCAGAGAGTTGCCATTGCCAGAGCCATGGCTCACAGACCACAGCTTATCTTTGCAGATGAGCCTACCGGTGAGTTGGATTCTGCAACAGCGGTATCTGTGGTGAACCTTTTCAAAGAGATGGTAGAGAAGGAGGGGGTCACTATCATTATGACCACTCACGATATTAGTCTGATGGATGCCGGGGATTATGTGTTCCAGATGGAGGAAGGACAACTTAGTAAAGGATAGTAATGTTAATGTATGATATGGACCTTGTGCATGGCACAAGGTCTCTGTATATGGAGAGATGGGTATGAAGAAAATACTATTAAATGACCATTGGCGAATGAAAGTATTGGGAGAAAATATATTTGGGATTCCGGAAGAGTTTGTGGAGACACAGGTGCCGGGGAGCGTATATAGTACGCTTTTGCACCATGGCTTGATGCCGGATCCCTATTATAGGGATAACGAGCTTAAAGCATTAAAGCTGATGGATAATGATTTTGTTTTTGAAAAGGAATTTGATATTACCGGGGGAATGCTGGAGGCGGATAGTCTGCTGCTATGTTTTGATGGGGTTGACACTTTGGCAGATATTTTCTTGAATGGTGAACTGATTGGACAGGCTTACAATATGCACCGGGTGTGGGAAATAGATATTCGGGAGCTTGCGGTGGCAGGAAGTAATGTGCTAACGGTACAGTTTCACTCTCCGGTAAAATACATTAAAGAAGAAAATTCTAAGGTTTATGCCGGAGGAGCAGGCGATGCCATGGAGGGATATCCTCATCTTCGTAAGGCGCATTGTATGTTTGGCTGGGATTGGGGACCAAGACTGCCGGACTGTGGATTTTTCAGGGATGTGTATTTGAAGGTGGCAGATATTGCTTTGATTGACAGTGTTTATATTACTCAGGAGCATGTGATGCTCACACCTCTTGTGGAGAATCCTACGAAGGTGGTAGTGCAGGGAGAGCGTGTGACTCTGGATTTTGACGTGGATTTGGAGATTTTCAGAGAGGAAGAAGAGGTATCGGTATCTGTGACAGTGGAAAGTCCTACAGGTCAGACGTATACACAGGATGAAGAAGGTTTGATTACTATTGAAAAGCCTAAGCTTTGGTGGCCCAGAGGCTATGGAGAGCAGCCCCTTTATACCGTGGAGGTTCTGTGTAAGGATAGTACGGGAAAAGTACTGGATTCGTGGAAGAAACGTATCGGTCTTCGGGTGATGGAGATGGATACGGAGGCGGATCAGTGGGGCAACCGTTTTGCCCACAAGGTAAACGGTGTACTTGTCTTTGCCATGGGTGCGGATTACATTCCTGAGGATAATCTTCTTTCCAGAGTGACCCCTGAGCGGACCAGAAAGCTTTTGGAGGATGCGGCAGCAGCTAATTATAATTCCATTCGCGTGTGGGGCGGAGGGTATTATCCGGATGACTTTTTCTTTGATATTTGTGATGAACTTGGACTGCTTGTTTGGCAGGACTGTATGTTTGCCTGCTCCAGTTATGAATTGAATGATGATTTTGAGGAAAATATTACGGCAGAGATTACAGAGAATGTGCGTCGTATCCGACATCATGCCTGCCTTGCCCTTTGGAGTGGCAATAATGAGATGGAGACGCAGGTTCTGGATAAGTGTTGGAAGCCGTCTCAGAAGCAATTTTATGATTATATAAAGATATTTGAGCATATTATTCCGAAGATTATGAAGCAGGAAGACCCGAATACTTTCTACTGGCCGTCTTCGCCTTCTTCCGGAGGAAACTTCGATAATCCATGGGATGAAAACCGGGGAGATGCCCACTACTGGGATGTATGGCATGGAAATAAGCCCTTTACGGATTTTCGGAAGTATCGATTCCGGTATCTGTCGGAATTCGGTTTTCAGGCGTTCCCATCCTTGAAGACAGTGGAGACTTTTACGGAGCCGAAGGACAGAAATATTTTCTCACGTGTGATGGAGATGCATCAAAGAAATAAGGCAGCTAATGGCAAGATGCTGGAATATGTTTCGGCAACATATCTATATCCCAAGGATTTCGAATATCTGCTGTATGCATCCCAGCTCTTGCAGGCACAGGCAATTCGTTATGGTATAGAGCACTTCCGCCGTCATAGAGGACAGTGTATGGGAACTGTTGTGTGGCAGTTAAATGATATATGGCCGGTGGCTTCCTGGTCGAGCATTGATTATTACGGACGCTGGAAAGCGCTTCACTATGCGGAGAAGAGAGCTTTCACACCGGTGATGATTTCCTGCGAGGAAGTGGGGGAACTGTCCGAGAGACCCCATCCAATTGCGGAGCCAAAGGAGATTGAAAAATCGGCAACGCTTTGTGTCTGTAATGAGACCATGGAAATGGTACAGGGGGAAGTGGTGTGGGCCCTACGGAAGCCTTCCGGTGAGATACTACAGTCCGGCACGCAGGAGCTTATGGTATTGCCACTATCCTCTCAGTGGATGGAAAAGATGGATTTCTCAGAGTATGATGAACTGGGTGTGTACTTCTGCTATGCATATGTGGTAGAAGGAGAAGTGGTTTCTGAGGGAACCTGTCTCTTTACCGCACCCAAGCATTTTGCTTATGAAGACCCGAAGTTGGAGCTTTCGGTGGATGGTGATATGATTACGGTCACTGCCAAGGCTTATGCCGGAGCAGTAGAGATTGAAGGTGTGGATGGTGATGTGAGACTGTCCGATAATTTCTTTGATATGAATCCGGGAAGTAAGACAGTGAGGATTGTAGAAGGGGATGCAAAGAAATTTAGAGTGAGGTCGGTATATGATATAGCTAATTAAAAAAGAGCCCCGGGCGGTTAGTATATTGGCCCGGGGCTGCGTTGTGTATATTAGGCTTTTGTCCATCTTCCGGAAGCACCGCAAGGCAGTGCAAGACCGGAATCTTTTACCGGAAGTCCGATTTCCTGGGCTTCCACATGACCGCCAAAGCGCTTAACGATAGCGGTATTCATCATATAAGAAAGTACCGCAGGCTGAAGGCCTGTGGTATAAGAGTTGATCAGGAAGAATAGCGCATCTTCGGATAAAATCTGGGTGGTCAGCTCGATGAAGGGCCAGATGCTATCTTCGATTTTCCAAATTTCGCCCTTTGGACCACGTCCGTAAGAAGGAGGGTCCATGATAATGCCATCGTATTTGTTACCGCGACGGATTTCGCGCTCTACGAATTTCACGCAGTCATCCACAAGCCAGCGGATAGGGGCATCTGCAAGGCCGGAGCTTGCGGCATTTTCCTTGGCCCAGCCAACCATGCCCTTAGAGGCATCTACGTGAGTTACTGCTGCACCTGCTTTTGCGGCAGAGAGTGTGGCACCACCTGTGTATGCAAAGAGATTTAGTACCTTTACCGGGCGGTCAGCCTTACGGATGATATCAGAAAACCAGTCCCAGTTGGTAGCCTGCTCCGGGAAAAGTCCGGTATGTTTAAAGCTAAAGGGCTTTAAATTAAAGGTCAATTCTTTATAATTAATGGACCACTCATTAGGAAGGTTGAAAAACTCCCATTCTCCGCCACCCTTAGCGCTACGGTGATAGTGTCCGTTTTTCTTCTTCCAACCCGGATTGTTATGAGGAGTACTCCAAATAACCTGAGGGTCCGGACGAACCAAAAGGTAGTCGCCCCATCTTTCTAATTTTTCACCATTTGATGTATCTAAAACCTGGTAATCGTTCCAGTTATCAGCTATCCACATAGTTTGGTTCCTTTCTTACAAAAACTGTTTCTTCTATATATAGTAACATGATTTGAAAAATTTTCAAGAAAAAGGAACATGCCTATTGCTATTTTATAAGTGGACTTGTACAATACTAAAGGACTTTAATGAGATAAAGTAAGAAAGAGGGACAATATGAGAGGGAAGCTTTCATATATATATGTAATCGGTGCAGCTGTTCTATGGGGATGCATGGGGATACTGGTGCGTACCATGAATGCAGGAGGATTGTCTTCGGCAGAGGTGGTAACTGTCCGTGCGGTAATAACTTCTGCTATTATGGCGGTGGGAATGTTTTTATTTAATAAAGCAGAATTGAGGATTCGAATAAAGGATATTTGGTGCTTTGTAGGAACAGGGATTTTTAGTGTGGTATTTTTTAATACTTGCTATTTTACCTGTATGAATTACTGTTCTCTGTCTACGGCAGCCATACTGCTTTATACTGCACCGGCTTTTGTGATGGTGATGAGTTTCTTCCTATTTAAAGAAGCTTTCACCGTGAAAAAGGTATTGGCATTATTGTGTGCCTTTGGTGGATGTGTACTGGTTTCCGGTGGTCTGGGTGGAACTGATATCAGTTGGATGGGGCTTTTGACTGGATTGGGGGCAGGTTTTGGATATTCATTATATAGTATTTTTGGAAGGTTCGCTTTGCAAAGAGGGTATTCTTCCTTTACAATAACTACATACACTTTTTTCTTTGCTGTGCTGGGATGTATTCCCTTTACCGGAGTTAGACACATCGGAGAATGCTTTAGAATGGAACCGAAGTTGATTGTGTCTGCGGTGGTGTGGACTTTCTTAACAACGGTGGCGGCGTATCTTTTATATACAAAAGGACTTGCTGGGATGGAAGCCGGGAAGGCGTCGGTGCTGGCAACGGTAGAGCCGGTGATGGCATCGGTGGTGGGAGTGTGGTTTTTTAAAGAGGAGTTTACATGGGGCGCTCTGGCTGGGATTGCGTTGGTGTTGGTTTCTTCTATATTAATGGTGAAGGAGTAGAGAGATGAACGAGAGCCAGCATTGGCACAAATGCATGCCAGAGCCAGCATTCGCAAAATCGCTGCTGCGCAGCTTTCCTTTTGCGAATCATTTGGCTCTCGCCAAATGTCTTCGAAGAAGTATTTACACTTACAAGCAAGCTTGACGTGTAAACATTTCTTCGAAGTCGCTAGGTTCTGGATTGTATTGAAAAAAATACAATAATTAGCAAAATAAATACTTGCAAAGTTTGTATAGTACATGTATACTAATCCTTGCTGTGGCATGATAGCTGTGAAGCGTGAGGTTGCTGCTGAAACGTAAGTTACAGCAGGTTTTCCGTGGAGCGAATGTCAAGTTAGGAAACTGACGACAAGTCACTGTACAAACAATCAAGTCTATCACAGGATAGAGAAGCGTGTAAGTGAAATAAAGCTTTGTTGCGATGTGCAAAGGCTTAGGACACACACGGGAGAGTGTACAGTCACCGCTTGTCGTACTTAAGTATTAGAAAGTGCGAAAAGGAGGCGACTTTTTTTATGGCAAGTCAAGTAATGAGAATTACTCTCAAGGCATATGATCATCAGTTAGTTGATGCATCTGCTAAGAAAATCATCGAAACAGTAAAGAAAAACGGTTCACAGGTGAGCGGACCGGTACCTCTTCCTACTAAGAAGGAAGTTGTAACAATCTTAAGAGCAGTACACAAGTACAAAGACTCTAGAGAACAGTTCGAGCAGAGAACTCATAAGAGACTCATCGATATCATCACCCCAACCCAGAAGACAGTAGATGCGCTGCAGCGTCTTGAAATGCCTGCTGGTGTTTACATCGACATCAAAATGAAGAACAAATAAATCCTGTGTTAAAATTTGTACTTCTTATTGATAGTAACTTTAAAACATTTTAAATCCCCTACTAGTATGGACACTGCAAAGTGCCCCGCTGTAGAGTAATTAGGAGGAAAAGAAAGAATGAAGAAAGCTATTTTAGCTACCAAAGTCGGAATGACTCAAATCTTCAATGAAGACGGCGTATTAGTTCCAGTAACCGTTCTTCAGGCTGGCCCTTGTGTAGTAACCCAGGTTAAGACCGTAGAGAATGATGGTTACAGCGCAGTTCAGGTTGGTTTCGTTGACAAGAAAGACAAGATTGTTAACAAGGATGCAAGTGGTAAGAAGGAAGTTATCCACAGACATGGTGTTAACAAGGCTGAGCAGGGCCACTTCAAGAAGGCTGGCACAGCTTCTAAGAGATATGTAAAAGAGTTCAAGTTTGAAAACGCTGAGGAGTATACCTTAGGCGCAGAAATCAAGGCTGACATCTTCGCAGCTGGCGATAAGATTGATGCTTCTGCAATTTCTAAGGGAAAAGGCTTCCAGGGTGCAATCAAGAGATTAGGACAGCATAGAGGACCTATGAAGCACGGTTCTAAGTTCCATCGCCATCAGGGTTCCAACGGTGCTTGTTCTTCACCTAGCCGTGTATTCAAGGGTAAGGGAATGCCTGGTCACATGGGTTGCGTAAGAGTAACTGTTCAGAACCTTGAAGTAGTAAGAGTAGATGCTGAGAAGAATCTTCTTTTAGTAAAGGGTGCTGTTCCGGGACCTAAGAAGGCTTTAGTTACCATCAAAGAAACCGTTAAGGTTGAAGCATAGTTAGGGCGAAAGGAGGACAACTAAATGGCAAACGTATCTGTTTTTAATATGGAAGGCAAAGAAGTTGGTACAATCGAGCTTAACGATGCAGTATTCGGTGTAGAGGTAAACGAGCACTTAGTACACATGGCAGTTGTACAGCAGCTTGCAAATAATCGTCAGGGAACTCAGAAGGCAAAGACCCGTTCTGAAGTATCCGGTGGCGGAAGAAAACCTTGGAGACAGAAGGGAACCGGTCATGCAAGACAGGGTTCAACCAGATCTCCACAGTGGACCGGCGGCGGTGTTGTATTCGCTCCAGTTCCAAGAGATTACTCTTTCAAGATGAACAAGAAAGAGAAGAGAGCAGCTCTTAAGTCTGCATTAACCAGCAAGGTTCAGGCAGCTAAGGTTGTAGTAGTAGATGAGCTTAAGTTTGATGAAATCAAGACTAAGAACTTCGCTAATGTAATGAACAACTTAAAGGTTAACAAGGGTCTTGTTGTTTTAGCTGAAAACGATGCAAACGTTGTTTTATCTGCTAGAAACATGGCTGATGTTAATACTACTTTAGTAAATGCAATCAACGTATATGACGTTATGAAGGCAAACACACTGGTTCTTACTAAGGACGCAGTTGCAAAAATCGAGGAGGTGTACGCATAATGGCTGATATTAAATACTATGACGTAATCCTCAAGCCAGTTATCACCGAGAAGAGTATGGCAGCTATGGGTGAGAAGAAATATACTTTCTTAGTTCACACCGAAGCTAACAAGTCTCAGATCAAGGAAGCTGTTGAGAAAATGTTCGAGGGTACTAAGGTTAAATCCGTAAACACCATGAACATGGATGGAAAGAATAAGAGACGTGGTATGGTAGTTGGTAAGACTGCTAAGACCAAGAAGGCAATCGTTACTTTAACTGCAGATAGCAAGGATATTGAAATCTTCGCAGGTCTGTAAGATTAAATTTAACTGATAATCGTGCAGAGAATCACTTGTGATTCTCCGCTGCGACTTTCTTCGAAAGTTGCATACTATGCGGCGTAGATTAGATGTCGCGATAAAAAATCATTAGAATAAAGGAGAAATAACAATGGGAATTAAAACATATAACCCATATACCCCTTCCAGACGTAACATGACTGGTTCTGATTTCTCTGAGATCACAAAGAGCACTCCTGAGAAGAGCCTTTGCGTATCTTTAAATAAGAACTCAGGTCGTAACAATCAGGGTAAAATCACTGTTAGACATCGCGGTGGCGGTTCTAGAAGAAAATACAGAATTATTGATTTCAAGAGAAACAGCAAAGATGGTATCGCAGCAACTGTAATCGGTATCGAGTACGATCCAAACAGAACTGCTAACATCGCTTTAATCTGCTATGCAGATGGTACCAAGTCTTACATCATCGCTCCGGAAGGTTTAACTGACGGAATGAAGGTTATGAGTGGTGCAGAAGCAGAAGTTAGAGTGGGCAACTGCTTACCATTATCTGAGATTCCTGTTGGTACCATGGTACACAACATTGAGTTATATCCTGGTAAGGGCGGACAGTTAGTTCGTTCTGCAGGTAACGGTGCACAGTTAATGGCTAAAGAAGGTAAGTACGCAACTCTTCGTCTTCCTTCAGGCGAAATGAGAATGGTTCCTATCGTATGCCGTGCAACTGTTGGTATCGTTGGTAACGTTGATCACAGCCTTGTTAAGATCGGTAAAGCTGGTCGTAAGCGTCACATGGGCATCCGCCCTACAGTACGTGGTTCTGTTATGAATCCTAACGATCATCCACACGGTGGTGGTGAAGGTAAGACCGGTATCGGTAGACCTGGCCCATCTACACCTTGGGGCAAGCCTGCTCTTGGTCTTAAGACTCGTAAGAAGAAAAAAGCTTGTAACAAGTTAATCGTAAGACGCCGTGACGGTAGAGCAATCAAATAATTGAGGAGGAAAAACAATGGCTAGATCACTTAAAAAAGGACCATTCGCTGATGCGAGTTTACTTAAGAAAGTAGATGCAATGAACGCAGCAGGCCAGAAGCAGGTTATCAAGACCTGGTCTCGTCGTTCTACTATTTTCCCTTCTTTCGTGGGACACACCATTGCTGTTCATGACGGAAGAAAGCATGTACCTGTATATGTAACCGAAGATATGGTTGGACACAAGCTTGGTGAGTTTGTTGCTACCAGAACATACAGAGGTCATGGTAAGGACGAGAAGAAGTCTAAGGTTAGATAGGTATAAATGAAACATTAATAACGTACGATTTCCCGGAGAGGGAGTCGCGAGGGCGAAAGCCCTATGTGTCTGTCTGTAGCGCCTCGGCGCTATAGCAGATACGTTAGTTTGAAAGGAGGACTTGACCTATGGCAAAAGGACATAGAAGTCAAATTAAGAGAGAGAGAAATGCTCAGAAAGATACCAGACCTTCAGCAAAGTTATCTTATGCTAGAGTATCTGTTCAGAAGGCATGTTTCGTATTAGATGCTATCAGAGGCAAGGATGTGCAGTCTGCACTTGCGCTTCTTGAGTACAATCCAAGATATGCTTCAAGCATCATCAAGAAGTTATTAGAGTCTGCTATTGCAAACGCTGAGAACAATAATGGTATGAACGTTGAGAACCTTGTAGTAGCTGAGTGCTATGCTAACAAAGGTCCTACAATGAAGAGAGTTAGACCTAGAGCACAGGGTAGAGCTTATAGAATCGAGAAGAGAATGAGCCACATCACCATCGTGCTTGATGAGAAATAGGAGGAAGAAAAATGGGACAGAAAGTTAATCCTCATGGCCTTAGAGTTGGCGTTATTAAAGATTGGGATTCTAAATGGTATGCTGATGCTGAGTTCTCTGAGTATTTAGCAGAAGACTATAACATCAGAAAATTCCTTAAGAAGAAATTATACAGTGCCGGTGTTTCTAAGATTGAAATCGAAAGAGCATCTGACAGAGTAAAAGTTATCATCTACACTGCTAAGCCTGGTGTTGTTATCGGTAAGGGTGGCGCAGAAATCGAAGTTACTAAGAAAGAACTTTCTAAGTTAACTGATAAAAAGGTATTAGTAGACATCAAGGAAATCAAGAGACCGGATAAGGATGCACAGCTTGTTGCTGAGAATATTGCTCTTCAGTTAGAGAACCGTGTAACCTTCCGTCGTGCAATGAAGTCTTGCATGAGCAGAACCATGAAGTCTGGTGCACTTGGTATCAAGACTGCATGTTCAGGACGTCTCGGTGGTGCTGATATGGCTCGTACTGAGTTCTACAGCGAGGGTACTATTCCTCTTCAGACCTTAAGAGCAGATATCGATTACGGTTTTGCTGAGGCAAATACTACCTATGGTAAAGTTGGAGTTAAAGTTTGGATTTACAAGGGCGAAGTTCTTCCTACTAAGAACAAAGCAGAAGGGAGCGAACAATAATGTTAATGCCTAAAAGAGTTAAACGTCGTAAACAGTTCCGTGGTACTATGACCGGAAAAGCATTAAGAGGAAACACTCTTGCTTACGGTGAATTCGGTTTAGTAGCAACAGAACCATGCTGGATTAAGTCTAATCAGATCGAGGCAGCTCGTATCGCACTTACCCGTTACACTAAGAGAACCGGTAAGGTTTGGATTAAGATTTTCCCAGATAAACCTGTAACAGCAAAGCCTGCAGAAACTCGTATGGGTTCTGGTAAGGGTACTTTAGAATATTGGGTAGCAGTAGTTAAGCCTGGTCGTGTGTTATTCGAGATTAAGGGCGTTCCTGAGGAACAGGCTAGAGAAGCATTACGTCTTGCTATGCACAAGCTCCCATGTAAGTGTAAAATCGTTTCTAAGGCAGATTTGGAAGGCGGTGTTCAATAATGAATAAGTATGTAAATGATTTAAAGAACAAATCCGAAGCAGAATTAGCACAGGAATTAGTTGCTGCTAAGAAAGAACTTTTCAATTTGAGATTCCAGAACGCTACCAATCAGTTAGATAATACAGCAAGAATCAAAGAAGTTAGAAGAAACATTGCTCGTATTCAGACTGTTATCAACGCGAAAGCTAATGCTTAATCGTTTCGTAGCTAATTGGGAAAGGAGATCAAAATCGTGGAAAGAAATTTAAGAAAGACACGTACTGGTAAGGTTATCAGTAATAAGATGGATAAAACTATCGTTGTTGCTATCGCAGAGCGCGTTAAACATCCTCTTTATGGTAAGGTTGTTAAGAAGACCTACAAGTTAAAAGCGCATGATGAAAATAACGAATGCAATATTGGCGATACTGTAAAAGTTATGGAAACAAGACCGTTATCTAAGGATAAGAGATGGAGACTTGTTGAGATCGTAGAAAAGGTTAAATAATCTACGGATAATTTGGAAGGAGAAATAACATGGTTCAGCAGGAAAGTAGACTTAAAGTTGCTGATAACACCGGTGCTAAAGAATTACTTTGCATCCGCGTTATGGGTGGCTCTACAAGAAGATATGCACAGATCGGTGACATCATCGTTGCTTCAGTTAAAGATGCAACACCAGGTGGCGTTGTAAAGAAAGGTGATGTTGTTAAGGCCGTAGTTGTTCGTACTGTTAAAGGTGCTCGTCGTAAAGACGGTTCTTACATTAAATTCGATGAGAATGCTGCAGTAATTATCAAAGATGACAAGACTCCAAGAGGAACTCGTATCTTTGGACCAGTAGCAAGAGAGCTTCGTGACAAACAGTTTATGAAAATTGTTTCATTAGCTCCTGAAGTATTATAGGAGGTACCTACATGTCAGCATTAAAGATTAAGAAAGGTGATACCGTTAAGGTTATCGCTGGTAAAGATTCCGGTAAAGAAGGAAAAGTTGTTTCCGTTGATGTTAAGGGTGGTAAGGTTGTAGTTGAAGGCGTTAACATGATTACTAAGCATGCAAAACCTTCACAGGCTAATCCTAACGGCGGAATTGTTCAGAAAGAAGCTGCTATCGATATTTCAAATGTTATGCTTGTTGTTAACGGCAAGGCAACCAGAGTTGGTTTTGAAATCAAGGATGGCAAGAAGGTTCGTGTAGCTAAGGCTACCGGCGAAGTGATTGATTAATTCGGGGAAGGAGGACATATAAGTGAGCAGACTTAAAGATTTATATAATGATGAAATCGTTGAAGCTTTAACCAAAAAGTTTGGATATAAAAACGTTATGGAAGTTCCGAAGCTTGACAAGATCGTTATCAACATGGGTGTTGGCGAAGCAAAAGACAACGCTAAGGTGTTAGAGAACGCTGTTAAGGATATGGAAACCATCACCGGCCAGAAGGCAGTTCTTACCAAGGCTAAAAACTCCGTAGCAAACTTCAAGATTCGTGAGGGTATGGCTATCGGTTGTAAAACAACCTTACGTGGTGAGAAAATGTATGAGTTCCTTGATCGTTTAGTTAACCTTGCATTACCTCGTGTACGTGACTTTAGAGGTGTTAACCCTAATGCATTCGATGGTAGAGGTAACTACGCTCTTGGTTTAAAAGAGCAGTACATCTTCCCTGAGATCGAGTATGACAAGATCGATAAGGTAAGAGGTATGGATATCATTTTCGTAACTACAGCAAACACTGACGAAGAAGCACGTGAATTATTAAGATTATTCAACATGCCTTTTGCTAAATAATAAGGAGGTAAATTCTCATGGCTAAGATGTCAATGAAATTAAAACAGCAGCGCAAGCCTAAATTCTCTACTCAGGCTTATACTCGTTGTAATATTTGTGGTCGTCCTCACTCAGTTTTGAGAAAATACGGAATCTGCAGAGTTTGCTTCCGTGAATTAGCTTACAAAGGACAGATCCCAGGCGTTAAGAAAGCAAGTTGGTAAGGAGGAGACAAAATCATGACAATGAGCGATCCTATTGCAGATATGCTTACAAGAATCCGTAATGCAAACTCTGCTAAACATGATACAGTAGATGTTCCTGCTTCTAAGATGAAATTAGCTATCGCTGAGATTCTTTTAGAGGAAGGTTTTATTAAGAAGTTTGAAGTAATCGAGGACGGCGTGTTCAAGACTATGCACATCACTTTAAAGTATGGTGCAGACAAGAACGAAAAGATTATCTCTGGTATTAAGAGAATTTCTAAGCCGGGTCTTCGTGTATACGCTGGCAAGGAAGATATGCCTAAGGTACTTGGCGGTCTTGGTATTGCTATCGTTTCTACCAACCAGGGTGTTATGACCGATAAGAAGGCTCGTGAGCTTGGTGTTGGTGGAGAAGTTTTAGCCTTTGTTTGGTAGTGAGCAATAAAATCAAGCACAAGCGAAGCGCAGTATTTGATTTTATGCGACCAAACAGCGAAAAAACACTGCGCAGTGTAAACTGCGCGTGTGCGTAAGCACACAGTTTTTGAGCCGAATGGTTGTCGTAATATATATAACTATAAACTTATAATTTCAAATTTATAGGAGGTACGGGCATGTCACGTATTGGAAGAATGCCAATCGCGATTCCTGCAGGTGTTACTGTAGAAGTTGCAGAAAATAACAAAGTGACCGTTAAAGGTCCTAAGGGAACTCTTGAAAGAGTATTACCCGCTGAGATGGAAATCAAGGTTGAAGGTGCAGAAGTAGTTGTTACCAGACCTAACGATTTAAAGAAGATGAAGTCTCTTCATGGTTTAACCAGAACTCTCATCAACAACATGGTTGTAGGTGTTACCGCAGGCTACGAGAAGAAGCTTGAAGTTAACGGTGTTGGTTATAGAGCAGCTAAGGCTGGAAAGAAGTTAACCTTATCTTTAGGTTACTCTCATCCGGTTGAGATGGAAGATCCTGAAGGTATTGAAACTGTACTTGAAGGTCAGAACATCATCATCGTTAAAGGTATTGATAAAGAAAAAGTTGGCCAGTTTGCAGCTGAGATCAGAGATAAGAGAAGACCTGAACCTTACAAGGGCAAGGGTATCAAGTATGCTGATGAAGTTATCAGACGTAAAGTTGGTAAGACTGGTAAGAAGTAATAGATAAGGAGAGTGTAAAAAATGGTTAGAAAAGAATCTAGACAGGAAATTCGTGTTAAAAAGCACATGAGAATTCGTAACCGTTTCAGTGGCACTGCTGAAAGACCACGTCTTGCAGTGTTCAGAAGCAACAATCATATGTATGCTCAAATTATCGACGATGTAGCTGGTCACACTTTAGCAGCAGCTTCTACTCTTGAGAAAGAGATTAAAGCTGAGCTTGAGAAAACCAACAATGTTGATGCAGCAGCATATTTAGGAACTGTAATTGCTAAGAGAGCAATCGAGAAGGGTATCAAGGAAGTAGTTTTCGATAGAGGCGGGTTCATTTACCAGGGTAAGGTTGCAGCATTAGCTGAGGCAGCTCGTGAAGCTGGCTTAGAATTCTAGGAAAGGAAGTATTTAGCATGAGACGTGAAATCATAGATGCAAGCCAGTTAGAATTAAATGACAAAGTTGTTACCATCAAGCGTGTAACTAAGACTGTTAAGGGTGGTCGTAACATGAGATTCACCGCTTTAGTAGTAGTAGGTGATGGCAATGGTCATGTAGGCGCTGGTCTTGGTAAAGCTGTTGAAATCCCTGAAGCAATTCGTAAGGGTAAAGAAGATGCTGTTAAGCATCTTGTAACTATCGCAATGGATGAGAACAAGTCCATTACCCATGATTTTATCGGAAAATACGGTTCAGCAAGCGTTCTTTTAAAGAAGGCTCCTGAAGGTACCGGTATCATCGCAGGTGGTCCTGCCCGTGTGGTTTGTGAGCTTGCAGGTATCAAGAATATCCGTACAAAATCTTTAGGTTCTAACAATAAGCAGAACGTAGTTCTTGCTACCATCACCGGTTTAAGTCAGCTTAAGAATCCGGAAGATGTAGCTAGAATGCGTGGTAAAGCTGTAGACGAGATCTTCGCTTAGTTGCAAGATTAAGAAAGGTATGGTTATTTATTATGGCAGATAAGAAGTTGAAAATCACTTTGGTAAAGTCCACCATCGGTGCTGTACCAAAGAATAGAGCAACAGTTGAGTCTATGGGACTTAGAAAGTTAAATAGTTTCGTAGTACTTCCTGACAATGCAGCAACCAGAGGACAGATTCGTCAGGTTGCACATTTAGTAAAAGTTGAAGAAGTTTAATTAGATAAGGAGGTGTCACAATGGAATTATCCAATTTAAGACCTGCAGAGGGTTCAAGACAGAGCGATAATTTTAGAAGAGGTCGTGGACACGGTTCAGGAAACGGCAAGACTGCTGGTAAGGGACATAAGGGTCAGAAGGCTCGTTCTGGAGCACCAAGACCAGGTTTCGAAGGTGGTCAGATGCCTTTATACAGACGTCTTCCTAAGAGAGGTTTCAAGAACAGAAACACTAAGGAAATCGTTTCTATTAATATCAGCGTATTAGATCGTTTCGAGAACGGAGCTACTGTTGATGTAGATGCATTAAGAGCAGCTGGCATCGTTAAGAATTCTTTCGATGGCGTTAAGATTCTTGGAAATGGAGAACTTACCAAAAAGCTCAATGTTAAGGTAGATGCATTCAGCGCATCTGCAAAAGAAAAGATTGAAGCGCTTGGTGGAACTGCAGAGGTGATCTAATGATTACAAGCCTCAAAAATGCATTAAAAGTAAAAGAGATCAGACAAAAACTCTTATTTACCCTGGCAATGTTAGTTGTGATCCGTATCGGATCACAGCTTCCGGTGCCCGGAGTAGATAGAACATATTTCGCAAAGTGGTTCGCTGCTCAGACGGGTGGTGCATTTAGTTTCTTTGATGCAATTACCGGTGGATCATTCCTTAATATGTCCATCCTTGCATTAAATATCAGTCCCTACATTACATCTTCCATTATTATGCAGTTATTGACAATTGCAATTCCTTATTTGGAAGAGATGCAGAGAGACGGAGAAGACGGAAGAAAGAAGATTGCTACACTTACCAGATATGTGACAGTAGTTCTTGCATTGATTCAGGCTACTGCAATGGCAATCGGTTTCGGTAATCAGGGTCTTATCGTTGATTTTAATGTATTGAGTGTTATTACCTGTATTGCAGCACTTACCGCAGGTAGTGCGTTTCTGATGTGGATTGGTGAGCGTATTACTGAAAACGGAATTGGAAACGGTATTTCTATCGTACTTGTTATTAATATTATTTCCAGACTTCCGCAGGATTTAGCGCAGTTATTCCAGCAGTTTGTTATTGGTAAGCCATATGCAACTGCAATTCTTGCAACTGTAATTATTTTTGCAATCATTATCTTAATGGTAGTGCTTGTAATCATCTTAAATGCCGGTGTTCGTAAGATTCCGGTACAGTATGCTAAGAAGGTTCAGGGAAGAAAAATGGTTGGAGGACAGACCTCCAGCATTCCTTTAAAGGTTAACACCTCAGGTGTTATTCCTGTAATTTTTGCTTCTTCAATTATGCAGACTCCTATTATTATTTGTAGTTTAGTAGGATATCAGGGAACCGGTGTATGGGCAGAGATTCTTAAGGGTCTTAACTCAGGCAACTGGTGTGACCCAAGTCAGCCAATCTATTCTATCGGTTTGGTAGTATATATTTTATTAGTAATCTTTTTTGCTTACTTCTATACATCTATTACCTTTAACCCTATGATGGTTGCTGATAATTTGAAAAAGCAGGGTGGTTTCATTCCGGGTATCAGACCTGGTAAGCCAACCAGTGAGTACTTAAGCAAGGTATTAGATTACATTGTGTTTATCGGTGCAGTTGGATTATTAATCGTTTCTGTATTACCGTTTGTATTTAACGGATTATTTAAGGCCAGCGTTTCTTTCGCAGGTACTTCACTTATCATTATCGTAAGTGTAATCCTTGAGACTATGAAGCAGGTAGAATCAATGATGCTTGTTCGTAACTACAAGGGATTCTTAAATGATTAATTGATACTTAAGACTATATTTGGGGTAGACTTTTAAAGTCTGCCCCCTTTTTTTGTAGGTTCTTTGTCAATAGCTGGGGTGGTATCCGTTTGGATACCGCCCCATTACTACATTTAGGGGACTTTAGATGTGTTGATTGAAAAAACGTATTTTTAGGCATGCAAAGAAAACCTTCAGTGCCAGTCGATGTTTAACT
>JAZQIQ010000035.1:0-61186 GCA_045541195.1 Acetatifactor sp. | reverse complement strand
AATCTTGATACTTCTATTATACTAAAAAAGAGCTTGAATGTCTTATAAATACTGACATTCAAGCTCTTTATAACAGAAAAATCCACGACGTATGCCGTGGACTTTGTCTACAGTCTGAGCTTCCTACCAAGTAGGAAGCTCCATTTTATTTTGTAAGCAATTCTACAATATTCTGATATCCCATTCCGTGGGATGCTTTGATTAACACTGTATCACCCGTTACAAGCTGCTTCTTTAAATCATCCATCAAAAGCTCTCTTGTTTCATAATGACACACTTTCGTAACTGTACTCTTCTCTCTTGCTACCTTTTCCATTTCCCGGGACAGTTCTCCGGCACAAAGAAGTACATCGATTCCCTTCTCTGCCACATAGGCTCCGATACCTCCATGCATCGCTTTTTCCTGTTCGCCCAGCTCAAACATATCTCCTAAGATAGCCACCTTTCTGGTATCTGCGGTAGATAATAAATCAATGGCTGCTCTCATAGATACCGGATTGGCATTATAGCAATCATCAATCACTACATAATCCGCAGTCTGTATCAGATTACTTCGTCCTGCAGTGGGTGCTACAGAAGAGATACCCCTGGCAATTTCCTCTTCACTCAGCCCCAGATACTCTGCCACAGCCGCCGCAGCAAGTGCATTATAAATCTGATGCTCACCGGGAAGATTTACTTTTGCCCCGAAACACTTCTCTCCCATATGTATGTTGAATTTACTGCCAAAAAGCCCCAGATTCTTAATATCGGAAGCATACACAGAGCTTCCCTCCGCCAGTCCGAAGTATACCGGCTTCTTACCATGTACCAGGGATACGGTCTGCAGCATATCATCATCACCGTTTAACACTACCGAACCATCCGGATTACTGCACTCAAAAATTTCTGACTTAGCCTTTAAAATGCCTTCCCGGCTTCCCAGAAACTCCAGATGGCACTGACCGATATTGGTCATCACACACACATCCGGCTTTGCCATCTGTGTCAGTCTACTCATCTCTCCGAAATGATTGATTCCCATCTCCAGAACTGCCACCTCATGTTCTTCCCGAATGCGGAGAATAGTCAGGGGTACACCGATTTCATTATTAAAATTCCCTTGCGTCTTCAGCACATTGTACTTCTCAGAAAGGACTCCCGCTATAAACTCCTTGGTACTGGTTTTTCCTACACTTCCGGTGATTCCCACCACCTTTACATCCAACTGGGTTCGATAGTACTCTCCCACTTTCTTAAGGGCCGCAAAAGAATCCTCCACTATTATGTACGGTATATTCAGCTCCGGCTGTTCTCTTTCGCAGATTACCCCAAGAGCTCCTTTCTCTGCCACTGCCGGGATAAAGCTGTGTCCGTCCACCCGCTCACCCTTGGTAGCAATAAAAATATCTCCTGCCTCCACCTGTCTGGAATCCAGATACACTCCACAGGCTTCTATTTTGCAATTCTCATGTTCTCCGTTTACCAGTCTTCCTCCGGTAACAAGTGCCAGATTTTCCAGCGTTATATTTTTCATAGATTACTTCCCATTCTTTGCCAAACTGATGATTTTCTCACAAAGCTGAATAAAGCTCATCCCCACTGCTGCTGCCTCCTGAGGAAGAAGTGACGTTGGTGTCATTCCCGGAAGAGTATTGGCTTCCAGGCAATAGAAATTATAATTCTCATCCATCATAAAATCCATACGGGCATAATTCTTAAGGCGAAGTGCTTTAAATACCTTCTCTGCCGTCTGCTGCATCTTTGCTGTCACATCTGCAGGCAGCTCTGCCGGACAAGTCTCTACTGCGGAGCCGGCCTGGTACTTATTCTTATAATCATAAAATCCTACAAGCGGTGCAATCTCAATAATCGGAAGTGCTTTTCCATCCAGCACTCCGATAGAAAATTCTCTACCCTTGATAAACTGCTCGATTACCACATCATCATCATAGCGGAATGCTTCTGCCTTGGCAGCTTCATACTCATCTGCATTATTGGCGATAGCTACACCCACACTGGAGCCACCATTACATGCCTTTACAATACATGGAAAAGGAACACTCATAGGGTCCTCTTCCCCTTTGGTCAGATGGATGCCTGCCGGAGTAGGAATGCCGTGCTGATAGAAAAGCTCCTTTGCAAGGCTCTTATCCATGGCAATGGCAGAGCTGACATAATCGGTTCCGGTATAGCAGATGCCCATCAAATCAAAGCATGCCTGAATCTTACCATCTTCCCCATTAGCACCATGCAATGCCATAAACACTACATCCGCCTCCTGACAAAGACGTATAACATTAGGTCCAAAGAAATTCTTGTCCCCATCCGGTCGCATAGCTTTCACGGTTTCAATATCCGGGTTCTGTGCGCTGATTCCCTGAATCTCCTTCGCCCAGTCTCTGGATACATCAAATGCACAAGAAGGATTCGCTGCAATCTCTTCATCTTCTACACCAAGATACACATCAATAAGCGCCACCTGATGTCCTGCCTCCTTCAATGCTTTATAAATCATAGAACCGGTTACCAAAGATACATCTCTCTCTGTACTAATGCCTCCGGCTAATACTGTTATTTTCATTACGATTCCCCTTTCGCCTGTTCCTCTATTTCAAATGGTCATGTGCCAGATGCTCGCAAAGCAGCACGATGTAAGCAGCCTGCCATCTGGGATTATTCACTATCATCTCATTCACATAATCGTATGCTTCGGGATTTCTTCCCTGCAGATAAAAATACTGGTTTTCCAAAAGATCCCCGTATTCATAGTTGGTAATAACATATTCTACGACAGAAACGGATACCATATTCCACATTATTTCCTCCAGCTTCTCTTCCTTACTGTTACTGCCAAGAAGCTTATTGTCCAGTGAAATACATGTGGCCACCTCTTCTGCCCGGTCCAGAATCTTTTCCATCAATGTGGTACATAGACCACGATTCACCTTGTAATCGGTTTTAAAATGCGTCAAAGCAGCAAGCATATCATAATCACCAAGAAAAGGCTGCCCATCTTCCACACATACTTCAAAATACTCCTGAACACTCTTCCGGTAACTGTAGGTTCCTGTCACGCGATATAGCTCTGCAGCTGCAAGCACCCTATACATCGATGCATTTTCTCCACTCTTCTCAGCCTCTTTCCATAATGACTTTGCCAACTGTATGGCATCATTTCCTTTGTTCCAGTCAAAAGTCAGATAAGAATGACCATACTTTGCCAAAAGAGCTGTTATCATGTATGGGTCATATTCCAACGGAGATTCTTGTGACTCTACTTCCGCAAATATCTCTTCCACATAGTCCCCTATCACACTTAAAACCTCTGGTGCCTTTCCTTCTTCTGCTCCATACACCTGTCCGTAGAACTCATAAGAGAGCAGCAATAGTATTGCACCATCCACACTTCCTTGCAAATCCTTACTTTTCTCCAGCAGTTCCGGATACACTCCCACCATTTCCTCCAGTGCGTTCTCCTGTAACCGCTCCTGAATGGTAAAGGGGTAGGAATACCCCAGATAATCACATTTCAGCACATATTCCCCCACCTCAGCAAAGTCAGAAAAATCTGCCGTTGCGGTATAGCTTTGGGTATCTTTATGATACTTTATATCCGAAAATGAACCTGTATAAACCACATCTCCGGAATTGTTTTCCAACAGATAGAACTCCTCCGGCAGAACCTTGCCGGACACATAGGAAAACTTCTCCTCCGATACATCATATCCACCGGATGGGGTACTAAGCCCCGGAAGCATCTCCGGCACCTCATAAAAAAGCTCCGGAGTCTCTAATAATTTATATGTACCTATATTCTCCTCAGAAACAGGTTTCACTTGTCCGGTGGTGCCGTTTTGCTCTGCCGCATCTCCACCGCAGCCTGTCAAGAAACATAGGGCAGCCCCCAGACAAATAACCTTTTTTATCTTCTTCTTCATAATTTTTTATTATACTTCTTTTTTTCTCTTGCGTAAACCAAAAAACTATTCCGCAAGCATTTCTTCCGGATTAATCAACTCTCCGTTTGCACTCATGGAGAAGTATAAATTACTTCCTTCAACGCTATAATACTTAGTTGGGGCACAGATTTCTGCAATCTTCTCCCCTGCAGACACATAATCACCAACTTCGCAGGAAAGATTCTGAAGCTGTCCGTAAGTAACCTGATAACCATTGCCTAAATCCATAATCAGACTCTGGCCGATTTCCTCATTAGAGAACACACTGACAATCTGACCATCTGCACAGGCATATACGGACTCGCCTTCCGGAGCGCTGATAATCACAGCCGGATTATACTTATACTGATCAAGGGTTGCGAAATACACGGTATTCTCCATGTTATAATGCATAAGCACATTACCTTCGGTAGGCATTAACAGACCTTCCTCTGCTGAAAAGTTAAGCGCCTGCTCTATCACCACTTCTGCACCGTTTACAGGCTCCGGTTCAACTTCCGATGGTACCGGTTCCGTGCTTTCCTCCGGTACGGAAATCTCTTCCATTTCTACCGGTGCGTAATCAAGTGCATCCTCGGAAATTGGTGCCTGATCCATCATCTGCTCGGAAGGCTGCAACATTGCCAGCTCCTGGGGCTCACTCTCCGGTGCCGGTTCAATCTGAGATAAATCGATGGAATAACCATTGTCATGGTCCTCCGCGTCCTTATCCTTCATGTATAAACCGGTCACGGTAAGTGCAGTCATAACAAATGCTGAAGAAGCAATCATTACAATTTTCTCCTTCAGCATCTTTGGTTTTTTGTTATTTTTTTGAGTTTTCATAGATTCCTCCATCCCTTCACTACTTTAGAATTTGTTTCTATGAGTAGTGTTAACAAGATTTTGGAAATCTATACAATCTTATCTCTGTTCTTTAAAAATATTTGGATTCTTCTGAGCAATTGCTTCTACAAATTCAGAAGGTAATACAACATTGTGGCTGTATGGATTGATTACAAATCCGTTACAGGTCTCTTTTGCTGTACGGATCATACCCACATAATCCGCAAAGCTGAAGCCAAAAATCTGCTGTCCACCTTCCTTGTTCCATTTCTGAAGCTCTTCTAAATCCGTAAAAGCCATAAAGAAATGCTTTCCATCCGGGGCAGTCAGCATAGGAAGCTGAATCTTTGCATCCTTACCGATTCTGCTGACACCGTTTTCATCTGCCTCCGGCAATGGATCAATTACTACCGGTGAAAGAAACTTTGCATGAAGCATTTCTCCCACAAACATCTCACGATGCTCAATCGTATCACTTGATTTCATTAATTCCATTGCTCCGGTGAGCATGGGATTAGTAATTGGCTTAATACCTTTCATCCTTTTATCCTCTTCTTTAAACTCTGTTGTAATTGATGAGACATCCCTTTAAGATAATCTGACGCTCTTCATCGGTTAAATCGCCTAAAGTCACATCAAATTCCTTCAGTCCGTCTTCCTTTACTACATATCCCTTAATGGTTTCTGCCTTATTCACTACAGCATCCTTGATTCCCGGGAAGAATAAGTAATCTAAATTTTCGAAAGGAAGCTCGCCATCCTTAATTACAAACGGAAGCATACCCCAGTTGATTAAGTTGGAACGATATCTCTTTGTTGCATATTCGTTAGCAATATTTGCCCAACCGCCAAGTACCTTCTGACAGCTTGCTGCCTGCTCTCTTGCAGAACCGGCACCCGGCTTTACTGCAAAGATGGTAGAACCGAAACCGGTATTGGTAGAGTCTGCATCTGCAAACTGCTCGCGAACCGCCTTCATAACCCCCGCAACATCAGGATGCGCTTCACAAGGCTTCTCACCATTCATTCTGGCAGTCTCTGCCTTCTGAATATCCTTTGCACGGCCTACGTACTGAGGATCCTTTCTGGAAAGAGCAAACTCTGCAAGTCCTAATGGGTTAGAACGATAACTGGAGGTCTCACCGGAAGGAATCAGCTCATCTGTGGTTGTAACAGGGTCATGAATCTCACTTACCACTCTGAGCACAAGATTCTCCGGAAGCTCACCCATTGCCGGCCAGTCCTTGATGTTTGGTCCAAGCTGAATCTCTGCATCCGGATCAGCCACGCCCTTAGAATCGAATACACGATTCTCATAAATCTTGCTGTCAAAGTGATATTTATATTTACCGAAATCTCCGTCAAAATCAGTTGCAGGAGTAAGTACACCCTTATTTGCTGCAGTTGCTGCAATAGAACGTGCATCCATAAGTGCTACAGAAGAAATCTGGCCATTCTGAAGCTTAGAACCTTCTCTGTTAGGGAAGTTTCTTGTAGAGTGACGGATACTGAATGCATTATTTGCAGGAGTATCGCCTGCTCCAAAGCATGGACCGCAGAATGCCGTCTTCATGACAGCACCGGTCTCTAAGATAGTAGCTGCACAGCCGTTACGGATTAACTCCATATATACAGGCATAGAAGCAGGGTATACACTTAAAGTAAATCCGTCAGAACCGATATATCTGCCCTTTAAGATATCTGCTGCCGCACAGATGTTTTCAAATCCACCACCTGCACAACCGGCGATAATACCCTGATCAACCATAAACTTGCCGTTCTTCACCTTATTCTTAAGATTGAAGTCTACAGCTCCGTCTAAGGATACAAGGGCACGCTTCTCGGTCTCATCTAAGATGTCCATAAGGTTTGCATTTAATTCTTCAATGGTGTAAGTATTGCTTGGATGGAATGGCATTGCAATCATCGGACGAACCTTAGAAAGGTCAACCATAATCATTCCGTCATAGTATGCAACGCTACCGGGATTTAATTCCTTGTAGTCTTCGCTTCTGCCATGAATATCGTAGAAATCCTTCACCTCATCATCAGTTCTCCAGATAGAAGACAGACAGGTAGTCTCTGTAGTCATTACATCGATGCCAATACGGAAGTCTGCACTTAAGGAGCTGATTCCGGGGCCTACGAATTCCATTACTTTATTCTTTACAAAGCCGTTAGCAAATACTGCACCGATAATCGCAAGAGCAACGTCCTGAGGACCAACACCCTTTACCGGTTCACCGGTCATATATACGCCCACAACACCCGGCATATTAATATCGTAAGTCTGATTTAAAAGCTGTTTAACAAGCTCCGGTCCGCCTTCACCCACAGCCATGGTACCAAGTGCACCGTAACGGGTATGGGAATCAGAACCAAGAATCATCTTACCGCCACCAGCAAGCATCTCTCTTGCAAACTGGTGAATAACTGCCTGATGAGGCGGTACATAAACACCACCATACTTCTTTGCACAGGATAAACCAAACATATGGTCATCTTCGTTAATGGTTCCGCCTACTGCACAAAGAGAATTATGGCAGTTGGTAAGTACATAAGGCATCGGGAATTTCTGAAGTCCTGATGCTCTAGCCGTCTGGATAATACCAACGAAGGTAATATCATGACTGGTAAGCTTATCAAAACGGATTTTCAGCTTATCCATATTGTCGGAAGTATTGTGGTCTGCCAAAATACCATATGCAATGGTATTTTTCTTTGCAACCTCTTTTGTAATGTCCACGCCAGATGCAGCCTTTACTGCTGCTAAGGCTTCTGCAGAATCAGGAATCACGGTATTACCGCCTACCAGATACGCGCCTCCTTGTAATAATTCAATCATTTCTCTCCTCCTGAAGATTCGGGGGAACATCCCCCAAATCTTAACATTGCTTAAAGCACTACCTTATCTAAGTGCCAAATTTCATCAACATACTGCTGAATAGTTCTGTCAGAAGTAAACTTACCGGAAGAAGCCACATTTAAGATGGCACTCTTCGCCCAGCCTTTGGTATTCTTGTACGCTGCATCTACCCTTTTCTGAGCCTCCGCATAGGAACGGAAGTCTTTTAAGATATAGTAGGTATCTGCCTTGGAAGTACTCATGGTATTCAATAAGGAGTTGTATAAATGGCGGAACAATTCCTTATCCTGTGCATAAGTACCGTCAATCAGCTGATTAAGAACCTTACGGATTCCTTCATCACTATTCATAATATCCATCGGATTGTAGCCGCCATGGTTCTCAAAGTGGATAACTTCATCAGAGGAAAGACCGAAGATAAATGCATTTTCTTCCCCAACCTCTTCTACGATTTCCACATTCGCACCATCCATGGTTCCGATGGTCAGTGCACCGCTTAACATAAACTTCATGTTACCGGTGCCGGATGCTTCCTTACTTGCAGTAGAAATCTGCTCGGAAACATCTGCCGCCGCAAAGATAATCTCTGCATTAGAAACATTATAATTTTCAATAAACACAACCTTAATCTTGCCACCGATGGAAGCATCATTATTCACCTTATCTGCCACTGCATTAATCAGCTTAATGGTAAGCTTTGCATTACGGTAGCCCGCTGCCGCCTTTGCTCCAAAGATAAAGGTTCTCGGATACATATCCATTCCCGGATTTGCCTTTAACTCGTTGTATAAGTACATTACATGGAGAATATTGAGAAGCTGTCTCTTATACTCATGCAATCTCTTAACCTGTACATCAAAGATAGAATTCGGGTCAATATCAATTCCGTTGTGTTCTTTTACATATTTTGCCAGACGGAGCTTGTTCTGGTATTTAATCTGCATAAACTCCTTCTGTGCCTTCGCATTATCTGCATATTCCTTAAGACCTGCAAGCTGAGGAAGGTCAGTTACCCAGCCGTCTCCCACTTTTTCAGTTACCCATGCTGCGAGAAGGGGATTTCCATGAAGAAGGAATCTTCTCTGGGTAATACCATTAGTCTTATTGTTAAATCTTTCCGGATACATCTCGTAGAAATCACGAAGCTCCTGCTTCTTTAAGATTTCCGTATGAAGTCTCGCAACACCGTTTACAGAATAGCCTGCGATAATAGCCATATTCGCCATCTTCACCTGACCATCATACAGAATCGCCATCTTGCGGATCTTCTCCTGTACATCTACGCCATAAACACCGGAATACTTCTGCTCCAATTCCATCACAAAACGACGATTGATTTCTTCCACAATCTGATAAATACGTGGAAGTAATCTAGAGAATAAGTCGATAGGCCATTTCTCCAATGCCTCTGCCATGATGGTATGATTGGTATAAGCACAGGTCTTGGTTGTGATTTCCCAAGCCTCGTCCCAGCTAAGATTGTACTCATCCAATAAGATACGCATAAGCTCCGGTACTGCAACCGTCGGATGGGTATCGTTGAGCTGGAAGGTTACCTTCTCATGGAACTTATGGATATCATCATGCTTTCTCATGTACTTCTCCACTGCTTCCTGTACAGATGCTGATACAAAGAAATACTGCTGCTTTAGACGGAGCTCCTTACCTGCATAATGGTTATCGTTAGGATATAATACCTCAACAATATTTCTTGCAAGGTTCTCCTGCTCTACAGCCTTCTGATAATCACCCTTATCAAAGGAATCCAGCTTAAAGCACTCAATAGGCTCTGCATCCCAGATACGAAGGGTGTTTACAATACCATTATTGTAACCCACAATAGGGAAATCAAACGGTACTGCTCTGACAGACTGATAATCTTCCTGAACAAAATGGTTTCTGCCATATTCATCCACTCTTACGTTCACATGACCGCCAAACTTAACGATTTTGGCATATTCCGGACGACGAAGCTCGAAGGGATTACCATGCTCCAACCAGTTATCCGGAACCTCAATCTGATATCCGTCCTTAATCTGCTGCTTAAACATACCATAGCGGTAGCGGATACCACAGCCGTACGCCGGATATCCAAGACTTGCAAGGGAATCCATAAAACATGCCGCAAGTCTTCCAAGACCACCGTTACCAAGAGCCGCATCCGGCTCCTGGTCTTCGATGACATTAACATCTAAATTTAATTCTTCAAGTACTTCCTTAACATCCTCATAGCAGAGCATGTTAATCATGTTATTACCAAGTGCACGGCCCATTAAGAATTCCATGGACATGTAGTACACCATTTTCGGGTCTTCTTTTTCATATGCCTTCTGGGTCTCCATCCAGTTCTCAATAATCTGATCCTTGATTGCATAAGAAACTGCCTGAAATACCTGCTGGCTGTCAGCTTCTGAGAGCTCTTTACGATATAAAGTTTTCACATTGTTAATAATGCTTTTTTTGAGTAATTCTTTATCCATTTATTCCTCTCTTCCACTTATACTCACCCATAGTGCTATGCACTAAATCTTTGCGATAGAGATAGTAACCTTTTCCCCGTTTACATCCCAATCCTTGCTTACATCGTAGCTTTCGCCGGATGTCATAGCATCTGCTAATACCTTACCTGCGATTGCCCCTTCATTCTTAGCTACGATAGCAGCAAGCTTATCATTGCCGTTCAAGGAAACCTTGATGTGGTCGGTTACTTCGAAATCAGCCTCTTTACGCATGGTCTGGATCTTACTGATTACCTCGAATACATAACCTTCCTCGATAAGCTCCTCGGTAAGATTGGTATCCAGTACTACAATCATCTTACCGTCTTCTTCCGACACATATCCCTCTTTCTGTGTCATCTCAATTAATAAATCGTCTTTGGTAAGCTCTACATTTACATCACCTACCATGAAGCTGATACATCCCTTTGCATTTAAGTCATCCATCGCTGCATTTCCGTCTAAGGACGCCAATGTCTTCTGGATTCCGCCCAGCTGCTTACCATACTTAGGACCAACGGTACGAAGCTGTGGTTTAAAGGTGTAAGAGGTAAAGTCTCTTACATCATCTGCAAATACAACTTCCTTCACATTCAACTCATCCTTAATAATATCGGTATAGAACTTATCTAATGTAAAGTCTGCCTTAATATACATCTTGCCGATTGGCTGACGATTCTTAATTGCTGCATTATTTCGGCACGCACGTCCCATGACTACTGCGCCGAGAACATCTTCCATAGCCTTTTCAAGGTTCTTGTCAATCATCTTCTCATCCACAGTTGGGTATGCACATAAATGAATACTTTCCGGTGCAGATGCATCTACGCTCTTTACAAGATTTAAGTAGATATCCTCTGTCATGAAAGGAATCATCGGTGCTGCTGCCTTAGAGATGGTTACCAATGCAGTGTAAAGAGTCATATAAGCATTAATCTTATCCTGCTCCATTCCCTTTGCCCAGAAACGGTCGCGGCTTCTTCTTACATACCAGTTACTCATCTCATCCACAAACTCCTGAAGTGCTCTTGCAGCTTCCGGAATTCTATAGTTATCAAGGTGTGCATCCACCTCGCCAACTACTGTATTTAACTTAGACAATAACCACTTATCCATTACGGCAAGCTTGTCATACTCTAAATTATACTTGGTTGCGTCAAAATCATCAATATTTGCATAAAGTACGAAGAAGGAATAAGTATTCCATAAGGTACTCATAAACTTACGCTGTCCTTCCACTACTGCCTTACCATGGAAACGGTTCGGAAGCCATGGAGCGGAATTCACATAGAAATACCAACGGATGGCATCTGCACCGTAGGTCTGAAGTGCATCGAACGGATCTACCGCATTGCCCTTAGACTTACTCATCTTCTGACCATTCTCATCCTGTACATGTCCCAGAACCACTACATTCTTGTAAGGAGCCTTGTTAAACAGTAAGGTAGAGATTGCCATTAAGGAATGGAACCATCCACGGGTCTGATCAACTGCCTCAGAGATAAACTCTGCCGGGAACTGCTGCTCAAATAATTCCTTATTCTCAAAGGGATAATGATGCTGTGCAAAAGGCATTGCACCGGAGTCAAACCAGCAGTCAAGTACCTCAGGTACACGAGTCATCTGCTTACCACATTCCGGACAGGCGATGGTGATTTCATCAATGTATGGTCTGTGGAACTCCACGGTCTTTGCCTTTTCATTACCACTCATGTTGTAAAGCTCTTCACGGCTTCCTACACAGTGGAAATGACCGCATTCACACTCCCAGATATTCAACGGAGTACCCCAGTAACGGTTACGGGAAATAGCCCAGTCCTGAATATTTTCAAGCCAGTTACCAAAACGTCCCTTACCGATGGATTCCGGAATCCAGTTAACGGTATTGTTGTTACGGATTAAGTCATCCTTCACTGCGGTTTCCTTAATATACCATGACTCTCTTGCATAGTAGATAAGTGGGGTATCACATCTCCAGCAGTGTGGATAGCTATGCTCAAACTTAGGTGCTTCGAAGAGTAATCCCTTTGCCTCTAAGTCCTTTAAAATCATAGGATCTGCATCCTTTACGAATACACCTGCGTAAGCGGTCTCCTCGGTCATCTCACCGTTACCGTTTACAAGCTGTACGAAAGGCAAATCATAGATGCGGCCTACATTTGCATCGTCCTCACCGAAAGCAGGTGCAATATGTACAACACCGGTACCGTCAGTAAGAGTAACATAATTATCACAGGTTACAAAGTGTGCCTTCTTGTTCTGCTTCTTGCAGATGTCCACTGCACAGTCAAAAAGTGGTTCGTACTCCTTATATTCTAAATCCTTACCGGTATATCTCTCTAATACTTCGTAAGCAGCTTTTGCTTCTATACCCTTTTCCTCATCTGCCTTAACAGCCAGCTTACCGAGAACAGTGTCTAAGAGTGCCTCTGCCATATAATAAGTATAACCGTCAGCAGCCTTAACCTTTGCATACTTCTCATCAGGATTTACACAAAGTGCAACGTTGGAAGGTAAGGTCCAAGGTGTAGTGGTCCATGCTAAGATATATGCATCCTCATCCTTTACCTTGAAACGTGCAATTGCGGAACGCTCCTTAACATCCTTATAGCCCTGTGCCACTTCTGCGGAAGATAACGGAGTACCACAGCGTGGGCAGTAAGGTACAATCTTAAAGCCCTTGTATAATAATCCCTTATCCCAAATCTGGCGAAGAGCCCACCACTCTGACTCAATATAATCATCATGATAGGTTACATAAGGATCGTCCATATCCGCCCAGAAACCAACAGTGCCGGAGAAATCCTCCCACATCCCCTTGTATTTCCAAACACTTTCCTTACACTTAGAGATAAACGGCTCAAGTCCATATGCTTCAATCTGGTCCTTGCCATTGATTCCTAAAATCTTCTCAACCTCGATTTCAACCGGAAGACCGTGAGTATCCCAGCCGGCCTTTCTCGGTACCATACAGCCCTTCATGGTACGGTATCTTGGAATCATATCTTTAATTACACGGGTAAGAACGTGACCGATATGTGGCTTACCGTTAGCGGTTGGAGGACCATCATAAAAGGTATATGTCTCGCCTTCTTTGTTATTTTCCATACTCTTACGGAAAATATCATTGTCTTTCCAGAATTTTTCAATCTGTTTTTCTCTCTCTACGAAATTCAAATCTGTAGAAACTTTGTTATACATTTTCTTTTTTCCTTTCTATATATTTTAGTGATACAAAAAAAGAAGACCCCGTCCGTAAAAGGACGAGGTCTGTTTGCTCGTGATACCACCTAATACGCATACTCCCTGCATTGCAGTTTCATATGTTGCCGGATAACGCCCGGTCTACGGCAACCCTTACTCCTTTTTCAGAATTGCAGCTCAGAAGTGATCTTCTGCACTCTCCTACTCATACCGGTTCCCACCTGCTCCGGCTCTCTGTGACTTTCCGAAAATGCCTACTGTCTTCGTCTTCGCTATTTTTCTATGTCTTTTGATTATAAAACCCCCAAATTCCTTTGTCAAGCCCAAGCAAACCTAGTATAATAAAATTGATAACAGTTCAATCATAATCTATATGATAGGCGAAACATACTCGCATGATTTCGATTACCGTGATAGAAAAGGAGGAACTCCTATGAAAAATCAAAAAGGGAAACTTTTTTACATGCTTATGGGGATTAGCACCCTTCCGTTATTCATATATGCTATCCTCATTCTGTTTTTGGGTAATTATACAGTCTCCAACGCTTTGACAAATGAGGCTAAAGAAGGGCTGATGGATGTGGCACGCCTTGCCATTCATATGATCGATTCCCACTATCCCGGAGATTATCATTTGGTAGAGGAAGAATCCCTGCGTCTTTATAAGGGCGACATTGATTTAACCACCGAATACCACTGTGTTGATTTTATCAAAGAAGAAACCGGGGTAGAAGCCACCCTGTTCTATCAGGATACCCGCATTCTGACCACGTTGAAAAACTGGGACAATAAGCGTCTGATTGGCACCGGTGCACCGGAAATTGTTCTGAAAGATGTTCTGAAAACCGGTCAAAGCAAATTTTATAATAACGTGATCATTAACGGCGACCCCTATTTTGCCTACTATACTCCCCTTTTTAATTCCGATGGTTCTGTTGCCGGAATGCTGTTTGTGGGAAAACCGGTCTCCAGTATTGAAAATATGATCCGTCAATCCTTATATCCGCTTATGATTGTGGGCCTGCTTGCGCTGATTATTTCTGCTCTGCTAACCCTACGATATTCCCGCAACCTAAGCGATGCGATTCTGATGTTGAAGCAGTATTTCTCTCAAATTGCAGGCGGCCAATTAGATGCCAAGCTGGACGAACGTGTCAAGAATCGAAAAGATGAACTTTCCGATATCGGAACATCTGCCGGTGCGATGCATCATTCTCTTCGGAAGCTGATTGAACGGGATGCTCTCACGAATCTTTACAATCGCCGCAGTGGCGAAAAGAAATTACAGATAACCTATGAACACTCTCAGCAAACCCAAACTCCATTTACCGTTGTTTTATGCGATATTGACTTCTTTAAGAGAGTAAATGACAACTACGGTCACGAAAGTGGCGATCTTGTTTTGAAAAACACTGCCCTTCTCCTTAAAGAAATGCTACGCGGAAAGGGCTACGCCGTTCGCTGGGGCGGAGAAGAGTTTTTACTGGTATACGAGGGGTTAGATACAGAGGCTGCCTATCAACAGGTCTCCGGCATCCGGAAGAGACTTTCCGAGATGGTACATCGTGTACCTGGAGATGACATCCATGTAACCATGACCTACGGTATCGTTTGCGACTCTGCAAAAAAACCGGAAGAACTGATTAAGGCGGCGGATGATAAAATGTATATAGGAAAGAATAACGGCAAAGACTGTATTGTATCTTGACGTTCCCGCCCAATTATCCTATCATTACTTTAATTTTATTCGGCAGGCAAGCCTGTCTGTTTTCAAAGGAGAATTTCCATGAGCACACAGAATTTAACGCTTTTGACAGACCTTTATGAATTGACCATGATGCAGGGGTATTTCAAAAATAAAGATATGAATGAAACCGTTATTTTTGATGCCTTTTACCGCAGTAATCCTTGCGGTGGCGGATACGCAATCTGCGCGGGCTTAGAGCAGGTTATTGAATACATTAAGAATCTTCACTTTTCCCCGGAAGATATTGAATACCTCCGCAGTCTGAAAATATTTGACGAAGATTTTCTTGCATACTTAAAAGACTTTAAATTCTCCGGAGATATCTATGCTATTCCGGAAGGAAGCGTTATGTTCCCAAGAGAACCAATGGTAAAAATCATTGCGCCCATTATGGAAGCCCAGCTTATTGAAACTGCCATTTTAAATATTATTAATCATCAGAGCTTAATTGCCACCAAGGCAGCCAGAGTCTGCTATGCAGCCCGTGGCGACGGAATCATGGAATTCGGTCTCCGGCGTGCCCAGGGTCCTGACGCAGGTGTATACGGAGCCAGAGCAGCCATGATTGCCGGATGCGTAGGTACCTCCAATGTACTTGCAGGCCGGATGTTTGATGTCCCGGTAAAGGGTACCCATGCCCACAGCTGGATTATGAGCTTTCCCGATGAATATACCGCATTTAGAACTTATGCCAATATGTACCCAAGCGCATGCATCCTTCTGGTGGATACCTACGACACCTTAAAGTCCGGTGTTCCCAATGCCATTAAAGTCTTTACCGAAATGCGCGACGCCGGTATCACCCTTACTAACTATGGCATCCGTCTGGACAGCGGAGACCTTGCATACCTTTCCAAGAAAGCTCGTAAGATGTTGGATGCTGCCGGCTTTACCGATGCCGTGATTTCTGCATCCAATGATTTGGACGAATACCTGATTGATTCCCTAAAAGCACAGGGCGCTACCATCACCTCCTGGGGGGTGGGCACCAATCTGATTACTGCTAAAGACAATCCTGCTTTTGGCGGCGTATACAAGCTTGCTGCCATCATGGGGAAAGATGGCAAGTTTATCCCCAAGATTAAATTGTCCGAGAACAGTGAGAAGGTTACCAATCCGGGTAACAAGAAAATATTCCGAATCTACGAAAAGGAAACCGGCAAGATTAAAGCAGATTTAATCTGCTTAGCAGAGGAAGAATATAATGTAACGGAAGATTTACTCCTTTTCGACCCTCAGGAACCTTGGAAAAAGACCAAGTTAAAGGGCGGCACCTATATTATGCGCCCACTAATGGAGAAAATTTTTGATAAGGGAGAATGTATCTACACCTCACCTAAAGTTATGGATATCCGTGACTATTGCCAAAAAGAGCTTGAAACCCTTTGGGATGAAACCAAGCGTCTGGTAAATCCTCATAAAGTATACGTGGACTTATCCGCCAAATTGTACGATACCAAAATACAGCTCTTAGATGAAATGTCTGAGAGATAATATGGCAAAAATCCTCATAGGACAACACAAGAATGTCCCATGAGGATTTTTCATTTGCCTCTCTTTTTTCCATTTTCCTTTAATTTCTGTCCGCATTTCCCAGCAAAATCCACACCAAACGTACGCTAGTGAATACATATTCCCCTTTTAAACCCCCAAACTTTTCGTTCTTGGGGCTTAAATAAAAAAAAATCTCCCATACAGCACATTCTCATGAAAACTTAGAAAATTCACCAAGGAGTATTGCGTCTTTGTATTGTTTGTATTATTATAGATAATACAAAGGGGTGATTATATATGGTAATTGTTTTACAAGACGGCTCAGATGTGCCGGTATTTAAGCAGATAAGAAATCAAATTGTAATCGGCATTTCCGAGGGCAAACTCTCGCCGGGAGAAAAGCTTCCCACCGTGCGGGCCCTTGCGGAAGAAATCGGTATCAATTCCATGACGGTGAATAAAGCCTATCAGCTTCTGAAGCAGGAGGGATATATCATTACCGACAAGCGTAACGGCGTACGCGTCCGGGAAAGCTTCTTTATGGCAGGCACTCTTTCCCCCGAAGCGGAGGAGCAACTTCATCAGCTGATTTCCGAAGCCCATATCCGTGGGATTACCAGAGATGAGTTTGTGGAGATGGTGGACAAATACTACGCCGCTCTATCGGCTTCAAGCGAAGAAACACTCCCCTTGAAGCTACTGACAGAATAATCTAAACGGAGGTGACAACATGAATTTTATAGCTCTTTTTTTAATCCTAATGCTTTATCCTTTTGTTTTACTGATGTACTTCATATTAAAAAACGAAGCGACCCCCAAAAAGAATATATACTTTGGCGTTACCCTAACCAAAGAACAGAAACTGGACGAAGATGTGACACAAATTGTGAAAGCCTATAATCAGCAAATGAAAAGATATCTTTGGGTACTGCTACTGATTCCCCTTCCCATTGTGTTTATCCCCCGATTCTCCATCTTCTTAACCCTTTGGCTGATATGGCTTCTGGCAACCTGCTTTGCCTTCTTTATTCCTTTTGGCAAAGCAAATATAAAGCTCAAGGAACTAAAGCTGGCAAAAAGCTGGAACGAAAGTCAGTCCTCGCAAATATACGTGGAGATGAAATCTGCCGGAAATGTCCGCAAGGTAAGATGGTATCATTTCCTTCCGCAGAATATATTGGCTTTCCTAATCGTGTTATGGTGCATTGCCTTTTATCGGGAAGCACCCCAATTACCCATGCGTCTTCTTGTAATCAGCTTTGCTTCCGTGGCACCGCTTTTTTGGCTGATGGCAGTCTGGATGGATAAGCAAAAGATCCAGATTATCAGTATGAATAGCGACGTTAATATCAATTATAATCGTGCAAAAAAGAATGTCTGGAAAAATTTCTGGAGCATCTGTTGCTGGGTTGATGTAGTTTATATGCTTAGTCTTCCCTTTGCATTAACTCCTCAAGGTACTTTGACAGCTGTCTTCTGGATTGCAACATTTTTCTACATAGTACTCACAGTTGCATTGCTACTTAGGCTCATTAAGAAAAAAAATTATGTCGACTCCCTATACCCCTCAGAAATCTCAGAAGATTTTACCGATGATGATTCCCATTGGATCTGGGGTATGATTTACTATAACCCAAACGACAAGCATTCCATGGTCGAAAAAAGAGTAGGAATGGGAACCTCCGTGAACATGGCTACCCCAGTAGGAAAGGTTTTTGCCATTCTTTGTAGCCTGATGCTCCTTTCCATACCCGCCCTCTGTATCTGGGTTCACCTTTTGGAATTTACCCCCATACAGCTAACGGTTATGGACCGGCAAATTATTGCCACGCATCTACGAAATGAATATACAATTCCCTTAAGCAGCATTGAGAATGCGGAACTCCTGACAGAACTTCCTAAAATGACCAAAAACCACGGCACCTCCATGGACCACTTAAAGAAAGGCCACTTTATGACAGCAGACAGTAACCGCTGTACTGTTTTTGCAAATCCGGAGAATGCGCTTTTTATACGGGTGGAAGCTACCGGAACCACCTATTACCTTAGTGGATTAGATGACGCACAAACCAAGCAAATCTACGAAGAATTAATAAAATAATGCCCCCAAACCTAAGGACTTTAATTTCTGCTTGACTTAAAGTGCACTTGAATCTTTATACTGAGATTGCAATACAAATGAAAGGAGACTAACTATTTATGAAGAGAGAAGCAAATAAAGTTGGTTCTTTGCAGCCCAGCCCAAAGGTCCTGGTATCCTGCCGCGGTCTTGACGGTGAAGAAAATGCTCTCGCTGTAGCTTATTGTGGAAATTGTAGCTTTGATCCTCCCATGCTCATGGTGGGTATCGTCCCTGAAAGATACTCCTATAAGCTGATTAAGGAATCCGGCTGTTTTGTTGTCAATATTCCCGATAAGAATTTTGCAAAAGAATTCCAATATTTAGGTTCCGTGAGCAAACGGGATGAGGACAAGCTGGTAAAAATGCAAATCAAACGAGCTGACGGTAAAGTTGTTCCTGCTCCCCTATTGTCAGATTGTCCTGTTAATATTGAGTGCACCATCGTAGACTCCATTATGACAGGATCACACGAAATGTTTGTGGGAAAAGTGGAGTATGTTCATGTTGACGAAACGCTGTTAACAGAAAATGGCGACATTGATTTTAACAAAATAGATTTGTTGTAACACAACGCAGGCTTTGGGAGGAAGCGCGTTCAAGGGACGCCTCTCTCAAAGCCTGTTTTGTTCCGCTAATGCTCTATCTGCCTTCCTAAAAAGCTGGAAGCTGCCTGAATCAGTTTCAGCTCCACATCTGCCATCTTGGCTTTATTTTCTTTACTCAGTAGAACCACTGCTCCAATCATATCTCCCTCACTCAAAATAGGTACAATGGCCTGATGACGAATTTCATCATTCATTTCCTCACTGATTGGGATAAAATTACGGTCACCCTTAGATGCCAGAATGGTCTCTCTTGCATTCAACTTCTCTTCCATTTTCTTACTGATTGCTTTTCCCTGATACGCCTTGGCACCACCTGCTGCAGCAATAAAAGTATCGCGGTCCGCAATAAGGGTCATATGGCCGGATACCGATGCCAACGTCTCTGCATACTTGCCTGCAAATTCCGTCAGCTCCCCCAGAGGAGAATACTTCTTTAAAATCACATGACCTTCCCTGTCCGTAAAAATCTCAATCGGATCACTTTCTCTGATGTGTAACACCCTGCGAATTTCCTTAGGAATTACAATTCTGCCCAGCTCATCTATACGGCGTACAATACCTGTTGCTTTCATAATGCCTCCTTCTATTATGGAGGCATATAAAAACCTCCATCTACAAATCCTGGTTTTCTATGTCTAGTATCTGTAAATGGAGGTATTTTATACCTTATTACCACGGTAATTTCAACTTATCTTTCCACAGGAATCTTCTTATCCACTTTCAGGATATGTACTATCAGCCAATTTTTCAGATAAGCTACCAACTCCTCCAGATATTCCTGTTGATTCTCATCCACATTATCCGGATTCACCTGATTAAGCATATCCACAAATGCCTGATGGGCAATTTTCTGGGCAGCCAGGCCCTCATAGCCGATCTGTTCCATATAGCTCTCTTCATCAGAAAAGTGTGTTATGGTATAATCCCTAAGCACTTTCAGTATATGCACAATCTCATCATATTTATCATGAAGCAGCTCCGCCTTTATCAAAGAATCAGCTTCATTAATAATTTCAAACAGTCTTGCGTGCTCCTTGTCCACGATTTCGATTCCGGTATAATATTCCTCCGTGAAAACAAGCTCTCCACTCTTTTCACACACATTATGACCAATCATCATGTCACTGCAGAGAATATGCCTGTACAACCATTTAGCAAGATATAACAGAAGCCCGTTTAATCGTTCTACAGCACCTTCTTCCGCCAAAGACTCCGGGGCATAACCATTTACATACTCTTTAAATGCAGCATGCTCTCTCCGCTGTCTGGGTAATTCTAAATCCCCAATCGCTTCCATATATGCTTCTTCATGGGCAAAATGCTCTTCTGCATACTTTTTCAACGCACCCAAAAGATTCTTCTCTGCAATTCGCGCTGCACCATCATCCTTCTGCAAAAGCTCCATTCCCTCATTTATCATAGCGAACAGGTTCTTGTGTTCATTATCAATATTTTCTACCCCGATGAAGCATTCCTTTGTAAACTGAAACATTTGATACCATCCTTTCCAAACACCAATCATTTTGGTACTATTTTACCATGCATTTCTTTTTTTATCCACTTTTGCAATATTCCACGTTTTTATTGTAAGTGTTTACAATTTCGAAACATATTTTTTATATATTTTTCACAAATAATTCCTTATTCCCAGTACCACTTGGGACATTAGCACTAATTTTTAGTCCAAAATTCTCAGACTATTTCACCATGGAAGTCTAATTGCCTACCATGTTATAGTTATATTACAAAAATTACGGGGAGGATTACATATGCGTAAATCAATTATGCGATTTATTTCCAAGGTATTAACCTTTTGTTTAACAGTAACCCTGTTAGCAAGTATGGGAAGTATAACCGCAAAAGCAGATTCTGTTTCATGGAACTTTAAGAATTCTGAATTCAAAAACCTTGGAACAATCTCATCAACTGTAACTGTAGATGGTCTCTCATTAATTGCGACCAGCTCAAAAACAATGTCTGTAAAGTCCAACAGCGTAACTGTGGACGGAACAACGTACTCCTATTGTCTTGCACTGGGAGGTACAGGAAATACCTCTTATCGTGCAGTAAAGGTTCCTGTATCCGGCTCTGACACCATCAAGGTAGTTCTAAAGAGTTCCGGCAGCTCTACCAGAAGCTTAGTTGTTGCAGATGCATCCGGCAATAAGCTTGGTACTCTTTCTGCAGGCTCTTCCGCTTCTATACAGAGCTACAACTATTCCGGAAGTTCAGGATATGTATATCTGTATTCTTCAGGAAGCGGAATCAATATCTACAAAATTCAGGTAGATTCCAAGAGTTCTTCATCAAGCAGCTCTTCAAGCTCAAATTCTTCATCAAGCACTACCGTCAGCAACTATTCTACTCTTTCTGACGGTTGGTACTACATCAAGAACGTAAACAGCCAGAAGTACCTTCAGGTTACTAATAACAGCGGTTATGACGGAGCTAATGTTGAGCAGGGTTCCGGTAGCGGTGTTTCCGGACAGAAATGGTATCTTACCAATACCGGCAGCGGATATTTCACCTTAAAGAATGGTACCGGCTACATGTTAGATGTTCCTTATGGCGAAAATGCTGACGGAACCAATATTCAGGTTTGGTCAAATAACAACTTAGACCCTCAGAAATTCAAACTTGTTGCATCCTCTAAGAGCGGTGCTTATGGTATTCTTACCAAGGCAAGTGCAGACACCAAGAGTCTTGACGTATATAATTTCAGCACTGCAGACGGCGGTAATGTTTGTCAGTGGACTTACTACGACAACACCTGCCAGCAGTGGATTTTTGAAGCAGTAGGCGGTTCTTCCAGCTCTTCAGGCTCAAGTTCCTCCGGCTCCAGCTCTTCAGGTTCAAGCTCTTCTGCAGCAAGCGGTGATTTATTTGTTTCAACAAGCGGTAAATCTTCTAACAGCGGTACTCAGAGTAGCCCTTACGATTTAGCTACCGCAATCAAGAAGATTGGTGCAGGCAAGACCATTTGGGTAATGTCAGGTACCTACAAATTATCCAGTACTATCGTCATTGATGAAAGCAATAGCGGCAAGTCCGGTTCTTACAAGAAGGTTAGCAGCTACAATGGAGGCACAGTAACCTTAGATTTCAGTTCTATGTCTGAATCAGGTTCTAACAGAGGTATCGTATTAGACGGTGACTATTGGCACTTCTACGATATCGATATCAAGGGCGCAGGCGATAATGGTATGCTCTTATCCGGTAACAACAACAAGATTGAAATGTGTCAGTTCTATGAGAACCATGACTCCGGTCTCCAGATTAGTCGTTATCAGACCAAGTATACCAGCTTATCTCAGTGGCCTGCATACAACCAAATTATTAACTGTACCTCATTCAACAATAAGGATGAAGCAACTGCCGAAAATGCAGATGGTTTCGCAGCAAAGCTTACCTGCGGTAACGGCAACGTATTTGACGGCTGTATCGCATACTGCAACAGCGATGACGGTTGGGATTTATATGCGAAGCCGGAAACAGGCTCTATCGGCGTTGTAACTCTCAAGAACTGTGTAGCTTTCGGAAACGGTAAGTTAACTGACGGTTCCGGTTCTGCCAACGGCGATATGAATGGTTTTAAGTTGGGCGGAAGCAACGGTCAGTGCCCTACTGCTCACGTTGTGTCAAACTGTCTCGCATTCAACAATGGTGCATGCGGTTTCACCGACAATGGCAACGGTGGTGCAATCTCCATGACAGGCTGTACCGCAGTAAACAATGGTGTATATGCTTCTAAAGCAAACTATATGTGCTACAGAACTTCATCATCAGCAACTTACAAGAATCTTCTTTCCTACTCTGATTCTGTAAAATCTGCAGATAAGTTCCTTGGAAAGATGAACAACACCGTATATGCAAACAGCGGCTTCTACTATATCAGCTCCGGTTCATTCTCCGGAAGTGCAGTTAAGCAAGGCACCAAGCTTTCTTTATCATCATCCATCTTCAGCAGTACCAGCATCCCTGGTTACTCAAGCGGAAAGTATGCTACCAACTATCATGAGAAGTTCCGTGCTTCTGATGGCAGCATCGATATGAACGGATTATTCCAGGTAAAGAGCGGCAGCGCAGTAAGCGGTTACGGCGTAGGTGCATCTCTCGATTAAAAACTTAATATTGTATTTAAAAGAGGCCTTCTTTGATGTGTACCCCCTTTACTGGACGAAACCAGTAAAGGGGGATTTTTTATGCGTTACAGTTACGAATTCAAAAAAGAATGTATTGAGCTTTATCAAAAAGGATATTGGCCGAAAACACCGGAGGGCATTAGCGATAAATGTTTTCGAAATAAGATTAGAGATTGGGTGAAAGCTGAAGAATCATGTGGTTCCAATATATTACATCATAAAATTCAAAATAAAAAGTGGACTGCTGAACAACGATATGAATTAGTTGCCCAAGTGTTAGCCGGAAACTCCATTAGAGAGGTTGCACTGTCTAATGGGATTAATGATGGGCAGCTATGCCAATGGGTTCGCAAATACAAAGCTTTGGGATATAATGGGCTTGTAAGCAAGAAAAAAGGTAGACCAAGCAGGGAGCCTCAAATGAAAAAGAAACCGAACCCAATACCACTTACTGAATCAGAACGAGAAGAACTGATTCGCCTTCGTGCAGAAATTGAATATATGAAAGCAGAGAATGAAGTGATAAAAAAAGAGATTGCCTTGAGAGAAGAAAAGGAAGCTGCGCGACTCAAGGCGAAAAAGCAGCGATTATCAAAGAACTCCGTAACCACGGATACCAACTAAAACATCTGCTGACAGCTATGAAATTATCAAAATCCACTTACTACTACGAAATTAGTAAAACAGATGCTGTAGAAGCAAGAAACAAAGTGCTAATGGATGAAATCAAAGAAATCTTTGAACATCATAAAGGCAGATATGGTGTCAGACGAATTCACAAAGAAATTGTAAATCGTGGCCAAAATATAAACCACAAACGCATTCAAAGGCTCATGCATGATATGGGTCTTCTTGGGAAGCGACCAAAAGAGAAATATCACTCATACAAAGGGGAAGTCGGAAAAGTTGCGGATAATATCGTAAACCGGGATTTCAGTGCAACTGCTCCATTACAGAAATGGACTACGGACGTGTCCCAGTTTAATTTTACCTGGGGTAAATGTTACATATCCCCAATTTTAGATATGTACACAAATGAAATCATATCTTATGATTTATCTCTTCATCCAAATATGAATCAAATCCACCGAATGCTTAATTGTGCATTTGAGAAATTCCCGTCTGCGAAAGGTTTAATTTTTCATTCAGACCAGGGATGGCAGTACCAGCATCAATATTTCAGGAGTGCATTAAAAGAACATGGCGTTATTCAGTCCATGTCTCGAAAAGGTAACTGCTATGATAATTGCGTAATGGAAACATTCTTTGGAAGAATGAAGAACGAGATGTATTATGGCTATGAAAAGTGCTATGATTCATTTGATATTTTTGCAAAAGCGGTTGAAGAATATATTAATTATTACAACAATGAAAGGATCCAGAAAAAAACAAAATGGATGCCTCCGGCAAAATACCGGGAAGCATCCATGTGTACTTAAGTTAATTCTTAATGTGTCCAGGAAACTGGGTACACATCATCTTCGGAAGACCTCTTTTTTATGCTCTCGTATCTCTCAAATATTCTTCTGCACAATGTGCAGCTGTAGCACCATCGGCCACCGCAGTCACCACCTGCCGCAAGGCTTTGGTGCGCACATCTCCTGCCGCATAAACACCGGAAATACTTGTTTCTGTAGACTCTCCTGCCAAAATATAGCCGCCCTCATCCGTCTGCAACTGCCCCTCTAAGAAGGCTGTTACCGGATTTCTGCCGATGGCAACAAAGATACCGTCGCATTTTATCTCCTTAAGGGCTCCGGTCCGGATATCTTTCAACTTCACTCCATGTACTTTTTCTTCATAAAGAATTTCTTCTACAGCACTGTTCCAGCAAACCTCAATATTAGTAGCATTTTCAATCTGTTCCTGATATATCTTTGTGGCTCTTAAAGCGTCCCTTCGATGAACAAGTATTACTTTCTCTGCCAAATTGGATAAATACAGTGCATCTGCCACAGCAGTATTACCGCCCCCCACAACCATTACAGTCTTTCCCCGATAAAAGAATCCGTCACAATGAGCACAATAATGTACTCCACGTCCTTTAAGCTCCGGCTCTCCCTTAGCCTCTAGCGACCTTGGTTCTGCGCCGGTGGCGATTACAACAGTCTTTGCTTGATAATTTCCTTCTGATGTCCTAACTTCTTTTATATGGAATTTCAGTTCTACTGACTGCACATCTGCCATCTTGGTCACAGCACCATATTTCTCAGCTCCCTGCTGCATTTTCATTCCAAGAGTAAATCCGTCCACTCCCTCATCAAACCCGGGATAATTGTCAATCTGCCCCGTCTGGGTCATCTGTCCGCCGGGGGCCATTTTTTCAAATACCAACACTTCCAGACCGGCTCTGGCTGCATACAGTGCTGCCGCATAACCTGCCGGACCTCCTCCGATGATAATCATATCATACACTTTTTCCATAAGTTCTCCTCTTCCACAATTACTGATTACCTTTAGTATTGCAAAAAGGAATCAAATCAATGCGTCAATCCGCACTGATTTGACTCCTTTCACATTCTATTCACCAAAGTTTTCGCCTATATAATCTTTAATCTTAAGATTATCCTGTGGCATTCTACAACCAACAATAAATTCTCCATCATTATTAGAGCTTCGGATGATACGACCTTCCAGTTCTTTTCCAGCCAATACCGAAAAATCCTTCACATCCACAACAACATCCTTGCCCTTGTTATCTGCAAAAACGGAATCCTTTACTGCAAATGCAAATCCGTTGGCACTGATATTTACCATTTTACCGGTGTAGGGCTTATCGGAATCCTTCATACGGATAATACAGATATTGGTAAGAGGCATTCTGGGATATTTTCTTCTGTTGAATACCTGTGGATTACTGTCTACAAATAATCTGTACTCACCGGCTTCTGCTTCATTAGCTGCGTGAATCTCCACATTCTCCCAGCAGTAAAGCACATTGTCCACCACAATACGCAACTGACAGGCAGCATGCTTCTCCTTCTTCGTCACAACCACCTGACCCTTGGAGTCTAATGTAACAAATACATTCTTGTCTTCTCTCTGAACAACTTCACCGATGTATTCACTCTTCTTGTTGCCGGCATCATCTTTAAATGCAATTGCAATCTTCATGCCTTCTCTTACATCATGTACACCCATGAAGCCGCCCACGCCAAGCTCTTCCATCAAGTGTCCTACTACACTCTCAATACTGATAGCACTCTTTGCGCTTTCCTCGTACTTACTGAGCATGGTCTTGGTAGTAAGCTCTGCTTCCTCAATACTGCCGGTCATAACATCCATAACCTCACATACCTGCTTCATATTATCCACAAGTATGATATTGGAAGCTTCTACTTCCTTAACTGCAGCATCCACGACCTTAATATTCTCACCAAGACTGGTTGCATCATTGGTAATATCCGCCACACTCTGGTTAACATTGGAAACCTTCTCGATATTTACCTGAATCAAGTCCACGGTTTCGGAAATAGCTTCCAGCATTTTCTGTGAAGTATCTTCCAAATGTGCAAGCGCCGTCATAATACGACTTGAAGAAGTCTGTGTACCGCTACTGAGCTCACGGATTTCATTTGCAACTACTGCAAATCCCTTACCCGCTTCACCGGCTCTCGCAGCCTCAATAGAGGCATTCAAAGCAAGAAGATTGGTTTTGGATGTGATTCCCTCAATAGTACCGGTCTCCTGCTTAACGTTATTAAACTCTGCCTTAAAGTCAACCAGAACCTTCTCAATCTCTGCTGACAGCTCTGCCATCTTATTGGTTGTATCAACTACGTCCACAAGATCCTCGGAACTTTTATTAGCATGTTGTACAGATGCATCAATCAGTCCAACTACCTGCTCCATCATTTCAGCTACATTCTTTACCTGATTATCAATGACCGTGGTCATTTCCATAGAGGACATGGTCTTATCATTCAGAACCTCATTATTCTGAGAAAGGGTCTGCATATCGGTTACGACATTATTTGCACCCTCTTTATTCTCATCGGCCAGCTCTCTAACAACGGTAACACCATCTACTACTGCATTACTTGCAGTCTTTACCTTCTCCACTGTCTGTACCACTCTCTGAAGATTACCTTCAATAGACTCTGTCAATGCACCATCTGACTCAATCAAATGCTTAATGGACATAATAGAACATGAGTAACAACATATAACAAGGACAAACTGAATCGCACAATCAATACTACTAACAAACTCCATCATATCCTTTGCCCAACCCTTATACAGGTTACTGGTAAATAGGATAAATAATGTGGTAAACATCATACTCTTAATGTACTTTTTATCCTTATACAATGCCAAGACAGATATCAGTGGCAAAACAAATATATAAGACACCTCATCCAACGCAGTCCACGCAATATAGGCAAAGAATAACTGATAGCCATAACCCATGATATACTTATAGCCCTTGTAATCCATCCCCTTAAACTTCAACAAAAGACCGGCAACAATATATGTACCCCATCCGATAGCACCCACTACAGTCTGCCATCCCAGGCTCATATAATCACCTTGTGTTACCTGTATTCCGTAGTAAACATTTACAATAATCAAGAGTACCAGCCAGGTTGTACCCGCTCTTCTATTCGCTTTTGCCCGGAAATAGCTTTCATCATAATCATGCATATCAATCATTCCTTCCTCTTATAGTACAATGAGTTATAATTTAGTAGCATTATATCACATTTGGTACCTTTTTACCATATCTTTCTAAGAAAAAGTACTATTTTCGTGATTTTTCACAGAATATGCTTCGCATTGATTTTTTTGTCTCCCTGGGGTACACTAACCTTAGGAGGGCAGTTATTATGAAAAATAAGACAAGCCATTTTCTTCTGTTGACCGGCAGCACACTTCTGATGGCTGTTGGTACCTATTTCTTTAAATTTACTAATAATTTTACCTTTGGCGGTATCACCGGTCTGGCAGTAGTAATCGCAAAGCTGATTCCAATTTCTGCCAGCGATTTTTCCCTAATCGTAAATATGATGCTCTTGGTTTTAGGAATGTTCGTTTTGGGCAAAGCCTTTGCTGCCCAAACAGCCTACTGTAGCATCCTGTTATCCGTCAGTCTGTCTATCCTTGAACGTATCTGCCCCATGAGCGGACCGCTCACCAATCAGCGCATGCTGGAGCTCTGCTTTGCAGTTGCACTTCCTGCCCTGGGCTCTGCAGTACTTTTTAACATTGGTTCTTCCAGCGGAGGTACCGATATTATTGCGATGATTCTTAAAAAGTATTCCAGCTTTGATATCGGGCGAGCACTACTGCTCACAGATATTTTAGTAACCATCTTCGGCTTCTTTATCTTTGATGTGGAAACCGGTCTTTACTCCGTACTTGGACTGGCAGTCCGTTCCTTTATGATTGACGGCTTCATTGAGAATCTGAACCAATCCAAATACTTTAACGTGGTTTGCACAGACCCTGTACCCATCTGTGATTATATCGTTCAAAAGCTGGAGCGTGGTGCAACCGTATGTCATGCACAGGGCGCTTTCTCAGGCCAGGATAAATATGTCATCTTTACTGCCATGAATCCTTCACAGGCAGTAAAGCTTCGTAATTTTGTCAAAACCAATGCACCGGATGCATTTATATTAATCTCAAATACCAGTGAAATTATCGGCAAAGGCTTCCACAGTATTTAGTGGAAGCTCTTTTTGTATGTTTTTTCCATTTTTTTTCAGATTTGATTGCATTATTTATCAAAAAGTATTAATCTATATGTATCGAAAGTCACAGATTAGGAGGATAGAGATGCAGAAAAAAAAGAAAATTCCAAAATCACTTGATAAACTGAGAAACCTTCCGGTAAATGCCAAATTAAAGACGGCTTTTAACAAAGTATCTGTTGCATTTATGTTTTCACTGATAGTATCTGCAATAGGAGTCGGATTTCTCTTTTTGTTGTTGAATGACTTTTTTAATGTACAGTATGCAAATAACAACCTTCAAATGGAAATCCGAAAAAATCTTCAGCTGGTTGACAAGAATTTATTATGGGCAACAAATTCTTCCTCAGTAAGTGAAACAAAAGAAAAATTAGCTAATGTTATTAATTACTCTGATATTTTAACACGACAGGTTGATACACTTATTCAGGAATTTGATGAGCCCGAGCTTACCGGACCACTTTCCTCTGCTATGCTTGATTTTGCCGAGTATCGGACTCAGGTACAAAAATATGTGAATGCAGACCAAAAGGATATTGCATTCGCCCTTTACGAAGCTGAGTATAGTGACTCCGTGGCTACAATGGAGAATGCGCTTATTGCTATTGGTGAGAAAGCCAACAGTAAAGCATCCACAGAATTCATCATCACCTGCGCCATTGCTTTCCTTATCCTTATCCTTACCATTACAGGAATTGTGAGTAGCACCCTTCTTTCCAAAACACTTACCAAACAAATAACAGAAGTTATCTGTTCCCCACTTAAGGAATTGGAAGAAGCTGCCTCCAAACTAAAAGCCGGCGAATTAGACATTGACATTTCCTATGAAAGCGAAGATGAACTGGGACAACTGGCTGCAAACTTCAAAGAAGCTTGTCATCAGATGAAGACAGTTATTCAAGATGCCGGCAATATGTTATCTTCTATGGCAAATAAAGATTTTACTGTAGAAACCAAAGATGAAGCATTTTATGTTGGTGATTTCCACGATTTACTGGAAAACATGGTCGTATTAAATGAACATATGAGTTCTACCTTAAGTCAGATTAAAGAAGCTTCCCAGCAAGTATCTGTCGGCTCCTCTCAGATGTCCACTAGTGCTCAATCTCTTGCAGAAGGCGCTACCGATCAGGCCGGAGCAGTACAGGAATTAACTGCAACCATTACCTCTGTATCTGAAATCGCAGCAAAAACCTGTGATATGGCTACTTTGTCAGCTGCAAACATGGGGAATGCTACAAAAGACGGTGAGGCAAGCCGTCAGGAAATGGCCAACCTTACTCATGCAATGGAAAGTATCATGCATACTTCTCACGAAATTGAAAATATTATCAGTATGATTGAAGATATTGCTGAACAAACCAATCTTCTCTCCCTAAACGCTTCCATTGAAGCAGCAAGAGCCGGAGAAGCAGGTCGTGGCTTTGCAGTAGTAGCAGATCAGATTGGTAAGCTTGCAGCCGATAGCGGCAAATCAGCAGTAATGACTAAAGACTTAATCAATAAATCTTTGGATGAGATTACTCGAGGAAATGAAATCGTTCAGAATGCTTCATTAATGATGGAGAAGGTACTAGAGAGCATGGCTGCTTTTGCAGAAGAAGCAAAGGGAGCTGCAACTGCTACCACTTCACAGGCTAGCATGCTAAAAGAAGTTGAGGCCGGCATCGAACAGATTTCTCAGGTTGTACAGGATAATTCCGCTGTAGCAGAAGAAACCTCTGCAGTTAGTGAGGAATTATATGCTCAGGCAGAAAACCTACAGGAAATGATAGGACAGTTCAACTTAAGATAATAATCAAAAAATAACCTGCCCAAATGGCAGGTTATTTTTATGTACATTATTAAGCGAAAATCTCTTCTATAAGCTTTGCAGCATCCATGATGCAATCCGGGCAGCTTCTAAGAACCTTTCCGGTCTCAACGCCCTTCAGTTCCTTGCAGATGCTGGAACCATTCTGCTCCATAAAGCGCTTTACAATCTCTTTAGAAAGCTGATAAGAAGACGCTTTGGTTCCTGGAGCCTGTTCCTTACCGCCACTGTTCTTCATACCGGCAAGCACGCATGCACCGGATACGGCACCACACGTACCTTCCATGCAACCCATACCAAGACCAAGTGCTTCTGTCAGACGGAACATGGTATCCTCGTCCACTCCTACCAAATCGCAGTAGGTACATGCCACGGCCTGGGCACAGTTATAGCCTTTATCGTGTCTCACGATTGTCTCTTGTACTCTTGTTTCCATATACACTTTTATACCTTTCTTCTACTGGCACTCCTTATTGAACAGTACCGTTTCCACCGGAATTCTTGCTCATGGTTAAGAGCTTGGTTCTCATTTCGTTCTCAATTCTCTGAAGTTCAACCTCTGCAGCAGCTCTCTTATTTCTACCATCCTCTTGAATCTTCATAACCTCATCAAAGGTACTGATTAAGGTCTGGTTAGTCTGGGTTAAGGTCTCGATATCGATAATTCCTCTTTCTGCCTCTTTCGCAGTTTCAATAGTAGCCATCTTTAAGGTCTCCGCATTCTTCTTAAGCAGTGCATTGGTCATATCACTTACTTCACGCTGTGCACGTGCAGCATCTGTAGAGTGGCTCAAACCGATAGCAATAACCATCTGACTCTTCCAAAGAGGAATGGTATTCACTAAGGTTGACTGAATCTTCTCACTCATAGCAGTATCATTACTCTGAATCAAACGAATCTGAGGCGCCATCTGAAGAGAAACGGTTCTGGTAAGCTCAAGATCATAAATCTTCTTCTCAAAACGATCAATCTGTGCTGAGAAATCCTTAGCCGCCTGAGTATCCTCCGGAAGACCGCTTGCTTCTGCCTTTGCTACAAGCTCAGGAAGCTCCACATTCTTTGCATGCTCCAGCTTCTGCTTACCCGCTAAGATGTACATAGATAACTCTTTGAAGTAATTCAAGTTCAGTTCATACATCTTATCTAACATAGCAACATCTTTTAATAAAGTAATCTGATGTGCTTCCATAGCAGTTACAATCTTATCAATGTTTGCATCTGCCTTATCATACTTTGCCTTTAAAGTCTCTAATTTATTGCTGGACTTCTTGAATAATCCAAAGAATCCCTTGGTCTCTTCATCATCTTCAAAGTTCTTCAGCTCGGTTACCACATCAGTAAGCATCTGACCGATTTCGCCCATATCCTTGGTACGAACATTGCCAAGTGCAGTTTCAGAGAACTCTGCAATCTTCTTCTGGCTTCCTGCACCGAACTGAATCAACTGCTGGGTATTATTTAAATCAATCTGCTTTGCAAAATCATCCACCATCTTCTGTTCTTCCGGTGTGAGAACAATCTGTGAAGCAACCTTCTGTGCATTTTCCACAGCCTTCTCTTCCACTACAGTCACTTCCTCCTTAGTAGTCGGAAATGGATCAAATGTAAGAGTCGGTGCCTCTTTTAACATTACATCTAAATCATTGCTCATATTGTTTGTTTCCATAATATATCTCCCTTTCTTATTGTGTTTTAATTCGTCAGCTTTGCAAAAGCTTTTTCCTTGGTCAATCCTTCGTTGGCAAGCATGGTCTGCAGTACCTGGGCATCTGTAGTGACATCAAATACCTTGTCCTGGAACAGACTGTTAAGGAGCTCTACAAATGCTTCATTAATAGTATCCAGAGTCTTCTCTATCTCTTCCTTGGCAGAGATGATATCCTCTCCCGGATTACTTACTTTATCAAACTCGTGATATGCCTCTACCAGCTTTAGGGTAGTCGGCAGATAATAATTCATAACCTTATGCATACGGGGCATCTGTGCCGGCTCATCCTCTACCCGTGCAAATATTTCCTTAAGCAAATCCTCCAGCTGATACATCTTGGTAGAAATCGCTTCTCCGGGAATCATATCATTATAATCACGAAGCTTTCTGATACAATCCTGTCCTTCGGAAATCATCTGCTCAAGCTCAGTCCTTTGCTGAGCCTTAGCTTCTGCTACCAGCTCACTTGGAGTCTGGCCCTTAGCCTTCTTCTTCTCTTCCTGCTCACGAACGGCTCTCGCCTTCTCCGCATCCTGATACTGCTTGTACACCACGTCATTGAGCATCAAGGTTGTCCCCTTTTTATCAAGGCGTGCACTGGGGATAATTCCCTTTTGAAGGATCCTACGAAGCTCCTTAAGCACCTTCCTGGGAGACTTTCCCACCTGTGATGCGATATCTTCTATTTCACCATATAATTTGTTACCACAAAGCTTTACATAACGCTTTGCCATGCGAATCAAATCAATCTTGCTCTTACCAAAGCAAATAAAGAAAATAGACACTGCAAAGAAAAACAAAAGCCATGGTGTAGATGCACCCCAGCCTGCCGCCATAGCAATAATACTCAAAACAAACAACGGCACATTAGCAATAGCACCAAATACAATAAACAGAACACCTGCTGCCATTCCCTCATTCTTCACATCCACTAAAAGACCTGTCCGACGATAACGCTCCTGCTCCTGCTCCAGACGCTTCTGTCTCATGCTCTCTTCTCTTTGTCTTAGAAGGGCAGCCTGATTCTGTTGCATCTGCTGTTGTCTGGCGGCTCTTTGCTGCTGCCAATATGCAGCATTATACTGAGACGCCTGTCCCTGCTTCGCCTTCCACTCTTCCTTCTGCTGCCACGCCTTAGAAGAAGACACTCCGGCATCATTTAAAGCAGTGGTTACCGTATCCGATACCAGACTATTTAAATTCTTAAAATCCCCTGTAGTCAGTGCTTCATTCAATGCACCCTTTATCTGGTCCCCCAAATTATTTAACTGCGAATTACTACTCATTACTACTCCCTTTTGTTCCAACTAAGCATTACATCTACATTTCAGTGTAACATGGTAAAATGTTGATTGCAACCAAAAAAGAGTCGCTATTTGCGACTCTTTTGTATGAATTTTGCACGTTAAACGTATCTTTCGATTATCTGTCCATCTCAGCAATTCGTCCGGTAGACTTATGCTCTCTGATGATTCCGTCGATTTCCTTAAGATCGGTAGATAACAAGTCTCCCGGAATGGTGTTCTTTAAAGAACTGGTTGCATTACCGTACTCCAAAGCTCTCTGATAATCTCCCTCATGGGAAAGAAGACCATATAACACACCTGAAATATATGCATCACCACTACCAATACGATCTACAACCTCAATGTCCGCATAAGGTGGCTCCTCATAGAAGGTATCATCTTTTGCACTATAGAGAATAGATCCAAAGGTATGACGCTTCGGACTATGTACAATTCTCTGAGTAGAAGCTACGATAGATACCGGGAAATCCTCGGTAAAGCTCTTCATAATGCTTCTTGCATCGCCCTCCTTTAAGAAGGTCAATCTTGCAGTCTCCTCCGAACAGAAGAAAATGTCCACATATGGGAGAATTCTCTCAATACACTCCTTGGCCTCTGCACCGGTCCAAAGATTACCACGGAAGTTGACATCAAAGGAAATGATTGCGCCCTCTGCCTTAAAACGCTTAATCATCTCAATGGTAGTCTCACGAACCTGAGGACTCAGTGCCAGGGTAATACCACTGGTATGGAAGCATCTTGTAGACTTAAAGATACTCTCATCAAAATCATCCACTGAAATAGTATTAATGGAACTGTTCTTTCTGTCATATACGATACGTGGCTTTCTGGGATATGCACCGCTCTCGTAATAGTATACACCAAGTCTTGCATCCTTACCGCTGTCATATACCAAATAGTCATCACTGACGCCGCACTGACGGACACGGTTCTTAATATATGTTCCCAAATCGTTAGCAGGAAGCTTAGAAATAATACCGCAACGAAGTCCTAACATAGCAGCACCGGTAATGGCATTCAACTCTGCACCACCGGCCTGCTTGCCGAAGGTATCACCTCTGGTAATTCTTTCATTCACAGTTGGAGAGAGACGAAGCATCAATTCTCCAAGTGCTAACAAATCAAACTCTTTTTTCTCAGTCATTTTCATAATCTCCTTAATTTATATGAAAGCTCTTACATCAGCATAAACACTGAATTTTCCCTTTTCAAAAACACTATATCACACCAAGGATTTCTAGTAAAGTGAGCGAATATAAATTAATTTTTTAACAAGAGTTCCCTCATATCCTCCAACAACTTCTCTGTACTCTCCAGAAGCAGTTCCCCATCCTTTTCAATAATCCCAACCTTACGGTATTTGTAAGTAAAGAAGGGATTCCCATATGCAGTAAAGGTCAACTGTTCCTTGCACTTACGCAGCATCTCCGGAATTTTCACCACATCAATCTTTGCATCCGGACGGAAGGTAAACTGAATTCGCTCATTTTTCCCTTTAATCTCCGTCATATAAAGACTGTGTGCCTGGGCACGAATCAGTGCAATACGCAGAAGATTATCCACACTACGGGGCAGCTCTCCAAAGCGGTCTAAGAGCTCATCCTTCATTTCATCCCGCTCCTTCGGGTTCTCAATCCCTGCAATACGCTTGTAAATATCCAGCTTCTGCGCCTCATTCACAATATAAGATGGCGGAATAAAGGCATCCACATCTAAATCCACCGTTGTTACAAAGTCTGTAATGGTTTCGATACCCTTCAAGCTCTTTACTGCTTCTCCCAGCATCTTACAGTACATATCATAGCCTACGGCTTCCATATGTCCATGTTGCTTCATGCCAAGCAGATTTCCGGCTCCACGAATCTCCAAATCTCTCATGGCAATCTTAAATCCACTACCAAGGTCCGTAAACTCTTTAATCGCTGCCAGACGCTTCTCTGCCACTTCCTTCAGCATTTTGTCTCTCTTATACATCAGGAAAGCATATGCCGTGCGATTGGAACGTCCCACACGTCCGCGTAGCTGATAGAGCTGGGAAAGTCCCAAATTGTCCGAATCGTGAATAATCATGGTATTGGCATTGGAAATATCAAGACCTGTTTCAATAATGGTAGTGGAAACCAGCACATCAATTTCCCCCTCCACAAAGTCCAGCATAATACGCTCTAATTCCTGCTCCTTCATCTGCCCATGGGCAAATGCCACATTGGCTTCCGGTACCAGTTTCGCCACCTGCGCCGCCACATCTGCAATATTATTTACACGATTGTATACATAATACACTTGGCCGTTCCGGGAGAGCTCACGTACAATAGCCTCTCGCACCATTTCTTCATTATATTCGCTCACAAAAGTCTGAATAGGTAATCGGTCATTCGGTGCCTCTTCTAAGACACTCATATCACGGATGCCGATAAGGCTCATATGCAGAGTACGTGGTATCGGTGTCGCCGTAAGAGTCAGCACGTCCACATTCTCTTTCAGCTTCTTAATCTTCTCCTTGTGCGTTACACCAAATCGCTGTTCCTCATCAATAATCAGCAGTCCCAAATCCTTAAACTGTACATCCTTTGAAAGCACTCTGTGGGTTCCGATAACAATATCCACAAAGCCCTTTTGCAAATCCGTCACTGTCTTCTTAATCTCTGCAGAAGTACGGAATCGGGACATCAAATCCACACGAATGGGAAAGTCCTTCATACGCTGTGCGAAGGTATTGTAATGCTGCTGTGCCAAAATGGTGGTAGGCACCAGGTATACCACCTGCTTGCCCTCTTGGACTGCTTTAAACGCCGCACGAATGGCGATTTCTGTCTTGCCGTAGCCCACGTCACCGCACACCAGTCTGTCCATGATTTTGGTGCTTTCCATATCCGCCTTGGTGTCCGCGATTGCCATAAGCTGGTCGTCCGTTTCCTCAAAGGGGAACATCTCTTCAAATTCCCGTTGCCATACCGTATCCTTGCCATAGGAGTAACCCTGACTGTTTTGTCGAAGGGCATACAGCTCTACCAAGTCCTTTGCCACTTCATCCACGGCACTGCGCACCTTGGTCTTGGTCTTCTCCCATTCCTTACTACCAAGCTTATTCAGCTTCGGCGTCTTAGCCGCATCCGCAGAAGCATATTTTCCGATAACGTCAAGTCCGGTTGCCAGAATGTACAGATTTCCGCCGTCACGATACTCTATCTTCACATAGTCTTTTACCACATGATCCATTTCCACCTTCTCGATACCCTTGTAGATACCAAGACCGTGGCTTTCATGAATGACATAATCGCCAACTTTTAAGTCATTTAAATCGGTAATCTTCTGTCCCTGATAAAGCTTCTTTTTCTTCTTCTTTTTCTCGGCCCCAAAGATATCCGACTCAGAAATCACCACAAATTTAAGGAGCGGATATTCAAAACCCTTCTTCACATATCCATAATAAGTCAGCACTTCTCCCGGCTGCACCTCCCGATAAGGGTCTTCGGAATACACCGCTGCAATTTCATTGTCCCTAAGATCCTCTGCCAGTCTTTTTGCCCTTGTACGGGAACCGGACAGAAGAAGCACCCTATATCCACTCTTGCGATAACTTTTTAAATCCTTAAGAAGCGCATCAAAACTGTTATTATAAGAAGATATACTTCGAGAAGATACATTTAAATGCACCTGAGGGTGCACCAGATTATTTCTGGTCTCCATGGCACAAAGTGCCACCACCGGACTGCGGTTCATCCGTGCCATAATCTGCTCTCCACTGTAGAGAACATTCATCTGGCCCGGTAGGATATACCCCTTGGCAGCACGTTGCTCCATACTGTCGCGGAATTCCATTTCAATGGCAGATACATGCTCCCGCACATGAGATGACTCGTCGATGAAGAATAGGAGCTTGCGATTACCTGCATCCTTCTCCATCTGCTGCAATACCTCCACCAAAGATACCGTATCCTCGTAAAAATAACGGATGTAACCATCCACATTCACCATATTTTTAAATTCCAGCAGATCCTCTCTCAGAGCCTTCACCTGTGTACTGATGCGGTGGGCTTCTTCCGTCTGCATACTATCACGAAACTGCTTCTCCTGCATCTTCGCTTCCGCCTCTATCTTAGCCATTCCAGCCTTCAACCGTTCCTCTGAAAATACAAACTCTGCTGCCGGATAGATGGTCATGCCGTGAAGCTGCTCAATAGAACGCTGACTCAGCACATCAAAGCTTCGGATAGAGTCTATCTCGTCGCCCCACAGTTCCACACGATATGGGTTTTCTTCTGTCAGGTCAAATACATCTATAATACCGCCACGGATAGCAAACTGTCCCGGCTGCTCCACCTGATACACCTTCTCATATCCCAATTCTACCAGTTTGTAGGCAAAGGCCTTTTCATCCAGCACGTCACCCTTTTCCACTCGCAGGATATCCGTTTCTTCATTCCACTTCACCTGGGGCGTCATCAATGCTGCATAAGTAGTAATCAGTGTAAATGGCTTCTTCTCCGCAATCCTGCGAAGCGTACGCACTCTCTCCTTGGTAAGCTGATTCCCATGAATATCTGCCTGAAAGAAAATCAAGTCTTTGGCAGGATAAAGCAATACATTCCTATCGTAAAATTTGTACTCTTCGTAGATTTCCTTGGCTTTTAGGTCACTATAAGTAACGATGACTTTGTACGCAAAGCCATCGCTGATACCATACATCATATGAAGTTTCTGGGAATCTACACACCCACTTACAGAAATCGGTGTGTCCCCATGTGTTATACAGCTCTTTATCTGCTCATATTCCGAAAGCTCCCGAAAAGGAGCAAGTAATGCCTGCATAAATACCTCGCTTTACACTATTTCTGAGACGACTTCGTATTATACTTATTCATTGCCACAGCAGCATCGCCCTTCATCATCAACTTGATAGCATCCGTAGCACGCTCTATGGACTCGTCCAATGTGGGGCGCTCCTCCTTGGAAAAGTGTCCCAACACCCAATCTGCAAGATCGTAGCCCTTAGGCTTCTCACCCACGCCCATCTTCACCCGAAGGAACTTATCATGTCCAAGGTGATGAATAATATTCTTCAGTCCGTTGTGTCCACCGGCACTGCCCTTAATACGAATACGGATATTGCCCGGCTCTAAGCTGATATCATCCGAAATCACAATGAGCTCATTCTCCTCGTCCACCTTATAATAGTCTATGAGCTCTCTCACGCTTTCACCACTCAAATTCATAAATGTCTGAGGCTTAGCCAGAATCACCTTCTGCCCATCCAACACACCCTTGCCAATCAGCGCCTTGTGCTTTCTCTCACCTATATCAATTCCTGCTTCATCTGCCAGCTTATCAATTACCTCGAAACCAATATTGTGTCTTGTATTTACATATTCTCTTCCTGGGTTTCCCAGGCCTACGATGATTATCATAATTTGCCTCCTAATGCCTCTTATGTGTTCATTTAAGGCACAAATCTTTCTTTGCGTTTGTTCATATCTTTCACTTTACATGATGGTTTCAAATTTGTAAACAGAATACATTAATCAAAAACGCATCACCGTTTTACTTTTAACCTAAAAGAGCTCTGGATTTCTCCACAGCTCTGTATGCAATAAGTCGGACTATAATCATAGTCCTGCTTATCTGATTAATTACCGTTCCAACTTAAGACTAAACGCTCAAACCATTTCGAGCAAAAGCGACTCTGAAGCAAATTACATAGTGTATTTTCCTCTGTCTCTAATATACCTACCCGAAATAATACTCGATATAATTCTCCACCAGCTCCATATCCAGAGGAATATCATCCGTTTCATACGTAAGAATAAGACTTTCTGAGGGAATGATTCCATTCGATACATAATCGTTCAACTTATTAAGGTTCTTCTTTCGATAATCCTCTCTATCCATCATCCCCAGATGCTCCCAATAATACGTCTTCCCTGTGCGCGGATGACGTATAGTAAAATCCGGATAAACCATTTTTCTCCCAAGCATCAACGCCTCCTCATAATGAAAAGGTATCCGATGTGCATGTAACGCTGCAACTATCAAAGCTTCTGATTTAGAACGAACCTTAATACCGATGGACGTCGGTTGCGTCAAGTTCTCCGGATGATTCGTATTACCTTGATAAGGAACCTTCACCCATTCAGAAAGCTCCTCAGAAATCGGCTGAAAATTCTTAGAAAGTAATTCTTTGTAGCCGGATTGTATTAAAAGTTCCCTTGCAGAAATGCTTTTCGAAGTCTTATGATGCTTTAAATATTGAGCATTTGCTTTTTGTTCTTTCTGCAATACCTCCAGTTGGCATGTTAGATATTTCTTCTGCGCCAAAGCCTCTGCAAGCTCCCTGTCCCTTTTCGGAATGTAAATCGGATTATGTCCATCGGTCTGAAACCACTTGGTATACTTACCATTCTGAACACAAATCAATTCATTCTTGGGATATTTAGCTATCTCCTTTTCCAGTTTCAGAATTTGTTCATTAACTTGCTCCTGACGGGCAGAAATATCCTTGTAGTACATAATAAGCCTCCTTCGGTCATTTATTAAATCATATTGTTTTTGTGAAAAATGGCGATACGCCGGATTTAAATTGATATGTTGAAGCAATTATATCGTTCACATATATAAAAGTCAATAATTCTATTCTGTTTACAACATTATGTTGCTCACCTTACCCTCCTCAAAAGTCTTATTTGGACATCATCGGTCTTTCATGCTCCGCATGTCCGACTTTACTCGCCATTTTGGATATTATCTGCCCCATATGTGCTAAATATCCAAAAACATCAACTCTTTTGGACATTTTCAACTCTACTCATATCATATGTCCAGCACAACGAGAAATTATGGACATTTTTGTCCCTATATCTGTCATATGTCCAACACGACTAGTAATCTTGGACATTCCGTATTCCACTCGCACTATGTGTCCAATACAGCAAAAAGTTTTGGACATTTTAGCTATTATGCGCTTCACATGTCCAAACGCTCCTGTCGAGATGTGCAAAAACGAGATTAGCTGCTGACAAATACAAAAAGGGCCGTGGATTTCTCCACAGCCCTAATAAGCTTTCCGCCCTCACAAATATTAAACTTCCTCATCCGGCTCGCTCAATGATTTTTCATACGCAGCAAGGATAGTATCCTGAATCAGGTTTCTTGTTTGAGAGTTGATTGGATGAGCAATATCTCTATGCTCTCCATCCGCAGACTTCTTGCTTGGCATAGCAATGAATAAGCCTTTCTCACCGTCGATGACCTTAATATCATGAACAACGAATTCATTATCCAAGGTAATCGACACAATCGCCTTCATCTTTCCTTCCTTTGTAATCTTGCGAACACGAACATCTGTGATCTGCATGAGTCTTACCTCCTTGGTCTTTATTTACTTCTTAAAACTTTTCTCTCTTATAGAACGAATCTTTCATTTTTCTCAATCACAATCTTCACGCCATCTTCTCCCACATAGCGTGAACCTGCTTTAATGGTACCGCGACTCTCAACGATACAATTCTCAATATAAGCGTTGTCGCCAATATATACATCATTTAGAATGATGGAGTTTTTAATTACACATCCGTTTCCGATGTAGCTCTTTTTGAAGATTACGGAATCCTCTACTTCACCGTTTACAATACAGCCGCTGGATACTAAACTATTCTTCACACTAGAACCGATATTATATTTCGCCGGTGGAAGGTCATCAATCTTAGAATAGATATCCGGATATTCCTTAAAGAAATATCTTCTTACATCCGGTTTTAAGAAGTCCATATTGGTACTGAAATAATCTTCCACAGAAGCAATATTTCTCCAATAATCCTTAATCTTGTAGCCGATAATTCTCTTCTGCTCTCTGTAACGAACTAACACATCCTGTACGAAATCATATCTGTCTTCTTCTGCACATCTCTCAATCATTTCGATGAGCTGACGTCTACGGATGACATAGATACCGCAGGATACCGTATTGCTCTTAGCCTTTAACGGTTTCTCTTCGAAATCTATAATGCGATGTTCTTCATCCATGCGTAAAGTTCCAAAACGCTCCATCTCAAAGCCGGCTTCCATATCCCTACAAACAACAGTGATATCTGCCTTCTTTGCAATATGATACTCCAGCACCTTGCTGAAATCCAATTTATAAATGCCATCACCGGATGCAATCACTACATATGGCTCATGACTCTTCTTTAAGAAGTCCAGATTCTGATAAATTGCATCAGCAGTTCCTCTGTACCAGTTACTGTTGTCTGCTGTCACCTCCGGAGTCAGAACGAATAATCCGCCCTGCTTACGTCCGAAATCCCACCATTTTGAAGAGCTTAAATGCTCATTCAGGCTCTTTGCATTGTACTGAGTCAGTACCGCAACCTTCTGGATATGAGAGTTGGACATATTACTTAATGTAAAATCAATGCTTCTATAACTTCCCGCTACAGGCATTGCACAGATTGCACGCTTCTGTGATAATTCTTTCATTCTGCGGTTATTACCGCCTGCTAAAACGATTCCTATTGCTCTCATATTATTCACCTGCCTTAATCAATGTTTTTCCGCTTGCCATGGTCAATTTATCATAGTCGGCAGCGCAGGTTACGCCAAATACTACCGAGTTCTTTCCGATAGTTACACCGTCAGGAATAACACTCTTCTCTCCAATGGTAGTAATTCCGTGATTATAAATATGAGGTGCGGTCTCATTTTGCGCCTCTTCTCCGGCACCTAATGTAACCTCATTACCAATGGTTACATTCTCAGCAACAATGGCTTTATTGAGTACACAGTTGTCACCAATCTGGGTATTATTCATAATAATAGAGTCTCTGATTACGGTACCCTTACCGATGGTTACACCACATCCGATAACGGAATTGTAGACTTCACCATAAAGCTCCGTACCTTCACCAATAATACTTCTCTCCACTACACTGTCTGCAGAAATATACTGTGGCGGAAGAATATCACTCTTGGTATAAATCTTCCAATACTCTTCGTATAAGTTAAACTCAGGAACGATATCAATGAGCTCCATGTTAGCTTCCCAATAGGAGCTTAAGGTTCCTACATCCTTCCAATAACCATTGAACTCGTACGCATATAATGGAGCTCCCTTTTCATGGCAATACGGAATCACATGCTTACCAAAGTCAAGCGCTGGCTGCTCCGCCATAGCAATTAAAGCATCTCTTAAAGTCTTCCAGTTGAAGATATAGATACCCATACTTGCAAGATTACTTCTGGGATTCTCCGGCTTTTCCTCAAACTCGGTGATTCTTCTGTTCTCATCGGTAATCATAATACCAAAACGGCTTGCTTCTTCCATAGGAACGGGCATAACTGCGATGGTAACCTCAGCTCCGTTCTCCTTATGGAAATCCAGCATTACCTCGTAGTCCATTTTATAAATATGATCTCCGGAAAGAATCAGTACGTATTCCGGATTAAAGCTCTCCATATACTCTATGTTCTGGTAAATTGCATTGGCAGTACCGGTATACCATTCACTGTTGGAACTCTTCTCATATGGCGGAAGTACAGTAACACCTCCGATATTACGATCCAAGTCCCAGGGAATACCAATGCCAATATGTGAATTCAAACGCAATGGCTGATACTGGGTCAGTACACCTACCGTATCAACTCCTGAATTAATACAATTCGAAAGCGGGAAATCAATAATGCGATATTTTCCGCCAAATGCAACTGCCGGCTTTGCAACCTTGGAAGTCAGAACGCCTAAGCGACTTCCCTGTCCCCCCGCAAGAAGCATGGCAATCATTTCTTTCTTAATCAAAATCAAGCCCTCCATTTCATTTCTGTCATCATCTTCAAGCCTAAATACTTCTCTCTCACGTAATCTAAGCGATGATTTTGTAACATATAGTATAGCACACATGTCCTAGATTGTGAATAACATTTACTAATATTTTGTCGAATCACTGTCTTTTTTAGTATATTTTTAACAATAAATATATCAAAAAACTCTCTGTTAATTATTTTAAATTCGTGTTATAATGAAAGGTACGAATTAACCCGTTTAGATTGGAGAAAGCTATGTACAAACTAGACTTTAATAATCCTATTTCCATATATTTTATCGGAATCGGCGGCATCAGTATGAGCGGTCTGGCTCAAGTACTTCACCATGCCGGCTTTACCGTATCCGGCTCCGACTGGCATACCTCTGCCATCACAGAGAGCTTAGAAAAAAGAGGCATCACTGTAAAATATGGTGAAAGTGCCGAGCATATTACTGATGATATTGATGTTGCGGTCCTGACCAGTGCCGTACACGATGATAATTTAGAATTCACCGAGCTTCGTAAAAGGGGCATCCCTTATATGTCCCGCGCTGAGCTTTTAGGACAGATGATGAAAAACTATGAAATGCCCATCGCCATCAGCGGTACCCATGGCAAGACCACAACCACCTCTATGGTTTCCGAAATCCTTTTAGAAGGTGATACTGATCCTACGCTTTCCATCGGGGGTATCCTAAAGACCATCGGAGGCAACATCCGCATCGGTAATTCGGGCTACTTTGTTACGGAAGCCTGTGAGTATACCAACAGCTTTTTAAGCTTCTTTCCGAAGATTTCCATTATATTAAATATTGATGCGGATCATCTGGACTTCTTTAAAGATTTAGAGGATATCCGCAATTCCTTCCGTAAATTTGCACAGCTCCTTCCGGAGGATGGCTGTCTGATTATTAACAGCGACATCGACCGTTACGAAGAGATCACCGCCGGACTTTCCTGTAAGGTTCTTACCTTCGGTCACGATACCGGTGCTGACTATCATTTAAGTGCCGTATCCTACGACACCATGGGCGACGCAACCTTTACCGTCACCACCAGAGACGGTCATAAGGAAGAATACACTCTCAGCGTTCCCGGGGAACACAATGTTATGAATGCATTGTCTGCAATCTGCCTGGCTGATATTTTGCAGATTCCTTCAGAAATAACCAAGAAGGCCCTCCTGGGCTTCCACGGTACTAATCGCCGCTTTGAGTACAAAGGTACGGTAAATGGAATCACAATTATTGACGATTATGCGCATCACCCAACAGAGATTGAAGCATGCTTAAACGCTGCCAAGGGTTGTGAATACAAGAATCTCTGGTGCATTTTCCAGCCCCACACCTACACCCGGACGAAAGCACTTATGAAAGACTTTGCCAAAGCGCTTTCTCATGCCGACAAAATCGTTCTGGCTGATATCTATGCTGCAAGGGAAACCGACACTTTAGGAATCAGCTCTCAGGATTTACAGAAGGAAATTGAATCACTGGGTAAGGAAGCTTTTTATTTTCCATCCTTTGAAGAAATAGAAAATTTTATTTTAAAAAATTGCATAAACGGTGACATGTTGATAACTATGGGTGCCGGAGACGTGCTTAAAATCGGTGAAAATTTGCTTTCCAAATAGTTATCCACACTATCCACATTTTTTCAGGGATTTATCCCGGGAAGAAATGTGGATATTTTTTGTCGTTTTGTGGAAATCTTTTCCACGGTGTAAATCCTTATTAATCCACCGTTTAACCCAATTGTGAATAAAACTTATCCACATATTCCACATTATCCACAAAATCCTGCAAGCCCAGTATTTTCAGGGTTTCTCGGCATTTTGCCTATTTCTTTTTAAAATTTCCTATGCTATAATCCATAATGCTCGCTCCTCGAGAAGGCTTTGGGAGCAGGTACAAATGGTAACTGTTGAAAGGACTGAACCCCGATGGCTCGTTTGAAGATTTACAAGGATAAGCACGTGGACTCTACGGTGATTCCCAATATATTTATAGATGAATACATGGAAGATGCAAACGATACCCAGCTCAAGGTCTATCTGTATCTTATCCGTATGCTGAATGCAGGTATGGCCACCAGTGTATCGGATATTGCAGATAAATTCGGACACACAGAGAAAAATGTGCTTCGTGCCATGAAATACTGGGAGAAGCGTCAGCTTCTTTCGTTAGAATATGATGACGATAAAAATCTGGTAGGTGTTCAGATTTGCGATTTAACCCGTCAGGAATCTCCAAATTGCGAACTTAAGCTACAGGCAGCAGAAAGTACGGAGGTAACGCCGACAGCGGTTAAGACCGTTGTAGCAAAGGAAGAATCCGTCACTCCGGAAATTCCCTCCTTTGTGAAGCCCAGCTATTCTGCTGAGCAGATAAAGAAGTTCTGCAATGACGAGAGCATTGAAGAGATTTTATTCCTGGCACAGACCTATGTGGGAAAGACCTTGACTCCGTCGGATATGAAAACCGTCATCTTCTTTTCAGACGTTCTTCATTTCTCCAACGATTTGATTGATTATCTGCTCCAGTACTGTGTCGAACTTGGCAAGAAGGATTTCCGCTACATGGAAAAGGTAGCCATCAGTTGGGCCGAGCAAGGAATTTCTACTCCGGAAGAGGCTTACGAGGCTTCCAACAAATACAACAAATCGGTATATACCATTATGAATGCTTTGGGCAAAAGTAATTCGCCCACCAACAAGGAAATGGAATATATTATTCGCTGGACCAGAGACTACGGCTTTTCCAACGATATTATTATAGAAGCTTGTGACCGCACTGTTCTGGCTACGGACAAGCACCGTTTTGAATATGCAGAAGGTATTCTGAAAAATTGGAAATTAAATGACGTTAAGCAGAAAGAGGATATCTCTAAAGTAGATGCCCAGTATCAGAAGTCACGTACCAAGACTTCTACACCCAAAAACACTTCCTCTAACAATAAATTTAACCAATTTGCGCAGAATACATATGACTTTGCGGAATTAGAGCGCGAGTTATTAAGTAATTAAGCAAGAAGGAGACCTATGGTTTGTCACTAACAAAAGCGCAATACGACGTAATTCAACGAGAATATCAGGAAACACAGAATAGAAACCACCGCCTTCTTCAAAAACGAAGGGAAGAAGTATTTTCCGCCATTCCATCCTATAAAGAGCTCTCTGATTCTATCGCAGCACTCTCTGTAAAGCATGCCCGCATGCTTTTGGATGGTAATGAAGATGCGCTGTTTACTTTAAAGAGCGAAATCGCCACTCTCTCCGCCAAAAAGGCAGAGATTCTTGTGCGTGCCGGTTTTCCTTCCGATTATTTGATGCCTATATATACTTGTAACGAATGTCAGGATAGCGGATATATCTCCGGTAAAAAGTGTCGTTGTCTTCGCCAAAAAGAGATTGCTCTTTTATATGAACAGTCAAACATTCAGGAACTTATCGAAAGAGAGAATTTTGAAACCCTTTCCTACTCATACTATCAGGGAGAAGATTTAAAACGTTTTGAATCCGCCGTAGGTGTCAGTAAAAATTTTGTCGCCGGTTTTTCCAAACACTATCAAAATCTATTTTTTTATGGTACAGTGGGTACAGGGAAAAGCTTTCTTTCCGGTTGTATTGCCAGAGAACTCCTGGCACAAGGATTTTCTGTTATCTACTTTAGTGCAAACGGACTATTTGAACACCTGGCGAATTATTCATTTAATACAAAATTAAAAGAAAGCCTTTACAATTTCTACAAAGACTTATACAATTGTGACTTGGTGATTATCGACGACCTGGGTACGGAAGTGACCAATGCATTCGTAACTTCCCAGCTTTTCAGCTTACTCAACGAACGTCACCTACGCCAAAAGGCAACAATTATTTCTACAAACCTTGGATTAGAGGAACTACGGGATAGATATTCTGACCGTGTATTCTCCCGTATAACAAGTAATTATTCTTTATGCAAATTATCCGGACCGGATATTCGCATCAGTAAAAAATTATCTGGAAAACTATCCTAAAGCAAAGAAAGTGAGGACTTATTTCATGGTAAACCGTGAAGAAAAACGTAACTTAGAAACCATCCCCGTAGGGTCATTGGGCTTGATTTCCTTGGAAGGCTGCAAAATTCTGGGCGACAAAGTTGACAAGTTTCTTGTTAAGTGGAGAACAGAGCGTGAAAGCGAACACAAGGATTCGTTAGCCTTTGCCGGTTATCAGCGTGATACCTACCAGCTTGGCGCAAAGGTTCCCCGTTTTGGTTCCGGTGAAGCGAAGGGTATGATTTTAGAATCTGTTCGTGGTACAGATCTTTATCTCCTGGTAGATGTATGTAACTACAGCTTAACTTACTCTCTCTGCGGTCATGAGAATCACATGTCTCCGGACGACCACTATCAGGATTTAAAGCGTATTATTGCTGCTGTAGGTGGCAAAGCACGTAGAATTACTGTGATTATGCCATTCTTATATGAAAGTCGTCAGCACAAGAGAACTTCCCGTGAGTCCTTAGACTGTGCTCTTGCTCTTCAGGAGCTTGTTCGCATGGGCGTTGACAATATTATTACCTTTGACCCACACGGTCCTCGTGTACAGAATGCTATTCCCCTTCACGGTTTTGAAACCGTGCAGCCGGCTTATCAGTTCATCAAGGGACTTCTTCAAAATGTAAAGGATTTACAGATTGATTCCGAACACATGATGATTATCAGCCCTGACGAAGGCGGTATGAAGAGAGCAATTTACATTGCCAACGTACTTGGTTTGGATATGGGTATGTTCTACAAGCGCCGTGATTACACCAAAATCGTAAACGGACGCAACCCTATTGTGGCTCACGAATTCTTAGGAAGCAATGTGGAAGGCAAAGATGTTATCATCATTGACGATATGATTTCTTCCGGCGAAAGCATGATTGAGACTGCTGCCGCATTAAAGGCCAGAAAAGCCAACAGAATCTTTGTTTTCTCTACCTTCGGCTTGTTCACCAATGGCTTGGCTAAATTCGACAAAGCCCACGAAGAAGGTATTATTGATAAGATTCTTACCACTAACCTTGTATACCAGACTCCTGAGCTTTTAGAGCGCGATTGGTACATCAACTGTGATATGAGTAAGTATATTGCTTATATCATTGATACCTTGAACCACGATTCTTCCATTAGCGATTTATTAAACCCGATTGAAAGAATTCATAATATCGTAAATAAATATAAAAACGGACAGTTATAAAAAAAGAGGAATGTTGCAATCGCAACATTCCTTTTTTATTCCATATACGTAATAAACTGATTACCATTCTCTTCAAACCACTGGGTCGAATCATTCATTCCCTTCTTATAGAGCTTTCCGGTAGATGGTTCAAAAATAACCACATTAAACTCATTAAATCCGGTAATCAGTACAGCTTCCCCATCACTAAGCATAGCAAGTACCGGAATATCCCGATTTACAAAATATAGCATAGCATCCATGGGACATCCTATCAGTTCAACCACCCGAGCATCCGTCAGATTTTCCTCTAAAATCTCCAACACGCTCTTGCCTTCTGCCAAAAGTTCTCCACTGCTACGGCTGATTCCCTTAAACTTCAAAATCGTATCCAGACACACCTCTAAAGAAGCCTCTTTTCCCACTTTTTCCGGCTCTTTTATGGCCATAATCTGGTTTCTGGTTACTCTATTTCCTTTTATCCAGATAGTCTTACCATTTTCATCCATAATGATTCCGGATACCAAATGGGCATTCGCTACAGCTTCCTGTGCACTAAGATAGATTCCCTGCACTCCGCCGGCATGATATACATAGTAGAGGGGCTGGGGCTCTGCTTTTTCCAACAGGGTACTTCTGGCCCCCTCAAATACCACTTCCTTAGGTGTCAACACCTTCACACTCTTCGTGTCCACCGTACTGCGTACCTGAAGCTGAACTATTTTTTCATACACTTCTACCGCAACAACTACAATCTTATTCTTAGTCGCCTTCTGCTCCATATTGTTCATAATATGCTCCGGAGTAGTTTCTTTATACCTTCCGGCTTCATCACGAATCACCCGGGATAAGGTAATCTGATTCTCCTCAATAGCCAAATCCAGTGTAAAAATATTTTCCTGCTGATATTCCTTTAAGAGCTGACCGGCAGTATTTTTAATACACACCTTATACATGGGGAAGAATACGGTGCCTACCTCATCGGTAGTGATGTCCTCTGCTTTGGCAATACCATAGATAACATCCTCTCCCATAAAGCCCAATGGACGGACTTGCTCCTTGCTTCCGGCTTCGATAGTCAGTTTCTCCCCACTTTTTAAGTTCATAAGCCTCAGCTTATTTTCCTCATTCCATACAATAATCTCATGAGAATCGGAAATTACAATAGCACTATCGTCCTGTACAACTTCCAGCACAGTTCCCAACTTCTCATTCACATCCACTTCATATATGGTGTGGTCCAGATATAGATACAATCTTTCATCCTTATCCAAGAATAAAAGCTTTTCCAAATCATTTTTCAAGATAGAAAACGGCTTATCATAAGGAATGTATACATTCTCTTCCACAGTATTCTTACTGCTGTCATAGCAATATATCTGAATGCCCACTTCCCCTTCATGGCGTCCCCTGTTCATATAACCATATACGGCAAATTCTACATTACCTCCCTCATCCACACTCAAAATTTTTATATCATGCCGATTATAAGTATCCCTTTTACTCATATTATCTGCATCATAAAAGCTAAAGAGTATTGCAAGCTTATTCGTAGACATATTATAGCTACACAGCTTACCCGCAACAGTGAACACTACAATGTTACCGTCTTCGCTCTCCACTATCGGAATCTCTTCCCCGATAATTCCCAGCACAATTTTATCATTGGCAAAAAGACTGCTATCCATGGCCGGAACCTGAGTCATTGTTCTCTCAAAATCCAACAGATATATTCTGTCTGCAGTGTATCGGATACGATAAAACTCCTCCACAAAATAGTATGTTTCTGTCTCATCTCCGCTTGCCACCATGCTGTGAATGGTAAAAGCCGCTGTCTGCGTAGCCAAATCACACAGGGTAATCGCCGGTTCTACCATCTCCCGCACTTGCAACTCTCCCCAGGTCACCTGAGATAACTTACTATGAATATTCACCTTGTGAAAAGTAGTATTATCCCCTTGGGAATTGGTCTCCAGATACTTTGTCAGTTCCTTGGCTGCCTCCTTGTCAAAGGTCCTCTCATGAAAATCCTTCACATACTGTAGCTTTTCATAAGTATACATTTTATCTGCCCAAATCATCCGGGTATGATACTTTATTTCTCTTCCGCTATCCTCTTTTACAAAGATCGATAACGCATATTCGGTATTCTTTTCAATCAAATCCTTCACAGTAGCATGTACTGCGATTTTCCCGTGTTCCACCTTATAATCCGTAATAGGAGTGTGTTCAATCAGACGCTCTCCATCACTGCTTCGGACCTCCACCGCAATCTCTTTAATAACATTCTCATAGTCTGTAACTGTAAAATCCAGCTCTCTGTTTGCTCCCAACTCCGTAATACTGTCTCGCTGGTAAGCCACATCCATATCTGCCAGATAACCATGCAGTTCATTGTAAGCAATGTCCCCCTTCTGCATTGTCACAATAGGAAGCGTAGCCTCGCTCATTTCCATGGTCAGATTGCTGTTCCCCTTATTCATTATACGGCTACTGACAATCAGTGTCACAAAGAAAACCGTGATAAATACCAAGGCTTTCGCTATAAATTTCTTCATTACTCTGTTTCCTTCCGCAATAACTCAAAGCCAGATTCGCCAATTTGCCTCTTACGGGCTCTGAATTATCACTTAAATAATTTCTCCAAAGTCGGCTCAATATGTAAACATTCCATGGTCTCCTGTATGGTAGTCTGCCCCGGTCTCATATTTTGTGTCGGGCCATCTGCGCGCTTTACTGCACGGATTAGCAGATTTTTAGGAGTATGCTCCATATCAATAAACTCCAGAATCTGCGTATCATACCCTTGTTGCTCCAGGAGATTCGCACGTACTGCATCTGTAATCAGTGCCGCCATGCGTTCTTTAATAAGCCCATACTTCAGTATAGGTGCAAGGAGTTCGTTCTTAATCTGGCGATTCACTTCATGCTGACAACAAGGAACTGCCAAAATTACTTTTGCCCCCCACTTTACCGCTTTTTCCAGTGCATAATCAGTGGCAACATCACATGCATGCAGCGATACCACCATATCCACACGGTTCTCTCCTTCGTAGGTACTAATATCTCCCACCTCAAAATGAAGCTTTTCATAACCACAACTCTCTGCCAGCTGATTGCAGTGGGCAATTACATCCTTCTTCAAATCCAAGCCTGTCACCGAGATATCTCTTCCCTGCATCTCATGTAAATAATAGTACATAGCAAAGGTCAGATAAGACTTGCCACAACCAAAATCGATAATCCGAATGGTTCTATCCTTTGGAAGTTTATCCAAAATATCCTCAATAAATTCTAAATACCGGTTAATCTGGCGGAATTTATCATAGCGGTTTTTCGCAATTTTTCCTTCCGGCGTCTGGACTCCCAGTCCGACCAAAAAAGGAACCGATGTCCCTTCTTTTAAAATGTACTGCTTTTCCCGATTGTGGGACAAATCTTTTTTTACAGAGTCTGTAGCAGACTGTACACGCTTTGTCTTAACAGTCACTTTACCCTTTTTGCTCACCAGTACGGTTGCCTGCAAACCATTTCCCTTTAATTCTGCCTGCTTCATTTTCCCGGAAAGCGCCTCCACAATCTGCTTTCCCATTTCCTCTGCGTCAAAATTATGATGAAAGACCTGTGTGCCTCGGTAGAGCGTCTGTTGAAACAGAAGCTCCCCCTTTAGCTCCACCGGTCTGATTTTAATCTTTGTTGCGTATTCCTTATCCGTGGTATTGCTCAAAATAATGTACTCCAAATCACGATTCAACAACTCCTGCAATACCTTCTGCAATTCTTCCATATACTGTATACCTTTCCTTAAACGAAAACCGATTGTTCCCGTCAGAACACCCAGTAACTCTTTCTTTTCCCGTGGCGTCTCTTATACACCTCATTACATAATAACACATAAATCAGTGCTTCGAAATGCTCATCTTCCGGAATGGGCTCCATAATTTCATTTGCTTCCTTACGCAAAATATCCACCATGGACATAGCGATGCGCTCCAGACTGATTTTGTCCGGATATTCATCATAAATCATACTGCCTTCATAATCCATCTTATCCAGCATTTCCATCACTCTTCCCTGATAACGCTTCACGCGTTCAGGGTACATCTGACCAAAATACTCTAAATCCTTAATGGGACTTCCTTCCGCCCCATCCATCCCCGGATAAGTCATATAAAACGGCAAAATCCTACGGTTAAAATCCATATGATACCACCTGATTTCTCATTTATAATATCATATGCCGTAGGATTGTGCATGTGATTTATTCAAAGCCTTACAGATTTTGCGAATGGCTCTGAACAAAAATATTTACTTTAATACTTCTATACGAGCCACTGCTCTCATAAGTGCAGTCTGTGCTCTGAGCATATCTGTTTCCGGTGTTGCCGTGCGAAGACGCTCTTCTGCACGTTCCCTTGCCGCTTCTGCTCTATCCCTGTCAATTTCATCCGGCCACTCGATGATTTCTGCCAAAAGCGTTACCTTTTCCGGCAGAATCTCTGCAAAGCCTGCGTGTAATGCGGCCTCTTTGGTCTCTCCATCTGCATCATAGATGGTCAGAATTCCCGGCTTTACAATAACTGTCATGGGGATATGTCCGGGCAAAACACCGATTTCGCCCTCTGAGGTATTCATTTCTACCATCGTTGCTTCGCCTTTATAGAAAACTCTATCCGGCGTAATAATTTCCAAGGTAAAGTTATTATATGCCATAAAACCTTCCCTTCTGATTAGCCCTGGACTTTAGCCAAAACATCATCAATGCTACCTGCATTTAAGAAGTAGCTCTCCGGAATATCGTCATGCTTACCTTCCAGAATCTCTGCAAAACCACGGATGGTCTCGTTAATCGGTACATATTTTCCTTCCAGACCGGTAAACTGTCCTGCAACGAAGAATGGCTGAGATAAGAATCTCTGTACCTTTCTCGCACGGGATACAACCAGCTTATCGTCTTCTGAAAGCTCATCCATACCAAGAATCGCAATGATATCCTGAAGTTCTTTATATCTCTGAAGGATTTCCTGCACGCCACGGGCAACTCTGTAATGCTCTTCACCTACGATACGTGGGTCAAGAATTCTGGAAGTGGACTCCAGTGGATCAACCGCCGGATAAATACCAAGCTCTACGATGGAACGGGAAAGTACCGTTGTCGCATCCAAGTGAGCGAAAGTAGTTGCCGGAGCCGGGTCTGTTAAGTCATCCGCAGGTACATATACCGCCTGTACCGAAGTGATAGAACCACTCTTAGTAGAGGTAATACGCTCCTGGAGAGCACCCATTTCAGTCTGGAGGGTAGGCTGATAACCTACTGCGGAAGGCATACGTCCAAGAAGTGCGGACACCTCACTACCTGCCTGAGTGAAACGGAAAATATTATCAATAAAGAGTAGCACGTCTTTTCCACCCTTATCACGGAAATACTCTGCCATAGTAAGTCCGGTAAGACCAACTCTCATTCTCGCTCCAGGCGGCTCATTCATCTGACCAAATACCATGGTAGTCTTGTCAAGTACACCTGACTCAGCCATTTCATGATAAAGGTCATTTCCCTCACGGGTACGTTCGCCTACACCGGTAAATACAGAATATCCACCATGCTCTGTAGCGATATTACGAATCAGCTCCTGAATAAGTACAGTTTTACCTACTCCCGCACCACCGAACAAACCGATTTTACCACCCTTCTGATAAGGGCAGAGAAGATCTACGACCTTAATACCGGTCTCTAACAGCTCTTTTTCCGTAGACTGCTCTTCAAACTTAGGAGCAGCTCTGTGAATCGGCTCATAACCTACTTCCGTAGGAGCCGGCTTGTTGTCGATGGGCTTACCCAAAACGTTGAAGATACGTCCAAGGGTATTCTCACCTACAGGAACGGAAATAGGAGCACCTGTCGCAACTGCATCCATACCACGAACAAGACCGTCGGTGGTATCCATAGCGATACAACGTACGGTATCATCACCTAAGTGCTGTGCTACCTCTACGGTAAGCTCACCGCCGTCCTTACGCTGGATGACAATTGCTTCGTTAATTTCAGGTAGTTGTCCGCTTTCAAAACGAATATCCAAAACCGCGCCAATAATCTGGCTGATTTTTCCTTTATTAACTCCTGCCATAATTTGTTAATATCCTTTCTTTTATCGCCTGCTATGAAATAGCTTCCGCTCCGGCGATAATCTCTGTTAATTCCTGAGTAATAGAGCCCTGACGTGCTCTATTATATTTAAGCGTCAAATCACTAATCATTTCTTCCGCATTACTGGTTGCATTATCCATCGCCTGCATACGGGCACCATTCTCACTGGCAAGCGCCTCTACGAGACCACCGTAAATGAGACTGGTGATATACTTTGGAATCAGCATATTCAGTGCCTCTTCTTCCTCAGCTTCAAAATTCATCAGTGCCTTACTCTCTTCTTCCTCTGTCAGCTCCTGCGCCTCCACAGGTAACAGCTTCAGGAGAGTAGGTACATGACTAACCGTATTCTTGAATGCAGTATATGCCAGATAGATTTCCCCGATTTCACCCTCTGCGAAGGCCTTTAAGAGCTCATCGCAAAGATGCATTGCATCCCTATAACAAGGAGCCTCCATAACTTCCGATAAATCCATTTTAATCTCATATCCATCTTTGGAAAGGGCATCCTTACCCTTGTTACCGATAGCGTAAATCAGTACATCGTCCTTATCGAAGCCTTCCTGACTTTTAACCATCTTCACAATATTGGAATTATAGCCGCCTGCCAGACCTCTGTTGGAGGTAATGACTATTACAGCTTTCTTCTGAGATTCTGCTTCCTTTAAGTACTTGTGATCAATACTTCCGGTTCTTGCCAGAATACTGTGCACCGTACTGTACATACATTCAAAATAAGCTTTGGAACGCTCTGCATCGGCTCTTGCACGCTGCAGTTTAACGGTAGAAACAAGCTTCATGGCTTTGGTAATCTGCTGCGTACTCTGGACGCTGCTTTTGCGACGCTTTATGTCACGCATTGATGCCATATTCTACTCCTTTTCTGCCATACGTTTATCTAAACGCAGCCTTGAACTCGCCGATAGCAAGAATAAGCTTTTCTTCCATTTCGTCGGACAATACCTTATCTTCTCTGATGGAACGAGGAATCTCTGCATACTTGGTATCCACAAATTCAAAGAATTCCTTCTCGAATCTGGTAATATCCTCTACCGGAATATCAAGCAAATACTTCTTGGTTACCGCATAGATAATGAGTACCTGATATTCTACAGGCATTGGCTCATACTGCTTCTGCTTTAATACTTCTTTAATTCTTTCACCCTGTGCAAGCTTCTCCTTGGTATCTGCATCCAGCTCGGAACCGAACTGTGCAAACGCTGCAAGCTCACGATACTGTGCAAGCTCCACACGAATAGGTGCTGCAATCTTCTTCATCGCCTTAATCTGTGCCGAACCACCAACTCGTGATACAGAAAGACCTGCATTTACCGCCGGACGGAAACCTGCATTGAACATTTCGGTCTCAAGATAAATCTGTCCATCGGTAATGGAAATAACGTTGGTAGGAATGTATGCAGATACATCTCCTGCCTGGGTCTCGATAATCGGAAGTGCTGTTAAAGAACCTCCGCCGTACTCTTCATTCATTCTTGCAGCTCTCTCAAGAAGTCTGGAATGAAGGTAGAATACGTCACCGGGATACGCCTCACGTCCGGGTGGACGACGAAGAAGCAAGGAGAGTGTACGGTAAGCAGTTGCATGCTTACTTAAGTCATCGTAGATAACAAGAACGTCTTCTCCGTTCTCCATCCACTCCTCACCAATTGCACATCCGGAATATGGCGCAATATACTGAAGTGGTGCCAAGTCACTAGCGGTAGATACAACTACGGTAGTGTAATCAAAAGCACCAAACTCCTCTAACGTCTTTACAATATTTGCTACGGTAGAAGCCTTCTGTCCGATAGCAACATAAATACATTTTACATTCTGACCCTTCTGGTTAATAATGGTATCCAGCGCAATCGCAGTCTTACCGGTCTGTCTGTCACCGATAATAAGCTCACGCTGTCCTCTTCCGATAGGAACCATGGAGTCAATCGCTTTAATACCTGTCTGCAAAGGTGTATCTACCGACTTTCTGGTAATTACACCGCTTGCCACTCTTTCAATCTGACGATATTTATCCGTCTGAATAGGTCCTTTACCGTCAATAGGCTGTCCCAACGCGTTTACAACACGTCCTAAAAGCGCATCACCTACCGGAACCTCTACTACCCTACCGGTAGTCTTTACCGTATCGCCTTCATTGATGTTCTTATGGTTACCGAGAAGTACCGCACCAACGTTGTCTTCTTCCAGGTTCAACACCATGCCGTATACTTCCCCGGGGAACTCTAAAAGTTCGCCCTGCATAGCATTTTCAAGGCCATGCACACGGGCAATACCATCCGCCACCTGGATAACCGTACCCACATCTGCAACATCCAATTCAGACGCATATCTTTTAATCTGTTCTTTAATAACAGAACTAATTTCTTCTGGTCTTAAATTCATGGACCTGCTATACCTTCCTTTCAACTCAGTTCGCCCAACTGGATCTGTAATAACTCTTTCTTCATCTCCAGTAGTTTTGTTCGAACGCTGCTATCCACCACTCTGTCCTTAATACGGATAATCATTCCGCCGATGAGACTCTCATCTACACTGTAATGCATCTCCATTTTCTTATAATGAGTGGTCTGAAGCAGTCTCTGCTCCACCTGCGCCTGCTTTCCGGCGTCAAGGGAAATTGCGGTAGTCACATATGCAACTCCGATTTTTCTCTCTTCCTTCACTCTGTCCACAAAGTAGGAAAAGATGCCGTTAATATCTCGATAACGCTCTTTACTTACCACAAGCTTAAAGAAGCCTGTCATTTCTTTGCTGACACTGCCTCCGAATACATTCTCCACAATTTCCTGCTTTTCCGCTTTGGAAATCTTAGGATGCTTCATCAGCTTATCAAACTCCGGATTCTCCTCCAATATCTTGGAGATTCCTAATACTTCCTCCAGATACGCATCAGTCTTCTGCTGTTCCACAGCCAAGTCAAAGAGCGCTTCACCATAGATTTTCGCTACTTGCTTAGCCATGTATCCTCACCTAATTCCTTAAGAGTCTCATTTAACAGCTCTTCCTGAACCTGTGCATTCATGGATGCTGCCACAATTTTACCTGCCATAGCTGAAGCTACGGAGATAATCTCCTGCTTCACTTCGTCTGCCAGCTTCTGCTTCTCAAGCTGTGCCTCCATGCGGGCTCTTTCCATAATGCGAGCAGCTTCTTCCTTTGCTTTGGCAATAATTGCATTTTCATTCTCAAGGCCTCTTTTTCTGGCATCACTAAGAATTGCTTCCGCTTCCTTATTCACATTTGCCAGCTTGGCCTCGTATTCACTTTTCAGGCTTGCTGCTGCGTCACGATTCTGCGCAGTCTCTTCCAGCTCCTGCTTAATCTTATCCCTTCTGTCCTGCAACATCTTGCGTGCCGGATTAAAAAGAAGATAACTCATCAAAAGAAACAGGAAGAAAATGGCAATAATCATAAGCGTAGCATCCGCCACAAGCTGCATGTCCAGGTTAAATAATCTTTCCATGGACTCTGCTCCTGTTAATATGATCATTGAAAACCTCCATTCCTTCTAAGTAATCGTCTTAGAATTAAGGTACTAAAGGCTTTACGAATAAAAGTAACATTGCAATTAACAAACCATATAAACCGGTAGTCTCTGCTACCGCCTGTCCTAATAACATGGTAGACATAACATCACCCTTTGCACCCGGGTTACGTCCTACTGCTGCTGCTGCCTGACCTGCTGCATTACCCTGACCGATACCAGGGCCGATACCTGCGATAACTGCAAGTCCTGCACCGATTGCTGAACATCCTAAAATAAAGTTTGTATTAAATTCCATTATAATTCACTCCTTTAAATAAATTTACACGTTATCCCCAACCTGGTTGGAAATATAAGTCATTGTTAACATACAGAATACATATGTCTGAATTGCTCCGGAGAACAAATCAAAATACACATGAAATGCCGCCGGCCATACGGTAGCAAACCAACCCAGCAAACCGTATACGAGAGCCATCATTATGGTTCCGGACAAAACGTTCGCAAATAAACGCAACGATAATGAAATCGGAACCGCAATCTCACTCACCAAATTAATCGGGAACCAGATTGGCAACCAGGGGGGCAACGGAGAACACATATCCACCCAGATTTCCTTCAAGGAATGATATTTAAACTGAGCAAAATGTATCAGAATAAATGTCAAAATTCCTAAAGGAAGAGTCACACCATAGTCAGCTGTTGGTGGTCTCAGCCCCAGAAGTCCGGATATATTGCTGAACAGAATAAAAATAAATACCGTTCCAATATAATTTCTGTACTTCGGAGACGCTTTTCCCATTGACGAGCTCACCATACCATCCAATTTCTCCACAATCAGCTCCACTACATTCTGAAATCCACTTGGTATTTCAGTTGCCTTACGCATAGCAATGTTTGCTGCAATTGCAAATCCTACCAGAATCAGCATGACAAACAAAATCGACACATGTGTCGTTGTTATCCACACTTCATGACCGAAAAACTTGTATTTAAAAAGTCCATGTATCATGAAATCCATGTTTTCCGAGGCAGATAACATAATTCCATGTCCCATTCTCTCACCTCCTTCATATGAAATTTAAACGCATTTTTCAGGCTATTCCTCGTCATCCCAAGGGATGGCCTCCGGAATGGGGTCTGTCTCCTGAAAAATAGAATTACAAAATTTATGAGTAAACGGCTGTAAATATGCCGCTACTTTTAATGTAAACAAACCAATAAAAGCATGTATGGGATTCAGTATCTCTGTCACCATCAATAGCCCCAACAATAGTGCCCAGCAAAAATAGCGAATCATTGCAGATTTTGTGGCAACTCCGTAAGCTCCTGCTCCCATTGACAAAGCCCTGTCCAAGGTCACATACATGTGAATAGCGCTTGCAACAGAGGCCACAACCCCCAACCACATGGAAACAGAGAACTTCAAGACATCCCCTACAAAGAAAAGTCCCACTATCTGAATAATCGCCCCAAGGAACAGTATCCCCATAACAAGCTCAAGCAGCGCCCTGTTAATTCCTTTTATTTTTTCTAACATTATCTTGCTTACACTCCTCTGATACTTCAGAATTTTCTTTTCCCGGTGTTTTCCAGAACTCCTTCATCACAATATATACGTTCCGGAAACCGGCTATCGCCCCCACAAAGAAAAGAACTACCATTAGATAAGAGGTTCCAAGCTTCCTATCCAGCCATATCCCCAAGGCAGACATCAGGCAGATAGGAACAATCATATTAATGCCGAACTGGCTAATCATGGCCATTGCACGATACACAGGCCGGTAGTCTGTTTTTCTTTTTCTCATAACTCAAATTATACTCATTTTTTACAAATAAGTCTAGCAAAACAGTTTCATTTTCGTGAATTTTCCATTAATATGTTGAAAATTTCCATTTAGAATAGTAGTATCAAATTATATAAATGCATAGGAGGAATGCACTATGGAGAAACTACAAATTTTTCGTAAGCGTTATATTCCCGAAGAATGTATATTATTAAAAGATGACATCATTATCCACAAGGACGATGAACATATTATTACCAAATGGCAAACATTAAATCCCAAAAGCACCTTTGCCAGAGGTTCTTCTTGCTATTTTTTAAAAAAGGGATTCAAAATCAGCAAATTTTATCGTCATGATGATTCCCTTCTCTACTGGTATTGCGATATCGCCCAGTTTGATTATGATATTGCATCAGGGACGCTCACCATGACAGACCTTCTTGCAGATGTGATTGTTTACCCGGACGGCCGTTGCAAAGTAGTAGATTTAGATGAGCTTTCCCATGCCCACCAGTCCGGTATGATTACCGACGACCAACTCCATGCATCTTTAAATCAATTAAATACTCTTCTCACTTACATCCACAAAGATAAGTTTGATCAATTACAAATTGTATTAGAAAACCTCGGGCTCTAGTCCCGAGGTTTCAGACTGTAGACAAACTTGGTGCTGAACTACTAGCTCAGCACCATTTCTTTTTGTCGAAACATTAAATTTATATTCTGATGTAAAAATCGAAGAGCTTCTAAATATTTTAGGTTTCTTATCTGGATTATTTTTGCCAG
>JAZQIQ010000034.1:0-12851 GCA_045541195.1 Acetatifactor sp. | reverse complement strand
AGCTGATTCCATCTTTAAGCACTGAGTTAAAGATAAACCATTATACTTTACAGAACCCTTACTGGTTGAAAGGTTACCGGTAATCTCAAAGAAGCTGCTTGACTTACCGTCAGTGGTAAAGTTATGCACGTAATCTGCTGCTTCTACCTCTCCGGAAGGAGCCTGGGTAGGTGCAGTTGTAGGTGCTGTTGTTGGTGCCTGGGTAGGTGCTGTTGTAGGTGCTGTTGTTGCTGCAGGAGTCTGAGTCTCAGCAGGAGCCTCGGTCTCCGGCATATCTACAGAACCGGTATATCCACCTACAGATTTCAGAGATGTTTTATAAGATGATAAAGCACTCTTTAATCCTGAGATAACATCATAGTTTCTATCCTCTGATGCATCACTGAAATTCCACTTGAAATCACCGCCGTTTACACGACCTGCAAACTTCTCTACAGTAGCCTTTGCAGAAGCAGCTGACTCTGCATTATAGCTATACATACTTGAAGAAGTATCAAAGTTTGAATAAGTATTTCCACCCTTTACAGTCTTGTATGAGCTAGGAACCTTTTCTGACTTTGAAGCTGCTTCGTAGCAGTCAAAGTTCGTTGAAGAATCCTTATGAGTAATAGGTGCGGTAGTATTGTCATATACGTTACCGTAAGACTTAATCATTCCGCCTGCATCTGAAGCAATCGGATCTCCGTCTGCAGTATCGGTACCCTGCTGAGAAATCAGTATCGGGCTGTTGGTATCTTTGAAATAGTTTGCTTCCGCAAAAATAGAAGCACCTAATCTACAAATCATACCGTACTTTGCAACACCATCATATAAGTTGTTGTAGCAATGTACTGCTGAAGATACACGTACAAGTGGATGACGTGAATCTGAGTGGTCATACCAATTGTGGTGGTAGGTGATGTAATTAAGAGTAGTATCACCGTTTCCGTTTAAGTGTGTTTTTCCGGTGTCCCAGAAATGATTGTAGGAATGAGTTACGTACTGAGACTTCTTGGTATCAAGTGCGCCGTCACCCTTTGCCTGGTCAGCATCGCTTCCTGCATCGCCATAGAAGAAATCACAGTTGTGAACCCATACATGGTCGTTGCCCTGCTGAAGACCAACATTGTCACCCTCAGAACTGTCACAGTTCATGAAACCAATGTTTCTGATTTCAACATTGCTACTGTTCTTAAGGCGAATTCCCCAGCCGTTAGCAGTTGCATCTTCGCCGACACCTTCAATGGTAAGACCTGCATCATTGCCACCGTTGTCAACTAATAAGTCACCTTTGTCCATTCCGGTGAAATCAGTAATATCACCTACGAGACGTACACATAACGGATAATTTCCATCAGCATAGTTCTCGATTTCAGATACAAAGGAACCCTTTGTGCTCTCGGTCACATAAACAACCTTAGCATTGCTCTTTAAAGAACCATTCTCATTGTAAGCACCGGATGAAGTTCCGTTTACCCACGCAAAGCCGTTTCTTTCATGAGGCTTAACAGATAAGGTAGATGTCTGTGCACCGATAGTTGAGCCATTACTCATAACAGCAACTACTTTAAGTACGTAGTTTCCTGCCGGTAGGCCCAGTGCATCTGCACGCCAGTACGAAGAGTACTGTCTGATGAGCTCAGAATCCAGCTGAACGTATGCGGAGTCGGCCTGAGAAGCCCCCTTCACATACACGGCATAACCCTTGGCGCCGCTTACCGGACTCCATTCTACATACGCTGACTCCAGCCAGCCTGCAGATTCGGTAATAGTAAGATTACTTGCGGCCTGTACAACTACACTATCGGTAGAAACCAGACCTGTCAGCATCATTGTTGTCACCAACATATATGCTAACATTTTTTTCGTTTTGCGAATTAATGTCTTCATATTATGAATCCTCCCCTTAATATTTTCGCAATATTTATGTTAGCACAAATTTATTCTTTATAAAATTGGCACAAATAACGGTTTAAATATTACATTTCTGTTAAAAATTACTAGTTTTATGTGCCAAAAAATTAACAAATGCGTTATTTTTTTGGCAATTATGCATAAAGTACTATTTTCAAAAAATTTATACAGTACTTTGTTACCACGAATAAATATTCGTAAATTTCTGACAATTTTGCATAAATAAAGAGCCCTTGCAAAATGAAGCGCATACCTTATCGGTAATACATTCACATTTTGCAAAGGCTTTTTGTTTTTAACGATTATATTCTCTTTACCGTCACCCTATTCTTTCCCCTAATCTTGGAAGTATACAACGCCTGATCCGCCAAAGTAAATGCTTTTTCATAAGAAATAGCAGAATTACATTCCACCAGACCGGCACTGAAGGATACCTTTTCTTTCATAAAGTCGAAAGAAAGTCCCGAAAATTCCTTCCGAATCTCTTCAAGCTTTTCCTCATAACATTGTCCAGCCTCTCCCTGAAAGATTATCACAAACTCTTCCCCGCCAAAGCGTCCGGCTTCCATATATTCATTGCTGTACTTCTGCAAAAGCTCTCCCAATGCATGAAGCACCTTATCTCCGTTATCATGACCGTACTCATCATTAATATGCTTGAAATCATCCAAATCCAGTACTGCCATACCAATCACATTATTTGCACCGGACACTTCAAACGTCTTGGCAGCAAATTCCTGCATATATTCTCTGGAATGAACCTCTGTAAGCAGATCTCTCTCCAAACGTCTCCGATAATCTTTCTCATTTTCTGCAGTAGTACGCAGCAATATTTCTACATCCTTTTGATAATTTTGGACTGCGATAGCTACTATGTTGGATAAAAAAGTGATTCCCAATACTACCACACAGTTCTGTACATAAATGGATGTCCGTGAAGGAATCTCAAATGCTCCGTATATGGTAGCCAGCACAACCAGCACACAGCTATACACCAGTAGCACCCCATTAATCTTCCTACTGTGGAATACGCTACACAACAAAAGTGCCATACATGGCGCACACCACAAAGGTGTATAATAGCTGTGAAAAATTCCCATAGAACCGCCAATAGTACACAGTGCCACGGCGCAAACCATATTTTTAGATTTATCCGAAAGTGTTTCTAAGCTATTCAGACGTCTGGCAATTAGATAAGTTAACATATTGACAAAAAAGGGTAAACATAGATATTTAAAAACATAACGACTCACGGTAGTCCCCAGACCGTCTGTAAAGAAGAACACCACAAAGAACGAGACATCTAATGCAATACAGCCCCACACAAGAAGCCACAAGACTTTTATAATCTTATCTCTTAATTCTCTCTCCAACTGTTCCATAACGTTCCTCCGTCTATAGAATGTTTTTTCAAACTACACGGTACTATTTTACCACATTTCGACCAATTTAAAAATTATTTTCTGTTAATTTACTTCTACTTTCACTCTCCCTTATACAGGGAAAGAAGGTCAACATACACAAACGACACATATCACTAATGGTATATGCGCTAAGGGGAACGCCTCCCCATCGCATATGTCATTAGTGATAAGCTGATATTGTTACAGAAATCATCTTAACTAAATGATATTGGCAACATGCCCCATCCCTACTACGCATGAATCGAAATAGGAATGACCCCCTTGTGATTCTGATTATTATATTGAAAATCAATGATTTTCACTTCTACAGAAAAAGCCTTCTGCATATTTTTTTCATTTACAATTTCCGTTACTTCACCAAACTGACAACTCCCGTCATAACTAAGAAGTAACGCTTTGTCTGCAATTTTCAAGGCATGCGCCGGGTAATGAGTATTCACAATCGCTGCAATACCTCTCTCCTTAGCAAGTCTCTGAATTGTTTCCAGCACAATAAGCTGATTCTTAAAGTCTAAATTGGACTCAGGCTCATCTAATACCAGCATCTGTGGTTCCGAACAAAGTGCCCGGGCAATTAATACCATCTGAAGCTCGCCGCCACTCATGCAGCTACACTGCTTATGTGCAAGACGGGTAATACCCACCTGCTCCATTGCCTCATCTGCTGCACGGTAATCCTCTTTGGAGGGTTGGGCAAAGAGCCCTAGGCTTGCAGAACGCCCCATCAAGACCATCTCTCTGGCAGTATAGGACAGACCGGTTCCCTTGGACTGTGGCACATAGGCAATTCTTTTCCATACCTCTGTAGTATTCATTTCCTTCATGAGCTTTCCATCCAGAAGAGTCTTCCCCTGTTCCCAGTTCAGAAGCCCCATCATGCACTTCAAAAGCGTTGTTTTACCTACACCATTGGGTCCCAGGACCGTCATTACCTCTCCCTCCTTCAGAGAAAAAGATATTCCATGTAAGATTTTCCTGTCAGCATATGCGAACTGACCGTTTTCTACCGAGAAAATCATAACTTTGCACCTCCTGTTTTCCGAAGCAGCAATACGAAAAATGGTGCTCCGATCAGCGCCGTCAAAATCGATACCGGAATCTCCGCCGCAGTTGCTGCACGAGCCGTAGTATCAATCAGAATCATAAAAGTTGCACCGATGCCAATACTGGCCGGAACAATCTTTTTATTATCACTTCCGTAAATCATTCGGGCAGCATGTGGAATCAGCAGACCTACCCAGCCTACCTGACCGCACATGGATACACAAGAAGCGGTTACCATCGTAGCCGCAATCATCACCAGAAGGCGAAGCCGCTTCACATTGATGCCCAATGATTTCGCCTCATCCTCCTGCAAGGATAGGATATTCAGACGCCAGCGAAGTGCAAACAACATCACCATTCCCGCAATGATAAACGGTGCACCGATCATAAGGCTGCTCCACGTCGCTCTGGACATGCTTCCCATAAGCCAGTAAGTAATCTCCGGAAGCTTCTCCTCCGCATCTGCCGTATACTTTGCCAGAGACACTAAAGCCTGAAAAATAGAGGATACCACCATACCGGACAGCACCACCATTACAATAGAGCTCTTTCCGTTCATCTTACTTACCATACAAGTAATAAACAGAGACAGCAAGCCAAACGCCAATGCCATAATCTGCACCAGAATGATGTTATCACATAAAAGAAGCCCGAGTACCGCTCCAAAGGATGCACCTGTGGCAACACCCAGAGTATCCGGTGTTGCCAATGGGTTACTGAACAGAGACTGAAAGGAGGTTCCGGCAACCGCCAGCCCCGCTCCCACCAATAGAGCCAATCCCAAACGGGGAAGCCTGACTTTAAACAACACCGAGAATGCAGTAGGATCTACTTCACCGCCCCTAACTGCCGTAAAAATCGCATCCACGGTTTCTCCCACAGATAGATGATATCGTCCGATACCCAGACAAACCAGTATTGCTAAAAAAGGGGCTATTGTAAAAAATACAGAAACCAGTGTTACATATCTTTTCTTCATTCCTTAAGCTCCTGCTGCTTCACGGGTAGGATTGAAGATTTTCTCGATATCCTCATCCGTAAGTTCGATATTGTAGAAGTTCATATAGTATTCCTTCATTTCCTGCTCCAAATCAATATCCTCAAATAACTCCGGATAAATGGTCTGCGCAAGCCATAACAGCATTAACGGTGTGTCTGATGAAGGCGGATACCAGCGATATACGCCCAACGGACATTTGTATACATTTTCCTCCTGTACTGCTCTTACCACGCTCCAGTCATGTCCTTCACAACCCGCATTATTGTATAAGTCTTCTGCAAGATAAGGAACAAAGTTGGTGATGAAAATCATATCCGGATCCCATTCATAAATCTGCTCCATATTGATTTCCAGACCTCTTGCATCGTGATCCTGTGCTACGTTGATTGCACCGGAAGCCTCCGCCCAGTACTGACCGAAATGGTTGTTACCAGAAGTCTTGATGGTGCCGTTTTTGTAGTTATATAAGAACATGATTCTTGCTCTTTCGCTTTCCTCTACCGTAGCAACACGCTCCTGAATCATATTGTAAACCTCTCGGCCATACTCCGTGATTCCTGCTGCCTTATCCTCTTCTCCCAGCACCTCGCCAAGAAGGGTAATCCAACCTTCAAAGGTTTCTACAGAGTCAGAACCCCACTCAGTAGTAGATACTGCAATCACTGTCAATCCTGCGGCTGCCAGTTTGTTGTACTCCTCTTCCTGACTGGCATTCACAAATACGATGTCTGGATTCATGGCAAGAAGCTCCTCCACATTCACTTCTCCACCGGTCATAAAGTCTGTAGATACATCGCAGATCTCCGGCATAATCTCTGCCAAAAGAGAATTCTCTGCCGCTGCCTTGGAGGATGGACTCATACCGATAAGACGCTCTGCAGAGCCTGCAAACATACAGTATACTGATGGCATCGGAGTAATAGATGTTGTTACAATAGTGTTAATCTCCGCGGGAATCACTACCTCATTGCCCAAGTGGTCCACGATGGTACGAGTTTCCGCCACTATCGCCTCTGCCTCCGCTACACTTTCCTCCTCAATCTGTACTACACTTTCCGGCATAGTACTACTGCTCTCCGGTGTCTCTGTACTGCCGCCGCAGCCTGCCAGAAGACCCACACACATTACTGCGGTCAAAAGGCTTGTTAATACTCTTTTTCTCATAATTTTCTCCTCTTATATTTATTCTTCACTATGCAGCAAACCACTCATTGAAGCGTTTGCCGATGACATGCGCCATCTCAGCAACGCCCACCTTACTGGATACTGCATATTGAGCATTCGAATAAAACTTTGCTTTCGTATCTTTCTTTAAAAGCTGCTCCATAAAAGGATCCGCAATAATCATGCGGTAGCAACCCTTATTCATCTCTTCCATAATCATCTTCTCACTGGCCAGATTCTTATCCTGAGGCAGTGAAAGCGCAGCTTCCTTGCCGTACAAACAGCCCACCGCAATACGTTTTTCCCCGTATTCCATTTCCAATGCCTTTCGGATGGCATTGCTCTGCACCTGTTCACCGATAATTAAGATATCTGCCTCTTCACATACGCAGGCGTTAATGACACTACTTTCTCCGGAAGCAACCACCTTTTGGATTTCTGCAAGATATTCCTCACTTCCTGCATCTCCTACCGGAAGACCGCATAAATAAGGGATTCCATACTGCTTCTTCATAAATTCCGCAATCAGATAACCGGCTCTGGAAACAGCCAGATTCAGCTGCGCAGCAGATGCCTTTTTCAGCTGTTCCATGGTATATCCCATAGAAAGACTACAGGTTATCTCATATCCTGCATTCACCACAAGAGCCTTCAAATCCTCCAAATTCTCTCTCGCCCCAAAGTCCAGCGGATTGGCTCCTACGATATTCACCGTGCCGGAAATCATCTCTGCCTTTGGCGTAAACTTCTTTAAAAGAGCAATGGTTGCCATGGCAACCCCTTTATCATAATAAGCCGTTCCTGTAGTATCAAAACCAAGACAAGGGATTCCCGTCCGCTCCTGCAATTCCTCTGCCACACCCACAAGGTCGCTTCCGATTACCATAGGTACGGGGCTGCCTACGAGTGCCATCAACTCCGGTTGAATATCCTCTGCTGCGTATATCATTTTCTTAATCAGCTTCTCATCATCTCCCAGTACCGCATCTATCTCCCTGAGACCGGAACAGTAAATCGGTGACTTGGAGCCATACCAGCGGGGCTCATCATAGCCGGTATAATTACCGGTACAGCCCGACGCATCATGCATTGCCGTAACCGTCTTTAAATCAAACAGTACCGACGATACTCCGGAATAATCCGGTGCAAAAGGAGATAAATAAATCGATAGAACTGCCATATTACACCACCAATCCATATTCGTGAATCATATTTTCCAAGTCTACAACCTTATCCAGGGCATGCTCTAACTTCTCCATCAGAGTTTTCACACCATGGTATCCGTACACTCCTTCATCATCGAATAAATCTACAATATATTTAGAACCCGCCAGATAAGCACCATCCACACCGACAGCAATACTTTCCGGCATCTGATTCTCCCTGTTTACCACCTTGTGATGCAGAGACTGCACCACTTCTACCTCCGGATGCTCCTTGGTAAGCCACTCAAAGTCTACCTTATCAATACCGATGCACTCCGGGGCCTGCACACGGACTACATTGAAGCCGTATTCAATCAGCGCACGTGCCAGCCCGAAAGGACATTTTACAGAAGAAGCATCTACCACGATAGGTGTGTTGCCGATAGCCTTTTTCGCTCTCTTCACTGCCATCTGCGCCTCATTTTCAAAAGGAGTAAAATCAAAGTCATATGCTTCCTTTCCAAGTACCTGCGCCAGCTTCTTATAGCTCTCAGCGATTACTTCAAAACGATAGCTGACCGGAAGAAATACATAAGGCACACCATGCTTTTCTTCCATCTGCCCACCTGCCTGACGACCTACCGGTGTAATCACCAGATTCAGTTTACTCTTCGCCATCTCCTGATAATCCGCAAAGGTCCCGTAGTGGGAAATATGCTTCAGCTTATCGCAACCCAGACTTTGCAAGAATGCATATATCTCACTTTCCTTATCAATCTCAATTAAATTGCCTATGCAGTTCACTCCGTTATCCTTCTCCGAAGTTTCCTCCAACAAACTGTAAATATTGTTCTGGATGGAAATTGCCGGCGGTGTCTTAGACCCCTTGGATATTGGATTCATATGACAACTGCGGAACTGCACATCCGGGTACTTTACGGAAAGCTTCTCCTGAAGAGCTTCGTGGTCCGTTCCGATTAAATCATCCAGACAGCTCACAAATACAAGCACCACCTTGGGTCTCTCCGGCAACGTTTCCAGAAGCTCCCCCACTGCCGGGATAATCAAGTCATCATAACCGTTTATAATATCTGCCTGATCCACATACAGATACGATAGTCTATGCTTTAAATCCTGCTTCACGGCACTGATGGCACCGTGACGTCCACAGGCAAAGGGACACACAAAAAGCTCTACACTTTCCGGTATCAACATTCCCGTACGGACAATTCCTCTACCGCCGTTTGCGGGGGAAGAGTAGTGAAGTGTATTCTCAAACTGACACGCCAATATTCATTACCTCCAAAACTTTCTCTGCCAAATCTCTATACTCTCCTGCCATATCACTTTCCGGCAGTGCCTCGATAACTGTCTTACCTTCATTTTCCGCAATCTGTACCGCACCATCACGAGGTACGATTTTTACCACCTTGGTATTGTTCTCTTCTGCTGCCTTCGCAACCAGCGCATCCTCATTCTCTACATTTCTGGAATTCTGGATAAAGCCTGCCAGCTTAGCGTAGCCGCGCTTTCCGAAGTTTTTAATGGCATGAGCGATATTCGTCGCTGCAAACATCGCCATCATCTCACCGGAGGTCACGATAAACACATAATCTGCATATCCTCCGCGGATGGGCATTGCAAATCCTCCACACACAACATCTCCCAACACGTCATACAGTACAATGTCCGGCTGATACACCTCATAGGCACCCAACTCTTCCAGCTTTTCAAAAGCAGTGATAATACCTCTTCCGGCACATCCGATACCTGGTGTCGGGCCACCGGCTTCTACACAAAGCACTCCATTATATCCTTCAAAAACAATATCCTCTAAAGCAATCTGATCCGAACCCTTTTCACGAATCTGGTCAAGTACTGTGGGAATTTTCTTTCCCCTCATCAGATTTTTGGTTGAGTCCGACTTTGGATCGCATCCAATCTGCATCACACGATATCCCATCACACTAAATGCTGCTGACAAATTCGATGTGGTGGTTGACTTACCGATACCGCCCTTTCCATACACTGCAATTTTAATCATTTTAATCTCCTACTTTTACTTTGTCCTTAGATGTTTCTAATTCGCGTTAGTTTTGTCTAACGTACGTGATAATATCACTGTTCGGAAACAATGTCAATGAACAACAAGCGAATTGGTACTATTGTCCTAAGTTTCTGACAAACGATATTAAAATGTGCTTTTGCGCACTACTCTGCGTTAATTTAGTAAAGTTGCGCAACAAACAGGTTAAATGGTTTATTTTTTGGATAAAATTGACAAATAATTTTATATTTTCACCTTCATTTAAGTAGCACTTTTTTCACTTTTTTGTAATACTTTTGTAAAATTTGCACAACACCAACTCTGTTTTGTAAGCGTTTTCATGCACTTTAAATGGAGTTGTTAATAATTTATCACAAAAAATATTTTCGTGATTTTGCAGCGTTGTCATCGGAATTTCATTCATTATATAATGTGTCTGTAATATTTCTATAATGTACAGGGAGGATTATATATGCAAAAACTATTCAAAAAGCTGCTATGCTTCTTCAGTTGCATAGCAATGGTAATCACTTCACTGGTGATTACGCCGGTAATGCCGGTAAATGCAGCGGCTGTCACTCCGGAAAGTGGCAACATCTATTACATCAAAAACAAAAACAGTGGCCTCTACCTACAGGTAGAAAATGATTCTGCGTCTTCAGGTGCCAATGTTTGCCAGGCAACTGGTACCGGTTCTTTGGGGCAGCGCTGGATTCTGGAGAAGAACAGCTCCACAGGCTATTACAGGCTCCATCCGGCAACAGACATGACCGGCGGCATCTCTCTGGATGTAGCAAACGGTTCTTCCGCTAACGGAACCAATATTCAGATTTGGGAAAACAACAGTGCATCCGCACAGAATTTTGCCATTACCGCAGCAGACAGCAACGGCGGATACTACATCACTACAGAGGTTTCCGGCTTTGCATCTTGTCTGGATGTTTCCGGTGCTTCCAAAAATTCCGGTGCAAATGTATTAGAGTATACCCAAAAGGGTAGTGCTAACCAAATCTGGTACTTTGAAGAGGCTCCATGGCCAAGCTCAAGCTCTACTTCCAGCTCTAATTTAATTAGTGATGGTTGGTATTATATTAAGAATGTAAACAGCGGATTATACTTTGATGTGAATGGTGGAAAAGACGCTGACTTTACCAACGTTCAGCAGTGGGGATTGTCCGGTGCAAGCCACCAGCAATGGTATGTTACCAATCAGGGCAACAATTATGTAACCATTAAGAGTGGACTTTCTAGCGGACGTATGCTGGATGTATACTATGGCGGTACCACAGACGGTACCAATATCTGTATCTGCTCTGCTAACGGCTTAGATACCCAGACATTCCAAGTAGTGGAAAGCTCTACTTCCGGCGCATATTGCTTGTTACCTAAGCATGCCGGCGGTGCCCAGGCAGTGGATGTATACGGCTGGTCTACCTCCAGTGGCGGCAACATCGGAACCTGGTCCTATAACGGACTCGCTTGTCAGCAGTTCGTCTTTGAACCGGTAAGCGGTTCCTCAAGCAATTCCGGTAGCTCAAGCAGTGGGTCTTCTTCTACCGCAACTATCGCAAGCAATTATCCGGTTCAGGAAATGACCTTTGTTAACTGTTCTGACGGTAACTACGTAACCGCAGGCAGCTTAAACAGTACTGTTACAGCTAATTCTACTGCTTCTGATTCCAACAACTGGGTTATCCAAATGGTAGGAAGTGATTATTTCCGCATCGTAAATGTGGCAACCGGTTATGTACTTGCGCCAAGTGGCAACTCTGCTTCCAGCGGTACTAAGGTTGTAACTACAGGAAGTACAAGTAACAACGCACAGTACTGGAAAATTGTCTCTGTAAAGAGCGATACATATTCACATAACTTAAACTACAAAATTGTAAACTATGCAAATACCAACTTAGCACTGACTTTATCCGGCAGCAACTACGTACTTTCCACCTATACCGGCTCTGCATCCCAGTGCTTCCGCTTTAACTCCTACGGCGCAGAAGGCTTTGCAGACTATTGTAAAGACATGAGCGGCAATGAAAAAGCTTCCGTTACCGGTGGTGTTCTGGGTTCTGTTGTAGAGGTTGATACCTTATCAGAGCTCCAGACCTATGCATCCGGCTCCACACCTTACACCATCGTTATCACCGGAAATATTAGTGCCAGCTCCCTTACCAAGGTTAATGTTGGTAAGAATAAAACCTTTATTGGTTCTTACAGTAAGCACACCCTACACAATATCCATTTCCGAAATATTTCATCTTCCGGAAATAATATTTATAAGAACTTAACCTTTAGTCATGATGTGGCAATTAACGAGAACGACGATATCCAGATGTATATCTCAAACGGTACTAACTTCTGGATGGATCATTGTACCTGGACCGGACATGATATGTCTTCTGACACATCAATCCACGAAAATGATACTGATAAATTCCTTTACGTAGGATTAAACGCTTCTTTTGTAACCGTAAATGGCTGTTATTTCGGCGGACATAAATATGGATTGATTCTTGGTTACCCGGGCGAAGACGGCGCCGGCACCTATGATGGTTATCCGCTGATGACCATCGCTAACAACTACTTCCACACCACCATTACCCGTGCACCGGGACTGATGCGTTATGGATACTTCCATTGCTACAACAACTATGTATACAACTTTAAGCTTGGCTATACTCCGTATACCAACTGTACTATTTATTCTGAAAAGAACTATTTCGATACCGGTTCTTACTCCGGCGTTGTTATCAATGGTTCCGGTAACAACAGCAACTTCTACGATACCGGTTCCTACAGCAACGTTTCTATCGGAAGTCTGGGAAGTGTCAGTTGGAGACCATCTTCTAACTACGGTTATGCAACCAGAAATGCTTCAGATGCCAAGACCTGGGCAGTTAACAACTGTGGTTCTAAATCATCATCTTTGGCATACGCTATTGATTAAATAAAAAATATATACAAAAATAGGGCTGTTGCATTTGCAACAGCCCTCAGACTGTAGACAAAGTCCACGGCATACGTCGTGGATTTTTCTGTTATAAAGAGCTTGAATGTCAGTATTTATAAGACATTCAAGCTCTTTTTTAGTATAATAGAAGTATCAAGATTAGGTGGTATACTTCTATGATGAC
>JAZQIQ010000033.1:0-36040 GCA_045541195.1 Acetatifactor sp. | reverse complement strand
TTATTTATATTGTCCCGGAAAATAAAGTTCTCCTCAGGACGGTGCAGAGTATACTGCTTGTGGGTTCCCCTGCGGTTATGATAATAGCCGTCACAGAAGTCAAACTCTGCCGCCTTACCATCCGGCAGCTTTACTACCACGGTCTCCCCGTCTAAGCAGACACATGCATCCACACTTAAGGACCACTTGCGACCGATACTTTCCCGAAAACACCCGTCCGACAGTGAACTATAGCGGCGAATCAGGGCAAACTCCCCTGTCATCTCCGGCAGAATAAAGTCCTTGTCCTCATATAGAAAGGCTCCCGTTGCCATGTCGATGGGGTCAGATTGTTCCTCACTACTTGCCGGAATACCGGTTTGGGGTGATGTCCTTTGATTAACTCCTTGCGGAGAATTGTTCTTCTTACCCTTTTGGGCAGTGCTGTTAGCGGACTGCGTCCCTCCCCCACTTTGCTGCTGTGCACCTGCGACAGCTCCGCCTTTATCCGCAGGCTCACTATTATTTTGTGCTTCATGCTGAAATACTAACATTTTTATCCCTCTTACTCTTTATACTCCTCGTTATCCAGAAAATTATCGGATACTTTATATAATATCACACAACCGCCTTACCTACATTAGGTCATTTCTACTATAGTATTTTGAACCTCCATTACCAACGCCTTCTTGCACCACAATAAAAAGGCAGTATTCCCAAACATTTAAGCCTTGAAAATACTGCCAATCATTTTACTTCTCTACATAAAATCTCTTTCTTGCCCCAAATACGAACCACGCATCCACGATGCCAAGAACCATCCCTGCCAGAATATCCGTCGGATAGTGCACAAACAGATACATTCTTGAAAATGCAATCAATACCGCCAAAGCAAGCGCCACAACTCCCGGCTTTTTATAAAACATAAATATAGTAGTCGATGCCGTAAAAGAATTCATGGTGTGACCGGACGGAAAGGAATACTCGCCCGGCTTCGGAATCTTCAGCACAATATCTGTAGCAACAGTAAATGGTCTGGGTCTTGCTACAACATTTTTCAAAATTAAATTCCCTAAAACGAAGGTCAGCGCCATAGAAATTAGCATACAAACACCGCATTTTCTGGTCTTTGGTACAATCGCCAGCACCACCCCCAGGCAAATCCAGAATACGCCGCCATTTCCCAACGTTGTTATCATAATCATCAGTTTATCCAGAATGGGGGCATGCCATTCCTGCAAAGCGTATAAAAACTCCAGTTCCACTACTTCTCTCCCATTATCTTTAGCATATTCGTTACGTTCTCTGCAATATCATTCTTAAACACTGCCGAACCGGCAACAACTACATTGGCCCCGGCATCCAGCACCATCTTTAGGTTGTCTGCACCGATACCACCGTCTACCTGCACACCGCAGGTAAGTCCCTGCTTCACAATTGCTTCGCGTACTTCTCTCACCTTATCCGTACAATACGGAATGTATGACTGTCCACCATATCCCGGTTCTACCGTCATAATCAGTACCATATCCACCTTAGGAAGGTATGGCAGCACCTCAGACACCGGTGTTCCCGGCTTAATACTGATACCAACCTTAGCCCCTTTAGAACGGATAATCTCTATGGTCTCATCTGCCTTCTCGGTAGCCTCCAAGTGGAAAGTCACCATATTGGCTCCACAGTCCACAAACTCTGCTGCATAACGCTCCGGCCTATCAATCATGATATGCACATCAAAGAACATCTCCGTGCTCTTACGAAGAGATGTAATCACCGGCATTCCAAAAGAAATTTGTGGTACAAAAATGCCATCCATAACATCTATGTGCAAATACTGTGCTCCCGCAGCCTCTACTTCCTTAATCTGTTTTCCTAAATTAGCAAAATCTGCCGCCAAAATGGATGGAGATAAAATATTCATAATAAAAACTGTCCTCTCAAATCGAAATTCTCGAGGACAGTTTAACAGATTTCTATTAAAATTGGAATAGCCAAAAAGCTTTAGATGAACTCTTTCACAGATGCATATACACCCTTAGCATCTAAGCCATATTTCTCAACAAGCGCTGCTGCAGAACCGGACTCACCGAATACATCCTGCATACCAAGCTTCTTTACAGGTACAGGATAGTTTGCACAAAGTGCATCACATACTGCACTTCCGAGACCTCCGATTACAGAGTGTTCTTCTACGGTTACAACCTTGCCTGTCTTCTTTGCACTGTTAATGATGATTTCCTCATCAAGCGGCTTGATGGTACAGATATTTACAACCTCTGCATCGATACCGTCTGCTGCAAGCATCTCTGCTGCACCAAGTGCAGAATCTACACAAATACCGGTTGCTACGATAGTGATATCCTTACCTTCTCTTACAACGGTACCCTTACCGATTTCGAACTTGTAATCCGGATGATCGTTGATTACAGGCACTGCTGCACGACCGAAACGGATATATACAGGTCCTTCGTACTCTACTGCTGCACGAACTGCTGCCTTAGCTTCCACATCATCGGATGGACACATAACAACCATACCCGGGATGGTTCTCATAAGAGCTAAGTCTTCGTTACACTGATGAGACGCACCGTCCTCACCTACCGTGATACCTGCATGGGTAGCACCGATTTTAACGTTTAACTTCGGATAACCTACAGAGTTACGAACCTGCTCAAATGCACGTCCTGCTGCGAACATAGCAAAGGAACTTACAAAAGGAATCTTACCGGTTAAGGAAAGTCCGGCCGCAATACCTACCATATTACACTCTGCGATACCGCAATCGATATGTCTGTCCGGATATGCTTTTTTGAAAATACCGGTCTTTGTAGCTGCTGCAAGGTCAGCATCTAAAACAACTAAATTAGGATACTCAGCACCAAGCTCTTTTAATGCGTTACCATAGCTTTCGCGAGTTGCAATCTTCTTAACATCTGCCATTTTTTACGCCTCCTTTGCTAACTCTTCTGCAATTTTCTCAAGGTCTGCCATTGCTACAGCATACTCCTCATCATTAGGAGCCTTGCCGTGCCAGTCGCAGCTGTTTTCCATGAAGGAAACACCCTTACCCTTCAAGGAGTGCATTACGATACAGGTAGGCATACCCTTAGTAGCCTTAGCCTCAGCAAATGCAGCTCTGATTGCATCAAAATCATGTGCATCAATATTGATTACATGGAAGTTGAATGCCTCAAACTTCTTATCAATAGGATATGGAGAACATACCTCACTGATAGGTCCGTCAATCTGGAGGTTGTTATTATCAACGATTACTACAAGGTTGTCCAGCTTACGATGTCCTGCAAACATAGCAGCTTCCCAAACCTGACCTTCTTCGATTTCACCATCACCAAGTAAGGTGTATACGCGGAAATCCTTGTTGTCCATCTTTGCACCAAGAGCCATACCTACTGCTGCAGAGATACCCTGTCCAAGAGAACCTGAGGACATATCAACACCCGGAATATGGATACATGGATGTCCCTGTAAGTAAGAACCAAGCTTTCTCAAAGTTGTAAGATCCTCTACTGGGAAATAGCCTCTGTTAGCAAGGGTAGAGTATAAACCGGGAGCAGTGTGTCCCTTAGATAATACAAAGCGGTCTCTGTCTTCCTTGTCAGGATTTGCAGGGTCAACGTTCATTTCTTCAAAATAAAGAAAGGTGTACATATCTGCTGCTGAAAGGGATCCGCCCGGATGTCCAGCCTTTGCACTGTGAACCGCAGTCACAATACCCTTGCGAACATCATTAGCAATTTTCTTCAACTCTAAATTGTTCATAAGTCTCCTCCAAATTATCTTTTATTTTAACAATTCAGAACCATTCGCTAAACCGCCCGATTCTGAATTGTTACATATTCCACAGCAATCCTATCATAAAAAATTGCCATCGTCTACTGAATGTTTTGATTAGTTATTCACCTGTCCATAGTATGCATTTGCACCGTGTTTGCGGTAGTAGTGCTTATCCTGAAGCTCCTGAGGTGCGCTCTCTACGCGAGGATTGATGGTCTCTGTACGATATGCCATCTTCGCAACCTCTTCCAATACTACTGCATTATGAACTGCCTCATGGGCATCCTTACCCCACGCAAAAGGTCCGTGATTTTTACAAAGAACTGCCGGAACTGCAGTAGGCTCTTTACACAGACGGATAAATTCGCTAACGATTAAATGTCCGGTATTCTCTTCGTAAGCTTCCTCTATCTCCATCTTGGTTAAGCATCTGACACAAGGAACCTCACCATAGATGTAATCTGCATGAGTGGTTCCGTAGCAAGGAATACTTCTTCCTGCCTGGGCCCAGCTTGTAGCATAAGAAGAATGAGTATGTACAATACCACCGATTTCCTCAAAAGCCTTATAAAGCTCAATATGAGTTGCAGTATCAGAAGAAGGATTATACTTTCCTTCCACCTTCTTACCGTTTAAATCCACAACAACCATATCTTCCGGAGTAAGCTTATCGTATTCCACACCACTTGGTTTGATTACAATAAGTCCCTTTTCTCTGTCGATAGCACTTACATTACCCCAGGTAAAAGTTACAAGACCATACTTAGGAAGGTCCATATTCGCTTCATAAACTTTCTGTTTTAATTCCTCTAACATGTTCTTCTCCTCCTTGATTTATCCATGTTTTCTGATTTATTTCCATGAATCTACTGCGCCGTGCTCTGCTGCAAAGCATGCCTTGTAGCTTTCAGTAAATGCATCGAAACCTGCAACGTCTGCTGCATCCGGAGCGATGGTAGAGCCGGTCTGTCCTGCGAATACCTTGTTATTTAAGTAATCACTTAAAGACTCATTTGCATCCTTATTTACCATGTATGCCGCAAGAACAGCCATACCCCAAGGACCACCTTCACTTGCGGTATCCATAACGGTTACGGAAGTATTAAGTGCTGCTGCCAGGAGCTTCTGTCCAACAACAGGAGTCTTGAAGAGTCCGCCATGACCCATGATGGAGTCAACCTTAACGCCTTCTTCCTTAATCAGAATATCATTACCAATCTTGATGGTTGCAAGAGAGGATAAAATGTGAGTTCTCATAAAGTTTGCAAGATTGAACTTTGCATCCGGCTTACGAACGAACATTGGTCTACCCTCTGCGAAACCGGTTACCGGCTCGCCGGAGAAATAGTTGAAGGAAACAAGTCCGCCACAATCAGCGTCGCCTTCTAAAGCCTTGCGGTAAAGAGTGCCGTATAAATCGTTCATATCTACGCTCATACCAAAGGTATCTGCAAATTCCTTGAATAAGTTCACCCATGCGTTTAAGTCAGAGGTGCAGTTGTTGCAGTGTACCATTGCTACCGGCTTACCGTCCGGAGTGGTAACCATATCGATTTCCTCATGAACACCGTTTAACTCCTTCTCTGTAACAATCATAGAGAAGATAGAGGTTCCTGCAGATACATTACCGGTTCCAACTGCCACAGCGTTAGTTGCGGTCATACCAGTTCCTGCATCACCTTCCGGAGGACAAAGAGGAATACCTGCCTCAAGCTTTCCGGAAACATCAAGTAACTTTGCACCTTCTGCAGTAAGAGTACCAGCCGCCTCACCGGCATTTAAGCACTTAGGAAGAATGTCAGCCAGCTTCCAGCCAAAGCCTTCCCCTGCTACTAACTCATCAAAGGTAGCAATCATCTTGCTGTCGTAGTTATTATTTGCAGAATCGATAGGGAACATACCGGAAGCATCACCAATACCAAGCACTTTCTCTCCGGTAAGTTTATAATGAATATATCCTGCAAGAGTAGTAAAGAATGCTACATCCTTTACGTGCGCTTCTTTATTTAAAATTGCCTGATAGAGATGAGAAATACTCCATCTCTGAGGAATATTGAAGCCAAGCTTCTCTGTTAAAACTGCGCTGGACTGTGCAGTGATGGTGTTTCTCCAAGTACGGAAAGGAACAAGGAGCTCATCGTTCTTATCAAATGCAAGATAACCATGCATCATCGCAGAGAAACCAATTGCAGAAAGCTTGGTAATCTCCACATCATATTTAGCCTTAACATCTGCCACAAGACTTGCATAACAGTCCTGCAAACCACCCCAGATATCCTCTAAAGTGTAGGTCCAGATACCGTCAACCAGACGATTCTCCCAGTCATGAGTTCCAAGAGCCAAAGTCTCATGCTTCTCATTAATTAACACTGCCTTAATTCTTGTAGAGCCAAACTCAATACCAAGAGCAGCCTTACCATTCAAAATTGTGTCTTTCATACACATTCTCCTTTATTTTTACCCCGTAAGGTCTCTAACATAATATTATGTTTTCCACCTTACTCACTGAATCACCTATTTAAAACTGAAATTTAACCCAAGGCCAGGTAGCTATATATCTTCTTACGCCCGGCATAGAGCGAGAGCGTCCCCGCAAGAAGATATATATGCCCCGAAGACCGCATAACGACCACTACCTACCGAGACCGTAAATCATTCAAATCTTAGCGATAGTACATAGCGTTCCACTTAAGTTCGTTCTTGAATGCACGAAGATCAGTGTTCTTATCAATAACTACGCTTTCGATACCCATTGCATCTGCCCAGTCTACCATCTGCTCTACGGAAAGGTCGTAAGAGAATGCGGTATGATGAGCACCACCTGCCATAATCCATGCAGCTGCACCGATTTCCAGGTTTGGCTGAGGAGTCCAGAATGCGGTAGCTACAGGAAGCTTAGGCATCTCCTTCTCACACTTCTTACAATCAACAGCATTAACAAGAAGACGGAAACGGTTACCCATATCTACCAAGGAAGTAGCTACACCAGGACCGGTCTTGCTGGTAAATACAAGTCTTGCGGGATCTTCTCTGTTACCCATGGATAATGGATTAACCTTGATACCGATAGGGCCGTCAGAGATGGTAGGACATACCTCTAACATATGAGCCTGTAAGATACCTTCCTTACCCGGAACGAAATTGTAGGTGTAGTCTTCCATGAAAGAAGTACCCTTCGCATCCTTCATACCAGCGGTCATAATCTTCATTAAACGAACCATAGCAGCGGTCTTCCAGTCACCTTCGCCACCGAATCCGTAGCCCTTCTCCATAAGCCTCTGGATTGCAAGACCCGGAAGCTGCTTTAATCCGCCAAGCATACCGAAGTGGGTAACGATTGCATGATAGTCACCATCCTCAAGGAACTTCTCAAGACCGATTTCAATCTGTGCCTGTACTGCAACATGCTTCTTGAACTCTGCTGCATCTCTTCCCTCAAGAAGGATTTCATACTTGCTGTAATATTCATCAACCAGTGCATTTACGTCACCTTCTGAAACAGCATTTACGTAATCTACTGCGTCATTTACATTGTAGTGATCAATTTCCCAACCAAACTTAATCTGTGCTTCTACCTTATCACCTTCGGTAACTGCTACGTTGTTCATATTATCACCGATACGGCATACACGGATGTGAGAAGATTCCATAACACCAACAGCGGTTCTCATCCATGAAGCAAGCTTATCCTGAACACCTGCGTTTGCCCAATGTCCAACGATAATCTTTCTCTCAATACCCATACGGCTTACGATGTGACCGTACTCTCTGTCACCATGTGCAGACTGATTCTCGTTCATGAAATCCATATCGATGGAATCATAAGGAATTTCCTCATTGAACTGAGTGTGTAAATGGCAAAGAGGTTTCTTGTACTCCTGAAGACCGATAATCCACATCTTTGCAGGTGAGAAGGTATGCATCCAGGTAATAACACCTGCACAGTTCTCATCGTTATTTGCCATATTGAAGGTCTTACGGATAGAAGCCTGATCGATTAAGGTTGGCTTTAATACGATTTCGTAAGGGAACTTTCCGGTAGCATTTAATGCCTCTACGATTTTTGCAGAATGGTCTGCTACCTTACGAAGACACTCATCTCCGTATAAATCCTGTGATCCGGTACAAAACCAGAACTGATAATTCTTTGTTGCTTTCATGTTAAAATCCTCCTATTTTGTTTAAATCTCTGACTGTATCTCTTTCCACCACTCGGGTGTCAAATTCATACGTCACATCTGCCCTGTGGTCTGCAATAAGCCTGAGCAGGTTCTCCGCCGCCTTCTCACCAAGACTTTCCTTGGGATGAGGCAGAGATGTTATCTGGATGTTATTCATCCGTGCAAGGTCCGAATCGTCAATACTGATAATCGACATCCTCTCCGGCACCTTGATACCTCTTTGGGACAGTAGCTTTATCAATTGAAAAGCTACCTGATCGTTGTAACACAGAAGTGCAGTGCAGTCCTGTATGCGACTCAGAATCTTCTCCATACACAGAGAAAGCTGCTTAAAATCATCCGTATCTATCCAAATCATGGCAGAATCGGAAATAGGCAGTCCCGCCTTCTCCATTGCCTTCAGATATCCCAGATAACGAAGCCGTCCCTGACCGTCATCCAACTTCATGATGGTGCCGATTTTGGTATGCCCCTTCTCCAGCAAATAATTCACCGCCTTCATTGCCGCCTCCACATCATTCAGCGACACATGGGGTGCATTCAGTTCCGGATAAAAGGTATTGATGAAAATCATGGGAATCCGCTTTTCCTGCAGCTTCTTGTACAAAGAAATATTCGGACTGGGTAAACCGCTCTTGGTTCCCTCCACAATCACTCCCGCCACGTCGTCCCGGTTGATGAGATCCTCCAACACAATACGCTCTCTGGAAGTTGTATTGTCCGTGAAAGAAATCTGTACGGAATATCCCTTGTCAAACAGTACCTTTTCAATTCCCTGTATGGTCTTAGGGAAAATATAGCTGTCCACATAAGTGGTTACCACTGCAATGCGATTGCGCTTCTCCAGATTGTATGCTCTGGTGTCGCTTACATATGTTCCGCTTCCCTTCACTGTGGACAAAAGTCCATCCTCCACCAGAAGAGAGATTGCATGACGTACAGTCTGTCTGCTGTACCCAAACATGGCGGTAAGCTCATTTTCTGAATACAGCTTATCTCCCGGCTGGAGACTACCGTTTTCAATATTCAGTTTAATGTAATCTACCAATTCCTGGTACTTGGGTACTTTTGCGCTCATGCTTTCAGTATAGACATCTTGTTCTTATTCGTCAATACATCTTTTGTATTTTTTATGTACAAGTTTGTGAAGTTGTATTGAATACATCTTGTTTTTGAAACAATATAAACTTTTCACGCATCTCTGAATAGTTGCGCATCTTTTAAGAAGCAGACTCATATACATAACCAAAACATTTATGGGTCGTGTCCAACATGAAAAAATTTAAACAAACCCTTTTTATCCTTCTGCTATCCCTCACTCTCAGCGGCTGCGGCAGTGCTGACTCTGCCTTTACCAGGGTAGGCAAAGCTTTATTTGAGGAAGAGATGGCGGGAGATACCTTAAGCCTTCACTATACCTTTGCTTCCCCCGGCAAGTACGGTCTCGATACTGCAGAGGTGTCCCTCCCTCTATATGACAAGGGAGAGTCCAAAAATCATACAGAAACTCTGAAAAAATACAGAGATAAACTTTCCGACATGAAGGAAGCCCCCCTCTCCCCGGAAAATGATGCCATTCGAAAGCTTCTGGTAAAGGGGCTGTCCGATGCCATTACCCTGGGCAGCTTTCCCTACTATGAGGAGCCCTTCTCCCCCTCCTCCGGCGTACATACCCAGTTATTAATTCTCTTGGCAGAATATCAACTTCGACATAAGCAGGATGTAGAAGAATACTTACAGCTTCTAGCAGTGGTTCCGGACTATCTGGATTCCCTTCTGACCTATGAAGAAGAAAAAGCCCGAAACGGCCTGTTTATGTCTATAGAAACCTTACAGGAAGTTCTGGCCGGCTGCGAAAGTTGTCTTACCGAAGATGCCATAAATAGCAACGAACATTTTCTACAGCAGACTTTCTCTGAACGTCTGGTACCGTTGCAAGCCGGTGGAAACTTAAGCAGCAAGGAAGTCGCCGCATACATAGAAACCCATAATGAAATCATGATAGCAAAGCTGCTTCCCGCCTATCAGGCTCTCCGGGATGGATTGTGGGAGCTTCGTGAATACTGTACTCCGGTAGAGGGACTCTGCCACAAGCCGGATGGCAGTGCCTACTATGAAGCCCTGCTGAAAAATCAGACCGGCTCCGGCCGCAGCGTAGAAAATATCCGCGAATTGCTCACCATAAAGATTGATGAAGAATACGATGCCCTGATTTACACCCTGAGAAATCAGAACGTGCAGGAGCTTCTTCGGGAAAATCAGACAAAGCTCACTACAGACTTCCCCCTTACCGATGCCATGGACATTCTTGCTGACCTGCAATCCCGCATGGAAGAGGATTTCCCACCACTGCAAACCACAGTTAATCTGCAGGTAAAAAATGTATCCGATGCTCTGGCGGAGCACACCGCCCCCGCCTTTTATCTAACCCCACCCTTAGATGACTACAAGAACAATGTGATTTACATTAATCAGCAACTGACTGCTACCGGTTTAGAACTGTATACCACCCTTGCCCATGAAGGCTTTCCGGGACATTTATATCAGACTGCCTATGACAGCTATAAGATAGAGCAACAGGAAAACGGTTACTTAAAATCCTTACTATGGTACGGTGGCTTTTTAGAGGGTTGGGCGTTATATACGGAATTTATGGCTTATGATTACGCCATAGATTTATTGAACGAGAGCGGCTGTGAAGATGCCGCAAGAATTGCCCGGGCAGAAAAGCATCAGCGCAGCCTTCTACTGGCACTGTACGGGCTTCTGGACATTATGATTCATTATGAATGGGCCACAGAAGTAGATGTCTGCCGCATGCTGGAAAAATACGGCATCACCGACGAAGATACCGTTGCTGCCATCTACCGTTATATTGTGGAAGAACCTACCAATTACCTAAAATACTACGCCGGATATATGGAGATTCTGGAACTAAAAAAGCAGGCACTCACGCTCTGGGGAGACGACTACAGCGACCTCTCCTTTCATAAGTTCCTGCTGGATAACGGACCGGCGGATTTTGACACCCTACTGTCCATTCTTGATATTCATAAAATACCCATGTAAATTGTTCAGCGCCTTTCCGAGCACTTCCAGTTCCTCATCACTGAGGCTGTCCGCAATGGCATCAATCATGTTATTGTGGAAGCCTTCGTGCTGGGAAAAGGCCTGCTTACCCTTTTCGGTAAGAGAGACCAGTACCACTCGCCTATCCTCCTCACTTCGCACACGGTCCACATACCCCTTCTTCACCAGACCATTCACGGAAATGGTCAGTGTACCGGTAGTAATCGACAAAGCCTTTGCTACGGTAGACATATTCTTCGCCTCAGCCGTTCCGATGGCTTCAATAACATGCATATCATTAGCAGTCAGATCCTTGAACTGACTCTGCCGGATGGCTCGTTCTTCAATTGTGATTATTTCACGAAAAAGCTTTACCAGCACTTCGTTTAGTGTGGCTCTAATATTCACGCCTCTTCCTCCATCATTCGCTCTAAATATCCGCGGTCCCACAAAAGAATCTTCAACTTCTTCGCCGCCTCTACCGCCGGCGATGTAAAATACTGATTGGTCATCACAGCCCCAACCATTCTGTCATAAAAATCTCTGCCTGCATATGCTTCCTGAACGGCAGATACCCCCACCGGCATACCATCATAGCATTTGCACTGGATAGCATAGGTTACTCCATCCTTTTCCGCCAGAATATCGACTCCGTAATCTCCGCTTCCCTTAGTGACTTCCACCTCCAGAAAGCCTCTGCGTTTCAGTAAGTCTGCACAAAAGCGTTCAAAGTCCCTTCCTTCCATCAAATCGATATCCACCGGACAACGCTTCTTTGCTTTGTGTAGCAGCACCAATGCTCCAAACAAAATCACTATAAAAATAACTATCACTAAAAAAATCTGTACTTCAAAACCCATATATACATTTTACCACATTTTCTGCTCTTTTTTCCACTCATAACTTGATTTTTTGCAGGCTCTGACCTATACTTCCTTTAGCACACTAAAGGAGTATACTATGGAGCAATTACTATTTAGCTTAAATGCAACCATCCCCATCTTTCTGGTCATGGTTATCGGCTATTTCCTAAGGCAGATTAAGATGCTGGATGAACCTTTTATAAAAACGTTAAACACTTTTAATTTCAAGGTCACCTTACCGTTTTTGGTGTTCAAGGATATTGCAGAATCGGATTTCTATTCCGTCTGGGACACAAAGTACGTGTGTTTCTGCTTTTTTGTAACCCTGTTCTGCATCATCACTGTGTGGCTTCTGGCACATGTATTTATGAAAGATAAAAACATACTAGGCGAGTTCGTACAAGGCTCCTACCGTGGCAGTGCCGCAGTCATGGGACTTGCCTTTATTCAAAATATCTATGGCAACTCCGGTATGGCACCGCTGATGATTATCGGCACCGTACCTCTTTACAACGTGGCAGCAGTATTTATCCTGTCCTTAACCGGTCCGGATGCAAAAGGACTTACTAAGTCTTCCCTGAGAAAGACCTTTATCGATGCCTTGAAAAATCCCATCGTTATCGGAATCTTCCTCGGCATGGCAGCATCCCTGCTACGCATTCCCTTTCCGGTGATGATTACAAAGACCATCGGTAATATCGGACAGCTTGCTTCGCCCCTTGCTTTGATTGCCTTAGGTGCAGGCTTTGAGGGTAAAAAGGCAATCAAACAGATTGGTCCCACCATCATCGGCAGCTGTATTAAGCTGGTGATTCCTGCGGCAATTTTCCTGCCCCTTGCCATCCACATGGGCTTCCGCAACGAAATGCTTGTGGCACTTCTTGTAATGTTGGGTGCTCCTACCACTCCAAGCTGCTATGTCATGGCCAAAAATATGGGACACGAAGGTGTACTTACCTCTTCTCTGGTGGTTACCACCACTTTCTTAAGTTCTGTTACCTTAACAGTATTCCTATTTATCTTCAAAACATTAGGTTATATTTAAAAAGAAAGGGTGTGTTTGCAAACGCAGACACACCCTTTTAGCTTCTTAACTTAAGGTTCATCACTGGGAATATTCGAGCTGGACACCGCAGAAATCACCGCTACCAACACCGCTACAATAATCACCAATAAACCGCCGCCCATTAATAAAAGCATTTCCATCTATTTACCCTCCAAAAGTTAAATACCGAAATATCTTTTATTAGTGTAGCACATTTTCCCTTTATGATACAAGTATTTCTGCATCTCTTATAATGGAATATTTCCGTGCTTCTTTCTCGGAGCTTCCACACTCTTAGACTTTAAAACTCTCAATGCTTTTAACAGCTTTTCTCTGGTCTCATAAGTCTGAATTACTTCATTTACATAGCCTCTGGATGCTGCTACATAAGGATTCAAGAATCTTTCCTCATATTCCTTCTTACACTGTGCTCTCATAGCCTCAGGGTCTGATGCATTCTTGATTTTTCTCTTGAAAGCAATATTAACGGCACCATCTGCACCCATTACTGCGATTTCTGCGATTGGCCATGCGAATACCATATCTGCTCCCATATCCTTGGAATTCATGGCAATATACGCACCACCGTAAGCCTTTCTCATAATCAGAGAAATTTTCGGAACGGTTGCTTCCGAATAAGCATAAAGCACTTTTGCACCGTGACGAATGATTCCGTTATGCTCCTGCGCAGTACCCGGTAAGAATGCCGGTACGTCAACTAAGGTAATCAGCGGAATGTTAAAACAGTCGCAGAAGCGGATAAATCTTGCCATTTTGTCAGATGCATGATAGTCCAAAGAACCTGCCATCTGCTTAGGCTGGTTGGCTACAATACCAACTACTGCACCATTCATTCTTGAAAAGCCTACTACTACATTAGCCGCAAATTCCTTCTGTACCTCAAAGAAGCTGTCCTTATCTACGATACAGTCAATAACTTCCTTTACATCATAAGCAATTCTGGAATTGTCCGGTACGATTTCCTGAATGCGTGAACAAGGATTCACCGATGTGGTTGCCACCAGCTGCGGCTTCTTATTGGTACCAATTCTCTCTAACATCTTATTCATGGAAAGGAATGCCTTCTCCCGCTTTTCGGAGGAAAGACTCTTGGGAGGTTTCTGCTCGAAATTGCTGGGAAGGTAAGCAAGAAGCTTACGTACCCCCATCAGACACTCGCCTTCGGTATCATAAGTAAAGTGTGATACGCCACTCTTGGTTGCATGCACCTGTGCACCCCCAAGCTCTTCTGTGGAAACTTCTTCATTAATAACAGTCTTTACTACGTTAGGTCCGGTAATGAACATCTTTGAGATGTCACGTACCATGAAAATAAAGTCACAGATTGCCGGAGCATAGCATGCACCACCGGAACATGGTCCCAATATAACCGCAATCTGAGGAATCACACCGGATGCCTTGGTATGGCGAAGGAACATTCCTGCATATCCGCTAAGGGAAGAGATGCCTTCCTCGATACGTGCTCCGCCGCTATCATTAATGCAGATCATAGGAGCCTTCATGGTCATCGCCATGTCCTGAATTCTTGCAATCTTCATAGAGTGATATTCACCCAGAGTACCACCGATAACAGTAAAGTCCTCACTTGCCACGAATACAGTTCTTCCATCTATCTCACCGTAGCCGGTCACTACACCATCACCCGGCACACGTCTTTTGTCTAATTCAAAATCATCAATTCGCCCTTCAACAAAGTTATCTACCTCCACAAAGGTGCCTGGGTCCAGTAAAACTTCAATACGCTCTCTTGCAGTAAGCTTTCCCTGCTGATGCTGTTTATCAATCTTTAACTGTCCGCCACCAATTGCAGCTTTCGCACGTCTTTCCTCCAAATTTTTGGATGCCTGCTCCCAGTTCATATATACGCCTCCTAAATTATTTGAATTTCAAAGTATTGTGGTTTGTTTGCGCCCCTCTGCCTGCATATCTCTTCCTTTTCAGACGCGCTCTCGCTTAAAGAAAAACGTAGCAGTACTAAGTTCGCAGTGCGCTATGCTTCTGCGCACTAAGTGCTGACGTTTTTCTACAGTCTTCAAAGGAAGAGATATGCCCTTGAGGGGCTTAGTCTACGAAATAATTCTAAAATGTTACAATTTTACCGGAAAATATCGGTAGCTTTTGTATTGAATGATACTACCAAGTAAGTAACGTGGTTCCCCAGGTAAGTCCTCCACCGAAGCCGGAAAGAATCACCTTATCGCCACGCTTAAGCATTCCCTTTTTGTTTACTTCATCCAGAAGCACAGGAATACTTGCTGCGGAGAGATTTCCGCAATGGTCTAAGCTGATTGGGCATTTGTCCAAAGAGATTTTTAAGCGCTTAGCCACCGACTGGATAATACGGATGTTCGCCTGATGAAGAAGAAATACATCCACATCCTCTACCTCCATATTTGCCTTTTCCAGTACATTCTGGATAGACTTAGGAACAGTACTTACCGCAAAGCTGTACACTTCCTTACCATCCATCTGTACATAGGTAGGGTCTGTATCATTCTTTACATAAGGATTGTTGTTCTTACGGTTAATTCCCGCAAGCACATGTCCCTTGGCACCGTCAGAATACTGTTCAAATGCCATAACGCCTTCCGTATCTGCTTTAATCACTGCAGCGCCTGCACCGTCTCCGAAAAGAACACAGGTACCTCTGTCATTCCAATCCATGATTCTGGACAAAGTTTCTGCCCCTAAAATCAAAGCATTCTTATAAATTCCGGACTGAATAAATGCCTGCGCAGTATTTAACGCAAATACAAATCCGGAGCATGCTGCATTTAAATCAAATGCTACCGCATTCACTGCCCCGATACCTGCCTGCACTTCACATGCCGCAGACGGAGTTACATGATCCGCAGAAAGAGTTGCTACAATAATCAACTCAATCTCCTCCGCAGTTATATCTGCATCCTTTAAAGCCTCTTTTGCTGCACAGATGCACATTGAGGCAGTATTTTCCTCTACTACTAAATGTCTTTCTCTGATACCGGTTCTGGAAGAAATCCATTCATCACTGGTATCCATTATCATTGCTAAATCGTCATTAGTAACTACTCTCTTGGGGAGATAGCTGCCTGTTCCAATTATTCTTGCGTTCATTGAAATTCCCTCATAATATCTGCTACGGACTCCAGCTTTGTTGCACGATATGCGTTGGTTCCGCAAAACAGTAGCGCATTCTCTATATTTCCTGTTACTGCATTTACCAGCGCTTCTGTAATACAGTATGGGGTCTCCATGGGCTTGCAGGTAGAGATACACAGATGACACTTGCCATGTGGTATCTGACCTAACGCTGCTTTATCCATAAATGGGTTCTTAATAGCTCTACCGGGCATACCTACAGGACTCTTTACGATGATGATATCCTCTTCCTTCGCATTGATGTAGGCCTGCTTGTATTCCATGGATGCATCACACTCATGAGTTGTCACAAAACGGGTTGCCATCTGCACACCGTCTGCACCAAGCTCTATAGCCTTTTCCGCATCTTCTCTATTGTAAATTCCGCCGGCCACTACCACAGAAATCTCTTTACCGATTCTTACGGCATTTTCTTTTACAAAAGCAATAATTTTCTTAATTTCCTCTTCAAAAGAAAGCCCCGGAATATCCTGCAGCTGTTCGTAAGAAAATCCTAAGTGTCCGCCGGCCTTAGGGCCTTCAATCACAACCATATCCGGCGATACATTGTATTTCTTCTCCCAGTATTTCCAGATAACCTGAATGGATTTTAAGCTGGAAACGATGGGTGCCAGTTTTGTCTGGAAGCCCTTGGTCAGCTCCGGAAGTGTCATGGGAAGTCCTGCTCCGGAAATGATTAAATCCACTCCCGCCTTTACTGCAGCCTTCACATACTCCTCGTACTGTCTGGTAGCCACCATGATATTCACACCGATAATGCCCTTAGGTGCAATCTCTCTGGCCTTCTTTACTTCTGTATCAATGGCTTTTAAATTTGTTCCGATAGGATCGGTGTCAAATCCCTCTTCTTTATAACCTATCTGCGCGGTAGAAATAATTCCTACGCCGCCTTCCTTAGCTACTGCTCCGGCAAGACCGGATAAGCTGACACCTACACCCATGCCTCCCTGTACCACAGGGATTTTCGCTATTAAATCACCTATTTTTAATGGTTTTAGTTCCATAATTACCTCGATTATTGTCCGATTGCAAAGGTAAGCTCTGCCTGGCATACCAGCTTACCGTTCACGGTAGCCTTCGCCATACCCACACCGATAGGGCCCTTACATTTAACGATTTCCGTTTCTAACATGAGCACATCACCCGGTACTACCTTGCCCTTGAACTTTGCGTTGTTTACAGCCGCAAAATAAGCAATCTTACCCTTATTCTCCGGAAGTCCCAGAATTGCAACCGCACCAACCTGTGCCAATGCCTCGATAATGAGTACCCCCGGCATTACCGGCTCTGCCGGGAAATGACCTGCAAAGAAAGGTTCATTATAAGTTACGCATTTCTTGCCAACAGCTCTTTTGCCATATTCTAATTCTTCGATAGTATCAATTAAAAGAAATGGCTGTCTATGTGGAATAATTTCCATAATTTCCTTGGTTGTTAATACAGACATGGCGCTCTCCTCACACATACTTCTTCATTAACAAGCTTGCATTGTGACCGCCGAAGCCAAGAGAGTTGGATAACGCATATTCAAACTCTTCCTCATATGCTTCCTTACAGTAGTTTAAGTCAAGCTCCCCGTCAGGATTCTGATATCCTACTGTCTGATGGATATAGCCCTCCTGAAGCTCCTTGATACAGGTAATTGCTTCAATGGCACCAGCTGCACCAAGTAAGTGACCTACCATAGACTTGGTAGAGTTAACCTTAAGGTCCTTCGCATGCTCACCAAATGTAAGCTTAATTGCTCTGGTTTCAAATAAATCGTTGTGATGTGTACTGGTTCCGTGCGCATTGATATAGGTTACCTGTGAAGGTTCAACACCTGCATCTGCCATAGCATTTTCCATAGCCTTCGCAGCACCGCTTCCATCCTCTGCCGGAGAAGTGATGTGGTATGCGTCAGAGCTGCATCCATAACCTACGATTTCACCATAAATCTTTGCACCACGAGCCTTTGCATGCTCCAGCTCCTCTAATACAAGAACTGCTGCACCTTCACCCATTACGAAACCACTTCTATCCTTATCAAAAGGAATAGAGCATCTTGCCGGGTCCTCAGAAGAGGTTAATGCGGTAAGTGCGGTAAAGCCTGCAATACCAATAGGAGTTACACTACTCTCAGTACCACCTGCAAGCATAATGTCCGCGTCACCATACTGAATGGTACGGAACGCTTCACCGATACAATTGGTTCCGGTTGCACAAGCGGTAACTACATTAATACTCTTGCCCTTTAAGCCAAACTGGATGGATACATTACCTGCTGCCATATTACAAATCATCATAGGAACTAACAAAGGATTTACTTTATTAGGACCCTTCTCCAATAGCTTCTGATGCTCTCTCTCCATCGCTTGAAGAGAACCGATACCGGAGCCTACCGCCACACCTACACGGTATGGGTCTTCCTTCTCCATATCCACGCCTGCATCTTCCATAGCTTCTTTAGAAGCAGCTACAGCATACTGGCAGAAAAGCTCCATTCTCTTTGCAGCCTTGAAGTCCATAAAGTTCTTACCCTCAAATCCCTTTACTTCTGCTGCAATTTTACATTTATATTCAGACGCATCAAATTTCGTAATAAAATCGAATCCCGTTACGCCTTTTTTCACATTTTCCCAAAATTCTTCTACACTAAGACCAATAGGGGTAATGGCACCCATACCGGTTACTACTACTCTCTTTTTCATATTTTTTTCCTTTCTTATTCGTAATTATTCAGAACCACATTCGCAAAATCGCCCTTTTTTGAATAATTACATGTGTAAACCACCATCAACAGAGATAACCTGTCCGGTGATGTATGCTGCCTTATCACTTGCCAGGAATGCTACTGTTTCTGCGATATCCTTAACGTTTCCTACTTTTTTCATAGGAATCTGGGATAAAACCGCTTCCTTGGCTGCGTCGGACATCTTTTCCGTCATCTCCGTCGCAATGAAGCCCGGTGCAATTGCATTACAAGTAACATTTCTTGCGGCCAGCTCCTTTGCCACGCTCTTGGTGAGTCCAACAATTGCAGCCTTACTTGCTGCATAGTTTGTCTGTCCTGCATTTCCGGAAAGACCGGTTACCGAAGACATGTTGATGATACGGCCGCCTCTCTGCTTTAAGAAAGCTCTGTACATATGCTTAATGGTCATGAAGGTTCCCTTTACATTGGTATCCATTACTGCATCATAATCTTCCTCGGTAATCTTCATCATCAGATTATCCTTGGTAATACCTGCATTGTTTACCAAGATATCAATCTTACCAAACTCAGCAAGCGCATCTTCAATGAGTCTCTTACAATCTTCATCCTTTGCTACAGATGCCTGTACTGCCTTTGCCAATCCACCGTTTGCCACGATGGTATCTACCACTTCCTGGGCAGCCTGGGCAGAACCATTGTAATTTACAATTACGGTTGCACCATATCCGGCCAAAGTAATAGCGATTTCTCTTCCGATTCCTCTGCTCGCACCGGTAACCAGTGCCACTTTTCCACTAAGCATGTTTTACTCCTCCTGCTTTTGCAAACTAAACAAGTGCGTCTAATTTTGCCAAGTCTTCTACCTTCTCAACATTTAAAACGGTTGCTTCCTTACAAATCTTCTTCATAAATCCGCTCAAGGTCTTACCCGGACCGATTTCTACAAATGTATCCACACCATCCGCCAGCATCTTCTCAATGGTCTGCTGCCAGCGCACACTACTGGAAACCTGCATTTCTAACAACTCCTTCACCTGAGATGCATCCGTCACATAATCTGCGGTTACATTGGTTATATACGGAATCTTGATATCATTCACGGTTGTCTCTGCAAGAACCTCACCCAGCTTCTCTCCTGCGCCTGTAAGCATCTCTGAATGGAAAGGTCCGCTTACCTTTAAAGGAAGGCATCTCTTTGCACCTGCTTCCGAAAGCTTTGCAGCCGCTGCAGCCACTGCATTCACCTCACCGGTAATCACAATCTGTCCCGGACAGTTGTAGTTTGCGATGGATACCTGTCCCGGTGTCTCCTCACAAACCTTCTCGATAGTTTCTGCATCTAACCCAAGAACAGCTGTCATACCGCCTCCGGTAGGAACTGCCTCCTGCATATATTTGCCACGCTTACGCACCACCTTGAAGACATCCTCCATACTCATAACGCCGCTTGCTACCAGCGCACCGTATTCTCCAAGGCTAAGTCCCGCTGTTACATCAGGAACAAGTCCCTTCTTCTGCACTGCGGAAAGCATTGCTACCTCTGTTGCCAGCATAGCAATCTGTGTATATTCAGTAATATTGATTTCCTCGTTCTCAGTAAAACAAAGTGACTCAACATCCAATCCGCTTGCTTTACTTGCTAATTCATAAATTTCCTTGCAGGTCTCATCTGCGTCGTAGAAATCCTTACCCATTCCTACATACTGCGCACCCTGTCCCGGGAAAATAAATGCCAATTTATTCATAAATACTCCTAATTTTTTACGAATAATATCCGGCGTGGCAGAGCCCCGCCGGATTACTCGACTTCTCAACTATTCTCTGTTAAGTAACTTCTTTGCATCGGTCATAATCTCTTCGATAATGTCCTTACAAGGCTGAACTTCCTTTACCATAGCGGCAATCTGCCCAGCCATTACCGTACCGTTGATGGTATCACCATCCATAACTGCTTTTCTGAGGGAACCCAGAGTTAAGTACTCCAGTTCTTCCATCGGAACACCCTCTTTTTCCAACTTTAAGTATTCCTTGGTCATGTTGTTGCGAAGCTGGCGAACCGGGTGACCATGGGATAATCCGGTTACCTCGGAATCGATATCCTTCGCCTTGATAATTCTGAGCTTATAGTTGTCATGGGTAATTGCCTCTTCTGCCACGCAGAATCTGGTACCCATCTGCACTGCTTCCGCACCAAGCATCATAGATGCTGCGAAGCCTCTTCCATCAGCAATACCGCCTGCTGCAATAACAGGGATATTTACTGCATCAACTACCTGTGGCACAAGCGCCATGGTAGTGGTAGAACCGATGTGTCCACCGGACTCAGTACCCTCTGCAACAACTGCATCTGCTCCGGCTCTCTCCATAAGCTTAGCCAAAGCCACACTTGCCACTACAGGAATAACCTTCACACCGGCTTCCTTCCACATCTTCATATACTTCGACGGATTACCTGCACCGGTAGTTACTACCTTTACGCCTTCTTCCACAATCACCTGTGCAACTTCATCAGCGTTGGGATTCATCAGCATTACATTCACGCCAAAAGGTTTATCTGTCAATTCTTTGGCCTTGCGGATCTGCTCACGCACAACCTCTGCAGGCGCACTTGCTGCACCAATAATACCAAGACCTCCTGCGTTAGAAACCGCTGCTGCCAAGTGATACTCAGCAACCCATGCCATACCACCCTGAATGATTGGGTATTCAATTCCAAGTAATTCCGTTACTCTAGTTTTCATTTATCTCTATACTCCACTTGCCCGTAAGATTAGTTAACACCCTTTGCGTTTAAGTAATTTACTACATCACCAACAGTAGCAATAGACTCTAAATCTTCAGTAGGGATTTCAGTACCGAACTCCTCTTCAAATGCCATAACGATTTCAAATAAGTCTAAAGAATCTGCTCCTAAATCCTCCTTGAAGTTTGATTCTGCAGTGATTTCTGCCTCAACGTTTAACTGCTCTTTTACGATTTCGATTACTTTTTCTAACATGATTTTTATCTCCTTTTATTTTGAATTTCGATTGTTTTGATATTCAAACTATATCATAAATACTTTGAATGTCAAGATATTTTTTTAGGTACTTTTCTCACACTGATACAATACGGAAATATTTCTCCAATATTTTCTGCAATTCCAAGGCAGCTTCTCTTGCAACATCCAGATTCTTTTTTAGTGCATCAACTTCACCAACAAAAACTATCGGAAGTGCCGGAACAGCTATCACTACTGCCCCACTGACAAATGATATAGGGAAGTCTTCGCCCTTCGGCTTACAACTAACCGTCAGGTTATCTATCGAACACTTCCCCGCTTCCATATCCTTTGCATAATCACCATAGTAAAATATGGTGACTACATATTCCTCACTTTGCAGTTTTATAGATTTTATCTCTGATTTTCTTTCCAAATTGTTTGCCACAATCTCAAATGCCATATGTCTCCCCCTTTACACCATCTTATATAATACCGCTCCTCGTGCCGCTGTAAATTCCGAAAAATTCACAATATAGGACTCTTTATCCGTAAACTCTTCTATATACCTCTGTACAAATGGATATTCACTATTCTCCCCCGATGATACCACCACAGAAATATCTTCCTTGAGAATTCCGGATTCCTCAAACAATCTATGTAAGGCTACATCACTGTTTCTCATAATCGGTGCAAAGCATTTTTCAAGTCTGCCTATGGGATAATCCATTGTAATAGACAAATATCCATTATCAAATACGATAGGCGCACTGTTATTTCGCAAAAGCTGCCGCTTTATCCTCTCCCAGTCCCCATGCATCCTGTCGAAAGCTTTCTTATCCGCAGGTCTTTTATCATCAATGCGCAGCTCTCTAAGTCCCGCATCCAGCATAAAATGATCCATATCAGACCACATAATTTCACGCAACCCCGGAACCATGGGTTCGCCCCATTCATCCTCGTACACATCCTGAAAAGTATCTTTATACACGTAAGAAAAATCATCATCCTCACTAAAGATACCATCCTCCGGTTCTTCCACTTCTATCCGATGAATCAACCGGAATGTATGATCAGAACACTTCTCAACCAGTGCAGGTGCCAGCCGTATCTCCCCGAAATCATAGAGCAAAGCAATTTCATTTTCTTCCATCTGCTTTACCTCCTCCACCTCACCATAAGCGCTCATAATCGCGGCATAATAATCTACATATTCTATTTCCGGTAAGCCTGCTTCCGTACACGCTCTGTCTCCGGGCATGTCGAAAGCGCAAAGTCCATTGTCCACTACAGTAACGTATATTTTATCCACCATAACCTTATATGTAATTTCCGCAGATGCAATAATATGCTTCAGAATAATCGGCAAATCTGCAATGGTAGCATCCCCCTCTGAGAAATCTTTATATCCGGCAAAATGATACTTCCGATCATCGAACCTTTCCGTAGTACGCTCTACGTTAGGAATTCTCCGCACAGTTCCGTCAGGCATACGGCATACGCCAAAAGTTCTGCAATAATCCATGCATATACCCAGAGATACCCTTTGTCCCTCTTGCAACTGCAATCCCTTCTTTCGCCACACTACTTCATATACTTCAGGGTAGGCAGACTTTATAAACCCAATCTGCTTCTCCAGTCTTCCATATGCCTCCGGAAGCCTTCCCTTCTCTCTCTTCCACCGTATTCTTTCAATCCGAAAATCAGTCATTTTCTTTTCTCTTATGAGATTTTCCGCATGAACCACAAGGATACTTTCCCTCACCGCCTGGGTATCCGGCATCACAAAAACCCTCTCAAATTTCGTTGTTACAAGCAATGCCCGATTGTGTCCGTTTCCCATAAAGAAATATTTGCTGTCCCACATTTTGAAGGGCAACATCATTTTATTCTCACCAAAGACTGCATGATAACGGGCAAAAGCCTTTCCGTTATGTCCATCTGCCGAGCGGTTGTATATACATTTATATCCCTTAGCTGCAAGATCTTTTAACCTGTCATATGCAATTACCAGCTTTCCATCCTCGTTATCCCCAATCTCCAGCAACTCCTTGTCAGACTGCATATCATCCCTATACAGAAATACTCTATCCAACTCCTCACGTTCTTCAAAACGTACATAAACCTCTGTGACAACCTTCACATTCTTCGGTAACTGCTCGTTCCCGGGTTCTGTATGAATCTCTAAAAAACGTGCGGCGGACAAAAGTCCGCCACTCTGGGCTATTTCATATGTGGTTCCACCAAGCTCAGTGGCAATATCAGCCAGTTTCTTTATTGTATTTATCATATCTTCTTTCCCTCCTTCCGGGAGAATACCTATTTATAACTACTGAATGTGGCGTGTGTCAATCTCCAGACCGTCTTCTCTGCCCAGTGCTTCAAAACGGCTTCCGCGAAGCTTTACGTTTGCAACAGAATCCACCAGCTCATTTCCTACTACACCGGTATGAGCATCGATATGATAGAAGGTAAGACTCCTAAAGTTTCCGGCAAGCGCCTCAATCTCTTTGGCATAATCGGTCTTCTTGTACCACCCCAAGATTGGATACGCATTATTGACACAATCGAAGAACACCGTAACGTCATCCTCCTTGGTCCAGCCGCAAAGATTGTCTTTCAGTGCGCAAAGACACCCTTCTTTCTCTGCGGCCGCATTCCACTCGGTAGACCTACCGTTTCCGGCCGCAGCCTTTACTGTAAGCCCCTTTACAAGGATATTACCCCACTCAAAAGCTGCAGCCTCATTCTTCTGCACATTCATCTCTGTTCTGGAACCATCAGAGTAAACATAATTACCCGCATCAATTCCCGGAACCGGAATTTTGTCTACACGGCACTCAAATAATACGTCTCTGTCTTCGTAGAAATTGCGAATCAGAAGCTTTAAACCTTTAACCCCAGGTTGCAAAGCATCGTATTCATCTGCAGACATATGGACAGTCAATGCCTTCTTTGCTTCATCCGTCTCTGCAAAAAGGCTCTCACCTTCCAAATCAGCTACCGTTGCCTCTTTGCCACTCTCGAAGATAAGAATTCTGTCTACCGTCTGCATGCTACCCAGATTGCAAGCAGTGGCACCATAGTTCCAGATACCTGCCGGTCTGGACTCAATATATGGTAATACCATATTACCAATCTGAGCTCCGGATATAATATCCTTATAGATACCGGCCTTCGCATTCTTTAATATGGAGTCAAAGTTAAAGAAACTCTTCAACTTCAGTTCGATTCTGCCCTCACATACCTTTCCCCCACTCAATCTGTGGCTGTTCTCACTTACCTGTGCTCTTAAATATGTTGGAACGATATTAATCTTATTCATATTGTGATCCTCATCTTTCTTAATTGATTACTATGTTATTATTGTGTCACTTACTAATTGAAGGGCAAATCCTCCGGATCCTCATCGTCATCCCAAAGATCCGGATCGTCCCAATCCCTCAGAAATCCCCTCTTGCCGGGCTCAGCCCAGTGTGAAAGAGGATATACCTCTATATCCGGAGCCGCAGAGTATTCCGGGTCATATCCCATCAGAGCCAGCACCGGACGGAGCATGGTCTCATCTCCGCCTCCGGGGAATTGCATGGGCATCCATTCTGCAAGAACAGTGAATGCATGAATATCCAGATTTGCCTTCAACATGCGACGGATGAAATCCTCAATGGAGGTAAATTCACCATTCTCCGCATGCTCTCTTTCGATCTTCTCCAGAGTATACTTCAGGCACTTCTGCACCTGGAAATTAGTTACTGCCAATGCCTTATTTTTTGCTTCATTATTAAATACCATAACTCATACCACCTTTCATAGTTGTCTTATTTTGATTGTTTAAATAGATTGCTTTCGAGCCACGCTCTAAAAGATACGTTGCCGTTATGGGCTGCTCTATAATAGAGGACAGGGTCTTATTGGCCCGCTTGGAGATATACTCAGCAGTGGCAATATCCTGCCCGCCCAGATAAATGATATGGTCGCAATTGTTCAGAATGGTAGCAGCCTTCTGCATACCGTACTTATCATGCAGCTGGGAAATGCTCTGTACGATAATGCTTACTGAGATTTCTCTGGAACGGATGACCGATATGATATTGTCAAAGTCCGGAATAATGGCACTTGCCGCAAAATCATCCAGAATAAAGCGTACCGGAATCGGCAGGCGGTGTTCCTTATAATCCCTGTCTGCGCTGTGGATCAGACAGTCCAGAGCCTGGGTATACATAACGTTGGCAAGCATATCCTTGGTTCTGTCCGTATCGCTGACGGTTAAAAACAGTGCCGTCTTTCTGCGTCCGAACTCCTCAAAAGAGATTTGCTTCGGATTCTTGTACACCGCAATCAGCTCATTACTGATAAGAGGATTTAGCTTCTCTGCCAGTATCCCCATGATGGAGGCATACATCTTTTCCGCCTTGGTGCAGGACTTAAACATATTGTAAAGCTTAGCGGCGATAGAATCCTTCTTCCGCATTTCCAGTTCCCGAATCATAGAGGCAAAGCCATAACGGCAAATTGCCCCTCTTCCTGCTGCCTGGCAGATTTCTACCTTAGGCAGGAGATATACCGGTTCCTTGTCCTCAGTATAGGTGTCGCACACAAGGTCGAACTTTCGAAGATATGCACCACGGACACTGATTCTGCTCTGGATATCCACACTGCTGCCTTCGTTCGGATCACAGTCTCCCAGCTGTACCGCCAGGCATCTTACGGTATCAAAGTTATGATACTCTTCCGGAAAGGCCTCCAGTGTATATGCGATTAACGCCTCTAAGAACATCTTGGCTGCATTTTCCCAGAAGGGCTGCTCTGAATCCTCCATTGGACAAATGGCATTTGCCAACTTGTGGATATCATCCTCGCGATAAAGCCCCGTCTTCTTATTTTTGCGGATATACAGAAATGGGTTGTAGCCATACTCGCTTTCATCACCCACAAGGTCAAGGTTCATTACATGATAGCCTTTCCCACGCAGTTCTTCTGCCAGTTCCCCATAGAGCATGCCCTTGGTATCGCAGATAATCATGCTCTCCTCGGACATCTTGATGTTGGGAATGACATAACCTCTTGTCTTACCGCAGCCGGTTGCACCGCAAATAAGATCGTTATTATTCAGCCCTGTCTCCCAGGTATTGTTTGAAATGCAGTATCCGTTTGTTAAGTATCTTTTTGTATTCTTCATATGCAATCCCTCCTTAGATGCTATAAATGATATTGTCTGCCAAACCATATTCCACAGCTTCTTCGCCATAGAAAAAAGTATCGTTGGCGGTTTTCTCGTAGATTTCTTCCACAGTGTGTCCCGTGTGCTTTGCCAGAATCTGCGCTATCAGGGTTCTGGTACGCATCAGGTCCTCACTGATTGCCTGAAGCTTTAGAGCACTTCCGCCCACCCCCCCCCGAATAAGCGGGTCATGAATCATCACTGCCGCATGAGGAAGCATTTCTCTCTTTTGCCCACAGGCAAATAGGATAGAAGCCATACTGGCTGCCGTTCCCACACATACTGTACGGATGGGTGCCGATATAGCCTGCATCACATCATACAGAGCCAGTCCGCTGGTAACCTCACCTCCCGGACTGTTGATGTACATGGTGATTTCCGCATGGGGATCCTCTCTCTGTAAGTACTGGAGCTGCATAATCAGAGAGTACACCGATTCTGCGTTGATTTCTCCCACGCACTGAATTTCCCGATGGGACAGCATATCGTCCACAATGCGGTAGGTGGAAAATCCTAAATTTGTCTCCCGGATAATGTTTGGTGTGTTAAATTCATTCATCATGATTTTGTCCTCGCTTTCTGTTTTATGATTCAGAGCCTTGCAGATTTGTGAATAACAGGTCAAAGAAGCTTGCTTACAGAGGACTGTTATTTCACAAATCTATATGGCGAGAAGCCATACATTCGCAAAAGTAAAGCCGTCATGCGGCGATTTTGCGAATGCGGCTCTGAATATTATCTATTTCATATAGACGCGAGGACGAAAACAAAAAAACAGCGAAAACACTGGGTTTTCGCTGTTTAAAAAATTCAGTTTTTTGCATTTTTGTTTTCTTCCACACATTTCAGGAGAAGTTCCGGCCAAACCTGATACAGTATAGCAAGTGACATCAGCTTCTCTGTCTTGGGTGCTGCATACTTCCTCTTATCAAGCACTGTCTGCAACATATATGCAATATTCAATATATTCTTTTCCTTCTTTATCTTTGAGGCAAACAAATTCTTTTCCTCTTCCTTACGATAATCTGTTTTCAGGAACTCTTCATATAACTTATTGCACTTGGCATAGTTAATCTGTTTCTTCTCCCCGCTATGCTTTGACCGCTCTATGTAATCTTTTCCTGCATTCCTCTCCTCACTTTGGGAAAACACAAAGGCTTCGCCAAGAATTTCCTCTACGGCTTCTTTATTGTTCACAAGCAGGCAGTCATAAAAGGCCTCCGCCACCGTTTTCTTCTTCATCCGGTCTACCGGATCCTTTTCCAGAAGGATGTACACAATTCGCTTCATCTCCTTCACGGAAAGCTCATTCTTTTTCAACAGGTGATAAGTATCCGTTAGCAGAACCTCCCTTTTTGCCACCTTATCCGCCCATTCCAACTCAGCTTTATCAATATTAAGCTTTTTCAGCCCCCTGACGCACTCCTGTAGTTTGTCCAGCACCGCTTCCACTTTATTAGCATCGCAGCCCTTATAGTCTTCAACTGCAAATACCTCCTCCAAGGGAATTGTGCTTTCATTCTTCAGCTCCACCAGGGCTTCCTCTGTGCGGTACAAATCATAGACAGTCTTCGCCACATGATCCATGGGGCAATCCAGCCACTGACCAGCTTTGGCCTTCCTTGCAGCCTCCCCATGCCTTCTTTCATCGATATAGCACATAAAGATGGGACGATTTCTGCGCCTACGTCCTTGTTCATCACATACAGAGTACTTATCTATAATATCTTTGGCAACCTTTTCTGCCTCGAACGAATACGCATGCTTTGCCTTGTCGATTTCCAGTCCCATCAAAACCGCAAGAATCTGGATGTCATCATAGAGCTCCTCCCGACACTGCGCATAGGGGCTATTCTCTCGAAAGCTATCCCAATAATAGGAGTTCAATATCTGGGTATAATTACTGATTAAACCAATCTTATTACCGGATAGGGAGGCATCAATCCGGTACTGTTGCCAGAAATTCCCCGTACCAACACTGCGTCGCTTATCAGAAGAAATATCTGCATGTGGCACTGCAGATATACACTCATCCTCGCCAAGCTCCTTGGCACGCTTTAACACGATTTTGTTACGGATGCCAAGCGCTTCATCCGAATCAAAATCGGCTCCATTTAACGCCTCCATCACATCCCACTCCCAGGGGGAGATTACCACGATATTGCTAAAGCCATCCTTCCTACGGAAATAAAACCATTTCTCCAGCTCCGGTATCACCCGATTAGTGGCATATACCACATTGCTGGCACAGGCATGAGGATTTCTACACAGGGTTAGCTGCTCTCCCTCCGGCAGACCAGCGATATACATTTCTCCTTTCTGCAAAACAGGCCGTTCAAAAGCAGTTTCCGAAGATATGGAATAATTCAGGAGCTCCCAGGGCATGCTGCACAGTGTGTAATAATCGGCCTCTATCTCTAGCTTACCCTCATACAGCTTCTGCTTAAACGCCCGCAAATCATTGCTTCGCTTTTCCTTATACATATCCGTCCGGCGAAAAAGCGGATTTTTCCTTGCTAAATCCACGATGAAATGTGCAGTATAGGAAGGGTCACCTTCACTTTCCTTACCCCCACCAATATACGTCTCATAAAAATCGCAGTCCGTGCGGAGCTTCACAAATTTCTCAATATCCGTCGCCATCAGCTCACGAATATCCTCCTCCGAAAAATGCATGGAATTTAGCATCTGGTAAGTGAACTTTCTCTTCTCCCTGTGCTCCTCTTCATGCTTTACCACACCAAAAGCACAATCATTTTCTATTACTCCTTCACGCCATAAATCATAGACATACGACTCCCGTTCCTTTTCACTCATATCCCAATTCAAAAAGTCTCCGTTATCAGTCTCTTCAATTGGTGGAGATAAGTACCCCAGGAACTTAAATAACTTAAATGAACTGGTGGTAACTATCATCTTTACATTTTTAACCTGCACCTCATTCCCCATGGAATCCTTCACTGTAGCAGTATTATATTTTTCTCCAAATATCTCCTTATAGTACCCTTGGATATCCGTCCGAAAGCCACAGGACTTAAAGAAAAAGTTACGAAGCAGCATCATTCCTGCGTCTGCTTCAGCACTCTCAAAGACAGAGTTATCCAACAGACACTCACCATCGAACACTTTATTACCCACCTCTGTATAAGCCCTAAATCCGGAAAATTTCCCCGCATCTTCCTCTACTATAGTGGTCCATGACAAAAAATAATTTTCCTTATCCTCCAAAAGCAAAATTTCATCAGGATGAATATTTACAATCCCCTTGATATTACTATTTACCAAAGCCTCATAGGCCTTCTGCTCCACATAAGGAAGAGATGCATATTGGTTTTTCTTGGGCGAATGTCCAAGCCAGGTCCATTCCATCATTTCATCAAAGAAATCCTCCCGGATAAAGATATGCTTTCCCTTTTTGGCAGCATTACCTGAACGCTTATAGGGCACATATCTGGTATATTCTCCCGGGCCGCTTAATTCATAAATACCATGCAGGTACAGATACGCCGCTTCATCTCTATTCTTACCATTATCATTCATATCCACAATGAGAAACGCATCCGTGTACTCCACTTCCCTTCGCTGGAAAATAACCTTCTCCCCTGTAGTATTCTGCTGTTCCTTACATATCTTACGAAAATGTAATAAGTCCAGCGACGGTTTTAAAAATTCTGTATATTTTTCCTTTGTAGCCTTGTAAAAGCAAGGAACTACCAGGTCCGGCTTCTCATTGTCCACATGGTCCAGCCGCTCCAAATCTCTTTCATTAACCGCTCTAATCCGTATACTGTTCTCGTTCATTTTCATAGAAATCTCTACCCAACATTTCTTTCGTAAAATTTCACGCTACCATTTTCATATACCACACAATAGTACATGGTGTATACCTCCACAGAGAATCGCCCGGGATGCTGTAAAAATACCTGATACCCCTCCTGCAAAGCATCCGGAATATCATTCTCAGATTCATAATGCTCCAAAATGGTGCCTTCCTTATCAATCTGGTGAACAATGCAGCCCGGTATTTTGCATACGGAAAGAATTCCCAGAAGCTTATTGTTCAGTGGCAGCTTCTTTACAATCTTCTCCACGTTTCCGGCCTGGTCTTCGTCTGCTGTAAGCATGGCATGGATATACGCCTTGGAACGGGGCACCATAATCTTCCTCTTGTCCATGGCAACTTCCGAAGCCACCACAGGCTTAATTCTACTCTCCTCATTTCCGGAAGAGCTTCTCTCGTTATCATTTCTTCCATCGTGCAAAAAATTTCCCTGCTCCATGCTTTTCTTCCTTTTCTTTTTTATTATTCTGCGCAACATTCTGTGATTGTACCTTGGCAATCAATCTATCAAACATCGCCTGTGCATCTACGCTGCCGTATTGGATAGCCTTTTGATACCAATGTGCAGCCTGGCCATCATCCCGCTTTACTTCTTCGTAAATCTTGCCAAGCTCAAGCATTGCCCTCTCATTTTCCTTCTCCGTAGCCGATTTTGTATACCATTTTATTGCCTCCTCATAATCCTTTTCTTCAAAGTAGTCTTCATACACCAAACCCAAATTCCACGCCGCTGCTTTCTCCCCGGCTTCATACGCTTTTTTCAGCCAATAGATTGCCTTCTCTCGGTTCGGAATATGCACCATATAGATATAGCCCAATTTACTATATGCACGCGTATCTCCTTTCTCATTCTCTGCGATTTCGTACCATTTGGCAGCTTCTTTATAATCTTTTTCCGCCAAAAGTTCTTCATACACCACTCCCAGACTCCACGCTGCATCTTTCTCTCCGGTCTCATATGCTTTCTTCAGCCAATAGATTGCCTTCTCATAATCCGGACCAACTCCATTATCCCCTGCATAAATGATGCCCAGATTATTATACGCATCTGCCCTTCCATTCTCATTTCCTGCAATTTCATACCATTTGGCAGCTTCTTTATAATCCTTTTCCTCAAAAAGATCTTCATACACCGCCGCCAGATTCCACGCCGCATCTTTATCTCCGGCCTCATATGCTTTCTTCAGCCAATAGATTACCTTCTCTCGGTTCGGAATATGCTCCATGTAAATACAGCCCAACCTAACATATGCATCCGCATCCCCATGCTCACTTGCTGCAATCTCATACCAATGGGCAGCTTCTTTATAATCTTTTACATCAAAACACTGGTCATACAAACACCCCAGATTCCACGCTGCATACTCAAATTTCCCTGCATCTGCCTTTTTCAGCCACTTTATTGCCTCCTCACGATTAACTTCAACTCCCTCTCCGTTCTTATACATCAAGCCTAACTTATTTTGACTTTCAGCATCCCCCTGCATGGCTGCCTTCTCAAACCACTTAAAGGCCTCCGCATTGTCTGCCGCAACGCTCTTCTCTCCATCATAGTAAAGCCAGCCCAACCGTCTCTGGGCTACCACATAACCCTCCTCGCCCAGTTGCTTCAGCTGCTCAAGCCCCACCTCGAAGCCATCGGGGGTACCCATAAAACCGATAATATTATCATAGCGTTCCTCGAAGGTAAATGTGGGCTCCGAAGCTGCATCTTCACTATCTTCCTGTCCGGAAGAAGGCACATACACACGCTTTTTCTTTTTTTTCTGTCCCTTTAAAGAATCATAATCAAAACCGTCCCACTTATTCGCCTTTTTTTCTTCCTTAGCAAGTGCTTCAAAGTGATTCTCTGCTTTCCCTATGGCATTCAAAAGCTGCTCCAGTCTTTGATTCTCCTCCGGGCTGTTCTGACTTCCCATACGGGACATGTATTCTGCTCTTTTCTCTTTCAGCCGTCTGTATGTTTCATAGCTGTCAGGAGACTTGGATATTCCAAGCTCCTTTAACAGCCCATTGTATATATCACTCATTACTGTATATCTTCCTTCTTAATTGTTCTACACTCTTCGTCAGTGTACTCCATACCATTATCTACTCCATTCATAATGCGGAACTGTTGTCTTAAGACAACCTCTTCCAGAATATTACGTACACCTCTGGCATTGGCAAACTCTCTGGCATCCCGCTGCTTTCTTTCACATATCACCTTTTCCACAAGTGGAAGGACACCATCTTCCAATATCTTGTCCTCCTGCTCTGCCATATTGCGGAATATGGTTAGAAGCTCCGGCACAGAATAATCAGCAAAGTTAATAGTATTAGGAAAACGGCTCTTCAGTCCCGGATTTACTGACATAAAGTCTTTCATATTCTCCGTATAACCTGCCAGAATCACCATCAGAGAGTCCCTCTTCTCTTCTACCAAAGACAAAAGTGTACCAATAGCCTCTTCTCCGTAGCTGTCATTCTCTCCATTATAAAGCTGGTACGCCTCATCAATAAACAGGATACCTCCATCAGCTTCTGCCACCTTGTTAGCAACCCTTGCCGCCGTCTGTCCCATATACTGGGCTACCAGATCAGAACGCTTTGCCAGGATAAAGGTATTCTTCTTCAGTACCTTCAGCTTGACATAAATCTGCCCAAGAAGCTTTGCGACCGTAGACTTACCGGTTCCCGGATTACCACTGAAAACCAAATGCATTGTTCCCGTTTTCCTGCCGACGGAAATATTCCTTCCACTCACATATTCCCTATATCTCATAGAATATACCATTTTATTTACTTCATCCTTCACTTCCTGAAGGCCTTCCATGGCATTCAGCTCATCCAAGAGCTCCTGTATGGTCTTTTCCTCCATATCAATCTGAGTCTGTATTGCCTGAATATCTTCCGGCGTAATCGCTACATATTCGTTTGCAGGCAGATTTTCTCCTTCCGTTCCTTCTTTATGCAGTCTGACCCGATGTGCCTGTAATACCTGCTGCCATACATTTCTGACACCTCTGGCATTTCCAAAATCCGGCGTCTGCATCTTCTGCTCCAACAATCCGCTTACCATTGGCATCGCCTCGGCTGTCAGATAATGATGATTCTTCTTCACCATAAACTCAAAAATCTGAACCATTTCTTCCAGCTCATAGTCTTTAAAATGGATGATATTAGGAACGCGGCTCTTTAAGCCCGGATTGGTCTTTAAGAATTTCTCCATAGGCTCATCATAACCGGCTAAAATAACCATCAGGGTCTCTCTGCGATTCTCCATCTCCTGTATCAGGGTATCTACCGCTTCCTTACCATAGCTATCCTGATCACTGTTTACCAGAGAATACGCCTCATCGATAAACAACACTCCGCCGTCCGCCCTCTGACAGGCATCCCTTACGCATCTTGCAGTTCCACCCACATACTGGGATACCAAATCCGCTCTGGATACCGTATGTACCTTGTTGCCCGGCAAGACGCCCAGTGCACAATAAATCTTTCCTAAGATGCCTGCCACTTCGGTCTTTCCGGTTCCCGGATTACCGAAAAAGGCCGTGTGCAATGTTCCGAAATCTCCCTGATCCGCCACACCGGCCTTGGCAGCTTTCATTGCCACACTTACACTGGCAATCTGTGTACGGACCTCTTTCTTTACATTCTCCAGTCCTACCAGCTTATCCAATTCGCCGCAAAGCTCCTCTACCGACTGTCCATCTCCGAATCCGGTAAAGTCCTCCGGCTCCAAGCGGCACAATTTCTGTTGTAATACAGAATCCTCCATCGTATAAATTCCAAGGCCTTCTTCTTCCTCGAATTTCTTGTAACGAGTAGCTAAATTCTTTTTCGCTTCTTTCAAAAGTCCCTGTATCGCAATTGTATTTTTGAAATCACGTAGCTTACTCTCTGAACTGAGCCACTTCCGCACAACCTCCTCACATTCCGGACTGACTCTGAAGCCCTCCGGTACTGCAGCTAAATAATTCAAAATCTCCCACAGTTCATCCACTGTATACTTGTCAATATGGATTTCCTCAAAGAATAAACTTTCAATGGAAGGATTCATCTGTTTCATCTTCTCAAAAGCTTCCCTTTTTCCGGTAAATATAAAGCAGCATCCATCCTCATTATCTTTGCTACGAATGATATCCTCCAGTGCATTTACAATCTCAATTTTGTTTAACGCCTTGGCATCCTCATTTAAGAGAAGCTCTTCCATGTTTTCGATGATAACAGCCACGCCCTTACTCTGCGCCAGAGAGTCCACATCCTTGCGTTCCTTAAAATTTCTGGCATCATAAACAGTTCTGCTATCCTCATCATATCCCATCATGTCACAGATAATCTCAGACAATTTTGTCTTTCCGCTTCCCCGATTGCCTGTGATAATAAAGTTATTAATTCCCTCCAAGAAATCTCCGTAATCCCTACCGATTCGCTCAATATTAAGCTTTTGTGAGTCCAGATAGCGCTGTAACTTCTTCTTTGCATCCTTCATCCCTACCATTCCCTGAAAAAGGTTCTCTATCTGCTCCGAAAACGCCTGCTCCTCCGTAACGGAATTCTCCGTCTCCCATGGCTTTCTTTTCAGCTCTTCTATATACTCATCAATCGTTCCGTTCATAAGAGCAGTCTTAATTTTTAGAACCTCATCCTTATATGCAGACTCCTCTTCCAATGTACTCTCCAGCTTCATCAAACTCAGCATGGCTCCACCCTGGTCTCCCTTACACAGATACGCCTGTATCTGCATAAGCTTTTCACCTTCCGTAGCATCTGTCTTCTCTGCCACAGTAGAAATAACCTCTTCATAATCACCAAGATCCATCATATTCATTAAGAACTCATCATACATAGATTTCCCCATCCTTTACCCCAATTATATTTTTCAAAATTTCGAAACACTTTGATAGATATTATATCATATATTTGAGGTTTTGTAATCAAGAAATCAGACAATAGTACCAGTTCACATCAAAAAGAGCACCGCCCAAAACTAAAATTTGCTCTGTAACGATGCCCATTTCTACCTAATTATTCACTTTACAACCCATACTGTTGCTTAATGGTCTGGAACTCAGGACATGCTGACAATGCCCGTAAAACAGTCATTCTGTCTGAACTGCTCAGCACAAGCTTCCAATACGATATACCATCCGCATCTGCTTCTCTGCCCATAAAGGTTCGATATAATGCCTGAATATACTGCTCATCCGTAGTATTCTTA
>JAZQIQ010000032.1:0-3978 GCA_045541195.1 Acetatifactor sp. | reverse complement strand
GGAGGATATCCTGAATGATACGGGAAGCTCCTGGAAGGACTATGACGGTCACTATTGGTACAACCCCTTCCTCAGCGAAGAGGAGAACGATGAGAGGAAGAAGGCACAGGAAGATGAGGAAGCCAGAGAGAGTGGCCGCAGGCAGCGGAACTACAATAAGCTTGCAGGGTTCCGCAGTACCTTAAGCAGTAAGCTGAGTAATGAGCTCTCCATGTATGTATCCCGGATTAAGAAGATTCACGAGGAGAACGTCATTGATTTTGAAAATACGGATGATTCCTACAAAACAAAAATGGATGACTTGTACTCTGACTGGGCGGGCTTCTGGGACCGCGTGACAGATGTGTGGGACGTGGTTGTAGATGTAGTCCGTGGAGTGTGGGATGCGGCGTGTGATTTGGTGAAAGGAATCCTGGACCTGGCAGTGGGCGTACTGAAGGTAGTTGCCTGGCTGAGTCTGAAAGGCTCCGTATTCGGCGCATTTGGCCTGATACCGGAAAAACTGGAGACAGGGTCAAAAAATAAAGAGTGTGGAAAAGTGAGCAGAACAAATTTTTATCAAAAAATGTGAGGCACTAGAGGCGTTTTATGGATGGATTGATCAAGGCAGTGAATACGATATTGCAGTTGAACAAAGTGTTTATTATAATCACGGGTTGGAAGAAATTATACTGAACATCACAATTACAACCAGATATTCTAGATGCGGTAAGACAATATCACAGCAATTCAAAAAAAGACTAGAAACTGCTATATCTAAAGTTAAGACATTAAATTTGCAAGAGCATGGTTTGACGGATGAGGAAATAAAAGTCGTTAACGAAGAAGTTGAGGAAGTGGAAGCATTAATTTTGTAGTATGACATAAAATCATCGGAGTGATAATCATGAGTAAAGGTGTATTGGGTATGGATGCAGAGGAGATTATGGAGATTATAAATAAAGAAGGGAAGTAATTGTAGAGATATATATCAATAACAATTTTCATACCTTTGTGGAGATAGATAACTATATTAAGCAGAATTAATCAGTAGTATAAGCGGTGTTTCTGGGAAATTGAAGAGTAGAGACACCGCTTATGTTATTGCTCGAAATGAGCAAAATGTATGCTAAATTTTAGCACTTCAATGGAATGAAAGTGCTTACAATCCCACAAAAAACAACATATGCCGTATTGACAAAGCCACATAAACGGTCATATAATATAGGCAGATTAGCAACAAAATACCACAAATCTGTGATGAGTGAGGGATTTTGATGAAATACAATAGTACCAGGGTTCCGAAGACGGAACGTATCACAAAATTAATAGAAGATTTGTATGCGAAGATGCCGGAAATTGAGAGTGCCAGAGCGAGACTTCTGACGGAAAGCTTTCAGCAGACGGAAGGAAAGCCGCTGATTATGAGAAAGGCACTTTCCTTTGCACACATTCTTAAGAATATACCGATAATTATTCGAGAGAATGAGCTGATTGTAGGAAGTTCGACCATAGCGCCCAGAGGATGTCAGACATTCCCGGAGTTTTCTTATGACTGGTTGGAGGCTGAGTTTGAGACGGTAGCAACCAGAGAGGCGGATCCTTTTTACATTGCGGATGCCACAAAGAAAGAATTAAAGGAAGCGAATGCGTACTGGAAGGGAAGAACTACCAGTGAGCTTGCTACAGAGTATATGGCGCCGGAGACGAAGGTGGCTATGGAGCACAATATTTTCACCCCGGGAAATTACTTCTACAATGGTGTGGGACATGTGACGGTGCAGTATGAGAAGGTGCTTGCCATTGGCTATGAGGGAATTATGAAGCAGGCGGGAGAAGAGCTTGCAAAGTGTAAGCCCGGAGATGGGGATTATGCTACCAGGAAGACCTTCTTAGAGGCCGTGATTATCAGCTGTCAGGCGGTGATTGATTATGCAAAGCGTTATGCGGAGCTGGCAGAGAAGGAAGCTGTCGGTTGTATGGATGCAGTGAGAAAGGTAGAGCTTTTACAGATTGCAGAGAACTGCCGTAATGTACCGGCAAAAGGGGCGAAGAGCTTTTACGAAGCCTGCCAGAGCTTTTGGTTTATACAGCAGCTTCTGCAGATGGAATCTTCCGGACATTCCATTTCGCCGGGGCGCTTTGATCAGTATATGTATCCTTATTACAAGAAGGATTTGGATAGTGGAACACTTACCAGAGAGTTTGCCCAGGAGCTTATTGATTGTATCTGGGTAAAGCTGAACGATTTAAATAAATGTAGAGATGCAGACAGTGCCAAGGGATTTGCGGGCTACAGCCTATTCCAGAATCTGATAGTAGGCGGTCAGGACGAAGCGGGAAGAGATGTGACAAATGATCTGTCCTTTATGTGTATCGACGCGTCGGCACATGTGTTTTTACCGATGCCGTCCCTTTCTATTCGTGTATGGAATGGTACGCCTCATGAGTTGATGATCCGTGCTGCAGAGCTGACAAGAACCGGTATCGGTCTTCCGGCATATTACAATGATGAAGTAATCATTCCGTCCCTGATGAGTATGGGACTTAGCTTAGAGGATGCCAGAACCTATAACATCATCGGATGTGTGGAGCCACAGAAGGCGGGCAAGACCAATGGCTGGCACGATGCGGCATTCTTCAATATGTGCAGACCACTGGAGCTTGTTTTTTCAAGTGGTGTGGATTTGGGAGTACAGATTGGACCGCAAACCAAGCAGGTGGAAGAGATGCAGACCTTTGAAGAATTCTTTGATGCCTATAAGGAGCAGATGGAATACTTCATCGAGCTTCTGGTAAATGCAGATAACGCCATTGACCAGGCCCATGCGGACAGAGCGCCGCTTCCTTATTTAGCAAGTATGGTGGATGATTGTATTGCCCGGGGAAAGACCTGCGAGCAGGGCGGTTGTGTATATAACTTTACCGGACCTCAGGGCTTTGGAATTGCCAATGTGGCAGATTCCTTATATGCGATAAAGACATTGGTATTCAATGAGAAGAAAGTGTCCATGGCAGAGTTTAAAAAGGCACTGATGTTTAACTATGGCAAAGAAGCCAATGCCATTGTGGTATCACAGATTGCAGGCAACCTTGCAGCAGAGATGATAAAGGCAGGGCAGACGCCAAGTGCTGAGCTTTTGGCAAAAGCATCACAGGCAGTAATCAATGAAGCGGTTACGGATGCAGACAGGAAGAGATTTGACGAAATTCTTGCCATGATTGAAGAGATACCTAAGTTTGGTAATGATATCGAAGAGGTGGACAGCTTTGCAAGAGAGGTTGCGTACACATATACAAAACCACTTTTGAAATATACCAATCCCAGAGGCGGTCAGTATCAGGCAGGACTTTATCCTGTATCTGCCAATGTTCCTTTGGGAGCACAGACCGGAGCAACGCCGGACGGACGTTTGGCGGGTGTGCCGGTAGCAGATGGTGTATCGCCATCCGCAGGAAAGGATGTAAACGGTCCTACCGCAGCGGCCAATTCCGTGTCTATGTTAGATCATGGAATTGCATCTAACGGAACCTTATTTAACCAGAAGTTCCATCCGTCAGCACTCAGTGGAGCGGCGGGACTTGATAATTTCGTAAATCTGATTAGAGCTTATTTTGATAGAAAAGGCAGTCATGTGCAGTTCAATGTAGTTTCTAGGGAAACGCTTCTGGATGCGCAGGCACATCCTGAGAATTACAAGCATCTGGTGGTTCGAGTGGCAGGCTACAGCGCACTCTTTACTACACTTTCCAAGAGCTTGCAGGACGACATCATCCGTAGAACCGAGCAGGGATTCTAAGAGGTGATGAGATGGCAGAGACAGATTTAAAGACAAAAGGACGAATCTTTGATATTCAGCGATATTCCATTCATGACGGCCACGGAATTCGTACGATTGTGTTTTTGAAAGGTTGTGTATTGCGGTGCAGATGGTGCTGCAATCCGGAATCTCAGGAATACGGAATCCAGACCATGACCGTTCAGGGCAAGCCCAAAGT
>JAZQIQ010000031.1:0-265265 GCA_045541195.1 Acetatifactor sp. | reverse complement strand
AAAACTCATGAAATTATTCGTGATAATTTACATCGTTCTCCTTTATATGGTGGAGAAATTCAAGGAACTGGACCAAGATATTGTCCTTCGATTGAAGATAAAGTGGTTCGTTTTGCAGATAAAGAAAGACATCAAGTATTTATTGAGCCGGAAGGTATTCATACGAATGAAATGTACATTGCCGGTATGTCTTCTTCTTTGCCTGAGGATGTACAGATTGCCATGTACCGCACTGTGCCCGGTCTGGAAAATTGTGAGATGGTAAGGAATGCGTACGCTATCGAATATGATTGCATTAATGCCAGACAACTCTACCCTTCTTTGGAATTTAAAGATGTAAAGGGTCTTTTTAGTGGTGGCCAGTTTAACGGAAGTAGTGGTTATGAAGAGGCTGCTTGTCAGGGCCTTGTTGCAGGTATCAATGCAGCAATGTCCATTTTAGGAAAAGAGCCTTTGGTTATGGACCGTTCTGAGAGTTACATTGGTGTCTTGATCGATGATCTGGTAACTAAGGATAACAGAGAGCCTTATCGTATGATGACTTCCAGAGCAGAGTATCGTTTACTTCTTCGTCAGGATAATGCAGATATTCGTCTTCGTAAGAAAGGATATGAGGTTGGACTCATTTCTCAGGAACAGTATGATGCTTTACTTTTGAAGCAGGAGCGTATTGCTAAAGAAATCGAAAGAATGAAAAATACTCAGCTTGGTGCCAATAAAGAAGTGCAGGCATTTTTAGAAGCTCATGGCAGTTCTACACTAAAGACGGCTGCATCTTTAGCGGAATTAATTTGCAGACCGGAGCTTTCTTATGAAATTCTAGCAGAAGTAGATAAGAATAGAGAGCCTTTACCGTCAGATGTAATTCAGCAGGTGGAAATTGAAATTAAATATGAAGGATATATCTTACGTCAGCTCCGTCAGGTAGAGCAGTACAAGAAGATGGAGAAGAAGATGATTCCGGAGGATTTAAACTATGATGATGTTCCTTCTCTTCGTCTGGAAGCAAGACAGAAGCTGAAAGAATTTAAGCCGATTTCTGTGGGACAGGCTTCCCGTATTTCCGGAGTATCTCCGGCGGATGTATCTGTACTATTAGTATATTTGGAACATGCTGTTAAAAACTCTTAGTAGGAGATAATCATGTACAATACAGAACAATTTGAAAAAGATTTAACTGCAATTGGTGTTACACTATCTGAAAAGCAAGTGAACCAGTTTTTAACATATTATGAAATGCTTGTGGAATGGAACGAAGTTATGAATTTAACTGCTATTACCGATTACGATGAAGTAATGAAAAAGCATTTCGTAGATAGTTTGTCATTGATTCAGACGTTCGATGTAACAAAAAAGGTTTCTGTGATTGATGTGGGAACCGGTGCCGGTTTTCCGGGTCTTGCCTTGAAGATTGCTTATCCTAATATGAAGGTGACTTTATTGGATTCACTGAATAAGAGAATTAATTTTTTAAATGCAGTCATTGAAAAATTGGGACTTACTGATGTAGAAACAGTTCATGGTAGGGCAGAAGATTTTGCTAAGCCCGGTAAATTACGTGAAAAATATGATTTATGTGTTTCCAGAGCAGTTGCCAATCTTACTACTCTTTCAGAGTATTGCTTACCTTTTGTAAAAGTGGGTGGTGAATTCATTTCTTACAAGTCTGAGAAGATTACAGAAGAAATGGGAAATGCGAAAAAAGCAATTTCAATTCTTGGAGGTAAATTTGATAGAAGTAAGGATTTTAATTTGCCTGATTCGGATATATATAGAAATCTTGTGGTAATTAAAAAAGTAAAAGAAACTCCCAAAAAGTTTCCGCGAAAGGCAGGACTTCCTTCTAAGGAGCCATTATCTTAAAATAAAAGGGGTAGCAGATGCTACCCCGATTTTTATGAATTCAAAAATGTGTAAATATGTGTGAGAACTTCTCTTGAGGATTCTATATGAGGGAGTCCTTTGGTTCTTGGTATGTATAACGATTCAATTGCAGTATTATAATATTCGTAATTTTCTACCGTTGTCTCAATGTTTTCTTTTTCTTTTCCGGCAATAATATAAATACTATTATTTACTTCTTTCAAAGCATGGATAATATTTGCATTTGTGTACTTTGCAAGGTAGCTGCTATAACTATGCTTTGATAAACAGTTAGGAGTATGAGCTGCTTCCAGATAATTCATAATATAATCTTCTTTGATAAGATTGATATTATAGAAATATTCTTCCCTGAATTTCTTTTCAAAGGATGATTTGCTGGTATATAAATTTGCAATAAAGGTACCAAAAATAGGAGTACTGATAATAAATTTCAAGAGCTTTGTTCTTTTGGATGGAATCTTATTCAGTTCATATAAGCTTTGAGGATTAATAGTAATTATCTTACCGATAATGTCTTTTTCATTATGGCATGCCAATATTGCAACGGGAGCAGAGTCGCCACTACAAATAATATCCGTCTGACGTCCTATAACATTTTTTATAAAATCTGTAACCAGTTGAACATACAGATAGTTTGTATAAGTCATGTCAGGCTTGTCCGACAACCCATATCCAAGCAGGTCTATGGAATAAACTTCATGACTTGCAGCCAGACTATCAAATAACTTGTGATATTCATAAGTGGAGCTGCCCGCCGTAAGATCATGTATTAATAAAAGGGGGGTGCCTGTTCCTTTTTTAGTATATCTGATTTTACCAAATCGCCATTCATAATATTTACCGGGGGTGGTAGAAAGGAAGTCTCTGGTTGTGCATCTTTTGTATTCCAAACGATTCATTACATGAATTGTTGCTGTGGTCAATCCTGCTAATACAATAAAAGTATTTAACTTTTTACCCATATGCTCTCTCCTTTTTGTTGTTTTTCTACTTATAGTATAAAATATTTTTAAGAAATACACAAATTTTTTTAGAAAACCTTTTCAGAATTCAAAAAATAGTTTATTATATTCTTAGTTTTTAATGGAGAGGGAGTATGGAGGTAAGCTATGCAAAATAATCAATATTGCGACAAGGAATTTACGCAAAAGAGAAACCTCTCAATTATGACTGTACAGGAAGAAGAGAGACAACGTATTGCCAGGGATTTACATGATACATCACTGCAAACTTTGGCTCACCTTGTTCACAAGTTAGAATTATGTAACTTGTATATAGACAAGGATGTTTTCCAGGCAAAGCTGGAAATTCTCTCCGTACGTCAAAGTCTGAAAGATGTCATTGAAGAAATCAGAAATACAATTTTTGATTTACGTCCAATGTCCTTTGATGACTTAGGTGTGGAGGAAACCTTTAACCGATTTATTGAGAGAGAAAATCCTGATAAGAAATTTAAAATTATTTCTGATGTGGAAAAGATTGAATTTTCTCATGATCTTTTAATCCTTACATTGTATAGGGCAATCCAAGAATGTGTGTCTAATGCAATTAAACATTCGGAAGGTACAGAGATACATATAACTGCAAAGCATAAACCTTGTGATATGTATGAAGTAATAATTGCGGATAATGGAAAAGGATTTACACAAGAGGAGGCTGATGAAAAGACAAATCATTTTGGTCTTTTGATTATTAAGGAACGCGTCAGTATTTTAAATGGAACGATTGATATTCAGTCAGAAATCGGAAAAGGAACAAAAATAATTATTGAATTCCCTTTACCAAATGTTGAAAAGAATGATGGAGGAACACATGAGCATTAAAGTTATGATTGCGGATGATCACATCCTGATGAGAGAAGGTATCAAACAGTTATTAGAGTTCGACGGAAGCATTGATGTAGTCGGAGAGGTTAGCGACGGTGAAGAGTGTCTTGCAAAACTTCCTATCGTTAGACCTGAGGTATTATTACTTGATATTAATATGCCTAAGAAAAATGGTATTGAAGTTTTACAGGATATTAAGAAGAGAAATATCCCGGTTAAGGTTTTAATCTTAACAGTGCATAATGAAATTGATTATTTATTAAAAGCAGTAGATGTTGGTGTAGACGGATATATTTTAAAGGATTCTGAATCTTCTGAATTAAAGAAAGCTATTAACGCCGTAGTTCAGGGAGAAAGTTATATTCAACCAAATTTAATTCCTTCATTAAACAGCAGATTAGTTTCCAGAGATTCTGATAAAGAGAAGATTGATGCTCTTACCAAGAGAGAGTTGGAAGTATTAGTACAGGTTGCCAGCGGAATGTTCAATAAGGAAATTGCAACTTCTTTAAATATTAGTGAGAGAACTGTCAAGAATCATATCTCTAACATTTTTAAGAAGATTGAAGTTAACGACCGTACTCAGGCTGCAGTTTTTGCAATTAAGAATGATATTATTCAGTTATTCTAATTCTAAAATGATAGGTGGTGTAGTTATATATACTACACCACTTTTATATTTATATAAAATTATTTTATAAAGTTGATATGCATGTTATATTATAAAGGTACAAATATTGTATATTAATTATGGAGGGTGGAGTATGAGTAATAAAATTGATAAGGATGAAGGTCAAGAAAAAAATATGAATGAAGTGAAGAAAGTGGAAAAGAAAAGTTGCCATATATGAGTTTGGGAATTTTACTAGGATTAATAATTGGACTAACATTGGGTAGAATATTATTTAATAATCCGGGTTCGGGTATGGCATTTTTTACTGGATTAGGTATGATTTTAGGAACTATCGTCGATAATATAGAAAAGAAGAGAGGTAAAGGAAAAACCTCTGATGATGATGGATTGAAGAAAGAATAGTGTTGAAAACTAGATATAGATTGACTGGGTCAGAATGTTTCACGTGAAACATTCTGATTTTGTTTACTGAGTTGGTCAATAAAAATACTATATAATGTTTCACGTGAAACATTTTACCCACAATATCTAGTATTTAAAAGGTGTGAAACGTCAAAAAGTACTAGGCGTGAAACATTGATTTTTCGACTCAGTCAACCAACTCAAGAGGGGATGTAATACTAGATATTGTGGGTGAGAGAGGAGACTACAATTGAGACAGACACAAAAATGTATAATATTTTTGTTTTTTTTCTGATTTCTTTAAAAAATATGTAAAACCACATTAATGAATGCAAGCATTCTTTACATGGCTTTATAAATATTTGCCTATCTCAAATTTTTCCACAATTTATATAAAAAAATCATACCAATATCATATGGTACAAATACAAGATAAATGTTATAATAAATCAAAATAAAAGTAGTACAGAGGTAGATATGGGAAAAATTATTGCTATCGCTAACCAGAAGGGTGGCGTAGGAAAAACAACAACGTCAATTAATTTATCTGCTGCTCTTGCGGAAAAAGGAAAAAAGGTATTAGTGATTGATACTGATCCACAGGGAAACAGTACCAGCGGTTTTGGTATTGATAAGAATGATTTAGAGAACACTATTTATGAATTGATTTTGGAAGAGTGTTCTATTCACGAATGTATTATTAAAGATGCGATTCCAAATGTCTCCGTTATTCCTTCTAATGTTAATCTTGCTGCAGCAGAGATAGAATTAATCGGAGTAGAGAAAAAGGAATTTATTTTGAAGAACGCTATGGATTATGTAGTGGATGATTATGATTATATTATTATTGACTGTCCTCCATCTTTAAATGTTCTTACAATTAATTCAATGACAACAGCTAATAGTGTATTGGTTCCAATCCAGTGTGAGTATTATGCATTGGAAGGACTTAGCCAGTTAATTTATACAGTAAACTTGGTTAAGGAGAGATTGAATCCCTGTCTGGAGATGGAAGGTGTTATTTTCACCATGTATGATTCCAGAACAAATCTTTCCATGCAGGTTGTAGAGAATGTAAAAAATAATTTAAATCAGTACATTTTCCAAACAATGATTCCAAGAAATATTCGTTTAGCAGAAGCACCTAGTTTTGGAATGCCTATTATTTCATATGATCCTAAGTCAGCTGGTGCAGAAAGCTATATGAATCTTGCGGAAGAACTGATTAATAAGAATTAGTAAACGGGGGAAAAAGAAATGGCGGCACCAAAAGCTAGAGGTTTGGGGAAAGGATTAGATGGTCTTATTCCCAATATGGTAGGTGAAACCAAACCAAAGAAAGAAACAAAAGCAGTGGATGTAGTAGATAAAGGACCGGAAACCATTGTAAAGATTACAATGGTGGAGCCAAACAGAGAGCAGCCACGTAAGAATTTTGATGAGGATGCTTTACAGGAATTAGCGGACTCAATTAAGCAGTTTGGATTATTGCAACCTATTTTAGTTCAGGATCGTAAAGATCATTACGAGATTATTGCCGGTGAGCGTAGATGGAGAGCATGTAAGATTGCCGGATTAAAAGAGATTCCGGTAATCATTAAGGATTATACGGAAAAGGAGATCTTAGAGATTTCCATTATTGAGAATATTCAGCGTGAAGATTTAAATCCTATCGAAGAAGCTTTAGGATATAAGAGACTTCTGACAGAATTCGGTTTAAAGCAGGATGAAGTTGCAGAGAGAGTTTCAAAATCCAGAGCAGCGGTAACTAATTCAATTAGATTGTTAAAATTAAGTGAGAGAGTTCAGCAGATGGTGATTGATGATAAAATCAGTACCGGACATGCAAGAGCGCTTTTAGCAATTGAGAATGAAGAAGAACAGTATGCTCTTGCAGAAAAAATCTTTGATGAAAAACTGAGCGTTCGTGATATCGAGAAGATTGTTAAGAATTACGGAAAAACTGTAAAGCCAAAGAAGAAGGATGACAAGGAGATGGATGCAATTTATGCAGAAATCGAAGAGCGCCTGAAACAGAAGTTGAGCAGAAAAGTATCTGTTTCATCTAAGGGTGATGGAACCGGTAAAATTGAAATTGAATTCTATAGTCATGATGACTTGGATCAGTTATTAAGTATTTTTAACAAATAGCAGACAGGTGGCAGGAGATGAATAGTTTACTGGAAGTATTAGGAATATCCAGTCCTGTTCTTGCAATTATAATAATCGTACTGATTATATTTGTATTAGTGCTATTAGGAATGTGTATTGCGCAGATGGTAAAGCTTAACCGGATGGAAAAGAAACTGGCAAAGTTCACTGTCGGAAAGAATGGAGCAAGTCTGGAATCTGATATTATTGCTTTAATTGAAGAAACTAAATTTATCAAGGCAGTAACAGATAAAAATAAAAAAGATGTAGGTATACTTTTTAAAAGAATGGAAGGAACCTTCCAAAAGCTGGGATTGGTTAAGTATGACGCTTTCCAGCAAATGGGTGGAAAGTTAAGTTTTAGTCTGGCACTGTTAGACGAAAACGATAATGGATTTATTATAAATTCCGTTCACAGCACTGAGGGGTGCTACTCCTATACAAAGGAGATTAATGGAGGAGTTTGTTCTTTGGTATTGGGAAAAGAAGAAGAACAGGCTTTAGCAATTGCAATGGGGAAAAAATAATTTCTTATTTAAGGGGACGCTGTAGAGATGATTCGAAAGCAAATTGATGAACTGCAAGGAAATGAAGTACTTGGTAGAACATTGTTGACTCATGACTACCAAATAATTTTGCCAAAGGGCGCCACACTAAAAAAAGAATATTTGCAGAGACTTAGAGAATTAGGAGTGGAAGAAGCTTATGTAGAGAAAGAAGAAGCTCCGGTAATTGTAGAAGAGGAAGAAATTCAACCGGAAATGGTTATTCTGAAATCTGATATTGAGCTTTCTGCAAAAAATAAAGTAAGAGAAATTCTGGAAAGGCACACTTATAAGAAAAATGAAGAATTAAGTGAGCTCAACAGTACAGCAGATAATATCATCAATAATATACTAAATGAAGATAAAATTATAGAACAGGTGTTCGATATCAAACAAAGAAGTTCTGATTTATACGAACACTCCATCAGTGTATGTTCTATGGCCATTTTAACTGCAATAAAGTTGGGGTTATCAAAAGAGCAGATTCATGATATCGGTATTGCATGTCTTCTTCATGATATTGGACTTCGTTATATTACAGTGCCATTTACAGAAAAAGATTTTAGTGAATTGACACATAATGAGCAGAGTGAGTATATGAAACATCCGATTACCGGATATTCTGCATTAAATGGTGAACCATGGTTATCTATTACAGCGAAATCTATTATTTTGTTCCATCATGAGAGAATGGATGGATCAGGATATCCGATTCGAAACAAGGATTTATCTATAGAGTGTAGAATTGTGAATATCTGCGATGCCTTTGATGAGATGATTTGCGGAATTGGTTGTAAAAGAGTGAAAGTTTATGAAGCAATTGAGTATTTAAAGGCTTTTCAAAACACTAAGTTTGATGGTAAAATAGTAGACGTCTTTTTGGGATTTACCGCAGTGTATCCTTCTGGTACAAGAGTACTTACCAATGAGGGGGAAGTAGGTGTGGTAATTGCTCAGAATAGAGGATTCCAGGACAGACCGATTATTAGAATTGAAAAAGATGCAATGGGTAATGAACCACCCGGTGAAGTGATTAAGAACCTGGTGAAGATTAACCATATTTTTATTGAAAAAGCATTGGATTAAACTGCGTAAGCAGATTGGAGGATAAAGTAATGATTGATATTCGATTTTTAAGAGAGAATCCAGATGTAGTAAAGGAAAATATTAAGAAAAAATTCCAGGATTCCAAGCTTCCTTTAGTAGATGAAGTTATTGAGTTAGATGCTCAGTCCAGAGCAGCAAAGCAGGAGGCGGATGATCTTCGTGCAAGCAGAAATAAGATTTCTAAGGAAATTGGTGCGTTAATGGCACAGGGTAAGAAGGAAGAAGCTGAAAGCAAGAAGGCAGAGGTTGCAGCGAATGCAAAGCGTCTTGCAGAGCTTGAGCAGTTAGAAGGTGAGTTAGAAGAGAAAGTTACCAAGATTATGATGACGATTCCTAACATCATTGATGATACCGTTCCTATCGGTAAGGATGATAGTGAAAATGTTGAAATCCAGAAGTATGGTGAGCCGGTTGTACCTGAATTTGATGTTCCTTATCATACGGAAATCATGGAAAAGTTTAACGGTATTGATTTAGATGCAGCAGGTAAGGTAGCAGGTAACGGATTCTATTATCTGATGGGAGATATTGCAAGACTTCATTCTGCAGTAATCTCTTATGCACGTGATTTCATGGTAAACAGAGGTTTCACTTATTGTATTCCTCCGTTTATGATTCGTAGTAATGTTGTTACCGGAGTTATGTCTTTTGCGGAAATGGACGCTATGATGTATAAGATCGAAGGTGAAGATTTGTACTTAATCGGTACTTCTGAGCATTCTATGATTGGTAAGTTTATTGATACCATCATTCCTGAGCAGCAGCTTCCTCAGACTTTGACATCTTATTCTCCTTGCTTCAGAAAAGAGAAGGGGGCTCATGGTATTGAAGAGCGTGGGGTATATCGTATCCATCAGTTTGAGAAGCAGGAAATGATTGTTGTATGTAAGCCGGAAGAATCTAAGGAGTGGTTCACCAAGTTATGGCAGAATACGGTAGATTTATTCCGTTCTTTAGATATTCCTGTAAGAACTATCGAGTGCTGTTCCGGTGACTTGGCTGATCTTAAGGTGAAGTCTTATGACGTGGAGGCATGGTCTCCAAGACAGAAGAAATACTTCGAGGTTGGTAGCTGTTCTAACTTAGGTGATGCACAGGCAAGAAGACTTAAGATTCGTGTAAATGGTGAGAATGGTAAGTATTTTGCACATACCTTAAATAATACAGTGGTTGCACCACCTCGTATGTTAATTGCATTCTTAGAGAACAACTTGCAGGCTGATGGAAGTGTACGTATTCCGGAAGTTCTCAGACCTTACATGGGTGGACAGGAATTTTTAAAATAATAATCAAAAAAGTCAAGAAATACAAGCGGCTGCGAAGAGCCTGTTTGTGAGACATAATAAGTAGGAGGAGTAGAGTTGCACAAATTTATGCGGGCTATCGGCTTTAGCGAGTATACCGATCGAAAAAAATTGAAAGATTTACTGAAGAGCATTGTGATGGATTCAGATGAGAGAGCGTATACCCTAAATGAAGAAGATATAATGCTCGGTGAATTTTGCAAAAGTTTTGCTCCGGATATAGGAATTGCAGTGTGCGGTGAATTTGATGAGGATGACAAATTCACTTACGAATATTATTACCCTTACTTAAAGGGTAACGGAGTGACCTCTACAGAAGATGTTTCTGTGGAGCGTCATGCTGCAAAGGAATCCTACGCAGGTGTCTGTGATGATGTCAATGTGGGAATTACATTAATATTCTATTTGCAGAATATGATTCCTTATGTAAATGCCAAGTATGCCGGAAGGTTACCTATAAAGGGAACTACCCTTACACTATCTGCACTTTCACTGGGCGGCACGATTATGATGCCTATTAAGAAGAATGAATTTCAGAAAAGTCAGGTGAGGAAAGAATCTGTGAACCGCTCGAAACTGATTGTGGCGGCCAGGCGTGGAGATGAAGAGGCAATTGAGAAACTTACTTTAGAAGATATGGATATGTATACAACGATTTCCAAGAAAATTCTAAAGGAAGATGTGTACAGTATCGTAGATACTTACTTTATGCCTTATGGAGTGGAATGTGACCACTATTCGGTTCTTGGTGAGATTACGAAAATTGAAGAACGGACCAATGAGTTGACCGGAGAAGAAATGTTTCTTCTAACAATTTTCTGTAATGAATTGACATTTGATGTAATTATTAATAAAATAGATTTGTTTGGTGAACCACAGGTGGGTCGAAGATTTAAGGGATTCATCTGGCTGCAGGGTAGGATTAACTTTCCGGCAGAGTAGCCTGATAAATATATATTGCCATAGGCAATAAGTTTCCTTAGTTAAATGGATATAACAAGCGCCTCCTAAGCGCTAGTTGTGGGTTCGATTCCCGCAGGAAACGTTTCTTTAAGCGGTAATGATGAAAATCATTGCCGTTTTTTTGTGCGCACTTTGCGTCGCACAATTCTATTAAAAAGGGGTCATAATAGGGTCTATTTTTGCATTTCGCGACCAAAAAATGCATTTCACGACATAAGTGTTGTAAGAAAACCTATAGAGTCTATATAATTCAGCTGAGAGAAGTTAGAGAATGTATTTTACAAATGTAGATGTGTAAATAAGAAATAATTCACTTGAACATATGAATACAAAAAAGAAAGGAATAAAAGAATAAATGGAGATATTAAAGTGTAGCAATCTGAAAAAGGTGTATGGAAACGATGAAAATCGTGTAATGGCATTAGATAATATTAATTTGTCCGTAGAGGAAGGAGAATTTGTGGCTATTATCGGTGCATCAGGATCAGGAAAATCCACATTGTTACATATATTAGGAACTGTAGACAATGCTTCAGAAGGGACAGTAATGGTGGCTGGTGTTGATGTATCTGCATTAAATACAACTCAGGCAGCATTGTTTCGACGTAGGAAAGTAGGTCTGATTTATCAATTTTATAACTTGATTCCGACATTGTCTATTAGGAAAAACATTATTATGCCGCTTTTGTTGGATAAACAAAAAGTAGACGAAGAGTATTTTACATTTCTAGTGAAGACTTTAGGGATTGAAGATAAACTTGAAATGCTTCCAAATCAGCTTTCCGGCGGACAACAGCAGCGAGCAGCTATTGCAAGAACGCTTATGTATCGTCCGGCGGTATTGCTTGCAGATGAACCTACCGGAAACTTGGATAAGAAGAATACAAAAGAAGTAATTGAACTCCTGAAATACTTAAATAAAGAACTGAGGCAAACTATGATTGTAATCACTCATGATGAAAAGGTGGCAAAAGAAGCTTCACGTATAATTGAGATAGAAGACGGACATATTGTGAAGGATGAATGATGAGGAGAGAATATATGTGGAAGGATTATACAAGGGATTTTATCAAAAATAATCGCATATTAAGCATGTCTATTGTGGTGGCTGCTTTTATCACTACGTTGTTTCTTTCATTGTTGTGTAGCCTTTTTTATAATATGTGGAACTATGATATAGAACGTATTGTGGCAGAAGAAGGTGGATGGCACATCCGAATTGAAGGAGTGTTTGATACAACAGTAATAGAGGTGTTAGAAAAATCATCTGAAGTGGAAAGTGTAAGGATAAATGAAATGCTTTCAGATAGTTCAGAGACAACTTTAGAACTTGTGATGAAAGATGCAAGAGCAGTATATGAGGAAGCACCAAAGCTTGTGAAATCATTGGAAATCGACGGAGTAAAGATGGAATATCATACAGTGTTACTTTCGAATTACCTTATTTTTAATCCGGAAGATGCGACACCACCACTTTTACTATTGTTTTACATTTCTGTTCTGATTGTTGTCAGTATTTCATTGATTTTAATTATAAATAATACCTTTGCAGTAATTATGAATGCGCAAGTGACACAGCTGGGAATTTTGTCCGGAATTGGGGCAACACCGAAACAGATTCGAATGATGTTAATCGGACAAGCATTTTCACTTAGTACTGTTCCTATGGGAGTGGGTACAATATTAGGAATTAGTTCAAGTGCAATATTTGTGTTTGTTATTAATAGGATGGCTTCTGATGTTCCGGGACGTCATGAAGCGAACTTTGTGTTTCATCCGGGAATTTTGGTTTTAACCATAGTAGTTGCTTTTGTAACCATTTTTATGTCTGCTTGGCGTCCGGCACGCAAGATGAGTAAACTGACACCACTTCAAGCAATGAAGGGAACGATAGAAATCAAAAAGGAAAAGAGATATAACTCGTTAATTTTGGGGAAAGTCTTAGGAATACGAGGAGAACTTGCAGGAAGTATTTTAAAAAAACAGAAGAAATCACTTCGAACGGCTACTTTGTCATTGACTTTTTCTTTTTTGGGTTTTTCAATGATACTTTGCTTTTTTACACTTTCCGGAATTAGTACTCAGGAAACTTATTTTGAACGCTATAAAGATGTATGGGATGTAATGATCACTGTGAAGGATGCGGCCATGAGTGAGGTTACAATGCCTTTATTACCTGAAGGGACAAATAATGTAGTGATGTATCAAAAAGCGAATGCATCGATTATGCTGGAGACAAACGAGCTAAGTGAAGAACTGGTTACTACATGCACATCTGGAATGGTATCGGGACTGGAATCACCGCTGGGAAGGGATTACATTTGGGGAACAGTATCGATAATTGTAATGGATGACGAAAGTTTTGTTGAGTATCGCGGGGAGACTATTCCACAATCAAATGATAATGGAGTAGTAATTTGGAATCGTATATGGAATAGTGTAGACAGCAATTTCAGACAGAAGGAATACATCCCATTTCTTAGGGAAGAAAAGGAAATGGTTGTACTACAGGGAGATAACACAGAAGAGTTTACATTTCCAATAGCAGGATTTACTGACAAGCTTCCACTACTCAGAGAGGAGTACAAAAACGGTTCATTGGTAATGTTTGTACCATTTTCACTTTGGATAGAAAAGAATGCAGAAGTTCTTTATGAGCAGAATACATACATTAGAGTATTAGCGGAAAATAGAACTAGTCCGGAAGAATTGAACCGTATCGAGGAAGAGTTGGTAAACGGTATTGGTGAAGTATATGTAATAGAAAGTGAAAATCGAATTGAAGAAGAATACAGCAACCAGAAGATGATGTCTGGAATTCAATATGTGGTGGGAGCATTATGTGTTCTATTGGCAGTAATAGGAATTGCCAATGTATTTTCTTACACATTGTGCTTTGCTAATGAACGAAAAAAGGAGTTTGTACGCTATTTATCCATTGGTATGACTACAAAGGACATGGTGGGAATGTTTGTGGTAGAAGCATCTGTGATTGCGGGACGTCCATTATTTATTACTGTTCCGCTTACAGCATTGTTTGTAGTATTTGCAGCAAAGGCAAGCTATATCAGCATAGGGCGTGTAATTGGTGAATTGCCATTTGGTGCAGTAGGTATATTTGCATTGCTCATTCTTGTGAGTGTAGCATTAGCGTATTATATCGGAGTAAAGCGTTTGTTCCGAAACAATTTGGTAGAAGTGTTACGGGATGACAGACTGAATTAGTTAAAAGGATAAATCTGGTATCAGTTCTCACAACAATTTGCTGAGATGATATAAATATTATAAAAAGGAGGATAAGGTACATGGAAAATGATAAGTTAACTAATGCAAAATTAGTTAATAACATGGAAGAGGTACAGACACAGGCAGATTTTGAAAATGTAGAATTGACAGACTGTGATGTACCAATTAATTGTCCTTTCGGATGGGACCCATCAGAGGATTTATTCCCGAATCATCATTAAAGAATTAATGTTTGCTGATGAAAGAGAATAATGGATAAAGCTGTATAGTATGTAAAGATAATGATATTATACAGCTTTACAAAAAGATAGAAATAAAGGTGATTGGGCGGATGACTAATGATGGATTTGTATTATTGGAAGTTAATGGAAATCATGTATTAATAGATAATGTGATACATCAAATTTTTACTGTCAGTAAAAATTTTTATGATATATTTCAGGCAATAGAAAATGATATGTCAATGCAAAACATAAAGGATGTTTTCGGAAATAAAATTGTTCAAGATGTATTAGATTTCAGAGAAAAATTGAAGTCTGATAGAGAACAGTATGCGAAGTGTTATGAAGTTAATCCTCAAAAGTTTTTAGCGTCTTCCCCTTGTATAGTGGAAGGTGTATTTATGTTAGCACAGTATTGCAATATGAAGTGCAAATACTGTTATGGGGGAGAGGGACAGTTTGGTGCAAGTGGATTTATGACCCGTGAGATGGCAAAAAGTTTTTTGCACCTTTTTTTAGAATTATCCGGTAGTGAGACAATACAAAGAATAAAATTTTTGGGAGGGGAACCTCTCTTAAATTTTGAGGTGATGAAATATGTTGTAGAACAATGGGAAGAATTGCAAAAGAGCTATCCCAAAAAAGAAATTCAGTTCTCTTTTACAACAAATGGAACGTTGTTTACTCCTGAGATTATTACATTTATTAAGGAGAAGAAAATAGGAGTTACGATAAGTCTTGATGGCTCGGCGGAGATACAAAATCATAATCGAAAATTTTGTAATGAAAAAGATACATATAATTGTGTAATGGAAGGTATAAATATGCTGGAACAAGCACAAATAGGGTATTCAGTAAGATCTACACTAACCAGTGATACGAATTTGGAGGCATTGTATACTTATTTTGAAAAACGAAATTTCTCGAGGGCTCATATTATTCCTGTGGATTATCCGTTAAAGAAGAAGAAAGAATTGTATCAATGGGATATTCCACAATACAGAGAATTTGAAAAAAAAGAAAAAGAGATATTGTATTCGGGGTATTTGGATATTGTACAGGGAAATACAACATCTTTTCAGGCAAAGCAGATGCAATATGTATACGATGATATGGATAGAAGAACACCTGGATATCCATTTAAATGTTCCGCGGGATGGTGGAGTGTGGTGTTTAGTAGTGATGGGTATATTTATCCATGTCATCGACTTGTAGGAAAAGAATATTATCGAATTGGAAATGTTATAAAGGGATTGGATATATGTAAGATTCGACAAATTTTTCAAAGGGTTTTGGAGAAAAGTAAAAAATGCGAGTCATGTGAAGCCTATGTTTTTTGTAAGAGAAGGTGTATTGCACAGATGGACTTTGAGAATGATGAACTGGGAATGGTGTCAGGAGAACTATGTGAAGTATATAAAGATGCATATAGAATAAAACTTGATTTGTTCTTGGAATTAAAAAAACAAAAGAAGGCGGGAGAATTGCATCATGGTGAATCTGAGTGAGATTAATGTGGTAAAACATGAGGAACAATATATATTGGTAGATACGAATACTACGCGCCCTATCTTTGTCAGTGGTAGAGTATATGACATTGTAACAAAATTGAAACAGGGACAAGAGTATAGGATTTTAGAAGATGAGTACGGAAGAGAAACGGTTGATATGGTGTTAAATCATATTCAAAGTTTGATTGAAGAAAAAATAATTAAGCCGTCGGATGGAACTTTTTATGAAAAGGGAATAAAAGAAATAAATAAATATGAAGAAAGACCAATTGATGTTCTAGAAGGGATGTTTATGGTTTCTCAAGATTGCAATTTAGCGTGTAAGTATTGTTATGGTGGGGAGTCTGGAACATTTAATCAAAAAGGTTTAATGGAGATTGAAACAGCCGAAAGATGTTTCAATTATTTGCTTTCAGTAGGAAAAAACAGAGAATTTCAAAAGGTGGTTTTTATTGGTGGGGAGCCTTTGTTGAATATGAAGGTGATAAAACATATTGTTTTGCTTTGGGAAAGAATAAAGGATTCTTACGGCGGAAAAAAGGTGTTTTTTACACTTACTACGAATGGAACACTTTTGACAGAGGAGATTGTCGAGTTTTTTAAGAAACATGGAGTCGGCATTGCAGTGAGTTTGGACGGACCAAAAGAGGTACATGATCAAAATCGCATATTGGCAGGGGGTGAACCTACATTTGACAAAGTTATGCAAGGAATCGAGTTACTGCGAAAATATGACATACCGATTTCGATTCGTACAACAGCTACAAAGAATGTTAGTTTTTCTGTGTTACATGATTTTTTTGAAGAACAAGGATTTGATATTCATACTATTAGTATTGTAGATTATCCTATGGTAAAACCGGAGAGATGTTATCAATTTAATATAGAAGATTACAAAAAATTCTTATTACAACAAAGGGATATAATGAAGAAAGGATATAAAGATATCATAGAGAATAGTAAAGATTCATTTGATGCGAAGCAGTTTAGTGTTTCATTTCACAAGTCGCAAAGAGAGAATGGATTATTTCTTTGTGGTGCGGGAAATTGGATAGTATCCTTTGGAATAGATGGATATATATATCCTTGTAATCGTTTGGTTGGTCATGAGAAATTTCGGATTGGCGATTTAGAGAATGGAATTGATAAAGAAAAGGTGAAAAAAATTTTTGTGGACTTTTTAGAAGCGAGTAAAAATTGTAATAGTTGTTGGGCTGTTGCCAGATGCAAGGGAAGATGTTTTTATGAAAGAATAAATAAGCAGGATGAAATGAAAGAAGTACCGGAGGAATTATGTGAAATATATAGAGAAACATTGGCTGATTCTTTGGTTTTTTCACATCAGGTAAAAAAAGAGATGAAGGAAAATCATACAAAGTTAAAGGAGGCAATCATACGATATGATGCTAGTAATATGATGAAGGAGTATTTGGGATGAGAAATACAGGTAAGCTGAATGTGAATAAAACGGTAGTATTAGAGTTAAATTATCAATGCAATCTGCATTGTATTCATTGTTACATACCAGATACAGAAAAACACCCAATGAGGTTTATGGAATATGAAGACGCAACAGAAGTTTTAGACAAATTGAAGGAATATGGATTTCGCAGAATATTGATTACCGGTGGAGAACCGTTACTTAATCCAGATTTTGAAAAGATATACTCGTATGCATGGGACCTAGGTTTCATTATATCTTTGTTTACAAATGCCACTTTGATGAATAAAGAGAAAATGGAGTTACTTGTTAAAAAAAGACCGGCAATGATAAGAATTTCTTTATTTGGTGCTGATAAACACTCCTATGAAAGGATTACCGGACAGGATCGTTATACAGAGGTATGTGAGAAGATTCTATATTTAAAAGCTCAGGGAGTAAATGTGACAGTAAAGATACCGTTATTGAGACAAAATGATGTTACAAAGATGAAAGAGATTCAAAGAGAGTTTAGTGCGAAGGGAATTTCGACAAAGATAGAAGTAAGAATATTGCCTAGGTTCAATGGAGACACAGAAGCTATAAATTACAGATATACGCCGCAAGAGATTATTGATCTTAAGATTGATAATGAAGAACGAGGAGAAGAGTATTACGAACAAATTAAGAAGTTGCCGCAGAAAAAAGCAAGAAATATTTCATATTGTATTCATGTTTGTCAACCATTTGTAATCAATCCGGAGATGAATTTGCAATTATGTTTCTTTATTCGTGAAATTAATGTGAATTTGAAGGAGAATTCTTTTGAAAATGCATGTCATCTTCTGGTTGAGAAGGTTTCAGAAAAATACAAGGAAGAAACTATTTGTGAGTGTTTGCAGTGTGATAAACAATATTTATGTCCATATTGTCCAGGATGGGCAAAAACTGAGGTGGGAAAGGTGAATGAAAAGATTCCATTTTTATGTGAATTAGTAAAACTATATGAAGAAAAATATGACTGCTTATTAGAACACATGTGAGGGTAGTACAACGATGAACAAAAAAATGCAATATGGTGTTGTCGGCATACTTGATGTTACGCGTCTAGAATTACAAAGAAGGAATGTAATAACATTTGATAGAAACCCCATATGGAGATGGTTTTGGAATCGATTGAAAAGTATTGATATCGAGGTTCGCTTTGTGGAATTGCAGGGGAAGAGCAAGGAACATATAGAGATTAATGATTTGGATGTTCTTATCATTTATATAGATAATTATATTCCGGAGTGGCTAAAAAAAAACTTGGAGCATATATTAGCAAGGGAAAAAAATGTGGAGGTTTATTTTTGCGGATATTTGCCCACGATAAAAGAGAGTGAACTACAGAGAGAATTTTCGCATGAAATCACTATTTGGCAGGGAACTCCAGAACAGAACCTGGAAAATTTTTGTAGAAAAGTATATGCATCTAAAAAGAAAGTGTTTGAAGAATGGTATGGGTATCCGGGGGAAGGTGTTGTATGCGAAAAGAATAGAGAGGCATATAGAAATTTGTTTTTTTCAGGCGAGGTTGGTATTATTCAATCCTCTGTTGGTTGTCCAAGAAGATGCTTATTTTGTAGATATAGTGAGTATTACCATACATGGGGAGAAAAATGTTATGTGCAATACCCTATACGATCAATTGTTGAACAGATGAAAGAAATACTTAGTAGGTTTAATATTCGTTATTTTCGTTTTCTAGATAGCAACTTTTTGGGTGTGGGGCGTCAAATCGAGCAGAGAACAGAGGAATTTGTTTGGCAAATTAAACAGCATGATTTGAAGGTGATTTTTGCAATTCATTGTAGAAGTGATGCCATAAGTAGAAAGATAATATCTGAGTTGAAAACAGTTGGTTTGAGATATGTAACAGTTGGAATAGAAAGTATGTCGGATAGCCAACTGAAACGTTTGGGGAAACAGGAGATGAAGGAGACACACCTCAAGGCGGTAGAAATTTTGGAGGAGGAAGGAATACATACGCAGGCCTACATAATTCTTGCAGATCCATTGGTAAAAAGAACGGAACTGATTGAAAGCTTAGAAGGAATCTGCGAATTGTGCACATCGGTACAGATTGTGGTAAACGAAAAGTTGGTATTGTATTCAGACTCTTTGTACTATAGGAAGTATAGGGCTGAGATTGATGTCAACGGAACAGAAAGAGGAACATTAGGAAATGTGTTGCAGTATGGTTTTGTTGACGAGTGGTGTAAAAAGTATTTTGGATATTTGGAAGAAATCAGTATATCGTTAAAAGAAATAATTAAGGTGGAGGCGCAACAAAGAAAGGTAGGTGAAACCTATCTGAGAAAAGCAACTTTACATCGTATAACGGCCCTTTTAGAGCTTGTAAAAACGGATATTTTAGATGAAGAAAGAGTAAGAAGCATTCGACAGAAAGCAGTAAAAAAAATACAAGATGAGAGGTAATGAGATGAAAACGAAATGCTTAATAGTAGCAGCAACAAAATATTTTTATCAAGATACAAAGCCAGAGCGTGTGAAGTATGCAATGCTATCTTTAATGAGTCACATTATTGATGTGGCAGATGTTGAGGTAATAGATTTTGAGATGATGTTTGGATTTCCGCGCAGTTACGAAAAGATTGAAGAATTTAAAGCATTTGCAAAGTCGGTATTAAAGGAGAAGCAGCCAGATATCGTAGCATTTAGTTGTTACACTTCTTTTGATTATTTGGCGACAATTGATGTATTAAGAATTTGTAGGGAGTTATTTCCTCATGCGACACTTGTAGTTGGAGGGTACCATCCGACAGCATTACCGGATGATTTTATGAGTGAGGAGAATCTTGTAGATTATATAATCAGAGGCGAAGGCGAAGAAGCGCTTCGGGAAATTGTATTAAGTGGTGGAAAGAATCTTCCGAAGGTGATTGTGGGAAAAACATTGGAGCTCTGTAACGAAAAAACATTACGCTATGACTTATATCCGTACCAAACAGATGAGTTGTATATTAGTTTGAGCAGAGGTTGTTTTCACAAGTGTGCTTTTTGTGTGCAAAGTGATGATTACAAAAATCCGTACCGTAAGATGGAAGTTGAGCTGATAAAAGAGAAAATTGACAGAGCAGTAAAGTATTTCCCGATAAAAAGGATTTTATTTTCTGATCCGATTTTTGGTATTGATCAGGCAAAGACAGAAAGCTTGGTAAGCTTTTTATCGGAGAAGTATCCGATGTATTCCTATTGGGCAGAAACCAGAATTGACAGGCTGACTGAGGATATGGTAGCAAGCTTATCAAAATTAAATATAGATTTACATTTCGGTGTAGAATCTTTGGCAGAGGATACTTTGATAAATTTAATGCATAAAACTAAGAATGCAGAACATTATAAGGATTGTTTTTTTAAGGCAGTAGAGTTATGTCAGAAATATAATATGTTAGGTCTGTTCGGATTTATTATGAATTATCCAGGTGAACAGGCAGAAAGTAGCCGATTTACATTTGAACAATTAAGACGAGTGACAGAACTTTATGACAAATTAAATGTAACTTTTCATATGAATCAATATACGTTATATGCCGGAAATAAATTGTATGATATGCGTTATGATTTGCAGAATACGCGTGGTTTTTATTTTCCTAATGATGGCTGGTGGAGAGTGTGTGAGCCGAATGCCAGGTGGAGAAGCCAGAACTGTTTGGCATCGGATTCTATAAGGAAGGCGTATGGAGATAATTTTTACTATTGGCATAAAGATAAGAATGATTTGTTGAGAAGTTATACCGGAAAGTTCAATCTGAAAGCATATAGTTTTTATCAGAGAGATGAGATTAATAGTATTATGGACCAATATAAAGGAGCAGTTATAGAAGAACAGTCTCGAAAGAAGGCATATGAGGCGATTGCGCGTTATAGACAGATGCTTTCAGAAACATTACGTGCGTACAATGATATTATTGAGACAACAAAGAGTTGTAAGTTTGTTGATGCATTTAACCGTTTGTATATTCATGAGACAACGAGAGGAAATGATAAGGTTATTAACATGTGTGTGAACGGTACGAAAACCGAAATGGTGTATACATTGCTTAACGAGTATCAGAAAATGATTCGTGAAGAATATGAGAACAATAAGAATACGTTGTCAATAGCAGGAACGGATTGTGTTGTAAAAATTTGCAATGAATATTACTGGATTAGTGAAGCAGGAGAGATAAAGAGAAGAAAAATAATTGAGAAGATTGAATAATCATTAAATTATCATTTAATTACAACGAAAACACTACTCAATTAAAGCATATGAAACAATAAAATAAAAAAAATATACTTAAATAAAAAAAACAAACTGAAATTGCACAAACAAATTGATACAATCAGACTGTTGGAGGGGAATAATGTACATAAAAGTTTATACAAATAAGAAAAATGTATACAAATTGTACATTCGCAATGAAAGGAAGGGGTAAAATGAAAAAGAAAACAGTAACAGTGAAAAGATTGTTTGTTGGTGCATTAGCTACAGTAATGGGATTGTCATCTATAGTTGATGTCATCACAGTACAGGCAGCAGGCACATCAATGGGAAATGGAAGCTATTCTACGGAAATCGTTGGACAGTATTCTTATAATGATGCAAGTGGCAATCCTGTATATGTAAATAATTCAACATTGGCAGCAAAGCTTCCATACAAGGGAAGCACGTATCGGTATACGACAGATAACTATGATGCAAATAATGGCGCTTTTGATACTACAAACTGGGCAAGCTCATTTATGTGGGATTTAGACGGAGACCAGGCATTTTCAAGTCAAGTGTATGCAATACCTCTTGCATACAAAGGTGAGTCATATGGCTTACAGGTTACAGCACCTTCTTCGCTATCGGATACCGCAAATAAAGTATATACAATGCAGATGGCGGAGAATGGAACCCTTACAGATTTTTATGTAAAAACGGGATTTACATCAAATAGCGCGAAGGTGGATGCCGTTACAGATTGGTCATATGATATTATCTGGGAAAATGCAGAAGATAAATCGCAACAAATGAAAGCGACTTTGGTACAGGGTATACCTTTTGCATATTTTGAAATGATAAATTCGAATACACTGATTGTGGAAAGAGGTGGAAAGTCAGGACTTCCATCCGAAGTGGTATACCAGAGTAATGATGGCAGCTGGATAGTGGTAAGATGCTTTGATAATGGTGATGAAGATTACGATTATTATGCATTTTATGCAGCACAGGGAACCATGTGGAATATCAGCAAAGTATCTAATGGGGTTAAGAGTATGACTGCAAATCTCCCGTCCGGAAAAGAGTATGCTTCTATGGCATATCTTGGTTCGTCAAAAACAAATCCAAATGATGAGTGGGCTGTGAATATAGGAAAGGCTTATCTTGAATATGCATATAACTTTATCACAGATACAAAAGCAACGTATTCCTATGATGAAAAAACAAGTACGGTAACAACAACATATGCTTATACATTTGATAAAAAATCAGAGAGTAAGGCAAATGGTACAGTAATGGGCATTCTGCCACATCAGTATAAGAATATGTCAGGTGTAGATTTTGCTGACTATAAATATCAAACTGTGCGTGGCCTTATGAAGACAATGATTGGATCTTCTTTCACTACAGTACAGAAGTATAGTGGAATTTTACCATATATGCCTTCCATAGAGGAGAAGTATAATGATGAGCTTTCCGCATATTTGGAAGAGTATACAACAGAATTTGCTGACAATTACTTCAGGAATTACGAGGGCAGTGGAGATACTTATTGGGATGGAAAAGGTTTGAATCGTCTCGTGAATGCAATGGTAGCAGCAGAGGATGCAGGTGACATGGAAACCGCAGCAGAGTTACTTGATGTATTAAAGACACGTCTGGAGGACTGGTTTACATATTCGGGACAAAATGATGATGCATACTTTTATTATGATAAGGGAGTAGGTTCACTCTTCGGATTCCCTCAAAGTTACAGTTCTGTCGATCAGATAAATGACCATCATTTTCACTATGGATATTTTATTTATGCAGCAGCACAGGTTGCAATGAGAGTTGATAATTGGGGAGATGATGATCAGTATGGCGCAATGGTTAAAGAGTTGATTTATGATATTGCATGTCCGGAGAGAAACAGTGCAGACAGTAAGTATCCGTATCTCAGAAGCTTTGCACCATATGAAGGGCATTCGTGGGCTTCAGGACATCAGAACTTCGGTATGGGTAATAATCAGGAATCAAGCTCAGAAGCATTAAATGCATGGGCAGGGATCATTCTTTACGGTGAAGCAACAGGGGATGATAAGTTGAGAGACCTAGGTGTATATCTATATACCACAGAAGTTGCGGCTGTGAATAACTACTGGTTTGATGTGGATGAGGATGTATTGAGTGATGCATATCGCTATGGTGTACCAAATGCACAAGTGGATAGTATTAACAAGGCTACAGATGAAGTAAAATATAACTCCGCAGCAATTGTATGGGGTGGTTCTTATACATATGCTACATGGTTCTCTGCAAATCCTTTACATATTCAGGGAATAAATCTTCTGCCCATGAATCCTACGGGTTTCTATTTGGCTGGAGATAAGGAATATATTGAAGAAAATATCAGACTAGCATATAAATATGCTTCTCAGGGTAATTGGTCGGATAAGGAGTGGATTGATATTTGGTGTCAGTATCAGGCACTTGCAGATCCGGAAGCTGCACTTCAGAGATGGGAAAAGGCAGAAGCAGAAGGATATGGAGTAGAGGGTGGAGAAACTAAGGCTCATACATATCATTTTATTCAGTCTTTAAACCGTTACGGTACACCGGATACAAGCATTACGGGAGATTGTGCGTTAAGCTCCGTTTTTGTGAAGAATGGGGTGAAAACCTATGTAGCATATAATGCAACTAACGCAGAAATAACAGTAAATTTCAGCGATGGAGCTAAGATTACTGTAGCTGCAAATTCTATGTATGCAGGTGCGGATGGTACCGGAAGTACAGAACCGGGAATTCAATATCCGGAAGACTCCGGAAACGATGACGGAAATAACAATAATGGGAATAAAGATGATGACACCGTAAATAATAATCCTACTGATTTCACATATAGTGAGGGAAAAGCTACATTTACATGTAAAAATACAACCGGTGGTATAGTATATATCGCAACTTATGACACAAAGGAACAGGCAGATGAGATAGCAAAAAAAGCAAATGCAAATATGCCGGGATTTTCATATGTAACAGGACATGGTGGATATATGCTAAATCCAAATGGAAGTAATGCAACAGCTGAATACAGTGTTGAAGAGGGCAAATATGTAGTATATGCATTCAATATTGATTTTAATGGAGTAGGTGAGTGGAAGGTAGCTGTGGCAGGAACTTCAGACAATGATTCAACAAGTGGTTCACAAGATGATGGTACAAATGAAGATAACACAACAATTCCACCGACATCTGATGATGGTACACAAATCCAGAGTGGAGAAGTAGGTTATAATGCGTCATCGGACACAGCAATCTTTATCTGTGAAGGAGCGTCGGAGGGTATTGTATATGTGGCCGTTTATGCTACAAAACAAGAAGCAGAGGAAGTTGTTAAAAAGGCAAATGCAGATACACCGGGATTTTTTCATGTAACGGGGCACGGTGGATACATGCTATATGCAGATGGAGATAATGCAAAGGCTGAGATTAACGCAAATGGTAAGAAATATTTTGTATATGCATTTAATCCGAATTTTGCAGGAGTACAAGAGTGGAAGCTGTATTGTGCTGAATAGTTGTAAGTAAAAAATTAAGGGACTGTTGTAGTCCCTTAATTTTTTGTCTAAATCAGATCCTCAAGTTTTCCGTGTTTTTCATAACGTGTAAAGCGGGTCATATGATTCTGTTCATCAACAAATACGACCTTAGGTGGATTATTATGCAATTCTTCCGGAGACATTTGCGCATATGACATAATAATGATTTTATCGCCCACAGAGACCATCCGCGCCGCTGCTCCATTTAAGCATATAATTCCACTATTCTTAGGACCACTGATTACATAGGTCTCAAATCTTGCGCCATTGTCTACATCTACAATTTGTACTTTTTCATATTCCATAATTCCGGCATTGTTCATCAGTTCCTCATCAATGGTGATACTGCCGATATAATTTAGCTCTGCCTGCATTACCGTGGCACGATGAATTTTACTTTTTAAAGCTGTTATCTGCATTATTCGATCCCTCCGGTTATTAAATTTCAACGATAAAATTGTCAATCAGACGAGTTTTTCCAATATATACTGCCATAGCAACCAGTACGGTACCTTGGATTTTGTCTATTCTTTCTATGGTATCCATGCACACAGCTTCTACATAGTCAATTTTTGCCAGAGGTTCTTTTGCAATATTTTCTTTCATTATAGTAACCAATTCTTTTGCGTCAGTCATTCCTTCCTTTACTAATTGTTCACCCAGGAAAACTGTTTGGCTTAGAATAAGGGCGGCTTGGCGTTCCTGCGGACTAAGATATGTATTTCTGGAGCTCTTTGCCAGTCCATCTGCTTCTCTTATGATAGGGCAGCCCACAATTTTAATATCCATATTCAAATCGCGTACCATGCGACGGATAACAGATAGTTGTTGGGCATCCTTTTGACCGAAAAAGGCTTTATCAGGAGTTACGATATTAAATAATTTATTGACGACCGTACATACACCACGGAAATGAATGGGTCTGGATTTTCCACAAAGTTCCGCGGTTGGGCCGTTCATATCCACAAAAGAGCAGAATCCCTGTGAATACATTTCTTCTACCTCCGGATGAAAAATGATATCGACACCGATTTCTTCACAAAGCTTTGCGTCTGCATCTAAATCTCTGGGATAACTATCCAGATCCTCATTTACACCAAACTGCATGGGATTTACAAAGATACTTGTTACAACCTTGTCGCACTCCTTTTTGGCACACTTCATAAGGCTGGCATGACCTTCGTGAAGGTACCCCATGGTAGGAACAAAACCAATGCTAAGTCCCTGCTTTTTCCATTCTTTTATCTGTAATCTTATTTCTTGTACAGTATTTAAAATCTTCATATAATATTTCTCCTTTTTCTGTTTAATACAATTTATCCAGGATATCATCAGTGATAGCATATTCATGTTCATCGGAGGGGAAGGTGCCGATCTGTACTTCATGACAATAGTCTTGGAAGGCCTGTTTCATGATTTCTCCTACATTTGCAAAGTGTTTTACAAATTTGGGTTTAAAATCCCTAAACATTCCTAACATATCCTGATATACCAATACTTGACCATCGCAAACATTTCCTGCGCCGATACCAATAGTAGGTATTGATAGGGTTTTTGTGATAAGCGCAGCTAATTTTGCAGGTACGCATTCCAGTACAACAGCAAAAGCACCTGCGGCTTCCACCGCTTTTGCATCCTCTATGAGTTTTCGGGCAGCCATCTCATCTTTGCCTTGTACTTTAAAGCCTCCAAGGGTGTTGATAGATTGAGGAGTTAAGCCAATATGAGCCATAACCGGAATTCCGGCAGCAGTGATTGCTTGAATCTGGGCGCAAATCTCTGTACCACCTTCTAGTTTTACAGCATCAGCTCTTCCTTCCTTCATTAGACGTCCGGCGTTTACCATTGCATCATAAACGCCGGTTTGATAGGACATAAATGGCATATCAATGACTACTAACGCATTTTTTGCACCTCTGGATACTGCGGCACCATGATGAATCATATCTTCCATGGTAACAGATAGGGTATCTTCATATCCAAGGATTACATTACCCAGGGAATCTCCAACTAAGATGGCATTGACACCTGCTTCATCAATCAGCTTAGCAGTGGAATAATCATAGGCTGTCAGCATAGTGAGTTTTTGACCATTCTCTTTTGCTTCACGAAAAGTTATAACGGTGTTTTTCATTTTAATTCAATCCTTTCTTTGTTTATAAATCATTTTCCAAAAGAGTGTATATATCCTGATAATTTCTTCCCGGGTTCTTTTGCTCTGCAATCCTGATAAGCTGCTTAGATAGCAGGCGGTAAAGCATGCGTTGTTCGTTGCTTAAAGTTATCAAATGATTACGTACAGTTTGTATATCTGCACGCTCCACCGGACCGGTCAAAGCTTTTATTGTGCCCATGGATAAAGTGTTTTCAGCGTTTCCCTTGAATAAAGGATGTAATGCATGACTTGCAAAATCTTCACTAAGTCCACATTCTTGAAGTAATCGAGTGGACATATCGAAGAGCCCAACGACCAGATTGCTTGCAAATACTGCTGCAGCATGGTACTTCACCTTTTGCTCCGCAGAAATTTCTTCTACAGGATTGCCACAATGGCAAAGTAAGTCCTTCAGCCTTGTGACATCTTCTCCTTCAATTGTAAAATATGCTTTGGATAAATGATGATAGCCCGTTAGCTTATCACTAACAGCGCAAATTGGATGGATAGAAGAGCCTTGAGCCCCCCTTTCCCTGATACCACAGAAAATCTTAGAGGAAAGTGCACCACTACAGTGCACCAGATATTTTCCTGCTATGTCTGATTGAATTATTTTAGAATAAACCTCACTGATACACCCGTCCGGGACCGTAAGAAACAGAGTATCACATTCTTGAATGATTTCTTTTAAGTCTTTGTAATACTTTGTGTTTGTAAATGTTGCTGCCTCTTTTGCAGAATTCAAATTGCGGCTATAGTAACCGCATACACATAAGTTGTGTTCCGTAAAGTATTTTCCCAGAGAGAAACCTACTTTACCTGCTCCTATAAAGCCAATTTTCAATGATATCACCTACCTTTACTTGCGTTGTGCTTTTGCACATACGTTGTATCAGGTGATACTCTCTTTCTTCTGCCGAAGGTTCAAATTCAATTGGTACAGTTTCTTTCGAATACCATCCAGGGAGGATTTTAACACGCCAGAAAAAAAATTACAACACTGTATTGTATATCCAAGTCGGTATTTTAATACTCTTTTAAGAATATAATAACAGTATGTTTATTCACTTTTGCTAAAAATGTTATAGAATAAATATACAAAAAATACATATCTAGAGGGGAAAATGAAAAAATGAGTAAAGAAAATTCTGTAGGACAGCAAAAGGATGTTATGACAGCATTGAAAAACAGAAAGAAGGGTAAAAAACGAATTATTATTATTGCGGTAATTGCAGTTATTGTTCTTCTTTTCATGTATGTGAAAAATGCCATGGAAGAAGCTATGGTTACGGTACAGGAGACATTATCTCAGATGCAGACGGATGAGGTTTCCAAGCGTTCTCTTATTAAGAGTATCGGTGCAACCGGAACGGTAGTCAGTGTCAAATCTAAGGATATTAAAGCAGAATTATCCGGCGTGGAGATTACCGATATCATGGTGGAAATCGGAGATAGCGTAACAGAGGGACAGCAACTGGTCGCATTTGATACCACAGACATTCAGGAGAATCTGGAATCTGCAAAAGAGCAATTAGATATTACACAGCAGAGAAACACTCTTACCAAGAATGATGCACAGAGAAGTGTGGAAAGTGCACAGCGTTCGGAGGCATATCAGGTAGATATGGCGAAGACCAGTATGGACAATGCCTATGATAATTATCAGATTGCCATGGTGGAGTACAATAATGCATCCAAGACTTTGGAAAATCTCAAGAAAAACGAAGGAGATGTTTATGCTCCCTACATAAATACCAAGAATACCATGGAGAATCTTGAGAAAACAATTCCGGAAAAGGAAGCACAGATAGAAGCGTTAGAGAGAACGGTAAGTGATGGAGATGCTTCCGTGCAGCAGGCATATGAATCTGCAAAAGCGGAGTTAGAAGCTATGCAGGCACAATATGCACAGCTCTTAGAGAACATTGTTCCTTTGGAAAGCCAGTATGCACAGGCAAAGGCAGCCAGAGAGGCTCAGGAAAAAGTGGTTGAGGGCTTGGAGGACACTTATGATGCGATGAAAGATGCTTACAATTCTTCCGTAAAGTCCTATGACAATATGGTAGCAAATCAGGCAAGCAGCGTGGCATCTGCAAAGAGCAGTCAGAAGAGTGCTTCCTTAAGTATGAGTACTTCCTCACAGGAAAAGCAGGTGGAGATGTATGAGGAACAGCTGGAGAATGGAATCCTTGCAGCTCCTTTAGGAGGAATCGTAACCGCAGTAAATTTTGAGAAAGGTGATACCTACACCCAGGGTGCGATTATTACTATTCAGGATTGCTCTGCTTATGAGATAGAGGCAGAAATTGGAGAATATGATATCAGTGACATTGAACTGGGTCAGAAGGTGTTGATTAAAACAGATGCTACCAGAGACGAGGAGCTGGAAGGAACGGTAGTATTTATTTCTCCTACTGCTACCAAAACAGCAGTGGCCGGTTCCGGTGTAACATACAAAATCAGAATATCTATTGATACACCAAACGATAGACTTCGTCTGGATATGTCTGCCAGCTTAAGTATTATCATTGAGCAGCATGAGGATGTATTTACGGTTCCATATAATGCAGTACAGGAAGATGAAGATGGAAATGCTTTCATTGAAATCATGGGCGAGGATGGATTTACAACTACAAAACTGCCGGTAAGTATTGTATTAGAAAGTAGCTATTATACAGAAATCGCTGCAGATGGTCTGGAAGAAGGTATGAAGGTGAAAGTCATCGAGTCAGAAGAAGATTTGATGTATGAGCTGATGATGGGAGGATTCTAGGATGGAGCAGAAAGAGAAGGATACGATACTCCATCTTTCCCAAATTATCAAAAGATTCTATATAGGAAAGCCCAATGAACTTCAGATTTTAAATGGAATTGATTTAGATATCAAAGAGGGAGAATTTGTTTCCATCGTAGGTGCATCCGGTTCCGGTAAAACTACATTGATGAATGTCATCGGACTTTTGGACCGTCCTACGGAAGGGAAGTATATTATTGATGGAGTAGATATTGATGAAGCAACGGATAGGGATTTATCCTTTATCCGGAATCAGAAGATTGGTTTTGTGTTCCAGACTTATAATCTGGTAGCCAAGACCAATGCGCTGAAAAATGTGGAACTGCCTATGTTGTACGCAGGAGTCCCCAGAAAAGAAAGAACCCGCAGAGCGCAGGAGCTTTTGGAGCTGGTTGGAATGGGAGACCGTATGAAGCATCTACCGGAGGAGCTCTCCGGCGGTCAGAAGCAGAGAGTAGCAATTGCCCGCTCCATGGCAAACAATCCGGCGATTATCCTGGCAGATGAGCCTACGGGAGCATTGGACTCCAAGACCGGTAGAAATGTCATGGATTTATTTCATAAATTGAATAAGGAACAGGGTAAAACCATTGTGTTAATCACGCATTCGCCGGAGCTTGCAGAAGAAACTCAGCGAATTATTACCATCAAGGATGGTTATATCGTGGGAGAAAGGGCAGGTAAGGGACAGTCATGACAATGTTAATTGAAAATATCAGAATGGCTGTGACCAGTCTGAAAGCCAATAAATCCAGAGCACTTCTGACAATGCTGGGAATTATCATCGGTATTGCCTCAGTAATTGCAATTATGACAGTGGGTAATTCTCTGACCATGTCCGTGTCCACTTCCATGCAGTCCATGGGTGCCAATAATATTAACGTTTACATCCAGCCGAGAGAGACGGAAGAGGAAGAGCGGGAGGATGGCATTGTATTTGGGACTATTGAGAGAACCAGACAAATGACAGAGGAGGATTATTTCACGGATGAGATTATTAATAATTTAATCATGGATTTTGAAGATTCCATCGAAGCAATCTCTATTAGTGAAAATGTAGGTTCTGCTACCATTAAAAACAAGGACAATTCCGCATCCATCTCGGTAATCGGAACCAGTAGAGGTTATTTTAAAGCCAATGAAAAGACAATGCTGGCGGGAAGACAGTTTTCCGGGGAAGAATCCCAGAAAATGAGAAATGTGGCCATTGTATCCAGCAAATTTGTAGATGAGTTATATGATTGTGAATATCAGGAAGCAGTAGGAAAAGATATCACTGCAGAGATGAATGGAGAAAAAGTCCAGTACACCATTATCGGTGTCTATGAGCAGGATGATTCAGCCGGTATGTTCGGCATGTCTGCAGGAACAGAATGTTACATTCCCCTGACTACGGCACAGGAATTTAACCATAGTAAGAATTATTCTTCCTTCAGTGTGGTATCTAAGGTAGGAGTGAATTCAGATGATTTGGCAAAAAAAGTAGAGGCCTATCTGGAGGGATACTATAGGGATAATCAGTATTTTACCGTAATGGCATTTAGTATGTCATCTATGGTATCTGTTTTGGATGACATGATGGGAACTATTGTAACAGCCATCTCTGTTATTGCAGGAATTGCCCTTCTGGTTGGTGGTATTGGCGTTATGAATATCATGCTGGTTTCCATCACAGAGAGAACCAGAGAAATCGGTACCCGTAAGGCACTTGGAGCAACTAACAGTTCTATCCGTACACAGTTTATTGTGGAAGCCATGATTATGTGTCTGATTGGCGGAGCCATCGGTGTTGTGGTAGGTGTGGGACTTGGCTCCTTTGCAAGCTCCTTACTTGGATATGCAGCAAGCCCGTCCACAAGCAGTATTGTAGGTTCACTTTTATTCTCACTGGCAATCGGTGTATTCTTCGGATACTATCCGGCCAATAAAGCAGCAAAGATGAATCCAATTGATGCGCTTAGATATGAATAAAGAATAAGTATTTAGAAAAGGGGAAAATCGAAAGATTCTCCCCTTTTAGCTTTCTTATTTTATAAAAAACCACATCAGTACATTAATTCCTAATGGTATAACAAATCCACAGATAACAGGGTATAAGATATTGGCTAAGGTGACTTCATGGAAGCATACCAGAGAAAAGAATATCTGCCCAATCATAAACACTGCAAGCAGGCGTAAGCAGAAGATAGCCATCTTTTTGATTCGGTAAATGCGAAGCTGTGTTAGGGAGATAGGCATGTATTTGATTTTAGCGTAGACAGTCTGTATCTTTTTATTTTCCGTAAATCGGATATAAGGCATCAAATAATACATATATCCCATGTACACAAAAAGCTGAGAGAAATTTAATTTAAAATCCTTCATCTCCTGGTAGGGAATCATCATGAAAATACCATGAGCAAAGATAAAGATTCCGGCAACAAGCCAATTTCCAATATTCTCTGCACTCCAAGTGAAAAATTCTTTATAGAAAGCATCCAATATCTGCTGTTGTTTTTTATTGTAAAGTTTCTTATCCATTTTATGCCTCTCTTTCCTGTCTAAGCTCCGGTATGATATCCATACTTGTGCCGAAGCGAACCATCTTGCCGTTTTTAATGACTCCCACATAATCCGTCTTACGTTCCACTTCTGATTCAATGTGGCTGACCATCAGTACGGATGCTTTTTCATCCTTGATTACGTCTTGTAAAATCTTAAAGAAATCGATACGGAACACCGGGTCCATACCGGCAGTAACTTCATCTAAGAGATAGATTTCGCTGTGGTGAGCTATGGCAAAAGCAACTTGGAATTTCATAGCTTCGCCACGGGACATTTTCCCATAAACCTTCTTGGGAGAGAGCCCCATGTTTTTCATACTTTCATGAAACAAATCCATATCAAAATCTTCATAAAAAATACCCAGTATCTGCGCATTCTGCTCAGCAGTACGATCTAAAAGAAAAGGATTCTCATCGGAAACGAAACCGATTTTATTTTTCATATAGGCATGGTTTTCGCGGATGTCGGTGCCGCCAATGCGGATGGTTCCTTCGTATTTGTTCTTTTCTTCCATAATGTATTTAATCAAGGTAGTCTTACCGGCACCATTATTGCCGATAAGTGCCATAATATAGCCTGCCGGAAGAGAGAAGTGGATGTCCTCTAAACGGAATTGTCCATAATTTCCGGTGACATGTTCAAATTCTAGAATGATATTTTCCATTGTTTCATACTCCCTAAAATAACTAATAAAGTGCTTCTACCATTTCCGTGAGCTGCTCACAGGTAAGACCAGCCTGTTTTGCCTCGGTAATGACTTCTGCCAAACGATTCTCCAGCATCATCAGCTGCTTCTCTTTCAAATAATCTGTATTGTATTTGCAGACATAGAAGCCCTTGCCTGCCACAGAACGGATAAGTCCTTCCTTCTCTAGCTCTTCATAAGCACGTTTTGTGGTGATAACGCTGACATTCAGTTCCGAGGCCAGTGCACGGATGGAGGGAAGCGCTTCGTTCTCTTTCAGCTGCCCGGTGACGATGGCGTTCTTTAATTGGTTTACAATCTGTTCATAGATTGCCAGGGTTCCCTGGGGTTGAATGATTATCTTCATATATACCTCTATTTCTTCAACTTAGTTGGTTTCTTCAAACAATTCTCATAGGAGAGTGCGTTCTCCACGGCACTGGGCCAGTATTTTAAATAGCTGATAGTCGCCGGTAGGGGAATCACCAGGCTGGCACCGATTAAGAGCAGCTTAAGTATCGGGTTTGCAGATACGGGGCTACAAGCGCCATGACCACAGCAAATCATTAGACCGAAGAAGAGAATAACAGCTTCCATAACACTTAAAAAGCTGTCCATAGGAATGGAACGAACACCTTTTTCATTAATACTGCCATATCCGTTCATATTTATACCTGAGCCGAAGAATACAGCAAAAATAGTATGGTTTATGAAGATTCCAATGGCAGATATCCAGTCTGTTGCTCCAAGCATAAGTAAAAGGATCAGTATTAGCACCGTCATAGATATAGGAACCAGGGTACGGATCATACATGCTTTCAGAATATAATCCTTTCGCATTTCTTTACTCATGGGACACAGATACATCAGCTTTGGTAGTCTCATGGGGAATAGTCCTGCGCTAAACATGGAGAAAACGAAGGGAAAGATAATCAAAAAGATGATAATATCTACATATAAACCATTTTCTTCATAGTTCAATGCCATTATGAGAGGAAGGAAAATGAGTATATAAATTAGAGTAAACCATCCTCCATTGTGGTAGCTCTCTTTAATATTCTGCCATTTAAAGGCTTTGAGATAATTTTGTAATGCTAAAGTCGTCATGATTTCTTACCTCTCTTTGTGATAAAGTACATCAGCTCTTCGATGGTGGGCACAGTCACCTTTAATGCATCGTATAATCTGCTGGGGCGGTTGATTACCAGTGCGCGGTTGGTCAGTTCCCCTTTTTCTAAGTAAATGATATCTTCCTTGCGAAGGAGCTTGATTTTATATTCTTCGCCGCAGACTAATCGGTATTTGTCCCGCAGAGATTCAATATCTCCGGTAAAGATGGTTTCACCATTCTCCAGATAGCAGATGTAATCAGCGATGCGGTCCAAGTCCTCTGTCAGGTGAGTGGAAAGGATAATGCTCCGTGTGCCATCTGCAATAAATTCCTTTAATACCTCAAAGAATTCTGCTCGGAAGGTAGGATCAAAGTTACCGGTGGGTTCATCCAGAATCAAAAGCTTTGCGTCATGGGAGAGAGCGAAAGCGAACTGGAATTTCAGCTTTTCACCCTTGGAAAGCTTTTTATATTTCTTGGACGAATCCAGATGGAAACGGTCCAAATAGCGGAGCAACGTTTCTTCACTGTAGTTTTTGTAGTATTCACCGAACAGATCACCATTTTCTTTTAAGGAAAGTACGTTTTGAAAAAGGTCTTCCAAAAGCACGGTTCCCAGCTTTTCTCGGATGTCAATTTCATGTTCACTATAGCTTTGTCCGTCAATCAGAATTTCCCCGGCATCTGCTTCATACAAGCCCAGAATCAAGTGAATTAGGGAAGTCTTGCCTGCACCGTTGGGGCCGATTAATCCCAGGATGAAACCTTCCGGAAGCTCCAGTGAAATATTCTTTAATTTAAAATTGCCTAATCGTTTACATACATTTTTAATTTCTAGTAACATAATAGTAGTCTCCTTAATGAACACTGTGTATATACCGTACATCAACTGTATATGTTAATATATACACTCTATGTACACGCATGTCAAGGGGAAAAAGAAATTTTTTGAAAAATTTGTAATAAAAGGGGTTCTATTCGGATATATGGGTAGAAAGGAGGGAGCCAATGGAAGAGATATATAAGCAGAATGTCAGGATTGTTTATCATTTCTTATATTCAATTTGTAAGGAAGAGAATTTATCGGAAGAACTCACGCAGGAAACTTTTTTGAGAGCATTCCAGCGAATTGACAGCTATGATGGCTCCTGCAAGCTTTCTACCTGGCTCTGCCAGATTGCCAAGCATCTTTTGTACCAGACTTGGGAGAAAAGCAAAAGGGAAATCCCCATTGATTGGGATAAGGAACCCATACTTTTGCAGGAAAGCAGTGCGTATGATACAGAGCAGCATGTGATGGTAAAGATTGAATTGGAGGAAGTACTGAAGGAACTGGAGGAGCTACCGTCTGCTATGCGGGAAGTCATATATTTGCGGGCGGTTGGAGATCTGTCGTATAAAGAGATTGGTAAGATGCTGGGGAAAAGTGAAAACTGGGTTCGGGTGAATTTTTATCGTGGAAAAGAGATGTTGCTAAGAAGGAGGAAACAGGATGAGAGAATGTAATATTGTGAAAGATTTGTTACCTTTATACGTAGAAGAGCTTTGTTCGGAGGATTCCAAAGAGTATGTGGAAGAGCATATGAAGAGTTGTCAGGAATGTAAGGAGAGCTTTGAATACCTGAAGTACTCAGAGGTGTGTATAAAGGAGGTAGAGAAGAAGGAGATTAATGCCTTTCAGAAGCTGGAAAGATATATTTCTGCCAGAATTATGATCAGTTACGTTCTGTTTCTTGTAGTAGTTGTCATTGGTATAGGAATTTTGCTTTGCACAGTACCGGAGGCACCTGAGGAGATTTACTATGTATTGATGCCACTGACGATGCTGGCAACCGGACTGACTTTTCATAATGTGTCCTTTACGGATAAGGATAGCAAAAGTGTGCAAGGTAGATTTGGGATACAAGGGATACTGCTTTTAGGCAGTTGCTTACTGATGTTCTATCTGCTATTTGCAGTAAAGGAGAATAATATACCATTCGGAATCCCCATGAACAAGATAGGACCTGTGGTAAATACCATATTAAGGGGGAGTATTATCCTATCGCTCATAATTTTTATCTCCCATCTCTATCAGGTAGGGCGAAAAAGGACAAGGTATAGTTTGTGGTGTAATCTGTCAATCTTTTGTATGTTTATGAATCTGGTTTATGATAACTTTCTGTATAATATGTTTGATCCACAGACAGCAGTGGAGTATCTTGTGAAAAATACGGTGGGGCTGTGGGTAGTATGTGTAATGATGTCTTTGGTGATGTGGATAGTTATTGTAAGGAAAAGGGAGAGATAGAACATGAATCTGTGCCGTTAGAAAAATGCCAAGAAAACTTTGCAAAAAAGTGTTGACAAGTATACTTGGCATATATATAATAACAAATGTAAAGAAAACTTGGCAACAAAAAGCAAGAAAAATAAAGGGAGGTTCAAAAAAATGAACAGAGAAGAAATTTTAGCAAAGGCACAGAAGGAAACCGATGAAAGAGAGTTAGTGATTAAGAACAAAGCGTACAAGTATGCATCAGAAGTATTAACCTTAGTCATTGGAGTTTTAGCTTTATTTCTGGTAGTGGATGGATTCTTATTGGAGAATGTGAGAACATTCAGTAATGTTGTGATTGGTGCAACATTGGTGGGCGTATATTGTGTCTATGGAGCAGTATATGAGGGATATTTGGCTTATCAGTTAAAGAATAAATTGAATATTGCAGGCTGTTTTCTTATGGCCGGAGTTGCTGTATTCATGTTTAAAGAGTTTCTTGCATTTATCTTATAAAGTGAGGATGGATATGGAAGATAAGTTAGTATTAAAAAATCGTTTAAAAGACATTCGTAAAGAGAAAGGCATATCCCAATCAGAACTGGCGGCAATGGTTGGTGTATCAAGAAATACAATCAGCTCTATAGAAACGGGACAGTTCAATCCTACAGCGAAGCTTGCATTGATTATCTGCATCGCAGTAGAAAAGACATTTGAAGAGATATTTTATTTTGAATAATATAGTGTGTATAGGCATCGGCAGTGGATTATCCGCTGTTCGGTGCTTTTATGTTTTAAAAGTTTAAATTTATAATTGACAACTACTTATAATTAGTATATTTTGTAATTAAGCAGAGGTTAATCTATAAATTTCTAAAATCTAATCAATATCATCTATTTTGCGAAATTTCAGGCAACAGGTTCTGATTCGCGTCCCCCTGCGAAATTCACATTTGAGCAGGGAGAGGTCTTCCTGCAATTTAGGAGGAACATGACAAAAGAAAAGAGTGTATTAAGTGGCAAGGACTTATTGCGTCTACAGAGTCTTTGTCTGATGGATGATGACTTTATGAATGTCTGCTTTCAGGAGAATAGAGAGGCTGTGAAAGAGATGTTGGAAGTGTTTTTACCGGGAACGGAACTAAGCATTCAGTCAGTACAGACACAGTATCTTGTTAAAAATTTATATGGCCGTTCTGCGGAATTGGACATTCATGCCAGAGAGAAAAGTGGACGAAGATTTAACATTGAAGTGCAACGGGAAGGAAAAGGAGCAAGACCGAAGCGAGCTAGATATCATGCTAGTTTATTGGATGCAAGCAGTATTAAGTCCGGTAAAAAGGTGGATAAGTTACCGGAGAATTATGTGATTTTTATTACAGAGAAAGACTATTTTGGTGCCGGAAAGCCCATCTATCATGTAGATAGAATTGTAGAAGAAAATGGCATTCCTTTTGGAGATGGTTCACATATTTTGTATGTGAATGGAGCATATAAAGGTGAGGATGCCATTGGACGGCTGATGCATGATTTTAGGTGTCAGAAAGCAGAGGAAATGCACAGCGAAGTTTTGCGGGAAACTGCCAAGTATTTTAAGGAGACGACGGAGGGACAGAAGAAGATGTGTAAGGTGTGGGATGAGATAAGACAAGAAGGAATTGATATGGGAAAAGAGATTGGAAAAGAGATTGGAGAGAAGTTGGGAAAAGAAATTGGGTTGAAATGTTTTGTCAGAACAGTAAAGAATTTCTTTGATGACTTTGAGGGGGTCTATGATGCGGTTATAAAAAATGAAGAATATAAAGATTTTACCAGAGAAGATGTAATGAAATATTATGTTTAGCATAAAGGGATATATGACATGTGAAGTCCATATATCCCCTTTGTTTATTGTATTTCAAATTCAGCTTTCATAAACTGTTTCGGGGTAATCCCCTTATATTTTCGAAAGATGCGGATAAAATAGCTTTCATCATTGAATCCGCAAGAAATCGCAGCTTCTTTCAGAGAGATATCTTTGGTGGAGAGCATTTCGCAGGCGCATTCGATGCGGTAGTAGTTCAGGTAGTCGATGGGGGTGCGGTCTGTCATACTCTTAAAGTAGCGGCAGAAGTATCTTGGGTTCATACCTGCAATTTTGGATAGTTGGTCCAGCGTAATGCTGTTAGTGTAATTATTCCCGATATATTCCAGTACCTTTTTCATAGAGTCAAAGCGCTCTAATACTGTGGACTCTTCAGGTTCTTCATAGAGATGCTCTTCTAAAATGATTCCCAGAAGCTGAAACAAATACCCTTGCACCATAAATTCATATCCGGTCTTTTTGGAGGAAAGCGTCCTGGAAAGCTGTTGTATAGTAGGAAGAATCCGGCAGCAGTTTTCTGAGAGAAAGGGATGAATCCTGATTTTGTGGTCTAAAATGCTACGGAGCTCTTTAGCGCAAATATGATTCTCTTTCATCAGCATCTGTAAGTCAAACAGAATACATTCATATACACATTCGTTGGGAGAGCCGCCATGTAGCATTCCATCCGATACAAAAATCACATCACCCGGATGATACGTCCGAATCTCATTATCTAAGTTCAAATAAAATGACCCCGATACAATGTGAATAATCTCATAATAAGTGTGCCAATGATATTGCATTTCATATCGCGGACTCTTCGGCGTCTGATGATAAAACGCCACCGGAAAATTAAATGTTCCCTGAGTTTTTCGTTCTTTATAATCTATATACTTCATAAGTTGTCCTCAATATGCAAAAAGTGAATATTGTACTATTTTTATATATTATATCACTTATATTTGCCAAGTACAGTAAATATAATATAACTACAGTTCAGCCATGCATGACATGCGCTGGAAAATCTTGCTTGCAAGATTTTTCGAGCGTGTACATGCATGAGATGAGCGCCGCGTTATGAGCAAAGGTAGCTGCGAAGCAGCGAGAAAGCGACGAAGTCGCCTTTGCGAAAGGCGCGTCTGAACTGTAGGCGCAGTGTGTTACAGCAACAAGGGAGGAAATGAAAATGGCAAAGAGCAGATTAATAGGACAATATCCGGTAATCGGAATCAGACCTACCATCGACGGTAGAAGAGGTGCGCTTGGCGTGCGTGAAAGCTTAGAAGACCAGACCATGGGTATGGCGCAGGCGGCAAAGAAATTATTCGAGGAAAATATAAAGTATTCTAATGGAGAGCCGGTAAAGGTAGTGATTGCAGATACCACCATCGGACGTGTAGCAGAGTCTGCAGCATGTGCAGACAAATTCAAGAGAGAAGGCGTGGATATTACATTGACCGTGACCCCATGCTGGTGTTATGGTTCCGAAACTATGGATATGGACCCTATGACCATCAAGGGAGTGTGGGGATTTAACGGTACAGAGAGACCGGGGGCAGTTTATTTGGCATCTGTACTGGCAACCCATGCACAAAAGGGCCTTCCTGCTTTTGGTATCTATGGACATGATGTTCAGGATATGGATGATAAGACTATTCCGGCAGATGTGGAGGAAAAGCTTCTTCGCTTTGCAAGAGCTGCTGTGGCAGTAGCTACCATGAGGGGTAAGTCATATCTTCAGATTGGTTCTATTTGTATGGGTATCGGCGGTTCTATTATAGATTCCGCATTTATGGAAGAGTATTTGGGAATGCGTGTGGAGTCTGTGGACGAGGTAGAGATTATCCGTCGCATGAGTGAAGGCATCTATGATAAGGCGGAGTATGAGAAGGCACTTGCATGGACTAAGGAAAAATGCAAAGAAGGCTTTGACAAGAACCCGGATTTTGTACGCTCTACCGATGAGAAAAAGGAGAGTGACTGGGAATTTGTTGTAAAGATGATGTGCATCATCAAGGATTTGATGAATGGTAATGAGAATCTTCCAAAGGGTTGTGAGGAGGAAAAGGTAGGACATAATGCGATTGCAGCTGGTTTCCAGGGGCAGCGTCAGTGGACAGACTTCTATCCCAACTGTGATTTCCCGGAGGCACTTCTCAATACTTCCTTTGACTGGAACGGTGCGAGAGAGCCTTACATTCTTGCAACGGAAAATGATGTATTAAATGGCGTAGGCATGCTATTTATGAAGTTGCTTACCGGCAGAGCTCAGATGTTTGCAGATGTGCGTACTTACTGGAGTCCGGAAGCGGTAAAGAAAGCTACAGGCTATGATGTGGAAGGTATTGCAAAGGAAAGTGGTGGTTTCATTCACTTAATTAATTCCGGTGCCTGCTGTCTGGATGCCTGCGGTGCAGTGACAGATGCAGAAGGTAATGCAATGATTAAGCCTTGGTATGAAATGACACAGGAGGACCAGGACAAGATTATGGCGGCTACAGAGTGGTGCGCTGCGGATAACGGTTATTTCCGTGGAGGCGGTTACTCTTCCAGATTTGAAACCAGAGCAACCATGCCTGCAACCATGATTCGTCTAAATCTGGTAAAAGGCCTTGGACCGGTGCTTCAGATTGCAGAGGGCTGGACGGTAGAGCTTCCGGAGGAGGTATCGGATACTCTTTGGAAGAGAACGGATTATACTTGGCCTTGCACCTGGTTTGCACCGAGATGTACCGGTGAGAATGGACCTTTTAAGACTGCTTATGATGTAATGAATAACTGGGGAGCAAATCATGGTGCTATTTCCTACGGACATATTGGTGCAGATCTGATTACATTGTGTTCTATGCTTCGTATTCCGGTATGTATGCATAATGTACCTGAGGAGAAGATTTTCCGCCCGGCTGCATGGAATGCCTTTGGTATGGACAAGGAAGGTCAGGACTATAGAGCCTGCCAGACCTACGGACCCATGTACAAGACGACAAGATAGGTGGTGAAGAGATGCTGAAAGGGATTCCTAAGATTATTTCACCTCAGCTTTTAAAAGTATTGGCAGAAATGGGACATAGCGACCGAATCGTCATTGCAGATGGTAACTTCCCGGCAGAGTCTATGGGAAAGAATGCAATTGTAATCCGCATGGATGGACATGGTATTCCAGAGATTTTGGATGCTATATTGCAGCTTTTTCCGCTGGATACTTATGTGGAGAAGCCGGTAAGTCTGATGGAAGTCATGCCGGGAGACATGGTGGAGACTCCTATCTGGGATGTATATAAAGAGATTATTACAAAGCATGATGAGAGAAGTGCGGAAACAGTGGGTGGTATAGAACGTTTTCAGTTCTATGAAGAGGCAAAGAAGGCATATTGTATCATTGCTACCAGCGAGTCTGCGTTATATGCAAATATTATGCTCCAAAAAGGTGTTGTAGTATAATTTTATTCAAAACTAAAATTTTATATCTAAAAATAAAACAAATAAGCTCGGTAATATTGACTTTTTCATATTGTCTAGTTATCATTTCTTTAGAAGAGTTCTTGATGAGACAGATGATTGCAAAACGAAATCCGAAGCTGAGTGAAATAACCCAGATGGGCTGCTACGGAGTCTGTTTTGGGTTATTTCTTTATGGAGGTAATAATGAAAAAGAAGTTAGCACTAGCAATGACTATGTGTCTGGCGTTATCTGCCTGGACTGCATGCGGTAACCAGACTCCTGCCGGACAGAGTAATTCGGGGGAAGTGGTAGAAACTCCCGCACCTGCACCATCACCCACACAGGAACCCAAGCCTACGGTGATTCCGGCTACTTTTGACGGAATTCCCACAGCATCCAATGCGGCAAAGGTTTCCGTACATGACCCGTCCATTATTGCAGGAGACGGTAAGTATTATATTGTGGGTTCCCATATGACTGCCGCTGTTTCAGAGGATATGCAGACATGGAAGAATATCGCAAATGGCTATAATGCCGGCAATCCGGTATATGGAGAGCTTTTTGAAGAGGGCTTACATGTATTTGATTATGCGGGAAGTGGTAGCAGTGTAATTCCTACGGATGACGGAGGATATCATGTATGGGCTCCCCAGATTATTTATAACGAGACCATGCAGAAGTATGTAATGTACTATTGTACATCTTCAACCTGGAATGCATCTAACCTCTGCTATGGTATTTCAGATACCATTGAGGGACCTTATGTATGGGAAGGTCCGCTTATTTATTCCGGTTTTACAGAGAGTAATGTGGGTGCCACCGATGTACTTGATTATGTAACAGAAGATTATATGATTGAGAATTACATAAAGGGTGGCGGATATAACTTTGATGATTACCCCAATGCCATCGACCCGGCAGCGTTCTATGATGAGAATGGCAATATGTGGATGGTATATGGTTCTTGGTCCGGTGGTATCTTTATCTTAGAAATTGATGAGGAGACCGGAGATGTGATTCATCCGGAAGCAGACCCGGAGAATAATGTGGATCCATACTTTGGTAAGAAACTCTTAGGCGGTGGACATAAGTCTATCGAGGGTCCTCATATTCAGTATGACCCTACCACCGGTTATTATTACCTGTATCTGTGTTACGGCGGACTTGCAGAAAACGGTGGATATCAGATTCGTGTATGGCGTAGTGAGAATCCGGATGGCCCTTATGAGGATATGGCAGGTAATACCGAGATTAAGGGAAATCATGCCTATTACGGTCTGAAGCTTTCCGGAAATTATTATTTACCTAGTGCGTATTATTCTTTCAAGGCGACAGGTGGTATGTCTACCATGATTGATACCGATGGCAAGCAGTACGTATGTTATCATACCCGTTTTAATACAGGTACGGAGCATCACGAGCCTTGCGTGAAGCAGATATTTATGAATGAAGAAGGCTGGCCTACTTTAGCACCTTATACAACCAGCGGAGAGACTATTTCAGCTACCGGATATGAAATGGCGGATATGGTAGGTGAATATTTCTTTATCAATCAGGGAATGGAGATTGATAATGTGGTTTCAGAACCGGTAATGATTTATTTGAACGAAGACGGTACAATGTCCGGTTCCTATAACGGAACCTGGACGGTAACTGAGGGAACGCCATATGTACATATTACCTACAATGATAAGGAGTACAGTGGTGTATTCTGTAAGATGAATGATGAAGCCGGTGTAGAGACCATGACATTTTCCTGCGTAGGTAAGAATGAAAGCATTTGGGGTGTTCACTATGAGTAATTTTGAAGAATATGATGTGTATGACAAAAAGGACTTGATAGCGGACGTTTTGCTGACAGTTGTAGCAGCAGTGGGCTTCTATGTGTACTGGGCATTTGCTTTGTTTGTACTTTCTTTGGTGCTTTTGAATGTATGGCATGTGAGCTGGCAGCAGATTCTGATATATGCCGCAGTACTTACGGTGATATCCATGATAGTGTACATCATTCGATTAATTAAAAAGAGATTCAGGAAATAGGAAAAAGGGCTGTTGCAAAATGCAACATTATATGCAAGAAAACGCCACAGGGAGAACACCACCCTTACGAGCCCCTTGCGAGAACTGCGTAGTAATTTCCAAAATCAGCGTTTACGTTCCATTCGTGTCTTTTCACGTGTTAGACAGGCCGCCGTATCTGTCCCGCATAGGGCGGATTCTGAGAGAAACTACGAGCCTGCCTGCTCTTTCGGGCACTGTCCCTATATGGGTAAGCTTAGAGAAAGTGCGTAGAAATTTCCAAAGTGACTGACTGCGTTCCGGTTCATGTCGGGGCGCGTCTTCGACAAAATAAAAGAACTGTACGGATACAGAAGAAATGATTAAAAAGCCTTCCATAGTTAAAGCTTTTCTAACTTTTGGAAGGCTTTTTAATTATTTCTTAATGTAGACGCACAGTTCTTTTATTTTGCTCGAAGCTCGAACAGACATGGACTAATCAAAGAACGCAGACAGACACTTTGCGAAATTTAAGCAGTTTCGACCAGCTTACCCATATAGGGACATTGTCCAAGAAGAAGGCAGGCTATCACATTCATCCTTGGGAATCCGCCAAATATGCGGACCGATAGGAGGCCCGTCTAACCTTAAAAAGCCACGAATAATCAAAGAACGTAAACGTGATTTTGTGAAATTCCAGCAGTTCGCAGTAGGGGCTCGTAAGGGTGGTGTTCTCCCTGTGGCGTTTCAAACGACTGGAATTGCATTTTGCAACAGCCCCTTTTTTAGAAGTAACAGTATCAAAAAAACAGTGATATTTAGGGAAGAAAAAGATATATATGGTAGTTTCTACAGAATATTTGCGGTAACATGGGAGAAAGGAGGGATGCGGTATGGTGCAAAGCAAAAAAGTTTCTTTATGCTATGTGGTAGAGGGCAAGGAGTATATCATTGGAGCGTCCGATGAGAATATTTGTATAGAGATAAAGGACATTTTGGAGAGTTCTTCCCAGCAGGAAAAAATGATGATAATAGAGAATAAATCAGAGAAAGAGGTCTTTCTGAAATATGCAGTATTGCATAGTATGGAGTCCTTGGAAGGACTGGAGCTGGGGGAAGGTCCTTATCGGGTATATAGAAGTGGTCGTCATAAAAACGATATGCCCGGCATTTTTACTCTGGGAAGCGGAGATGAGAGCCTAAAGGATGTGCTGGGAGCAATGACGGAAAGTGGTGATAAAACGGATGCAGAGAGTAATCATTATCAGGTGATAAGTGACCATTTAACGATTATTACCGGAAGTGAGAAAAGTTTTTTTGTGGAATTTACAGGGGGAAGAAAACAGCTTTTTGAGACAGTACTTACTTTGAATGAGGATTATCAGTTAGAGAAGTTAGAAGCAAAAGTCATATTTAATGTCATTCTTCCTACCGGGCGGAAGATGGAGAGTGAAGAGTTAAGATTGATATGTACCCCGGATACTGATGGGGAAATAGAACGTTTTGCTGTGAATAAGTCGGCAAAATACGGAAGCAGATGTGGAAAAAGGCCTTCGGTATTCTGTACATGGTATTATTATGGTTTGACGGTATCCTATCAGGACGTGAAAACGAATCTGCAGATTATGAAAGAAAAAAGGCTGCCATTTGATGTATTTCAAGTGGATGAAGGTTGGGAGATTACTTTGGGAGAGTGGGAACCAAACGGTAAATTCCCTCTTCCCATGAAGCAGGTTGCAGAGGAAATCAAAGCAGCCGGGTACCGTCCGGGAATCTGGACGAGCCCTTTTGTGGCGCATGAAACAGCATCTATATGGAAATTGCACCCGGAGTGGAGATTGAAGGATAAAGAAGGAGAGCCTTGTCTCTTTCCAATGAATGATACCGTGTATCATGTGCTGGATATTACCAATCCGGCTACATATGGGTATTTTATGGAGCTATACCGGAAGCTTACCTTTGAATGGGGATACACGTATCATAAACTGGACTTTACCAGAGCTGCGGTAATATACGAGGATGCAGATTTTTATGATAAGACGGTTTCCTTGGCAGAATGCTATTATAAGGCGGTTTGCGCTATTCGGGAAGGTATGGGAGAAGAAGCATACTTTTTGATGTGTGGCGGTTTATATGATCCCATTGTCGGATTGGTGGATGCCCAGAGAACCGGATCGGATGTGCTCTCTATGTGGAGTTCCAATATAAATAAAGGGGGAAAGACTGCTCCTTACACCATAAAGCAAAGTGTTTTGCGCTATTATATGAACCATTGGTGGGATAATGATCCGGATGCACTCATGATTCGTAAAAATGAAATGATGGAACGAGGCCTACGGCTTACCTATGGTCTTTTGAATGATGAGGAGGTAAAGACTTCCGTGATAAATCAGTTCATGGGTGGTGGTATTATGTGTGCCACGGAACCACTAGATAAGATTTCAGAGGACAGATTATCAGAATACCGCAGAATACTGCCGGTGCTTTCCAGACAGGTCAAAGCAGTAAAGCTTATGAAGAGTGGGCGTTTCCCGGAGATGATGGATGTGTATATAGAGGCTATTGATGCTCATTATATCTGCGTCATCAACTGGGATGATGAGAATGCGCTGAAAGCAACATTTTCACTTAAGGAAGTATTACCGGACTATGTTATGAAAGACCGGAAGTACATGGTTTGTGATTATTACAGCAGAAAGTATCGATTTGACGTTGTGACGGAAGAGATTTTGGAATTTGATGAAATCAGGCCTCACGGAGCCAATGTGTATAAGGTGACAGCAATGAGTAATCACCCTCAGGTGGTGGAATCCACAGGACATTATTCCATGGGCGGTGAGTTTGAGAAGCTGGAATTTGTAAATAATAAGCTGCACTATGTTGTAAACAATGGGTTTGATTGTATGATTGAGTACAAGATATGGTTACCGGACGGTAGGACAGTTACGTTGGAAATTCCAAAAGGAAAAAGTGAGGGTACAATATAATGAATAATTTTGAGGCAAAGCTCCCGCGCAGATATGGGGAAGAATTTAACATCAGAGATTATGGGGCTGTTCCCGGTGGAAAAGTATCTAATACCAAGGCTTTTGCTGCTGCAATTGCGAAAGCTTCCGAAAAAGGTGGTAAGGTAGTTGTTCCGGGAGGAATATGGCTGACAGGCCCCTTTACTTTATTATCCGGTGTGGAGCTTCATTTGCAGAGTAATGCAGTAATTTTATTTGATAAGGGTCAAGAAGAATACCCGTTAATTGTTACAGATTATGAAGGAATACGTAGAATCCGTACCGTATCACCAATTAATGCTAAGGGTCAGCATGATATTGCAATAACAGGCAATGGTGTGATTGACGGAAACGGACATTTATGGAGACCGGTAAAGCAATTTAAAACCACGGAGCGTCAGTGGAAGGCCCTTTTAGAGAAATCTTCGTATGTAATAGAGAGTAGTGAGGGTGGTGTATGGGTACCGGAAGAATCCATTTACCAGGAACGTTTTCGTGGAGAGGTTTTCCCCGGGGCTTTTGAGGACGAGTCAGAAGCACTGGTATCAGCAGCACCATATTATGATTTCTATAGGCCGGTATTAATGAATCTGCAACATTGTAACAGGATATTGATTGAAGGGGTAACCTTTAGGAATTCTGCGGCGTGGATGCTCCATCCATATTTTTGTGAAGATGTGACAGTTCGTAATATTACCCTGGTAAATCCTCCTTATGCCCAGAATGGGGATGGAATAGATGTAGATTCCTGCAAGAATGTGGAAATCCACCATTCCGTTTTTATGACGGGAGACGATGCCATCTGTATCAAATCGGGCAAAGATAAACAAGCCAGGCTTTTAAAGAAGCCTTCTGAAAATATATATGTACATGATTGTACAGTGTTGCATAGTCCCAGTGGATTTGTAATCGGAAGTGAAATGTCCCGAGGTGTAAAAAATGTGCTGGTGGAAGACTGCACTTGCATTGATGCCAAGGTGGGAATCCGTTTTAAGAGTGCCATGGGGCGAGGTGGTGTGGTAGAGGACATTTACATTCGCAGGATGAATATGGTGGATATTACGGAAAGAGCGATAAGTATTACCATGGATTACGTACACAATCTAATGGATTATCATGATCCGGTAGTACAGAGTCATGATCCGGAGGATATCCCCGAATTTAAAAATGTGTTCATAGAGGATTGCGTCTGTACCGGCGGAGAAGTAGGAATCGTGATACATGGTCTGGAAGGCAGACCGGAGACTGTGCATGATATTACAATTAAGAATTGCACCTTTGATGTGAAAAGGGAAAAGGATTTGAAGGATTGTAGAACAATAAATATTGTAAATGATTAGAAATAAAAATGTGCCATTGTTGTATAATGCAACGGCACTTTTTTAACTTGTAATAAATACAACTTCATCTTGTTACTTTAGTACTATTGGTTTATAATTAAAATACAATTATCTTTTAGAAATTAGCAAAGTGCCTACGGAGTAAGCAGATGTTGGTTATCATATTCACTAATTAACATGATGGTGAAAAAAGCACCGTTTTAGTTTTGTGTGAAACATAATGAACCTTTGTGGCAAAAGTGCACAAAATGCAATGGTTGTTTTTGTATAAAATATCAATCCTTCCCATAGGCATTCTAAAAAAAGTGACCGAATATATAAAATATCACAAATAAAGTATATTTCTAGCATTGACTTTATGACGAAAACATAGTAATTTTAAATTGTATAGATTTCACTAAACTATTTAACTCAAGATTAAAATGAATTCTCAGAAAATAAATGAAGGGTAGGTTATTACTTATGAAAGGAAGACGTGGTGTTAAATTAACTGCACTGACCTTAGCGGCCAGCATGATGTTTACAGCAGCACCCATGACGGAATTGGATGTTCAGGCTGAAGGAACTGAGACCTCCACCGTAACCGCAGCAGACCAGTATGAGAATGAAATGCTTACTAAGAATTATACGAAAGTAAGTCAGAGGTTCTCAGCAAAGAATTATCAGGGAGAAGATGTTGTAATCCCGGCAGCAGGCGCACTTGCTTCTAACGCAGATGTAACCTCTGAGACCAGAGACTATGAAGCAGCCAATGAAGTAGTGAAGATGGCGCTGGACGATACCGTAACTTTTACGGTAGAGGTTCCGGAGACTGCACTCTACTTTGTAGGGCTCGATTATTTATCCTATGACGAGTCAGTATTACCGATGGGGCTTGCTATGACTGTGGACGGAGAATTCCCTTTCTATGAATGTAGAAATCTGGAATTTGAAACTACCTGGGTTGGTAAGGCTGAAAAATCTTATGACCGTTATGATAATGAAATCGTAACCGTACCGGATAAATTAATCCGTTGGGAGAGAAAGTTCATCAGTGATGGTTCTTACAGAAGAAGCAGACCTCTTGCTATGGAGCTTACCGAAGGTACTCATGAATTTACTATGACCGTACTGGAAGGAGAGTTTCTTTTAGGAAGTATCGTTCTTGCAGCTCCGGAAGAGATTGTGGAATATGTAGGAAGCGAAGCTGCTACCGGTCAGGGATTTATTGAGATTCAGGGTGAGGATTTTGATTATCGTAATGACTCTGCAATTCATGCAGTGGTAGAATACGATTCCAGCTTAACTCCTTATGAAGTAACCGATACCGTTTTAAATACTGTGGATTCCGATTCCTTCAAGGACGCAGGACAGAAAGTTACATATGAATTCGAAGTTACCGAAGCAGGTTATTATAATATCGGCATGAACTATCGTCAGTCCGATAAGAATGACTTCCCGGTATTCTTAGATGTAGAAGTAGATGGTAAGATTCCAAGTACCGCTTTCCAGCAGTATAAGATGGATTACACCAACAAATACAAGACCACTACTCTGGCAGATACCGAGGGCAATTACCTCAGCGTATACTTAGAGCCGGGTGTGCATACAATTTCCTTCACAATTACTATCGACCCGCTGATTCAGATTATGGAAGGTCTTGACCTTGTTATGTCTGAGGTAAATGATTTATCTCTGGAGATTACCAAGGTTGCAGGTACCAACAAAGATAAGTACCGTGACTTAAAGCTGAGCCGTTACATTCCGGGTATCGAGGATACCATGTTCGGATATGCTCAGCAGTTATATGATTTACAGGAAACCGTTCGTCAGTATGTGGATACGGAAGGCCAGATTGCGGTTCTTTCTTCCATGAGTATTGCTGCAGAGCAGTTGATCTCTCTTGCAGAAGAACCGGATGAGATTCCTTATCGTGTTGCAGAGCTTTGTACCAGTACTTCTTCTGTAAACAAGCAGCTTGCAAATACAGTAGATAATTTAATTAAGAACAAGATTGCAATTGACCGCATTTACATTTACCAGGAGGGGGCAGAGCTTCCAAAGAAGCCGGGCTTCTTCACCTCACTGGGACTTAGTGTAAAGAGATTTATTTCTTCTTTCACCGACCAGGCATATTCTACCAGCAATACTAACGATGAGCATTTGCAGGTATGGGTAAACCGCTCCAGCCAGTATGTTCAGATTATGCAGAAGATGATTGATGAATACTTTACTCCGCAGACCGGCATTGAAGTAGATATCAGTATCATGCCTGACCAGTACAAGCTGGTACTTGCAAATTCCTCCGGTAGTTCACCGGATGTTGCAACCGGTATTAACTATACCGTTCCTTACGAGCTTGCAATCAGAGGTGCGCTTGTAGACATGACACAGTTTGAGGATTTCCGCGAAGTAGCGGCACCTTATGAAGAAGGTTTCTTCTTAACCGGTACTATCGGTGATGAAGTATATGCGATGCCGGAGACTATGAACTTCTGGGTACTTTTCTACAGAAGTGATATTTTAAACAAGTTGGGACTTGAGGTTCCAAACACCATGCAGGATGTAATTGATATGCTTCCTGAGCTTCAGATGAGAGGACTTAACTACTATCAGCCGGTATCCGGTATGATTGCCATGAGAAACTTCCACGGAACCAATCCGTTGGTGGCTCAGTACGGCGGTTCTCTTTACTATGAGACTGCACAGGAAGGTACTGCATTCGGTAGTGCACAGGCAATCGAAGGCTTTACATACCTCACCGAATTATTTACTATTTACAACCTGCCGATTAACATTGATAACTTCTATCAGCACTTTAGAAACGGCGATATGCCAATCGGTGTAGCAGACTATGCTACCTATAACTTAATGACCAATGCGGCACCTGAACTTGCAAATTCTTGGGAGATTGCACTTGTTCCCGGCGTAGAGCAGGAGGACGGCACCATCGACAGAACCACTTGTGGTAATGCAGAAAGTTGTGTAATCTTTAAGTCTGATTCCGAGAGAGAAAAGCAGGCGTGGGAGTTTGTACGCTGGTGGTCATCCACCGAGGTACAGGCTGAGTTCGGTCAGACACTTCAGATTACTTACGGTACAGAATATATGTGGACCAGTGCTAACATGGATGCTTTCATGCAGCTTCCTTGGGATACTCAGGACAAGGAAATCGTTCGTGAGCAGATGTCCCACGTAATCGACGTAGCGCGTGTACCGGGTACTTACTTATTAGAGCGTGAGATTAGTAACGCATTCAACGACATTGTTGTAAATAAAAAGACAGCGCAGGCGCGAATTGATAAGGCAGTTAAGGTTATTGACCGAGAGATTGAGCGTAAGCTGGAAGAGTTTGAGTACATTGACAGCGAGGGTAATACCATCGAGACTTACTATGTACCAAATATTAACTCCGTAAGAGAAATCTTAGGAAGAACAGAAGAGTAGGAGGTGAGGAAAACATGGCAAAGAAAAATAAAATTGCTAAGAGATCGGACAATAAGAACGGTTATTGGTTTGTCCTCCCTTACGCTTTAGTATTTACGGTATTTATCTTAGTACCGGTACTTCTCGCAATCGTGTTATCCTTCACTAACTTTAATGCGATTGAGTTTCCATCATGGGTAGGCTTCCTTAATTACATTACCGTACTTACCAATGATGAAGTATTCATGCAGTATGTATTGCCCAATACCATTGTTTATGCATTGGTAGTCGGTGTGGGAGGATATATTTTATCCTTCGTTCTTGCATGGGCTCTTTGTAACCTGACAAAACCGATTCGAACCATCTTTGCATTGATTCTGTATTCACCAAGTATGACTGCCGGTCTTGCAATGACTGTTGTGTGGAAGGTTATTTTCTCCGGTGACCAGACCGGACTTCTGAATAACTGGTTAATGGAAGTGGGCATCATCACCGACCCAATTATCTGGCTTATCAATGCAGAGTACCTGTTGCCGATTGTTATTATCATCGGTCTTTGGTCAAGTATGGGTATCGGTTTCTTATCGCTGATTGCAGGTATCTTAAATATAGACGAGTCTCTGTATGAAGCGGGTGCTATTGATGGTATCAAGAACCGTTTTCAGGAGATGATTTACATTACCATCCCTTCCATGAAGCCTCAGATGCTTTTCGCAGCGGTTATGAGTATTGTAAATGCGTTCCAGGCAGGTACCATTTATACCGCACTTACCGGTAACCCATCCCCGGGTTATGCATCACAGCTTATTGTTAACCACATCGAGGACTATGGTTTCCAGAGATACGAGATGGGTTACGCGGCTGCATTATCTGTAGTATTGTTGTTGATGGTACAGTTATTCTCCAAGGTGGCGAATAAGCTGTTTACCGAAAAAGATGAATTTTAGAAAGGAGGCGCTTACATATGGCATATAAAGGACATACAATTAACCCCAAGGGATTTGAAAAAGGCCAGATTAAGATTATTCTTATTATGTTACCTCTGGTAATATTTATGGCGCTTCCCATCGTTTATATTATTAATCACGCATTTAAACCTATGGAGGAGCTTTTCGCATTCCCTCCTAACTTTATCGTAAAGAATCCTACACTGGATAACTTTACAGCACTTATCAAGGCCAGTCGTACTGCCGGTATACCAATGAGCCGTTATGCATTTAACAGTTTGCTGGTAACCTTACTTACGATTTTCCTGTCACTGTTATTTACCACCATGGCAGCGTTCTCCTTATCCAAGATTCGTTTCCGTGCGAAGTATGTGCTTATGGATATTAACCAGACAGCGATTATGTTTGTGGCAACTGCGGTGTTGATTCCAAGATTCTTGGTTATGACTTTTACCGGCACGATTAATACTTATGCGGCACACATTTTACCGCTCTTGGCTATGCCGGTTGCTTTGTTCCTTGTAAAGCAGTTCGTAGACCAGGTTCCTGATTCTCTATTGGAAGCAGCTTACATGGATGGTGCAAATGACCTTCAGGTATACTTTAAGATTGTGATTCCGATGATTAAGCCTGCGATTGCAACTGCGGCAATCATGGTATTCCAGCAGGTATGGGGTAATATGGAAACCTCAAACTACTTCGTAAACGATGATGGTCTTAAGACCCTCACGTTCTATATGAACACATTGGCTAATGCTAATAACACTGTAGCCGGTCAAGGTATGGCAGCAGCGGCAGCACTTATTATGTTTGTTCCGAACTTAGTGCTTTTCATTCTGCTCCAGAACAACGTAATGAACACCATGGCTACCTCAGGTATCAAATAATTAAGGAAAAGGTGGAGAGAGAAATGAAGAAAATACAGAACCATTTCAAACGCATAGCCTTAGGCCTTATGGTTGCGGTACTCGCTCTTGGTAGTAGTGTGATGCCTGTAAGTGCGGATTCGCCTTACAAGACTTACACCTTCGATGGCTATGGCGATATTATTCAGACACAGACAGCGTACTTACCTTATGAAACTCTTACCAAGTTTGATGAGGAGGCGCTCAACAGTCCCAGCGACATGCACGTAACCGATGACGGTCTCATCTATGTGGCGGATACCGGTAATGCGCGTATCGTTGTGGGCGATTTAGAAGGAAACCTCGTGAAGATTATCGGCGAGGGTATCCTGAAGACTCCGAGAGGAGTATTTGTTACAGAGAACAAGGACGTATACGTAGCAGACCGTGATGCAAAGAGAATTTTCCAGTTCAATGAAAGCGGCGAGCTTATTAAGGAATATGGAAAGCCTACCAGCCCCTTATATGGTGAAGAATTAGATTTCTTACCTTTAAAGCTGGTAGTAAACGAGGCGGGCATCATGTACATCGTATGTGAGTCCAATACTAATGGTATCGTGCAGATTTCTCCTACCGAGGGAGGAACCTTCTTAGGATATTTCGGTACCAATACTGCGAGCGCTTCTCCGTGGCTTATCTTCCGTAGAATGATTGCTACGGATGCTCAGAGAGCGAAGATGGTATCCAACACGCCTTCTACACCGGATAACTTATGTATTGATGAGGATGGTCTCATCTATACTGTAACCCGTGGAGAGAAGTCCGATACTTTAAAGAGACTTAATATTGCAGGTGCTAACGTAATTGAGCCGGAGACCTATGATGAAATTCCGGCAGCAGTTGCAGCAGGTAATCATGACAATGTATACATGGTTTCCCAGCAGGGTTATATCTACGAGTTAAACAGTGAGGGTGAGAGCTTATTCGTATTCGGTGGTATGGACGACGGTACACAGCGAGTGGGATTATGTACCTTAGTAAGTGCCATTGACGTGGACCCTCAGGACAGAATTTACATCCTTGATATGGACAAATGCCAGATTCAGGTATTTGAGCCTACCGAGTTTACCGACCTTATGCATGAGGCGCTCAATCTTTACTCCACCGGTCGTTACACCGAAAGTAAGGAGCCTTTAAACGAGGTACTTGAGATGAACAGTATGTTTGACTACGCAAATATGGCGATGGGTCGTGCATACTTCCAGGAAGAGAACTATGAGGCTGCACAGTACTATGCAAAGCTGGCAAAGGATTACATCGGTTATTCCGATGCCGCATGGGAAATCCGTAACCTCTGGTTAAAGGACTGGATTGTTCCTATTATCTGGGCTGTAGTTATCTTCATCGTAGTGAAGAAGGTAGTGGCTGTTTTAGATGAGAAGAAGAAGATTTTAGACCCGGTAAGAGCATTCAAGAAGAAAATTACCAGTGGTAAATTTATCAGCGATGTGAAGTATGCGTGGTATTTCATGAGACATCCGATTGATGGTTCATACGGAATTGCAAGAGAAGGAAGAGCATCCTTTAGGGCAGCTAATTTCTTAGTACTTTTATTCACCGTAGAGTTCTTAATTAATAAATACCTTTGTGGATTCCTGCAGAAGACTATTCGAGAAGGACGTTATGAGATTTTTACCGACATTGGTATTGTGGTGGTAGTCCTTGTTGCACTTACTGCATGTAACTACTTGGTATGTACCATTAATGATGGTGAAGGTACCGTAAAGAAGATTTACTGTTCATTCACTTATTGTTTAACTCCATATATCACATTGACACCGGCAGTATTTGTGTTGTCACATGTGGTAACCAAGAACGAGCAGTTTCTTGTAGACTTTACCAATTACCTGATTTTTGCATGGATTGCAGTGCTCTTCGTGCTGGCAGTAAAAGAGGTAAACAACTACACTGCACAGGAAACCTTTAAGGTTATCTGTTTAACTGCATTCACCATTTTAATCATGGCGTTGTTAATCTTTATTCTTTATGTATTATGGGCTCAGGTATTTGAGTTTATCATTGCTATCGGCGGAGAGGTGGTGTATCGAATTGGCAACTAAATTTATGAAAAAATGCTTATGTATGCTGATAGCGGCACTGCTTCTGGTGACCGCACTGCCTGCAGCAGATATGGATGTAAAAGCGGCACCTTCGGACACTACCATCGGTAGTGAATATGAGAAGGTTACTGAGTCAGAGGCTTATGAGCTGTATCTCTATGAGCCTACCATGTCCATCATTTTGAAGAACAAGGCAACCGGAGCACTTCTTCGCTCCACCCTTTCTGAGACTGACGATGACGGATTGAATAACAAGACTTGGAGTGCTTATATGAAGTCCGGTATTGTATTGTCCGCCATTAAGGGTATCAACGATACCTATCAGGTAGATCTTGTAAGCTGTAAGAATACCATTCAGTACAGTGATATTGAGAACGGTTTTGCGGCAAAGATTTATTTTGAGGAATATGATTTCGGATTTACCGTTAACGTAAGTCTGGATGGAGAGGCTCTTGTAGTAGAAATTCCGGAAAGTTCCATTGAAGAAAACGGAGCAGATACCTATATCGGTACCATCAGTGTATTTCCTTTCTTAGGTTACACATATCTGGACAGTCAGGATGGATACATGCTGATTCCGGATGGTAATGGTGCAATTATCTACTTAGATGACAAGGACGGAAGATATTCTTCCGGTTTCTCGCAGATGGTTTATGGATCAGACATTGGATTTACTGATTCTACAACCGTAAATCTTCTCTGGGGAGAATATAAGACCATAAACGATACCCAGAAGGTAATGGCGCCTGTATTCGGTATGGTTCACAGCGATGATGAGCAGGGATATCTTGCCATCATCGAAGAGGGACAGGAGAGAGCTTCCATCGAAGCACATCCTAACGGTGTAATGGTTAATTACAACAGATGCTTTGCAAAGTTCTTAATCCGTAGAATTTATGTACAGCCTCTGAATAACTCTAACTCCGGTACCATGACCAAGGTAGAGGATGACAGAATTCATCACGATATCAAGGTTCGCTACATGCTGGTATCCGGTGATGCTGCCAACTACAGCGGTATGGCAGTTACTTATAGAAATTATTTATTGGATACCGGAATGGTGACGGTAAAGGATACCTCTTACAAGACCCGAGTAGATTTACTGGGCAGTGAGAGAGAGGACTTCCTGATTATGAAAAAGGCAATTCCTATGACCACCGCGGAGCAGGCGGCAGAAATTTACGATACTCTTTCACAGAAGGGTGTATCCAATATCTTAACCGTATACAAGGGATGGCAGAAGGGTGGACTTTACAACATTCCTATTACCAAGTACAAGGCGGATTCTGTTCTTGGCGGAACCCAGGCTTTGACGGATTTGATAAATGACAGCGCAGCAAAGGGAGTGGATATTTATCTCTACAACGATGGTATGAATACCAATCCGGATGAGAACAACACCACCTTCAATATCGTTAAGAAGATTAACAAGAGACGTCTGGAGGTAAATACCTACGGAACCGTATATGAAATCTTCAACTACTTGCTTCCTACCAGAAGTGATGTAGTGCTGGATAAGTTTGTAGCGGACTATACCTCAAAGGGGGTAAAGAATCTTGCACTCGCAGGTGTGACCAATAACTTATATTCCTACAGCTATTCCAACGTTTTCTATACCAGATTTGACTGTAAGAATACTTATGAGGCAACGGTAGGGGAAATTGCGGAAAAGACCAATCTGGTATTGGAAAATCCGTTTGATTACATGTGGAAGCATACAGGAGCATTTTTAGACATGCCTCTGGGCTCTTCCGATTACATGTATGAGGATGGAGAGGTACCTTTCTTCTCCATCGCATTAAGGGGAATCATCCCCATGTATTCTGATTATGTAAACTTTGAGGCGAACAAGACCGTGTTCATGCTTCAGATGATAGAGGCGGGAGTATATCCTTCCTTCTATTTAACCTATGAGGACTGCGCAGATTTAATTTACACCAATTCTGCAGACCTTTACAGTGCCAAGTTCACTACCTACGAGGAAACCATCGCAGAGTATGATGCCATTTTTGCAGGTATCAATGCAAAGACTGAAGGCAGCTACATCGCAAAGCATGAGCAGCTTGGTAATGGACTTAACAAAGTAACTTATGAAAACGGCGTAGTCATCTATGTAAATTACGGCACATCCGCAGCAAGTGCTGACGGCGTAACCATAGATGCAATGTCCTACAAGGTAGGTGGCGGCAATGAGTAAAAAAGATAAAATCGCAAAAAAGAATAGCGCGAAAATTAAACCGGGCCGTCTGGCGAGAAGAGAGGCCATTACAGGTCTCCTCTTCGTAACCCCATGGATTATCGGTGCATGTATTTTCCTTGCATACACCATGGGAACCTCCTTCTGGTACGCGCTGAATAATATTCGTATGACCCCGATGGGTAAGAAATTTACCTATGTGGGAACCGGTAACTTTACACAGATTCTTTTAGCAGACGTAGATTTTACGCCCCAGCTGATTGAATACATTACCAGTACTGTGTTATCAGTACCGATTATTGTAGTATTTGCACTTATTATCGCGATGTTATTAAATGGACCGATTAAGTGTAAGGGATTTTTCCGTCTGATTTTCTTCCTTCCGGTTATTGTAGTAAGTGGACCGGTTATGGGAATGTTGAATGCCCAGGGTGCAGCGACTATTTCGACTATTGACACACAGGCGATTACTACAGCAATCAGCGGATTTTTACCGGAGGCAATGGCTTCGGCGATTTCCGAGCTTTTCGGAAGTATGATTACCGTGCTTTGGTATTCCGGTGTACAGATTTTGATTTTCCTTTCTGCACTGCAGAAGATTGACAGCTCTATGTATGAAGCGGCACAGATGGACGGTGGTTCCGGTTGGGAGTGTTTCTGGAAGATTACTCTTCCTACCGTAAAGCCAATGATTTTATTAAATGTAATTTACACCATCGTATTTATCTCCGGTAATGAGCAGAATACCATCATTACCCTGATTCAGAACTCTATGTTCTCCGGTACCAAGGAGAAGGGTTACGGATACGCATCCGCAATGGCATGGCTGTATTCCTTAGTAGTAGTTTTAATTGTTGTAATCTTTGCAGTTGTTTTAATGGCTCGTAAGGATGTCTATGAGAGACAGGTAAAGAGAGCAAAGAAAGAAATGAAGAAGGAAGCAAGAATGGTGAAGAAGATAGAAAGGAGGGGAATCCGTAATGCCAAGAAAATCGAAAAAGCAAGAAAGAAACGTAAATACTCAACCTACGACGGCTCAGGCGACTACTAAGAAGAGTGTTTTTCATCTGACAGAGACAGATAAGGATAAGATTCAGAGATTTTTATTCGGTTCTAAGGAAAAGGAAGGCTTTTTAAAGCAGTTGGTAGTGTACGCGCTTCTGATTTGTATCGGATTCATCTACCTCTATCCGATTCTTTACATGACAAGTAGCTCCATGATGAACTTAGATGATTTGTTGGATTCCTCTATCAACTGGATTCCAAGCTCTTTAAATCTGGAGAACTATGCAGTGGCAGCCGGAAGTATGGATTTCTGGAAGTCTCTGGGAATGAGTATTATTATAGCGGGTGTACCTACATTACTGAATGTGGCATCCTGTGCAGTTGTAGGATATGGTCTGGGACGTTTCGATTTCCCGGGTAAGAAGCTGATTATGGGTATCATCATTTTCTCTTTCATCCTGCCAAGTCAGGTTACCATGATTCCTACCTATGTTCTTTACAATAACTTAGGTATTTTAGGTACTCTTTGGTCCTTTGTATTACCATCCCTGTTGGCACAGGGTATTAATTCATCTATCTTCATCTTAATCTTCTACCAGTTCTTTAAACAGGTACCGAAGGTATTGATTGAAGCAGCACAGATTGACGGTGCGGGATATTTCAAGTCATTTGTAAGAATCTCTCTTCCGTCAGCAGGTCCGGCAATTTTGACCGTATTCCTGTTCTCTTTCGTGTGGTACTGGAATGAGTCTTACTTAACACAGATGTATGTATCCGGTATTATGACCGAGTCCGGCTGGACCACCTTGGTAGTACAGCTGAATAAGTTCGCTGCTAACTTTGCAGATTATGCACAGACCGGTGCAAGTAGTGCAACCACAATTAATGAATCAATTAACATGGCAGGTACTATGTTGAGTATCTTGCCGGTACTGATTCTGTATTTCGTATTACAGAGATATTTTGTAGAAAGTATTGATCGTGTAGGTATTACCGGTGAATAAAGGAAAAAGTGCTTCTAGGGCAGCAAAGGACGCTGCCTAAGAAGCACTATATTTTCCTTAGGAATTTGTGCGGAGCACAAATTCCGGCGAGCAGGAAAAGTGCCTAAGATGTTCTACGTTTTTCCTGGAGAATTCGAGCAGAGCTCAAAGTTCGTAAGAACACCTTGTAGAAGCATGATACGTTGCTTTGCAGGGACTAGACAAATGTACAAAACTGTGGTACCATGGTACTATGGTTGTATGAAATACAACTTAATGACAGATTCGTTAATAGTTACAAAGGGATGTCGAAAAAGTATACAATTTCGACATCCCTGTTTAGTCAAAATTCCACAAACTTTTTAGCTTTCACTAAAAAAGTTAAGCTTTTTTTATAAAAGATATAGTCAAAAGTGAAATATTATGGTATAAACTAAACATAGGATGTTGTTAGTACAAGGTAAAAGTACTAAATCACATAAGGAGGATTAAAATTATGAGAAAGAACAAGCTTTTAGCACTTCTTTTATCTGCTACTATGTTAGTTGGTTTAACAGCATGTGGTGGCGGCGAAGAAGGGGGCACAAGCGCCGGTGGAGAGAATTCCGGTTCAGCAGATGCTCCTGCGCAGGCTACTGAGGTTACCATCGATGGTATTACTTATAACCCTGCAACTGATTTAACTACCGAAAACATTGAATTAACTTATTTCCACTTTGATCAGGATGAAACTGTTCAGTATCTTGCTAACAGATTCATGGAGATTTATCCTAACATCAAAGTAAATGTAAAGTATGAGAACGTTTCTACATACAACGATACTTTACTTGCTCTTGTGGCAAACGGAAACAGCCCGGATGCAATCATGTTCTCTGATGCAGACTTTGCATTATCTAACATGTTACTTGCAGATGTTTCTGAGTATTGGAATGCAGATGAGGAAGTTAAGAACTTGGCTCCTACCATTGCAGAAGCAAAGATTGGTACTTTCATGACCAGTGGACAGTTTGCAGTTCCTGTAAAGTTCTTCCCTGGTATTATGTATATAGACCGTAACGTGCTTGAGACTCTGAACGTTGAAGTTCCTACACAGGATTGGAAATGGGATGAGATGATTCAGTTAATCAAGGATTGTACCGTACTTGACAGTCCTGACGGCATGGCATACTACGGAATTGGTGTTTTAAACAGACTTGACTCTTACTATGGTATTGCAGCAAGCAAAGATATCATCGGTGAGTTTGGTTTCAATGGTGAAACCTTTGACCTTGGCGTGTGGGCAGTTGGTGAGCAGGAATTTGCTGACTTAGCAGTTGGTGGATACAGAGCTCCTTCTACCGAGACTGAAGAGATGGAAGAGTGGGCTGGTGACTGGGAAGCATGGTTTGGTGCTACCGGACATGTTGCTTTATTCTCCGAAGCATTCTGGACCTATCAGGGTACCTGGGCTACGGAAGCATTTGAGCAGTATAACTTAGATATCGTTCCTTATGTAGTGCCTGTAGTAGATGAAACAAATGAGCACTCAATCGCAACCATCGACTTCGGTGGTGTTACTACTTCTTGTCAGTATCCGCGTGAAGCATATGAATTACTGAAGTTCATGAGCTTCGGTGTTGACGGATGGAAGACTAGAATTGCAATGTATAATGATGAGACTATTACCAATGCGTCAGGACTTGCTCTTAAGTATGATGTAATGCCTGCTCCTATTACCATGAATGAAGAAGTATGGGACGGCTATATTGCAATGTACACCAAGGGAATGGATGAAGAGCACGTAGGTCTTTGGGAGAACTACTTCTCAAGCTGTATGCATCCTATTCCATTCGGTTGGACTTCAATTGCAGGATACTGGAACTACTGTGATGAATACTTCAACTCTATCGGTATCCATACTTTAGTAGATAACGGAACCGCTAAGGCTGCAGACTTCGCAGAAGAAGCAACCCGTAAGGCTAATTACTACCATGCACAGGCAATGCTTGATTACTTCGGAGCTAACGGATACAATATCCTTTCTGATGAAGAAGTAGCAAGATATGAACAGTTAGTTGCAGAAAATCAGTAAATAAATTTGCCGACGACCGCAAACAAGCGGTGCGTAGCACCATTTGTTTGCAGTCGTGCGAATTAAAACTCGATGAGGAAACTGTTGCGGAACGCAGCTCCCAAGCATCGAAGATGCGTGTTTCCGAATCTGGTTCATAAAGGGGATTTCCCCACCACAACCACGTACAATATATGTTTTACATATATAAAGGAGGATTAAAAATGAAAAAGAAAGTTTTAGCCGCACTTTTAAGTGCAACAATGGTTATGTCTATGATGACCGCTTGTGGCGGTAATGAAGAGCCGGCAGCTTCTTCCAGCGAGCCTGTGGCTTCTTCTAGTGAAGCTGCTCCTACAGAAGCTCCTGCAGCAGAGCCTACTGAGACTCCAGCTGAGCCTACCGAAGAGCCTGCTCCTGAAGCACCTACTTTAGCAGAGCCTGAAGAAATTCCTGAGCCATTATATCATTTTGCAATGGATGGAACTGATGCAGGCGTTAAGACTGTAGTTCGTTTAGAGAACACCCCTGGTGATAATACAGGTGCTACCCATGGTATCGCAGAAGGCTCTACCTATGTTAAAGATGGCGTTGAGAATCCTGTAGTTGTACAGTATGCTAACGGTCCTGTAGGAACCTGTACTTATATCGATGGTAATTTCGGTCTTGGATTTGATATGGAAGGTTTCGAAAGCGATGCTTATACCATCTCTTATTGGATGAATGCAGACAGATTATCTACCTATGGTGCTACTCTTCAGATTGGTGCTAACATGGGTATGGCTGATACCAGTACTGATTACGCAGTTAAGTGGATTAACTTCACTCAGACTGAATGGGGTGCAAATTCTGCTAAGATTTTCCCTGTAGTTTGGAACAGAAACTCAGGTACCGGTGCTTGGCCTTGGGTTTACGCAGCAGATGATGCTATCCACGGCAAGAAGGAATGGGTTTTAGTTACTTTAGTATGTACCGGAAATACCTATAACTACGCAGAAGATGGTCTTGATAGAGTTGCTTGTAAGTATTACTTAAACGGCGTTTTAGCATTTGACGCAGCAGAAGGTGCTTACGGCGGACTTGCTCCGGACATCTTAAAGCCGGATGATGGATTTGAGTGCTACTTCGGTATCAACTACTGGGATAGCATCTTCAAAGGATTCGTTGATGAGTTCTATATCTTCGATGAAGCTTTAACTGATGGTCAGGTTGCTAGCCTCTTCTTAGAGGGTGATCCTACTGTTGAATCTGTAGCAGAAGCTCCTGCAGAAGTAGAAGCTGAGCCTGTTGCTAACGATAACTCCGGTGTTACTACTACCGGTACTGTACTTGGTTCCATGGCTTGTGATACCGGATTCTGGACTGTTCACTCTGAGCCTGTTGCAGTTCCTTCAGGTGAGTCAGTATCTGTTAATTTCAAGAACTGGACTGATGGTCTTGCTAACTGGAACAACTTCCTTGTAGTTCTTCAGAATGTTCCTGCAGTTCACTCTGCAGACACCGCTAACGGTGGAGATGCTAACTACAAAGAGTATGCAGTTATGCGTGCAGATAACTTTGGCTGGGGCGGCGGTTACGACGGAATCGCTGTTGCAGAGTGTGACTGGAACTGGGATACCTTCACCAAGGATATCAACGGTGCAGATGTTAACTTAACTATTACCAACAATGGTACTACTGCTGATGTTGTTGCAGTTGTTACTACTGCTGATGGTAAGGTTTACAATCAGAAGTATACCGGAATTGCAGTTGATGGTGATGTATACTACTGCTTAACTTGCGAGAAGTCTTTCTTAGACATTCAGTAAGATAATATTTGATTACAGGGGTCCGGCTCATTTGAGCCGCACCTTTTTAAAATAAACAAAAACAGAGAGTCATTTTGCGGGAAATAAGTCTGTGTTGTAGATAAAATTTGTTTATGGTAAAATTAAACGGAATATAAAAGGCATATTAAATTGATATGGAAAGGCTATAAAAGAGGAGGGGAATGTCTTTTCTGAAAGAAATATATTCGGGGGGACCTTATGATAAGAATTGCAATTTGTGATGATTCGTCATATATGCGAGAAATTACAAAAAAAAGTTTAATAAACTATTCATTCCAGAAAAATGTCGATATACAAATAGATGAATATGAGTCAGGAGAGAAATTTCTTGAAGTAGAGGGAAATGGGGAGAGAGAGCACGACCTGATCTTTATGGATTATGAGTTTGAGGAGAAAGGCAAAGATGGAATCGCGATTATAAGTGAGTTTAGAAAGATGAAAAAGAATACAAGAGTAATATTTATCTCAAGCTATTCGGAGGTAGTTTTTCGAAGCTTTGAAGTTGAAGCATTTCGTTTCTTGGTAAAGCCTTTGGAGGAAGATATACTATTTAAGGCAATGGACGATTTTATGGAATCCATTGCAGAATCAGCAGTTTTAGCGGTTAGGATTAATGGTGAAAACTATCTCTATCCGGAGATTATAATTTCCCATGTAGAAGGGTGTGGAAAAAACTGCATAATTCATTTTGCTGATGGACGAAAGGCTATTATGAGCAATGAAACTCTTTCCGCAGTGGAAAGTAGACTTTCAAAGGAAAGTTTTTTTCGTTGTCATAAGTCATACTTGGTAAATATGGAGCATGTAGATTCCTATAGTCATGCAGGAATAACTTTGGATTCCAAGGAATTGATATTAATCAGTCGAAACAAATACAAAGAATTTGGTTTGGCTTTATCGGAGTATATATTAAAGAAACGAGGAATCTAATGTGAGGAATGTATTGTGTGTGTTGTTTGCTTATACAGTCTGGACATTATTGGATTATATAAATTTTACTCTGATTTATGAAAGGTGTTTACTTGTAAAGCGGAAGTCAGCAAAAAAAGCCAGATATCTATGGATTCCGTTGATGTTCTTAATCAGTTATATATATGGATTGGAGTATACAGGAATTGTTTACAATAAAGTAATCTCTGATTGTATTTTTTTACCTTACTATTTCAAGATTCTTCCAGTTTTATGGTGCTATTATCCAAGACGAAATAAGGATATATTGATGGTCTTATTCTATCAGCTATTGGTTTCTACCATATCTCAAGGGTTATATGTATTTGTGGACAACAGAGATATGAATCTCATTAATAATATGTTTCACTATGATGTGTTTGAGATTGTAACGGTAGGGATGATTACATTATTCCTTCTTATATTATCCTATTTCCAAAAAAACGATATTCTAAAAATATATTTTGGAAAGTTGTCCGTGTTTCAATACTTAGTATTTTGCATTGCGTTATTTGTAGCTAATTTGATTGAAGCAGATGTGATTATGCTTTACTCTGATGATAATCTCATTAAGGTGTTGTCCATATTAAATGTTTTTGTGGTGTGTATTTTAATGGCGCAGGTAATTTTGATAAGAGAGTCTGATACTCGGCGGGGAATGGTTATTGATGTATTGGATGAACAGATGAAAAAAGTTACCGGATACTACAATGAGATAATAGAAAATGAAACCCAAACCAAAAAGTTTCGCCACGATATCAAGAATCTTTTGCTTGTTCTACGTTCTTTGGTTGAGCAGGGAGAAAATGACAGGGCTTTGGAATATATCGAAAAGCTGGATGCCATGCGAAAGGAATCTATCAGAAAGTATGATACTGGAAATTTTGTTGCAGATACTCTTATTAGTGCAAAAGCCACTGCTGCTGAAGATATAAATACGGAAATAGTTTTCACTGGATATGTTCCTAATGATTTTGAAAATGTAGATTTAGTTATTCTACTATCTAACGTTTTTGACAATGCGTTGGAAGCATGTGAAAAACTAGATGGAAAAAAGATAATAACTATCGATTCTATATTGCAGAAGCAAATGTGGGTTATTCTGGTGAAAAACCCTACGGAAAAGGATATAAAGATTCAAAATAACAGAATTACAACCACAAAGAGTAACAAAGAGATCCACGGATATGGGATTCAGAATATGGAGAGAATTGCACAAAAATATGGAGGAGATATAAAGTTAGAATGTGAGCATGGAATTTTCACAGCAAAAATAATGTTGTTGTTAAAGAAAAAAGAAGATTGATGAACCCCTTGTGCCAATTAAAGTACAAGGGGTTTTTCTTGTAATCAGAGTAAAAAAGAAAGTTTTTTGCATTTAACTCCCAAAAGCAACGATTCACTCCAGAATGAAACAAAAAGAGATGAAACAGCTATATGATATAGATTGTTAATGAAAACAAAAGAGGAGAAAACAATGTTATTAGATATTATATGGAAAATAATTAATGGTTAAAAGAAATGATTTACTTCTGAAACTATCTCAGATGGCCACTGAGTTAGTATATATAATTAAAAAAGAGGGGGGTGGAATTATGAAGAAGAAGTTTGCAGTTACTGTAGCTACGCTTGTTTTATGCCTTGCATTTTGTGTTACAGGAGTTGTGGCTCAGTTAGGCGTATCAACAGCAGCAGCAACTACTATCATTAATATTATTGATGCTGGTTCAACAATTATGACAATTGTTTCAATTTTAGGTGTAGTAGTAGGCGCTGGTGCAATTTCTTATGCCTTTGTTGTTGCTGCAAAAGCAATGATTAAAAAAGTTGGAAAGAAATTAGCTATTACCTGGTAGTTACATATTTCGAAATGTCATTTGTATGAAGAGTTGAGTTATGATATATGTGTTATATCATAACTCATTCTTTGTTATGGCAAGCCCTTTTTAGTTATAGCTTACAGGAGTGTTGGGAGAAGAGTATAGTGCGAAATAGGGTAGATATATTATTTGAGCATTGGCGAAGAAAAATAAGAATTATTGATGATGAGGGTTTATATCGTGTGTTGCATTGTATTGTTACGATACTTGCGATTGGACTCACAACATTTTGTGATATTTTATTTATAAGTAAAAAAGATTATATATTGTTCTTTATCTTAAATGTATTTTTATTTATTTATAATAAGCCTACAATTTTAGGTAATATAATTCGAAGGCGAAATGTATTTTTATTATTGGATTCTACGACATTAAAACGATATGTTATGTTTGAGGCTTTAAAAGAGAATCCTCTCATTGTTGTATCCATATTTGCAAATTTGTTTACACTGGTGTATTCCTTATTTATAAATAAGTCTTTTGTTGTATTACTTATGATATTACTTATGATAGATTATTATGTTATAGAAATCTATCAACGGTATCAAAAAATGTGCCTGCTTTTATTCATAGGCTGTTTGGTACTGTCTTTGTTTGGAACTTATCCGATTATTATGTTTGCAGCAATAATGGGAAATATCATATATCTTTATAAAACATTTTATAAACAATTATTAGAGCGTATTTATGCAAATAAGTATCACGGAATATTCATTCGTAGAGATGAGATTAATGCGAGTAGAGTAGATATGCTTTACTTTTTAAGAATGCCTTTAGATAAAGTAATTGAGATTTTATATGAGATATTATTGTTTGGAGTTGCATTATATTATTTGGATATTGGTTTGGTAAGTTATTTGGTGATTGCAATTTTTATGGTTGAAATAGAATTGCTGCAGGCAGAAAAGATGGAAGCGTTTGAGCAGTTTTATGGTCAAAGAAATTTTATGGAGTTGACTAGATTATCAAAGCTTAAGAAGTTTGCTTTGTCTTTGGAATTTAATAATGCTATAAAATATATTTTTCTTTCATTTTGGATTTTTTGTATTCAAATATTTATGAATAAGTTTAGCATAAATACAATGTTTATCTTTTTTAATTTAGTTGTACTAATAATTGGAATTTCCTATCGTTCTTATTGTGCAACAGATATTGTATTAAAAAACAGAACAGATATTAGGCAGTCATGGTTTAGATTGGTTATGTTATATTTGGTGTTGTTTAATCTGGCACCATTTATATTTTCCGGCACGTTGATGAAGTTAGAAGGCTATTGTGTGATTTATGGAAACCTGTTTGCTTGTTGCATAAATCTCATCATGTTTTTAGTAAAAGTAGAGAAAATAACGAATGTATTGGGAGAAGAAAGAATAGATGAGAATAATGAGTAAAAAAATATACCTTTATGCATTTGCGTATGTGTTTTTTATGATTGCTTTTATATGGGGTACAATGGAAATGTTTGACTTTTCAAATATGGTACAGACTTTTAGTGAAAATAGAACGATTGAATTTTATTCCTTTTTTGAAATTGTGTGGAATAATATCAAGAATTTTATGGGATATGTTTTCTTGTTTCCTGTATTTCCTGTGTTGTTCCTAATGGATTTTATTTCCACTGGGATATCTATTGTCGTATCAATTAATGCGCAAGGACTCATAAAGACTTTGCAATTATTAGCACCACATGGCATAATCGAAATTCCAAATTTCATATTGTACACATATTTATCGGGAACATTGTTTTATCATTTTTATAAAGATAAAAATGTAAGTTTTAGGGAGTACTTAAGCAAAATAGTAAGAAATAGAAAATGCTACTTGTTTTGTATGATAATTATTGTTTTGGCAGGTGCAATTGAAGGGTTCATTACACCTGCGTTGTATCGTATGTGAAGCACGTAGCAGTATGATGAGAAGGACTTTTTTGAAAGAGAGGGAATATATGCTTGAATTAAGAGATTGTTCAAAGACATATAAAAATAGAACAGTATTTGAAACGATAAATTATATACTAAAAAATGATATATATTGGCTTATCGGCTCAAATGGAATTGGTAAAAGTGTATTTTGTAGGTGCCTTGTGGGTCTAGAAAAGTTTTCAAGTGGGGAGGTAAATGGGGATTTAGGTAATGTGTTGTATTTGCCTGATATATCCGTGGCAGACAATTGGTTAACTATGCTAGAGAATATTAATTTGATGAAATATTATTTTCAGCTATCGTTAAGTCAAGAGGAACAACAAGGGATTATTGATAAGCTAGAAATTGTTGATGAAGATCAATTGGTAAGTCAAGTATCTGTGGGTACCAGTATGAAGGTGGGGTTATTTTTACTATTTGTAAAAAAGCATTGGAGTACGATTATTTTAGACGAAACATTGTCTCATGTTGATAATCATGTTAAAGGTATCGTGTTAAGTGAATTGGAAAAAAGAAAACAGGAGGGAGCCTGTATAATAATTATTCACCACGGCGAACTTTATACTGACGGAGCAGAAGAAACGGCACATAAAATATTTTTGGACAAAAATGGGTTAACTGATGTGAAATAGGGGATATTCATGATGAAACAACAGAAAGAAAAAACACTGGAAACATTTTTAAGTTATATACTTGTAAGTATAAGCTTGATTGTAGGAAGTTTTGGCTGCTTTTGGTTATACATTAGGAATTATTTAAAAGCAGATGTATTGATTTATAAAGGAATTGAAGAATTGATGGATGAGATGTCCGTTGTGCCAGATAAGCGAAGCTTGTATTTGTTTATTGTGAGTAGTATAGTGATGTTGATATTGTGGGTGATTGGATTTATTATGTATAAAATTATATTTAAACTTGCCAAGCTTACAGTAAAAGATGTTGAATTACTAATTGCAATTGGTACTGCATACACATTATCCTTTTTGGTAGGTTCCTATATCGTTGGAAAAATACAACTAATACCTGTGATTAGTGTTACAAATTTGATTGAGATTTGTGTAATATATATAGGCCTATTCGATAAAATTAAGAATAAGCTTAGCACCTGTATATTAATCAGAGGAGTAATATTGGCTTTAAATATTGCTATTGCAGTAGTTGGTAAGTATTAGTTATTTCAAGTGTGTCTCGCAGAACTTGGCTTGAAATGATAATAGGAGAGAAAAATGAAGAATGTAGTACTAATTGATCATATAAAGAAGGTGATAAATGGCTGTGAAACATTAAAAGGAATTAGTCTTGAAATATTTGAGGGAGAAGTATTTGGACTTATTGGTGCAAACGGCGCAGGAAAAACAACCTTAATGAAAATCGTTGCAGGATTAGTGAAGCCCAGTGAAGGTGAAATTAAAACCGATATACCTCAAAATAGAATAGGTGCACTTATTGAGATTCCAACAGCATATACCGGATTAACAGGATATAAAAACCTAGAAATTCTAGCAAATATGTATCAAAATGTGGAGAAGTCGGATATCGACGAAATCGTCTCTATTGTAGGATTAGAGGCCAATATTCACAAGAAGTATAGTACGTATTCGCTTGGAATGAAACAGCGTTTAGGTATCGCTATGGCATTACTAAATCATCCGAAGTTAGTGTTACTAGATGAGCCGACTAATGGTCTAGACTTTAACGGTGTGTGTGAGATGCGTAATATAATATCAAATTTAACAAAAAACTATGGTTTTACGGTGATTATTTCTAGTCATAATTTAGGGGAGTTGGACAAAGTCTGCGATAGAGTTGCTTTCATTGATAATGGTACGATTCTGAAGATTGTAGACAAAGAAGCTTTTGAAAAAGATGGCTTAGAAACAAACTATAAAGAGTTGATAGGTGTTAGAAGATGAAATTATTGAAGAATGAAGTGACAAAGAACATAAAGTGGAAAGTGTTACTGATTGCGCTTATTTTTATCTTAGCAGTAAATATAGTTCAAATTTTAATTGTTGATAAAGGGAATATGGAAAACTGGAAAGAGGATGCAATCCAGTTAAAACAGTCCTATACGGAAGGGTTAGAGGAATGTATCGAAGAAGGAATAGACGAACGTTATTATAGTGCATTTGAACAACAGATAAAAATAATTGATTACTCCCTAGAACATAATATACCCTATGGTGTAATGACAATGAAAAAACATGTTATTAGAATGATAGATTTATTTCGTATTCTCGTGATAGCAATTGTATTTTTAATCTCAGGTGTGGTTGCGGATGAATATGAAGCTTGTACGTGGAAAAATCTTTTGATGACAGGTATAAGTAAGAGTAAATTACTCTATACCAAAATATTATTTTGTTGGTTATATGCACTTTTCCTATTGCTTTGCTATTTTATAGTCAGTGTGATATGTGGAATCATTGCATTTGGTTTTCAACCTACGAGTATTGGTTTAGAGTTGGTAGACGGAACGGTTATGCAGGTGAATCAATATATAGAGATATTAAAGGACTATGTGATATTTGCTATAAAGTTAGTGTTTTATGCAACAGTAACTGTTACAGCTGTTGTGTTTTTGAAGAAAGGCATAATGGCTTTACTAATTGCTAGTATACTTTCCTTTGCTAATGGTTTTATTAGTTCAATCATAAGTGTGGATGTAATAAATGATATATTGCCATTTCGTTATTTGGCAATAACGAAGATAGGTAATACGATGGAGTTAATAAAAATGCTGTGTGTGCTTTGCATTTATATCATTTTGTTTGTCGTGATATCAAGAGTCAAATTTGAGAAAAGTGATATCGTGTGATTAGGTTATAATTTGGATAATCAAAGTTTTTGAGGGGGTGTCGTAAGGGACACTCTTGATGCAAGATATGAATCTGTAGAAATAACTGCGGATAACAACAATTAGGAAATCATACAGATTATTAACTGCACCTGGATCAGAACAAAAATAAGTCTCTGAGCTACTATTCAGCATAAAACAAATATACTATTTCAAATAAAAATATATCCCAATGTTTATATCCATATATAAACATTGGGATATATTTTTGTGGTTTATAGATATAATTGCCAAAAACAGTGATATATATAATGCACATCCCATAAATACAGTAAGCGCTTACTAAATACATTACCAATTAAATATTTGCATAATATGTGTTTACATAAACTGCTGCTATTAATGAGCGCCTTGTATCTCTGAACATTAACAAGAAAAGAGATATATATAAATTGACATATTACACAAGCATCTTTATAATTAATTAGAGGTCTAATTAGAATTCGAATTGGTGTACCTTCTGCAAAGGAGAACTTGGATTATGGAACAATACAATGTAGAGTCAATAAAGATATCACATCATAACAGGACAGTGGATGGCATCTTGTATATGCCGCAGCAAGAGGGTATGTATCCTATGGTGATTTTTAGCCATGGCTATAATGGGCATAAAAGCGACTTTGACAGTACAGCCAGATATCTTGCGGAGCATGGTATTTGTGCACTTTCGTATACCTTTTGCGGAGGCTCTACCAGAGATGAGAGTGGTATGCCTACCACAGAGATGACTCTTTTTACAGAGAAAGAGGATTTACAGGCAGTGATTGCTTATGTAAAGAATTTGAAGCAAGTAGATACAGACAATATTTTTACCTTTGGTGCAAGTCAAGGAGGTTTGGTGGCAGCTCTGACGGTGGACGATATGTCTGATGAAATCAAAGGTATGATTCTGTTGTTTCCCGCATTTTGCATTGCAGATGATTGGAATAGACGTTTCCTGAAGATAGAGGATATTCCTGAAGAGGTGGAGCTTTGGGGGATGAAGATGGGGCGAGGTTTTTTTGAGAGTATTCATGGCTTCGATGTGTTCTCGCACGTTGGAAATTATGAAAATAACGTATTGGTGATGCATGGAGACCAGGACCCTATCGTGGCTATGGGCTATAGTGAAAGAATTGTAGAAACCTATCCTGCGGTACGCTTGGAGGTATTTCCGGGCGAAGGACATGGATTTTCGGATATCGGAACACAGAGGATGACAGAGCTTCTATATCAGTTTGTGCAGGAAAATCAATAGAGGGGAAGTATATGGGAGAAATGTTATTTATACTAACGAGGGATACACAGAATGCACACTGGAAGCGGAGTAAAAAGGGCTTTCAGGAACTGGGATTGACGGACGGTCAGCCCAAGGTCTTGTTTGTCTTAAGAGAGAATGAAGGGTGTGTACAGAAGGATTTGGCAGAAATGTGTGATATCAAGCCCTCCTCTATGACCTTGCTTCTGGATGGACTGGAGCAAAAAGGACTGATAGAACGGGTGAAAACCATTGTTTCCAGCGGGAAAAGAGCCTTTCGGGTATTTCTGACAAAAAAAGGAAGAGAGGTTGCCGATAAAGTATATGACTTAATGGAAACCATAGAGGAAGAGTGCTTTGAGGGGCTCTCTCATGAAGAACGACAGCAATTATTTCATCTGCTAAGGCGGGTGAGAGAGAATTTATATAGAAGCTGTGAAGAAAAATAAGAGGAGAAGGTGTATGAAAAGGAAGTTAAGCAAAAAACTACTTGCACTGACAATGGCGGGAACCATGGCATTGAGCGTAGGTTGTGGTGTACAGGAGCCAGTAAGCAGTCAGGAAAGTTCTATAGGGGAAAGTACCCCGGTTGGTGAAAAAGAAGAGGCAGTGGTGGGAAATAAGGTACTTGTAGAGGGCGATATCTCCAGAGTGTCTGTGCATGATCCGTCCATATTCGTAGAGGTGGACGATAATAATGAGGTGACATATTATTTATTCGGAACGCATATTACCTCTGCAAAGTCAAGTAACTTGGTGGACTGGAAAACATTTACCAACGGATACGCGAAAACCAACAATACCCATTATGGAGATTTATCAGCCAATTTGCATGAGTCCTTCCTTTGGGCAGGTGAGAATGATGCGGATTGTAAGGGTGGATATGCGGTATGGGCACCGGATGTGTTTTATAACGAAAATTACGTGAACGAGGATGGCAGCAAGGGCGCGTATATGATTTATTATTCTGCGTCCTCTACCTATTGCCGTTCGGCAATTGGATATGCAATTTCTGACACGGTAGAGGGGCCCTATGAGTACAGGGGAACTTTGGTATATTCCGGATTTACGCAGACAAGCTCAAAGGATAAGAATAGCGATGTGGACAAGATATGGACTAATACGAATATCGATGAACTGATGGCGGAAGGACGCATTGAAGGTGATTATAACACTATCTGGGGTACTAATAAGTACAATACCAGCTATGCCCCAAATGCCATTGACCCTACCATCTTTGAGGATACTGAGGGTAAGATGTGGATGTGCTACGGCTCCTGGTCAGGTGGAATCTATCTTTTGGAGATTGACCCCACAACAGGTGATGCGATTTATCCCGGTAAGGATGGAACTACAGAGGATGGAAGAGTAATTGATAAGTATTTCGGTACCAGAATTGCTGGCGGACATACTAAATCCGGCGAGGGACCATTCATCCTTTATGATGAGGAGACCCAGTATTACTACCTTTACACCACTTATAACTATTTAGACTCTGTCAGCGGTTACAATATGCGACTGTTCCGTTCCAAGACCCCACAGGGTCCCTATCTGGACGCCGCAGGCAACAATGCCGTATTTGAGTCCTCTACCATTGATATGTACCAGAAGGGTATCAAGGTAATGGGTAACTACACCCTGACCCATATTGAGCAGGGCTACCGTTCTCCGGGACACTGTTCCGCATTTATTGATGCAGATGGTCAGAGATATCTGATTTACCATACTCGATTTGAAAGCCGCGGAGAGGCCTTTGAGGTGCGCGTACATCAGCAGTTTATAAATGAGGACGGCTGGCCGGTGACCGCCGTATTTGAGAATCGTAATGATGTGATTTCTCCTACGGGCTATGACAAAAGCGAAATCGTGGGTGTGTATGAACTGCTGAACCATGGAACCGGCTCTGATGGTGCAGGTGTAAGAATTCCGGGAATCATCGTCCTTATGGAGGATGGAACCATTACCGGCGATTATACCGGAACCTGGGAGGAAAAGGAAGGAAGCTATCTTGCCACATTTGTTATCGGAGATGTAACTTATAAGGGCGTATTCTTCAAGCAGCATCATGAATTGAAAGAAAGTGCGGAGGTTATGACCTTTACAGCTATTGGAAGCAATAATGAAACCATCTGGGGCGTGAAGTACGCAGAAGGAACAACATATGTAGAAAGAGAAATCAAGGAAAAGGGTATGCCTACATCGGATTTTGAAACCATTGATATCGAACCTATAGTGCTGTACACCTTTGACAGTGCTGACGAAATCGAGCTAAAAGGAGAAGCTAAGATTGAAGATGGTGTACTTCATCTTTCAACCAGTGAATCCTCCTACCATCAGACCTATGCAGTGCTTCCGGATTTGACAGAGTATGATTTCTCCAAGGGGATTACGATAGCAGCAGATGTGTTGGTAAGTAAATATGCAACGGACTGGACGCCACTGTTTATGCTTGGCGATGGTAAGATAGGAGAGGGTTGTCAGACCTATGCATATCATTTCACTCAGGGCTTTAGCAGTGTGACGGATGATGCAAACGATGAAAAGACAGGCTATTACGGTGTGGATATCAGTAAACCTTATACTTGGGATTATTTTGCAAGTGAGTCCATGAGACATACCTGGTACCATATCGCCGTAACTATCAGAGATGATAGGATGGCTACCTATGTGAATGGTAAACAGGTGCAGTTCGTAGAAGGCGATTTCAGCACTATCATGGACACCTTTAAGGTTGCAACCGGTAACTATCTGGGCGGTTCCTACTATAACGACCCTGACTTTAGTGGTAAAATGGACAATGTGGCCATTTATAATACCTACTTAGCAAAGGATGAAGTGGGCTGGATTTCAGGAAGATAAAATTATCGACAGAGAAGATATGCTCCCTTTCGGGTAGATGAGTAAAAATCATTTACCTGAAAGGGAGTGTTTTGTTATAGCGACGGGGAAAATGGACGCCATGCCTGTACGAGCGGACATTTGGCGACCGCTTATCAGGGAGATTCGCAAAGCGTATCTCGTCTCTGTTGTAATACTTTTGTGTAGGTTACATCTCACGTTATGCAACTTACCGTGTGGAAAATGCAGCTTGCTTGTAGCAGTATTGCATAATTCGGAGGATTTGGTAAGATGCAATTACATTGATGAACAGACGAGGTGAAACATGAACAGTATTGAAATACAAAATCTTACAAAGAAGTATGGCGAGTACGCAGCAGTGAATCATATTTCCTTTCAGGTAAAAAAGGGAAACCTGATTGGATTTTTAGGAGTAAACGGAGCCGGTAAAACCACGCTGATTAATATGCTGGCAACATTACTTAAGCCTGACGAGGGAAGTGTGAAAATATGCGGTTATGAATTAGGAAAGGAAGATACGGAAATCCGCAAAAAGATAGGAATTGTTTATCAGCAAAACTGTCTGGATGATTTACTGAGTGTGCAGGAGAATTTAATCAGCAGAGGCGTTCTTCACGGTATCTCGGGAAAAGAGGCTAAGGCACAATGTGAGCGATTGACGAAGATACTTAAGCTGGAAGAGATTTTAAAGAAAAAGTATAAGACATTATCCGGCGGACAGAAAAGAAGATGTGAAATTGCAGCGGCATTGATGCATGCGCCGGAAATTCTTTTTCTGGATGAGCCGACCACAGGGCTTGACCCGGCCACCAGAATCGATGTCTGGAATATTGTGGAGCAGTTGCAGCGGGAAGAAAAAATGACAGTGTTTTTGACCACTCACTATATGGAGGAGGCTGCCAAGGCAGATGATATTATTATTATAGATCACGGAAAAATCATTACATCGGGAACACCCTTTGAGCTTAAGGAAAAGTATGCGAAGGATAAATTGATACTCTATTACAAGGATAAATGCGAAAACATCGCCATTGACTCCACCTTAGATGCAATGCCCATTGTTGAGAAGCATATGCACGAAATAGAGGGCTTCGAAGTGATACAGGGTAATATGGATGATGTCTTTTTAAATGTGGTAGGAACAGAGCTGGATAAATAAGGAGAACGTAGTTATGAATCAATTTATGGCATTAACATCAAGAAATTTGAAAATATATTTAAGGGACAGAGGAGCAATCTTCTTTTCCCTTCTATCAGCATTAATTGTGATAGCTCTCATGGTATTCTTTCTCGGAGATATGAACATTGAGGCATTGGTTGGAATTTTAGAAAAATATTCCGCAGGGGATTATGCAGAGAATCGAAAAAATTCAGAGCTTCTTGTATTATCCTGGACAAGTGCCGGAATATTGTCTATCAATGCGGTGACTGTAAGCCTGGCGATGTATTCGGGTATGATTAAGGATAGAGTAAACGGAAGATTAAATGCAATTTATACGGCGCCCATCAGTCGTCTGAAAATTGTGTGGGGGTATATCGCATCTGCATGGGTAGCATCCGTATTTGTGTGCGTATTGACCTTAATGATTACGGAAGGTTACGCCATTTTAAGTGGTATGGAGCCATATACCATTATGGAGCATCTGGAGTTGTTTGGAATGATCATGGTAAATTCCTTTGTATATGCTGCGTTAATGTATCCCTTGTCCATGTTGGCTAAGACGGAGAGTGCTTGGAGCGGTTTCGGTACCGTGCTGGGAACTCTGGTGGGCTTTTTAGGCGGTATTTACATTCCTATAGGTTCTCTTGGAGAGAGTATCTCCGGTTTAATGAAATGTAGTCCTGTAATCTACGGTACGTCCATGTTTCGTAAGGTTATGACAGGCTCCATTATGAAAGATACTTTCAAAGGAGTACCTGCGGAAGTGGTGGAAGAGTACAGTGAGATTATGGGAATCCAACTCACGATTGCGGATTACACCTTAAAGCTGAGAGATGAATGGATAATTTTATTTGTCTGTGGTATAATTTTTCTCGTAATTGGTCTGTGTATGTTAAAGTACGAAAAAAAGACAGACCGATAAAGAGGAGAGAATGAAAATAACCATTGAGATACCAATGCCCGGTGAAGAGGATGAGATTATTGTCCGGTGTGCCAATTTGGATGACAGATTATTAAAGCTGATACAGGCACTTCGGACAGAAGATATGTTGATAGGCTATATAGAGGACCGGATTGTGAAGCTGTCCTTTAAAGAAGTATACTATTTTGAAGCGGTGGATAATAAGGTCTTTTCCTATACGGCGAAGGAAACCTATGAGATACACAAAAAGTTGTATGAAATAGAGCAGGAGTTTGAACATACAGACTTTCTTAGAGTTTCTAAATCCGTTATCGTAAATGTTTCCAAAATCGCTTATGTGAAGCCTATCTTAAACGGACGCTTTGAGGCAATGCTAAGAAATGATGAAAAAATAATCGTTTCCCGCCAATACGTATCGGAATTAAAGAAAAAGCTGGGAATATAGGAGGCTACAATGAAAACAATTGGAAATTTTATTAAATATTTTCTATATATTACTGTGGGCATATTTGTTGTATGTGGTATCAGCTTTACACTTTCCGGAATGGAAACCGTCAGCGTGGATACTTTTGGAATGATTTTATTATCAGCATTTGTTACTGCATTGTTAACCGTCTTTCTTTTGCCTGCAGAGGAGGATGGAAAAGGGAAAACCCTTGTGAAATATGCGATGCACTACATTATACTATGTATTATAATGAGCTTTTTGGGGATAAAGTTTGGTTGGATACCCTTTGAAGTGATTGGAATTTGTTTGATGGCAGTTGATGTGGGGCTTGTGTATTTCATCGTATTTATTTCAAGCTATATCATTGATAACAGGCAGGCCGGCGAGATTAATAAAAGACTGCAGGAAAAATACGGAAATGAAGAAGTGTAAATAAAGAGAAATAACGCCCCGGGCAATTTTGCCCGGGGCTCTTTGTAAAGCGGATGAATTAATCAGTCAAATCTTCTTCATAATATGCTTTCACACGAATCGCCTGGCTGTAATCACCAAAGTCATCGCCGAATAAGGTACAACCACCTACGTTAGTGGTATCTTTTGGTACTTCAATCTTGAAAGAGATATAGCTGTTGTAATTGATGTTCAAATCCTGGATAGTAACATCAGAAATCTTATAAGTACCATCAATAAAGGTGCCGTCGCTGTTGATGATGAGAGTTTTTAATAAACCGTACTGGTTTAAAAGCTCCGGCCACCAACCTGGGCAGAGATATCCTTTACGGGCACCGTAATCGCCGGGACTTATCCACATTCCTAAAGGAGTTCCGTTGATGGAGAAGTGGATATCCGAAGGATAGTCTTCATTGTACTCCGGACACTCGGAAGAAATTTCAAAAGAAATCTGAAGTTCTGTTAAGGTCTGACCTGCCTGTAAGTGATTCGGAAGGTTGTACTCAACATAACCGGAGTTAAACCAAAGGATACCGGCGTTGAAACGATCCGGGAAGGAGAATACCTTCGGGTCATCAAGTGCACCGATAATCTCCTTTGCTGTAGCAAGACCGCAGGTAGGAGTTACATTGCAGTTGGTATAGTAACCTACGCGGATATCGTCAGTGTAACAGTGACGCTCTTCCTTCTTAGGTGCAAAGTCAATCATCAGTCTGCTGTAGCGCGGACGGATAATCTTCATGGTTCCTCTCTTGCCGGAGGTAGTCTTAATCTTAACAAGACCGGCTTCTTCTAACTTGCTGACATGCATGGAAATCGCACCATTAGTAAGTCCAAGGGCTTCCGCAAGATCATTCATACTGAGTTTTTCGTCTTCGTAAATCATTTCCATGATTTTCAGACGCATAGGTGTGCTCAAGGCTTTGAATACATTCTCGGCCTCGGCAACAGATTTAAAATATAACATAATAATATCCCCCAAAATACCACATAAGTATTCTTTCACTAATTACTATAACGAATTCATTAATTAAAGTCAACGCTAAAACAGTTTAAAAAGTGACGAAATTAAAGCGGTTTCAACCATTATGGAAAAAGGAGTAAAACTGCATAAAATCAACAACAAAAACTTGTGAAACTTTCGGTTTATCTTTGGTTGACAATATAGGAAAATCATACTACTATAGAGATAGTTAAGGAAAATCTAAACTGTTTTAGCGTTCGTTAAAATAATAACTAAGGGGGACTTTTGGAGATGGCTAAATTATATGTAAACCCAAAAATTCAAAAGGGTCATTTAAATCCTGAATTGCAGGGACACTTTTCTGAACATTTGGGAAGATGTATTTATGAAGGATTATATGTAGGAGAGAACTCAAATATTCCTAACACTAATGGTATGCGTAATGATGTGGTGGCTGCACTTAAGGAAATGCAGATTCCGGTACTCCGTTGGCCGGGCGGATGCTTTGCGGATGAATATCACTGGAAAGATGGTATCGGCCCTAAAGAGACCCGTAAGAAGATGATTAATACTCACTGGGGCGGCGTTGTGGAAGACAACAGCTTCGGTACTCATGAGTTTATGGAGCTTTGCAGACAGCTTGGCTGTAAGAATTATATTAATGGTAATGTTGGTAGTGGTACAGTACAGGAAATGAGTGAGTGGGTCGAATATATGACCTTTGATGGCGTTTCTCCTATGGCGGATTTAAGAGCAAAGAATGGTCATGAAGAGAGCTGGAAGGTGGACTACTTCGGTGTTGGTAACGAGAACTGGGGTTGCGGCGGTAATATGACTCCGGAGCATTATGGTAATTTGTACCGTCAGTTCCAAACTTATGTACGTAACTATAAAGCAGATGCACCTATCTATAAGATTGCATGTGGGGCCAATGTATCTGACTATTTCTGGACCAAGGGAGTAATGGAAACTACCCATAAGCATTGTCCGCCACACCTTCATGGTTTCATGGACGGTTTGTCCTTACATTATTACACTCATCCGGGCGGATGGGCAAATAAGGGCAGCGCCACCGTATTTGATGAGGAAGAGTATTACAAGACTTTAAATAAGACCTTGTTTATGGATACTCTGATTAACAATCATGGAGCGATCATGGATGAGTTTGATCCGGAGAAGAAAATCGGTATGATTGTTGATGAGTGGGGAACCTGGTATGATGTAGAGCCGGGCACCAATCCGGGCTTTTTATATCAGCAAAATACCATGCGTGATGCTTTGGTTGCAGGTATAAACTTAAATATTTTTAACAAGCACTGCGACCGTGTAAAGATGGCAAATATCGCGCAGATGGTGAACGTTCTTCAGGCAGTGATTCTTACCGAAGGCGAGAAGATGGTCTTGACACCGACCTATCATGTGTTTAACATGTATAAATATCATCAGGATGCAGAGTTATTAGACAGTTACATTGAGACCGAGGAAATCGGTATGGGCGAGTGGAAGGTTCCGAACTTACATGAGTCAGTTTCTCTTGGCAAGGATGGTAAGATTCATGTAACTATCAATAACCTTTCTGCAACAGATAGCTATGATATTGATGCAGTATTTACAGAGACTGTAATCAAGAATGTAGAAGCAACGATTTTGACCAACGAAATGCATGCTCATAATACTTTTGAAAATCCGGATGTAGTTCATCCTGAGAAGTTTGACGGTACAAGCGTAGAGGGCAACAGCGTGAAGTTCACCATGCCTGCATGTAGCGTAATGCATTTAGCGTTGGAAGTATAGGAAAAGAGAGAGAGAAAAATGGCAGAAGCAAAGATGAATGGTGTAATTACAGAATATAATGAGGCTTTTATTTTACAGCGTGCAGATCCGTATGTGTTAAAGGCAGAGGATGGAAGCTACTACTTTACAGCGTCTGTACCTGCTTATGATAAGATTATTCTTCGCCACAGCAATACCTTAATGGGACTTAAGGATGCAGAGGAAGTAACTGTTTGGACCAGACATGAAAGTGGTCCGATGAGCAAGCATATCTGGGCTCCGGAGATTCACTATGTATTCGGTAAATGGTATATTTACTTTGCAGCAGGCGAGCAAGAGGATATGTGGAAAATCAGACCTTATGTACTGGAGTGTCAAGGGCAGAATCCTATGACCGATGAGTGGGTGGAGCTTGGCAAGATGCAGAGGGCAGATGAGGACGAGTTCTCCTTTGAGGCATTTTCCTTAGATGCTACTATCTTTGAAAATAAGGGTGACTACTACTATATCTGGGCAGAGAAGGTAGGTGTTGGTAAGCAGATTTCCAACCTTTACATTGCAAAGATGGAAACCGCAAATAAGCTTGCTACCGTACAGGTACTTTTAACAACTCCGGATTATGATTGGGAAAGAGTAGATTTCTGGGTTGATGAGGGACCGGCAGTTGTTAAGAAGAACGGTAAGATTTATGTAACCTTCTCGTCTTCTGCAACCGGCGCATGCTACTGTATGGGTATGCTTTCTATCACAGAGGATCAGGATATGTTAGATCCCCAGAGTTGGAAGAAGGAGCGTTATCCGGTAGTAAAGACCGATGTTGAAAAAGGAATCTATGGACCGGGACACAATAGTTTTACTAAGGACGAGAATGGAAACGATATCTGTGTATTCCATGCTCGTACCTATCCGGAAATCGTAGGTGATCCTTTATATGACCCGAACCGCCACGCAATGCTAATGAAGGTGGAATGGGATGAGAATGACAGACCGGTATTTAACTTTAATAAGACAAGCGACTTTTCATAAGAGGATTATATAGGGCAAGAGGTATTTAGAAAATTTTCTAAATACCTCTTGTTTTTTTGTGGGCCTCATGTTATAGTATATTTAGAAAATTTTCTAAATAGATTGTGGAAGGAGGCGTGTCCATGGGGTTTGCAGAAACATTTAAGGCTTTGTCGGACCCGGTCCGGCGGGAGATATTAGAGATGCTGAAAAAGGGACAGTTAGCAGCGGGAGAGATTGGAAGTCGTTTTGATATGACAGGCGCCACCATATCTTACCATTTAAGTATCCTGAAAAAGGCAGGTTTGATTAAGGAGAACAAGAACAAGAATTTTATTTATTATGAGCTGAATGCATCTGTTGTGGAAGAGGTGATGCTTTGGCTTAGCGATTTAACAGGAGGGAGAGAGGATAATGAAGGTAAGTAAGAAAACATTGATTATTACAAGTATAATGATTTTATTACCGGTGGTGTTTGGTTTGGTGATGTGGGACAAGTTACCTAATCCTATGCCAACCCATTTTGGGGCAGACGGACAGGCGGATGGTTGGAGTCACAAGAGCTTTGCGGTGTTTGGACTGCCGCTGATTATGCTGGCAGTACATCTAATCTGTATCTTTGCATCTACAGCAGACCCAAAAAGCAAGAATTATAGTGAAAAGCTGTTTGGTATCATTGTATGGTTATGTCCTGTACTCTCTATCTTTACAGAGGCAATGACCTATGCATATGCATTGGGATATACTATGAATATCACAAAATATGTGATGATGTTTGTCTCCGTGTTGTTCATTATTATTGGAAACTATTTGCCAAAGTGCAGACATAATTATACGCTGGGTGTAAAGCTTCCATGGACTTTGGCGGATGAGAATAATTGGAACGCCACCCATCGTGTGGGGGGATATGTCTGGATGATTGGCGGTGTTGTACTGCTCATAAATGGATTTTTCTTCAACATGTATGTATTTATGGCAGTAGTGTTATCGATGGTATTGATTCCCACCATATATTCTTACATGTATTATCGTAAGCATGGTGTAGTTGAGAAAAAGGAGGAAGAATAGTATGGTGCAGACAGGTACGGTTGTAGCGATTTGGGTAACGTTGTTTATCAGTTTATTTTTACCGGTGATTCTTCTGCTTGTGTATGCTCTGAAGCATCGGAAAATGGGTGTGGTCTCCGCCTGGTTTATTGGAGCAGCGGGATTTTTCGTAACACAGATTGTGGTAAGAGTGCCTATTTTAAACGTGCTGGGTACGCAGCAGTGGTTTCTTGACTTTGCAAGAAATCACCAAGTGCTATATGTTCTTCTTTTGGGCTTTACAGCCGGTTTGTTCGAGCTGGTGGGCAGATATGTGGCAGCGAAGATTTTGAGCAAAAATCAGAGCTTTGAAAGAGGCTTTGCGGCGGGCTTAGGTCACGGTGGTATTGAAGCTATGGCACTTATCGGGATGACCTATGTATCCAATCTGCTTTACGTAGGTATGATTAACAGTGGCACCTTTGATACTGTGATAGAGCAGACGGCAGCTCTCGGTGTGGATACGTCAGCGCTCCTTCTGGTGAAAGATCAGCTTATAACCACATCTCCGGCATTGTTTTATTGCGCCGGCTATGAGAGACTACTTACCATGATTGGTCACACTGCGATGAGTCTGATTGTATTCTATGCGGTGTGGAAGAAGCAGGATGTGAAGGGACTGCTGGCCTGTCTTGCCCTGCACACTCTGTTAGATGCCGGTTCCGGTCTGATTATGGGAGCGACTGGTTCAATGAAACTTACGGTAGCTTATGGAGCTGTTTACGGCTTTCTGACGGTGATGGCAATCATCTTTGTGATAATGATTGTGAAGATTAAGAAGAATTGGAGCGTAAAGGGAGGGTATCATGATACGATTATTTGACACTCATAAGCTACGTAAGCAGGCAGAGCTGGAAGGAATCTGGAGATTTGTAAAGGAAGATGGCAAGGAGTATAGTCTTCCTGTGCCGGGCTGTTGGGAGCAGCATCCGGAGCTGATGAATTACCGTGGAACCGGCACATATTATCGCACTGTGGAGATTTCACAGAACTGTAATGTACGACTGGAGTTTAAGGGTGTGAGTCACACCGGAGAAGTATATTTTGATGGGGAGAAGATTGCCCATCATTACAATGCCTTTACGCCTTTTTCTGCGGTAGTTAAAAACGTAAAGGCGGGAAAGCATGAAATCAAAGTTGCGGTAGATAATCGGTTTACCGAGGTCTCCTCTCTACATGTGCCCAATGATTATTATACTTATGGTGGTCTGACACGCCCGGTAGTATTGGAGGAGATTGGGGGAGTGTATATCAGGAATGTACACTTTTTACCCACATACGAGAATGGGAAGTGGCAGGCGGCTATCACTGTGAAGGTAGAGAACATATCTGTGTATGACAGAGATTTAACAGCAGAAGTAAAGCTTGCAGGCGTAAAGACGTGGAAGGATATCCATGTGGCAGCAGGTGAGACAGTAGAGACGATTCTTACACAGGAATATGAAGATGTGAAGGAATGGAATGTAGGGGAGCCAAATCTCTATTTTCTGGAGACAGTATTAATCGGTTACGAGCAGATGCCGGAAGACGACTTTATTGACCGTGTGGGGTTCCGTCAGGTTACATTGGAAGGAAGACGCATCAAGATTAACGGTAGGTCTGTATTCTTAAAGGGCTTCAATCGACATGAGGATTATGGGAAAATCGGCTGTGCCATCCCGATGCAGCTTATGGTGCAGGATATGGATTTGATGCAGGAGATGGGCTCTAATGCAGTACGGACCTGCCATTATCCCAACGATGAGCGGTTCTTAGACTTATGTGATGAGCGGGGAATGATGGTGTGGGAGGAAAATCACGCCAGAGGCTTTGATTTAAAGAAGATGCAGAATCCCAATTTTGACAGGCAGTGTGAGGATTGTATCTATGAAATGATAGAGAATCATTACAATCATCCATCCATTGTCATTTGGGGCATTTTAAACGAGTGTGCCAGCGAGACACAAGAGGGAAGAGAGAAATACAAGAGACAATATGAACAGATTAAGGCGTTGGATACTTCACGACCAACCACATTTGCCACATGCAGACATTTTACGGATATCTGTCTGGATTTACCGGACGTGGTGTCATTCAATATTTACTCCGGATGGTACCAGGATATCCCGGTAAAGGAGCGACATGAGCAGGAGATGGACTGGATTGAAAACGCAGGCGGCGCAGGGAAGCCGGTGATTGTCAGTGAATTCGGTGCAGGTGCTATCTATGGTAATCGGGATCGTACCAGAGCAAAATGGAGTGAAGAGCGACAGGCGGATATCATCAAGGAAAATCTTCTGGTATATGCGGGGGATGACAGGCTTACCGGAACCTTTATCTGGCAGTTTGCGGATTGCCGAGTAACAGAAGAAGAGTGGTTTGCGGCACGTCCTCGCAGTTATAACAATAAGGGTGTTGTAGACGAGTACCGCAGACCCAAGGAAGCTTTTGACACGGTGAAGGAGCTGTTTCCGCTGCTTATTGCTAGAGAGTAAGTTGTCGCAGCTGTCGGCGATATTCTCCGGGGGTACATCCATATTTATCCTTGAAAAGGCGGATAAAATATTCATAGCAGGAGAAGCCGCTTTGCGAAGCAATGGTTTTGATGGGTTTATTGGAGTAGCGCATACGATGGATTACATGCTCTAAACGCAAATGATTTATATAATCCTTGGGAGTGATACGGAGAGTTTCGCGGAAGATACGGAAAATGTATCCCTCAGATACTTGAAAATACATTGCCAGTTCCCGGATGTTCTGAATAAAAACATAGTTTTCATTTACATATTCTAAGATTTGAGAGGCTTTGCTTTCCAGCCGATAAGGGTGGGGAAGAGAAGTCTCTTTTTTATGGATGTCCAATGCCAAAGTGATTTGCTCCAGAATTTGTCCTAAGGATAAAAAGGCAAAAGGAGAATCCGGCCGGAAACTGTCTACAATATGCTCCACGATGGTAAGCTGTGTCTCAGAGATGTGTACCACACGTTTATTAAAGCATTTTAATAAATTTTTTCTGGCGCTTTCCCCATAATACTGCTTGATGAAGTCACTGGAAAAATGTATACAGATGCCGGAAAAAGGAGTAGAGCCCTTGCTGTTATGAGGATGATTTGGGGCGAAAAGAGCTACGTCCCCAGCTAGAGTTTCATACTCTTCCTCGTCGATGGTAATGATACGTTCGCCTGAGCAAAGAATATACAGCTCATAACTATTGTGATAATGGGAATAGGGCATAGTCCATGCATAATCAATATTTTCACGGCTGATTTCCAAAGAAGAATTGATATTTGCTCGTTTTGTCTGCATAAGTACCTCTCTGAATAAGTTATGAATAAAGTATAGCATAAGTCTGTTTAATATGTAAATCTGTTCATATTAGGTCATTTGGAAGAGTATGAGACAGGACTATAATAATAGTATAATATTTTTTGTAAACAGAGTTCTGTCAAATAAAGGAGATTAATATGCAGAGACCATTATTTTATGCGAAGGCAGCGGTGGAGACTATGATGCGTAAGTTCGAGGCAGCGGTTTTGCCACCGGTGGGCCGTTTTCATTATCATCAGGGAGTATTTTTATCAGGGGTATATCAGACTTATCTTCTCTGTAAGGATGAGAGATATTTTGAATATATGAAGGCATGGGTAGATGCCATGATGGATGAAGAGGGTAATATTTTTGAATGCGACCACGGACAAATGGATGATATTCAGCCGGGAATTCTGCTTTATCCTCTGCTGGAAAGAACAGGAGATGTCAAGTACCGCAAGGCGCTGGAAACATTAATTGAAGTAATGAAAAAATACCCGAAAAATAAGGAAGGCGGCTTCTGGCACAAGGCATGGTTTGCTAATGAAATGTGGCTGGATGGTCTGTATATGGGAGGACCTATTCTGGCAGAGTATGCCGCAAAGTATGATGCACCGGAATTCTTTGACGAGGTGGCATTTCAGGCACTTCTTATGGAGAAGGTGACTAAGGATGCAAAGACAGGACTTTTATATCACGCTTATGACAGCGAGCGGGCCGCAGAGTGGGCAGATAAGGAAACGGGGCTTTCGCCGGAGTTCTGGGGACGTTCCATGGGCTGGGTACCCGTGGCTGTGCTGGATGATTTGGATTTTCTTCCCAAGGATCATCCGAAGCGTGGGGAATTGGAAAGGATGGTCAGAGAACTTTTGGGGAGTCTTTGTAAATATCAGGGACCGGACGGCAGATGGTATCAGGTGGTAGATAAAGTGGATGCGCCGGGCAACTGGCCGGAGAATTCCTGTACCTGTCTGTATGTGGCGGCTATTTGTAAGGCGGTGGCCAAGGGGATATTGGATAAATCATATCTGGAATGTGCTAAGAAGGGCTACGAGGGCGTGATTAATAGTCTTTCCTTTGATGGTGAAGACATACAGATTGGTAATGTGTGTGTAGGAACCGGAGTGGGCGACTATCAGCATTATATCAACCGTCCCACATCCACCAATGACTTACACGGTGTAGGAGCTTTCCTGATTATGTGTGCGTGGCTGGAAAAGTATGGTGGAGAGCAGTGATTTTATTAAAGACCGGAAAGTTTATCTGGAAAATTTGGTTCCCCATACAAATACAAAGGGCTGGTTGGGAGCAAAGACAGGTGTCAGTGTAAAGTGACAGCAAAGGAGTGGCAGAAGATATGTTAACAAGAGCAAAATGGATTGGAAGTCCTACAGAAGGTGTACATACCGGAGCGGTATGGGACTATGAGATAAATCGAACATTACCTGTTTATGGCGGAAAGGCAGAGCTTTTCTTTGCCGCAAGAGATTTGGATAACGGACTTCGATTGGAAATTCGTGTAAACGAGGGAAAAGTATACTTTTATGAGCATACGGACAGAGCTTGGGAAGGTCCATACAAGGATGGTTTTCACAAGGAGGTGTATATTCTGGGTGAATCGTGTGGATATCCTTTGTCTGCAGATATAGGAATTGTGGATAAAGAAAATGTCCGTATCCGGATTCATGTGATAAAGCGAATGGTCAGTCTGTGGGTAGAAGATAGGCTTGTCATAGAGAATGCAGAGATTCTTCCGGAGCAAAATCCGGTAAGACCAAGAAAGAACTTCCGCATGATGGAGGGCATACGGCAGCAGGCGGGAGAGCCTTTTACACTGGAAAGCACCTGCCCTGCAGTGATGGTGAAGAAAGTTATTATTACGGCACAGGGTAAGGAACTGAAAAAGGCGATTCTCTATACCACTGCAAGAGGCTTTTATGAGTGCTATATCAATGGAGAAAAGGTAGGAGATGAGTACTTTGCACCGGGCTTCACTGATTATCGTCTGCGTATAGATTATCAGGAATATGATGTGACGGAGATGGTACGGAATGCGGAGAGGGCAGTGTTCACTGCAATTATCGGTAAGGGTTATTATTCCGGCTTTGTGGGCTATAGCGGTGCCCATATTTATGGAACCGAGAATTCTTTCTTGGGAAAGCTTGTATTTACCTATACGGATGGAACTATGGAGGAAATCTGTACGGATGAAAACTGTCTGTATACGGATAAGTGCCCGGTACTCTATGCAGATTATCTGGACGGAGAATACTATGATGCCCGTTTAGAGGAGGAACTGGATAATCCGGCGAACTGGGTATCTTGTGGCATTAAAAATGCACCGGGAGATGTGATTCCCACTAACGGATGTTTCCCCGAAGATAAAAAGCCTATCTTTACGTTGACAAAGCAAAACTATCCGGGAGCAAAGTGTATTCAGGTACGAAATCCTGTGGCAGTAACAGAAGAACCCAAGGGACATTTTGTATATGATTTTGGTCAGAATATGGTAGGAACCGTTCGCATTACCTTCAAGGGAAATCGGGGGCAATCCTATAAGCTTCGTTATGGTGAGATGTGTTATCAGAACGGGGAAATCTACGTGCAGAATCTTCGTACTGCGGCAAATACGGACGTATATGTGTGTAAGAGCAGGACTTCGGAGACTTTTGAGCCCAGTCTTGTGTCCCACGGCTTCCGTTATGTGGAGGTGACCGGTAATGGATATGACTTACAAAGTGCAGAGGATATTTTATCCGTCGAAGCACTGGTAATAAGTAATATTGGGGAAAAGGTGGGAGATTTCTCTTGCTCCGATTCCCTATTAAATAAACTGCAGAGCAATATTGAGTGGGGGCAGATTGATAATTATCTGCTGACCCTGACTGATTGCCCCCAGAGAAATGAGCGCATGGGCTGGACCGGAGATGCGCAGGTATTTGCGGCTACAGCAGTATTTAACAGGGAAGCAAGAGCCTTTACGGAGAAGTGGCTTCAGGATCTTCGAGATGCCCAGTTGATGTACAACCGAAATGGCGGCGTACCGGATACAGCACCTTTGGGCGGAGATAACCGTAAACTTACCAGTGGCGGCTGGGGTGATGCGTCCGTCATTGTGCCATGGGAGCTGTATCTAGAGTATGGGGATAAGAAGATTTTAGAAGATAATTTTCATATGATGCAGGCATGGGTAGAGTATCAGCGAGGTTATGAGTCTGAACCGGGTATTCAGGGTGAGCAACCAAGGGGTGACCACTTGGCATATGATACTTCTACTCCGTTCCTTTTGTGTGCTACGGCCTATGCGGCCCGAAGTGCAGATTTGTTGTCACAAATCTGTAGTATCTTAGGTAAAGAGGATTTGGCGGCAGATTATCGCACGCGCTTCGAGGAAATCAGATATGCATACCAAAGAAAATGGGTACGGGAGGATGGTAGATTAACTGTTCCAACCCAGACCGGTTATGCATTGTCCATAGATTTTGACCTTTTGGAGGATAACCAGAAGGTCGGTGCGGCAGAAGATTTTCTACGAACCATTGAGGAAAGGGACGGACATTTATCGGTGGGATTTCTGGGGATTTCCCATCTTTTGCCGGCACTGACGAAGATTGGAAGAGACGATATGGCCATGTCTATTCTTATGAAAAAAGACAATCCCGGATGGCTGTACAGTGTACTTAACGGAGCAACCACTATCTGGGAGCGTTGGAACTCTTATATTGCAGAGACAGATACCTTTGGGGACGTGAATATGAACTCCTTTAACCATTATGCATATGGTGCGGTGGGAGACTGGATGTATCAAAATCTCTTAGGCATCCGTAAGGAGGCTCCGGGTTATGAAAGAGTAACCATGGCACCTAAGCCATTGGGAGAACTGACTCATGCAGAAGGATATCATATCTGCAATTATGGAAAAATCAGTTCTTCATGGAAGCTGGTGAATGGTCAGTTCCATTATCGGGTTGAGGTGCCTCAAGGTGTGACTGCGACAGTGATTTTACCGGACGGAACAAAGTATGAGAATGTAACAGAGGGAGATTACACGTATGTTAAGTAATATATTGGATTTCGGTGCAGTGGCAGATGGTATGACTGTTTGTACCAAAGAAATTCAGAAAGCCATTGATTTTTGCGAAAAAGGTGGAACGGTAGTAATTCCTGCAGGTGTGTTTGTGTCAGGAGCATTATTCCTAAAAAGCAATATGACCCTTCGTCTGGAGGAAGGCGCCAAGCTCCTTGGAAGCAGTAATATAGAAGATTATCCCATTAAGGGAGGACCCTATGAAGGTTTGGAACAGCTGAATTTTGCCAGTCTAATCAATACGGACGGAGCCAGATACGAGAACATTACCATTGAAGGGAACGGTATCATTGATGCCAACGGTAAGGCGCTATTTAAGCTTGAACTGGACCGACTTCCGGTAAAGCGTGGCAGATGTATATGGCTTCGAAATGTAGAGAATCTGCTGATTAAGGATGTAACCTTCCGCCAGTCACCGGCATGGTGTGTGCATCTGATTTACTGTAGAAATGTACATTTGGATGGAATTAAGGTGTACTCTAAGTACGATGAGCAAGGCGAGGCATATGAGATGTTCAACTGTGACGGAATTGATGTGGATTCCTGTCAGGATGTTCATATTGAGAACTGTATTATCGGTAGTCAGGATGACTGTATCGCAGTGAAGTCCGGAAGAGACGCAGAAGGGAGACGAGTGGGAATTCCCTCTAAGGATATTCTGATTGAAAACTGCCGGTTTATCAGTGGCTTTGGTGTGGCCATGGGTAGTGAGATGGCTGGTGGTGTAGAGAATGTAGTGGTAAGAAACTGTACCTTTAAGGATACCTTCAGCATTGCAAGTTTAAAAGCCATCCGGGGGAGAGGTAGCTATATCCGTAACGTCCGTTACGAAAATTGTACTCATGACAACCAAAGTACTGAGCACAGTGATACCAAGTGGTTCCGCGGTGCCATCTATTTGGATGGTTTCTACGGAAGTGAGGAATTTGATGCGGATGCAGTAGTTCCGGTGGATGATGGGACGCCGATTATTGAAGATATTTATTTTAAGAATCTGGAAGTGAATACTGTGGCAGGTAACGCAGTTTATCTCTATGGTCTTCCGGAGAGGCATTATCGTAATATCTATATGGAGAATGTAAAGGCAAACGGAAAATATGGTATGAAGGTGAAAAATATCGATAATCTACAGATGACAAATGTAGAAGTAACCTACGACGAAGAGGGCTGATAGAGATGGTATCTGATAATATGCTTTCTTACTTGTTGGAGAAAATCAATAAAAAAATCAAGAAAAATATGTAATTTCTACAAATTAGAGAGCAGTTGTCATGTATTACTAGTATTTTTGCAGAATGAAACAGATGATGTGCAGGATAAATTTCACTCCATGAGTGTAATTGTCAATAAATATATTGAAAAATATTGGAAAAACAAGAGAAGTGTCGTTTTGTTGGATAGTTTACAGTTTTTGAGTAACTGATGTTATTTATTATGAGACCTTCGCATCGAAGCTTAGTCCATATGGAAGAAATTGCAAATAAGTAGAGAAATATTATGACAAGTGTGTTATTCAATCAATTGTATTATAAATAACACTTATATAAAATACATCAATTGTATGCAAAATACAACACAAAAAATGGAATTAGTACTTTATTGCCACGAACTACAATTCGTGCACCGAAAAATACTACTGGTGCACGAATTTTTTCTGTTGCGCGGAAATGTGTTATATTTTATTGTTAAATAAGCAGAAAGAAGGTGATGTGTATGCGGATCAGCATTTGTGATGATGAGAGAGCCCAGCAAGAATTGCTGAAAAGTTATATTGGACAGTGGGCGAAGGAAAAAAACGAAAAAGTAGTAGTAAACTGTTTTCAGAGTGCAGAGAAGTTTCTATTTGCGTGGGAAGAAGATAAACTATATGATTTGCTCATTTTGGATGTGGAAATGGGAGAAATGAATGGCATGGAGCTGGCGAAGAAGCTGAGAAGTCAGCAATGTGAAATTCCTATTTTATTTGTAACCGGATATGAGCAATATATTGCTATGGGTTATGAGGTATCTGCACTTCACTATTTATTAAAGCCGGTGCGCAGAGAGAAGTTGCAGGAGCAGCTTGAACGTATCCAAAACAGCAGAAAAACAGTGGAAAAGCTGTGGTTTCAGACAGCAGAGGGAAGTATTGTCGCTCCTGTGGAAGACATTTGGTATATTGAGGCGGACAGGCACAATTGTATCCTTCATTATGCGGACAGGACATTGCAGATAAAGCACACTCTGAGCTATGTTACAAAGCTTTTAGAGCACCGCAAAGAGATGGTAGCATGCCATCGAAGTCTGTTAGTGAATCTGCAGCATGTATCAATGATTGTGAAAAATGAGCTGGTGATGGATAATGGTGAGAGATTACCCATCAGTAGAAGTATGACGGGGAGCGTGAATCAAGCGTTTATTCGTCTTTTTCAAGGAAGATAAGAGAGAAGACTATGAGAGAATTGTTATTAGTGTTAGGAGGAGCGGTGGTATCAAGTATAATCATCTGGTCTGTGCTGTTGCCTCGCTATGTAAATTGGCAGATTAAGGGATTTCAGGATGAGCTGGTGGACAAGCATTATGCGGAGGTGGAAAATATTTATCGCAAGATGCGCGGCTGGCGTCATGATTATCACAATCATATGCAAGTTCTGAAGGCACATATGGCATTAAAGCAATATGATTTAGCGGAAGATTATTTGGACAAGTTGGAAAGTGATCTGACAACAGTAGATACCGTATTGAAGACAGGAAATGTGGTGGTGGACGCTATTTTAAACAGTAAGCTTTCTTTGATTGGTGAAAGGAATATTACGGTAGATGCTACTGCGCTGGTGCCGGGTAATATTGGTATATCCGGAGTGGATCTGGCGGTTGTTATCGGAAACCTTCTGGATAATGCTATGGAGGCATGTATGGAAATTCCACAGGAGAACCAGCGATTTATCCGTATCTATATGGATATCATGAAGAAGCAGCTTTATATCTCCGTCACCAATTCCACAAAAGGGACTGCTTCTAAAGTAGGAGGAAGCTTTGTTACTACCAAGTCCGGCAATCATGGATATGGTTTGCTACGTATTGACAGTATTGTTCACAAATACCACGGCTACATCAACCGACAGGCGGAGGACGGAATTTTTGCTACGGAGATTACATTGCCGCTGGAGTAGGGAGGATAGCGCAATAGGGGCTTTGCTTCTGCTCTTTTAGACAGGGCATCCGAAATTGCAAAGAAGCGCAGAGGTTATAAGGTGTTCCTGGAAACCGGGTCAAGTAAAGAGAGTACCTTGAATTTCTATCGGAATAATGGATTTGTTATTGATGAGAAGCATTCTTGTTTAAAGAAACTGTGAGATATGTAGGAAAAAGGATTTGGGACGAACAAATATTTAGATATTTACTTCTTTAGTCTTGTCTGATATAATTAAATACATCTGAAGGTCATGTGGTCAATTTGTTAAAGAAAGGAGACTATGGCCGAAACGATTCTATTTATTTTTGATAAAATCTTTAAGCGTATTCTCACGCTTTCTGCAAAAGCCGTTATTAATCTCATCAACGGACTTTTCGGAACAAACTATCCTGAGGACAGTACAATTACATATAATTGGACCGAGTTTGAAGATGAAAAGCTTCGAAAGACTTTGGCTGATACTATTATTACCATCAATGGAGTTCATAGTTATCATATGGAAGCACAGATGGAAAATGATTCGGATATTGTATTCCGGGTATTCGATTATGGTTTTCAGCATGCCAATCGGGAACACATTTCAACGGATAAGTATTATCTTTTGAATTTTCCGGAACCAAAGATTATTTATCTTTATTCCTCAACATCTATTCCTGAAAAATATACACTTCGCCTTAACTTTGGCAATCAGGGACACTTCGATTATGAAGTATCTACTTTCAATTTTCTGACAATTTCTCTGGAAGAGCTTAATCAGAGAAAGCTCATTATTTTAATTCCTTTTCAATTATTGAAGCTTCGTGATCTTTTAGCAAAATCAAGAACCCCGGAGACAGTTGCGCAATTGCAAAAACTTATTGAGTATGATATACTTGACAGTATAAAAGTTAATTTGTCTGCCGGAAATATCAGCCAGAATGATTCCAGAAATCTTATTCAGCTTACGCAGAAGCTTCTGAATCATTTGTATGCGAGATATACGGAAACGGAGGAAATCTGTGATATGTATGATCAGTCTTTAGAGCTTGAATGGGACCGCTATATGGACCAGTGGGAGAAAATGGACCAGGTTATGGAACAGTTGGGGGACAAGGAGAAATTAATCCTTGAAATGGATGAAAAGATTTTGCTGCAGAAGAAGCAGCTGACACAGCAAGAGAAGCAGCTGACACAGCAAGAAGAAAAGCTTTTACAACAGGCTGAAGAAATTGCACGTTTGAAAGCAGAGTTAGAAAGACGAAACTAAATTAATTATAAAAGAGGAATTGACCGATACCTTCAGATAAATAAAAGTTGCGAATCAGTGAGGATGGTCGTTTGGCGTATATTTGGCAAAATGATTTTGTAAATTATACAAATATTTCAGAATAGAAAGAGGTGAATGCATATGCATCATATTCGAGGTAACTACTCGGTGCAGTTGTAAATCTGATAACAGGTTGCATCGAGGTTAATCCATTATTATGTTATCAGGTAACTGCACCGACACGTAGCATGAATAGACATACGAAAAGGAGTAGTTATATTATGAATAGAGAAGAGCTGTTAAACGCATGGTTACATGAAGAGAAGATTGCATATATTCACGGATGGGATTTTTCTCACATAAGTGGAAAGTATGAAGAGGGAAAGGCGCTGCCCTGGGATTATAAGTCCATCATCAAAAAGTACTTGTCCCCGGATATGAAGCTTCTGGACATTGATACCGGTGGTGGGGAATTTCTACTATCATTAAAACATCCCAATGAATATATTGCGGCTACGGAGAGCTATCCGCCCAATGTTGCATTGTGCAAGGAGACATTGCTGCCGATTGGAATTGACTTTAAAGAAGCGGATGGATGCGATGAACGATTGCCTTTTGAGGATCAGACATTTGATGTTGTAATAAATCGCCACGGTGAGTTCAATGCAAAGGAAATCCACCGTATTTTAAAGCCGGGCGGGCTATTTATTACACAGCAGGTTGGTGCAGAAAACGACAGGGAGCTTGTGGAGTTACTTTTAAATGATGCTCCACCGTTACCATTTCCCAGGCAGTATCTGGAAATCATTCAAAAAGAATTTGAGGATGCAGGATTTGTTACCTTAGAAGCGGAGGAGGCATATTGCCCCATTCGGTTCTGGGATGTGGGAGCATTAGTCTGGTTTGCCCGTATTATAGAATGGGAATTTCCCGGCTTTAATGTAAGGGACTGTCTGGATAATCTGTATTACGCTCAGGAAATTCTAGAGGAAAAGGGCGTTATTGAAGCTAAAATGCATAGATTTTTATTAGTAGTTCAAAAATAGTCAGTATGCAATTCGTGCACCGGAAGCAACATTTGGTGCACGAATTGTTTTTTTATGTCAAATTGTAGTATACTGAAAAGAATTATTAATAGAAGAGGGGGGAGAAACATGAACAATATGTATCACATTACTGCGGATAAGCAGAAGCGTAAGTATGGCTATGGCAGTAATGTAGTGTACTTTTTTAAGGAGATGAAGTCGTGGAATAAGTGGTTGTTTTATTGTGCGTTTTTGGAGATTGTTCCGCAGACGTTGGCATACTTTCTGGGAGATTTGCTTCCGGCAAGTCTGGTGCATGGATTAGAACAGAGAGGAACCGTACTACAGGTACTTGCCCCTTTATTTGTCATTGCTGGGGGCATGCTGGTTCTGAACATTTGCAGTAGCGCTATCATCAACTATTATTATGAACAGACGGATTATTTTCTGCTTCATTTTGTGCGTAAATTTACGCAGAAGGTGGTAGATATTGATTACGAGCGCTTAGAGGACAAGAATTACAAGGATATTAAGGACAATGCCTGGGGAAGTGCACGTTTTGGACACGATATATACCGGGCTGCAGGTGCAGTAACGGCATTACTGACCGGACTGGCTACTGCGGTAATGTACGGTATCATTCTGGGACACAAGAGCATTCTGATTCTGTGCGCCGCTTTTGTAAGTATTGCCGTTAATTTGTATCTGCTGGGAGTAGCCCGCAAGATGCATGGAAAGTATTTCGGTAAAATCAGTAAATATTCCAAGGGCGAGGCATATATCACTGAACAGTGTATGGATTCAGCGGCAGGCAAGGACATCCGTATCTACAAGATGCTGGACTATATCCTGAAAAAGTATGATGAGAATCTGGAGCAGATTGGCGGTCTTTATGGTAAGATTCATAACTGGTATCTTTTCCGTAATTTATCCGGTGCGGTGTTGGAATTCGGCAGGGATTTGCTGGCATTTCTCCTTTTTGGATATAGTTTGTCAAAAGGAAGTATTTCTGCGGCAGAGTTTGTGTTTTATATTGGAATCTTTTCAAGCTTTTCCCAGAGTGTGGAGCATGTTCTTAGAAATGTGATGTTTATCAACGCCATCAATACGTCCATTAGTTATTTCCGCGAATTTGAAGAGACGGAAAGTGTATGGCGCAAGGAGGGCGGCATAGGTAATGTGCTGGTAGAAGAGTTTAGAGCGAAGCCGGTAAAGCTTGAGCTTCGCAATGTGACCTTTACCTACCAGGGTAATGAAGAACCAACTATAAAAGATTTGAATTTAATCATTACACCGGGTGAGAAATTGGCACTGATTGGTTTAAACGGTGCCGGAAAAACCACGCTGGTGAAACTGATTTGTGGATTATATATGCCGGAGCAGGGAGAAATCCTCTTAAATGATAAAAAAATGGAAGAATACACAAGGGAGGAGTATATGGCTCTGATTTCGGTACTTTTCCAGGACAGTACCCTGCTCCCACTGTCTGTAGATGAAAATATTACAGGCACTTTCGCATGCGATAAGGAGCGTCTGGAGAAGGCGCTGAAGCTATCCGGTTTCTGGGAAAAATACAATACCCTTCCGGAAAAGGGAGCTACCAAGCTGGTAAAGAAAATAGAGGAAACGGCGGTGGATTTCTCCGGTGGTGAAAAGCAGAAACTTTTATTTGCCAGAGCTCTTTATAAACGAGCACCTTTGGTGATTCTGGATGAGCCCACTGCAGCACTAGACCCTATTGCTGAGAATGAACTTTATATGAATTTGGGTGACGCCATGGAGAATCGCACCTCCATCTACATATCTCACAGACTGTCCAGTACCCGATTCTGCGACCGTATTATCTTATTAGAGCATGGGCGAATTATAGAGGAAGGTACTCATGAGGGACTTTTAGCTGCAGGCGGAAGATACGCTGCCTTGTATGACATGCAGAGTCAGTATTACAAAGAGGAAGAAGAGCGTAAGAAGAGAAGTGCTGCCATGGGCGATGAGCATGTAGAAGGGGAGAAAGGGGGGATTTTCCATGAATAAGAAAGATTGGAAAGCCATCTGGCGACTTTTGTCCGATTATTCCAAGGGACGAAGTAATGTCATTATTGCTATGATAGTTCATGGCATTATACCGGGTGTCCGTCCTTTTATTTCCGTAGTGCTTACCGGTAAGCTGATTGATGCGGTATACAACGGAGCAAGCTTTGAAGTAATCGCAAGGTATGCACTGATTGCCACATCTGTGTATGGAATCTTATCAGTCATTTTTGGTATTTCTGAGAAGGTTTTTAACCAGAACATGGAGTACATGTTTGAAATTCAGAATGGTCCCATTAACCAAAAGAGTATGGCTATGGATTACGAGTATCTGGAGGATGCCAAGGTACATGACGGCAGGCAGAAACTGAGTCTGAATAATTCCAGATTTGGTGTTATCGGGGCTGCGTTGTCCCACTTAGACCAGCTACTTCTTAGTGCAACCTCATGTATTTGCGCTTTTGTGATTGTGCTTCCCATGTTCTTGACAAAGGGAGATGCTGCGTATGGATTTATTGCGTCTCCGGTGGCATCCGTATTGTTCCTTGTAATTGTAGGGGCATTAATCTGGGCGAATTATAAGGTGCTCACTTACTACAATGCAAAGCATCTGGAGATTCAGAGGGAGGCAGCACCATTTAGTAATCGTAGAAGATTTTATCTGGATTTACTTGGTGTAACGGAGCAGCAGAAGGATATCCGAATTTATGAACAGAAAGAACTTCTGCAAAAAGAAACGGAATACGTCATTGCAAATGAAAAGGAAGTGGGACGGAAATGTACCATATGCATGATTAAGAATGGTGTAGTTGCACAGATAGTAGTGGCACTTTTATCCATCGTGGTATATACATTCTCCGGACTTCGCTGTTATGCAGGCATGATTACCATCGGTAATGTAGTGACCTACGCAGCAAGTATTTCTAAGGTGTCTGAAGCAGTAAGATTATTCGTGCAGAGACTTGGCTGGTTGAAATATGCAGCCAATAACACACAGAATTATATTGAATTCATGGAACTTCCCCAGCGGAAGCATGAGGGCACCATCCCCATGGAGAAACGCAGTGACAATAAGTTTTCCGTGGAGTTCGAGCACGTATCCTTTAAGTATCCCGGTTCCGATACCTATGTAATCAAGGATTTGAACTTTTCTTTTGTGATTGGTGAGAAGATGGCAATCGTAGGAAAGAACGGCTCCGGTAAAACTACATTTATCAAGCTTTTGTGCAGGCTCTATGATGTGACGGAGGGCTGTATCAAGGTAAACGGCATCGATATCCGTAAGTATGATTATCAGGAGTATTGTGATTTGTTTGCGGTGGTATTTCAGGATTTCTGTATGTTTGATTTTCCTTTGGGAGAGAATCTGGCATGCTCCACGAATGTGGATGAGGCCAGAGCTATGGATGCATTAAATCGTGCGGGATTAGGGGAACTTATGAAGGAATTGTCACAAGGACTGAATACTTATGTTGGAAAGGGCTTTGATGAAAATGGTGTGAATTTCTCCGGAGGTGAAAAGCAGAAGATGGCCATCGCCAGAGCAATCTACAAGGATGCACCATTTGTTATCATGGATGAGCCTACGGCGGCTCTTGATCCTGAGGCGGAGTGTGAAGTATTCGAAGGCTTTGACAAGATGGTAGGTAAGAAGACTGCTATTTATATCTCCCACAGACTAGCATCCTGCCGTTTCTGCGAGGATATCCTTGTTTTCGATAAGGGACAGGTAATACAGCGTGGAAGCCACGAGCAGTTGGAAAAAGAAGATGGCTTATATAAAGAGCTGTGGAACGCTCAGGCGATTTACTATACATAACTTAGTGGTGCACAAAATGAATGGAAATAGATTGAGACCCAACTTTTGAGAAAAGTAAGGGTCTCATTTTTCTTTTGAAACAGTTATGCGCCAAATTACAGCCGGCTAGCTGGAAAATACGCTATTTTTAGAAAAGAATTGGGTCAAAAAGGAAGTGCACAGTGCAACGGCTTTACATTTCCTTCTGGTATTTGTTCATGTAATATATGCCTAAAATGTGGTACAGAATGAATACTGCTTCCGGTGCCAGAATAGCCCATAGCGGCGCATCAATAATCACTAACAGATATACAATTCCGATGATGAACCACTGAATGATATCTCCCGCCTGTGCCTTTGCGCGGTAGCGGATCAGGGTGTTTCTCTCGTCCTTAAATTCAATCTCGTTTTCCTTCATAATATCCGGATTCTTTTCTTCAAAATTCTGCATCCAAAGCTTGGCAATGCCGGTGCCCAGCAGCGCAGAACCGATACCAATTAAGACACCGGAAATCATCTTTACGTCCTCACCACGAAAAAGGAAGCTAAGAGATATTAATATAACGCCGATAAGCAGTGTTACAATATAGACAGATTTTTTCTTTAACATGTTTCATCATCCTCCTCATAAATAAAAATATCTTCAATGGCCATATGGAAATAGCGGGCGATTTTAAATGCTAATGTAATGGATGGGTTATATCGTCCGTTTTCCAAAGAGCCGATGGTTTGCCGGGAGACCTCCAGAATCTTTGCCAAGTCTTCCTGTTTTATCCCGTGTTGCTTACGGATTTCCTCCAATCGATTTTTCAAATAGATACCTCCTCTCATGAAATGGAAAGTTAGCTTTACATTTATAATATATCCATCAAATACAAATGTCAAGCAAACTTTCCATAAATATTTATTGAGCAGTTTTGAAATCAGTTATATAATATTAAAAAGATTTTTTGAGGAGGAGTTGCCATGAGGAGGAAGGCAATATGCCTATGGTTGACCGGAATTATATTGGGGTTGGCAGGCTGTGGAACAGAAAGGGTAACCGCAGAAAATAGAGATGCCATTGTTGCGGGTGACTATTATATTGCGGTCACAGATGATGATGGTGACATACATATAGCTTATGAGACGGATAGAGAATGCTATGATATCACGAATTCTTCGTGGGGAGAGGTTGATAAATGGATGAAAAATGCGGCCTTCCCGGTGGGAATATCGGTAGAGGGAGGCTTGATTTTCCCTAAAGGACAGTCCTATGAAGAACTTTTGGCGGCAGAGAAGAAGAAACAAGAGGAACTGCCTTTGGGAGCTGTATATGGGGAAGGCCATGTGGCCGATTTGTATGCGGCGGAGCAAATGCAGATGTGGAATAGTATTCAGATGGTGGCAGGTACATATCCGGGATGTGTGCTGGGAATAAAGAAAGATGGCAGCGTATGTGAGGCAGGAATAACTGAGATTGCCGGCTCCATAGAAGATGTACTGGCATGGACGAATATGGTGGATGTAGCCATCTTGTATAATGGTGAGGAAATTGTGGGACTGGATAAGGAGGGTAATGTATATACCAAAGGGATTGAGGATGTAGTATGGACCGATGTAAAGGAAATAGAGGCAGGAAACACTATGATTTTCGGGCTCAGGGAGGACGGCAGTGTGGTACATACGGAGTATCCTTTGGCAAAGGACTATTCTACAGATGCAATGCAGGATATTGCAGCCATCGCGGTGGGATATGATGCAGAAGCAGCATTGGACGTGGTGTATGGCATTCGTGAGGACGGCAAGGTTATGGACAGATTTGGTCAGGAGATGACCGGCTTTACAAATATGCTGGAAATTGATGTAACCACGGTGAATGGGATTATTATTGGAAGAAATACAGAAGATCAGTTGGTGATAAGTCAGGATGCGGATGAGAATTTAAGGAAGCTGGTAGAAGAGTACAATCAGAAATAGGAAATGAGGAGATTTTATGAAAAAAACAGCAAATAAGAACTTTATAATGGCAATACTTTTAGTGGCTGCTATGACGCTGGTATGTATTTTGCTTGGTGTGGTGTTAATTGATTTGGACGGAGATCTGGATTCTGCCAAGAATAGTATAAGTACGACTGTAGGGGACGGAGCAGTAGAGGATGTGGAGGGTTATGGAGTGATTGCGGAGAGCATAGCCTATGGTTTCGGCGCCTTTGCGGGAGCGATTCTTCTCGTGATTATTTTCCTGGTGGGCGGCTATGCATTTGTTCTGTTTTTGATAGCACTTATTGCCAGATTGATATACGCTAAAGAGGGTAAAAAGCTGTTGGCATATCGGATTCTGATGGGCGTGGAGTATCTGTTGCAGACCGGATTGTTTCTGTTTTTTATAGATTCGCTGATGAGAGAGTTCAATGTGATTATATTGATAATGATGCTTCTGGTGTTGGCAGAGATTGTGTATGGGGTGATAAATACATATACCGGAAGGATTTGTGAGTAGAGAGGTGATACAAATGAATCGACCAGAGATATATTTACCGGTAGAACTGCAATCCCTTATCTCCGGTAAATCTTACGCCACAGACAGTATAGGAATGTCCGGCTCCAGCATCCTTATCTTCGAGGATATGGTGCTGAAAATCCAACCGGAGGATGAAGAGACTGAAAGTGAAGCTGTTATGATGAAGTGGCTTCAAGAGATGCTTCCCGTGCCAAAAGTGCTTTTTCATAAAGTGGAAAACGGAATAAATTATTTACTCATGTCCAAAATGCCGGGAGTGATGTCCTGTGACGAAAGTATTTTGGAGAATCAGGAACTGGTAACAGAGCTTCTGGCAGAAGGGTTAAAGAGGCTTTGGACAGTGGATATTACTGAGTGTCCCATGCGCTGGGATTTGCCGGTAAAGCTGGCAGCAGCTAAGAGAAGTGTGGAGAATGGTGAAGTGGATATGGATAATGTGGAGCCGGAGACTTTTGGAGAAGGAGGATTTAAGGATCCGCAGGAACTTTTAGAGTGGCTTGTAAATAATCAACCGTTACTGGAGCCGGTGCTTTCGCACGGAGATTTCTGTCTTCCGAATATTTTTGTGAAGGATGGCAAAGTATGTGGCTACATTGATCTTGGCAAAACCGGTATCGCAGATAAATGGCAGGATATTGCCTTGTGTTACCGGAGTCTTAAGCATAATTATAATGGGGACTACGGTTCTGAAAAACGTACTGATTTCAAGGAAAATCTTCTGTTTGAAAAGCTGGGCATAGAGCCGGACTGGGAGAAGATAAGGTATTACATATTGTTGGACGAGTTGTTTTAGAAGGAGGAAAGTATGATTCACTACTCAATTGATGACTTTATTGATGCGTTTTTGGATTTGGCAGAGAGTAATTATGAAAGCATATGGGAGCAGACCACGTTTCGGAGGCTGAAAGAGTTGCATGAGCATTACGGCATGTGCTTTTCCGGGTATGCCTTTTATCAGACGGTGCGTGGATGTCTGTCTCAGGTACCGGATCGATACGCAGAAGAATTCAAATGGGCAGCGGATTGGTTAAAGTTCGGCTTTCATGGAATAGAATATGCAACGAATTATGGTTCTAAGAAATTTCCTTCTCCGGATGCCATTGATGATTATAATCATGCAAAAGCGGACTACGAGCAGGTGATTAATGAACTTCTCCGCATTACGGGTAGCGAGGCATCCATTGACAGGTGTCCGAGAATTCACTACTATGCAGGAACACTGGCGGATTGTCAGGGCTTTAGGGATGCAACATGCGGAATAACAGGGCTGATTAGTGCGGAGGATGATAGGGAGTGTTATTATCTGGATGCGGAGGCTCACAAGGAACTGAATGAGAATAATTATCACCGGGATGAAGCTCAGGGACTGAACTTTTATAGGACAAGCATTCGTCTGGAGAATGTTGCCGCGTTGAAGGAGTTGGAAGAGAAGCTGAATGCATTAGATAAGAAAAAAGCTTGCCTTATTTTTACTCACGAGAAGTTCTTGCAAGAGGAAGAGATGTGGGAGAAGCTGGCTTTTTGTGGGGCATATTTTAGTGATATAGATATCAAGTCATAAATTTACTGTGGAATCATTGGCGGAACTGTTCGCAAATTCATCGTTTGGCAATGTTCCTATTTAGAATAAGTTAAATAATTACATGAAAACCCCTTTAAATATAACCTATTCTCTTCCCATCCTTTATGCTATCCTATAGGCAAATGTAGGGCAAGTCTGCCCTAAATTCACATGATGGAGGGAAACCGAATGAAATTTAGTAACGGATGTTGGTTACAGAAGGAAGGTTGTGCATGTTTTGCGCCAACCGAAGCTTATTTTACTAAGATAACCGATACAAGCGTAACCATTTGCGCACCTACTACACATATAACAAACAGAGGAGCAACGTTAGGAGGAATCAACTTAACTGTTAAGATTACTTCTCCCAGAAAGGACGTGCTTCGTGTACAGACCTATCATCATTTAGGTACTGTGAAGAAGAATCCGGAATTCGATTTAAATATCGAGGATTTGACCTTAGATACGGTAGAAACTGCTGAGATGATTACTATCACCAGTGGTAATCTTTCCTTAGAGATTACCAAGAAGCCATGGTCCATGACTTATAAGAGAAACGGCAAGGTAATCACCAAGTCTTCCGGCAGGGATTTGGCACTGATGAAGACTGACTGGAAGGGTGATGCTTACGATAAGGGTGATTTATCCGAGACTTATATTCGTCAGCAGCTTTCTATCGGTGTAGGCGAGCTGTTGTATGGTACCGGTGAGCACTTCACTCCGTTTGTGAAGAATGGTCAGAGCATTGATATCTGGAATGCAGACGGTGGTACCAGCACCGAGCAGGCATATAAGAATATTCCGTTTTATATTTCCAATAAGGGATATGGCGTTTTGGTAAATCATCCGGAAAATGTATCCTTTGAGCTGGGTACGGAGATGGTAACCAGAGCAGAGTTCTCTGTAGAGGGTGGTTATTTGGATTACTTCCTCTTCAGCGGCGAAGATATGAAGGATGTCCTTGTGGAGTATACCGATGTGACAGGTAAGCCATCCTTACCTGCGCCTTGGACCTTCGGTCTGTGGTTATCTACGTCCTTTACAACCAACTATGATGAAGCTACCGTTATGAGCTTTATTGATGGTATGTTGGATAGAGGTATTCCGCTTAGAACTTTCCACTTTGACTGTTTCTGGATGAAGGAGTTCCATTGGTCTGACTTTATCTGGGATGAAAGAGTATTCCCGGATCCGGAAGGACTTCTTAAGAGAATCAAGGCAAAGGGACTCAATATTTGCGTGTGGATCAATTCTTACATCGGTCAGGAATCTGCACTTTTTGAAGAAGGAATGGAAAAAGGCTACTTCTTAAAGCGTCCTACCGGCGAAGTATGGCAGTGGGATATGTGGCAGCCGGGTATGGCGATTGTAGACTTTACCAATCCGGAGGCTTACAAGTGGTTCCAGGATAAGTTGGAAGTACTTATGGATATGGGTGTTGACTGCTTTAAGACCGACTTCGGTGAGAGGATTCCTACCGATGCAGTTTACTATGACGGCTCCGACCCTAAGAAGATGCACAACTACTATACATATCTTTACAACAAGTGTGTATATGAATTATTAGAGAGAAAGCGTGGCAAAGGTGAGGCAGTTCTTTTTGCACGTTCTGCAACCGTGGGCGGACAGAAATTCCCTGTACACTGGGGCGGTGACTGCTGGTCAGATTATGAATCCATGGAAGAGAGCTTACGTGGCGGATTATCGCTTTTAATGAGTGGTTTCGGTTACTGGGCTCACGATATCGGCGGTTTTGAGCATACCTCTACCGCAGATGTATACAAGAGATGGGTAGCTTTTGGTCTACTTTCTTCCCACAGCCGTCTTCATGGAAGCCAGTCCTATCGTGTACCTTGGGTATATGATGAGGAGGCAGTGGATGTAGTAAGATTCTTCACTAAATTTAAGGCACAGCTTATGCCTTACTTGTATGAGACTGCTGTTTCTACATCCAAGACCGGTATTCCTACCATGAGGAGTATGGTTCTGGAATTTACAGAGGACAAGAACTGTCAGTACTTAGATAAGCAGTACATGCTGGGCGACAGCTTACTTGTTGCTCCGATTTTCAATGAGGAGAGTATAGCAGAGTTCTATTTGCCGGAGGGTAATTGGACCAATCTCTTTACCGGAGAGAAGTATGCAGGTGGTAAGTGGTATACCGAAAAGCATGGTTATTTATCCATTCCTCTTATGGTAAAGGAGAATTCCATTGTGGCAATGGGTAGCCGTGATGATAAGCCGGATTACGACTATGCTGATGGCGTAGAGCTGAGAATGTATGAGCTTGCAGAGGATGTGAAGGCTTGCAAGACAGTGTATGGTATGGCGAATGAGGCAGGCTTGACAGTAGAAGTGCTTAAGGCAGCAGGAACCATCACCATTGATGTGAACACTGCAAAGGATTACACGGTACGTTTAGTAAATGTAAAGGCTGTAAGTGCAGAGGGGGCAGACATTACCGTAGATGGTAACGACACCATTCTTGCGCCGAAGGCAGCACATATGGTGGTGATCTTATAAACTGAAAAAAGGACGTTGCTTTGCAACGTTCTTTTTTTGACAATCGTTAATCAGAACAGGACACATGTTGTGTTGGGAACTTATGTCTGCCCAGACCAGATATATTGTGGTATACTTCTTTAAATAGTTGTGATAGGGAAGAGGAAAAGATATATGAAGAAAAACCTTTGGTCCATTCCGGGATTTCTTAGTAAAAAGAAAATACGAACCCAGCTATATACGGTGTATGTAGTAGCGGTATTTGTGCCTATTACCATAGTTGGTATATATCTGCTTACGTATGTGTCGGATTTATTGACTACATATTATGAGGACTCTCTTAAAGCAGAAGGTATACGAATTCGTACAGTTTTCTCTGAGCTGACGGCGGATGTGTATGATAAGACGACAGACCTTATGTTTGATGATGACATAAAGCATATATTGACTACAATAGAATATCCTACAGAGAAAATAAATAATTCTGTTTATTACTGCCCCTCAATTAATAATTTAGTTTATGCCAATGTAGATATTGAGGATATTACAATTTATACAAATAATTCCTATGCTGCAAATTATCTTCATTTCGAGGAAATTACCGAGGAATTGAAGCAGGAAGAATGGATGCAGCGAGCTACAGATAGCTACGTATCTTTCTGGACAACTATGGAAAGTGTGGATTCCAATGGGAATTCACACTGGCATTTATGCCTTGTGCGTAGATTTGCCGGGATTGGTAATGATAATGAAGCTGTTATGGTAACTCGTGTAAAGGATGGTTTTTTAAAGGGACGTATCAATAGTAAAAAATATGGCATCCGCATTCTTACAGATAATAACATTACCTGTTATAGTCCGGTTGCGGGGGATTATGGAAAATCTATAGATCTTGCAATTAAATGGGAAGATGATTATTTTCGTAGTACAGGAACATACTGGGAAAATGGAAAAAAGCTGTTTTATGATGTGGCAAGTCTGAGCATGTACCAGACCACCAGTAATACCTTTGTCGTTACCACCAGTGATACCGCTTATTATGAGATTCAGAGAATTGTAATGACTTGTTCACTGATTCTGTTTGCAGCACTTACGTTACCGCTTGTGTTGATTTTGTTCTTCACCGGTCATTTTTCGAATCGCGTGACTACATTGAGACAAGAGATGAAGAAAGTAAGTAATGAGGAGTATGATATTCTCCCGGAATTCCATGGAGAGGACGAGCTTTCAGAGGTATTTTCTGATTTGCAGATTCTGGTAAAGAATATTCAGGAAAAGGATGCCCGGGTTTATAGTAGCCAGCTTCGGGATGAGCAGCTACAGAATGAGCAGCAGAAGATGGAGATGAAGATGCTGGCAAGCCAGATAAATCCTCACTTTTTGTATAATACACTGGAAAGTATCCGTATGCAGGCGCTGACAGCGGGAAATAGGGATGTGGCAAACAGTATCAAGCTACTGGGTAAATCCATGCGATATGTACTGGAGAATACCGGGACCGGATTCATTACTCTGCAGAAGGAACTTGATTATATTGAGACTTATATTGCAATACAGAAAATGCGCTTTGGTGACAGGGTGAATTTTGATGTTATGGTAGAGGCAGATATCCCTTTGGAGGAGTATCATATCCTGCCGTTTCTGGTACAGCCGGTGATAGAGAACGGTATTATCCATGGACTTGAGGGCATTACGGAAAATGGACATATTAAGATGAATTTGTCAGTGGTGAGAGGATATTTGCAGCTTTCAGTAGCTGATAATGGAATTGGTATGAGTGTGGAGGAATTGGATAAGCTTCGGGAGAATATAAATAAGAATACCTTAAATGCAAGCACAAGCATTGGTTTGGGCAATATTGACCGTCGTATTAAGCTTTGCTACGGAGAGCAGTACGGTCTGTCTATTCGAAGTATGAAAGGAAAGGGTACCACAGTGGTTATGCGTTTGCCTCTGGAGAAGAAGGAAGTATAATTTTTACATTAAAAAATGCATATATTTATGTAAAATAATGATTGTATTAAATGTCAAAAATCATAGGTTTCTTTTTCGGAAAAATACAGGTAGAATTTTAACTGTAATTTAGAAAAGCACTTAGTCGTTTTAGGACGATGAGTGAAATATAAGGAGGGTTATTCATGAAAAAGAAAATGAAAAGACTGTTTGCTTTTCTTCTTGCGGCTGTGATGATGATGTCTACCTTAACATTAACAGCATCAGCTGAAGGCGAAGGGTACCTCATGTTTCTTGCATACGGTGGTGACGCGGCAGCAAGTAATGACTGGGGATTGCAGTATTATGGTGATGGCGCAGCAAGCAATATGGGCGACATTACAGCAACAACGGCAATGGCTAAAGTGGGCGATACCGTAACCATCGGTTTGACAATGCCTGCGCCGGCACTTTACACATGGTTTACCGCACCTGTAATCGTGGCAGAGGGCGTGACCAATGTAGATTACACCATCGACAGCATTAAGTTAGATGGCAATGAAATTTTAGATACCGTTGATTTAACTCTGGGTGAGAATGAGTGGTGGTATGAAGGCACCGGCGATTTCACCGGCGAGCAGGCTGTACGTTTAAAGGGTGGTTACAATGAGTGGGCTGATAAGTACATTGCAGAATCTCCTGCAGGCTTTACTACTATCGAGTATACCATTACTCTTAATGATTTAGTAACCGCATCTGCTGCAGGTGCAACCCCTACCGATATGCCTATGTTTATTGCATACGGCGGTGATGCAGCAGCAGAGAATGACTGGGGGCTTCAGTATTATGGCGATGGCGCAGCAAGCAATATGGGTGACATCGTTGCTACTAATGCAGTTGCAAATGTAGGTGATACCGTAACCATCGGCTTAACAATGCCTGCACCTGCACTTTATACATGGTTTACCGCACCTGTAATTGTGGCAGAGGGCGTAACCAATGTGGATTACACCATCGATAGCGTAAAGTTAGATGGCAATGAAATTATTGATACAGTTGATTTATCTATCGGTGAAAATGAGTGGTGGTACGAGGGTACCGGCGATTACACCGGTGAGCAGGCTATTCGTTTAAAGGGTGGTTATAATGAGTGGGCAGATAAGTTCATCGCAGAATCACCTGCAGGATTTACCACTATCGAGTATACAATTACAATTAATGCAGTTGAGGCAGGCGGTGCGGCAGGCGCTGGTCCTGTTCCGAGTACAGAAAGCTATCCTGCATTCCTTGCAATCGGTGCAGATGCAGCAGCTGAAAATGACTGGGGTGTTCAGTACTATGGTGCTGGTAACGCAGGCAACACTGCAAATGTAACAGCAGTAGAGGGTACTTTAAAGAATGGTGAGACCACTACTTTATCTTTAACTTTTGCAGAGCCTATCAGATATACCTGGTTCGTAGCTCCTTGCTTCGTAGCAGAAGATAGCTCTCTTATTTCCGTAGATTCTACTTTTGATGTAAAGGTTTACTTTGATGGCACAGAAGTTACAACTGATCTTTCTGTAGGCAAGTCTTGCTGGGCAGAGGGAACCGGTGATTATGCGGCAGAGCAGTGTGTACGTATTGCAGGTGGTTATAACGAGTGGGGTGACAAGTATTTAGCAGAAGCTCCTGCAGGTGTTTCTGAGATTACGTTTGAGATTACTCCGAACATTTTAGTTTCTACTCCTGTAGAAGAGGAATCTGCTCAGTTTGCATTTGATCCTAACGGAACTTATCATGCATACATCGGTGTTCAGACTCCTACCTGGGTATTCCGTAACGCATGGGATGATGCTACATACGGTAAGGAATCAGGATGCTTTGACCAGATGGGATTTGTTGATGGTGAATGGGTAGCACAGGGTGGTTCCTTCAAGGATGTGGAAATTACCGGAAACGGTACTTACACTGTAGCTGTAGAGGGTTATGACTTCTCCGGTACCTTCCAGGATCAGGCGATTCTTGGTGCGGACGGATTATTCAACTTATTATTCGTATCTACAGATTTACCTGTAAACGATGAAGTTGTTATTTCTAATATTGTTCTTAAGATGGACGGTAGCGAGATTTATACAACGGAGACTCCTTTTATGGATCCTGATTCTAAGGAAGTTCAGAAGGTATTACTTGCTAATATCTGGAACAACGAAATTGAAGCACTTCCTTACTATGCAGCTCCTAAGCAGAGTATTGAAATCAGCTTTGATGTAAGTGGTTTTGCTAACGATGCAGTTGTAGAAGAGCCTGTAGCAACCGAAGCTCCTGCTCCTACTGAGGCGCCAGCGGCTGAGCCTACGGTAGCGCCTACCGAGGCACCTGCAGCAGCTCCTGCTGAAGAAGAGGGCGGTGTTGGTCCTTACGTAGCAGTTGTAGCAGTTCTCTTAGGTTCTGTTAGTGCCGGTGTGATTGTTTCTAAGAAGAAAAAAGAAGGAAACAGCGCTGAGACAAAATAATTCTATAAAATAAATTCTGAAGGGACTCCGGAAGGGGTCCCTTTTAAGTGTCAGAGCTGATTCGCAAATCGCTGCTCCGGCATCCGGTTTGCGAATCAGAGCCCATTCGCAAAATCGCAGCTTCGCAGCTTTCCTTTTGCTCATTTTCGGCTTCTCGCCGAATGATAAAAAAGTAAAACCAAGACCTGCAAGCAAGCTTGCGTCTTGGTTTTATTTTTTATCGCTGGGCTCTGAAGAAAACTAAAACTTACTGTATTTTGGGTTAAGTAATTGCGGTATCTTTCAAGAGAACAGTTTTGTATAATAATATCAAGATGAGAAGAATGAAAATTATCTAAAAATTGTTCGAAAACCGTGTGAAAAGCGGGTAAGGGAGGTAACAAATGAACAACACAATTTCAGGAAAGGAACGCGTAGCGGATAAGATATATTATATCAATCGAATCAGTATCTTGTTGTCTATCGTGTTGATGTTTTTCCCGGCAGTTAATCCGGCAAAAATATGTGGTTATATCAATAAGAATATGTCACTGCTGACAAGTGGTCTGTCTTATAACAGACTGGTTGAGGACTGTGCAAGGGCATTCCGTCAGGGGTGGATTGCAGAGTCAAGCTTTCAGCTTTTGTTTGCAGCAAGCTTGATTGCATGTGTAGGTATTTTGATTACTATCGTATGTGGCTGTATGTCACTTGGCAACGTGAAGATGAAAAAGACCGGTAACTGGTTTGGAATTGCGGGTGCAGCAGTAGAACTGGTGGGTATCATTATGATTTTTGTAGCATACTCACAGGTTGCAGCGACCGGAAGACCGGAGAAAGTAGAACCGGCACTTAATACAATAGGTTTCTTGTTGTTTACTGTAGCGGCAGTAACGCTACTGGTTTCTACTATTGTGATTCAGGTAATGTTGCCGAAGGTGGGTAAGGGTGAAAAATTTGAAATGAAGTCGAAGTTCAAGTTATTCCTCATGTTTTTACCATTTGCGGCGTTGTGTTTTGTATTCAGTTATTTACCGTTATATGGATGGAGATATGCGTTCTTTGATTATAAGTCCGGCGGAACACTTTCGGCAGAGAACTTTGTGGGCCTTAAATGGTTTACACAGCTTTTCCAGAACGAAGCAACCAGAACCGACATTATCAGAGTGCTTCGTAACACTCTTGCAATGAGTGGAATTGGTATTATTACCAGTTGGTTGCCCATGGCTTTTGCAATTTTCCTTTCAGAGATTAAGAGTGCTAAAGTAAAGAGATTTGTACAGACATTTTCTACAATCCCCAATTTTATCAGTTGGGTACTGGTATATGCAATTGCACTTGCTATCTTTGCATCTGACGGTTTTATCAGCAGTATTTTGCTGAATACCGGTATTGTTGATAAGGGTGTGAATTTCCTGATGTCCACGGAGCACATGTGGCTTAAGATGTGGTTGTGGGGTACCTGGAAGGGACTTGGCTGGAGCGCAATTATCTACATATCCGGTATTGCCGGAATCGATCAGCAGCTTTACGAAGCGGCTACCGTAGATGGAGCAGGACGTTTCCAGAAGATGTGGAACATTACTGTACCGGGCTTGATTCCGACCTTTATGGTAATGCTCTTAATGTCTGTAGCGGGTATTCTGAGTAATGGCATGGATCAGTACTTGGTATTCGAAACAGCAAACAATATTGAATGGCTGAACGTATTGGATTTATATGTTTATAAGCTTGGTATCGGCAATGGTATGATTCCGTTATCTACTGTAGTCGGTATGTCTAAGTCTATTATATCAGTAATACTTCTCTTCCTTGCGAACAGCATTTCTAAGCTGGTTCGTGGTGAAAGTATTGTATAAGGAGGTGAGGATAGATGGCTAAGACAAAGCAGGAAAAACTGGACGCTAAAAAAGAAAAAGAGTATTATAAAACACATAAAAGACAGTATAAACTGACTCCAGGTGATATTGTGTTTAATGTAATAAATTACATATTCTTTATTGCATTTACGATTACCTGTATCTTCCCTTTCTATTACTTGTTTATTAACACCATCTCCGATAATGATTTGGTTCGAAAGGGAGCAATTAACTTTATTCCTCAGGGAATTCACTTAAGTAACTATACCTCCATGCTGCAGGCGGGAGAAATCAGCCAGGCGTTCCTTGTATCTATCGGAAGAACAATACTTGGTACTGCGCTGATGGTTCTGGCATCTGCATTTGTAGGTTATCTGGTAACAAAGCAGGAAATGTGGCACAGAAAGTTCTGGTATCGTTTCCTTGTTATTACCATGTATTTTAACGCAGGTATTATTCCTTGGTATTTAAATATGTCCATGTTAGGTTTAACCAATTCTTTTATGGCATATATTATTCCGGGTATTGTGGCTCCGTACAATATTATTTTGGTAAAGACTTACATAGAGTCCATACCGGCGGATTTGGAGGAAAGTGCATTCATGGACGGTGCGTCCTATATGACTATTTTCCGTAAGATTATCTGGCCTTTAAGTAAGCCGATTTTAGCAACCATCGCAATTTTTGGTGCTGTTGGACACTGGAACTCCTTTACCGACTCCCTTATTCTGATGCAGGGTGCTCCGGAGTTCTATACTTTACAGCACAGATTGTATAACTATTTAAATCAGGCTTCCAATATTCAGGCGATTGCTAACAGTGGACAGATTTCCGAGACTGTGGCGAGCAGCCTTATGAATACAAAGGTTATTAAGTATACGGTTTCCATGGTAACGGTAATCCCTATTTTATTGGTGTATCCGTTTATGAACAGATATTTTGAAAAAGGTATTATGTTGGGTGCTGTTAAGGGCTAACCCACATCATATAAAAGGAGGAAAATAATTATGAAGCTTAAAAAAGTTATTTCTTCTTTATTAGTTGCAGCTTTGACAGCCGGTATGCTTACCGGTTGTGGCGGAGGGGGCTCTTCTTCTGTTGGGGAAAGTGCATCTGCAAATGCGGGCGGCGAAGCTAATGAAGAAACAATTACCCTTACTGCATTCAGTGAGTTGGCGAACTATTCCGGCGAGATGCAAGGCTGGTTTGCAAAGGTTATGCTGGACAAATTCAATGTAAAAATTAACCTTGTGGCATCTGCTGACGGTGTGTATGAGACCCGTATGGAGGATGGTGACTTAGGAGATATTGTTGTATGGGGTTCAGATGGTAAGAATTACATGCAGGCGGTGGATGCCGGACTTCTTTTTGACTGGGAAGAGGATAATATTCTTGCAGAGTATGGTCCTGAAATTCTGGAAAATATGCCTCATGCATTAGAGAAGAACAGAGAAATTTCCGGTAAGGATACTATCTATGGCTTTGGACATAATGTTGCCAGAAGCTCTGAGAGTCATGAAGCGTTCTTCTATACATGGGATGTGCGTTGGGATTTATATGAGCAGTTAGGTCATCCGGAAGTAAAAAATTTGGATGATATGGTAGAATTGTTTAAGCAGATGAAGGAAATCTGTCCGACGGATGACAGCGGTAATCCTACTTATGCGATGAGCTTATGGCCGGATTGGGATGGTAACTATGTAATGTATGTTAAGGCTATGGCTACAGCTTATTATGGTTATGATGAATTTGGATTTGGTCACTATAACTCTAATAATGGTGAATGGTATTATGCGTTGGAAGATGGCAGTCCATATCTTGAGATGTTAAAATTCTTCAATACCTTGTATCGTGAAGGTCTGTTAGATCCTGACTCTATGACCCAGAACTATGATAAGATGATTGAGAAGGCTCAAAATGGTGGAACATTCTTATCTATCTTTAACTATGCAGGTAGTGCTGCATTTAATACAGAAGAGCACCTTGCAGAGAATAAGATTATGAGAAGCTTAGTTCCTACGGAGGCATCTCCGATTGCGTATGGTATGAGCGTATATGGTGGTAACCGTATCTGGTCCATCGGTGCCAATACTCAGTATCCTGAATTGTGTATGGAAATCATTAACTGGTTATGTACTCCGGAAGGAAGAATCACCATGGATTATGGTCCAAGAGGTCTGTGCTGGGATTATGATGAGAACAACAAGACATATTTAACTGAGTTTGGTGTGACTTGTAACGCTGACAGAACAACCATGATGCCGGAAGAATGGGGTGGAGCTACCTTTAATGATGGAGCTTTCCAGATTAATAATACTACATGGTCCTCTGCGGATACTAATCCTGAGACAGGGGAGAAGTATGATAAGGCATTCTGGGCAAGTACACAGAAGCCGGATGGTGAGAACGAAACGGATAAGGATTGGCGAGCATTCACCGGATGTACTACTGTAGAGGAGTACATGGAAAAAGGAAACTATGTTGTTGATATCGCAACTACTTTCGCAGAAGGCTCAAGAAGTGCAGAGCTTGACGTAATCTGGAACCAGGTGAAGGAATGTATCGTACAGTGCTCATGGCAGGCAATTTACTGCGACACTGTAGAAGAGTTTGATGCTAAGGTTAAGGAAATGCAGGGTAAGGTAAGAATGTACGATCCTCAGCAGCAGTGTAAGAAGTGGTGTGAAGAAGAAGCTGCAAGAAAGAACGAATTACAGGCACCTCTTCGTAAATAATTATTAAAAGTGAGGGCTGTCCGTAACAGGACAGCCTTTTTAAAAAAGTCGGAAGGTTTGTATTAGCATGAATTTTTTTAGTGTAGATGGTCCATTATATAGGTTTATGTCCAGTTTGTGGGATGTGTTAAAGTTAAACATATTGTGGCTATTATTCAGTCTGCCCATTGTCACTATCGGCGCTTCTACAGTAGCAGTGTTTAGTGTGACCAATAAGATGGCAGAGGACACGGAAGGTTATGTGGGAAGACAGTTTCTTAAGGCATTTAAAGAGAATTGGAAACAGGGGATTCCTATGGGACTTTTATTCCTGTTTTGTGCATATGTGGTATATCTGGATTTTGAATTGCATAGGGTGACCGGTTCTATGGCGACGCTGGTGTTTGGGATTATAGGTTGCGTATTGTTTGTTACCGCATTTATTTATTCCTTTGCTCTTTTGGCGCGTTATGAAAATTCGGTAATAAATACCATGAAGAATTCCATAAGAATTACCATTAAGTATTTTCCCAGAACTATTGCGCTGGTGCTGTTTTTGGCGCTGGAAATTTTGCTTTTTATGTTTAATAACATAACTGTATTTTTAGGAATTTTGATTGGACCGACTTGTATTATGTATACTATCAGCGGCTTTGCAATGTATGCATTTCGACGGATTGAAAGTGAAAACAATAATGAAGCTTAGCAAGTAGAAAAGAGGATGCTATGAGAGTGAAAAGCTTTTTAGGAAAGTTTTTGGCCGGTGTACTTTGTGCGGGACTCCTTCTGGGTAATGTGAGGGCTGCGGTAGAAGCGGCACCGGTAGAAGGCACAGGGGCGACCCAGACTGTATCGGCACAGATGCCTTTTCGTAATATGACAGCAGATGAGATGGTGGCAGAAATGGGGACCGGTTGGAACCTGGGTAATACCATGGATGGTCATACCGGTTTTACACCCGGCGAAACTATTTGGCAGAATGTAGAGACCTCGCAGGCTCTTATGAAGACTGTGCATGATGCGGGATTTAATACGGTTCGTGTACCGGTCACCTGGGGTACTATGATTGACGACAGCAATAATTATGCCATTGACGATAAGTGGATGAGTCGTGTGCAGGATATTGTAGATTACTGTGTGAACATGAATATGTATGTCATTGTCAATGTTCATCACGATGGTGCAGAGCAGTCGGGCTGGCTTCGTATCGGTGCAGAGGATTTGGCACCGGTAAAAGAGAAGTATGCGGCAGTTTGGCAGCAGATTGCGGAAAGATTTAAGGATTATGATGAGCATGTTATCTTTGAATCCATGAATGAAGTAGTAGGACCGGACAATAGCCCGGAAGGTATCTACAAGGATACACAGATTATTATGGAGTTTAATCAGATTTTTGTTGATACAGTGCGTGCTACCGGATCGAACAATGTAGAGCGCTGGCTCTCTGTGCCGGGTAGATATACCAATATTACCAACATGACGTCTGAGGCAGGAGGCTTCTGGATTCCGGAGGATTCTACTCCTAACCGTCTCTTTGTTGCAGTGCATCATTATGATTGGACTTTTGGACTTTTGGAAAATGCAGAAGGAAATAAGTGGAATCATGCCAGCTTCAACAACATTATTGCTATGTTTGAGGATTTGGTGGAGAAGTTCACCTCCAAGGATATTCCGGTAATTTTAGGAGAGTATGGTGCAATTAATAAGAATAACACCGTGGATCGTGCATATCACATGGAAGGCATGAACAGACTTTGCCGGCTTAGCGGTGTAGTACCGGTATACTGGGATCAGGGCTGGTATGATTTATCTATGACGCCGGATTTCAGCTTCACACTCTTTGACAGAGAGACCAGAGAGGAGATTTATCCGGAGATTATAGAAGGTATTTTGCGTGGTTTTTATTTGGAAGGAAGTACTGATTTAAGTGACATTGCGAAAGGACCCGTAGTATCTGCGATTACCGATATGGGAACCTATGCGGGCAGTGTTATAACTGCGGTAGGAGAAGTTGCCGACATTCATCTTTCGGATTATGTGGATAAAAGTGCTTATAATGATGTGATTGTGTGGAGAAGTGCAGACGAGACCATTGCAACCGTGAATGCAGATGGTTCAGATCTGTCTGTATGGGCGGCTAATATCCACGGTACCGGCATCGGCAAGACTGTGATTACGGCATATTCTCATAATGGGCAGGCAGTTTTAGAGATTCCTGTAGAAGTACATGCACAGGAGACTGCGAATCCATGTACTGATATTATCTTAGAGCAGGAAAGTGTGGACGTAATTGTAGACCAGTATTTCTATGTGAATGCGGCTAAGGTACCGGCAGACAGTGATGCGTATCTGACTTATCGTTCCTCTAATCCGGAGGTGGCTACTGTTTCCAAGATTGGTAAGGTAGTAGCCAAGGCAAAAGGAACTACATATATTATGGTCAGCTCTTCTGACGGCCTTACCAAAATGGTAAGAGTAAATGTCAGTGAAGGAGAAGCAAAAGCAGAAATTGCACTGGCACTGAATGTATACTTTAACGATAGTGATGCCAATTATTTCAGTAATGAGTATGGCTCAGATATTACGGTTTCGGAGGATGGAACTTATACGGTAGAGTTTGATTGTAGTAAGGACTTATCCTCAAATGCTAAGAATGCGGGTGTGGCGGGACTTAACAATTTAACTGCAATCTATATTAAGGACCACAGCGTAACGAAGGGACTTGCGAAGAAATCTCCTCTGGTAAGCTGTAACATTATCTACGATGAAGTAATTGTTGATGGCAATTCCTATAAGGTGAATATGGATGCGCCTAAGGCGGCGATGAAGGCGTCCGGCATTTTCGATACCAATGACCCGATTAACTCATGGGACGGTTCGGTGATTGAAGAGGTAACGGTAGACAATCATGTACTTAACTTTACGGATTTAGAGAATCCACAGAAGGTAACCGTAACCTTTACCCTCAGTGATCTTGTATTTGAGGAGGGTGCGGCAGCGGTTGCGGCTCCGGAAGCTGCGGAGATCAGTGCAGAAAGTTCTATGATGTCCATTAACAATACCGAAGAGTGGGTAGCAAATTTCAAAGTTTCTCCTGCAAATTGCGGGAAAGTGGCATTTATGTCTTCTGACAGCAGTGTGGTGGCAGTGGATACCAGTGCGGTAGTGGACGGAAATGGTGTGGCAAGTGTGAAAATTTCTGCCATGAAGAGTGGTAATGCTACTATTACAGCTGTTACAGAAAACGGTCTGACTGCATCTATGGGAATCTCTTCTGCGGTAGCACAGGTACAGCCTGAGGCTGAGGAAACACCTGCACCGGAAGTGACGGAAGCACCGGTAGAGACAGAAGCTCCTGTAGCAACGGAGGCTCCGGCAGCAGAACCTACCCGGCAGCCGGCAGAGATGGAGCAGACAGCGTCGGTAGGAGTCGGTGGTACTATCCTGACATATGTGGGAATCGCTGCGCTTGGTGTAGTAGTATTTGCACTTACTCTGTTTATTGCAGGTGGCGGATTAGACAAATTAAAAAAGAAGAAATAAAATATAAAGGCTATTGCTCATAGAACACATGGTTCAAGGGCAATAGCCTTTGGTTTTGTGGAGGGAGGTCTATTCCTCGCCGGTTTCGTCAATAATACTATTTTGCTTACGGAATTCAGCCGGACTCAGGCCTACATATTTCCGGAATTTCTTGTGGAAGTAGTCTACATTACGGTAGCCCACTCTTTCTGCAATTTCGTATACTTTCAGGTTTTTATTCAAAAGTAACTCCTTGGAATGCTCAATGCGCATGTGATCCACATAGGAGTTAAAATTTTCTCCTACGGTTTTGCTGAATATCTTGCCTAAATAAGCGCTGTTATAACCAAAGAGCGGTGCGATGGTTTCTAACTTGATGTTGTTCTGATAATTGTGGTCTATGTAGTAGAGAACATCATCCAATACGCTGTTTCTGGATGGGTTACCGGTGGAATTCATAATCATTTCAAACTGCTCGGACAGGAACTGAATGATTTCATATAAATAATGCTTCTCGGTAATCAGGTTAAGAACCGTGATATTGTCAGGGAAAGGTATGGATACATTGCCGTATGTCACACTGATACCTTCCTTGATGCGGAGGTAAAGATCTGTCAGAAAGAGCTTTACTTCCGAGATGTTGTTCTTAGTTTCGTATAAACGGTCCTCCAGCTCTGAAAGTGTAGAGATAACTTTTTTGCGGTTAAAGGTCTGCAGGAAGCTGATAAAATTGCTGGTATATTCCTGAAGTATGGCGGGAGTGATTTCCTGGGAGGCTGCCTCTACATTAGGAAGCTCCTCATAGCCTAAAGTATGCTGACCGTTCATGCAGAAGAAACGGCGACTTACAAGAATTTTTGCTTCTTTGTAAGACTGATGAACCTCTGCAAGATGTGTGACCGGACGTCCGTATGCCAAAAACAGGGTGTCCAGCGGACTACCGTTCTGAGGTGGTGTAGGTCCCTCGTATTTAGAAAGGAAGTCCTGAAAGCGATTCAGGGCATAGGTTCCTTTCAGCAAGACTACATTTGTCTTTTCGATTTCAAAGTTGTTAAAGGTATGCTCTCCCCGATTGGTTACTTTCAGCAAATCTGCAAAGTTGTATGCGGAGCTGTCAGAAGCAAGACTGAAATTCTCGTAAATAACAACTTGGTAAATGTCGGAGTCCAGCTCTAGTTCGTCAATGTCTTCTCGGGTAAGGATATTCTCCAAAGGCTCGATGCCCTGAACGATTTCCTGCAGAATAATATCCTTAGCTTTGCGCCGGATTTGTACCAAATGGGTGGTGTTGCGGTTTGCCTTGTCCATGGATTCTTTAAGAGATGTAATGGTTGGGAGAAGTTCGTCCTCATCTACCGGCTTGGTCAAGTAGTTTTCTACACCATAGCGAATGGCTTCCTGAGCGTAGGTGAAGTCAGAGTAACCGCTAATTACAATAAAACGGCTGGTAACGTCCGCTTCGCGGCATTTCTTGATGATTTCCAAACCACTCATACCGGGCATCTTGATATCCATCAGCACCAAATCCGGTTTATCCTGTAGAATTTTCTGCAAAGCTTCTTCGCCGCTGGCTGCATCGCCACAGACAGTAAAGCCTAATTCTTCCCAATCACAGATTACCTTTAATCCCTCGCGGATTAAGGCTTCGTCATCAACAATCAGTACACGGTACATTCTGTTACCTCCCGCACATAATGCCATATTCTGACATTATGTAAATGCTACAATTCGTAAGCTAAAGTATAAAGATTTTTTTAAATTGCGTCAAGTTTACTTGCAGTTGCAGTATGAATTTACTATAATAAAGTCATGAAGAGTTATCGCAAAATTTTACCATTGATTTTAATATTTTTGTCAATTGTGCTGATGCTGTTGTTTTTGACATTACAGTATGGAGGAGAGGGAATGAGTCCTCAAGACCCCACACCTGTAGTGGTGACACTTGCACCTGAGCCTATTCAGACGCCGAAAACGACACCCACACCGATGCCAACGCCGGAACCAACGCCCACACTAACGCCAACGCCGGAGCCCACATCCACACCGATTCCGTTAGTAGAGAATCCATATAAAGAGTATTTTCTGGAAAATGGGGATATGGCAGGTTGGTTACAGATTCCGGACACCAACATTGATTATCCTATTATGTGGACACCGGAGGATGAGGAATTCTACCTTCGAAAAGATTTTGATAAGAAGTATGATAAGGCAGGATGTCTCATTTTGGATACCGACAGTAAGGTGGAACCGGCAACCACGAATTTGATTATTCATGGTCATAATATGAAGGCCGGATCTATGTTTGGTAAGCTGGAGAAGTATAAGAAAGAGAAATATGGTACAGAACACAGTACGATATACCTGTATACCCCGGAGACCTTGCGAACCTACGAAGTTATATCTGTGTTCCGTTCTCAGGTATATAAGAAGAGTGATAAGGTATTTAAGTTTTACCAGTTTTTTGATGCGGCTTCCGAGGAGGAATTCCTGGATTTTTATAACAATATTAAAGAAATGTCTCTCTACGATACCGGTGTCACGGCAGAATATGGTGACCGATTTATTACACTTTCAACCTGTGCTTATCATGTAGATAACGGACGCTTTGTAGTAGTGGCGAAGGAAGTGGAGGAACAGCATCTTTACGAGCCGATTAACGCGGATGAGGAGTAGTTAAGAGAATAAGGAGGATATTATATGAAAAGAGCGAAAAAGATTTTTACAGTGATTTTAAGTTTATGCATGATGTTTGTCGCATCTAATGTGATGAAGTTGGATGCAAAGGCAGAAGGGGCTATTACATATTCCTTAAAGGTTGTGGATGACCAGTGGCGTTACCAACCCAATTATCCTTGGGATGACAATGTTCAGCACAGAGAGCTTTATTACATGCTTCAGGATTTTAAGGATGGTGATAAGATTGTTGTTTTGGAGTCAAACAAGAGATTGGAATTAGAGGTGACGAAAAATGTTTCTAATTTAACTTTACAGAAAGCCGGTAATGCTATTGTTACGGCACCGTACATTGAGGAGTGCCATGTTCTCGGCGGATGTGTGACTGCTATTAATGCGGACATCAATAAGGCGTATGTATATGATACCACTACCTGCAACTTCAATAAGAACGTACAGTACTTGGAGATTCTCACGGAGAAGGCAGAGACAAAACTTTCTGCAACGGTAGGTGTCAGCGGTAAGATTGCCCATGCATATGCACATGAAGGGGATCATGTGGTATTTGATATCTATGATGTAAAGGCAAATACATTCTCTATGAAAGAAGGAGCTTTTCATACTCCGGACAGCAATTTCACCGGAACTCCTTCTACCAGCACTGTAGTAAGTGTGCCTGAGCAGTCTGCGGGTACAACCAATATCTCATCATCTTCTTCGGCAAATGAACTGGATGATGTGCCGAAGACTGGAGAAGGGGCAACCTACTATTGGATCTTTGGTCTTGCAGTAGTATGCCTGGTAATGGGAATTGCTTCTAAAGTTTCTTGCAGAAAATTTGAAAAATAGATAAATCTTATAAAAAGAGCGATTGCACAGATGTGTGTGCAATCGCTTTTTTGATTTATTTCTCCGGGAACATCCAACCCGCATATTCCAGAATGGATTGATTTTCCGCACGTCTGTCCGACTGAATCATCTGCTTACGGTATTCTCTGGGAGACATCTGCATAACCTTGATAAAATAGCGGTTAAAGCTGGATACTGAGTGGAAACCAACCTGCTCGGAGATATCCAGAATGGACTCTTCCGTACTTCGCAGAAGATTGCAGGACTTCATGATACGGGTGTTGTTGATAAAGTCCAGAGGGGAGGTGCCCATAATGTCGTGAAATACACGGCGGAAATGAGTGGGGCTCCAGTGACATAAGTCTGCAAGCAGATCAATAGAGAACTGCTGCATGTAATTTTCTTCAATATAGTCAAGGGCAGGGGCGATAACCAAAGAATTGTCCGGCCCGCTTTCGTCAGAAGCCGTCATTGCTTTTCCCTTTCCTTCCATTGCCTGAATGCGATATAACTCAATAAAAAGTGCAAGAAAAAGACCTTTAGAACTAATCTGGTAACTGGGTCTTTTTTCTTCCAGTTCAGAAATGATACTTAATACCAGCTGATAAATCTGCGGATATTCTTCCTTATGCATAATGAAGCGATGTGCAGGAAACGTACTTAGGGATAAATCCAAGGTTTTCCATGTGGACGGAAGCATAGAGCCAAGAAGCTCTGCCGGGTCGAAGTAAATGTAGGACCAACGGCTTTCCGTACCCTTGGTGCTGTATGTGGTGTGAGGTATGTTTCGCGGAACTACAACGATGTCACCTGCTTTAAAGGGGGCAGGCTGTCCAAAGAATTCCATCATACCGCTGTCGCTGTGACAGATTCCGATCTCCAGGCAGTTGTGAAAATGCAGGCGACCGCTGGGGGTGTCGGAAATCTTCCAGTAATCCCCCGAAAGAAGTAAAGCAGGGAAGTTGGGGGGGAGGTAGTAATTTCGATATTCAGTTACGGTGCTTTTGGGCTTTGCCATGTGAAATACCTCCATATGTTGTGGGGCTTTCTTCAGACTATACAAAATGACGAAGAAAGATACCAAAACAAGTACTTGTGTTGTACAAAAAACTCCTACTACTATATATAGCAATTCAATCGAAGAAAATCAACCATTTCTTTGCAGAAAAAAATGTAAGAGCTTACATTTTTATGGATAATTTGTAAATATCTGTGAACAAACTGTAAACAAGGTGGACGTTCTGCCCACTAATCCCACAAAAAACAACGCTTTTATGTACAAATAGTCAACAACAAAAATAAGAAAAATAAAATAAATGGTTGATTTTGCGTAGTTTTCATGTATAATTGAATAGAAAAGAGGCATAATATGTAGGATAATGAACCTACAAAGAACAGTATGCAAAATGTGTAGGGAGGTATTAGCAATGGCAAAAGAGAAATCTGCAGCCAAGCCCCAGGTGAGAACAAAAACATCTTGGAAAAGTGCTTTAAAGAGAGACTGGCAGTTATATCTGTTGCTCTTATTCCCCATCGTCATGGTAGTTGTATTTAACTATGCGGCGTATCCGGGTCTGCGTATGGCATTCATGGATTACAAGCCTGCAAAGGGATATGACGGAAGTGAATGGGTAGGTTGGGGAACATTCATTAAAATTTTTAAGGATAGAGACTTCATTCGTGCGTTACGAAACTCTATCGTATTTAACGTGGCAGACTTATTAGTAGGATTCCCGATGCCGATCGTGTTGGCATTAATCTTAAATGAACTTCGTTATCCTAAGTTTAAGAAGGTAACACAGACCATTCTGTATTTACCTCATTTCCTTTCTTGGGCGATTATCGGTAGTGTTGCGCTGACAATGTTCAGACCTTCCTCCGGTTTGGTAAATATCGCAATGATGGATGCGGGACTCATTTCAGAGGGTATCCCGTTCCTGAATGAGAAATGGCATTGGGCCGTTACATATTTGTTGATTGGTGTATGGCAGAATATGGGATGGGGAACCATCATGTATCTGGCTGCGATTACCGGTATCAGTGGTGAGCTTTATGAAGCGGCAATGATTGATGGTGCAGGCAGATGGAAACGTATGTGGCACATCACTTTACCCGGTATCAAGAGTACCATCGTTACATTATTAATTATGAACCTTGGTCGTGTAATGGGTAGTAACTTAGAGCGTCTGAGTGCTTTTGAAAACACACAGGTTAAAGAGTTCCAGTATCAGCTGGCGGTGTATATTTACAACAAGGGTCTTGGAACCGGTAAGTTCAGTATGGCAACAGCCGTTGGTCTGTTCCAGTCCCTGATTGGTCTTATCTTAGTACTCTTATCAGATAAGATTGCCAAGAAGCTTGGCGAAGACGGATTATTATAGGAGGTGAGCAGAGTGGGTAAGAAAAAAGCAGTAGCTGAAGAATCGCATTCAGCAGGCGGCGCGCGTGCCATTAATAAATTCCGTATCGGCGACGTGATTATGATGGTAGTTATCATAATCTTGTGTGCGACTTGTGTACTTCCTTTTATTCATGTAGCAGCGAAGTCTATCTCCGGTACTACAGCAGTTATGTCTAAGTCGGTTTATTTCCTTCCGAAGGATATTAACTTTGATGCATACAAGCGAGTTTTTGGAGATGCTTCCATGACATATTCCATGGGCTTCTCCGTAGTGGTAACCTTAATCTTTACGTTACTTGGTATGATTGTATGTACCTGTGCAGCGTACCCTCTTTCTAAGAGAAGATTAAAGGGTAGATCTTTTATCACCTTCATTTTGATGGTGCCTATGTATTTTGGTGCAGGTTTAATTCCTACATATTTGTTGTTGTCAAACATTAAGTTGTTGGATACCATGTGGGTATTGATTTTACCGTTGATTTATTCACCATACAATATGCTTATCATGAAGAACTTCTTCATGAGTACCATTCCGGACAGTTTGGAAGAGTCAGCTTTCCTTGATGGTGCAACCAATTTCCAGATTTTAAGACATATTATCCTTCCGTTATCTAAGCCGATTATTGCGACATTATCATTATTCTATGCGGTAGGACGTTGGAATGCTTATTCCGATAATATGTATTATACAAGAAGCTCAGATTTAAAGATGATTCAGTTTAAGTTGTATCAGTTGGTAGCATCTGCTTCTGAGGCACAGACAGCATCCTTGGCAGATACCGGTGGTGTGGCGCAGTCCGCACCGGAAGTATTGCAGGCAGCAAGTATTATGTTCGTTACTGTTCCGATTATTATCATTTACCCTTTCTTACAGAAGTATTTTGTACAGGGTACTATGATTGGTGCAGTGAAGGGTTAAAATTTATGCATAAGGCTAAAGAGATATGCGATTTTAGCCGAAAACCTCAATTGAGGTTTTTTAAAGCAATATGTAGCTATGGTATTGACCCAGTGGGGTTATACATAAAACAGAACTTTAAAAAACTATATAATTAAAGTTTTTTCAATGAAAAGGAGGATTTCATTATGAAGAAGAATACTCTTCAGAAACTTCTTGCTATCGCACTTACTGGTGCTATGGCAATGGGTACCTTAACAGCATGTGGCGGTTCTGAGGAACCAGCAGATTCCAGCGCAGCAGCTCCAGCACAGAGCAGTGAAGCAGCTCCTGCACAGAGCGATGCAGCTCCTGCACAGAGCAGTGAAGCAGCTCCAGACGCAGCTCCTTCTGTTCCTGGTATTGAAGGATGGCAGCCATTCGCTGAGCAGGTTACTTTACAGATTCCTGTATATGACCGTGGTGACTCCGGTAACGGATGTTCAGACGTTGAGAACAACTACTGGACAAATTGGGTACAGGAGAACTTTGGTGACAAGTACAACATCAAGGTAGAATATGTTGGAATTACCCGTTCTGACGTTATGACTGACTACGCTTTATTAGCAGCAGATCAGAGCTTACCTACTATCTGTGCAGAGTACGATTATGATAAATTAGCTACCTGGCAGGCAGATGGTTACTTACAGACATTTGATGTTGAAACCTTTAAGTTCATCGCTCCTACTTATTGGGCACAGATGGAAACTGAAGGTCTTACCGGCTACACCAAGTTGGCTGACGAAGACTACTTAGTAATGGGTAAGAGACCTTACGGTAACACCAACTATACTTGGGTTACCTGGTATCGTGAGGACTGGTTAAAGGAAGCTGGTTATACCGAGTATCCTTCAACTGCTTCTGAATTACTTGACTTATATGCTAAATTAGTAGAGAACGGACATGAGTATCCATTATCTGGTTCTAAGGTAGCTGGTGCAGGCGCTGACCAGAACTATGGTTACAGAAACTATCCTCAGGATGAAATCACTTGGGCTACTACCGGTGACTATCAGATTCCTGCTCTTTCTACTGATGCTCAGTACAACTTATTAAAGTTTGAGAACACTGTATACAATGCAGGTTACAAGAATCCTGAGTATTACTTAAGAGATGCTTCAGAAGTAGAAGCAGACTTCATCAATGGTAAGGCATTTACCTGGTCTGGTTATGTTTCTTCTACCATGAACGTACTTAACTCATTCTATGAGGCTAATCCGGATGGAGATCTCGGTGTAGTTGTATGTTCTGATAAGTGGATTCAGGATGCAACCTATGGTTCATCTAACTCATTCCGTCCTAACAACGTATTCGGTGCAATGGTTGGTTTCTCTACCACCGCTTCTGAAGACGAAATGAAGGCAGCTATGATGTACTTAGAGTGGTTATGCCAGGAAGATACTCTCTTCACTATGACTTGGGGTCTTGAAGGTGTTAACCATACTATCGATGAAAATGGAAACCCTGTAGCAGTTGGTGATCAGTCTGGTCTTGCTGAGCAGCAGGGTCACAACAACAACGTTGACTACTGGATGCTTGTAACTGCTTCTAAGTCCTTTGGTAACATCGAGAAGGATATTGCAGCTATCAATCCTCAGGGATTACCTGAAGACTTCTATGAGGATATCTTAGCTAACTACTATGGTCAGCTTGCTCTTTACAACAGTGGCCATGCTAACGTTGACTGTCTGTTCGCAGCTTCTATCGACGCTGTAACTGAGTACGGTACAACTCTTAAGGAAGAAGTATATCCTGAGTACAGAGATCAGTTAACTATGTGTAAGCCTGAAGAATTCGATGCATTATATGAGACCTTAAGCCAGCAGTACTTAGACGCTGGATATCAGGCAGTTATCGATGAGAGATTAGAGAAGTTCAACGCTGGTTTAACCACCAAGCTTAACTAATCTACAAGATAATGAATAGCATAAATTGCTAATGGACAGCCCCCCGGCTTGGCTGGGGGGCTGTTTTAAAGAAAAGTTTGGTATTTTCCTATGTGGAAATTAGGTTTTCCATAGATGAAAGTATTGAAACAAATAAACCACAAATCACTTCAAAACGGAGGAGCAACATGTTAAAGCTGGAATATGACAAAAAGCAGATTGAAGAAGTAATTGACAAAATTGTAAAAAAGACCATGAACATGGACCTTACCTGGGATTGGCCTTGTGGCGTGGCGTATTACGGAATTAGCCAGGCATATGAGAAAACCGGAAAGGAAGAGTATCTTACCTTATTAAAGGACCGTGTAGATGAATTAATCGAGCTTGGTCTTCCTAAAGTTTGGACAGTAAATGCATGTGCAATGGGTCACTGCCTTGTTTCCTTATATCAGGCAACCGGTGAGCAGAAGTACTATGATATCTTAATGACCAAAGTAAAATATATCCGTGAAGAAGCACTTCGTTTTGGTGATAATGTGCTTCAGCACACTGTTTCTGCCAATAATGATTTCCCTGAGCAGGCATGGGCAGATACTTTATTTATGGCTGCACTTCTTATGCTTCGTGTTGGTGTTATGAATAAAGATGAGGATATGATTAATGATGCATTAAATCAGTGGTATTGGCACATTAAGTTCCTTCAGGATTCCAGTAGCGGTTTCTACTATCATGGATGGGACAATATTGCAGGTAATCATATGTCCGGTATCTACTGGGGTAGAGCAAATGCATGGGCAGCTTATACCATGTCACAAGTGGGAGGTCTCTTACCGGAGTGCTATTTATATCCTAAGTATATGGATGTTGCGGGCTCGTTAAATGAGCAGCTGGCGGCACTTAAGACCGTACAGACTGAGAATGGACTTTGGAGAACTGTATTAAATGATGAATCTTCTTATGAAGAGATATCTGCATCTGCAGGTATTGCAGCAGCAATGTTGGAGAGAGGAAATGTTCTTCATACTAAATATATTAACAAATCCATCAAGGGCTTACTTGATAATGTAAGCGTGGATGGAAAGGTAATGAATGTTTCTGCAGGTACTGCAGTTATGAGAGATGTAGAAGGATACTGCGGAATCTCAAGAGATTGGATTCAGGGTTGGGGCCAGGGTCTTGCTTTGGCGTTCTTCTCAACTTTATTAGTATCTGACGATATTCAGAAGGATGGAGCTTTATAAAAATGTTTCGAAGGAATTTCCTATTTGGCGTAGATTCTGCAACTGCCAATGTGATTGGTGTTACTGCAGAGGATCTGTATAAGCCGGGTAAAGGTTTTGGATTTGTAATAGAATTGAATAGACGTCAGCAGGAACTTCTGAAGTTTCCGGAGCTTAACTCCGGATTCGAGACCATGTACTGGTATCAGGATAAGAATCTGACTTATATCCAGAATGATGTAAACGGATGCTTTGTGGATTCTAAGGCGATTGTAGATGCATTGGCGGAGGATGAGGGTGCTCGTTATCCCGGGGAATCCCGTCGTATACCATTATCCTTTAAAGTAGATGTTCCCAGACAGGGCAACTATCTGGCAACCATAGTGATTCGCGCTGAAGAAACTATGGAAGATGTGTTGATTTTTACCGGAAGACGTAGACTGGCATATAAGGGGACTATTCAGGCTGGTCAGGAATTTCGCTTTGTGACGGTGATTAATGTATGTGATATTGTACCCCGCGGACAGGAGCGAATCTATCAGGATACTACAGTGGATATCACGGTAGTTGCGGATAAGCCTAGAATAACAAGTGTTTCAATTGTGGAGACCAAGTGTCCGACCATTTATATTGCAGGTGATTCTACGGTGACGGATCAGAGTGCAGAGTATCCTTATGCACCCGGAACCAGTTATTCCGGGTGGGGGCAGATGCTGACAGCATATTTGAACAAAGATGTTGCGGTGTCTAACCATGCACATTCCGGTCTGACGACAGAGAGCTTCCGTAAGGAAGGCCACTACGCAATTATTGACCAGTACAGCAAGCATAGAGATTATTATTTTATCCAGTTTGGCCACAATGACCAGAAGCTGGACGAATTGAAGGCCAGAGGCGGTTATCGGATTAACATGCTGGGCTATATCAGTGAGTGTCGCAGCCGTGGTGCATATCCGGTTTTGGTGACACCCCTTGCCCGTAATTCTTGGAAGGGTGACGGTACTTATAACGATTTGCTGATTGAGTATGCGGAAGCAGTAAAAGAAATCGGAAAGGTAACCGAGACACCGGTACTTGATTTACATGGTTTGAGTAAGGAGTTTATCGTCTCAAATGGACTGGAAGCTTCGAAAGCATTTCTGTTCCCTAACGATTTTACACATAGTAATGACTTTGGTGCCTATAAGATGGCAGGATTTATTGCACAGGAGATTAAGCGTGTATGTGGACAGCACAGCAGTCCGTCATATCGTTTCCTTGCAAAGTGCGTAACAGAAGGCTTCGGAGAATGGGTGAATCAGGAAGAAATCATTCTTCCGACCAAGCCGGCGAAGTATGAAGATATTAGCAATCCAAATGCGGGCGAAATCCTTCTTTCGGAGATTACGGAGCTGGATAAGAATGCAGACCGTGCAGCCGTACTGGATATGCTAATTAAAACTGCCAGATTTTTCCCAACCAACGTGTACAACGATATGTATGATGATATTGTTGGGCATGAGTGGTATGCGGGAACAGTAGAAGTGGCATATCAGAATGGTATGATTCTGCCGGAGATGGTAGAGGATAAGAAATTCTTCCCTACCAAAGAGGTGACTCTGGAAGAACTCTTGGTATTTGCCATGAATGGTTATAGTAGCCGCAAGACCCTTCCGGCAGAGGAAGTGTGTGTATATGATGAAAGATGTGCAGGATATGCGGTAAAGTATGTGCGTGCAGCGTGTAGTTTGGGACTTCTTCCGAAGGATGGAAGTGAAGATTTAACAAGATTAGTGACAAGAGGTCAGGTTGTAGAGCTTTGCAGAGCGATGAAAATCTAACCTTTTGAGGGAGGATAGGCAATGAATATGGAAAAGGGCGGATTTACCCTTCCGGGCGAGTCCGGTTATGAGAAATTAACATTAGAAATGGCAGAGAAATGGGGCGCAGACGTAATTCGTGACAGCGATGGTACCGTTTTATCTGATGAGATTACCAATTCCGGCTACGGAATTTATTCTACCATTTGTATTATTCGTGATCACAATGCATGGGCAAAAGAGAATATGGATAAGCTTCAGCAGACATTTCTATGCACTCCTGCAACTGTTGCAGCGGAAGATACAATTACCATTTCTTTAATGGAAAGCTTCTTTGAGGAGCAGTTTAAGATTAATGATACTGACGTAGCTTTCAAGTATTGGGAGGTGTATGACAGAACCACCAATACCAAAGTGGAAAGCGACAAGTGGACATATAATAAGGATGAGGGTACTGTAACTTTGAAGGGAATCGCTCCTTTCCACAAGTATACCGTAAGCTTCCTTGCATATCGCATTTGGGAAGAGATTTCCATGTACAATCACACTACCAATAACTGGCAGAAAGAGCATCTTCTCCAGATTGACCCAAGATATCCGGAGACCCAGGAATATATGCTTTCTTGGATGAAGAACTGGTGTGAAACTCATCCGGCAACTACCGTAGTACGTTTCACTTCTATGTTCTACAATTTTGTATGGATTTGGGGTAGTGACTTAAAGAACAGACATTTATTCTCTGACTGGGGTTCTTACGATTATTCCGTAAGTGATCTTGCGCTTGATGAGTTCGAGCAGAAGTATGGCTATCGTATGACTGCTGAAGACTTCATCAATAAAGGAGATTTGCATGTGACCCATATGCCCGGCAATCAGAAAAAGGCTGACTGGATGGCATTTATCAATGATTTTGTAATTTCTTTCGGTAAGAAATTGATTGATATGGTACATGAGTATGGTAAGAAAGCTTATGTATTTTATGATGATAGCTGGGTTGGTGTGGAGCCTTGGAACGGAAGATTTCAGGAGTTTGGCTTTGATGGACTTATTAAGTGCGTGTTCTCCGGCTATGAAGCTAGACTTTGTGCCGGTGTAGATGTACCTACCCATGAGCTGAGATTACATCCATATCTCTTCCCGGTAGGACTTGGTGGAGCACCTACTTTTAGTGAGGGTGGAAACCCTACCTTAGATGCTAAGAAATACTGGAACAGCGTAAGAAGGGCACTTCTTCGCGAGAAAATCGACAGAATCGGTCTGGGCGGATATTTAAGTTTAACACTTCCGTTCCCTGACTTTAATGACTATATTGCAAAGGTTGCAGATGAGTTCCGTCTCATCAGAAGCTTCCATGATGCAGGTAAACCTTATACCATTAAGACTAGGGTAGCTGTACTTCACAGCTGGGGCAAGCTTCGTTCATGGACCTTATCCGGACACTTCCATGAGACTTATATGCATGATTTAATTCATGTGAATGAAGCGTTATCCGGACTTCCTATCGATGTGAAGTTTATTTCCTTCGAGGATGTGAAGAACGGTGCACTTGCTGATGTGGATGTGATAATTAACGCAGGTTATGCGGGTAGCGCATGGAGTGGTGGTGACGCATGGAAGGATGATGAGCTGGTAACCGCTTTAACTAAGTGGGTTTACGAAGGCGGTACGTTCCTTGGAGTGAATGAGCCTTCTGCAGTAGCAGGTTATGACAACTATTTCCGTATGGCGCACGTACTTGGTATTGATGAGGATACCGGTGCTAAGGTATGTCACGGTAAGTGGAGTTTTGAGGCAGAGGATACCGAGAATATCCTTCCTGAAGGCGCAACCGTAGCGGCTAAGGATAATCGTTTCTTAACAGATGGTAAGGCTTCCGTACTTATGGCAGATGAGGAGAACAGACCTCAGGTAACCATGAACAAGTTCGGCAAGGGGCTTGGAATCTATCTTTCTTCTTTCGAGGTAGACTTAGAGAATACACGTATGCTTTATCAGTTAATCCGCTATGCAGGTGGTGAAGGTTTAACCGGTTTATACATGACTGATAATTTGTACACGGAGTGTGCTTACTATCCGGAAAGCAAGAAACTGGTTGTCATCAACAACAGTGATGTAGAGCAAACCACGACCGTGAAGACGGAGAGCGGTGACATAACTGTTACTATCGATGCATATGATACTGTAATACAAAACTTATAATCGATAATGAAATCTTTTCTCTCATATTAGTGAAGGGCAGGCTTATTTTTCAGCCTGCTCTTTGCATGTTCCCGTATGTGAAAAAAGTGTGAAAAGCATTTACAAAAGGTCGCAAAAAAGCTATGATATGTACATTAGTGTTTAGAAGGGAGACTTTGAATTATGTCTGAAAAGAAAATGACAAAATATGATTTAAAAGTCCAGAGACGTAAAGAAGCGGAAGCGCAGGCAAAGAAGGAAGATAGAATTTACAAAATCGTTATGACAGCGATTGTACTTTTCTTCGTTGGATTTATTGCATATTTCCCTATTCGCAATGCTATCGACTTGAATTCGCCTTATTTTTATGTAAATGAGGAAGCAGTGAGCAAAATTGAATTTGATTACAATTACGCTTTGGCAAAGAACAGCTATTTAAATGAAAATGGTTATTACTTATCCATGCTTGGAATGGATACCACTACCATCGACAGCCAGCAGTATGATGACAATATGACCTTTGCGGATTATTTCTCACAGATTGCAGCAGAGAATATGGTAAATACCAAGGCTATGTTAGCAGCTGCAGAGGCAGAAGGTTTTACCTATGATACCGCTGCAGAATATGAAGAGATGATGGCAGATATGACTACCGCAGCAAAAGAGAATGGATTGACCTTAAAGCAGTATCTGACCCAGTCCTTTGGTGACTATGCAACAGAGAAGCGTTTAAAACCCGTTATGGAAGAAACTCTCTTTGCAGCAGCTTATTATGAAGCAAAGTATGAAGAACTCTTACCGACAGAGGATGCTGTTTTAGCACATTATGAAGCTAATGTAGATGATTATGACAGTATTGATTATCACATGTTGACTATTGATGCGGAGCTTCCTACCACCAATCCGGACGGAACTGTTCCGGTGGATGAAGAAGGCAACGAAGTAGCATACGAGCCGACCGAGGAAGAGGTTGCTACTGCTATGGCAGCGGCAAAGGCGGAAGCTGAGGCTCTTTTAGAAACTGTAGCTGCGGAAGGTACGGAATATACTGCAGTTCTTAAGAGTGGAATCAACAGTCTCCTTACAGAGTTTTTATTTGATCCTGCAAGAAAAGCAGGAGATACAACGTTGGTGGAGGATACCGCAAATGACAGATATTTTGTAGTATCTTTTGATGCACGTTATCGTAACGAAGCTCCTACTCATGATATGCGTGCGATTATTACTACCACAACGGATGCACAGACCATTATTGATGAGTGGAAGGCAGGAGAAGCTACTGAAGCAAGCTTTATTGAGCTTGGAATGAAATATGATGAAAATAATATGGCAGAGTATGAGTTCCTTTATGAGGGAATGCCGGTGTCCAGTGTGGATGCAAGAATCGGTGATTGGTTAGCTGATGGTAGAAAAGCCGGAGATGTAACAGCAGTTCATTTGGACGATATGGGTTACTATTATGCATTGTATTATATCGGAGAGAATGATACCGTATGGCATGCGTCTATCGAGGCAACATTGGCAAATGATGCAATGAATGCTTATTTAGAGGAGATTGCAGCGTCATATACCATTAGCGATCCGAAAGCAAATTTGAAGTATTTAACAGTGGAAGAGAGCACTGAAGAGTAGAAAGAAAGTGGCGGGTATCTTGCATACTCGCCACTTTTGAGCTATTATTCTGAATAGAGCAAATCGTTTTCTTAAAGGAGTTTTTATGAAAGATAAAAAAGTTTTAGTCTTAGATATTGACGGAACCTTAACCAACTCTAAAAAAGAGATTACAGATAATACAAAGCGTGCCATTTGGGATGTGATGGCAAGAGGGCATAAAGTTGTGCTGGCCTCAGGAAGACCTACGCCGGGAATGAAACGTTATGAAAAGGAGCTGGAGCTGGTAGAGAGAGGCGGTTATCTGCTTTCTTTTAACGGTGCACGTATTGTAGATTGCGAAAGTGGGGAGATTCTGTATCAGAGGACCTTGCCCAAAAGTGCAATTTCCAAATTGTATCACTTTGCAAAGGAGCATGGCGCCGGAATCATCACTTATTTGGGAGATACCGTTATTTCGGCATTTGACCCCGATGAGTATGTGATATATGAGGCTAAGATTAATGATCTTCCCATCCGCGTAGAAAAGGATTTTCCCTATTTTGTAGATTTTGAGGTGAATAAATGTCTGATGACGGCACCGCCGGAGAAGGCAGCAGAGCTGGAGAAGCTTTTGCAGGAGAAGTATGGTGAGACCTTGAGCATTTACCGCTCGGAGCCATATTTTGTGGAAATTATGCCCCAGAATGTGGACAAGGCAAGCTCCCTCGATAAAGTACTTCCCATTCTTGGTGTCAGCCGTGAGAACAGTATTTGTTGTGGTGACGGCTTTAACGATTTATCCATGATTAAATATGCCGGAGTGGGTGTAGCCATGGGCAATGCTCAGGATGCAATAAAGGAAGCTGCAGATTATGTTACCGGCAGCAACGATGAAGATGGTCTGGTAGAGGCTATAGAGAAATTCATTAGGTAGAAAGAGGTTTGTTTGATTACAATTAAGTTACCGGAAAAAGTAAAGTTTATAATTGAAACCATTACTGCGGCCGGATATGAGGCTTTTGCAGTAGGAGGGTGTATTCGTGATTCTATTTTGGGTAGGAATCCCGCAGATTGGGATATAACCACTTCTGCTAAACCGGAGCAGGTGAAAGAGCTTTTTGCCAAGACCTTTGATACAGGTATCCAACACGGAACTATTACTGTACTGCTGGATAAGGAAGGTTTTGAAGTTACCACTTATCGCATTGATGGAGAATATGAGGACAGCCGTCATCCCAAGGAGGTGGTGTTTACCTCTAATCTGGTTGAGGATTTAAAGCGCAGGGATTTTACCATTAATGCAATGGCTTATAATGAATCCGTTGGATTAGTGGACGAATTCGGCGGCTTAAAGGATATTGACAATGGTGTCATAAGATGTGTAGGAAATCCTATGGAGCGATTCTCTGAGGATGCGCTGCGCATTATGCGTGCGGTGCGTTTTTCCGCACAACTGGGGTATGAGATAGAGGAGCAGACTAGGCAGGCGATTATAGAGCTGGCACACACCCTGAAGAATATCAGTGCTGAGCGGATCCAGGTGGAGCTGGTAAAGCTTCTGTGTTCTCCCCATCCGGATTATCTGAAAATTATGTATGACACAGGTGTTACCAAGGTGGTATTGCCGGAATTCGACAAATGCATGGAGACGAATCAGGTACATCCCCATCATATGTATGATGTGGGGACCCACACTCTTGTGGCGCTTCAGGAGACACCCGGGGATAAAGTATTGAGACTGGCGGCTTTATTTCATGATTTCGGAAAGCCGGAAACACTTGAGACGGGCGAGGATGGTATTACTCATTTTCACGGTCACCAAGTTGTCAGTCGGGATATTGCAAAGCAGATTATGAAGCGTTTACGCTTTGATAATGATACGATTTATAAAGTAACAAAGCTGGTAGAATTTCATGATTATGGCAACGGCGTCGTACCTACCAAGACTATAGTCCGTAGAGCGGTGCATCGTATTGGAGAAGATATTTTCCCAATGCTTTACGCAGTGCGCAGAGCAGATGTGCTTGCCCAATCCTTGCATCAGCGAGAGGAAAAGCTTGCACTTTTAGAGGACTGGCAGAAGCTTTACGAAGAGATTGTGGCAGATGCAGAATGTGTATCTTTAAAAATGTTGGCAGTAACCGGTACAGATTTGATTGCAGAGGGATTAAAGCCCGGCAAGGAAATTGGAGAAGTGTTACAGGCGCTTTTGCAATACGTTTTGGACAATCCGGATAAAAATCAAAAGGATATTTTAATAGCATACTTTAAAGAAACTTTTCATAAGTGTTCTTAACGGGAATCTTCCTTCATATGATAGGATAGGCTTGAGAAAGCAAATGAATCTTGTATGGAGGGAATCATGAACGATAGAGCTACCTACCTACTGGAGGATTATGATATAGAGGTACAAAAGACCAGAAAAGGAAGGGGCTGTATCATCTGTGAGACAGATAAGGGACCACTGACTTTTATGGAATATCGGGGGAATGTGAATCGCCTGCCGTTGGAGCAACTCCTTTTGGAGCAGATTGCGGATCATGGGCAGATTGGTGTGGACCGTATTGTTACAGCGAAGGAAGGCAATCTGTATGTAACGGACGGTGATGGTATAAACTATATTCTGAAGAGCTACCATGAAGGAAGGGAATGTAATATTAAGGACCGCAGGGAGGCGTTGGAGGCTATGAGTATCATGGCGAAGCTCCATAAAGCATCCTTTCTGCCCAAAGGTTCTTATGAGAATTTAAGTACATATTCACCCACACTGGAGTACCGGCGCCATAACAGGGAGCTGCGTCATATCTTTACTTATTTAAAGAAGAGAGGACAAAAGCAGTACTTTGAACGGAGGCTTATGGAGACTTTTCCCCTATATTTGGAGAAGGCTCTCCTTGTCAGTAGTCAGTGGGAGGAATATGAGAATCTGGAAAGGGGCTTTGACCCGGACCAGGGAGGTTTTATTTGCCACGGAGATTTCAGAGATCATAATATTTTAAAGGTAAACGGACGCTGGATGGTGGTACATTTTGAAAAATGGATTCGAGACAGCGTGGTAAGGGATATCAGCTTGTTTATGCGCAAGCTCCTGGAAAAAAATGAGTGGTCTGTTTCCTTGGGAAAAGAGCTGCTAAATGCCTATGAAGGGGTGGCACCTCTGACGGCATATGAATACATTGATTTGTATTATCGTCTGGCATATCCGGAGAAATTCTGGAAGATTGCCAACTTTTATTACAATACCTCAAAGGCGTTCATCTCCGAGAGAAATCTGGAGAAGCTGGAGCAGGTAATTGCATTGGAAAGACAAAAGGAAGTCTTTCTGGAGGAAGTGTTTCAAAATATCAAGGGATAAGGAGGAGCAGTCTTGAAGATACGAAAGATTCTTTCCGGGTTGCTTTTATGCGGAATATTGTCGCTGGCCGGCTGTGGAATGATGGTGGGAGATGTGGTAGAACCGGAGGCGTCCCAAGGCACTGCCATGGATAATGTGTATCAGGCACCAGGGCCTAACAGTTATGATTCTGCGGACACGGCAGTATTGGTAAAGAAGGATAGTGAGGAAAATACCGTAACACTCTTTAATATGGATGTGGGGAAGCAATATACCCTATATATAGCGGGAACCACAGTGCTGTCAGACCGTTATGGAACAGCACTGTCTCTGGATCAGATTCATCCGGGAGATGTGGTTGATGTGACCTTTCTGAAATCCCAAAAGAGGTTAAACAGTATGATGCTGTCGGAGGGTTCGTGGACAAATGAGTCTGTCAGTAGATATAAGCTGGATTTTGACAGGAACAATCTGACAATCGGGGAGGAAATCTTCAAGATTACGGAAGATACCCGGTTTTTCTCTGAAGGAAGCCAAATTGAGGAGATGGATATTAATGAACGTGACGTGCTTTCTTTTCAGGGAATTGGTAATCGGGTATATAGTGTAGTGGTAGAAAGAGGACACGGATACCTTCGACTGGAGAATGATGAGAATTTTATTGGCGGATTTATTGAAATCGGGCAGGCCATGGTCCAGCAGATTACAGAAGATATGCTTCTTACCGTACCGGAGGGAGCGTATGAAGTGAATATCAGTTGCAGTGGTGGAGGCGGCTTAAAGAATGTCAATATCGGCCGGGGGCAGGAAGTGGTACTGGATATCGGAGATTTGGAAGTGGCAGAGGAGAAGTTTGGTCAGGTTATCTTCTCCCTGACGCCCTCAAATACCGTGCTTTATGTGGATGGTGCCAAGGTAGATGCCGGTGCACCGGTTTCGCTGGCGTACGGTATCCACCAGATTATTGCCAGAGCAGACAGCTATCAGTCTATTACCACATATCTTAAAGTAGGACAGGCATCTGCGGGCATTGACATTGTGCTGGAGCCGGTGAAAGTGAATTCGGATGATAGTACGGATGATAATGATGCTGATGAAAAGCCATCCGGCAATACCATAGATGCATCCTCCGACTATTATAAGGTGTATGTGTCAGCACCGGAGGGAGTAGAGGTTTATTTGGATGGTAATTATGTAGGCATTTCCCCGGTGAATTTCAAAAAAGAAGCGGGAAGTCATGTGATTACATTGCGTAAGACCGGATATGAAACCAGAAGCTACACCATATCTGTAGACAATGAGGAAAAGGATATCTCGTTCTCCTTTGCAGATTTGATAGCAGAGCCGCAGATAGAAGATTTTACGAGGGGTTAATATGAAGCCAATTGGAATTGTAACAGACAGTCACAGTGGAATCAGCCAAAAGCGTGGGAAAGAGCTGGGAGTCAAGGTGCTCCCTATGCCTTTCTATTTTGGGGAGGAATGCTTTTATGAAGATGTTTCCTTAAGCAGGGAGGAGTTTTATGCCAGATTACGGGCAGGGGAGCCTGTGTCTACTTCACAGCCGTCGCCTGCGGAAGTGATGGCACTTTGGGATGAGGCCTTGCAGGAATATGAGAAGATATTGTACATGCCTATCAGTAGTGGAATCAGTGGCTCTTGTGCTACGGCATCTGCGCTGGCATCGGAAGAGCCCTATGAGGGAAGAGTCCTGGTGGTAGATAATGGTCGTGTATCCGCATTGCTTCATCGTGCGGTTTTGGACGGGCTGGAGCTGATTGAAGAGGGTTATAGTGCAGAGGAAATCAAAGATATCTTAGAGGCATCCCGGGCGGATATGGTGATTTACATTGCAGTACAGACCTTGGAAAATCTGAAAAAGGGTGGAAGAATTACCCCTGCTACCGCAGCCATCGGAACCATACTGAATATTAAGCCGGTACTGAAATTTGATGTGGGAACCTTGGATTCCTTTGCAAAGTGCAGAGGCTTCCAAAAAGCCAAGAAGACCATGCTGGAGGCCGTTGCCAGAGATTTAAGTACAACATTTGCGCCTTGGGAGGAAAAGGGAGAGGCATATATTGTGGTTGCGTCCAGTGCTTCGGAGGAAGATACCTTGAAATGGGTAGAGGAAGTAAGGGCAGCTTTTCCGGGAAGGGACATTATGTGGGACCCACTTTCCTTTGGAACTTCCTGCCATATCGGCTATGGCGGCTTGGGAATCGGAATATCCTGTAAGCCTCCCCGCCCCTTAAAATAAGGTGAAATCCCTTGACAAATATAGGGAAAAAAGATATATATATGTATAGACGTTTTGATTATTAGAGATGTCAATATAAAATAGTTTAACTCATATAGGAGGAGTTTAAGATGAACAAGACAGAATTAGTTGCAGCTATGGCAGAGCAGGCTGGTCTTTCTAAGAAGGATGCAGAGAAGGCATTAAAGGCTTTCACAGACGTTGTTGCTGAAGAATTAAAGAAGGGTGAGAAGGTTCAGTTAGTTGGATTTGGTACTTTCGAAGTTGCTGAGAGAGCAGAGAGAGAAGGAAGAAATCCTCAGACTGGCGACGTTATGAAGATCGCAGCTTCTAAGGCTCCTAAGTTCAAAGCTGGTAAGGCTTTAAAGGATATGATCAACGCTTAATAGATGATTACGTCAGAGAACCTATTTTATAGGTTCTCTTTCTTTTTAAGGAGAGATATATGAGATTAGACAAGTATTTAAAGGTATCCCGTCTGATTAAGAGACGTACTGTGGCAAATGAGGCTTGTGATGCCGGTAGGGTGCTGATTAATGACAAGCCGGCGAAGGCATCCACAAATGTGAAGGAAGGGGATATTATTACCATTTCCTTCGGCAACAAGGATGTAAAAGTAGAGGTACTGGACGTACAGGAAACAGTGAGAAAAGAGGAAGCAAAGGAATTATTCCGATATATTTAAGCCGGCTAGTGCATATATTGTATCAATAATGCTACGGAGGCAGAAATGGAAGAAATAAAAGGGTTGGGTCCGTCCCACAAAATAGTTTTGGAAGGCAGAAGAGTAGCTACATTAACAGGAGTAAAGGATGTACTGTCCTTTGATTTGCACGAAGTGCTTTTGGAGACGGATGCGGGGATGCTCAGTATAAAAGGGAACGATCTTCATGTCAGTAGACTTTCGCTGGACAGGGGCGAGGTGGATGTAGATGGGGTGGTGGACAGCTTCATTTATTCCCAGGCCTCCGGCGGAGGAAAGAGAGGGGATTCCTTATTTTCCAGATTGTTTGGTTAAATGAGTTCTGGGAGGGGCTTTCGCCGGAAAATCGTTGTCTTTGTTATTTTTTCTTAGTGGGGATGTGGAGCATTTTTGGGTTTGATACCATCCTTCTCCTTCGCAAAGTGATTCCTACAGGGAAGCTGCTTGCTTTCTTGCAGGAATTTATTTTGGTAGCATATCTGGGGAAGTGCATTTTTGCATTTATGTACACCTATACCGGAGGAAGGATTCGCTGGTACATGGTATTCGGTTTTTTCGCGGGGATGTTTATCTTCCATAAATTGGTTTCTTCATTTTACTTGAAATATGTGGAAAAATTTTTTATGATGTTCTTATCAGGAGGATGGTTTGGACATGGCAGGAAGCGCAGCAAGAAGAAAAAGGGCACGCAATAGCAAAGGGCGTGGTACAAAGCGTACCCATACACTCAGTATGATTGTAGTAACCGGTGTGGTTATGATGATGCTTGTGGTGGTAGGAATGGGTGCCGCCGGCTTACAGGAGAAAAAGGAGCTTCTGGAAGCAAAGAGCAGAGAAATTGAGGATCAGATTGCCCAAGAAGAGATTAGGGCACAGGAAATAGAAGAATACGGTAAAGAAGTGCAGACCAAGAAATTTTTCGAAGAGTATGCGCGGGATAAGCTGGGATTGATTTACCCTGGCGAGACTATCTTTAAAAAGCAGGATTAAGCTAGGGAGCTACTGCAAAATACTACCCCATTGAGGGAGTATCTGCAGTAGCTCTTTTTTATATGGGTGCATGATTTTGACAAAATAGGAGGAAAAGATGTCCTATAGTGGAAGGAAAGATTTTCCGGAGGTAGGATGATGATAACAGCAACCAAGAATAGAGAAAAAATGTCCAGAGAGTTGGTGATTTCCGATTATGGGAAGGCACGTCTCCTTAATTATGCGGATACATTTCGGGATTTGTCTGCCAGCTTTCCTTTAGGGCAACTTTTGGAATTGGAGGAGCCTAAGCGTCGGAGTCGCTTAGAAAGAAGTAGGCAGCTGGAGAATGTCCAGGTGCTTTCTGAAAATATGTGCGAAATGTCCAGGATTTTGAAGGAAATTGCGGGAGAGGTATTTTCTGTACGCAGAATACCGGACAGACAGGCCAGATTTTACATAAAGGCACTAAAACAGGAAAAAATAATAGTGGAGGATCTGTTCTATTTTGCAAAGGGGGAAAATCGTCCGGCAGATACGCTCTGCGTAAGGATGTGTACCACAAAGCAAGGCGGATACCTGATAGCGGAGGTAGCGGATATGATTTCCGTGCTTTTGGACAGGCGGCTGATACCTGCTCCGGGAACGGTATATTATCTGGGAAAGGATGTGGGGAGTTACTACTTTGTGGAAGAACCATCTTTCGCATTGCTCACCGGACATGCCAAGGCAATCAGGGAGATGGAGCAGGTCAGCGGAGACTGCTTTTCCGTATGTCAGGCGGAGAGTGCCCATGTGTCCTTAATTCTTTCTGATGGTATGGGCTCCGGGGCAGATGCTTGTAAGGAAAGCGGACAAGTGGTGGAATTGATGGAACGGCTTCTGGAAGCGGGGTATCAGATTCCCACTGCCATTAATCTGGTAAACAATGTGCTGTTGTTTGGAGGGGAAGAAACAAATATGTCCACTTTGGATATCTGCAATGTGGATTTATATACCGGCATCTGCAGATTCCATAAAATTGGTGGTGCTACCACGTTTATTAAAAAGGGACGTTATGTGGAGGATATTTCCGTGAGAAATCTGCCGTTAGGAATCTTTAGTCATGTGGATCAGGAGCCGGTGGAAAAGGAGCTGACACAGGGAGATTACGTGATTATGGTTACGGACGGGGTTCTGAATGCCTTTGCGGGAGATAACCAGGAGGAGCTTTTGAAGCTGTTTATCGGGGAAATGCAGGAAAGTAGTCCTACAGCCATGGCAAATGAGATCCTTTCCTTTGCCATTCATGGTGGAGGCGGGCATATTCAAGACGATATGCTGGTACTGGTGGCGGGACTTTTCCCAACGAAATAGAGTAGGAAAGCCTATGAATTTCAAGTGAGATATAGTATATTAGACATATGAAAAAACAGGGTAATTATTACAATTTTATAGAGAAGAAGGTGCTTGCCTATATTCGGCAGCAGGACACGCTCCGTCAGGGAGAAAGGGTGCTTCTGGGAGTTTCCGGAGGTGCAGACAGTGTGTGCCTGCTGGTGGTACTTTGTGCACTTAAAGAAGAGCTGGGACTGCATCTGCATGTGGCACATGTGAATCACGGTGTCCGTGAGGAGGCAGAGGCAGACAGTGAGTATGTAAGGAAGCTGTGTGAAGAGATGGGTGTTCCATTTTCCTTACAGAAAATAGATATGAACGCTCTGGCCGCCCGGTGGAAGTGTTCTTCTGAGGAGGCGGGAAGAAAGGCGCGGTATGATTTTTTTCGGGTACTTAAGGAGGAAATCGGCGCAGATAAAATAGCTGTGGCACACAATATGGGAGATTGCAGTGAGACCATGCTCTTTCACCTTTTTCGGGGAAGCGGGATGAGTGGACTTACGGGAATCCGTCCTGTGCGCGGGGAGATTGTCAGGCCCCTTTTATGCCTGGAACGTAGGGAGATTGAAGAATATCTGCAAAGTAGAGAGATTCCTTATTGTCATGATAAGACCAATGACGGAGATGCTTATACCAGAAACCGGATTCGTCATCATATTCTGCCCTATGCGGAGCAGGAAGTGGTATCGGGAGCGACTCGTAATATATATGAGGCGGCAAGGCACATTGCACTGGTACAGGACTATTTGGAAGAACAGACAGAGCTGGCTTGGAAAGAGGTGCTGTTAGGTGGGAGTAATACTCGCTTAGAGCTGGATATTCCGAAGCTGACAAGGCTTCATGAGGTATTGCAGAAGGAGCTTTTGCGTAGGGCGATTACGACACTTGCAGGCAGCTGTAAGGATATTACCAGAGAGCATATCGACAGCCTGCATTTTATGATGCGGGAAGCCGGCAACAGACAGGTGTATCTGCCTTATCGGCTTCGCGGGGAGCGAAGCTATGACAGGCTCATAGTCTATGTGCCGGAGGAACGTAAGGAAGCGTGCGAGGAGATATGTATTGAAAAAGAAGCCTTGGGAGAAGAGCCGGTGTATCATGTCTTTGGTCCCCGGATCATAGAGTTGTGTGTCCGCTCATTTGATGGAAATCTGCAAGATATTCCCCAAAATCAGTATACGAAATGGCTGGATTATGATAAAATAAAAGGAAATCTTAAAATACGACATAGGGAAAATGGGGATTTTTTTTCTGTAAAAACCACCAATGGACCGGGCAGAAAAAAGCTAAAAGATTATTTCATAGATGAGAAAATTCCCAGACAGCAGCGGGAGGAAATCCCCCTGCTGGCAGAAGAGCATCATGTATTGTGGCTGATGCCGTACCGTATCAGTGAGTATTTTAAGGTTAGCAGTGAGACAAGAAAAGTATTGCAGATCAGTATAAAAGAACATAATGGAGGAAGTTATGGAGAAGCACAGAGTTGATGTCTTAATCAGTAAAGAAGATGTAGAATCTAAGATTAAAGAACTGGGAGCAATCATCAGCAAGGAGTATGAAGGAAAAGAAATCCATCTGGTGTGTGTACTTCGAGGGGGTGCATTCTTTATGTGTGAGCTTGCCAAGCATATTACGGTGCCTTGTTCTCTGGATTTTATGTCTGTGTCCAGCTATGGCGGAGATACAAAGTCCAGCGGAGTGGTAAAGATTGTAAAGGATTTGGACGATTCCGTTAAAGGTAAGGATGTACTTGTAGTGGAGGATATTATCGATTCCGGAAGAACCTTGAGCTATCTTATGGAAATGTTAAAGGACAGAGAACCTGCATCCCTGAAGCTTTGCACTTTATTGGATAAGCCGGATCGGAGAGTCGTGGATGTTGAAGTGGATCATGTATGCTTTGAAATCCCGGATGAATTTGTAGTTGGGTATGGTCTTGACTATGACCAGCGTTATCGTAACCTACCGTATATCGGAGTTGTGAGATTTGAATAGTACCGGAAATGAGGAAAATTTAGTTTGAAACAGGTTAATAAGATTTTTGGTTCGCATTTTTTTGCGATTATATTATTGATGTTCATTGTGTATGTATTGGTCACCTTTGAACAGGAAAGCAATAACTATACCCGTGGAGATTTGATTCGCGATATGGAGGCGGGTATTGTTGCGGAGATTGAGATTAGTCCCAATGCGGAAGCACCTACCGGAAGTGCGGTGATTACCTTCGGGGATAATCGTAAAAGTATTTTATATGCTTCCGATATCTCGGAGATTGAGAATTTGGTGAGAGAGTACGGATATGATCCGGTGGTGGATGATATCCCGAGAGAAAGCTGGTTTTTGGCATATGTACTGCCGATTCTGGTGATGGTGGTATTGGCACTTTTCTTTTTTATGATGTTGAATGCCCGCAGTGGCGGTGGTAACGGCGGAACAAATTCCAAGATGATGAATTTTGGCAAGAGTCGAGCCAAGATGTCTGTAGGTAAGGAGAATGATGTAGATTTCGGAAAGGTAGCCGGTCTCCGTGAAGAGAAGGAAGACTTGGAGGAAATCGTGGATTTCCTGAAAAATCCCGGAAAATATACCAAGGTTGGTGCGAGAATTCCCAAGGGTGTACTGCTTGAGGGACCTCCCGGAACAGGTAAGACTTTACTTGCCAAGGCGATTGCGGGGGAAGCCGGGGTACCATTCTTTAGCATCTCCGGTTCTGATTTTGTGGAAATGTTTGTTGGTGTAGGTGCCAGCCGTGTTCGTGATTTGTTTATTGATGCTAAGAGAAATTCTCCTTGTATCGTGTTTATCGATGAGATTGATGCGGTAGCAAGAAGACGCGGAACCGGTATGGGCGGTGGTCATGATGAGAGAGAGCAGACCCTGAATCAGCTTCTGGTTGAGATGGATGGTTTCGGTGTGAACGAGGGTATCATCGTGATGGCAGCGACTAACCGTGTGGATATTTTGGACCCTGCCATTCTTCGACCGGGACGTTTTGACAGAAAGGTGTATGTAGGCTCTCCGGATATTGGCGGCAGAGAAGAGATTTTACGTGTTCATGCGAAGAATAAACCTCTTGCCGAGGATGTAGATCTTAAGAAGATTGCGCAGACCACAGCAGGATTTACTGGTGCGGACCTGGAGAATCTGTTAAATGAGGCTGCGATTCGTGCAGCGAAAGATAACCGTGTATATGTAAAGCAGGAGGATATTGAGAAGTCCTTTATTAAGGTTGGTATCGGTACGGAGAAGAAGAGCCGTATTGTTGCAGAGAAGGAGAAGAAGATTACTGCTTATCATGAAGCCGGACATGCGATTTTGTTCCATGTGCTTCCGGATGTGGGACCGGTGCATACCGTGTCCATTATTCCTACCGGAGCAGGAGCTGCCGGCTATACTATGCCACTTCCGGAAAAGGACGAAATGTTCTTAACTAAGGGCAAGATGCTGCAGGAGATTATGGTCTCGTTAGGTGGACGTATTGCGGAGGAATTGATTTTCGGCGATATTACCACCGGAGCTTCCAGTGATATTAAGAAAGCGACCAAGGTAGCGAAACGTATGGTTACCAGATATGGTATGTCAGAGAATATCGGTGTGATTTGTTATGATGATGACGATGATGAGGTATTTATCGGACGTGACCTCGCCCATGCAAAGGGCCATAGCGAGATGATTTCCGGTCAGATTGACCAGGAAGTGAAGGCTATTGTGGATGATTGCTACAAGAAAGCGAAGGATATCATTATGGAGCACAAGAATGTACTGGAATCCTGTGCACAGTTATTGTTAGAAAAAGAAAAAATCGGACAGGAAGAATTTGAAGCGCTGTTTGAGGCATAAGTACTAAATAGAATTCCTTGGTGATTTTTACCAAGGGATTTATGTTGAAAGTGCACAAAAATGAAAAGGTAATTTTGTAATATTTGTGAAGTTTGGGGATGGTCAAAAAAGGGTGACTGGTGTATTATACTTCTTGTAACCCCCCCAATACATTATATAGTTTTTTGCTATACCCCATAAGAAAGAAATACCTTCTCTAAAAAGGACAGCTATCCCGGCTGTCTTTTTTACTACCCTTTTCTATTTTGTAAGTGCTTTCTATTGTGTTTCTTTAAAAAAATGGGTACAATAGTACTATATATTGCTTTTCAGAAAGGATGGCCCAATATGGATACAGACTATTTGCGCAGACTTGTTCACAGTCAGTTATATATTGCATCCATGCGACCGATTCTTAATCCTAAGGGATTATTTGCGGATACCACCGAGGAATACGTAACACCGGCAGAGCCGGAGCCTTTTTCTACCATAACTTTAAAGTTCCGTACCGCTCGGAATAATGTTGATAGAGTTTTCTTTGTATGCAAAGGAAAGCGTTATGATATGGCAAAGACCTCGGATGATGAGAGCTTTGATTATTATACTTATAATTTAAAGGTAAATGACGAAAAGGTATCGTATCACTTTGTGGTGCAGACCGGAAGGATTTCTGCGGTATATGATGTGCGAGGTTTGGTAAGAGATGCCAATGAGTACTATGATTTTGTCATCATCCCCGGCTTTAAGACGCCACAGTGGGCAAAGGGCGCGGTAATGTACCAGATTTATGTGGACCGTTTTTGTAACGGAGACTCATCCAATGACGTGCTTACCAGAGAGTATTCATATATTGGAGACCACGTACATCGTGTAGAGGATTGGGGACGTTATCCTGCGCAGATGGATGTGCGAGAATTCTATGGCGGCGACTTACAGGGAGTTATGGATAAGCTGGATTATCTACAGGATTTGGGAATAGATGTTATCTACTTTAATCCTTTGTTTGTATCTCCGTCAAACCACAAGTATGATATACAGGATTATGATTATATAGACCCCCATGTAGGGAGAATTGTTGACGAAAGCGGTGACTTGCTTCCGGATTACGACAGGGATAACAGTCATGCTACCAAATACATTAACCGTGTAACCAATAAGGCTAATCTGGAGGCATCCAATGAGCTGTTTATTAAGTTGGTGGAGGAGGCACACAAGAGGGGCATTCGTGTCATTTTGGATGGTGTTTTTAATCACTGCGGCTCCTTTAACAAATGGCTGGATAAAGAGAGAATTTACGAGAATGCACCGGGCTATGAGAAGGGTGCTTATGTGGCGGCTGAAAGCCCTTACCACAACTATTTTTCGTTTCATGGTGGTCAGTGGCCTTACAACAACAGCTATGACGGCTGGTGGGGACATGACACTTTGCCTAAGCTTAATTATGAAGGCTCAAAGGAGCTTGAGGACTATGTGTTGAAGGTTGCTGCAAAGTGGGTATCTCCGCCGTACAATGCAGATGGCTGGAGATTGGACGTAGCAGCAGATTTGGGACATTCTGCGGAGTACAATCACAAGTTTTGGCAGGAGTTCCGTAAAGTGGTGAAGGAAGCCAATCCGGAAGCCATCATTCTGGCTGAGCACTACGGTAGTACCAGAGACTGGCTGCAGGGTAATGAATGGGATACGGTAATGAACTACGATGCCTTTATGGAGCCGGTAACCTGGTTTTTAACCGGTATGCAGAAGCACAGCGATGAGTATCGAGAGGATTTACTTGGGAATGCGGAGAGCTTCTGGGGAGCCATGAAACATCACAGCTCTAATTTTGCAATGCCAAGCTGGCAGGTCGCTATGAATGAGTTGTCCAATCATGATCATTCCCGATTCCTGACCCGTACTAACCGTAAGGTAGGCAGAATTGCCACACTGGGATCAGAAGCTGCCAATCATGGTGTGAATAAGGCAGTGTTCCGAGAGGCTGTAGTTATGCAGATGACCTGGGTGGGAGCGCCTACCATTTACTACGGGGACGAAGCCGGTGTGTGCGGATTCACAGACCCGGATAATCGTCGTACCTATCCTTGGGGGCAGGAAGACTATGAGCTGATTAATTTCCATAAGGAGATTATCCGTATTCACAAGGAAAATGTAGCTTTAAAAATCGGTTCCATAAAATATGTGGATGCCGGATACAATTATATTGCTTATGGACGTTTCAATAAGAAGCAGCAGTGTGTGGTTCTTGTGAATAATAATAATCAGCCCTTGACGAAAAATGTGACAGTATGGGAAATCGGTGTTCCCAGAGAAGGAACAATGGTGCGCCTGATAGAGACTGCTGACTATGGATATTCTACAGAACCGGTGGAATATCAGGTAAAGAGTGGTAAGATTACGATTACTTTGCCGCCTACGAGTGCAGTAGTGCTTAAGTATCTAGAGTAACGAATGAGATTATTCAGAGCCATTCGCAAAGGATTTTAATTCAAATTTTGCCCGTATAAACAAGCTTGATGTTCAGAATTTGATTAAAATCCCTTGGCTCTGAATATAATTGAAAAAATGTCTTGCAAAATGTGTACACATATGATACAATTCCATTTTGTTAGGACATAGTTCCTGCATGGATGGATTCCCGAGTGGCCAAAGGGGACAGACTGTAAATCTGCTGCAAATTGCTTCGGTGGTTCGAATCCACCTCCATCCATCCGCTGGTGTGGCGGAATAGGCAGACGCAAGGGACTTAAAATCCCTCGGGGGCAACCCCGTATCGGTTCAAGTCCGATCACCAGCAGTAAGATGTGAATGCGAGAAATCAGTAGAAATGCTGTGTTTCTCGCATTTTTCGTTATGTGGGTGTGTATATAGGATGTGTGTAAAATGTTTACACTTTTTTACACTTGTAAGATATGTGAGTCAAACTATACATTAAGCGTCTTCTCAAGCTCCTGACGTTTCTGTTCGTCTGAGTACCGGGAGAAGCAATAATGGTTGATAAAGGTCTTCACGTCCCGGTGTCCGGCAAATTCCATGGCGTCCTTTAAGTTGATATTAGGATTGTCTGCAACCTTCGTTAAAGCCGTTTTCCGGGCTTTGTGGTTACCTTTCTTGGAAATGCCTATCTGCTTGCAGTAACGCTCATAATGGCTGTCAATAGAGTTCCCAGTGATGCGGTGCTTGCGGTACATAAAAATATAGTCCTCTGCATCGCAACTGTAGCCACTTCGCAGGTTGGCTTCTTTCACTTTGTCGAAAAGCTCCAAGGCAGAAGAGACAACGTACAATGTTCGATATCCGGCATCTGATTTGGTATGTTCTACTACCTCTAAATGCTTTTTCCATTTGCCATCTTCTAATTGCTCAAACTGTGCCTGCTCCATACGTCTGATATGCAGATAGGAATCTTTCAAATCTTTCCATTTTAGGGCAACAAGCTCACCAACACGTAAACCAAGCGAAAAGTTAATCAGTACCGCAAGTGCAGCTGTGCGATTTGGATGCTCTGCAAATTCCGCGGTTGCCAATGCCTTAAGCTGTTTTTCTTCTGTTTCGGTAAAGACTTCCTGCTCTGCTTCTTTGGGGATTACCGGAGTAAACAGGGAGGAATTGATTTTGAACTCTGCAAAGTGATTACAAGGTAACTCTCCAAGCTCCACAAGATATTCCAAGCTTTGGCGAATGATAATTGCCATGTTGTAATATTGCTTCTTGGTAAGCTTACCGGTAATAATCTTGTTTCTAGCCCAATTCTTAAGCTCTATAGTGGTAAGTTCCACTACCGGGCGGTCAATAATACTGTCGTTCTCATAATGCCGCTTCCATTCCCCATCAATATGATTCATATAGTTGGAGTTGTTGGTGTCCTGCCACTTGTAGGCAAACCATTCCGGGTACAGAGTCCGCAAAGTAATCTTCCTGCGCTTGTTGGTCTGTTCCTGCTCCTCATAGTAAGCAACAATCACAGCTTCTAAATCTTCCCATTTACGCTTGGCGATAGGCTTCATCTTCCGGGGATGACTTTCATCCGGCAGGAAAGAGTGCCACCGTCTGTCTGACTCATAGTATTTGGTTGTAAATTGCTCCATGTGCTTCTGAATGATATTTTCACGTTGTTTCTTTGTCATATCCTCATTATCTGCCGGAGCACTGACTTGTGAGTACATCATACCTTCGGAAAGAACTTCCTGCAAGCAATTTTTGATAATTTCTGGGGATGAAGTATATTGTGCCGGAATAAAACATTCCTGGACAACGGGGCTAATAATCTGCATTGCGTTGTACCGTCCTTTCTAGTCGTAGCTTTTCTTTTGCTTTGTTATAGCGGTTACGGAGCTGATTTTTGCCGGCACCCAAATATCTTTCTAACTTGCTGATACTTTCAAAATAGCCCTCGTCAATTAGTTGCATTAGATATTCGTCCGTCACCTCTTGTCCCTCAAACCAAAATTCTCTCCGTGGACGCCCGGGTTTTTCGAGTGCTTTCTTTTCGAGAGTCTTAATCCGCTTGGTAAGGTCTACAATTTGCTTATCCTTACGTGAATTTGCTTCAATTAATGCTGGGATAAGCATGTTGTAATTGCGTTGACGAGTAAGAAAGTTTGATAGTTCTTCGTCTGTCATTTCCTTAAGTGGTTTGGGAAAGGGCATGGGGAGTAGTGGTCTGCTTTCGTAATTATCCATAGTAATTAATTCCTCCTTTAGAGTTACCGAATATTTTGGTAATAAATTTAAGTTAATTTGTTTAATATGTTTTTTGCTTCATAAGTAGTTGAAAACATATCGTTTTTGATTTTGCAGAAAAATAGTTGTGGTAGAAACAGTAACAAACGAAAAGTAAGTAACTGGTCTTCAGAGTTACTTTTATAAATAAAAAAGCAAGATAAATCAGAAGTGTTTGATGCTTCGTAATCTATCTTGCCATCATAAGGCTGTGCTAATCTATTATATCTATAATTAGTATCGGCGGATTAGAGATATCGGATTAGGGAAACAAATATAAACTTATCATAAACTATATCGAGAGGAATGAATCCGAGAGATGCGAAATAAAAAATTGTGGCGTTCGGTTGTTAAATGTGAAAGCGGAAAATGTAGACACCAATATTGTAGAATTCTTAGAAAATCAATTAATTTTGTGGTTCTTTTGGTAGTAGTTATGTATTTGGGGGTCTTTGCAATTTATAGGTTATTTAATAATTCTTTAGGCGTATCAACTACTAGTTAATAAAGTATTAGTCATTCGTTGACGAATAGTTTGAGAAGGCGTAAACTATTAAGATAAGGAAAAGCAATAGGATGATACGATAAGTTTTATATATACAATTGATATAATTATGGGAGGGTACAAAATGAGTTGGTATGATACTATTGAAAGAGAAATTGATAGCTATTATGCGGAAAATGTAGGAGGGTTATTTAGTAAAAAATCAATAACGAAATTGGTTGTATATCCAACACGATTTGAAGTAACTGCATTTCCGGTATATGATGGAGTAATTCAAAAGGAAAGTAAAACTTTCTATTTTGAGTATCAAGAAGTAAAAAATATTTATGAAGATAGAATAGAAGGAAAATCAGGAATAGTTATTGAGTATATAACGAATTCTATTGTTGCAGGCGGTGGAATCGAAAGAATTATTGTATTGGGAATAACAGAGAAAGAAAAATGGATTGAGTTAATAAAAACAACGAAAGATAACTTGGCTGAAAAAAATAGAAAAGCAGAAGAAGATAAGAAAGCAAGAGAATTACAAGCAAAGCTAGAAAGTGAAAAAAAAGAAAACGATGCTTTAAGTTTTTATACAAGTTGCTACGACTTTCATATTTCAGAAGATACTCCTAGTTACGAGTTGTTAAGAGAACGGTACAAGCTAGCAACAATATATATTGGAAAAGATAGGTCTTTAAATTTCTTAAAGATAGATGGGTATGGACAGGAAGAAAGCAACGGTACAATTCCGTTTGATAAAATTCATTATTACGAAAAAGCAGGAAATACTCACTATGTGACGGATATACATGGCTCATATTCAAGCTATGGTGGCAGTGTCACGGGAGGGAATTTTTCCAAACTTGCAACTGTTGGAGGTGGTTTGCTTTTCGGTATGATGGGTATGGCGGCTGGTGCGTTACTCACGTATAAACCTGCAGAGGTAAAGAGTCCAGATGTTAAGTTTCAAATTGATTCTGATATCAAAAAAATAGATGAACGAAGTGTAATGCTGAACTTTTATTCTGACACCAAAAAACAGTATATTGATATAGAATTACCTGCAGATATATATAATTTCTTACAGACTTATTTGCCAGAAAAAAAGCATAATATTGTTTTGGAATTAGAAAAAAAAGCGGCTGTACAGCAGGCATCAAGGCAAATTGAAAGCGGTGAAATGTTGCGAGTGGCTTCAGAGCGTGCACAGAAAGAAGTTGTAGATAATCAGATGGGAGCGTTTAAGCTAAAAGTTGAGAAGTTGAAGATGATGCGAGATGCAGATTTGTTGACAGAAGAAGAGTTTAAGGAAGAGAAAGCAAAATTATTAGAGATGCTATAAAACGTAGTACATTTAAGAGAGAAGAGAGGTAAAAAATGTTTGCCGGAGAAATACAAGAGTTAACAATGTCACTTGATGCATTGAATGATTTTAGTGAGTACATAGAACCTTTAGTTTGGGAAAAGGTAAAGAAAGAATTTAAAAACGAAGCGGCACAGATGGAAGCGTTAAGCGTGGCTTTTGAAAAGTTAGAAAATCTATCTGAAAATGCAACAACTGAGGAAGTGGAACAAGTAAAAATAGAGGTCAAAGATTTTTTCCTTGGTGATATTGAGATAACTCGAGAAGAAGAGGAGTGGATTATATCTACTAGTGGAGAAGATACTGAGAAATTTAATAATGCAGCAACCAATATGGATATTTTGAATAAACAAGTTGAATTAATGTATAAAAGTATTCTCGTCAATTTAATCAGCAATATAGAATGCTTTCTTGGCGATGTGTTGAGAAAATATTTTACTGTTTATAAAGGGGAAGTTGCAGGAAAACTATTAGAAAAAAAAGATAAAATCTATACCATTCATGAATTAGAGGAATTTGATACAATAGAAGAAGCCAAAGAATATATTGTAGACAAAAAAATAGAGAATTTAATAAGAAGTAGCTTTGAAGAATGGATTAATTTTTTGAAAGGTAAGATGGAATTATCAATGGGATATATGACCAGTGATAAAGAGAGTTTAATTGAAATATTTCAGCGGAGAAATTTATTTATACATAATAAGGGAATAATAAATCGTATTTATATTGCAAATGTCAAAAAAGAATATCAGTATGAGGGAGAAATAGGAGAGAAAATTTTTCTTTCAAGAGAATATTTGGAAAATGCTATTAATTTGTTGGAAAAAAATTTTGTTCTTTTGGCTTTGGAATTATGGAAAAAGCGAGAGCCTGCGGATAAAGGCAGAGGGACTTTTGCAACGAAACTTGCTGAAAAATATATGAAACAAGAAAAATGGAGTCTAGTGGAAAGTATGACGACATTTATTATAAAAGATGCAGTTGTGCCAGATATATTAGTGAAAGAAGCAAAAATTAATTTTTGGTTGGCGCAAAAAAGATTAGAAAAAATGGATAAAAAAGAAGTTAGTGAGTACGATTTTTCTGGTAGTACAATGGATTACCGTATATGTCAGTTCGCGTTATTGGAAGAATACGACTTGGCAATGGAGTTAGTTGATAGAGCTTTAGAGACAGAACAGATTACCGAAAAAAATTTATTTGAATGGCCTGTTCTAAATGAACTTAGAGAAACGGACTCCTTTAAAGAATTAATACAAAAGAGAGGAATAATAAAACCTACAGAAAATCAGCTTATTTATCCGCAAATCGAGGAAATTGATGAGGCAGAGTATTCTTGAGTAAAGAATGTTTACACTCCGTTTACACACCCCAAGTCAGCGCCCCGGCAATCTCCTTTCTATGCGGGTTTGCGGGTAAGGGGAATTTGTTCAAGTCCGATCACCAGCAGTAATACTTGATCAGAGAAATACAGCAGAAATGTTGTATTTCTCTTTTTTTTGCGCTAGCGATAGTTGTGCGTATGGAACGGAATATTTGAAATTTATGCACTATTAACTTTTGCGTCAAAGTGCCGATACATGAAATAGGGGATTCTAAGTAAATGGATCTACTTTGACTGTTACAAGGAGGAAGAAAACATGGCGTGGTATGAAGAGGCGGTGTTTTATCATATATATCCATTGGGGCTGACAGGAGCACCAAAACAGAATTCTTATGGGGAACCGGTGCATCGGTTGAATACGTTACTTCCATGGATCTCTCATATTAAGGAGATTGGATGTAATGCAATTTATATTGGACCGCTATTCGAATCGGTAGGACATGGCTACGAAACAACAGATTATAAAAAATTGGACAGCAGACTCGGAACAAACGAGGATTTGAAGAATTTCGTGGCGGAATGTCATGGGCAGGGAATCAGAGTGATTCTGGACGGGGTGTTCAATCACACCGGCCGTGATTTTTTTGCATTTCAGGATATTAAAAATCATAGAGAAAATTCACAGTACAAAGACTGGTACTGCAATGTGAATTTCGGGGGCAATAATTCCTATAATGATGGTTTTTCTTATGAAAATTGGGGAGGATATGACCTCCTTGTAAAATTAAATCAGCACAATCCGGCAGTGAAAGAGTACATCTGTGATGTGATTCGTTTCTGGGTAAGGGAGTTCGATATTGATGGAATCCGACTGGATGCTGCAGATGTTCTGGATTTTGATTATATGAAGGCGCTTCGCCATGTGGCGAATGAGGTGAAAACGGACTTTTGGCTCATGGGGGAAGTTATCCATGGCAATTATTCCCGTTGGGCAAATGATGGAACACTTCACTCCGTAACAAACTATATGCTTCATAAAGCATTGTACTCAGGTCACAATGACCATAACTATTTTGAAATTGCGCACACAATCAAATACGTAAACGATATGGTAGGAAATAATCTGAAGCTTTACAGCTTTGTAGATAACCATGATGTAGAACGTATTTATACAAAGCTGAACAATAAAGCACATTTCCTGCCGGTACATGTTATGCTTTATACATTACCGGGAGTTCCCTCGCTTTACTATGGTTCAGAGTTTGGTATCGAAGGAAGGAAAGAACGTTTTTCAGATGATTCCTTGAGACCTGCATTAAATTATGAAGATTATAAAGATGCAATTGATACAAATCCCTGTACAAAACTAATCGCAGCACTTGGAAAGATTCGTCAGAATATACCGGCTCTGTGCTACGGTGATTTTCAGGAATTGGAGCTGCAGAATACCTGTTATGCATATGCGAGAACGCTTGGCGGTAAGTCTGTAATCACTACAGTCAACAATGGGGACAATGAAGCGTATATGGACCTTGTATGTGGCCATTCTGCAGAGTATGTAGGTGCATTATCAGGCGAACGAGTATCTGTAAATGGTGGGCGTATTCAGGTTCGTGTACCGGCAAATTCCGGTGAAATTTGGATTCCTGCAGAACTTTATGGTGAAAGTTCTGCGCCAATTAAGATTGTAGAAATAAAGAAAGCTTCGGAACCTGTGAAGGTTGTGGAAGAACCTAAGAAACCGGAATCTAAAGTAGAACCGGTGCAAGTGGTCGAAGAACCAAAGAAGGAAGAAAAGAAGCCTGAGAAAGTAGCTGTAGACTTGAATAAACGATATGAAGATATGTCTGTGGAAGAACTGCAGGAAGTGATTCTTGAAAAGATGAGAAGAAACGGTCCGGTAACAGATTATATGTTAGGTACAGTTAGAGAAAATATATATCGTGATTCCTTAGTGAACTGGGCTAAAAGCTTTCGCTAAAGAATAGTAAGAGGTAATTTTCTTCTTACTTTATGAAAAGTAGATAATACATGTTACTTTCGTCACAGATAATTTGCAAAAAATGTTTCTAAATGTGAAAAATTGTGCTAGAATGTAAAAAGGTATATCATACTAACAAAAGATGTATTGTGCAAAGGTGGAGATACGTTATGGCAAGTGTATTAGTAGTAGATGATGCAGCGTTTATGAGACTTACAATCAGGCAGATTCTGGAACCGGAAGGACATACGATTGCAGGAGAAGCGGGGAACGGTATTGAAGCATGGCAGATGTATGCCCAGCTCAAGCCGGAAGTAGTAATTTTGGATATTACCATGCCGGATATGAATGGTATTGAGGCATTGAAGCGAATTAAGATTATTGACCCGAATGCGAAGATTATCATTTGTTCTGCATTGGGACAGCATGAGATGGTTGCGAAGGCCATTGAATGTGGTGCACAGGAATTTATCGTGAAGCCATTTCAGCCGAATCGCCTTCTTGCAGCAATGCGAAAGGTACTTAGCCGATAAGAAAGTAGTGTATAGAGGGTCTATAGGCCCTCTATATTTTTATGGAGAGGAACAGCGGATGAAGGTATTGGATATGACCTGCCCCAAGTGTGGGGCAACCATGACTTTGAATGAAGAAAAAGGAAAGGCAGAGTGTGCCTATTGCGGCTATCGGAAGCTGGTAGAGAGGCGGGAAACGATAGCAGAGCTTAGGGAGAGAATGAAATCCCAGTCCTATGGATATCATAAGGGAAAACTGGAAGCGGAAGCCGAGATGGCGAGGAAGAAAAAGCTTCGTAGTTTCTTTATTACCATAGCGGTGATTGGCGTACTGGTGTTGCTTAGTGTTGCGGCGAACCTTAGCCAAGAGATGGCAAAGCCTAAGGTAAATCCCTTCGACCTGGTGAACATCACCTTTCAGGGAACCGACGGGCGCGGCGAAGTGTTTTTGGAGCCTATAGTTGGACAGACAGATGTAGATATTAACTATATTGATTATTCCATATCGAAAAGCAGGAGCCTCTTGGAAGGTGAGGTCATTACTATTGAAGCCACCAGCCGGGAGTATCGTTTGGAAGAGTCTTCCAAAACGTTTGTGGTGGAAGGATTGGACCAGTATCTGAAGGAGCTTTCTCATATTCCTGAGGAAGCACTTCAGCTGATACATGCAAAAGCAGAAAATGTATTGGAACTGAATCTGGACACGAGCAAGGCGGCAGGATTCTTTGTAGAGATGAAGCCTGTGATGCTTTTTTTGACTACGGATGGCAAACAGACCAATGAGCTGTATGATGTATTTGAGGTGCATTTCACAGCAAATGGGGAAGACTCTGTTTATTATGTATTGGCGTGCTTTAGCGACGTGCTGGTGCGTGATGAAGAGCATGCATCCTTAAGTATGTCTTATGGAATGTATTACGGAAATCTGACACAGGTGTCAGGAAGTATATGGATTATGGCATATGATTCTGTAGATGAGATTCGCACGGATATTCTCACAAGTCAGGAGAGCTATATGGAACTAAAGGAATTGGAATTATAGGGATTATATTGATAATTTGGAAAAGGAATAAACCATGAAACAATACGAAACATTACATTTAGTAAAACAGGAAGACCTAAATCATCACGGAACCTTATTTGCAGCAAGAGCGGCATCCTGGGTAGTGGAGTCCGGCTTTACCACAGCGGCAATGGAGCGTGAAAATACGGAGGATATTGTGCTGAGAAATCTGCAAAATATGTCCTTCTTTAAGCCTATTAAACCTGGTACGATGGTAAAGCTTATTGGAAGAGTAGTACATACAGGCAGCAGTAGCATGATTGTAGCAGTTACGGCGCAGAATGCATTGACGGGAGAGCCGGCTATTGAGGCATTTATTACCTTTGTGACCATCGATAAGGAAAATGGCGGGAAGAAAGCTCATGGTATTGTGTTAGACGAGGTAAGGGATGAGGAAGAGGGCGCGTTGAGAGAGAAAGCACGCAGGCTCCTGGAGCAAAGAGTATAGATTTGGTAAGAGTTCCCCTGTCAAATTGTGGCAAAGGGAACTTTTATGTTGAAAATTGACGATGAATGCGATAAACTTAGAGTAGTATCCTATGGGTATAAATAGAGAAATGAAGGGAACTTTCAAATGAAAAGAATTAAATTGTTAGCAAGTACATTATTACTTGCCTGCTTTCTTGGCGGATGTGGCGGCAATGAGGTAGAGTCACCGATTCAAGATGTAGTAAGTGAACCGATTGCAACGGAGGCCCCCAGTGTAGAGATTGAGGAGCCATCCATTGAGAAGCCGGATGAGTCCGGCGAAGCAACTGATGAAAAGGCTGAGAATACTACGATCGTAGAGCGAGAGGTAGTTGATGGGCTGAAACAGAGTTATCTGACCGGTGAATGGAAGGATGAGGCTGTCGTAAATCGTCGTCCCATGGCAGTTATGATGCCAAATAACAAGGCGGCAATGCCTCAGTATGGTATTTCACAGGCAAGTATTATCTATGAAGCACCTGTAGAGGGGCGTATCACTCGTTTAATGTGTTTTATTGAAGACTATGATGAATTAGACCATGTGGGTCCTGTAAGAAGTAGCCGTGACTACTATGTATACGAGGCTATGGCTTATGATGCAATTTACTGTAACTGGGGTCTTGCAGTTCCTTATGTAGAGGATTTACTTAAGAGTGACCGTATTGACAATATCAGTGAAGCGGTAAAGGGTATCCATAATCCTTCTTCTGAGGCGTTTGGTCGTATCTCACGTCCCGGTTATAAGACCGAGTACACCGGATATATGTTTATTGATGGTTACGAGGCTGCTGTAGAGCGCCAGGGATATGCAACAGAGTACAGAGACAGTTTTGAGCAGGCATTTACCTTTGCTAATGATGGTTGGGCAGTTACTTATGATGAGTATGAGGACGCAACCGTGATTTATCCCGGTAAGGAAAACGGCAACAAGGGTGGTTATGGCAATTCCGGTGCATACTTTGAGTACAATCCGGAAGACGGCTTATACTATCGTTACCAGTACGATGCACCGCAGGTAGATGAGTTCAATGATGCGCATGTTGCTGTAAGTAACGTTGTATTTAAGATTTGTCACGGTGAAGTACGTGACGGCAATGATTATCTTGCATTTGGTGTGCATGGTACCGGTGATGCTTATGTATTTACTGCAGGAAAAGTGATTAAGGGCACTTGGAGCCGTTTGTCAGATAGCGGAGCAAACATTTTCTATGACGAAAATGGCAATGAAATTGTATTCAATCAGGGTAAGACCTGGATTTGCAATATCTGGAAAGAATACTCTGAATACATGGAGTGGGAATAGGATAATAGTTTAATAAGGATAAAAAAACAGCGGTTTTACCCAAGGAAATCCTAAAAACGGGGTAGATACCGCTGTATTTTTATGCTAAAGTTTGTGCTATGAAAAAAATAAGTACTAAGAACATCGAATTAATTTTACATGGAAACTTACTGAAAGCAATTGCGGCACTTGCCATTCCGGTAGTGATTAACAGCTTTTTGCAGACAATGTACAATCTGACAGATACATATTGGCTGGGCAAGATTGGTACGGAGGAGCTGGCAGCCATCAATTTGGTGACTCCGATGCAGAATATTATTATTAATTTCGGAACAGGTATTACGGTAGCGGGAGCGGTGTTGATTGCCCAATATATTGGAGCAAAGCAAGAGGAAGATGCAAGGGATATGGCGAATCAGATTTTTCTCTGTGCCATGATTTTCGCTGTAGTCTGTGCGTCAGTGTGCTTTGTGGCAACACCTGCCATTGTCAGATGGCTTGGAGCAGAAGGGGAGACTTTTGCGCATAGTGTTACCTATCTCCGTATTGTTATATGGGACATGCCCTTTTTGTATCTGGTGAATCTTTTTTCGGCAGTTAATCAGGCGCAGGGAGATACGGTGAAACCCATGCTTTTGAATCTGGTGGGTATTTCTTTCAATATGGTGATGGACCCGCTTCTTATGATTACGTTTGAAATGGGTGTAGCGGGAGCGGCTCTTGCTACATTACTTGCAAAGGCAATTCCGGCATCTATTGCGTTGATTCTGCTTGTGCGTGGTAGTGGCATGGTGAAAATACATCCCCGTCTTATGCGTATAACCGGGGATAAGCTGAAGCTGATACTGAAAATCGGGCTTCCCACTGCGATTGGCGGTAGTACCATGCAGCTGGGCTTTCTGCTCATGAGCCGTAATGTATATGCCTTTGGTACGCAGGCCATGGCGGCGTATGGCATTGGTAACAAAGTGAATGGTCTGATTACCCTTCCTACCAACGGTATCGGATCTGCGGTTGCTACCATTGTAGGACAGAATATGGGTGCCAAGCAGCCTGACCGTGCAGAGAAGGGCTATAAATACGCTATGTATATATCAGTTGCATTTTTATTTGTAGGTGGTATGATATTGTCCAGATCCTTTATTTCCACAGCAATTGTCAGCATTTTTAGTGAGGATGCTGAAGTAATTGCCATGGCAGCGGATTTCCTTAGTATTATGGCATTTTGTTGCTTCACCAATGGTGTATATAATTCTACCACCGGTCTTTTCCAGGGAACCGGACATACGGAAGTTACCATGGCGGTGGACGCTACCAGACTTTGGGTGTTCCGCTTTCTGACTTTGTGGTTCTGCCAGGAGATTTTGCATTTGGGTGTGAGAAGTATCTGGTTTTCCGTGGTGGTAAGTAATGCCATCTCTGCGGTGATTTTGTACATTTTGTATCGTATGGGAATCTGGAAAAAGGATAAACTAAATATACAAAAGGCAGGAAAGTAGTTTGAAAAATTTATTTCGCAAAAAGCGTGTGTGGGTGTATATCATACTTGTAGGATTGGTGCTGGTGCTGAATGCGGTGGCATGGAATTCTACCGCTTTTTGCGATTTTTATGTTAAAAATATTTTTCCAATCTGGGTAAATACCTATGGCAGGGTAACGGGACTGTTCCCCGTCTCTCTGGGGGAATATATGTTAGTGGCAGGTGTTGTGTCTGTGTGCCTTGTGCCGGTGGCATTGGTAATGAGCCTGTTTCGCCGGATTCGGAGATGGGCGGTAGGGTATCTGTGTTTCTTTGCCTGGATACTGGTGAGTGTTTGTCTGGTGATGACATTGAATTGTACCATCCTTTATCATGCATCTACCTTTGCAGAGCAGTATCTTCCTAAGGAAATTGCAGAGAAGGAGTATTCGCTGGAACAATTAATTGCTGTGCGTAATCATGTGGTGGCACAGTGTAATGCCTATTCTCAAGTGATGTTGCGTGATGAAAACGGAGATATCCTGTATGATGAAGACATGAAGGCGGAGGCTATTAAAGCGATGCAGAATCTGGGAGAGACCTATGAACAGCTAGAGGGTTATTACCCCAGACCCAAGCCCTTGGCGGCATCGGATTTCTTCACTCAGCAGTATATGACAGGATATTATTTTCCCTTTTCTATGGAGGCGAATTATAATGATGTAATGTATATCATGAATTATCCGGCAACCATGTGTCATGAGCTAGCGCATTTGCGGGGGTATATTTTTGAGGACGAGGCAAATTTTATCGGATTTCTGGCTTGTGTACAGTCGGAGGATGTGCTGTTCCAATATGCAGGATATTTGAGCGTGTTAAATTATCTGGATAATGATTTCTACAGGGCTGTGGGCAGAGATTCTGAGAAATACTTTCAGCAGGAAAGAATACTTCCCCAGGTATCGGTTGATAATGTGTATGTAACTCAGGATGAGTGGGATAGAATTAATGGGAAAGCGTTGATTGATACAGAGACGGTGGATGAGGTTTCGGATACCTTTACGGATACCACCTTGAAGGTAAATGGAGTGTCTGACGGAATGCTCAGCTATAACAGGGTGGTAAGACTTCTGCTACAGTGGTATGACTGTCAGGGATTCTTTGAGACAACAGTCCAGCCATAGTATGCCGGACAGACGAGCATGCTTGTATGAACAGTTGAAAAAATTTTAAAAAAAATATTGACATTTTAGAGAAGGGTGTGTAAAATAGCTTTTGTTGTGACAGAGGAGTGAAGTGAAGCACTCATGAAGCAATCCCATCACATAATCCAAGATTAAGTGATGACCGTTGACTTGACAATGCAAGTCAACGATTCTGCCTACCAATCAAAGCTCTTACGAAAGCGAGCTTTAATCGCTAGTCAGGTATTGCTTGCGCAGCAAGCTTATGCGCCCAGATAGCTCAGTTGGTAGAGCAAGGGACTGAAAATCCCTGTGTCGCTGGTTCGATTCCGGCTCTGGGCATTACCGCAAAGGACTGCTAAAGTCCGATGCGTTCACATATATGCGGGTGTAGTTCAATGGTAGAACACTAGCCTTCCAAGCTAGATACGTGGGTTCGATTCCCATCACCCGCTTCGTAAGTAAGACTTACGATGACAATTAATTTCATACCTTCAAACATAGGCGTAAGCCTATAAAATATGCGCGAGTGGCTCAGCGGTGGAGCACCTCCTTGCCAAGGAGGGGGTCGCGGGTTCGATCCCCGTCTCGCGCTCTTGAAAAAGCAGTGATACCGAATGGTATCGCTGCTTTTTTCGAGTCCAATCCTGGACTCGAAGATTCGATCTTCTTCGCTTCGCTCCGGTCCGCGCAAAGCCGAGGTCCACCGGACCTCGTGCGCCGTCTCGCGCTTTTTTATACCCTAAAAAAAGCGGGGACATTTGAGGACATTTTGGGGACAGTCAGTTTTCTACTTTGGAGTTCTATCGCCTTCATACATTTCCTGTATTTACAGTTTTTAGTATGGCAAAATCCCCGGCAAAATGATAAAATATTCTTAGAGAAAAGGAAAGAACAGTGAGGGAGATATGGGTAAGAGAATACTGATTGCAGACGATGCTGTGTTTATACGAATGATGCTCAGAGACATGCTGATTAAGGGTGGATTTGATGTGTGTGGAGAAGCTGCCAATGGACAGGAGGCAGTGGAGCTATATAAAGAATTAAAGCCGGACTTGGTGACACTGGATATTACTATGCCTGTGTTGGATGGAATGGGGGCACTGAAAGAAATTAGGGCAATTGATCCTAAGGCGAAGGTTATCATATGTTCCGCCATGGGACAAAAGAAGTTTGTACTGGATGCAATTCAGGCCGGTGCAAGTGATTTCATAGTGAAACCGTTTCAGCCCAGTAAAATCTTTGAGACGCTGCGGAGAGTTTTGGCGTAAATATTTTGTGAATTAAAAGGAGTAATTCGACGATTACTTCTTTTTTTATTATCGTAGCTAAGCTGTAGTATGTAAAAATAACTATCCCTATAACCAAAAAGGTGGTATGCTATCTCCGTAGCAATACGAGAGGAGTAGGAAAATGAAAAAGAAGTTATTGTTGGTTATGATGACTGCACTGCTGGGGGCGGCAGTGACAGGATGCGGAACTAGGGAGCCGGAGGTGTATGCGACTATACAGCCGGAGACAATTGAGTCTGCCGGGGAAATTGCGACGGAGAGTCCGTTGGAGACTGAAAAGCCACTAGAAACAGAAGCGCCAATGGAAACAGAGATGTCTGATTTTACAGAGGCAGTAGACCTGACCTTTGCAGATTTGTCTAAGAGACGGTTTGAATTTTCCAGTGGTGCAGGGGGCTGGTGGGAAGAGTTTACCATTGAGAAGGATGGATATTTTACAGGGCGATATCAAGATACGGACATGGGAAGCAATACTGTGTACTTCAGTGCTTACAGTGGACATTTTACAGACCTTATCAAGGTAGATGAGTATACATATAAGATGACGTTATCGGACATTTCCTATAAGGATACGCCGGATACGAAGGAGGATATTGACGGTACGCTCTATGTTTATACAGAAGCATATTGTCTGGGAGATAACGACACCTTTACGGTATATCTGCCCGGTACACCGATAAGTAATCTTTCGGAGAGTGTATGGATTTGGATAGAATACTACAATCAGAGTGATACAGAGCTCACAATACCAATCATTGTGGATGAGGAGAATGAATACGGTATCTATTCCCATGAAAGACTTTCGCCCGGGGAGGATGCTCGGGTGACGCTTGCAAATTATCAGGAGTCCTTTGATTATTATTATCAGCTTATTTCTGAGACAAGTACGACAATGGAATGGGTGATCTATACGGGGCGTCTGTATGAGCTCAGTGACGAGTGTCTGAACTATCTTTGGAATTTAATCCGGTACAATGTGGAGGAGGAAAAATATCAGGAGATATTGACCGAGCAACGAGAATGGATTAAGGAAAAAGAGGCTGCTGCCAATAATGCAAGGGACCAATGGGAAGGTGGCTCTTTTGCACCGGTAGATTATAATGACACCTTGGCGACAATGACTATAGAGAGATGTTATGTGTTGGCAGAATACTTGCAATAGTGTCGGGAAACCGCTATTTTACTGGGTTGCAACCATCAGTTGACAAATTGAAAAGTTCACTTGGTAGTCAGCAACCGGAGAAAAATGTAGGATTAAGTCATCGCAGGAAGCGAAAGAAATGAACAATCCAAACATAAAAATGAGGGAGAGAAAAATGATTTTAGCAGACAAGATTATTGAATTAAGAAAAAAGAGTGGCTGGTCCCAGGAAGAACTAGCAGAAAAGGTACATGTATCCAGACAGTCCGTATCGAAATGGGAAGGAGCACAGTCCGTACCTGATTTGGAGAAGATTATCCTACTTAGTCAGATTTTTGGAGTGAGCACTGATTACTTATTAAAGGATGATATGGAGGAGCAGGATTATGTTCCTTCTACGGATGTGGAAATGGATGAGAGTGTACGCAGAGTTTCTATGGAAGAAGCATCCGCTTTCTTAAATACAAAGGAGAAGACTACCGGACTGGTAGCCCTGGGAGTAGTACTTTGTATTTTATCGCCGTTAACACTTATCGCAATGTTGGGAGCTTCTGAGCTTGGCAAGCTTCCGTTCTCAGAGAATGTGGCAGGAGGAATCGGTATTGTGGTTCTTCTTTTTATGGTAATCATAGCAGTGGCAATGTTCGTATATGTGGGTATGCAAACCGGAAAGTATGAGTATTTGGAGAAGGATATTATTGAGACTGAGTATGGTGTATCCGGTATGGTTAAGGAACGTAAGAAATCCTGGGAAGTAAAGTACGCTCGCAATAATATTATTGGTGTATGTCTCTGTATCTTCGCTGCAATTCCGGTAGTTGTGTCATCCTTCTTTGATGAGGCAGGTGCGCTGGTGCTCTGTACAGTGTGTGTGACTCTTGTATGTGTTGCCATCGGTGTGTACTTATTTATCACCGTAGGTATTCCTTGGGAAAGCTGTCAGAAGCTTCTGCAGGAGGGGGATTATACTGTAGAGAAGAAGAAAAACCGCAATAAATGGGGTGGTTTGATTGCAGCATATTGGTTGGTTGTAGTAGCTATTTTTCTCTTTGTATCCATGACAAGTAACAACTGGGGTTTTGCGGGAGTGTACTGGCCGGTAGCCGGCATTATCTTTGCAGTTCTTTGTTGCATTGGCAAGACCATTGGGCAGGTTACTAAGAAAAACTAAAGATTATAAATCCTTTGGCCGATAACTAAGTTACAAGCGCCAAAGGCCAAGGCGCACGAATAGTGTTAACCACGGATGGTATTTTCAGTTGATTGAAGATGCCGTCCGTTTTTTATTTCGCGCGGAATGAGGATTTACGAAAGGAGAACGTAAGTAAATTGCATATTGTTTCCGGTAATTTAGGAATGGAATCCGCCAGAAGATATACATCTTCAAGTTATTATGAGGCGTCCTTTGGTCAAACGGAATTGAAAGAGGATCAGGAAGAAGGGAAGGCATCTGATAAGGAGACCTTCAAGGAGCAGGTTATAGATTTGCAGGAGCGTGTGGAGAGTATGCGCTCCCGGGGAAGTCTGATTCGGGATAAAAGCGATAGGGCATTGGAAGATTTCCGGAATAGGATGGTAAAGTATATTTATCAGCTATTGTTTGGAAAAGAAAGAGCTGACAGATTGTCTGAAGAATGGGAAGATATGCCCTTGGAAAGCAATATTCATGCCAATGCAAATGAATATACACTTGTACCGGTGGAGAAGGTGATTTATTCCTCAGAATACTATCATCATGAAGAGGAGACGACCTCCTTTTCTACCCAGGGAATTGTACAAACAGCAGACGGAAGGGAGATTTCCATTAACGTGGACGTAACTATGAGCCGTAGCTTTACACAGTATGTCAAAGAAGAGTTGAAAATCCAATCATACCGGAAGGTGTATGATCCGTTGGTAATCAATTTTAAAGGCAGTACGGCAAAGCTAACTGACCAAAAGATTTTCTTTGATATTGATATGGATGGAGATGATGATGAAATCGCACGCCTTGGAAATGGTGGTGGATATCTGGCATTGGATAAGAATAACGATGGAGTTATTAATGATGGCAGTGAACTGTTTGGACCAAGAAGCGGCAACGGCTTCGGAGAGCTGGCTGACTATGATGAAGACGGTAATGGTTGGATTGACGAGAGTGATTCCATCTGGGAGCATTTGAAAATTTGGTGTCAGAATGAAGATGGCACCAGCACACTTTATCGCTTAAAGGATAAAGATGTGGGTGCCATATGCTTGCAAAATGTGAAGACCCAGTTCTCTTTAAATGATAAAAAAAACTGTGAGATGGGATATATCCGTTCTTCCGGTGTGTTCCTGTTTGAAACGGGAGAGGCGGGAACGGTACAGCATCTGGATTTGGTACAGTAATTTAATAGCCTTCTTTGCGGCGGACTAAACGCAGTTCACGGCGTTTTTCCGCCGCTTGCCATTCCATCTCTTCCTCCGGGGAGGATAATTCTAAGCCCGGTACAGGAGCTGGCTTGCCATCATCCCCCATACAAACCATGCAGAAGTATGCGCGGTTGATAGGATACCGGGTACCATCCGCATTTTCTTTATACGTGTCTACGCGCACCTCGCAGGAGGTACGTCCCACAAAGGTAATGTGACCAATTATGACAATAATGTCATTGAGGTAGGCGCCCTCTTTAAAGTGTAAATTGTCAATAGCGACGGTGGTAACTTCTCTTCCACAGTGACGTCTGCCGGTAGCACCTGCAACTTCATCTATCCAGGATAAGAGCTGTCCACCGAAAAGTCTTCCAAAACCATTTAAATCAGTATTACGAACCACACGGATCTGCTCCGTGCGGGAGTCTGCAGTTTTTTTGTTTCCCATAAACATCCCCCAACTTATAACTAAGTTTATATTCTACCCATTTTTCAGCGCAAATAATCAAATTTTTGCATCTGTGTATGAACTTAGAATAGCACTTTTATCTTGTGCTATCAAGCCGAATTCGGTATACTTAAAGTACTCGCAACTAGATTAAAAGTACTATAAACGGAGGGTTCTTATGGAAAAAAGAAAATTAGAAAAACTTGGTATTGAAACATCGTTATTGGGTTACGGATGTATGCGCTTTCCGGTAAATGCAGAGGGGAAAATTGAGGAAGCGGAAGCAGAGAAGCTTTTAAAGAAAGCCATTGCAGAAGGCGTAAATTATATAGATACTGCTTATCCTTATCACGGTGGAGACAGTGAAACCTTCGTTGGTAAGGTGCTTAAGCAGTATGACAGAAGCTCTTTCTATCTGGCAACCAAGCTGCCCGTGTGGGATGTGAAGTCTTTAGAGGATGTAGACCGTATCTTTAATCACCAGCTTCAGAAGCTTCAGACCGATTATATTGATTTTTATTTGATGCATGCAATGAATAAAGAGCGCTGGGACGAGATGCTTGCACTTGGTGTAGTGAAGAAATTGGAAGAGATGAAGGCAGAAGGAAAGATTAAGTATTTGGGCTTCTCCTTCCATGATAGTTATGAGGCATTTGAAGAGATTCTTAACTATCGTGACTGGGATTTCTGTCAGATTCAGTTAAATTATATGGACACTGAGGAACAGGCAGGCATGAAGGGATATGAGCTTACGGCACAGAAGCAGGTTCCGCTTGTAATTATGGAGCCGGTAAAGGGTGGCTCTTTGGCGAACTTTGCACCGGATATCGCAGACAGATTCCATGCATTAAAGCCGGGTGCAAGCATCGCATCTTTTGCCCTTCGTTTTGTGGCATCCCTGCCTAATGTAAAGGTGGTACTCAGTGGTATGTCTACCATGGAGCAGGTAGAGGACAATTTAAAGACCTTTAACAATTTTGAGCCACTCAGTGAAGCTGAAGATGCAGAAATTAAGGATATCGTGAAGACATTAAGGAGCCGTGTGCAGAATGGCTGTACCGGTTGTAATTATTGTATGCCTTGTCCTGCAGGAGTGAATATTCCCCGCAACTTCCGAGTATGGAACACCTATCATATGTACCAGAATTACAATATGGTTAAGGGTGCATGGGAGAATGAGCTTGGCGATGAAAAGCAGGCCAAGAATTGTATCAAATGTGGTAAATGTGAGAAGGCTTGTCCACAGAAGATTTCTATTCGTGAAGATCTTGAGAAAGTGCAGGCAGACTTAGATAAGAAGGAGATGGTTTTCTAAGTATGGAAAAGGCCTATAAGCTGGATTTTAATAGTGAAAAGGTGGGTAGTCTCTATGTGAATTGCTGTGGCTGCTCCCAGACCGAAGGGCTTCACAGTTTTGGTCCCGGATCCAAGCCTCATTATTTGATTCACTATGTACTCAGCGGAAAGGGGATATTCAGGTTTCATGATAAAGAGTACAAGCTGGAGGCAGGCTATGGTTTTCTGATTCAGCCTAATGAACTGGCCTTTTATCAGGCGGATGAGAAGGAGCCTTGGAGTTATCTCTGGGTGGGATTTGCAGGAAGCCGGGCAGGAGAATTCTTACAAACAATGGGGCTTTCCGGCAGTCACCCTATTTTTTCCTGTGACCGTTCCGAAGAGCTTTACGCCATCGTCCGGGATATGATGAACCACAATACCATCGGCATTGCCAATGATCTTCGCAGAAACGGTCAGCTGGGAGTTTTTCTGTCGGTAATTGCGGAAAGTGCCGGTGTGGTGGAGAAGACCGAGGAAGACAAGGGCAACCAGTATGTGAAAAAGGCCATTTCTTTTATACAGAGCAACTATTGTAACCCTATTAAGGTGACGGATGTGGCAGATTATGTGTGTATCAATCGAAGCTATCTTTATACTCTGTTTGAGAATTATCTGGGGATGTCCCCTCAGAAGTTTTTGACTACATTTCGACTGACCAAGGCGAGGGAGCTTTTGGAGTCCACGGATTACTCTATTGAGAGTATCGCCTTTTCCTGTGGCTACAATGATGCCCTGGTATTTGGTAAGGCATTTAGTCAGATGATGGGAAAGTCACCGTCTGCTTACCGCAAGCAGTCCCATAAGGAAGTGAACAGAAAACAATTGGCAGAAGTAGAAACATTGATTTCTCAGTTAATTGAAGGCACACAGATATAACGGAATTTAACATTTTAACTGATGTAAACAACAAATCAATGTGGAAATTGGTTTGTTGTTTTTTTATCATATAATTAATCAGTTCAGTCATGACGTTGTGGAGAGCGATAATCATGCTTGCAAGATTTTGCGAATGCGCGGCTGAACGCAGTATATAACTTAATCACTGTTTTGACGGAGGATAAGGAAATGAAAGCAGTAGTATTAAAGAAATTTATCGAAGTATTCGGAGATGACAAGAATGCAAATGTATATTTCGCACCGGGACGTGTGAATTTAATCGGTGAGCATACTGACTATAACGGAGGTCATGTATTCCCATGTGCCCTTACCATCGGTACATACGGTGTAGCTAGAAAGAGAGAGGACAATAAGCTTCGTTTTTATTCCATGAATTTTGAGAACCTTGGAGTAATCGAGTCTTCTTTAGATGATTTAAAGCCATACAAGGAAGCTGATTGGACTAATTATCCAAAGGGAGTTATCTGGGCATTCGGTCAGAAGGGTATGACCGTGCCATGTGGTATGGATATCTTATTGAATGGTAACATTCCTAATGGTTCAGGCCTTTCTTCTTCTGCATCTGTAGAAGTTTTAACCGGCTTTATCTTAAGAGATTTATTTGGATTTGAGGTAACGAATCAGGATTTGGCATTAATCGGTCAGTTCTCTGAGAATAAGTTCAACAAAGTAAACTGTGGTATTATGGACCAGTTTGCCATTGCAATGGGTAAGGAAAATAACGCTATTTTCCTTGACACGGCAGACTTATCTTATGAGTATGCACCTATCAAGTTAGAAGGTGCAAAGATTGTAATTGCATGCTCTAACAAGAAGCGTGGTCTTGGTGATTCTAAGTACAACGAGAGACGTTTTGAGTGTGAAACTGCCCTCAGAGAAATTCAGCAGGTTACCAAGGTGGCTACTTTGGGTGATCTGAACGAGAAGTCTTTCGACCAGTATAAGGCTATCATTAAGAGTGATGTGCGTATGAAGCGTGCAAAACATGCAGTATATGAGAACCAGAGAACCATCAAGGCAGTAGAGGCTTTAAAGGCAAATGATATTGCGCTTTTTGGTGAATTAATGAATGCTTCCCATGTATCTCTTCGTGATGATTATGAAGTAACCGGTATCGAGCTTGATACTTTAGTAGAAGAAGCTTGGAAGGTAGAGGGCGTAATCGGTTCCCGTATGACCGGTGCAGGCTTTGGTGGATGTACTGTAAGTATCGTGAAGGATGAAGCTATTGACAACTTTATCGGGCAGGTTGGCAAGGCTTATGAAGCAAAAATCGGCTATGCGGCAGATTTTTATGTAGTAGAAATCGGTAATGGCCCTATGAAATTATAAGAAAGTAGGAAAGAAAAATGATTTGCAGTCTGATTCGTAAGCTGGTTGCCTATGGTGTGAAGACCGGCCTTGTGGAAAAAGAAGATGTTATTTTTACTACAAATAAATTATTGGAATTATTCGGTTTAGAGGAGCTTTGCGACTGTGAAGATCCTACCGGTGAAGAGGATTTGGAAGAAATCTTAAAGGGTATGCTGGATTATGCTGTGGAAGCAGGCATTATCGAAGACAGTATTACTTACAGAGATTTATTTGATACCAAGATTATGGGTATGCTGATGCCTCGTCCAAGTGAAGTGATTAAAAAGTTCCGAGGCTTGTATAATCATCAGGGACCGGAAGCAGCTACTGATTATTATTATGAGCTGAGCAGAAATTCTGATTATATCAGAAGATATCGTGTCTGCAAGGACATGAAGTGGGTAGCTCCGACTGCATACGGCGATTTGGATATTACCATTAATTTATCTAAGCCGGAGAAGGATCCTAAGGCTATCGCAGCGGCAAAGAATGCGAAGCAGTCCGGTTATCCTAAGTGCCTCCTTTGCATGGAGAATGAAGGCTACGCAGGCCGCGTAAATCATCCGGCAAGACAGAATCACCGCATTATTCCGGTGGTAATCAATGACAGTGAATGGGGATTCCAGTATTCACCTTATGTATATTACAATGAACACTGCATCGTGTTTAACAGTAAGCATGTGCCTATGAAGATTGAGAAGGCTACTTTCCAGAAGCTCTTTGACTTCGTAAAGCAGTTCCCGCATTATTTTGTTGGTTCCAATGCAGACCTGCCTATCGTAGGTGGTTCTATTTTAAGCCACGACCACTTCCAGGGTGGACATTATGAGTTCGCTATGGCGAAGGCTCCTGTTGTGGAGAACTTTTCGGTAGAAGGATATGAAGATGTGGCAGCAGGCATTGTTAACTGGCCTATGTCCGTTATTCGTTTAAGTGGTAAGAACACCGCTGGCATCATCGAGCTTGCAGATAAGATTTTAGGTGCTTGGAGAGGATATACAGATGAGGCTGCATTTGTATATGCAGAAACTGATGGTGAGCCTCACAATACCATTACCCCTATCGCGAGAAAGCGTGGAGAAAATTTCGAGCTGGATTTAGTTCTTCGTAACAATATTACTACCGAGGAGCACCCTCTTGGTGTATACCATCCTCATGCCAAGCTTCATCATATCAAGAAGGAGAACATCGGCCTTATCGAGGTAATGGGTCTGGCAGTTCTCCCGGCAAGATTGAAGGATGAGATGGCAAGCTTAAAGGAAGCGATTCTTTCTGGTAAGGATCTTCGTGCAGATGAAGTACTTGAGAAGCATGCAGACTGGGTAGACGAGTTCCGTCCGAAGTATGATGTGATTGATGCGTCTAACATCGATAAGATTGTAGAGGATGAAATCGGTCTGGTATTCATGGAAGTACTGGAAGATGCAGGTGTTTATAAGAACACTGAGGAAGGCAGAGCGGCGTTCCGTAGGTTTATTGAGAGCTTATAGATGAAATACTCAGGGTCTGGTAGCGGTGATTTTGCGAAGCTGCGCTGAATAATAATGGAAATCAGTAAAACTGTGTGATACTATGGTGTTGCACAGTTTTTTTGGTATGGCGACGAAGAAAGTGGCTCTGAGAACTGAGTTTTTCTGTAGATACCGGAGGGGATTTGATTGGGCTCATGTTGATGACTCTAGCTAGGCAAAATGGTTCCGGATTACAAGAAATTGTATCTAGACCCTTCTTTTTCAGAAAGGTAGGGTCTACAGGGAAAATTTATTAATTTAGAGCCAAAACGAGTGTTTTTTAGGCTGATTATGGCATGTTTTTCAGGGAGTCAGGGTCTGGGCAGGAATTTTAGAAAGTTGGAGCCATTTTTACAGGAACGGCATTACTCGTATGTTTGAGTGTAGAGCATTGTAGTTTGTGGAGGTTTGATGTAGTGGAAGTTACGTTGCTTGGGAAGTGTGGTTTCTATTGTGGAGCATGTCCTACATATATAAGAGGAAACTGTAAAGGCTGTATGGAGGAACATGTAGAAGGCGACTGTCTTTCGCGAGATTGCGTGATAAAAAGCGGATTAGAGTTTTGCGGTCAATGTGGTAAGTTTCCATGTGATGAAATTCTAACGAAGTCACATTCTACAGTGTTGGATAAAGAGTGGCTTATATGGAAGAAGAATTCAAATACAAACGGATAAGCGAAGAAACCGGGAATAATTACAGTCTTAGGGGTAAGTAAAGATGCAGAAGAGGAAAGTAGTGACACTATGCGGTTCGGTAAGATTCTGGGATAAGATACAGGAAATGTCGGAGAGACTGGAATTAGAGCAGGGATATGTAGTACTGGGGATTGTACCCCATGTTTTGGATAGAGATTTGACAGAGCAGGAAAAGGAGCTTCTGGATGAGTTGCATAAGGCAAAAATCGATATGTCCGATGCGATTTACGTGGTAAATGTGGATGGCTACATTGGCGAGAGTGTGAGAAGTGAGATTGCATATGCCGAGGAAATGGGTAAGGAAATTATGTATTTGGAGAATGTGAGGGAATAGGTATGTGCTTTATTTGTGATAGAATCCATATGATTCATAGTGGAACCAATCCATATTTTGTGAAAGAGCTAGAAACGGGATATGTTGTTATCGGGGATAATCAGCATTTTAAAGGGTATACTCTGTTTCTTTGTAAAGAACATAAAACGGAGCTTTTTCATTTAGAAAAGTCGGTGAAGATAAAGTTTTTGGAAGAGATGTCAATTGTGGCAGAAGCTGTGTCAATTGCCTTTGGGGCAGAGAAGATGAATTACGAACTGTTAGGGAATGGGGACACCCATCTTCACTGGCACCTGTTTCCTAGAAGAAGCGGCGATATTGAGAACTATGGAAATAATGGCAAGGGACCAGTCTGGTGGTATCCCATGGAAAAGATGTATAGTGATGAGAATTGCCCTTCCGAAGGGGTGCTTGAGGAAATGAAGGCATTGTTGTTAGAAGCGTTGGAAACACTAATGGGATAAGGCTTTAAAGGTGAAAAAGTAAGTTATGTTAAAAGTATTAGCAAATGTAAATGAATATATGGAATTTGTCCATGAAATAAACAGTGAACCAGATTTCAGTGAGCCTATGCTTAGCAACGAAAAACAAATGGAACGTAATTTATTAAGTGCTCCAAATGACCCTGCAAATAAGGTGATTGGCGTATTTGGCAATGGTGTTATGATAGGATTGTTTGTTTTTCTGATACTGGAAGAAGAGCAGTATATGGAAATGCTTGTTGGCCTATCGAAGAGTGAAGCTGCGTATGAGGAAATTTTGTGTTATTTAAGGGAAAATTATGAAGGCTATGAAGCGGATTTTGTGTATAATCCGAGAAATCATGTTCTTCAGAAAAAGCTGATAGATATGAATGCTTCTTTTGAGAAGGAGCAGCAGAAAATGATATTAATATGTGATACCGAGTACAAAATCGATAAGAAAATTGTCCTTTATAACTCTTCATATAGGGAGCAATATGTGGGTATGCATAGCAAGGATGTGTATTGGACAGCGGAAAAGGTATTGGATGCCTTGGATAGATTTCGAGTTATTCTGGGAGTAGAGAATGGTGAGGTAGTTGGTTATATTGATATTACCTATAAAAACGATGAAAATGAGCCGTATGATATCTTCGTAAAAGAGGAGCATCGTGGAAAAGGATATGAAAAAGCAATGCTTGCAAAGGCGATAGAGTTGAATAAGCCAAAGGACATGATGCTTTTGGTTGATGCTGATAAAGTTTCTGAGATTGCGGAATATGAATCGCTGGGGTTTGTGAAATCAGAGCGGGAAAACAGTATTACGGCACATGTTGTATTGTAGGAAAAGGGGAATAAAGGAGTAACAATGATTTTAGCAGTAGTAAGTGATATTCATGCGAATTTTAAGGCGTTTGAAGCCTTTTTACAATATGTGAAGGAGCATCCGGTGGATGGCATCATTGGGCTAGGGGATTATATTACGGACAGTCCCTATCCCCAGAAGACCATGGATATGTTATATCAGATGATGGAGGATTATCCTTGTTATATTCTGCGTGGGAACCGGGAGGAGTATATGCTTTCCAACCGGGAGAAGGACCAGGGGTGGAAGCCGTATACCTCCGACGGAGCGTTATTTTACACCTATGAGAATCTTACGGAGAAGGATTTGGACTTTTTTGAGAGCTTGTCCAATACCATGGAGCTAGCGTTGCCGGGAGTACCGGCATTAACACTTGTCCACGGAGCACCCAACGAAAGTCGAGGGAACTTCCACCTAAATCCGGAGCGTAGAGATCCGGTACTGGAATCGATTTCTACGGATTATTTGATTGGCGGACACAGTCATCATCAGCAAATTTATCAAAATGGCAAAAAAATGTACGTGAATGTAGGGGCCCTTGGCATGCCCATCGACCGCAAAGGGTGTCATGCGGAGTTTGCATATTTGTATGGGGATGAGAATGGCTGGAGAGCGGAGCTGAAATCCATTCCTTATGATGTGGATGCGCAGATTAAGGCCTTTGAGGAAAGTGGTCTTGATGAGATATCGCTGGTGCTTAGCAAGGGAATCAAGAAATCGCTTTTAACCGGGAAGAATTATTTTATAGATGCGGTAAATATGGCCTTTGAAATCAGCGGTGGTGCACCAATCGCGGAGCTGGATAAGAGTATCTGGGAAGAAATTGAAAGGAAGCTGGAACTGTAAATGAAGTTTTTACTGACGGCATTAAACACAAAATATATACATTCCAATCCTGCAATCTATAGCTTGCGGGCATATGTGGCAGAGGAGAAGAGAACGCATGTGGAACTGGCTGAATATACTATCAATAATTCGGTTAGTGAGATTCTGGCGGATATTTATACCAGAAAGCCGGATGTGATTGGTTTTTCCTGCTATATCTGGAATATTACCATGGTTTTGGAACTGGTGCGGGAGCTGCCAAAGCTTTTGCCGGATACTCCCATCTGGTTGGGCGGTCCGGAGGTGACTTATCGTGGAGTAGAGATTTTTACAGATTATCCGGGGCTGACCGGTATCATGGTAGGAGAAGGAGAAGAAACTTTTTCGGAGCTTCTGGATTATTATCTGGAAGGGGACATGGTGCTTACGGATATTCCCGGGCTGAATCTGCCAGAGGGTTTTACCGCACCCAGAGAGTTGACGGATATCAGCAGGCTACCGTTTTTATATGATGATTTGCAGGCGTTTGAGAATAAGATTATATACTATGAGTCCAGTAGGGGATGTCCCTTCCGGTGCAGTTATTGTCTCTCGTCCATTGATAAGAAGGTGCGTCTCAGAGATATTGAGACGGTAAAAAGGGAATTACAGTTCTTTCTGGACAATAAAGTGAAGCAGGTAAAGTTCGTAGACCGAACTTTTAATTGTAATCACGAGCATGCCGTTGCTATATGGAAGTACATTACAGAACATGACAATGGTGTCACTAATTTTCATTTTGAGGTATCTGCGGATATTTTAAATGAGGAAGAGCTAAGGCTCCTCGCGCAGATGCGTCCGGGATTGGCGCAGCTGGAAATTGGTGTGCAGTCCACCAACCCGGAAACCATAAAAGCCATCAACCGCAGTATGAATGTGGAAAAATTGGAGCAGATTGTAGCCCGGATCAATGCCGGTAAAAATGTTCATCAGCATTTGGATCTGATAGCGGGACTACCATATGAAGGTTATGACACTTTTGTCAAGTCCTTCAACCGGGTATATGCCATGGAGCCGGAACAGCTACAGCTGGGATTTTTAAAGCTCCTCCGCGGTAGTGAGATGTGGAACAGGGCAGAGGAGTTCGGAATCTGTTGCATGGACAAGCCGCCCTACGAAGTGCTCTATACCAAGTGGCTTCCTTATGAGGATGTGCTTCGATTGAAGAAAATAGAAGAGATGGTGGAGATGTACTATAACAGCAATCAGTTTGTACATACCATCCGTGTTTTGGAGAAGGTCTTTCTTCATCCCTTTGCCATGTATGAGGCATTAGCAGAGTTTTATGAAAAGAATGGTTACTTTATTCAGAGTCCGGCAAGAGGATATCGGTATCACGTACTGCTGCATTTTGCCATGGAGTACGATGGGGAAAAGGAGGAGATTTATAAAGAGCTTCTTACATACGATATGTATCTGCGGGAAAATCTGAAGAGTCGCCCGGAATTTGCAGTAGATTTAGGACTTTATAAGGAACTGAGCAGAGCTTTTTATGAGAAGGAAGCGCAGGAGAGAACTTTGCTTCCGGATTATGAAGGCTATGACTCTAAGCAGCTCAGTAAGATGACACATTTGGAGGCGTTTCATTATATGGTATGGGAGGCAGTGCCAGAATACTGTGAGGAAGCACGATTGGTACTGTTTGATTACAAGCACAGAAATCCGTTGAACGGAGACGCCCGGACGGTGGTGGTTCAATAAGTTATGCATATGGAGAGATATTATGAGAAGGAAGGAAACGCATATGTACAAGGCAGTCGTATTTGATATGGATGGAGTCATTTTTGACTCTGAGAAGTTAATTCTTGATATTTGGATAGAACTGGGAAAGGAACATGGTATTCCCAATATCGAGGAAACCATACATAAGTGTCTGGGAGTGAGTGCTGCGGGGACCAAAGAGATATTCCGAAAGGAGTACGGAGAGGATTTTCCCTATGAAGAGTATACCGCAGAGAAGTCCCGCAGATTTCATACCATTGCGGACGGTGGGGAGCTTCCTATGAAGCCGGGCGTGGTAGAGTTACTCTCTTTTTTACAGGGAAATGGGTATGTTATCGGTCTGGCATCTTCCACCAGAGAGGCGTGCGTACGACAGGAGCTGGCGGACGCAGGAATTATTTGTTACTTTCAAGAGCTTGTCTGTGGTGATATGCTGAAGAAGAGCAAGCCGGAACCGGATATTTACCTGATGGCATGCGAAAAGCTGGGAGTGAAGCCGGAAGAAGCTATTGCCATTGAGGATTCGTTTAACGGAATTCGCTCTGCATTTTCGGCAGGGATGACGCCTATTATGGTGCCGGATATTATTTTGCCGGACGATGAAATGAAGGAAAAGAGTCATGAGATATTTGGCAGTCTCTTGGATGTGAAGGCTTGGCTTGAGAGTAAGAATTAGTACGGAAGGAAGTAGCATGAAGAAGCGTACGTTAGAGATTTTAGCTGCACTGGATGAGCAGTATGGAACAGAATACAAGTGTTATCTGAATCATGAGAATGCATGGCAGCTTCTTATTGCTACCATGCTCAGCGCCCAATGTACGGATGCCAGAGTGAATATTGTCACTGAAGAATTATTCAAGAAATATACCAGTATTCAGGCATTTGCAGAGGCTGATTTAAAGGAGCTAGAGCTGGATATTAAGCCCACAGGCTTTTATCACAATAAAGCGAAGAATATCATTTCCTGTTGTAAGGATTTGCACAATATTTATCATGATGAGGTTCCAAGCACCATTGAAGAATTAACCGGACTTGCGGGGGTGGGACGAAAAACCGCCAACGTTATCCGGGGAAATATCTTCCATGAGCCCAGCGTGGTGGTGGATACGCATGTGAAACGTATTTCTAGAAAGCTGGGATTGACTAAGGAAGAGGATCCGGTGAAGATAGAATTTGATTTGATGAGGGAGCTGCCAAAGGATCATTGGATTTTGTTCAATATCCACATTATTCGTCTGGGCCGAACCATCTGCAAAGCCCCTACACCGAAGTGTGAGGAGTGTTTCTTACAGCACCTTTGTCCGGAATATACCAGACTTCAAAAGCAAGCGGCAAAGAAAGTGAAAAAGAAATGATAACATCTTATGTATGTGTGGATTTAGAGACTACCGGCCTCAATCCTAAGTATGAGAAGATAATTGAAATCGGTGCGGTGAAAGTGGTAAATGGTGTGATAACGGAGCGTTTTTCCGCCTTTGTGAATCCCGGGAGAAAGCTGGAGGAGCGGATTACAGAGCTGACCGGTATTGCCCAGCAACAGGTGGATGAGGCACCCTATATTGAAGAGGTCTTACCGGCTTTTTTGGACTTCTGTGGTGATTTTGCACTGCTGGGGCACAGGGTATTGTTTGATTATTCCTTTTTAAAGAAGGCGGCGGTGAATCAGAAGCTTTCCTTTGAGAAGAAGGGAATTGATACTCTTCGTATTGCCCGAAGGTTTCTGCCGGAGCTACCACATCGTACATTACCATATTTGTGTGAACATTTTCAGATTCCTCATAGGGCACATCGTGCATTACATGACGCAGAAGCAACGTGTGCATTATATGATATTTTTTTGGAGAAATATTACCTGGAAGAAGAATCTTGCTTTACGCCACAAGCATTAAATTATCAGGTAAAAAAAGAGACTCCCATTACGAAGTCTCAAAAAGAGAGGTTATTAAGAATTTTAACCCAGCATAAACTTACTTTAGATATGGACATCGACAAGCTCACCAGGAGTGAAGCCAGTCGTATTACAGATAAGATTCTCGCAAAGTATGGGCGATAGCTTTACCGCTTTTGCCTGTCAGGTCGGATGCGGTATCAATGAGTTCCAAAATCTTACGTTCCTGTCCGCGTGCCTGATAAATATCTGCCAGGAGATAATAGGTAGCACTTACATCACTTCCGATGGATACTGCATATTCCAAAAGGGTACAGGTATCATCTGCATGACCACCGTCATATAATAACTTTGCCCATCTTTGTAAAGTAGTGATAAGTGTGGTGTAGTTCTCGTCATATTCGGAGAGAGCAGTGATATTCGCAGTACCATAAGTCAGCTTTAAATCGGTATTGGTGATACCGGTAAAGTTGACAATTTTTCTGGAAGATAGTGCCTGGACAATGGAAATATATTCCTGCACTCTTTCGTTGTCCGTCATGGTCTGCAGCGGAAACTGGTCCATGGGGATTGTGATATAATCCAAAGAATCCAAGGATTTTTTGCGGACATTGTTGGCAGCAAGCTCCTTATCCCAGAAATCTTTTTCTGCTTCTTTCGCACTTTTGGTGTGCTTTTTTATGACGCCTGATAAGACAGAGATGAAGATGATAAGGCTTGCCAAAACATATAGTTTCATTTATAATATCCTTTCAGTATTAAATAAATTGTAAGTCTAAGGAGCGAGTATGTTTAACTTTCATAATCGAAAAACCAAAAAGGTTATATCGTCTGTAATTATTGCAGTATTAATTCTTGCTATGGTTATTCCAACCTTAGCATATTTGGTTGTCTAATTCAAGACAAGGGTTTTATTAAGAGGAATAAAATATGAGGAATGCTTTCAAAAAAGGTGTGCCTTTTTGGGCAGCACTGGGCATGTTTCTGTTTATAAATCTTCCGGTGCAGGCAAAAGAGGTAGTATATATCAAGGATGGTATCTATGTTTCTGACATGCATGTGGGTGGAATGACGGTGGAAGAAGCGACAATGGCGGTGGAAGACTATGTTGCTTCTCTGCTTCCAATGGAGTTCACGCTACAGGTTGCAGAGGCCGGTGAGATTGTGGTTACTGCGGAGGACCTGGGATTAACGTGGGAAAATCCGAGTATTATTGAAGATGCTGCGGCAGTCGGTCAGGAAGGAACCATTATTCAGCGTTACAAGGTGATGAAGGATCTTCAGCATGATAATCTGCATTTTGATTTGGAATTTGGAGCGGATGTAAAGGCAATCAGTGTGTTGGTAGAGGAATGTACCCAATATGACAGAGATGCCATGGAGCCGTCCTTGAAAAGAGAGAACGAGGAATTCGTCATTGTAGAGGGGCAGACCGGTTATAAACTGGATGTGGAGAAATCCATCGATCAGGTGCTTGCATATATTACGGAAGAATGGAATCACCAGTCGGGAGTTATAGAACTGGTAGTGGAAGAAGAACTTCCCAAGGGAAATCCGGAAGATCTTTCTGTGGTACAGGATGTGCTGGCTTCTTATACCACATCCTTTAAGTCTTCCAATTCATCCAGAAGTGCCAATGTTACCAATGGTTGTAACTTAATTAACGGAACTGTGCTTTACCCGGGAGAAGAGTTTTCTACTTATGAAGCAGTTTCACCTTTTACAGTGAAAAATGGGTATTATATGGCCGGTTCTTATGTCAGTGGCAAAGTAGTTGACAGTTTGGGCGGAGGTATCTGTCAGGTGTCCACTACGTTATATAATGCGGCACTGTATGCAGAATTGGAAATCACCGAGCGCCATAATCATTCTATGATAGTGAACTATGTGGAGCCTTCGGCGGACGCAGCCATTGCAGAGTCTTCCGGTAAGGATTTTAAATTTGTAAATAATACAGAGTATCCTATTTATATCGAAGGAACAATAAATAACAAGAAGATTACTTTTACGATTTACGGTAAGGAGACCAGACCGGAGAATCGTGAGGTAAGCTACGACAGCGTAATTTTAGAGACCATCCCCGCAGGGCCGGAACTGATTTATGCGGATGCGGGACAGCCCATCGGCTATGTGGCAAAGCAGAGTGCTCATGTTGGGTACAAGGCACAGCTTTGGAAGGTGGTAACGGAGGATGGAAAGGAAGTTTCCAGAGAACAGGTAAATAAGAGTTCTTACAAAATGACACCCAGACAGGCAACTTTTGGTGTTGCCACTGCTGACCCGAATGCATATAATGAGATTATGGCAGCAATCGGAACCGGTAGTATTGACCATACGGTGAATGTAATGAACTACTTACTTACGGCACCTGTACAGCCCCAGGGTTCGGAGAATGCCTCAGAGTAAAGAAAAGGACCGTGTATTCATGAGATTTGGAAAAGTGTCCGATAGCGTATTAAAGCGTTCGGTACTCAAAAATATCAAAAAGAGAAGAAATGAAATGGTAATTGGCGCAGGATTAGGGGAAGACTGCGCCATTTTTTCATTGTCTCCGGCTACATCTGTGTCCACTTGCGTATCTCAAGCAACTGTATCCGGGGAGGAGGATGCAGCAAGATTATTGCAGAAGGTAGTGAATAACCTTGCCTGCGGGGGAAGTAAACCTCTGGCGGTTATGCTCAGTATTACGCTGCCGGAGAATGCCAGAGAGATTCGTATTAAAGAGATAATGTGCGGAGCGGAGCGTGTTGCATCTGCAGAGAACATGCAGATTATCGGGGGACATACTGCAGTTAGTCCCTATGTGACGAAGGCATTGGTGTCTGCAACAGGATATGGTCAGATTATGGATAAGGCATTATCCACCAAGGGTATTAAGCCCGGGATGGATATTGTAGTCAGCAAATGGATAGGTTTGGAGGGAACAGCCCTTCTTGCAAAGCTGGCTGAGGCAGACCTGAAGAAGCGGTATCCTGGGTATATGATTGATGAGGCGATCTGCTTTGAGCAGTGCTTATCGATTTTACCGGAGGCCGCAGTCGCCGTATCGTCCGGCACGAGGCATATGCATGATGCTTCTGAGGGCGGTATATTTGCGGCTCTTTGGGAACTTGCAGAAAGCTCTGGTGTTGGACTGGAAATAGAGCTTCGCCGGCTTCCGATCAGACAGGAGACGGTGGAGGTGTGCGAATTCCTGGGTGTGAATCCATATGAGCTTCTTTCCGGCGGTGCACTTGTCATGGTGACCGAGGATGGAAACGGACTGGTAGAGAAGCTTCTGGATGCAGGAATTAACGCAGTGGTAGTGGGAAAAACTACCGATAGTAACGATAAAATCATCTATAACGGGGAAGAAAAGCGTTATATGGATAAGCCTGCTATGGATGAAATTCATAGGTTTATGTAAAGAAAAGAGAAAGGAATATTGGCCATGGAAGAACAGTTATTGAAAATCATAGAGAAGAACAGCCGTATTGATTTAAAGGAATTAGCAGTTATTTTAGGCGTGGAAGAAATTGACGTAGTGAATAAGCTGGCAGAGTTAGAGGCAAAGGGAACCATTTGTGGTTACCATACCTTAATCAACTGGGAGAATACCGATTTAGAAAGTATTTCCGCATTAATCGAGGTGCGTGTTACCCCGCAGAGTGGTCAGGGCTTTGACAATATTGCAGAGAGAATTTATAAGTATCCTGAGGTTCATGCAGTATACTTAATCTCCGGAGGATACGATTTACTTGTTTCCATCGAAGGAAAGAGTTTAAAGGAGGTAGCTGCATTTGTATCAGAGAAGCTTTCTGCAATCGACTCCGTACTCAGCACTGCTACTCACTTTGTACTCAAGAAATATAAGGATCATGGAACCGTCCTCAGCAAGAGAAACTCTGACAAGAGGGAGGTTATCACACCATGAGAAACCCGTTAGCTGATAAAGTAGTTGAAATCAAGCCGTCGGGTATCAGAAAGTTCTTTGACATCGTTAGCGAGATGGAGGATGCTATTTCTCTTGGCGTGGGCGAGCCGGACTTTGATACGCCGTGGCATATTCGAAATGAAGGAATCCGCTCCCTGGAAGCCGGGAAGACCTTCTATACCTCCAATGCAGGCTTAAAAGAGCTGAAAATGGAGATTTGCAATTATATTGAAAGAAAGCAGGGCGTGCGTTATGACTACGCAGGCGAAGTGCTGGTAACCGTTGGCGGTTCTGAAGCAATCGACATGGGACTTCGTGCCATGATTAATCCCGGGGATGAGGTGTTGATTCCCCAGCCCAGCTACGTGTCCTATGAACCTTGTGCAGTGCTTGCGGGAGCAACCCCTGTAATTATTAATTTAAAGGCAGAAAATGAGTTCCGTCTGACGGCAGCAGAGCTTCGGGATGCGATTACCGACAAGACGAAGGTTTTGATTTTACCTTTCCCTAACAATCCTACCGGTGCCATTATGGAGAAGAAGGATTTAGAGGAGATTGCAGAAGTAATCATTGAGAAAGACATTTTCGTTATGTCTGATGAGATTTATTCCGAACTTACATATAAGGATGAGCATGTATCCATTATTACGATTCCGGGTATGCGGGAGAGAACCATTATGATTAACGGTTTCTCTAAGGCATATGCCATGACAGGTTGGAGACTTGGCTACGCTTGTGGTCCGGCAAATATTATTGGACAGATGACCAAGATTCATCAGTTTGCCATTATGTGCGCACCTACTACCAGCCAGTATGCTGCAGTAGAAGCACTGAAAAACGGGGATTATGATGTGAAGGAGATGAAGGAGTCTTACAATCAGAGAAGACGTTTCCTCATGCACTCCTTTAAAAAGATGGGTTTGGAGTGTTTTGAGCCTTTCGGAGCCTTTTACGTATTCCCTTGCATCAAAGAGTTTGGTATGACCAGTGATGAATTTGCAACCAAATTTTTAGAGGCAGAGAAGGTGGCAGCCGTACCGGGAACCGCATTCGGTGATAGTGGAGAAGGTTTCCTTCGTATATCCTACGCTTATTCCATGGATACCCTTCGTACTGCAATGGAACGCTTGGAGCGTTTTGTGACAAAGCTTCGTAATGGAGAGATTTAAGACATGAATATTATTTTACATCAGCCGGAGATTCCCCAGAATACCGGCAACATTGGAAGAACCTGTGTGGCTACAGGTTCCTCACTTCATTTGATTGAGCCCTTGGGCTTTCGGTTGGATGAGAAGGCTATCAAAAGAGCAGGTATGGATTACTGGCAGCATCTGGATGTGCATCGTTATGTAAATTTTGCAGAGTTTAAGGAGAAGAATCCGGATGCGAAAATTTGGATGGCGACTACTAAGGCGAAGCATACCTATACCGAAGTAAGCTTTGGTCCCAACGATTTTATTATGTTTGGTAAGGAAAGTGCCGGAATACCGGAGGAGATACTGGTGGACTATGAAGATACCTGTATCCGAATCCCCATGCTTCCGGAGATTCGTTCGCTGAATTTATCCAATTCCGTGGCTATCGTGCTTTATGAGGCGCTTCGCCAGACGGGATTTGAGAGTATGCAGATGGAAGGAGAGCTTCATCGTCTGCACTGGAAAGAGTAAATGTTTTATGATAATCAAAATACCCCGGCGGAGTTTTTCGCCGGGGTATTGTAATGTGCATGTTTATTTTTTGCTACCTTTGGTATTTTTCAGACGCATTCGTTCTTTCGTTACAATATACCTGTCAATGCCCGGTACATCCTTGTTAAAGCGGCAACCGATTTTAATACGTCCCTTGTCCATGGGACAAATGTTCATTACAACGCCGGAAAGGCGGAAAGAGAATGATTCGTCCAGTCGTTCAATATAGTCCTCTAACACCGCATATACCATCTGTCCCATTTCGATTGGCACAGTTTCGTCACAGACAAAACCAAAGCCGGTATTGCTTACATCCTTCATAATTCCTTCATAGTGTGAATCCAGTAACTGAATATGGGTAGGAGTACCCACAGAGCAACGGAAAGAAGCACGTCGGTTAAAAGCTTTGCTTCCTGCGATAGTACGTAGCGAGTACCAGATGGACCCGTCCTGTTTCTTTATCAAGTTGATTTCCACGTTGGTAAAAACCTGTGGATTGGCATCCTCCATAGGGAGCATAACGTCTGTAATAACGTTGTGCCCTTTAAAGGTAAGGAGCTTCTCATCCTGCATGATAATCTCTGCTAAAATCATGCTCCGCTCCTGGATAACGTCCCCGGTAACAGTCTTAAACTCCAACTGATTGTCCTGAGTACGCGCGATAATAACGATGTTTGATCCCGGTTGAATTTCTGTAATTAACATAAGCCCTCTTTTACATAGAATAGTAATATCTTCCTATAAAATAGAATACTTGAAAAATTAGACTACGTCAATCAAACAATTCTGAAAGTTGTAAAAAAGTACTATTCATGATAGAATATTAGCAGAAATGAGAGGATTTACCTATGAGAATTGAACGTGTAGATGATAAAACCGTAAAATGTTATATTTCGATAGAAGAGATGCAAGAGTATGATATCACGTACAAGGATTTCGTGGCCCGCACGGACAAGGCGAAAGAAATTGTAGAAGATATCATTGCCCAGGCTACGGAGGAGGTAGGATATAAGCCGCCCCAGTTTGCGTTGGATTTGCAGATTATGATGATGCCGGAGAAGGGCATGGTGCTTACCTTTTCAGAGAAATCCCCCATAGATATTGAAGGGAATCCGTCTGTGCTAGAATATCTTAAGGAGATGAAAAAGGCCTTGGAGGCACAGGTGGGAAAAACGGCTGAAAAGGTTGAGACTGCGGAAGAGTCAGCAAAGTCTACGGAAGGCGAAGAAATGGCAAAGGATATGCCGGATTTTGCCATGTTTGCATTTGCATCCCTTAGAGACGTGTGTGAGTATGTTAAGATTCTTCCCTCTACGTTACGTGTCATCAGTTGCCTGTATGAGCTGGAAGGCACTTATTATCTGTATATGGAGAAGGGAGCGGCAGCGTATAAGAGGTACTCCAGAGCCTGTGTGAAGGCCTTGGAATTCGGGGCTTTATATGGAGCTACCTTGGATAAGCTTACCTATATTGATGAGCATGCCAGATGCTTGCTTCCGGAGAAGGCGATTGCCAGAATCCGGCAGATGGGGTAGCCACTCGTGATTGTCGATAAAAACTGCTTGACAATATTGTGAAAAATGATTATAGTTCTAAATGCAAATGCAACTCATTCGCATTTAGAACTATTTTAGTATTGGAGAGCATATATGTTACACGAATTACCTCATATCATAATACATACTTTGCAAGATAATGTTTGGTTAATTTTATTTCTATTCCTTACCTATGTGGTAATGGAATGGTTGGAGCATAAAGCCGGTGGACATGCCAATGAACTCATAAAAAAGGCGGGAAGTGCCGGGCCGATTATCGGTGCTGTTGTGGGTATTGTACCACAGTGCGGTTTTGCAGCGGCAGCATCTAATCTTTATGCCGGACGTGTTATCAGTATGGGTACATTGATTGCCATCTTTCTGGCAACCTCTGATGAGGTGTTTCCGATTCTGATGGCACACCCCGGATCAGTCTCTATAATCTTTATAATTTTTGGTCTGAAGATTGTGGTGGGAGCTGTCAGTGGTTTGGTAATTGATTGGGTATTTCCAGTAAAGGAAGACCATGACCACATTCATGAGATGTGCGAGGATGAGCATTGTCATTGCGAAAAGGGAGTGATTCGCTCTGCATTGACCCATACCGTGCATATTGCAATCTTTATTCTTCTGGTATCCTTTGCACTCAATCTGGTGATGCATACCGTAGGTGAAGAGGCTTTGGGCAATCTGGTGTTGAATCGTCCTGTCATCGGTCAGATTGTAGCAGCAATGATTGGATTGATTCCCAACTGTGCATCCTCTGTGGTACTGACCCAGCTTTATCTGAAGGGTGCGATGAACTTCGGCGCATTGATGTCGGGATTATTTGTGAATGCCGGAGTAGGACTTCTTATCCTCTTCCGTGTAAACCATCATAAGGAAGAGAACCTCAAGATTATCGGTTTGCTTCTGGCAATCGGTATTGTAGCAGGAATTATTATTGGATTTTTCCCACTGTTTAGTTAATGTATATAGAGCTCCGGCTTTTAATTAGGGTGTCCGGAGTGCGATGGAGAGTAGATTATGAATCATGAATATCCTCAAGGAATGAAATGGACCAAGCAGCGCAAGGATGTGTACAATATCCTTAGGGATGCTGCGGAGCCACTAAGTGCCCAACAGATTTATAATATGATTCTGGCTCAGGATGCTGAGGGAAGTTATGCGCCGTCCACCATTTACCGCATTTTGAATGCATTTGAAGAGAAGCACTTAGTCCGGAAAACTACATGGATGGATGACGCAATGGTGGTGTATGAATTAAACCGTGGCGGACATACCCATTATGCAGTGTGCCTTACTTGTCACAAGAGGGTGCCGTTGCAGTCCTGTCCCTTTGCTCATATCCACCTTCCCGAGACAGGGGATGACTTCCAGATTACGGAGCATAAGCTGGAGCTGTACGGGTATTGTAAAGAGTGTAAAACGGCAAAATAATAGTGAAAAAATAAAAAATGAAATTTTTTGAAAAAAATTTCAAAAAGGTGTTGACATTCATCGGGGACTTTGTTATTATAATCAAGTCGCTGGTGAACAGCACAAAACAAAAGAAACGGACCGCTAGCTCAGTTGGTAGAGCACCTGACTCTTAATCAGGGTGTCCAGGGTTCGAGCCCCTGGCGGTCCACTAAAGGCTTCAAGCTTGCAAATATGCGGGTTTGGGGTTTTTTTATGTTTATGATTAGGTGTCCTTGCTGGATACCTTTTTTGTTATGGCGACGAAAACAGGAATCGTGCGCATATAGTGGTTGATGTTGCGAAAGGAACCGTAACGTAATATAATCACTGTGGTTGTTAATCATTCATAAGATAATTGTAATGCAAGGAGCTTGTTAACAAGTGAAGAAAGGTAAAACATCTAAATATAATGTACGTAGGGAATTAGTCAAGCTTGAATGTCAGGATTGTGGTGCCGACTTGGAAATGTTGGATGAAATCTATGCCCGCTGTAAATTTTGTGGACAAAAGTATATTGTGAACGAGCTTTTGGAGCGGATTCCGGAAGCGTCTGCGGAAACGAAACCCCAATCGGCAAAGTTACAAGCAGTAAAGCCGCAAACGGAACGCCCACAACAGAAAAATGCCATTGGGGCGATTGTGTTCGTCATGATGATTGTTGTGATGTGTTGTTGTGTTTTTTTATCATTTGGAAAAGAGTCAGATGAGCCGTCAGAGATAAAAGATTTACCATGGGATGGAGAGCTTGTAGAAAATACTCAGGAAGATTTGGAAGACTATACTTCCGTACAGAAAGAGGAAGAGCTTAGAGACTATACGCCCACAAAGAAAGAACCCACGGAAAGATGGGATGGTTTTCGTTCGGAGACTATGAAGCAGGTAGTTTATCTGATGTTTGGAAAGCCCGCTGACGAAGTGACAAAAGAAGAATTAGATAGTGTAAAGTATTTCAAAATGGAAGGATTTTGGGAGACCTGTACTTTTTCCTACAGTACGGAGGATTATCGTGAGTATGAGCCGGATTATCAGGAAAAGTTGCCGGATTATAATGGGTCTATTCTTTTTGGCTATAATAAGGATTTTGAGGAAACCATACAGGAGGTTACTCTGCCCTATCCTGAGGAGCGCTTTGAGCTTATCTATGGAGATATCAGGAACTTTACGAATCTTACCTCTATCAGTTTGAGAGATTACACAGATATGGATTTCTCAGATATGCCACGTTTGACTATGGTGGATTGTGGTAGGGATTTTCAGGATTTATTGGAAACGAATCTACCCGTTGAACAGATTGAAGTATTAAAAGTTTCTGACTGTAATTTAGCCGGTCTTGAACGGTTTGCATCACTAAAAAAGCTCTTTATCGAGGGAATCGATGCAGATAATATGGGGCAGATAGTGAAATGTACTACCTTAGATACATTATTTTGTAATTATTGTTTTGAAACGGCAAGTTATGCCCCGCTTAAGCAGCTGACGGGACTTAAAAGCTTATATATTGATGGTGGCTATAAGGCTATTAAGGACTTGAGTGTGATTTCATCCTTTACGGAACTGGAGAATCTGAGTATCACCTGTACGGATATTTTGAACATAGGGTTTGTAAAGGATTTGAAGAAGCTCAAGACACTCAGGTTGTCAGAGAATCGTGAGCTGGATGATTTTGAAGGCTTGGAAACTTTGCAAGAGTTAGAGTTTTTGGAGTTAAACATAAACAGTTTAAGTGGAAGCCAACCGGAATATGCGGAAATCAGTAATCTGAAGAACCTGAAGTCCCTGGCGTTACATACAGTATATAATCTGGATTTTTTGTATGAGCTGGAACAGTTGGAAAAGCTGGAGGTACGTCTGACCTTTTATGATGATTTAATGCTACCTATTGCGAAAATGAAGAATCTGAAGGAATTGACTCTTGCTCAAGCCCATACTTGGACGATGTCTTCGGAGGGGTTTGCTGTGTTGCAAGAACTGCCGCAGCTTAAAAAGCTTACAATTGACAAGATGCAGTTTGAAGAGTCTGTAGATGAATTGTTTGTAGTGGATGTCCTGGAGGAACTTAAGATTACAAGCTGTGGATTTGAAATACCTCCTACGCAAATAGCTGTGGGTGATCATCTAAAGGTGTTGGATCTCTCAGGTACCTATTTTGGAGATCGCTATAATGGTGGTCCGGAAGATGACCAAGAGGTACTGAAGCTTTACTGTGAAGCAACTACCCTGGAGAAGTTGGATTTAACATATTTTGATGTGACTGATTTGTCTGTTTTCAATGAGCTGTCTAATCTAAGGGAATTATCATTGTGTAGCTGTGAGCTTTCAGAGATACCGGAGAATGCTTTTCAGGGCTGTGCGTTGTTGGAAAAACTGGACGTGTCCTACAATCAGATAGCAGACATTAGCTTTGTGAAGAATCTTCCCAATCTTAAGCGGCTTGAGATTAGAGAGGGCTATGTGACGGATTTATCACCACTACTATCTTGTCCATTGCTGCGGTGTGTGGATGTAAGGCAGAATCCTATTGCCGAGAATCCGTTAACAAATGTGGTCGTGATTACAGAATAGGGATATCAAAAAAATGATTTGAAAAAGTGTTCTTAGTGGAAAATGGTTGGGAGCATATAGCAGACCGGATCTGTAGATTTGGGCAGTACAGCTCAAATCTACAGAGGAAGTATTTGCGTCTGACATGTAGTGTATATAGTCTGAAAATTTGTATGCTAAATACAAATAATAAAATAATTTAAAAATATATGCAAAAATGTATTGACAAAACAAAAAGACATGCTATAATAAAACCATAAACAAGAGAAAACCAAACAACAAATGAATCAAAAAGATTCAAATATAAAAGAAAGGAAGGTACGGACCGCCAAACACATAATTCTTAACACAAACACTTCCATTTAAGAATAGAGAGAAAGGTAACTGGGAAGAATGAGTTACAGTGCTTGATAGTACAAAGGATATGATGTAGAAGAAAATGGAAGTCACACTACACAACTTCATATAGATGGTAACTAAGAAAAAGATTTTCAGAAAAGAGGTAAAAGCCATTGGAAACCATAGTTAGATAAGACGCGTCAGGGTAGAAAAAGCTGACGCGTCTTTGTTATGCCCAGATAGTTGAAAAAACAAATAGTTGACAAATGCAACTATTGGAAGTAGTATAGAGAAAAATATTTAAGGGGAGGCGGAAACATGGATTTAGTGAAACAATTTCGCGAGCAAACAAGACAATTAGAATGTCATTTGGGAAATATCAATAGTGCGGATTGTTGCTGTTGTAGTGTAAATAAAACGCAATGTTTTTTGATTGTGGAGATTGGAAGAAAGCCGGGCATCTCTGTAAAAGAATTGGCAGAAATGTTGCGAATCGATAAAAGTAGTGTCAGTCGGTTTGTTGAAGATTTGGTGCAAAAAGAATTTGTGGTAAGAAAGCCGTCAGTAGAAGACAGGCGTTTTGTAACGCTACATTTATTGTCCAAAGGACAAGAACGATTTGAGAAGATAGAACACGATATGCATTACAAATTCAAAGAAGTGTTGGAGAATATACCGGAGAATAAGCGGGAACAAGTAATTGAGTCATTGAGGTTATATAATGAGGCTTGCTTGGCAGTGGAGAATAGTAATGATAAGAGAGATGAATGAAAAAGATTGGAAACGAGTAGAAGAAATATATTTACAAGGAATTGAAAAGGGAATAGCTACATTTAACACAACGTGTCCCTCATATGAGGAGTGGGATAACGGCCATATTGATAGTTGTAGATTTGTTTATGCAGATGATGGAAACGTAGTTGGATGGATAGCAATAAGTCCTACATCCAGTCGTTGTGTATACAAAGGCTGTGTTGAAATGAGTGTTTATATTGATGGTGATTACCAGGGGAGAGGGATTGGTACGAAACTTGTTGGACAGCTATTGCAGGAAGCAAGGAAGCAGGGATATTGGAGTATCCTATCAACGGTTATTTCGAATAATACAGCAAGTATAGCATTACATAAGAAATGTGGATTTCGAGAGATTGGATATAGAGAAAAAATAGCGAAAGACCGATTTGGGAATTGGCAAAATACTACTTTGTTTGAAATGAGATTAGAAAGTAAAACGGAAAAGTCCGCAAGCTATTTTAAGAATGGATTTAATTGTTCCCAAGCTGTATTAGCGGCATTTGCATCTGATTTTGGGCTTTCAGAGGAAATGGCACTTAAAGTTGCAACGCAGTTTGGTGGTGGCGCAAGAAAAGGAGAGATGTGCGGTGCGGTATCCGGGGCATTGATGGTACTGGGGTTAAAGTACGGTCATTATCATTATAATGCGCCGAAAGAAAAAGGAAATGCGTATAAAATAGCAGAGGATTTTATGAATCGATTTATAGAGAGGAACGGAACGGTAGTATGTAGGGAGTTGCTTGGGTATGATGTGTCAAAGCCGGAAGATATGATAAAGATAAAAGAATTGGATTTGTTCCAAAATACATGCCCGGAAATGATAAAATGTGCAACGGAGATTGTGGAAGAAATGTTGCAGCAGTAGTTATAAAACACAATAGAAACATAAATTAGAAGTTTACAGAGAGGCGAATCAAGTGGCAGCAGGCATTATGATAATGGGTCCTTCAGGAGCCGGAAAAACCACTTTAGGAAAAATGGTAGCTAAAGAATTAGGATATACTTATGTGGATATTGATGAATATATATGGCGTAAGGATACAGAGATTCCTTTTTCTGCAATGTATCCAAAAGAAGAGAAAATCAGTCGTTTGATGGAAGCAGTATCAGATTGTGAGTATTTTGTAATGGCTGGTTCTATGAATTCATTTCATGAGTATTTTGACCCCTATTTTAAATTGGTTGTACACCTCCATGCTGATGCACAAACTCGTGTAAAGCGTGTACATGAGAGAGAGTTAGGGTGGTTTGGTGAACGTGTTTTAGAAGGCGGAGATATGTATGAAGAACACCGGAAGATGCTAAGGGGTATTGCAGGATATGATTATGGTCTTGGTGGTTGTACGTTACAACAGCATGAAACCTGGTTGGAATCGCTGGAATGTAAAATACTACGCCTAGATGGAACGGATGAGTTGGAGAAGAATCTAAATATTATTGTTGAAGTATACAGAGGTCTCTGATTTCACCATTCAATGAGAAAACGGGCTTACCTGTTTCTTATTGTTTAAAATAGGATAATATGGAGTGGCGCTTGCGAATGAGTACGTGTATTCATAAATGGCAGTATGTGCCAAGGTTATGGAGGGTGAGATGGAAATAAAAAAAAGAAAATTGCTTTTGGCAATCGTTGTCAGTTATATCATATTTACGTTGGGGTGGTTTGTTCGGGAAACGTATATTGATTTTTCTCATATGAACCCGTATCTGGAAGCAGGGATAAATTTTGTAATCTACGGAATTTGGTGGAGTGGTCTGGCGTTTTGCTTAATACATTTTTATAAAAATGAGCTTTGCTGGGATCTAAAAGAAATACTCATGAAAAAGCCGCATATGAGAGTCTTACTGATTTCGTTGATAGTTATAGTAGTCTACTATTTGATTTGCTGGGTGGTTGGTGGATATCATATAAATATGGAGATGAACCGGTTGGATTATTTTCTGACCGTGATAGGAGTCGGCATTTTTGAAGAAAGTGTTTTTCGAGGTTGGTTTTATAATGCATGGAGCGCTATTGTGCGAGAAAGATATGCCAATATAATATCAGCTGCAATGTTTGTATTCATACATTATCCAAGATGGTTTCAGTTAGGAAGATCATGGGGAGATATTGTATATGGAAGCGTATATGTATTTATATTAGGTGTGTTATTCGGAATAATCTTCAGGAAAAATCATTCCATATGGACTCCGGCAATATTGCATTCTGTATGGGATGCATTAGGATTTTTGATATAAATTATCCAAAGAATATGCGTTGTATCCTATCATGAAATGGAGTTGGGAAGTTATAGGCTATGGAGAAATCAACCTTTGAATTAATATATGAAGTGGTGAAGCAGATTCCAAGAGGATGTGTGGCAACCTACGGGCAAGTGGCCTCATTGGCGGGTTCAAGGCGCTGGAGCCGTGTGGTAGGCTATGCACTTCATGCCAATCCGGATCCGGAGCACATTCCTTGTCATCGTGTGGTGAACCGCTTTGGAGAGGTTTCCAAGGCATTTGCCTTCGGTGGAGAGAATAGGCAGATACAGCTCCTACAAGCAGAGGGTGTGGAACTGGTAGACGGAAAAGTGGATTTAAAAAGGTTTCAGTGGAAGCGCGTAACATTAGAAATGATGGAATAGTTACAAATAATTAAAGAGAAAGCAGGTAATGAAATATGGAAAATCAGCCTAAAGAGCATAAGCGTCGCGTGCGCTATTCGGGGACTCATCCCAAGAAATACAGTGAAAAATATAAGGAACACAATCCGGAAAAGTATGGAGACACCATTTCCAAGGTTATCAGTAAGGGAAGTACTCCCGCAGGAATGCATATTTCCATTATGGTGCAGGAGATTTTGGACTTTCTGCAGATTCAGCCGGGGCAGATTGGTCTGGATGCTACGCTTGGATATGGTGGACATACCAAGGAGATGTTAAAGTGTCTGCAGGGCAGTGGACATATTTATGGTTTAGATGTGGACCCTATTGAATCGGTGAAGACCAAGGAGCGTCTGGCTAGTCAGGGATTTGACGAAGATATCTTGACCGTACGCTTACAGAATTTTGCCGATATTGATTTGGTAGTAAAGGATACCGGGAAGAAGCTGGATTTTGTGCTGGCGGATTTGGGCGTATCCTCCATGCAGATTGACAATCCGGAGAGAGGGTTTACCTACAAGTTTGAAGGACCGCTGGATTTACGCTTAAATCCTCAGAAGGGAATCAGTGCGGCAGAGCGGTTAAAGGGTATTTCCCGTGAGGAATTACGGGGTATGCTGGAGGAGAATGCGGACGAGCCCTATGCAGAGAAGATTGCAGATAAAATTGTGTCAAATGCAAAACGCGGTAAGAGAATCGAAACAACCACACAGCTCAAGGATGCCATTGAGGAGGCTCTTGCGTTTATTCCGGAGAAGGAGAGAAAGGAAGCGGTGAAGAAGTCCTGTCAGAGAGTTTTCCAGGCACTGAGGATTGACGTAAACAATGAGTATGAGGTGCTGTATGCCTTTCTGGAAAAGCTGCCGAATGTGCTGGCACCCGGTGGAAGAGTTGCAATTCTCACCTTCCATTCCGGCGAGGACAGACTGGTAAAGAAATTCTTCAAAGAACAGAAAAGGGCAGGACTGTACAGTGAAGTGGCAGCAGATGTAGTGCGCCCTTCCGCGGAAGAGTGTAATAGAAATCCCCGGGCACGTTCTACAAAGATGCGCTGGGCGGTGAGAGCGGAATATTAGTCTCCCATTTGCGTTACGTATTTCTTTGTGCTATAATTTCTCCCAAAAAGTTTAGGGGAGAAAATTATGGAAGAAAGAAATGATAAAAAATTAAAATTATCAATTTATCATCCACTCGTGCAGGTAGGATTGGTAACAGGGATTACTGTGCTAGGGATTATCCTATGTATTTTCTGCGGAGGTCAAAATGCTATATTGATTTCTGTAGGGCTAATTTTTGGATTGATGGGATTGATTTGCTATATGGGTAGGTCTATAGTTCATCCGGCAGTTATGCAGATAACCTTTGGCTGGGTGTGTATTGTGGCGGGCTTTGTATTGCCCATTGCCGGAAAGCTGTGGCCTGTGCTTCCGATTATGGCTATCTTTGGTGTTTGTGGTGTTATTGTGGTCATAAAGGGTATCAACAAGCTTACCGGTAAAGAAGGCGGAGCAGTAGATCAGGCAATCGATGAGAAGCTGGATGCTGTGGGAGATGCCATGTTGGATGCGGCGTTGGAACCGGAAAAGGTTGAGAAGAGCATATCACCATTATGGTGCGTGGGTTCAATTATTAAGGGCATTTTTATCATTCTGGTCAGCTCTATTTTTATTGGTATGGGTGGATTCTGTGTATATAAAGGAGAGAATCTGGGCTACATTTTCCTTGTTGCAGGTATCTGTGTGTGCATTTCCGGTATTTCATCTGTTTGGCAGGGACTGGGAAGAAGAGAAAGTTAGAGAGGACGTAATAAAAGTAACTCCACGCAGCGTAGAATCCGCATAAATTCACCATATTCTACGTGCCGTGGGTGTGAATTGATATCGTATTTTCCTAAAATGAAACCAGAAAGGAGGAAGACATGAACCAGATTAAGATTGGAAAATTTGTCGCTGAAGAAAGAAAAAGAAAGAATTATACCCAGAGAGCATTGGCGGATATCTTGAGAATCAGCGATAAGACCATTTCAAAATGGGAACGGGGAAATGGATTCCCGGAGTTCCATTATTTGTTTTAGCGGGAATTTTGGACATGGAGAATTGGATGAAGTTTACTCTGATTGGTATCGGAAGCTTTGTGATAATTGTGGGAATCATTATTTCGTGTATTCTTGATAGGGATGCCGGTGCTTTTGAATGTCCGGAGTGTAAGGAGCGTTTTGTGCCGGATATGAAATCCTACATCATGGGACCACATACCATTATGAAGCGTAAACTGAAATGCCCTGCATGTGGAAAAACAAAATATTGTTTGAAAGTGTTAACAAAATAATTATGTACCAAGTAGTCGGACGAACATCCGGCTACTTTTTCTTTGGTCAAATTTATATTTCTACAATCACCCCATATTTCTCCATCCAGTAGTTAATCTGGAGCAGGTATGCCAGAAGCTGTGGACCAGCCATGAGCTGACCATAGAAGGGTCTGCCATAGTCGGAAGGAGACTGCATGAACGCATCCACTTTCCGGATATCTATGAGATAATTTAGAGGGGCAGCAGGGTTTGCCATTACTTTGCGTAGTTCCTGTCGAAGTAGCCCCTCATAAGCCGGGTCGTAGGTCTTGGGATAAGGACTCTTCTTGCGGTAGAGTACTTCGTCGGGAAGGTAATCTTTAGCGGCTTCACGGAGGAGTCCTTTCACCACACCATCCTTACACTTCATATGCCAAGGTACGTTCCAGAGATATTCTACAATACGATGGTCAGCAAAGGGAACACGAGCCTCCAGTCCTACGTGCATACTGGTCCGGTCCATACGGTCCAGAAGTGTCTGCATAAACCACTTCAGATTCAGGTAGGAGATTTCCCGGCGGCGCTTTTCCTCAGGATTTTCACCCGTTAGTGTAGGAGTCTCCGCAATGGTCTGATGGTAAGCAGATTTTGCATATTCCTCCAGCGGGAGTTTCGACAGGATATCATCCTTTAAGAGCATGGTTCTTGTAGAAAAGTCCATGGACCAAGGGAAGCAGTCAGCCTCAAAGCATTCCTTCTTGTGAAACCAGGGGTAACCGCCGAAGATTTCGTCCGCACATTCTCCGGTCAGGGTTACTTTGTTATGATGGGCTACTCTTTCACAGAAGTAAAGCATGGAGGCTTCCACATCTGCCATGCAGGGCAGGTCTCTGGCATCCACAGCCTTAAATAAATACGCATACAAGTCTGTATTGCAGCACTCCAGATAGTGGTGGTTGGAATCTGTGTATTCCACCATTTTGTCTACCCATGGGCGGTCCTGTGAGGGTTGGAAAGCATTGCTTTTAAAGTTAATGTCATTGTCCTTGAAGTCAAAGGAATAGGTGTCTAACCTCTTTCCCTGCTTTTGCAATTGCCTGCTGCAAACGCTGGTGACCAGACTACTGTCAATACCGCCGGAAAGAAAAGTGCAGATGGGCACATCAGAAAGCATCTGAAGCCCTATGGCATCTGTGACAAGGTAACGGGTCTTCTCTACAGTTTGTTCCCAGGAGTCCTCGTGGGGAGCACTCTCCAGCTTCCAGTAAGTGTGCTTTCTAAGAATGCCGTCATGGAATTCCAGAAACTGTCCCGGCAGTACTTCGTAGATATCTTTAAATACGCCTTTTCCGTAGGTTTTGGCGGGACCCAGACCCAGAATTTCGCAGAAGCCTTCTCTGTCCACGATGGGTTTCACTTCCGGGAAAGAGAGAATTCCTTTCAGCTCCGATGAAAAAATCAAGGTGCCATGTTGCATGGTATAGAATAGGGGCTTTACTCCCAAACGGTCTCTGATAAGATAGAGTTTATCCTGTGTTTCATCCCAGATTCCTATGGAGAAGATACCGTTGAGCTCTTTCATATAGTCAATGCCGTGAGCAAGATACCCCATGAGAATTACTTCTGTATCACAGGTAGTCTGAAACTCTATGCCTTTAGCCTTCAAATCCTTGCGAAGAGCGGGCATGTTGTAAATTTCGCCGTTAAAAACAATACTTGCACGGTGATTTTCCAGCTGCCTTGTCATGGGCTGTTTACCCAGAGCGAGATCGAGAATGGATAGGCGTACATGGGCCAGACCACAATGCCTATCCAAATATACATTTTCCTCATCCGGTCCTCTGTGCTTCTGCTGTTGATTCATCTTTTGCAGGAGACCATACCATGTTCCGGCGTCCTCCCGATAATTCATAGAAAAGGTACTAAAACCTGCAATTCCGCACATATTTTATTCCTTTCCCCCTTTCATAGATTTAAGTCTTGCTTTGGTAGGAGAGTAGAAGCGGCTGATACTGTTTATCCTCCAGCGCGTGTTCTAGGGTAGCTTTGAGCAGATTTACATGGGCTACCAGTGAGTTGGGCTTCTTTACACAATCATCTTGCCCAAAAGGTACGAAATATATATTCTTGGCATTTAAAAGCAGACCGATGTTCTTCATATTCATGCCCAGACCGTCATTGGTGGAGATGGAGATGACCAGTGGTTTATTGTTGCGAAGGTGCGCCTTTGCAGCCATCAGCACAGGAGTATCTGTAATGCCATTTGCCAGCTTGGCAGCAGTGTTGCCGGTGCAGGGCAGGATTACCAGAATATCCAGATAGCCGGTGGGACCGATGGGTTCTGCGCCTTCGATGCAAAGGATGGGCTTTCTGCCGGTGATGGCTTCGATTTTCTCCATGTACATCTGAGGATTACCAAAACGGCAACTGATAGTCTGGGAAGCATTAGAGAGTATGGGATGCAGTTCAGCACCCAGGTCTACCAGTTTTTGCAGTTCCTGAAATGTTTTCTCAAAGGTACAGAAGGAGCCTGTCAGAGCTACTCCGATTTTTTTACCTTTTAATTCCATGGTTGTTTCCTTTCTAAATTTTATTTAAGACATAATCTGCCAGATTCTCTGCGCAGCTTAAGGCGGCGTATTTTCCGGGGAGTCCCGGACAGAAGAGAAGGTTGCGTCCAAGTGTTTCGGCAGCACGATAATCTGCCCCTACACGGTTGGAGGCGATATCGATTACCAGAGCATCCTCATGCATATTGCGCAGGGTGCTTTCGGTAAGCACCGTAGCCGGAATGGTATTAAAAATATACTCATAGTGTTTGATTCTTTTGGATAGTTTCTCCAGGGGCATGGTTTGAAGACCAAGGGAACCGGCAGTGGCAAGCTCATGCGGTTGCTCGGAGCATACGGTGACCCGGGCAGAAAGGCCCTTTAGCTTATCTGCCAGCACTTTGCCGCATCGTCCGTAGCCAAGCACCAGGGCATTACTCTGATGAAGGTGAGTATCTTTGTGGAGTAGTGCTTCCAGAACAGCACCTTCCGCAGTAGCAATGGCATTATAGATTGCCAGTGGTTCATCCAGCATGAAATCGTAACAGTTAATGCTGCGTTTTTCGCATCCTCTTCGAAAATCCTCCGGAATGACACCGGCAAATATCTTATGCATTTTCCGTAGCATGCGCTGAAATTCCGAAAGTGGTGTCTGCATAGTTTCATCGACAAAGTATAATGCGCCGTCCTTTTGAAAGGGAATACCGCACACGATGACCGGTGCTTTGGAGAGCGTATCCTGCAGCGTCTGGGCATATTGGATTCTTTCGTGAAGGGGGTGTTCTGTGATACCGTAGCAAATCACATTATATCCCCGTTTCGCAAAGACCTGAGCCATACCGGCGGTACGTTTATCGCCTCCCACAATGGCAAAATCACATTTTTTCATAATCTCACCCCGAGCCTTTCCAAGATTGCGAGTGGAATGTTTCTCACCCTTTATGATATGCGGCGGGAGTGGAAGGGGTGTGTTGTCCAAGACAGAGATGATTACAACTTACTTCAAAACACTTTGGCGTGTTAATTCACTACTTGACAAAAGCGAAAGGCATTGTTATACTGACGTTGATAGTAAGCAGAACGCTTGATCCACGTTTGTTAGGGAAAATTCTCTGATAAACGTGGGTCAGGCGTTTTTTATTTATCCTTCAGAAGCAAGCGATATTGCCAATACTTCGAAGGACCGTAATTCAATAAAAAAGGAGGAAAACACATGGTTACAATCAGCAAATTCAGTTATGACAATCCAAGGTATCTTAATCTCTTGAAACGCAGGAGCAGTATTCCGGAAGAGGTGGAGATTACTGTAAAAGAGGTTCTTAAGAATGTGAAGGAACGGGGAGATGAAGCACTGTATGACTACATGAAGAGATTTGACAGGGCAGATATCCCTGAGATAGGGCTTTTTGTATCGGAGGAGGAATTCACCCGTGCAAAAGAGGCGGTATCTGAGGAGTTTAAGGAGGCTGTGAAGCGGGCCTGTGACAATCTGTTTCGATTCCATAAAAGACAATTGCCCAAGGGTTTTTGCGAGACATATGACGACGGTGCAGCACTGGAAAGGCGATATACGCCGCTGGGCAGTGTGGCTGTAACAGTACCGGGGAATATGGCGCCTCTCATTTCCACACTATGTATGAATTTGGTGCCTGCCATTGTGGCTGGGGTTCCCAATATCTACATCCTGACAAAACCAAGGTTGGACGGAACCATTGATGAACACCTACTTTATGTGGCAGATTATCTGGGAGTGAAAAATTATTATAAGTTGTCCGGTTCTCAGGGACTGGCAGCAGTGGCCTACGGGACGGAGACGGTGAAGAAGGTGGATGCCATCACCGGACCGGGTAATAACTACACCCAGATGGCGAAGAAGCTTTTGTTTGGAGAAGTAAAGATTGACTCAATTGCCGGACCTTCAGAGATTGCCATTATTGCAGATGAGAGGGCGAACCCTACTTTCATTGCCGCGGATATGATATCCCAGGCTGAGCATGGGACCGGTTTTGAAGCAAGTACCACCTTTTGCTTATCTGAGGAACAGGCACAGCAGATTAAGGAGGAAGTAAATCGCTTGTGTCGGGAAAACGACCTTGTGAATGCTACAAAGAGAACCTTTGAAAACTACGGAGATATCTTTGTGGTGGATTCCATTCGTGAGGCCATAGATGCAGTCAATGAAATTGCACCGGAGCATGCGGAGCTTTTGTTGGAGGATTGTGAAGAGGCTCTGGAGAAGGTAACCAATGCGGGAGCGGTGTTTGTAGGTGAGTACAGTACGGAACCGGTAGGAGACTATTTCTGCGGAACCAATCATATTCTTCCAACCTGCGGTACAGCCAGATTTTCCTCCGGGATGTCGGTACAGGAGTTCATGCGTGGGTATAGTGTAATCAGGTATCCTGAGAAGGCGTTGAAGTATAATGCAGATTATATTATAGAACTGGCAGAAGCAGAGGGCATGAAGGCACATGCATTGGCGGTGAAGGTAAGAAAGTAGATTACAATACTGAGAATAGGGTAGGTGCTGTCATAAAAGTATCTATGTAGGAAAATTACAGAATGAGATACCCGAAAGGATGATTTCGGGTATCTCAGAGAGTAGTTTTGTAATATGGATACTAAAAGGCATGTAACACTTCAGCATCTGCACGTACAAAGGCAATAAATTCGTGAATTTCCGCAGCGATTTCGTATTCACCCCCGGTGTATCGGGTCTTGTCCTTGGTGAGAATCCATTCTCCTTCTGGAAGATATACCTTCTTAGAGGTCTGTCCCTGTTCAGTAATGGGGGCAAAGATGATATCATCTCCAAACATATATTGCCCGTTTAAGGTATAGCACATCTCGTCCTCCGGATATTCGAAGAACATAGGACGCATTACCGGGTAACCTTTTTCAGAGGCGGTCTTCATCTGTGTACTGATGTAGGGGCGTAGACGTTCGCGAAGCAGAACCAAATCTTTTAAAATTTCTAAGTTTCGTTCACCAAAGCTCCAGATTTCATTCGGATCACCGCTGGGCTCAATAATATCGCTCTTTTCGCCGTGGCGGATGCGGGACCCATGTAAGCGCATCACCGGGCTGAAAATACCAAACTGAAACCAACGGACAATCAGCTCTTTGAAGTAGTCGCTTTCAATATCTGCACCGAAGAAACCGCCAATATCGGTGTTCCACCATGGGATACCGCACATCGCCATGTTCAGGCCGGCATGTACTTGATGTTGCAGGCTCTCGAAAGTAGAAGGGATGTCACCGGACCATACCAGAGAGCCGAACTTCTGGCTTCCTAAGTAGGCACATCGGGTTAAAGTGATAATATCGTCTCTGCCTATGGATTTGAAACCGTCATATGCCAGCTTAGAGTAGTAGTAGGGGTAAAGGAGTCCTACCATATCGGCTCTTCCTTTGTGCCAGATGAGATTGTCAAATTGCTCCGGATGAATCTCCGGCTCTGCCTCATCAAACCAAAGAGCATCCACACCGTTGTCGATGTAGTTCTCCTTTAGCTTGCTCCACACATACTCTCTGGTAGCCGGATTGGTTACATCGATTTCCGCCTGCCAGCCGTAGAAATTGAAGACTCTGTCGGAGCCGCGGGTGGTGCGCATCAGCATATTGTTTTCGGACATGTGGCGGTAGTTTTCGCTTTGTTCATTGATGGTAGGCCACATGGACACAATCAGCTTAGTACCCATTTCGTGGAGTTCGTCAGTCATGGCCTTTACATCCGGCCAGTATTTGGGGTCGAATTTATAATCACCTTGCTCCGTCCAGTGGAAATAATCCGCGATAATGGCAGAAAGGGGAATTCCCAGTTCCTTATACTTTCTGGCTACATTTAGAAGCTCCTCCTGGGTCTCATAGCGAAGCCGGCTCTGCCAAAAACCTGTACCCCAGTCAGGCATTTCGGGAGCATGTCCGGTTAAATCCGCAAGAATGGAGCAGGCTTCTTTGGGAGTACCACCGATGATAACGTAATCAATGGCCCGGCAGCAGTCACTGGTGAAGCGGGTTCTGTTGTGGGCTAATTCTGCAAGGCCGGTAGAGGGCACATTCCAAAGAAAGCCGTAGCCCAGAGAGGAATATATATAGGGGATGGTACATTTGGCATTCAGATTTACGATGTCTATAGAGGAACCCTTTAAATCAAAAGGATTGTCCCAGCTATGTCCCATTCCGAAGAAATGCTCACCATCGTTGGGTTCAAAAGTGATTCTGCCTTTCCAAAGACCACTGCCGATATTGGTGTAGTGGCGGAAGCCGTAGCCAAAGTTTTGCTCCGGTTTTTCTTCCAGAATTTTCTTTTCATTGTAATAATAAGTGGTTTTGCCATTCTCCCTCAGAACCAGCTGTAGTTTGCCACTTAGGAAGATAATACTCTTATCCTTTTCTTCTATTTGCACATCACTTTTTCCGGGAATTAGGGAATAGTTTTCATCAATAAACTGACAACCGGGGAAGGATTGGAAGCGGATTGTATCTTTTCCACAGGAGGAAATGCGAATCAGTTCACCATTCATAGAGTAAAAAATACAGTCATTTTCAATTTTTACATTCTTCATAAAGCAGCTCCTTTCTCGACGTTTACGGCTTTACAATGATATATACAACTAATATAATTATATTGTTGCAAGGAAGTTGTATCTATAATTTTTTTGATGAATATTATAACAATATTGACCTATATGGAGAGAATGGATAAAGGGAATTTTAAAGAAACACTGCAGCATGGAACTGCGGCATTTCCGATAGCGGTATATAATAACACCTTTGAGAAGAATCAGCAGCTTTTGGCATATCTTCATTATCACAATGAATTTGAGCTGCTCGTTGCAACTAAGGGGACGCTCTGCATTCAGGTAGAGGAGAAAAGTTATGTGATTCCTGAAGGAGAGGGAATATTTATCAATTCCGGCAGGCTTCATACAATTACCGCTTACGATGAAGGGGTGCATGGGTTTATTGCAGTAGTGTTTGATTATACACTGGTATGTAATGAGCATGAAGCGGTTTTTACCAGATATTTGCAACCTCTGATTACCGGGAGTCTGAGAATAAGGGAAAAACTGTCTGCGGAAGTATGTCAGGGACTACGTTGTATCTGTGGGGCGTATGAGACAGGTGATTTTGGATGTGAATTGTATATTAAGCAGTGTCTGTTAAGCTGTATATACTTGTTGGTGAAGGATGCGGAAAGTGTCAAGCCATCCCTGGAAAACAGCAGGAGCCTTCTTGTGAAAGAGGTGCTGGATTATATCAGGCAAAATTATGGGGAGTCTGTCTCTTTGGCACAGTTGGCACAGCAAGTGCATGTGAGTAAGGAGTATTTGTGCAGAACTTTTCGTGCGCTTTCTGATTCTACGCCCATAGAATTCTTGAACCGCTATCGGATTCGGCAAAGCACCTTTTTGCTGGTGCAGACGGATAAGAGTGTTTCGGAGATTGCCCAGAGCTGTGGGTTTAACCACAGTAGCTATTATGGTAAATTATTTTTAGAGTATATTGGGTGTACTCCTACAGAATATAGAAAGCGTAATACATAAATTACCAAAGATGGGAGAAACTATGGATAAGAAAGAATTTAAGTAGGAGTTTGTAGCATTGGTTTGGTTATTTGTTATTTTATTATTAGTGGTATATGCCCTGACGATTTCTTACACCAGCTATCGTATTGCTTTCTTGGCTCCCAAAAGGCAGCCGGGAGATGCACCTTCAATGCCCACCGGTCCCCAGTATCTGGATTATAAGGAGACCATTGATGGTTGTATACAAGAGATTATGAACAGAGCCTTTGAGGGAGTGACGATCACATCCTTTGATGGATTGAAGCTGTTTGGAAGATATTATCATACGGCAGAGGGTGCCCCGTTACAAATACAGTTCCATGGCTATAAGAGTAGTGGATACGTGGACTTCTGCGGAGGAACGAAGCTGGCGTTAAAGCTTGGGTACAATGTGCTGGTAGTAGACCAGCGTTCCCACGGAATGAGTGAGGGTAGCACCATTACCTTTGGAGTGCAGGAACGAAAGGATTGTCTGGGCTGGATAGAGTATGCATTGAAGTGGTTTGGAGAGGATACAGAGATTGTTCTTGCGGGAATCTCCATGGGAGCAGCAACGGTGCTGATGGTAAATGATTTGGAACTGCCGCCTAATGTAAAGGGAATCATGGCGGATTGCCCATATTCTTCACCGAAAGACATCATCTGTAAGGTGGGACAGGAGATGCGTTTTCCCCTGATATTATTATATCCGTTTATAAAGTTGGGAGCCCGGGTATTTGGTGGATTTGCTTTGGAAGAGAGTAGCGCAGTGGAAGCGGTTACCAAAGCAAAGGTACCGATTTTACTGATTCATGGAGAGGCGGATGGATTTGTGCCGTGCGATATGAGTTGGGCTATAAAAGAGGCTGGTGGTGATAATGTGGAGATTCACACTTTTCCGGGAGCTACCCATGGGATGAGTTATATGGTGGATGCGAAACGGTATGAAGAGATTACGATGACATTTTTGGCACGGATTATGGGTGGAGAGAACCGATGATAAAGATGGGGTAGTTATGCGACTACGGGAACATAAATAAAAGCCGGCAAAAACCGGCTTTTATTGTATTATATATAAATTAAATCTGAACTTCTTCCTTTAACCATGCTAAGGCTTCGTCAACAGTAGCGAAGTGTCCTTCGATAACACCTGTTTCAGAACGCTGGGTGTTCTTCTGTGCCTGAACCTTTAACATAATAGAGTTACCTTCCGCGAAAGCAAATGCCTTACAGCCAGCTTCTACGAATTTCTTGGTCATCTCAACCAGTTCACGGCCTTCTGCCGGAGTAACAGGATCCATCTTGGAGCAATCTGCAATATAAGCCCAACCGGTAGATTTCCAAGCAGAAGCGCTGGATAATACGGTATCGGTAAGCCATTTAAGCTCATCTACATTTGTTTTTCCCACACCTGCAGAAATAACAACTCTTCTTCCTGCTGCTACATCAACTGTCTGTGCACCCATGTTTTTTGCCATAATATAATCTCCTTTGAATTTTGTATTTACGAGTGGCTCTGAAAAGTTATACAACAAATGACAAATAAATCAATTTTCAGAATGTTCCGTAAGTGTATTATATGACAAAAGTACTAGTTTGTCAACGGCTTGCAATAGAACAAATGTTCTGTTATAATAAGATTCCGGAGGAGAAGGAGGTAAAGATGTCAGAGCATAAAGTAACAATGATTTTAGCCAATAATCCTAATATTATACCGGTGCCTGTGATTGCTTCCTTTAATAATAAAGGAGAGGTGATTCCACTGTATTTCAGTGTGGAAGGACTACGCCTTAAGATAGACCATATTGTTTATATCGATAAGAAGATGAGTGATTTGACGTCTTATCGTTGTGAGGTGACGTTCTCGGACAGAGTACAACAGGTGACATTGAATTATCATAAAAAGGCGGGGGTCTGGACATTAAATAGGATTAAGTAAGTAAAAACAATGTGTACAAAGAAGTAGTTTTTGTAGTAAGCTAAAATAGTTACCGTCCCTACACTGGCAACAGGAAGGGGGTGCGAACGTTGGACTTACTAATTTCCTTTATTTCCTCTGTTCTGGCAAAGGTAGTTGCCTACTATCTTTGCAAATGGCTTGACAAAGAGGAGTAAACGGTAACAAGCCTAATGGTTTGGTCTTGCCATTTTAAATAATTAGACAAAAACCCCCGCAAGCTGCAACTTGCGGGGGTTCGCTTTTGTGCCAACGTGGACACTAATTTCCTTTTGCCTAGTGGCATTATAGCATATGTAATTTTTAATTTCAATATGCTTTTGAAGTTGAAATAGTATAGTGAGTAAGCCATGCCAGCCTCGCAAATGCTACGCATTTTCTCGTTGGACGGCTGTCGCCGTAGAGAAACACAAGCCATGCCAGCCTCGCAAATGCTACGCATTTTCTCGTTGGACGGCTGTCGCCGTATACCAGCACAATAACAAACGCTCCTACGAGTAAACTCGCGGAGCGTTATTATTATGCTGGTGCATGGCTTGTAGCTTAGCCAAAGTATCTCTTTAAAAGACCCTCAAATGCCTTACCATGTCTAGCTTCATCCCTAGCCATTTCATGCACTGTGTCATGGATAGCGTCTAAGTTAAGTTCCTTAGCTCTCTTAGCAAGGTCGAATTTACCTGCGGTTGCGCCGTTTTCAGCATCAACTCTCATCTCTAAGTTCTTCTTGGTAGAAGAGGTAACTACTTCACCGAGTAATTCTGCGAATTTAGCTGCGTGTTCAGCTTCTTCCCAAGCTGCCTTCTCCCAGTATAAACCGATTTCCGGATAGCCTTCTCTGTGAGCTACACGAGCCATTGCCAGGTACATACCTACCTCTGAACACTCACCTTCAAAGTTTGCTCTGAGGTCAGCGATAATATCTTCTCTTACACCCTGGGCTACACCCACTACATGCTCAGCTGCCCATACCTTTTCTCCGGCCATTTCGGTGAACTTTTCAGCAGGAACGCCACAAATAGGGCACTTGTCAGGAGCTGCATCTCCTTCGTGAACATAACCACATACGCTACATACATACTTACTCATAATCAAAATCTCCTTTTCTTAAATAAAATTGTGAAAGTGTTTGGTTTTTAGTATTTACAAATTATTTTCGCTGCATACAGTACAGCAATTTTTACACTTTCCGTAAAAGTAGGTGACACATCCGGTAATCTCACCATCAAAGTTCTGACCGGCGATACTACAGGTATCGGGCAATGCTTCTATATCCAGATCGATTACGCTGCCACATTCTTTACAGATAAAGTGATAATGCTGGGAGGTGTCTGCATCGAAGTGATCTACACCATCTCCCATTCTGATTCTCTGAATCTCACCGATTTCTGCAAGTAAGGTAAGGTTACGATACACCGTGCCTAAGCTGATATTAGGATTCTCCTTGCGGACGTTCATATAAACAACATCGGCAGTGGGATGATCCTTACGAGTCATAAGAAATTGTTTGATTTGTTCTCGTTGCTTGCTTTTCTTCAGTGCCATCCAAAATTCCTTTCTCAAAATCAGTAATGATTACTAATATTAATATAGCACAACTTTTTAAAATGTCAATACATTTCTCAGAAAAATTTTTCATAATTTTTTTAGAAGATTATTCTTTCTTATTTATACATGTTGGGAAAGGATGTGGTAAGATAGATATATAGATATTCTGAGGGAGGAGTATGTATGAAGTTTAAGACCCGGCTGGTTGTGACATTTGTGACAATTATTGCGATTCCATTAGTATTATGTGCGGTGGCGTTTCTTGTAATAAGTATATATCTGATGAATGTACAGAATGGTTATCCGGTGAAGGAGTTAGATTACTCTCTGATTACCAAGGTAAATATGTTGGTATCTCATCAGCTTTTGAAAGACATGATTATTGCCATGATTCTGATTCTTATATTTACGGGCTGGCTGTTGACCCGTTGGATTCAGAAGAGTGTATTCAATCCTTTAAATCAGTTGAATGTGGCAATGAATAAGATTAAAGAGGGTGACTTTGATTATACGCTGGAAACAGATGCGAAAGGGGAAATCGGGGACTTGTATCGGAATTATGAGGATATGCGACTTAGGCTGAAGGAGTCTACGGAAGAAAACACCCAGCATGAGAAGCAGAACAGAGAGCTGATCAGTAATATTTCTCACGATTTGAAAACTCCGATTACTGCTATAAAGGGCTATGTGGAAGGTATCCTGGACGGTGTTGCAGATACGCCGGAGAAGAAGGATAAGTATTTAAGGACTATTTATAATAAAGCTACGGATATGCAGAAGCTGATAAGTGAGCTTACGGTGTATTCCAATGTGGAGAACAATCGTATTCCTTACAATTTCCACCAGATTAATGTAGCAGATTATTTCAAGGATTGTGTGGAAGAAGTGGGGATGGATTTGGAGAACCGCAATATCCGCCTGGATTATTCCAATCTGGTAAGTAATGATACCATAATCATTGCGGACCCGGAGCAGATGAAGAAAGTGATAAATAATATTATCAGCAACAGTGTAAAATATATGGATAAGAAAAACGGAGAAATTGATATCCGGATTTTGGACGAGATTGATTCGGTACGAATTGAGATTGAGGACAATGGTAAGGGAATTGCCCAAAAGGATTTGTCCAAGATATTTGACCGCTTTTATCGCACGGATGCATCCCGTAATTCCATGCAGGGTGGAAGTGGTATCGGTTTATCTATTGTAAAGAAGATTATTGAAGACCATGGCGGATACATCTGGGCTACCAGTAGAGAGGGTGAAGGAACCTGTATCCACTTTGTAATAAGAAAGTATAAGGAATTGACACCGAGTTCATAGTTATGGAGGATAGTGATATGAGTAAAATATTAATAGTGGAAGATGAAGTAGCGATTGCAGAGTTAGAGAAGGATTATTTGGAACTGAGTGACTTTGAAGTGGAGACCCGACATACAGGAGACGAGGGGTTGCAGGCAGCACTGGAAGGTGATTTTGATTTGGTTATTTTGGATCTGATGCTTCCGGGAATGGACGGTTTTGAGGTATGCAAAAAGATTCGTTTGGAGAAGAATATTCCTATTCTTATGGTGTCTGCGAAAAAGGATGATATTGATAAAATCAGGGGTCTTGGCCTTGGCGCAGACGATTATATGACCAAGCCCTTCAGCCCAAGTGAGTTGGTTGCGCGCGTAAAGGCGCACATGGCCCGTTATGAGAGGCTTGTAGGTGCCGGTCAGAAGGTTCAGAATGATATAGTAGAGATTCGAGGTATCCGCATAGACAAGACTGCACGTCGTGTATATATTGATGGAGAAGAGAGAAGCTTTACCACCAAGGAGTTTGATCTGTTGACCTTCCTTGCGGAAAATCCGAACCACGTATACACCAAGGAAGAGCTGTTCCGTGAAATCTGGGATATGGACTCCATCGGTGATATTGCTACCGTAACCGTTCATATCAAGAAGATTCGTGAGAAAATTGAGCCGGATACTGCAAAGCCTCAGTATATTGAGACTATTTGGGGTGTTGGATACCGCTTTAAAATCTAAATACCAAGAAGAGGAAGTTATGAAAACCGAAATTCTCTATGAAGATGAAACCATATTAGTAATAAAGAAGCCGGCCGGTCTGGCCACCCAGACCTCGAAGATCGGAGAGCCGGATGTGGTCAGTGAACTGAAGAAGTATCTGGCGGAGTCAGGAAAGAAGAATCCGTACATTGGTGTGGTACACCGCTTGGATCAGCCGGTGGAGGGGTTGTTGGTATTTGCTAAGACAAAGGATGCTGCGGCAGGGCTGACAAAGCAGCTTTCCCAGGGGACGCTAAATAAACGATACTATGCCCTGGTCTGTGGAAAACCTTCTGCCCGGGAAGGCGAGCTTGTAGATTACCTTGTGAAGGATGGAAGTCTGGCAAGGGTGGCATCTGAGGATACACCGGATGCGAAAAAAGCAGTCCTTCAATATAAAGTAGTGAAAACCATGCCGGAGGGACTGGCACTTCTGGATATCCATATCGATACCGGTAGGTTTCATCAGATTCGTGTACAGATGTCTCATGCAGGTATGCCCCTCCTCGGAGATACCAAGTATGGTTCAGAGGCGTCTATAGCATTCAGCCGTGAGGTGGGAGTAAGGCAGGTGGCATTATATGCTTATGAACTGGAGTTTAAGCATCCGATTACGAAGAGGGTCATGCATTATGAGTTGAAACCGGAGAGTTTTAAGCAGTAAAGAATACTGCGTTTAAAAATTTTCGGTGTAGCGTAAGAAATGACAGTTTCACTATAAAAAACGTTAAAACGAAGAAATATTTAGCGAAAATTGAATTGTCAACAGAAAAAAATTGTGATAATGTTTTTATGTTAAGAAACATTAACACAAACCCAAGGTACGGAGGAATGATTCAAAATGGAAAAGATTTATTCAGGTAAAACAAAAGACGTTTACAAACTTGAAAACGGCAACGTAATGTTAAAGTTTAAGGATGATTGTACCGGTAAAGATGGTGTATTTGATCCGGGCGAGAATTCTGTTGGATTAACTATCGAAGGTATCGGTAAGGCTAATTTACAGACTTCTATTCATTATTTTGAATTACTTAAGGAAGCTGGCATTAAGACTCATTATGTAAGTGCTAATCTTGAGGATGCTACTATGGAAGTTCTTCCTGCAACCGTATTTGGTCATGGTTTAGAAGTAATCTGCCGTCTCGTTGCAACCGGAAGCTTCATCCGTAGATACGGCGAGTACATTGCAGATGGTACTGTATTAGAAGGTGGTTATGTTGAGTGTACCTTCAAGAACGACGCTTTAGGCGATCCTCTTGTTACCGGCGAAGGTCTTGCAGCACTTGGCGTTATGACTCCTGCTATGTTCGAGAGCATGAAGGAGCAGACCTTAAAGATTACCAAGATTGTAGCTGACGATTTAAAGACTCTTGGTCTTGACCTTTGGGATATCAAGTTTGAGTTCGGTTACAACAATGACGAAGTAATCCTTATCGATGAAATTGCATCCGGTAACATGCGTGTTTACAAGGATGGCAAGATTGTTGATCCTGTAGAATTAACTAAGATTATCAACAACAGATAATTAGCCAATAATATAGGCCGCATCCCTTATGGGAAGCGGCCTTATTTGTTGCCGGGCAACTATTGTATTTACTGTCCGAGGGAGGGCGACCATTATTTTGGTCTGACAGTAAGGTTGGTAATTAATCCGTTTTCATCTACATTTCGTACTGTGGCGATAGCCATGATGTTATAACCACCAAAGTTGGCGATGAACTCAGCCTGAGTATCGTTCACTACCTCGGCTTCTAAGATAGAGTACTGACGGAAGCCGAATTTATTACGGAAGAACATGTTGATAGCTTCTTTTCCGTAAATGTGATATTCTCGCTGAGAAGCGGAATTGGTGCAGTAATCACAGATAACTCCGTCATCGGAGAACAGTTCTGCAAGACCTGCAAAATCTTTATTTTCCATTTTTTCTACATATTTCTCAATTGGTCTCATATCCATACTCCTCCTTAATATACCTTCTCTGAATTCAAAAGTGCATCGGTTCCGCCGTCTACGAACATAATGTTACCATTTACGCCTCTTGCAGCGCTTGATGAAAGGAATACCATTACTTCTGCGATTTCTTCCGGGTCCATAAGACATTCCTGACCGTATTTGGTAGGAATCGGAAGAGCGTTTAACGCCATCTTTGCAGAAGTGCTCATGGTTGCGGTCATTGCAGTGTGAACATTACCGGGAGCTACCGCATTGATGCGGACACCATTTGCTGCCCAGGAAGCAGATACTCGTCTTACCCATCTTGCCAAAGCATATTTCGCAGATACATAGAGACTGTTACCTACGGATAAATTAGTTTCATCCATTGCGGAAACCAGACTTAAAACTCTTTTTTCATCGCCGATATTGTTCAATAAATCTACGATATCCTTGCGGCCCGCACCCTGTGAAATGGTGTTGGATACGGTTACTACGCAGCTGCCGCCCTTTTTCTTAAGTAAATCATATACACCCTTTGCCAGTGCTACGGTTCCGAAGTAGTTCAGGGAGATAATCAGTGGAAGGTTGCCGCAGGCACCGGATACGCCCGCATTACAAATCATACCGTCCAAGCCTTCCGGATGCATTTCATGAAGCCTATCGATAGCTTCCTGTCTTCCTTCCGGGGAAGCTAAGTTTACACAGATATCGCCACCCTTTAAGTCAATATTGATGACTTCATGTCCTCTTTCTAATAAAAGCTCTTTTGTCTTTGCTCCGATACCGCTGGAAGCACCTGTAATTGCATATACACCCATTTTTCTTTCCTCCTCATACAATGCTTGTGTTTTGCTGTTAAGTTCAGTATAATCAAAACTGATATCTTTTAAATAACCAGAATAGATAAAAATGAGGATACCAGATTATGCTGACTTATGATTTGGCGGAGCGTGGAAACCGTACAATGTATGAGTTCCTCTATCAGAAAATAAAAGAAGATATTCTGCAGGGAACGTTGAAGGCAGGTGAAAAGCTACCTTCCAAGCGTGCCATGGCGGAGCATATGGATGTGAGCCTTAAGACGGTGGAGAATGCCTATAATCAGCTCTTATTGGAGGGATATATTACTTCTGCGGAGAAGAGGGGGTACTTTGTAAATAAGCTTTCTAAGGGGAGTAATACATCGGCTACATATACCGCCTTTTCTATCAAGCATAAGGAAGAAGAGGTGCTGGCAGATTTTACAGCCCACAACATTAATTATGAGAAGTTTCCTTTTGCAAGCTGGGCAAAGGTGATGCGGGAGACCCTAACGGACTATGATACTACGCTGCTCAAGATGGTTCCTTTCAATGGTGTGGAAGAGCTGCGTGTCCGGATTGCAGAGCATCTGTACCGGTATCGTGGAATGCAGGTATCTCCTGACCATATCATCGTGGGTGCAGGGACAGAGTATTTGTATGGAAGACTGTTACAGCTGTTGGGGAAGGATACCTTTTATGCAGTGGAGAATCCCGGGTACAAGAAAATCTCCAGATTATACGATGCTAATGGAGTAAAATGGACGTATATAGATATCGACAAAAGTGGTATGAGTGTGCAGGCTCTTGCCAAGTCCGGGGCAAATGTGGCTCATGTTTCTCCGGAGCACCATTACCCGGTGGGAATCGTGACCCCTATTGGACGCAGGCAGGAACTTCTTGCCTGGGCGGCAGAAGAGGCGGGGCGCTATATTATAGAGGATGATTACGATTGTGAATTCCGTATCGTAGGAAGAGCTATTCCCTCGTTACAGTCTATGGATACCAATCATCGAGTAATTTATATGAATAATTTTTCCAAGACCATGGTACCTTCCTTACGTGTCAGCTATATGGTATTGCCGGAGAAGCTGATGGAACGGTATATGGCAACCATGAGTTTTTATTCCTGTAGTGTATCCGGCTTTGAACAGTATGCACTGGCTAGATTTATGGAGAAGGGATACTTTGAGAGACATATCCGTAGAAGTATCAATTATTATAGACAACAGAGAGATAAGATTCTAAAGATGTTCCGGGCATCTGCTTTAAATAAAATCAGTCGAATCATAGAGACCGGAGCCGGCACCCATTTCCTGTTACGAGTGAATACGGACTTAAGTGATGTGGAAATAAAGTGGGCTGCCAGGGAAAGGGGTATATTGATTCAGTGCTTATCAGAGTATTGCTTTGAGAATCAACACCTGTATAAGGGATTTTTGATTATTAATTACTCTGATATGGAGGATAAAAAGCTGGCAAAGGCTATCCGGGAGCTGGAGGAGCTTTTTGGCGTAGAATAGCCATTTTCCGGGTGTTGACAGGGTGTCAACATGTGGAAAATAAGGAGTTGCTTTCCATTTTGGGGGGGAAAGACTATACTCAAGGTGTCCTGCAGGAGACGAAACGAGAAAGGAATTTTGAATATGGCAGAATTTGGAGAAAATTTAAAACGAATCAGAGAAGAAAAGGGAATGACCCAGCAGACGCTGGCGGATTACTTATATGTAACGAGACAAGCGGTGTCACGATGGGAGGGAGGCTCCCGCTATCCGGATCTTATGACAGCCAAGAAAATGGCGCAGTTTTTGGAAACTTCGGTGGATGAGCTTTTGGCGGATGATGATATGAAGATGTATGTGGAGAAAAATGCAATCTTAGATGATGGAGTGTCTAAACGTGCACAGGTTTTTCTTATTACATTGGCCTTCATGAGTTCATTGATAATGAGTATTTATTATCTTGCAAATTACTTTATACACGATGAATTGATGATTAGTGCTCCCATTGATATGTGTATGTGTATACTTCTGACGTTAGTATTTGGGTATAGTGTGTATACGGCACTTCACGATAGGTTAGATAAAAGATTTGCAACCATTTTATCAGTATTGTATTTCGGAGTAAGGATATTAAATGGAATTATAGGTTTTGTATCGGTACACGATAAATCTTCATATGCTTTTTTGCTGTGTGCGACAGCTTTAAATGTGGTGTTTTTGGTGATTTGTGTGCGTTTCTTTACTAGTAAAAAGGTGGTAAGTCCTATTGCATTGTATGTAATGGCTGGTATATATGTGGTAACAGGAATTATCAATTCTTTTATGGGACCTGTTGTAGACATTCCGATAGAGTTTTATAGAGATGTGTTTATGTTCGGGGTCTTTTCCTTTATGGAGAATACGTTGGTGCTGGTATTGTTGGTGTTTATGGCACATGTACTGGATAAGAAGAGAAAGAGGGCTGCGAGATAGGAGTCAATATAAAATATAGTTGACAAGCTTATTAAATTCGATTAATCTAAGAGTATAAAAGGTACTACCGATAGACGGTTAGTCCACACATTTATTGTTAGCAAAAATGCCGCTTAGTTTGCAGACGTGGGCGGCTATTTTTGTGCTTTATTATAACCCATTGAATAACCGAGTCCATAAGCTGTCAGTACAAGGCTGATTACAGCAATTAAACCTTCAAGAGTTAGCATTCGCAACACCCTCTTTCGTACAAATTTCCGTAAAAACAGATTTCTATAGTAACAGAGAGTCACAGTCCCTCTGAAGAAGGACTAACCGCCTACCGTGAATGATAGTACCCATAAGGAGAGTGTGACAGAGTAGACAGATAAATGCAACACAGGACACTTTTTTTACAACAAGTGTCCTTTTTTCTTGCGAACAAATGTGTTATGATGTATGTATCTAAGTGGGCGTAGCCCACGTTTTGTAAGCGAAGGCAAGGAGGTCAATATGGGGGCATATTATTTAGCAATTGATATTGGCGCATCCAGCGGACGTCACATTCTTTCTCATATGGAAGACGGTAAGTTAGTTTTAGAAGAGGTTCATCGTTTTCCTAATGGACTTCATGAGAAGGATGGCGAGAAGTGCTGGGATTATGAAGCGCTGTTTAATGAAATCAAGACAGGACTTAAAAAGTGTAAGGAAATTGGTAAGATTCCGGCCAGCGTAGGTATTGATACCTGGGGCGTGGACTTTGTGTTATTGGATAAGAATGATAAAGTACTTGGTAATACCGTAGGTTATCGTGACGATAGAACCCAAGGCATGGATGAGGAAGTGTATAAGATTATTCCTCACGAGCAGCTTTATCTTCGTACCGGTATCCAGAAGGCTATCTTCAACACCATCTATCAGCTGATGGCAGTGAAGAAGGGACATCCGGAGTACTTAGAGCAGGCGAAGACATTTTTAATGGTGCCTGATTATTTCCATTACTTATTAAGTGGTAAGAAGTCTAACGAATACACTGAGGCTTCTACCTCTCAGTTATTAAATCCGGAGACCAAGGAGTGGGATAAAGAGTTAATCGAGATGCTGGGTATTCCTTCCGAGATGTTCCTGCCAATCTCTGTTCCGGGTACTGTACTTGGTGATTTGACTGCGGAGCTTCAGGAAGAGCTTGGCTTTAACTGTAAGGTTGTGCTACCTGCAACTCACGACACCGGTTCAGCAGTACTGGCAGTTCCGTCCAACAATCCGGACACCGTATACATCAGCTCAGGTACATGGTCACTGATGGGTGTGGAGCGTATGGAAGCAGATTGCAGTTTAGAGAGTATGGCACATAACTTCACCAACGAGGGCGGTTATCAGTATCGTTTCCGTTATCTGAAGAACATTATGGGTCTTTGGATGATTCAGAGTGTGAAGAAAGAGTTAAAAGAAGAGCAAGGTATCGATATTTCCTTTGGAGAGCTTTGTGCAGAAGCAGCAAAGCAGAGTATTACCAGCTTAGTAGACTGTAACGACGGAAGATTCTTGGCACCAAAGAATATGACTAAGGAAGTGCAGGCAGCTTGTGAAGAAAGTGGGCAGCAGGTTCCCAAGACTCCGGCAGAAATCGCATCCGTTATTTACAACAGCTTGGCAAAGTGCTATGCAGAAACCATCGAAGAGATTCAGGAGATTACCGGTAAGACCTATGACAGTATCAGTGTAGTAGGCGGCGGCGCTAATGCAGAGTACTTAAATCAGCTTACGGCAAAGTACACCGGAAGAACTGTATTTGCAGGACCTACCGAAGCAACTGCAATTGGGAACCTGATGGTGCAGATGATGGTAGGCGGCGAGTTAACAGATCTTAATAGTGCGAGAGACTGCGTATTTGCATCTTTCGACGTAAAAACCTATACAAATTAAATCTTAGGAGGATTATAAAATGAGCGTAAAATCAAGATACGAAGAAGCAAAAGCTATGTACGCTGCATACGGCGTAGACACTGACAAGGCAATTGAAATCTTAAAGAATGTACCTGTATCCGTTCACTGCTGGCAGGGTGATGACGTTAAGGGATTTGATCAGGACGGTCCTTTAACAGGTGGTATCCAGACTACCGGTAACTATCCGGGTAAGGCCAGAACTCCGGAAGAGTTAATGGCAGATATGGACAAGGCAATGAGTCTTTGCCCTGGTAAGAAGAAAATCAACGTTCACGCTTGCTACGCTATTTTTGAAGATGGTGAGTGGGTTGACAGAGATAAATTAGAGCCGAAGCACTTTGCTAAGTGGGTAGAGTTTGCAAAAGAGAGAAACATGGGTATTGATTTTAATCCTACTTTCTTCTCAAGCCCTAAGGTTAAGGATGGTTTAACTTTATCCAGTCCGGACAAAGAGACCAGAGATTTCTGGATTGAGCACGGTAAAGCATGTATCCGTATTTCTGAGTACTTTGCAAAAGAGACCGGTATTCCTTGTGTAATGAATATCTGGACCGGTGACGGTTACAAGGATGTTCCAGCAGATCGTATGGGACCCAGAATGAGATATAAAGAGTCTATCGAAGCAATCTTAGCTGAGCCATTCGACAAGAACTTAGTTAAGCCTTGTGTAGAGTCTAAGGTATTTGGTATCGGTGTGGAGTCCTTCACTGCAGGTAGCGCAGAGTTTACCTTAACCTTCGCTGCAACTCACGAAGGCTGCTTACCTCTTATGGACAACGGTCACTATCATCCTACTGAGGTGGTATCTGACAAGATTCCTGCACTCCTTTGCTTCTTCCCGGAGCTTGCTCTTCATGTTACCCGTGGTATCCGTTGGGATTCTGACCACGTAGTAGTATTCGATGATGAGACTAAGGAAATTGCAAAAGAAATCGTTCGTAACGATGCACTTGACAGAGTATATATTGCGCTTGACTTCTTCGATGCAAGCATTAACCGTGTATCTGCATGGGCAAACGGTATCCGTTCTATGGAGAAGGCATTACTTAATGCATTAGTTACTCCAAATGCTATGTTAAAAGAGCTTCAGGACAACAATGAGTTCACCAAGCTTATGAGCATGCAGGAAGAAATGAAGACCATGCCTTTCGGTGATGTATGGAATTACTACTGCGAAGAGTGCGGTGTTCCTGCTAACTGGATTGAGGAAATCGAAACTTACGAAAAAGAAGTTTTATCTAAGAGAGTTTAGTTGTATAATGCTAGGGCTATCCTGTGTGGGTAGCCCTATATTTAATGATAATCCACCTGCATCATGCAGAGACCACAGGCCGGGGCGGTTGCGCCCGCTAATTTTCTGTCCTTGGCATCCCGAAGCTCTGCGATACTGTCAGGAGTACGCTTTCCTATACCCACCTCCAGAAGAGTGCCGGTGAGGATACGCACCATATGCTGCAAGAAGCCATTACCATGATAGGTAAAGGTAATATAAGGACCATTTTGCTGAATCTCTATTTTATCCACGGTACGAACGGTAGATTTTTTCATGCGGGGATTGGCACAGAAACTTGCATAGTCGTGGGTGCCGATTAAGTGTTGTGCAGCTTTGCGCATTGCCTCTACATCCGGTTCAAAGTCTAAGGTGTATACATACTTGCGGTCAAATACTGGTTTTAGTGCGCCTGCATAACAGGTGTAGCAGTATGTCTTACCCCGAGCATTATAGCGTGAATGGAAACGGTCGCCTGCTTCCACTACATCCGTGATGCAGATATCATCCGGCAGATAACGGTTCATATAATCCCGGATTTCTTCACCGGACATGGGAGTATCCAGAAACGCATTGGCAATCATAGCCTTGGCGTGTACTCCGGCGTCCGTTCTTCCGCAACCGATAACCTCTACCATTTCTGCATTAACCATCTTGGCAAGGACGTTTTCAATTTTCCCTTGAATGGTCATATCTGTGGTGGGCTGATGCTCCCAGCCATAAAATCTTGTACCATCAAAGCTGATGGTGAATCTATAGTTTTTTTTCATTTTTAGTTTCTCCCGGTTTATATTTTGTGTGGTGAGTGTAGCAATTTTTGAGTTGCTTCTTTGCCGGAGGGCGTATAGAGAAAAAGTTACTTCCCATGCCCCGAAATTAGAATTTTATGTAATGGAATGTATTTGGTGCAAAGACAAAAACGCTATTATGTACGTGGAGGAAAGAAAATGTCACGATTACAGCAAATGGAGGAATGTTTTTTGCACAAAACGGGGCGTGGTAAGGAAGAAAAATTATATACGCCCTTTATTCAAAATTATGCTGAGTATTGTTCAGATTTAAAATATACCAATCTTCTTTGAGCAGTTCAAATCCCAGTGACATAAACATTTTTTGACTTTGCTGGTTGAAGGAATAGATTTGCGCTCGTACTTGTGGCAATTTCTTTTCACGTGCAAGTTCAATAATGTTCTTTACACATCGCCTGCCAATATGTTTATTCTGGTACTCCTTGCAGATGACAATGCTGATTTCATCATCCTTTAGGGTAATATCTCCCACCAGCTGAGATTGATACTCTATATAGTAGCAGTCTCCATGGGTGGATAGATAGGTGTACATTCTTTTGAGACGTTCCAGAGTATAGGGATAATCGATATTATCTACTTGCTTGCACACATCTAAGTCTTGATACCATTTTAATGTTACATTGTAGTTTTCATAATAGGGAATCAGGGCCAGCTCTTCATCAATAAATCTAGTGCTCATGTTATTCATTACTCCACCGTAAAATCTGTCCACTCAATATGATTATACATCATTACGTCATCTGGCTTTTTCATACCAAGCTTCTCATAAAATGGAATTGCTTTCTCATTTACACAGGTGTACATAATGATATTTTCTTCGCCGCCGGCAAGTTCATGCAGCTTCTTTACCAGAGCCTTTCCGATGCCCTGTCCGGTACACTGGCGGATAACACCTAAATCGGTGATAAAGAGCCAGTAGGCAAAATCCGTGATGCCAAAGCATACACCGATAATTTCACCGGCATCGTTTCTGGCAACCAGACTGATGGAGGCTTTACTTACCAGAGTGGTAATGCGTTCATAAAAACGTTCCTTAGGGTACTGGGAACCCAGGTCAGTTTTCTTTAAAAAGTCAATATATTCGTCCGCGGTTAAGCGTTCTTCATTGATTGTATAGCTCATAATTTGCCTCTCCCTACCATCGTTTCATGTTCTTTTCAAACTTATCAACATACGCATGTTTCAATTCTTCTTCGGTAATACCGTAGCATAAAAGAACATCATTATAGTACATAAGAACATCTGCTAATTCTTCTACAAGATGGGTTCTGATATCCGGATTTTCACTGGCATTCAGACTTCCTTCTTTTTTGATGATATCAATGACCTCTCCAATTTCGCCGATCATCCATAGGAGCTTATTTTTGCCGGCTTCCGGACAGATGGGCTCCCATTTGTCTTTATATTTTCCTTGTAAATTTTGCTGCATCTCCAGCATTTCACTGATATTAAAACTCGACATACATATTCCTCTGTATTATATTTGGGTGTGCTTTTATAAGTAAATGATACCATAGTTGTGTATTTTGGTGAATATTCAATTCATAGAGTTTCTATATGATTTTTTTGTGAAGCGTAGATACTCGGAGGTGGCATTTTCTACATATTAAATGAAAATGGTATCTCACAGAGCTGTTTCTCTGCATAGATACCATTTTAGCAAATTTGCACAAAGCAATAATTAAAAACGATGTCCGCCACCGCCACCGCTTCGTCCGCCGCCGCGTCCACCGGAGAAACCACCCACACGACCGCCGCCTCCACCACCGGAGCTGTGTTGTGACTGCGTTTTGTGAGTAAATACATATTCGGCATTATGGTAGCTGAAGGAATGTGGGATGTTTGCCAGCATCTCCTTATTCTTGGGGCGTTTTATATAAGCGCAATAGGCCATCCAGCAAAAGTTGATGGTGAGCGCAAGAATAATACCTAAGAATACATTACAAATGTATTTCATGGGTTGAGCGATACGTCTGCCTTCGAGTAGTGCCAGGATCTGGGTATAGACCTTTGTTGCACAGCCATAGTAATCTCCATCGGAGGCCAGAGTATATGCATTGTCTGTGATGGTATTGGCGTGGCCTTTATTTATGGTTTTATAGACCTCTCCATCACTGTGAATCCAGATATATCGGTTGTCCATATCAATAAGAAGAAGGGTGCCGCTATCCGTGCCAAAGAATTTACTATAGTATTCCCGGGCCGTTTCATCGGAAGAATCAGGTGCATAGTCCGTACTTACAAAGGCTACGTTTCCATATTCGGTAATCGGCATCATGATATCCATAAGCGCTTGCATTTGAGTGAAGGGGATCAGCTCTTCATAGTCTTCGATAATGGCATAATATCCGGTGCCGGAGTTGTACCTTTTGCTGATGTCCGGAATAAGTTCTTCCAATAGCTCATTGAGAAGAGTTAGTGTGGATTCTACGTAATCTTCGTACCTATCATAGGCAAGATCATACTCGGAATTCGATGCCACATATTCCATCTCTGATTCATCAAAGAAATCCTCAAACTGCCCGGTACAGTACAAATCGGATGTATCGTTTGCTGCGTTCATAAGCAAAAGAAACCCGTCTTCATCACCAAACTTATCGGCATAGACAGACCATGCGTATTCTTCGGCAGAATCTTCGGAGAACATGTCTGTTGTTATCAACATTACATTTCCGTAATTCGAAAGAATACGCAGGTTTCTGGCGAGGGATGAAGAAGGTGCGATTGTCAGTGTGTCTGCATCATCGATAACCATTGCTTCGTATTCTGTGGAAGGATTAAAGTAATAGTGTAGCCCGATATCCTGAATGGGTAGTGCCTTATATATTTTTTGAAGTACATCGATAGTATAATCCATATGGTAGAAAGCGAAAAAGTTGGGGCTTTCCGGTTGAAGGATCTCCTCCATAGATACGTTGAGATTGCTGAAAATCCCGCTGGTATAAAGATAAGTAGGTTTATCTTCAGCATCCTCTACCATAAGGAATAAAAGACCGTTAGCATCTCCGTAGAGCTCCGTATAGCGTTCCTTGGCGTATTCCATAGGGGCTTCAAGGGGCTGGGCTGTTGTCAGAAACACCACGTTACCGTATTCTGCTAAATCGTTCATAGCATTCTGGATGCTATCTTCATAGGGGAGGATAATTAAATCTCCTTCATCTAAGAATTGAGCTTCATAAGAGGTATCCTTTGCATAAGAAGTAAAACCGAAACAAAGCCATAAAAGACTACAAATAACAAGAAAAAACTTACGCATAGTGGTCACCTCCTCTTTTGCCAAGTTGGGGCAGGGGTCTGGTAGTAAGTAAGTTGTGGCAATTCACAATATCCCGGATTGTTAAGAAAATCATGCCCATACAAAATAGAGCAGCTCCATAGAAAATAAAGTCAGATACCGGGTTGATGATAACTACAAGCAAGGCAAAGATTACCGTAATCATAGGCTTTAGAAGAATATGGAGCTTTTTTTTCCAGGTTTTTTCATAGATTTCAGGATTTACTATCTCAATAACCTTTGGTTTTTTCAAATAGTACAAGTCTAAGCACAAATAAATGATAAATGCTGCCGAAATCGCAATGGGAGCAACCAGATAGCGCCCACCGATTTCAATGAAGAAAAGAGCAATCATAATGGGAAGCTCTAATGCGAAAGCAGCAATGCCTATAAGTAAGGTTTCAATCTTTTTTTTCTGACGCTTGCTTTCCTTTTCCTGCGCAGACAGTAGCCTTACGTCCTCCATAGACTCTTTAAAGAGAAGATTAGTGGTGAGCAGGTTGGCGGCTACACCGCAAAGCGAGGACAGGACTGCGCATAAAATCAGGAGTCCTGCGGGAGTCAGTGTCAGAAACATATTTAAGATAATAATAATAGGTACAGCCAAAAGCAGAGAGCTGAGAATAAACTTGCGGATATCAATGGGAAGGTCTGCGGCTGCTTCGCCGGTCTGGCCGTTTACTACGGCGTATGCCACACGGTCATTCTTGCGGTAGGAAAGAAACCATACCGGAAACAATGCAAGATCCACAGGGGCTGACTCCGGCTTTAAGCTATCCGATATAAAAGTGCTTTTCATCTGGTCGTGCGCGGCATATGCGCTGAAGTCCTTTTGGTCCTTGATTATAGAGCTGATACTTTCTCGTACCACTTCTTCCGCTTCTTGGTGGTAGAAATCCACCGGAAGGTCGCTACGGTCAGCATAGAAACCGCTTAAGAAGGATGGAGTGAAGGGTTTTTTAGCAGATAAATCAAAAGGTGCAATAGTTCTGCTTAAGGTATCTGAAAAGGTGGCAGAGGCATCAAATGCCAAATCTTCATAGTCAGCAACCACATGACAAGGGATATCATAATATTCCGTAATATCATATTGACCCTCCTGGTGGGTTTTTGTGCCATGAAAGATAGATTCGCCATTTTTGTGAAAAGAGTACAAATAATAGGGCATATAGATGCCGCGGAACTTTTCCAGATGCTTACTGTCCTTTAAATCGTCAGGAGCCAGAAATGCCGCACGCATCATCTTTTGGTAGGAAGACCTACAGTCCTCCTTGGTCTTGGTAAAGGGGATGATGAATTTGGGCTTTTTCTCACGACTGATACGTTGTTGTAAAAGAGTGGATGCACCACAATAGCTGCAAAAGGTTGCAACGGTTGTATTCTCAGTCAGTAATTCGCCGCCACACTGGGGGCAAGTATATATTGTGGTCTCAAAAAAATCCTGTTCTATAGCATCCCTGTCTTTTTGTACATGATAGGGCGATATGGTGCCATTGCAATGTTTACAGTATAGTGCCTGCTTGTCAATGCGGTATATCAGGTTACCGGCGCAGTTTGGACATTCGTACATATTCTTCTCCAATTCGAACTTCTGTATTTTCTGAGTAATTGTACTATGCATGTAGAGAAAAAACAATTAAGAGAAAGTACCACAAAGCGTGAAAATACGTGCAAAAAGTAAGGTAAAAAATCTCCATATCCTCTTGTGGATTCTGCATTTCATAGTAATTATAATCGAGGTAGAGTGTTTTGTAAGATACAAGGAGGCATATTATGAAATTTCAGAATCCAGTGATTCCGGGCTTTTATCCGGATCCCAGTATATGTAAGGCAAATGGTAAGTATTATATGGTATGCAGTAGCTTCCAGTATTTCCCGGGAGTGCCTCTTTTTGAGAGTGAGGATTTGGTGAATTGGACCCAGATAGGGCATGTGTTGACCAGAGAGAGCCAGCTTCCTTTGGAGGGTGCGGGTAATGCAGGTGGGATCTATGCGCCCACAATCAGATATAATAATGGCAGATTCTATATGGTGACCACCAATGTGACCGATGGTGGCAATTTCTATGTATATACCGATGATATCTACGGAGAGTGGTCCGAGAGAATATTTGTGGAGCAGGGTGGTATTGATCCATCCCTTTACTTTGAGGAGGGTAAGACCTACTTTATGAGTAATGGAGAAGCGGATAATGGGGAGCAGGGCATCACACAGTGTGAAATTGATATTGAGACCGGTAAGAAGCTGCCCCCCTCTGTATGTGTGTATAAGGGTGCCGGTGGAAGATATATTGAGTCTCCCCACCTTTATAAATTCGGTGATACATATTACATCATGGTTGCAGAAGGCGGTACGGAGTATGGTCATATGGTAGTGTATGGTAAGGGTGATTCGCCGTACGGACCATTTACAAACTATCCTCAGAATCCTGTACTGACGAATCGCAATCTGGGAGGTTACGTGATTCAGGGTTGCGGACATGCGGATATTGTGCAGGATGACAATGGAAACTTCTGGATGGTACATCTTGGATTCCGTCAGATTGACAGATGGATGCCATTCCATATTACCGGACGTGAAGTATATCTGGTTCCGGTGACTTTTGATGAGGAGGGCTGGTTTACTGCCGGCGTAAACGGTATTACCCCAGTAGAAATTGAGACAGACCGTATTGCAGATACTGTTGTCCAAAAGAGGAAGATGGTAGAGAACTTTAAAAATACTAAAGTGGGAAAGGAATGGGTATTTATCCGTAATCCACATATGGAAAACTATGACTGTACGTGGGAGAGATTTATTCTGACACAGACGTCATATGATTTAGGAGAGGAAAAGGAGTCGCCCACCGCTATCTGCATCCGCCAAAAAGAGATGCGGGGCGATGTAAGTTGTCATGTAGAATGTCCGGATGGAGAGGCAGGAATCTCTTTATACATGAATGAATCCCATCACTATGATTTGTGTCTTCGAAAGATGGGGGATGTGTATCAGGTAGTGAAGCGAAGCTGTATCGGTTGGGTTGAGAGCGAGCAAAATGTAGCCACTTTAGAAGGTGACGGAGATGTCACATTGCAGATTCGCATGGAAAACAAAGATTATTTCTTCCGTGCAAAGCAAGGTGTGAGAGAGTATGAGTTGGGCAAATTAGAGACCAGATATTTATCTTCGGAGGTAGCTTGTGGCTTTACCGGAGTAATGATTTCATTGTATACTTATGGTAAAGAAGGTGAGCTGGCAAAGTTTACCGACTTTAATATTTTATACGAGGGTGATGTAGAATGATTACATTTATAGTGTGTTTTTTCGCCGGTATGGGTGCCGGTCTTGGGACCGGATTTGCAGGGATGAGCGCAGCGGCAGTGATTACGCCGATGCTGGTAACTTTTCTTGGGATGCCTGCCTATGAGGCAGTGGGAATTGCACTGGCATCTGATGTATTGGCAAGTGCAGTATCAGCCTATACGTATCATAAGAATAAAAATCTGGATATCAAAAATGGAATGGTGATGATGATTACCGTATTGCTGTTTACCATGGTGGGAAGCTGGGTATCCAGTATGGTTCCCAATAGCACTATGGGAAGCTTCTCCACAGTGATGACATTGTTCTTAGGTATCAAATTCATTGTAAAGCCAGTGATGACAACGAAGGAGAGTATGGCCGCTGTAGATGAGAAAAAGAGAGTGAAGCAGTCCGTTCTATGTGGTATGATTATTGGCTTTATTTGTGGTTTTGTAGGTGCCGGCGGTGGTATGATGATGCTGCTGATTCTAACGAGTGTGCTGGGATATGAGCTAAAGACTGCCGTGGGAACCAGTGTATTTATAATGGCGTTTACAGCACTGACAGGTGCATTCTCCCATTTTGCTATAGATGGGGCGCCCGATTATCCGGTACTTTGTATGTGTATTCTGTTTACTTTGGTGTGGGCAAGAATTGCGGCACGTTTTGCCAATAAGGCATCTGCCATTACATTGAACCGCGCTACCGGCGTGGTACTGGTAACGCTTGGCGTAGTGATTTTAGTATTCAATCTGTTCAATTAATAATCAACTTGAAGAAACGTAGAGCAGTTATGATAACTGTTTCTACGTTTTTTTTATTTTTATAAAAAGGTATTGACAGATACAGTGTTGATACTGTATATATAACACATAGACAGTTGAAAGGGGTGAAATGTATGAAACTGCTACAAAATTCAGGAGTACCTATCTATCAACAGATTTATGAACAGTTGAGAACCGATATTATGACCGGAAAAATACCGGAGGGTGAGTATCTTCCTTCGATTCGTGGTTTGGCGAAGGATTTGAAGATTAGTGCGATTACCACTATGAAAGCATATGAACAGTTGGAAGCAGAGGGGCTTGTGACAGCAGTGCAGGGAAAGGGCTTCTATGTGAACGCGCAGGATAGCGAGATGCTGAAGGAACAGCACTTGCGTAAGGTGGAGGAAGCATTACAGGAGGCCATCCGGGCGGCGGATGTGGCCGGGATGTCTGACAGGGAGCTTATGGATACCTTGCAGGTTTTATTGGATATGGATAGTTATACAGAAAGTCAGGGGGAGTAATAAAATGAGTGGAAAACATGTAATACAGGCAAGAGATTTAAAGAAAAAGTATAAGGGTTTTGAGCTTTCTGTACCGGAGCTTAATTTACCGAAGGGCTTTGCTACTGCGCTAATTGGAGAAAATGGTGCAGGTAAGACCACATTACTTAATATGCTGACGGGTATTCGTCTGGATTTTCAGGGGGAGATTGCATATTTTGATAGGGAAAAGAATGGAATCGATGAGAGCGTGCAGGAGAGAATCGGTTATACCGGTCCGAACAGTTATTTTCTTCCCCATTGGACTATTAAACAGGTGGAAGAAATTACAGGAATTCTGTTTGAGAATTTTCATAAAGAACGGTTTCAGAAGCTTTGCAGGGAGCTGGGAATTGCCAATAGTGAAGGAACAGAAGTAAAAAAGCTTTCGGATGGTAATCGAATGAAGCTGATGCTGGCGACGGTCTGGGCAAGGGATACAGAGCTTTTGATTATGGATGAGCCGGCCTCACCTCTGGACCCACTGATGCGAGATAAGCTTTGTGATATGATTCGGGGGTATCTAGAGGAAGGGGACGGAGAACGGTCAGTTTTCTTTTCTACACACAATGTGGCAGATATGGAGAATGTAACGGATTATGCCATCGTCATGGAGCATGGAAATATCGTGGAAGAAGGCTTTGTGGAAGATTTGAAAGAGAAGTATATTCTGGTAAAGGGAGAGGCTCATGAGGCAGCAGCGGCAAAGGCGCAGATGATTTCCATGACACAGAGCAGTCACGGATTTGAGGGGATCTGTCTGGCAGAGAATCTGGATAAGCTGGCAGGAATGGATATCACCATGGAAGTACCTACGCTGTCCCAGATTTGTGTGGCAGTTATGAAGGCCAACAGTAATTTGACATTTTCGTAAAGGGGAGTAGTTATGAAAAGAATAAAGAACTATCTGGTATTTACATCACTTCTATACCGTATTCTTACCTTTGTATTATTGCCCATAGTGACCGTGGGCTTGTATTATCTGTTGCGAAAGATGATTCCTCAGGTTGGATTGGTTATTGTCATGAGCATGGTGGTTATGGCAGAGATAATTTTGGATATTTGGCTGTTTGGCGGGATACAGGTAAAGGGAACGCAGATGCTGGAATATCTCAAGACCTCCGGTCGTGGGAGGATGGTTTTGCGAGATGCGTTGGTGATAGACTTAATCCGAAGATTTATTACTATAGCTGGAATTATGGGAGTCTGTTACCTCCTGGAGGGACTTGAATGGAATAACTTACAGGTGGTTGCCATCCGCATTTATTCCATACTGATTGCGTATACATTGATGGTGGCAGGAGTGTTGATTGCCAGATATGAAGGAATTGCCTGGGTAAATATAGTCCTGAGCTATGCAGCAGTTTTCTTGGCCGCGATGAGTTTTTTGCTGCCGGGGTTAAGTCAGTATATTATGGTGTATGATTTAGTTGTTGGTGTGCTGGCAGTTCTGGTAAGTATTTTGACAGTAAAGGCTGCTATGAAGAAGGTGGAGGGAAGCTATTATGATAGATGATTTGAAAACGGGTTTAAAGCTATTGAAATTCTCTTATAATTTGAAAACATATATCGTTTTGGGAATTGTTTTTGTGGTACTGGGATGTGTAATACTGTTTTTGGGCGGAGGTGATATGTATTGGGGAAAGTATGCAGGACTTTTGGCAATGGCGGGGGGGTTATTTCCCGCACAGATGCTTTATTCGCTGGCTGTGTCTAATATGGTTTTGGCGTCTCCCATGCGAAAGAAGCTGCAGACTAAAATTCCTGTATTTTGCAGTCTGGTAATGCAGACCGGTGTTTATTTAGTGGTTGCGTTGGTAAGAGGGATTCAGGGAATGAAGAATCCGGCATTATTGCCCTTTGCCAGCAGTGAACTACAGATGCTGGGGGTATTTGGAGCAATCCTTGTGGTGTATGGAGTGATATCTTTTAAGTATTATTGGAGATCCACTATTCTGTTTTGCTTTGCATATCCGGTAGCGGCTAGTTGCTTTCAAGGGGAGATAGACAATCCGGGCAGCAGCATGGTTCCCTTTGGTGTATCACTTCCGTTGGGGCTTGTGGTGATGGTTATTGCAGCATTTGTGGCGTATGGTTTATCTCTTTGGGCTTATAAGAAGCCGGTATCAAAGATGTCTCAATCAGCTGCGTTAAGAGAATATATGTAGTGTAATTATTTATTATTTCTACGAAATCTGGCAGGGGTCTCCCCTGCCATTTTTTTGAATTGTCTGTAAAAATGTACAGGGCTGTTATAGCCGCTTAGCTCTGCAATCTGCTCCATGGACAGAGTAGTGGTCAGAAGCATGGTCTTGGCGTGTTCCATGCGGGATTGTATCACATCCTTCTGGTAAGAGATGCCGAAGAGCTGGCTATAAATATGCTGAAAGTAGGATTCGCTGATTCCCAGAAGCTCTGCGCATGTAGCGATATCTGCAGTGTTGGTAGGATCACTCTGGATATCCAATCGGATGGCGCGGAGCTTGTCTGCGTATGGGGTAGCAGGCAGAGCGGCTTCTCCGTGAACCACAGCAGAGCGCAGATGATTTAGGATTACATGAAACAAGGCATCGACATTTTGGCTTGCATAGGGAGCGGGGGTGTAGGAATTTTCCCACAAAAGCTGCCGAAGCAGGGTAGTGTAAATCTCCGCTGCACCTGCGGGAATTGGGACATTCATATGAGGAAAAGTTGCCGCGAATTCGTCCGGTGAGCTGACAAGAAAATGGAGCCAGTCATCCATATAATCTCCGGCAGAATTGGAATAGGAGTAAGGCGTTCCAGGGGTAATAATCATCACAGTGCCGGGCATGACCTGATAGTTATTTTCTCCGATATGAAAATCCCCTTGGGAGCGTACATTTAAGAGTACATAGGAGGGCAAGCCCTTGGGCCTGGACATATGAAAGGCTCCCATATGCTTTGAGCCACATCCACCACGTAGTATCTGATACATGATAATTCCTCCAAATAACAGAAAAGGTTACTTTTTCAGTAGTATAGGATATTATGAAAGTAACGTCAATCATGTATGATGTAGGTGATGGAGATTTGTTCGGCATTTTGCAGAAAGGATGAAATGGTTATGTTAAATAATGCAGAGTTACAATGGGTAGAAGAAACACTGGAAAAGATAGCAAGGAAAATGGAAAAGGTAAGTGTCCGCTCGGCACACAAGATTCCTTATACCACAGTAAACGGCGTACATGACGATAAGTCAAATGACAGAGAAAACGGTTGGTGGACCAATGGCTTCTGGGGGGGATTGATGTGGCAGATGTATGCCCTTACCGGCGAGGAAAGCTATAAGGAAATCGCACTGGAGAATGAGGAGAAGCTGGACGCTAATCTCATTAATTATGATAAGTTGGACCATGATAATGGTTTCAAATGGCTTCCTACATCGGTAGCCCACTACCGTGTGACCGGGGATAAGAGATCCAAGAGCCGTGCCCTTGTGGCGGCCGGGAATCTGGCAGGTCGCTTTAATAGTAACGGCAATTTCATCCGTGCTTGGAATGATTGGGAAGGCAATCCCGACGACCACAGAGGATGGGCGATTATTGATTGTATGATGAATTTGCCACTTTTATACTGGGCAAGCGAAGAGACTGGTGACCCCAGATTTTATCAGGTTGCAGTAAAACATGCGGATAAGGCCATGAAGCATTTTATCAGGGAGGATGGCTCTGCAAATCATATTGTGGAGTTTGACCCGGACAACGGAGAGTTTGTACGCACCTACGGCGGTCAGGGATTGGGAGTAGGTTCCTCCTGGACCAGAGGTCAAAGCTGGGGATTATATGGATTTGTGCTCAGCTATATTCATACAGAGAACAAAGCATATTTGGATACTGCAGAGAAGATTGCGGCTTATTTTATGAAGAATATTCCGGAGAGTGGTTTGATTCCCGTGGATTTTTGTCAGCCGGCAGACATTACCTGGGTCGATGATACTGCGGCGGCGATTGCATCCTGTGGACTTATCGAGCTGGCAAAGCAGGTGGGTGAAGAGAATGGCAGAAAGTATTTGGAAGCAGCCCTTCATATGCTGCATGCACTGGCAGAAAAGGATGTGAACTGGAATGAGGAGGAGGATAATCTTCTTACGAAGTGTACGGCAGCATATCATGACAAGAATCACGAGTTCTCTATTATCTATGGAGATTACTATTTTGTGGAAGCATTGATGAAGCTTAGCGGCAAGGAATTGTTTATTTGGTAAAGGAGTGTAAAAGATGGTATTTGAGCCCAAGACATTAGATTATGATTTAAGTCCTTATACAGGACTTACCAGAGAAAGCTGGTTGGAGGCGGCAGAGTATATGCTTACCGGAATCTTTCAGCATATTAAAGATTTTCAGGATCCGGTGGTGATGCCACGGAAGGAGACGGAGATTACATATCCTCATTACTATTCTAGTCCGGAAACGCAGGAAGCGGAGCGTAAGGCAGAGATGTTTGAAGGGCTGACAAGAAGCTTCTTCATTGGTGCGCCCTTGATTCATAACAAGCCGGAGATCACCATTTGTGGTAAGAAGCTGGCGGATTATTATAAAAATCAGATTCTGCGTTCCTGTGATGAGAACGACCCCATTTTCGTAGGAACTTATGAGTCCTTGCAGGATACGGTGGGGCACGTAGACCCTTTCCGTGCATTCCAGCAGACGGTGGAGACCTGTGCACTGGTTATCTGTCTCTGGATGAGCAAGGAACAGATTTGGGATACCTATTCTAAGGAAGAGAAGGATAAGATTGCGGCGTTACTTACCAGCTTTGCGCATTCCAATACGGTGCCTCAGAACTGGCGCTGTTTTAATATGTTAGATATGGCATTTCTTCATATGGAGGGATATCCGATTGATGAAGAAATTATGTTAGATCATGCACAGGCAATTTTAAATTATTATGTGGGTGACGGCTGGTATAGAGATGGCCACAGTTTCGATTATTATTCCTGTTGGGCATTTAATGTATATGCGCCTTTGTGGAATCTTTGGTATGGTTATGAGAATATGCCGGAGATTGCAGCACGTTTTGAGGAGCATTCTAATAAATTGATGGAGACTTATGCGGACTTTTTTGATGAGGACGGATACACCAATATGTGGGGTAGAAGCAATATCTACCGAAATGCGGCTACCAGTGCCTTTGATGGTAATTTATTTCTTCGCAATTCTAAGGTGGATCCGGGGCTTGCAAGACGTATTTCCTCCGGTTCCCTGATGCAGTTCCTTGGCAGAGAGGATTTTCTGTGGAATGGAATTCCGACCCTTGGCTTTTATGGACAGTTTTCACCGTTGGTACAGGGATATTCCTGCGCAGAGTCACCCTTCTGGTTCGGTAAGGCATTTCTTTGCTTGCACCTGCCGGCGGATCATCCCTTCTGGACAGCCAAGGAGCATAACGGTACTTGGGAGAAGTTGGCAGAAGATGGAGTGAAGGAGACAGTGCTGAACGGTCCGGCTCTTTGTTTTACCAATCATAAGGCTAATGGGGAGACCATTCTTCGAAGTGGTAAGGTAAGTAAGAGAAAAGATGATACTCATGGGATGTGGAATTATGCTAAATTGTGTTTTAACACTAAGTACCCTTGGGAGGCAACACCGAAGGGACAGACAGAGATAGAGGCGCAGCAGTATTTATTAAAGGATGGCACCACCGGAGATATTCTTCGTGGGAATGCAACATTCTGGGCGGGAGAAAGAGAAGGCGTACTGTACCGTAGGCAGTTCTTCAATTACAATCTGGAGACGGAGATGCATTGGATTCAGGCCATCAACCTGGCAGATTTCCCGGTGGCAAATGGTATCATCCGCGTTGATAAGCACAGACTTCACAGACGTCCGGTGAAATTTGCTTTGGGAAGCTACGGTTTCCCGGATAATGGTACGGAAATCCTAGAAAAGAGTTGTGGTGATGCCAAGGCAATTATTCTAAAGGGCAGGGATTTCTGCGGCAGAGAGAAGCAGATGGCCATGACAATTTATGACGGCTGGGATAGTATTTCTTACGTGAGAAGTGAGGGAACCAACCCTGATTCGGAGAAATCTATCGTAATCTATGCGGAGAATAGTTTACATAAGCAATATGGCGGAAAAGAAAGCTATATGATGATTTCTCAAGTGATTACCAAGGAAAGTCATGCGGACTTTACCGAGGAAGAGCTGTTCCCTATTGCAAGTGTGCAGTATGAGGATAAATGGAATACCGGGTGCTTTGGAACCGTGACAGTAACTCTGAAAAACGGCACGGTGCGACAGGTGAATTTTGAGGAAATCGAAGGACGGTTTTCTTTATAGAATGGAGGACTCAATGAAATCTTATGAGACATTTCCTGAGATAAATGATAGAGAATTGCAGGAGGCCATGGGCTTCTGCGTAAGGCAGATTCTACATGTGTTGCCGGAGTTTACGGAGAAATTCCAGCATGCCCACAGTGTAGATAATTTCTACGCTGCGGTAGATAATGTTGACTGGACAAACGGTTTCTGGACCGGCGAAATCTGGCTGGCATATGAGTATGTGTGTGAGAATCCCGATGCTGTGGCGATGCTTCGTATCGGTACTCCCCAGTTTGCCAAGGAAGCGCTTCGTAATGCGGCAGAGGTACAGATAGATTCTTTCTTACACAGAATTCAAAATAAAATTACGGTGGACCATCACGATATGGGCTTCTTATATTCCCCGTCCTGCGTGGCAGGGTATAAGCTGGTTGGCTCAAAGAAGGGTAAGGAGGCTGCAATTCTGGCAGCAGACCAGCTTATTTCCCGCTTTCAGGAGAAAGGTGAATTCATTCAGGCATGGGGACAAATGGGACATCCGGATAATTATCGATTGATTATCGACTGTCTGGTGAATTTACCGCTTTTATACTGGGCAAGTGAGGAAACCGGGGAAGAGAAGTATCGTATTGTGGCAGAAAAGCATATTCATACCGCTGTGAAAAATGTGATTCGTGAAGATTATTCGACATGGCATACTTTCTTCTTTAATCCGGAGAACGGAGAACCTTCCCATGGTGCAACCTGTCAGGGCTATCGAGACGGTTCTGCCTGGGCAAGAGGTCAGGCATGGGGCGTATATGGTCTGGCTACAGCTTATCGCTATACTAAGAGGGAAGAATACATTGATTTATTCAAGAATGTAACGGAGTACTTTATGGATCACTTACCATGTGACCTGGTTCCGTATTGGGATTTGGAATTTACTGATGGTGATGATCAGCCGAGAGATTCTTCCAGTGCTCTTATTGCTGCCTGTGGTATGCTGGAGATGGCTAAGTACTTATCTGAGGAAGATGCGGAGTATTATATTTCTCTTGCCAAGAAATTGTTGAAGGCAATCTATGATAACTGCGCAGTAAAGGATATGAATGAAAGTAATGGTCTGGTTCTTCATGCAACTTATTCCAATCATTCACCGTACAATACATGTAATCACTATGGTGTGGATGAGTGTAATATCTGGGGCGACTACTTTTATATGGAGGCAATTACCAGATTAATGAAAGACTGGAAACAGTATTGGTAAAAGTTCAACGGGGTGAGATGCTCACCCCGTTGTTTTATTTGTAAAAAATTGGGTGAGATGCTATGATGAAACAGATATGATGATTTTAGATGTACGGGGAGTTAATAATAGTTAGTATATAGGAGAAAGAAAATGCAGTATTTATTTTTTGTTATTGGTTTGGCAATTATCGGTTTAGGTATCTATGCTAAAGTACATAGCAATCGCATGTATAAATTAGGGATAACGAAGGCGAAGGTGCTGGCGCATCAGCCTGCAGTTAAGAAGATTGGTGAGACGGAGATTCCGTGTACGCAGGTGACACTGGAGATTCCGGTAGAATTCGGTGCAGTAAGTAAGACAGTGCTGGATAATGGTACATATAGTGTTGGAGATGTGGTGGATATATATTATGATCCTGCAAAAGATACCGTAGAATTTCCGAAGAATATTTCTGAAAAAGGTAGTAAGGGACCTTATATATTGATGGCATTTGGTGCCATGATAAGTCTTCTGGTATTCTTTGCAGAATGGTCAGAGAAATCTGAGGCAGTGAGAGGTGGATTTACTACAGTTTTATCTTATTTGGTAGTATTTGCATTGATTTTTGGCGGAGCATTTCTGGCGATTATCCGACCTATGAGAAGGAAAAAAGAGTTGGCAGAATGTCGAAAGGTTCCCGGAAAACTTGTGGATTATTATAGGGATTCCCATGGTAGGGGAAGAGGTGAAAGTATATATAAACCGATTTATGAGTTTTATGATAAGGGGGAGACGGTTCGCATTGAGGGCGAGCAAAGCAGTAATGGTTCCCGCAATCGACAAATTGGCAGGGAGGTGACTATCGTTATTAATGACAGAACCGGAGAGAGATATTGTCTGGATGATGTGGACGGCATCAGAAAGGTTGCATTCATCTGTATGGCATTTGGTGTGTTGGTGTTGATAGTCCTTATCAGCAAAGGGGGTGTGAGTAGTAATACGGATTCCGTAATTGGCAGAAGTGGCTACGATTTGGAACTGAATGAGGAAGGTTACAGTAGAGGCTTTGTGTCTATGCCTGAGGATGAGAGATATTACGAATATTATTACACGCCCGCAAGCGAGGATGAAACATATGCGTATAACGTGAAGTTATATGATTATGGAGTTGGTGTTGTTACAATTTTCCCTATGGAATCTAATGGAAAAGGGTTGAATCAGAGCTTTGCTTTTTACTTGGAGTACGAGAATTTAAAGCCGGTTATTGCAGCAGGTAAAGAATATGATTTTGCGGAGCTTGCAGGGAAAACACAGGATCCGGATATTGCACAGGGGAATGTAGACCATGAATATTTATACTATTACGATGGTAAGGAACGTGAAGGCTCTGGCGGATATGGTGTGGAGTCTGAGAACTTTGATAGTATGGCCACGCTTATAAAGGCAGCTGTACCACGGAATGTGTGGGAGGCTGTGAAAGATGAGATTCGAAAATACTATGATTAATAATATTTCGGAACTTACATAAGTAGAGAGGGAAGAAATGAGTAAAGAATGGTTTACTTATCACGATTTCACAAAGGATAATCCGCCAAGTAAAACTGCGGTATTGGCGGCAGAGCAGTTTGGTGAAAGATGTGGAAAGGTATTAGATTTAGGATGTGGTGCGGGAGTAGATGCACTGTACTTTTTGAGTAAGGGTTGGGAAGTGCTGGCTGTGGATGCGCACGCGGAATATTTGGATGCGGTAAGGGAAGAATTGCCCATAGAATTACAGAAGAAGCTGGAAGTGTGTCCCATGACTTTTGAGAAGCTAGATATTACATCTCCCATGGATTGTATCATTGCCAATTTTAGTCTTCCGTTTTGTAATCCCGAGTACTTTGATGCTATGTGGAAAGAAATTGTTGGAAGCTTACGAGCAGGTGGTATCTTTTCCGGTGTGTTTTTTGGTAATCGTGATGATTGGGCGAAGTGCATGCAAGAGGAAAGGACATTTCATACATTGGCGGAGGTAAAAAGGCTATTTGCCGCGTTTGAGATAATTGATTTGCAGGAAGAAGAATTGGACGGAACTTGTTGTGGTGAGGACGGACAACCTTTGCCCAAGCATTGGCACATTTTTCGGACGGTTGCAAAAAAGGCGGATTAGCTTTAAGAAAAGGGACTCTACCCACCGTAGATTGTGGGAAAATGGATATTAAAATATAATGGAGCTGCAAAATAAGAGCAGTAGGAGGGGACATTATGTTTGAAATGGATAGAGAGCAGTTTGGTAAATTTGTGCTGGAGCTGAGGAAGGAAAAGGGACTGACTCAGAAGGAACTGGCAGATAAGTTGTATGTGTCAGATAAGACGGTAAGTAAGTGGGAGTGCGGAAAAGGAATGCCGGACATCTCTATGTTGGTGCCATTAGGAGAAATCCTGGGGGTGTCAGTGACGGAGCTTTTGGAGTGTAAGAGACACGAGCCGGACGTGCTTCTAAGCGTGGAACAGGTGGAAACGGTGGTTCATAAAGCTCTGCAGGTTTCGGAGCAGGAAGTGAAGATGCGTTATCTTCGTAAGAAGAACCGGATTGTTTTATATTTTACGTCAATCGTACTTTGTGTACTGGAGATTGGGATTGCGTATGTGTTAAAATGGCGTATGGATACCTTTGGGATATGTGGGATTACCTTTGTACTTCTGGCGGTAGTCTTTGGTGCATGGTTTACCTTTGGTGCAAAGGAGAAGCTGCCGGCTTATTATGATGAGTATAAGGTGGATAGCTTTAGTGACGGCTTCTTCCGGATGAATGTGCCGGGGGTGCATTTTAATAATCGGAACTGGCCGCATATAGTTAAGGCAGGATGGATGTGGAGTGTGATAGTGTTGGTAGTATGTCCGATAGTGTGCTTTATATTTGATTTGTTGATAGAGGGGGGCACGATGTTGTTCCTGGCAATTGGGATGCCGGTGTTTATGATTGGATTGTTTGCGCCATTTTATGTGGCAGGAACAAAGTACAAATAGGAGTGGGCTTAGAGCCGCGATTCGCAAAAACGTAGTGTAATTAGTTCACATTCACGCCATTCGCAAAGGCACGTTCCGTGCTTTCTCGCTGCTACGCAGCTAACTTTGCTCATAAGCGGGCGTTCCCTTCGTCAGCTCAAAAGGCACAATCATCATGCAAGCATGCGCTGGTTGCCATTTTGGCTGACGTGTGAACTAATTTATATTTTAATCTGATTTTAATCTTTCACACATTTTAGATTAATTTAGCTGTTGTAGTATATAACCATCAGCTGAAGCAAACAAACTAAAATGTAAAGTGAAATCAGAAAGGGATAAAGAAATGGAAAATTTTGAAAAGGTTGAATTATTAAGAGAGAAAGCAAATGTAACTTTTGAGGAAGCAAAGGAAGCCATGGAAGCATGTAATTATGATATGCTGGATGCCATGATTTACTTAGAGAAGCAGGGTAAGGTGAATAGCGGAAGTACCGCAAGCTACACTACTTCTTCCGGTACTGATACTTCTCAAGAGTTTGAGCAGGCACAAAGAAGCTACGAGGATTCTTGTCAGAGAACTTCTTTGGGAGAGATGTTGAATAAGTTTGGTAAATGGTGCGGACATATGGTGCAGAAGTCAGTAGAGGTGGATTTCTGTGTGACCAAGAATGATAAGTTAATTCTCAAAGTGCCTGTACTTGCACTTGTACTTGCACTGCTGTTTGTATTCTGGTTCTTTGCAATTCTTTTGATTGTGGGACTGTTCTGTGATTGCAGATATCACTTCCAGGGAATGGAGTCTACAACCATTAATCTGAACCAGATTTGTGATCAGGCAGCAACAACTTGTGAGAATATTAAGAACGACTTTCAGAATAAGTAAGAATACATATAAGGGATGAAACTATGGCAAATCGTATTTTGATCATCGAGGATGAAGAGAAAATTGCTCGTTTTGTAGAGCTGGAGCTTAAGCATGAGGGGAATGAAGTAGAGAAAGCGTTTGATGGCAGAGAGGGTCTGGAGAAGGCCCTCTCAGGCTGTTTTGATCTGATTTTGCTGGATGTGATGCTTCCGGGATTAAATGGTCTGGAGGTGCTTCGCCGTATCCGTAAGGAGAAGGATGTGCCTGTGATTATGTTGACAGCCCGTGATGCGGTAATGGATAAGGTGTCCGGATTGGATGCGGGGGCGGATGATTATATTACGAAGCCATTTGCCATAGAAGAGCTGTTGGCAAGAATACGTGTTGCACTCAAGAAACGTGGTCCGGTAACGTCGACGGAGCATACCATGTCCATTAAGGGGGTATCTTTGGATGAAGAGCGTTATGAAGTGACAGTAAATGGTGAGCCTATCGAGCTGACCAACAGGGAGTTTGAGCTTCTGCGTATGCTGATGAAGAATAAGAACATTGTGCTAGACAGGGAGAAGCTGATGAATGAAGTGTGCGGTTATGATTATATTGGAGAAACCAATATTATTGACGTGTATATTCGATATCTACGGACGAAAATAGATGACCGCTACGGAATTAAACTGATACATACTGTGCGTGGTGTAGGCTATGTTATCAAGACCTAGAAGTTGCATGGAAGGACAATGAGATGAATGTAAATAGTAAAATGACATCTATCGCCAGAAGAATCAATATGAGCTTCTGGTTTAAGCAGCTTTGGGGAACCATTTGCCTGGATATTTTGATTGTTGCGTTAATCGGGGGGGCCTTTTTTAAGTGGAGAATAGACCAGATTCCGGAGACACGAGAAGTGAAGCAAGTGGAGTTTCAGACCGGTGAGACCTATAAGGAGTTGGTTCTCATAATGGAGGACTCTCAAGGGGAAGTGTATCACTATCCCATGTATCAGTTTTTGGACTATGTATTGTTGCCTTTGTGTGCACTTTTTGTGATACAGGGTCTGGATGTTATTGGGGCTTTGTTTGGGACGGGGGAGATCCGCCGAAAATTGAAGCCTTTGAATGATCTGGCCATTAAGGCAGAAAAGCTTAGTTCTCTGCCTTTAGATTCTTCCAAGTTTGAGAGTCTGGAGCATGCCATTGAGAATCTTTCGCCAAATTCTCCGGATGCCAAGATTTCTACCGGGGATAAGGATTTGGCAAGTATTGAGGTGGCACTGAATAATCTGATTTACCGTATGCGGGAAAGCCAGAAGCAGCAGGCCAGATTTGTATCCGATGCATCCCATGAGCTTCGTACGCCCATTGCGGTAATTCAGGGATATGTGAATATGCTGGACCGCTGGGGGAAGGAGGATGAAAGCATTTTGGAGGAGTCCATCGAGGCGCTAAAACATGAGTCGGAGCATATGAAGGAACTGGTAGAGCAGCTTCTTTTTCTGGCAAGGGGGGAGAATGGTAAGAATACCTTACATACATCTACCTTTGATCTTTGTCAGGTAATTCATGAGGTGTGGGAAGAGTCTCTGATGATTGATGAAGAGCACTGTTACGAGTATGCAAGTGAGCAGGGAAGTGCTGTAGATGAGGAGGGAAATCTGATAAGTGCGCCTGTAATGATGACCGGAGACGTGGCCATGATAAAGCAGTCGGTGCGGATTTTTGTACAGAATGCAGCCAAATATTCAGCGAAGGGGGCAACCATTCGCTTTCGTGTGAAAGCACAGGGAGATAAGGTATGTTATGTGGTTCAGGATGAAGGTATCGGTATGCGGGGTGAGGATGTAGTACACATCTTTGAGCCTTTCTATCGTTCAGATAAGGCGCGTAATGGTAATACCGGTGGCTCCGGTCTGGGGCTGTCCATTGCTAAGTGGATTGTGGATGCCCATGAGGGAAATATCGAGGTAATATCCAGTCAGGATATCGGCACTAGATTTACAGTGTGGCTAAAGGCAGATTTGTCAGAAAAGTAGTCCGAAAGTATTGCAAATTGTATACAAAAAGAGTACCATAGTACTATCTTGTATAAATATGCATATGGGGGACAGGAAAGTGAAGACATCAAATCAAAAAGCGCCAATGAGCAAGGAATCCATTTATAAACTGATGCTGATTTTAGTGTATATTGTAGCACCGGTTTATCTGGTTAAAAATCTGGCAGCGGGAGTTGCCAGTGGGGCCGTTGTAATCGGGATTTGCCTTGCGGTATTTGCAGCCATTGTATTTGCCATGAAGAAGATGAATGCAACCGATGATAAAAAACAGATGGTAGTTTCTCTTAGTCTGGTGGTATTAGTTTTTCTGATTTCTATAAATAGTGGTCAGTATTATAGTGATGATTACAGCTTATATATGGCTGTAATGGGAATATCCGGATTATATATGGAGCCAAAGATTACCAAGGTACAGTGCTTTTTGATTCCCATTCTTTTGGTGGTGCAGTATTTCTTGCATCCGGAAAAGGTAGAGAGTTTATCCCAATTTATCATGTGTGTTGTTATCTTTATTCTGGCAGCGTTTATCATGTATCTTTTGGTAAACCGTGGTAAAGCATTTATTCATATCAGTGAGACCAGAGCTAATGAAGCAGAAGCGCTGATGGCCTCCATGAAGGCTGTGGGCGAAGAACTACATAAAGGTATGCAGAATACCGCGGAAAAATATGAAGAATTAAATGATGTGAATCAAAGATTGGTTGCCAATTCTGAGGAGCTCCGTAAAGGATCTGATGGAATTACCCAAGGAACACAGGAGGTTGTGGATTCCTGTGATGATGTGCGGATCAGAATTCAAGTTACAGAGAAACAGATTGGTGAGCTGAATGTAGAAGTTTCCGGATGTGAAGAGGCAATTAAGGAAAGCCACAACAGCTTGGACGAGATGAGTGAGCAGCTGCAGACTGTGCAGAGAACCATCAATTCTGCCAATGAAGTATTTGCCATTTTAGAGAACCAGATGGGTGAAATCTTCCAGGTATTGGAGGAGATGAACAAAATCGCATCCAGTACTACCATGCTTGCTTTGAATGCGTCCATTGAGGCGGCGAGAGCCGGTAAGTCTGGTGCGGGCTTTGCGGTAGTTGCATCGAAGGTGCAGGATCTGGCGGTTGACAGTACGGAGTGTTCTAAGAAGGTTGATGGTGTTCTTCGTCTGATGCAGGAGCAGGTAAATGCTACAACTGTGCAGCTTCATGAAAGCACGCAGGCTGTGGCCGGTTCCAATGAATCACTCAAAGAGCTCCAAAACAAGTTTTCCGGCTTAATGAATCGTTTTGATAAGTTATACGGAGATATTGATAAGCAGAATGAGAATATCCAGGGGGTAGAGCAGATTTTTAGCGAGTTGAAGGATAAGATTTCCGGAATGAATGAGTATTCAGAGGAAAATCGAGAGGTGGTAGAGATTATCGCAGACGCTATGAACACCTATCAGCAGAATCTGCAGAGTGTTATTGAAGATACCAAGAGTGTTAGCCAGATTTCAGAAAATATGTTAAAAGCAGCCATTGAAGGCTAAGGTGGAAGGGGGTGTTGCATTTGGCAACAGCCCCTTGCTTGTTGGAACGGGAGCTATTTAAGAACTAAAGCCATATCTTGCGGCAACGGGGCGATAAAGTCCATGGCTTCTCCGGTAATGGGGTGAGTGAAGCGCAGACGGTGGGAATGAAGTGCCTGGCGAGTCATGTGCTCCATATCCGGGTTGTATAAATAGTCTCCGATAAGGGGATAGCCAATATGTTTCATATGCACGCGTATCTGATGGGTACGGCCAGTTTCCAGATGAATGGAAAGCAGGCTGTGCCCATTCTTGGTATCTATGGTTTTATAATGCGTGATGGCTCTGTCACCTTTTGAAAAATCCACCACACGTTCAATAACGGAAGCTTCCTTGCGGGCAATGGGAGCTTTGATGGTACCCTCTGCAGGACTGGGAACGCCGCGGACAATTGCCAGATATTCTCTGTGGATGTCACGGTTTGCCACTTGTTGCGACAGGATTCCGGCACTGAGCATGTGCTTTGCAATGATGGTAAGTCCGGAAGTATCTCTATCTAAGCGGTTGACACAGCGGAAAACAAAGGGCGTATTCTGCTGCTCGAAGTAGTACGCAAGACCATTCGCCAGAGAATTGTAGTAGTTGTTTAGGGAAGGGTGGATGGGCATATCCGCCGGTTTGTTTACCACCATAATATCTTCGTCTTCATATACCATCTGAAAATCCAGCTTTACCGGAGGGATCTTTTCAGAAGAAGCCTTCTCTTGAATATGAATTGTCAATTTCTCCCCTGCAACCAATCTGTGTCGCACATATTCCCATGTGCCGTTAATGAGGATGCTCCGCTCCATCTTTTTTAGCTCTTTGATGGTTTGGGAGGAGTAGTTCTTGTTCTGTAAATATTCTCCGATGGTTAATCCCGCATCGGCTTCTGTTATATGATAGATCAAAATACGTTCCATAACTCATTCTCCAAAGTATCTTACATCGGTCAAAAACAGTATATCAAAATAAACCACATTTGGGACTACCATTTTTACGAAAAAGCATGTATAATGTACAAGATTAATATATAAGGGGACTTTTAAGTGAAAACAGGATTGATTATGGAAGGCGGAGCCATGCGTGGACTATTCACCGCCGGAGTGATTGATGTTTTTATGGAGCGGGGCATAGTCTTTGATGGTGGGATTGGGGTTTCCGCCGGTGCGACTTTTGGGAGCAACTATAAGTCAAAGCAGCCCGGGAGAGTGCTCCGATACAATTTAAGATTTTGTAAAGATCCTCGCTATGGAACTTTTCGTTCCTTACTAAAAAGCGGGGATTTATTTGAAACTAAATTCTGTTATTGTGACTTACCCTATGAATTGGATAAGGTAGACAGTGAAGCATTTGCTTCCAATCCCATGGAGTTCTATGTGGTGGCCACGGATGTGAATACCGGGAAAGCGGTATATCGCAAGCTGGATAAGATAGATGATGAGGCAATGGATTGGTTTCGGGCATCCGCATCTATGCCCATGGTATCTCAAATCGTGGAGGTAGAAGGGCAGAAGCTATTAGATGGAGGCATTGCAGATTCCGTGCCGGTGAAGTATTTTGAAAGTATCGGTTATGACAGGAATGTAGTGATTCTCACTCAGCCCAGGGGCTATGTGAAGTCAGAGAACAAGCTTCTTCCACTGATGAAGCTGTCCCTTAAGAAGTATCCCAAGGTGCTTGAGTCTATTAAGAACAGACATCTGGTCTATAACGAAACAAGTGCTTACATAGAGGAGCAGGAGAATGCAGGAAAGCTTCTTGTGATTCGCCCTAAGGAGAAGCTTCCCATCGGAAGAATGAGCCATGACCCTAAGGAGTTGCAGCAGGTATATGATTTGGGCAGAGAAGTCGGATTTTCTTATTTGGAACAGGTGAAACAGTTTTTGGAGAAATAGATATGAGAGTATTTTTGGAAAATGATACTGTAAAGGCGGAGCTGGAAAGCTTTGGTGCAGAGATTAAATCTCTTATAAAAAAAGAAAATAGTCAGGAGCTGATGTGGGAAGCAAACCCGTCCTTTTGGGGGAAAACGGCGCCATTTCTGTTCCCTTTTATTGGAAAGCTTCAAGATGAAAAGTTTATCCATGAAGGCGTAACTTATCCTGCAGATAAGCATGGTTTTGGCCAGCGAGTAGAATATGAAGTGGCACTTCAGGAAGAGGATCGGGTGGTATTCCGTTTTTCGGATACAAAAGAGACATATGCAAAGTACCCGTTTCATTTTGAGCTGGATATTGAGTATGTACTTTTGGAGAATGCAGTACGTGAGAACTGGTATATAAAGAATACCGGGGAAAGTGATATGTATTTTTCAGTGGGAGGTCATGCAGCATTTTCCTGTCCGAAGAATGGAGAAGCTGGTCTGCGTAACGGTCAGTTAGTGAAGCTGTATGGTGCAGAGCATAAGAGTATGATTTTCAGTTTGACACTGGATGGCAACGGACTCGTAACGGACGAGCTTCGTATTATTGATTTAAAGGATGGATGTTTTACCATTACCAGGGAGATGTTTGAGAAGGATGCACTAATCTTTGATGGTGAGGGCATCACAGCAGCGGCTCTCCTTGATGAAGATGGTGAAGAATATGTGCGGGTAGAGTGCAATGCACCGGTGTGGGGCATTTGGAGTCATCCCGATGAAAATGCAGGATATGTGTGTCTGGAGCCTTGGTATGGTATCTGTGATTATGACGGATACGAAGGTAGTCTGGCAGAAAGACCTTATACACAGGTGGCAAAGTCCGGTGAGACCTGGGAAGGTTACAAGGTAATTCGTTTCTAAAGGACACTTGACAAGTGCAACGGATTGCACTATGATGATAAAAATTGACAATCTTGCGATGAAGAGGATTAGTAGAGAATAGTAAGTATCCCAGAGAGAGGGCGTTTGGTGTGAGTCCTTATATGAGCTGTCTTGAACCTGCCTTGGAGCATCATGTGATGAAGCATGACGTATGCCGGCGTTAACGGTATGTAAGAGAATCGCTTGTATTACAGTGATTAATTAGGGTGGTACCGCCGAGTCTTCGGTCCCTTTTGGGGATGGAAGGCTCTTTTTTATTTATGATAGAGGGGTACTAATGATGGGAAAAAAGAATGGATTAGATAAAGTGGCGTATATATTGCTGGGATTGCCGGTATTGGTTGCGGCGATTTGTGCAGTAGGTACGGTGCAAGCAACGATTTGGTGCATTATCACTGCACTGGGAGACTCCGAGGGCGGAGGATGGCTGTTATTTATAATGTTTTTACTTGGTATAGTGGTTGTTCCCTGTTTCGTGTGTTGGATTATGCAATGTGTTACCTATGTGTCCGGATTAAGACGGTATATGGAAGGGAATATTGCGGTTGCACGGACAAAGGGATTGAAATGCTGTGTGGTTTCTCTAATTGGAAATATTATCGTATTTGTACTTGGTTTGAAGATATTGGAACCGGAGGATTTGAGCTCTTTAGATGAGATGCTTGTGGTGATTCCGCCGGTAGCGATTATATGTTTGTGTATGGCTATGATAATGATTAGAAGAAACATTTACAAAGAGAATATAGAGGAAACAAACAATTAATATTTATAAAAAGGAGAATGTATATGGCAGACAACAAGAAAATGGTGGAAGCGATTACTTCCATGGATGTGGATTTTGCGCAGTGGTATACTGACGTAGTTAAGAAAGCAGAGCTTGTGGATTACACCAGCGTTAAGGGCTGTATGGTTATCAAGCCGGCCGGATATGCAATTTGGGAGCTTATCCAGAAGCAGTTAGATGCAAGATTTAAGGAGACCGGCGTAGAGAATGTATACCTTCCTATGTTCATTCCTGAGTCACTTCTTCAGAAGGAGAAGGATCATGTAGAGGGATTTGCGCCTGAGGTTGCATGGGTTACCCACGGCGGACTTCAGCCACTTCAGGAGAGACTTTGTGTAAGACCTACTTCTGAGACCTTATTCTGCGATTTCTATGCAAATGATATTCAGTCCTACAGAGATCTGCCTAAGGTATATAACCAGTGGTGTAGCGTAGTTCGTTGGGAGAAGGAGACCAGACCTTTCCTTCGTTCAAGAGAGTTCTTATGGCAGGAAGGCCATACTGCACATGCAACTGCTGAGGATGCTGAGGCTAGAACTGTACAGATGTTAAATGTATATGCTGACTTCTGCGAGCAGGTACTTGCAATCCCTGTAGTGAAGGGGCAGAAGACCGAGAAGGAAAAGTTCGCAGGTGCAGTAGCAACCTATACTATCGAAGCATTAATGCACGATGGTAAGGCACTTCAGTCCGGTACCAGCCATAACTTCGGAGATGGCTTTGCAAAGGCATTCGGTATCCAGTTTACTGATAAGGACAACACATTAAAATATGTGCATCAGACTTCATGGGGTATGACCACCAGATTAATCGGTGCGATTATCATGGTTCATGGTGACAACGAAGGTCTTGTGCTTCCTCCGAGAGTAGCACCTACTCAGGTCTGCATCGTTCCTATTATGCAGAAGAAGGAAGGTGTTTTAGACAAGGCTTACGAGTTAAGAGATACCTTGAAGTCTAACTTCCGCGTGAAGGTAGATGATTCTGATAAGAGCCCCGGATTTAAGTTTGCAGAGGCGGAAATGAGAGGATATCCTGTTCGTGTGGAAATCGGTCCTAAGGATATTGAGGCAGGTAAGTGTGTGATTGTACGCCGTGATACCAGAGAGAAGATTGAGGTTGCTTTAAGTGATTTAGAAGCTACGGTTGGCGAAATCTTAGAGACCATGCAGGTAGAAATGCTTGAGAGAGCAAGAGCTCATAGAGAAGAGCATACCTATGTAGCAAAGAATTTTGACGAGTTCCAGAAAATCTTCGCGGAGAAGACCGGCTTCGTAAAAGCTATGTGGTGTGGCGAGCAGACCTGTGAAGACGTAATTAAAGAGAAGTTAAGTGTTACCAGTAGATGTATGCCTTTCCAGCAGGAGGAGATTTCAGATACCTGCGTATGTTGCGGACGCCCGGCGAAAAAGATGGTATACTGGGGTCGAGCATACTAAGAGCGAGAAAGCCGGAAAATCAAGCAGCTGTGGAGCAGATATTTGATTTTCGGTTTGTGAGCTTGCGAGACCCACGAAGCATGCGACACGAAGTGTCACAGAGCACGTAGTGCGGGCATGCGAGGGGATACAAAGACTTACAAAACAAGCGCCGGCGTTAAGCCGGCATTTGTTTTTCTGATTTCTAAGTAAGCTTTTCAAAAGAGCACATTGGCAGTAGCGCGGTAGCAAAAGCAAGCATGCAGTGCGTCTGACAATGGGCTGGTGCGCATCCACATTGAGGTGGACAGTCGCGAAATGACGAAGGAGTGCGTGGCACGAGTCCATCGAGATGCCTGCGCTTCAATTTATTATTTATCCTTTTGATATTGTGTGGTTATGTTATAATATAGGATAAGTACAGATTAGAATTTGACGAACTGTAAGACAACCTTGAAATTTCATTCTAGATTGGAGAGACATAATGCATACAAGATTAGTCAGGTGGATGCAGCATAATGCGGTTGCTATTTTACTTTCAATCTCATATATAGCTATATATATCGTAAAAGAGATTAAGCCAGAGATTAATGATATGCTTGGGGCTTGCAGCCTAAATTTCATTAATGGAGAATATTATAGATGGTTTACTTGTTCGTTTCTTCATTATGGGTTATATCATTTATTCGGAAATATTATTGGCTTATTGGCCGTCAGTTCGTTACTAAGTCCATTTATAGGAAAATGGAAAACTCTATTCTTTTTCTTTATCAGTGATATATTTGCTGAAATAACATTTTCTTGGATTGTGTCAAGTGCAGAACCAAGCTACGGAGGAGGTGCGTCTGGGGGGATATTTGCACTAATTGCTACTCTCGTAGTGTGCTATCTTCGTTTCCCAGAACAATTGAAGTATAAATGGTATAGAGTAGATGTGCTAATAACTATTATTTATTTCATTATAGCAAATGATAATTGGTCATCTGTTTTAACACATATATTTGGCTTTTCTTACGGCATTATTCTTTCTTTTGTTTTTGTTGTTTTTAAACTAATAAAGGCATCTTGAAATCAAAACTAAGAATGAAAATGCGATTGAGTAAATCCCAATTTGCCGAAAAGCTGATTAATAGTAACGCCAACAAAAGCCACGGCAATAATGATTTAGTTGGATTAAAATGAGTTATTTTTAGGAGGGTTATAACATGTTACACGAAACTATCAAACTATCCGTACAGGGTTCACAAGACTATGCCCGTCTTGTGACTTATATTCAGGAGTATTCCGATCAGATTGCCATTGAGGAGCGTCCGCTGATCGTTCTGTGTCCAGGTGGCGGATATGGTCATACTTCTGACAGAGAGGCAGAGCCGGTTGCTTTCAAATTCCTTGCAATGGGGTATCACGTGGCGATTCTTCGTTATTCCGTGGCGCCGGCGAAGTATCCGACAGCTCTTTTAGAGCTGGCGAGTGCAGTGAAGCTGATTCGTGAGAATGCAGCAGCTTGGCATGTGGATACGAATAAGATTTTGGTGCAGGGATGTTCTGCAGGAGGACATTTGGCAGCGAGCTATGGATGCTTCTGGAAGGAAGAGTTTATTGCAAAGGAATTAGGACTGACCGATTCGGAAATCCTTAAGCCAAACGGCATGATTCTTTGCTATCCGGTAATCACGTCCGGTGAATTTGCCCATAGAGGTTCTTTTGAATGTCTTCTTGGGGAGAGGGAAGCAGAGCTGGGGGCTAAAATGTCCTTGGAGAATCAGGTTACCTCAGATACACCAAAGGCATTTATCTGGCATACCTTTGAGGATGGTGCCGTACCGGTAGAGAATTCTCTGTTTATGGCTATGGCTATGCGAAAGGCTAATGTTCCTTGCGAGTTACACATTTATCCAAGAGGGGGACATGGTCTTTCCCTTGCGAACAAGTTGACTTTGGGCCAGTCCCGTAAGGAAAACCAGCCGGAATGTGAGAATTGGATTGATTTAGCATATACCTGGGTGGAGAATTTATAAGCGAGGCCGGATAAAATGGATCTGGAATTCCAGAAAATTTGTCCGGACCCTTTGAACTGTGTGGAACACTTTGAAATGAGCTTAAAAATCCATTGATTTTGCTCTGATTTCTTAAAAAAATTATGTAGACCCTATTTTTCTCGAAGAATAGGGTCTATATGACAAATCTTCATTTTTAGAGCACTTTCTGCTCGATTTCCATGAAAAATATCCCTTTTTTGTCTTGATTAGGGTCTCTGTAAAAAAATGACTTTATTGGAGCCTGAAGTGTATGGAGCACTTAATGGAGCGCTCTTATTATAGTGACATTTCAGACCCTAAAATGTATATTTCGCAAAAGAAGTATTTAAGTATCTGCATTTTGTGATAGATTATAATTACAGAAAACAAAATCGTTGCAATGAAAGGTTTTCGAAAGATATGCATATTAATATATATTTTTGTCTGGTAGTGGTACTGATTTTGGCTGTGTGTCTGGGTGGTGTCTTTTATCTTTATGAAAAGCAGCGTCAGAGGTATGAGGAGCTGAGTCAGGGGTATTTGCAATTACAGGATCTGAATAGGAAGCTGCGAAGCCAGAGGCATGATTATCTGAATCATTTGCAGGTGGTAATCGGTCTGTTGGAACTAGGGGAGTATGAAGAATTGAAAGGGTATTTAAAACCTGTGTATGCAGATATTATGAAGACCGGCAAGGCTATCCGTACCAGCAGCCCAGCGGTAAATGCTCTTCTTATGGCGAAGTGGAATGCTACGGAGGAGAAGGGAATTGATTTTTACTTGGAGGTGAAGTCGGATTTGAAGGCACTGAAGGTGGAGGCATGGCAGATATGTAAGGTTCTGTCTAACTTGATTGATAATGCCATCACCGCAGTGGAGGAGAATTCGGAAGAGAAGAATATCTGGCTGGATATCACGGAGGATAAAGAAAACTATACCTTTACTGTGGCAAACAATGGCCCGGAGATACCGAAGGAGCTGCAAAGGGATATCTTTAAACCGGGCATTACCAGCAAGAAAGAAGCCGGACATGGAATGGGACTTTATATTGTTTCTAACGTAGTTAAAGAAAATGCCGGAAAACTGGAACTTTTTTCAGAAGAAAAACGGACAGCATTTTCCGTTAGTTTTCCGAAAATCATACAGGAGAGGGAGTGAGAAAATGGAACCATTGGTAATGATTGGAATCGGATTGTTGATATTAGGCTTTGTGCTGATTGCTGTGGAGCTGGTGATGCCGGGCTTCGGTGTCCCGGGAATCACCGGAATACTATCCCTGATAGCAGGAATACTTCTAGTGAGCAGGACATTAGAGCAAGGAATATTGATTACCATTGTTGTGATTGTAATTTTGGCAATATTGGTGACGGTGTTGTTTACACTGTTGCAGAAGCGAAAACTCGGTTCGCCTATTATTTTGGACGAAGAAATGCCGGGCGGAGAGAAATTACAAAGTTCAGACATGGATTATCTTCTTCAGAAAAAGGGTGTGGCAGCAACTGACATACGTCCTATGGGGAAGGGTGACTTTGATGGAATTGTACTGGATGTGTATTCGGAAACAGGGTACATCACAAAGGGTGAGCCCATTATTATTGAGAAAATTGTTCAGAGAAAACTGATTGTGCGAAAAGTATAAGGTCTGTGTAATAGAATCGGCCTATTTATATTAGCTTCATGGAAAGAGGAGGGAAAGTTTATGTTAGCTAAGATTATTATTTTATGTTTGATTGTACTACTCATTGTGTTGTTCTTTGTATTTGTACCGGTGGGACTTTGGATTTCTGCGGTAGCAGCCAATGTGAAGGTGGGAATCTTCAATCTCATCGGTATGAAGCTTCGAAGAGTAGCGCCGGCGAAGATTGTATTTCCGTTGATTAAGGCAACTAAGGCTGGTCTGAAAGTGACCGTAAATCAGTTAGAAGCACACTATCTCGCAGGAGGTAACGTGGATAGTGTTGTAAATGCACTGATTGCAGCAGAGCGTGCCGGAATGGATTTGTCCTTTGAGAAGGCATCTGCTATTGATTTGGCGGGTAGAGATGTATTTGAAGCGGTGAAGATGAGTGTAACTCCAAAGGTGATTGAGACCGCTCTGATTTCCGCAGTTTCTAAGGATGGTATTGAGCTTTTGGTAAAGGCAAGAGTTACGGTACGTACCAATTTGGAAAGATTGATTGGTGGTGCAGGAGAGTCCACGGTACTTGCAAGAATTGGTGAAGGTATCGTTACTACCGTAGGTTCTTCCATGGCACATAGTGAGGTGCTGGAGAATCCGGATAAGATTTCCAAACTGGTACTGGATAAAGGTCTGGATGTGGGAACAGCTTATGAGATTATTTCCATTGATATCGCAGATGTAGATATCGGAAGAAATATTGGTGCCCAGCTTCAGAGCTTGCAGGCAGAAGCTGATAATAAGATTGCACAGGCAAGAGCAGAAGAGAGAAGAGCGATGGCAGTTGCGTTAGAGCAGGAGATGCGTGCAGCAGTTGTGCAGGCAGAAGCAGAGATTCCCAAGGCCATGGCGCAGGCACTTCGCGAGGGAAATATCGGTGTAGCAGACTACTACAAGTTGCAGAATGTACTTGCGGATACAGAGATGAAGAAGGGGATTGGTACTGGTGCCACTGCGTTTGCAGAAAGTAAGAAGACAACAAATATTGGGGAGAAATAATGATTAAAGTAATGCTGGTGGATGATGAACCACGGATTCTCATGATATTGGAAAAAATTATTGAAAAGCAGGAAGATTATCAGGTGGTGGCAAAGTGTCAGGACTTTGCCACTGCATTGGTGAATTTTCGCAAGTATGGGCCGGATGTGGTGTTTATGGATATTGATCTGGGTGGTGATGATGGTATGGAGTGCGCCAAGATTATGACAGAACTGTCACCAAAGGTAAAGATGATTTTTGCAACGGCGCATAGCGAATATATGGCCAATGCCTTTGAAATCTATGCCTTTGATTATCTGGTAAAGCCTTTTGATATGGAACGTGTGGTGCGCACCTTAGACCGTATTCGCAAGCAACAGGAGACTGCACAGATGCCGGATGCCGTAGTGAAGTCAGAAAAGTATCAGGGGAAGTTGCTTATTAAGGGAAAGGAACAGAGCTGTCTGATATCAGTGGAGGACATTATCTTTATCGAGAAAGCAGACGGAAGCACCAGAATTGTGACCAAGACAGAAGAGTATAAAACTTCGCTTTCCTTATCTGATCTTGAGGAGAAGCTGGATAAGGAGCAGTTTATTAGGTGCCATAAATCTTATATTGTGAATATGTCACAGATTACTAAGATGGAGTCTTATGGCCGCTGGACCTATACGTTAAAGCTTAAAGATACAAAGGAGACTGCGTTAATGACATCACAGCATTACGAGGAGATAAAGAACCGGTTTTCGTAAGGGAGGAAAGCCATGAATGGAGCAGTTGAGGCGTTAAAAAGTGTTAGAGTAAGACGTTATGGCAAGCGGTGTCAAAACCGGAAGGAAAGATTATGTTATATCCTTTTGATGCTTTTCGTGGTCCGCATCTTTGCGAGTGTATTGGGAACGTTAGGATATGGTATGATTCGTCAGAGAACTTATTGGTCATATGTGAAGGGGTTAGCGAGAGCTACAACATATGCTTACATACAGGATGGTGTGCGGGTTACGGAGGGAGAATGCTCTTATCAACTGAGTGGAGAGGATGTATATATTCCTTATCAACTATTGGGAGATATTAATCCGGGAAGACCCTGGCGGGAAGAACCGGTCAATCGGGATACAATACTTTTTGATTTTGGAGATGGCAGCTCTTTGCAGATTTGGGATGTTCCTATGGAAGATGGCACCAAAGGCTATGAGTATGGACTTTATGTAAGATATTGTAATCAATCAGGGAAAATATTTCAGTTTGATTTGGATGGAATAACGCTAGATAAGATAAGGGAACGTTTGAATAACAGAGAAAACGAAGCTTCGCAGTGATGCGGAGCTTCATTTTGTATATTATCTGTTTTTGGGCTTGATATTATATCCCAGATAAGCACCTACAATACCTCCCAGAATGTGGGAGAAGTTAGACACATTATCTTTGATGAAGATTGCAGAATAGATATTATCACCAATGTATAAAAAAGCTACCAGAATAAAGGTGAGAGGAATGGTGCCTTCCCTGAAGCTGGTAAAAGAGGATAATAGGATTAACGCAAACAGTACTCCGCTGGCTCCAAGTACTGCAACTTTGGGAAACAGGATAAAGTTTGCAAGTCCGGTAATCAGTGCTGCGGTAAGGATGATGCAGATAATGTCCACCGTGCCGTATTTTTCCTCCAGAAGGGGACCAACCACCAGGATCATCATAAAGTTACCAATGAAGTGGGAGAGGTTGGCATGGCCGAAAGCGTGACCAATGAAACGGATATAAGTCAGTGGATCCAGAAGGGAGGAACGATATACACTGAAAAATAAGTGGTTGGTAGTTCCTTGCGTAATCCAGTTTAGAATAAGTGTTATCAGGCATATCAGTGTAAAACCCAGGATTGCCGGGGAGTTAAAGCTGATGCGCTTTGTTATGTTTGAGATTTTCATAGGATTCCTCCTTGGTGTATTTTTTGAAAAAATTTGTAACTATTCAGAGCCGTCATTCACGAAATTGCATCTTTGAGGGTTTCCTTTTGCGAATGTGTGCTTCTCGCTAAATGAATTTACCAAAGCAGCCTGCCTCAAGCGAGCTTGGGCGTGCTGCCTTAGTAAATTCACTTTGCTCTGAATAGTTACAGTATAGCAAATTTAGGAAGAAATAAACATAGTAAAATGATTGCATGTCCTATCTTTTATGGTATATAATCAAAGTGCTTGGTGTAAATAGCAGAAAGAAGTTATTATGAATTATATTGTTTTGGATTTGGAGTGGAATCAGTCTAATACCGGTCTCGAACCGCAGGCTGGCAAGCTTCCCTTTGAAATCATTGAGATTGGCGCTATAAAACTGAATAGTGATTTGACTATGGTTAGTGAATTCTCGGAGCTGGTGAAACCGGTGGTATATCATGAACTCCATCATATTACCAGTAAGATTATTCATATGAAGATGGAAGAGCTGATGCGTGGGGAGCCTTTTGCCAAAGTTTTGAAGAGTTTTCTGAGATGGTGCGGTAGAGAAGAGTATATGTTCTGCATCTGGGGAACGCAGGATTTGACAGAGCTACAGAAAAATATCCGATTCCATAAGCAGAAGCCTCTGTCCGACGGGCCGATTAAGTATCTGGATATTCAGAAGTTGTACAGTTTGGCTTATGACGATGGAAAAACAAGAAAATCTTTGGAATCAGTAGTGGATGAATTAAAGATTGATAAGGATATCCCTTTTCATCGTGCGTTTAGTGATGCCTATTATACTGCAAAGGTTATGGAGGCGTTGAAGGATAAGGATGTATTTAAGATGATATCCTATGATACTTTTTGTCCTCCGAAGCGTAGGGAAGATGAGATTAAGGTGCAGTTTGATACTTATTTTAAGTATATTTCCAGAGAATTTGGAAGCAAATCGGAAGCTTTTCTGGATAAGGAAGTCGTTTCCAGTAAGTGTTTCATTTGTCGCAGAAACTTACGTAAGAAGGTGAAGTGGTTTACACCCAACGGACGTAATTATTATTGCGTGGCATATTGTGATAAGCATGGATTCTTAAAGGGGAAAATTCGGGTTCGTAAAACAGACGAGGGTAAGGTCTATATCGTTAAAACGACAAAATTCATTGAAAAAGAGCAGATGGATGAGCTGGTGGAACGACGAGAGAGGGCCAATCAGATCCGGCAGATGAAAAAAAAGAAAGTAAGGCGATAAGAAGCGTTTGAGTATTTCAGAAAATGAGGTACTTGAACGCTTTTTTTGTGATTAATAAACAAATTTGGAAAAAAAGAATTGTTAGTTATCTCTATTGTCACTTTCTTTACATGTATGCTAGTATTTAGACAAGCGGTTGCGCAGATGGAAAACATGCGCACAAAGGAGGATGCATGATGGAGCATATGACCAAGCGAAATATGACCATACATGACGTCGCAAGAGAATTGGGAGTGTCGCCAAGTACCGTATCCAGAGCGATTTCGGGAAAAGGGCGTATAGGAAGTAGTACCAGAGAGAAAATTCTTTCCTTTATTCAGGAGAATGATTATCATCCAAGTGCTGCTGCACAGAGTCTTGCACAGTCGAAAACGAATAATATTGCTTTAGTGCTTCCGGAGATTAAGACATTGGCAGAGATGCCCTTTTTCCAGACTTGCATGTATGCGGTAGGAGAGATGGCTCAGCTGAATAATTATGATATGATTGTCGTTAATGGAAACGGAACGGACACCACCAGTTTGGAGAGATTGATTATGAACAAGAAGGTAGATGGTGTGATTCTGTCCCGTACTTATCGGAAGGATGTGTATTCCAAGCTTCTGGCGGAAAAGGGGATTCCATTTGTTACAATTGGGCAGTTGGAAGATGGCAATGCAATTCAGATTGACCATGATCATAAAGAAGCATGCAGGGAGCTTACCAGTATTTTGCTGGCAAAGGGGAATTCCAGAATTGCTTATCTGGGCGCAAGTATGGAGCAGATGGTTAACCGTATCCGATATGAGGGCTATGTGGCTGCTGTGAAGGCTGCAAAGGGTGATGTGGATCAAGGGCTGATTTATAGAAATCTGGATACCCGAAAGCAGATTGAACTGGCTGTGGAAACAATCCTTTCCAGAGATACTGTGGATTGTATCTTGTGTCAGGACGATGTGATTTGTGATGTGGTAGTACATAAACTGGCAGAGAAGAAGATAAAGGTTCCGGGAAAGATGCACGTAGCATCCTGCCATTATAGCAGGCTCTTGGAGAACTATCCGGTGGGAATCACTTCCTTGAAGTTTAATGTGGAAGAATTAGGGAAGAATGCCTGCAAGATGCTGCTGAATTTGATTGACGGTAGTGCTGTGCCGTCCAGAATGCTACTAGATTATGAGGTGCGCTTAAAAGAATCTACAAAATAAGGGAATGTGTGGAAACGATTGCGCAAGGGAAAATGTTTTCCGAAAAAAATCATAAGAAAACGATTTAGTTATTTTGTACAAAAATGGTACTTTGGTATCGTGAAAAACCCACATTGACAACATGAGGTGGGGTTGATATGATAATTGCAAGACAACCGATTGCGCATCTACGCAAACAAAGGTTTCTGTAATAAACAAGTTTAAATATGGTACATATCGTACCTATCAAGGAGGAAAAAAATATGAAAAGAAAGTTATTAGCTACTTTATTAGCAGTGACCACACTTGTGTCTATGACCGCTTGTGGTGGCAGTGATGCTCCTGCAGCATCCGGTGATGCTCCTGCAGAATCAAAGGTAGATGTTCCGGCTGAGAAGCAGGACGTTGCATTAAGAATGTGGGGCGCTGAAGAAGATCAGGCAATGTTACAGGGAATGATTGATACCTTCGTTGCTGAGTATGCTGATGTTGCTAACATTACTGTTGAACTCGGTGTTGAGTCTGAGTCTACTGCGAAGGATACTGTATTAACCGATATCGAAGCAGCAGCTGATGTTTTCGCATTCGCTTCTGACCAAATTAACGATTTAGTAGCAGCTGGTGCTCTTTTAAGCATCGACAGCATGGATGGTGCTCTTCAGACATATGCTGGAAAGTCTGTAGCAGATGTTAAGGCAGCTAACGCTTCCGGTTCTGTAGATGCATCTACCGTAGACGGTACTTTCTATGCATATCCAATGACCGCTGATAACGGTTACTTCTTATATTATGATTCAACTGTAGTATCTGCAGAAGATGCTAAGTCTTGGGATAGCTTACTTGCAGCAGCAGAGGCAGCTGGCAAGAAGGCTGGTATGACCATCGCTTCAGGTTGGTACAATGCAGGCTTCTTCTACGGAGCAGGTTTCACAACCGGACGTAATGCAGATGGAACTACTGCTATTGATTTCAATGGCAGCGCTGATTTCACAGGTGTAGAAGTTACTCAGGGTATGATTAAGATCGCTTCTCATCCTGCATTTATGGCAATCGCTGATGGTGATATCTCTAACCAGATCGCTTCAGGTTCTTTATGTGCAGTTGTTTCAGGTACATGGGATGCTTCTGCAGCTCAGACCGCTTTTGGTGAAGGTTATGCAGCTACCAAGCTTCCTACCTTCGATGTAGCCGGTACTCAGGTTCAGCAGGGTTCTGTAGCAGGCTTCAAGCTTGTTGGTGTTAACGCTTTCTCTGAGAACGCAGGTTGGGCAGCATTACTTGCTGATTGGATTACCAACGAAGAAAATCAGAAAATTCGTTTTGCAACCCGTGAAATCGGACCTTCTAACGTAAATGCAGCAGCTTCTGAAGAAGTATTAGCTAACACTGCAATCGCAGCATTATCTGAGCAGTCTGCATACGGTGTTGTTCAGGTTGTTGGTGGTAAGTACTGGGATCCTACCGCTACTTTCGGTCAGATGATTGCAGGTGGTGAGCTTTCAGCAGATGATACCGCAGCTATCCAGACCGCACTTGATACCATGGTAGCTGGTGTTACTGCAGCTGAATAAAAAACGAAAACAAGTTTTCGTTGGGAATTTGAGCTTTGCTCAAAGTTCCTGTGAACAGTGAATGAAACGCTTGAGCAAGTAGCGGAGCGGATTGCGAAAGAGTTGCTGTGCGAAGCACAGTTTCACTAAAAATAATGAAATATTGGAGGCGTCCAGCCCTAGGGGATGGGCGCCTTTTTAAAAGCAATGAAAAGGAGAGGAAGACACATGGAAAAAGTTAAAGCCGGTATTTGTGCTTTCTTCATGGCCATCGGCGGCTTTTTTAAGAGGTTCGGCGAAGCCGTAGTCAAGGGTGATTTATTTGTTAAGTTGTCCCTGATCTGGGTAGGCGCAGGATATGCCAGAAGAAAACAATTTATCAAATCAATTATTACTACTATTTTCGAAGTAGTAGTACTTATTTATTCAGTTGGATTTGCGCCTAAGTATGTAAGCAAGTTCGGAACCCTTGGAACAGTAAAGCAGGAATCGGTATTTAATATTGTGACCATGAAGAATGAGTTTAACGATTATGACCATTCATTCCTGATCCTTTTAATTTCCTTAATCAGTTTTGTAATCTGGATTGTGGCAGCTGTTGCATATTTATATAATGTAACTGCTGTATATGAATTGCAGAAAAAGGCAGAGGCAGGCGAGCATATCAATAGCTTCGTGGAAGATGTAAAGGAATTATTCAATCACAAGTTCCATGTTACATTGTTGTTTTTACCTGTTGCAGGTATTGTTATTTTTACCATTATTCCGCTCTTGGTAATGATTTTGGTAGCATTTACCAACTATGACCAGAAGCATATGCCTCCCGCAGCATTGTTTAACTGGGTAGGCTTTGACAACTTTATTAACCTCTTTGGTGGCGGCGGAATGACCATCACCTTTGGATATGCTTTCGTGCGTATCCTTGCATGGACCCTTGTATGGGCGTTTTTTGCAACACTTACCACATATATCGGTGGTATTTTGATGTCTCTTCTTCTTAATAATAAGAAGACAAAGTGTCCGAAGCTGTGGAGAACCATGTTTATCGTAACGATTGCGGTACCACAGTTCGTATCTTTATTGCTTGTTCGTAACTTCTTCGCAGAAAGTGGTATTGTAAATACTATCTGTGCGAACATCGGTCTTACCGGATGGCTTCGTGATATGGGATTAATCGGTGGCAGCTTTATTCCATTTTTATCTGCTCCCGGATGGGCTCATGTAATGATTATTTTAATCAATATCTGGATTGGTGTACCTTATCAGATGTTGATTGCAACAGGCGTTCTTATGAATATTCCGGAGGAGCAGCTGGAAAGTGCACGTATTGATGGTGCTACCCCCAGACAGATTTTCTGGAAGATTACTATGCCGTATATGTTATTTGTAACAGGTCCTACATTGGTTACTGATTTTGTTAAGAATATTAATAACTTTAATGTTATTTTCTTATTAACAGAGGGTGTATATGTAACAACGGATCAGTTGATGGCAAACTCTCAGGCAAAGGAGACAGACCTCCTTGTAACCTGGTTGTTCAGACTGACACAGGATTACTACAACTATAAGATGGCATCCGCTATCGGTATCGTAGTATTCGTTATCTGTGCAGTGTTTACACTTGTCGCATTTAATCGCATGATCAAGGGCGATAGAGAGGAGACCTTCCGATAATGAAAAAGAAAACACTGAGTGTGATTACACACAATTTATTAATAGCATTTTTAGCAATATTTTGGTTAATCCCGATTATTTGGTTGGTGGCAACTTCATTTAGTACTTATACGGGTATGAATACCTCAACCTTTTTCCCGGAGAGCTGGGGCATTGATGCATACAAGAAACTGTTGTTTGGTGCGGATACAGTGGCACAGTTCCCTAACTGGTTTAAGAACACTTTTATCATTGCATGCTTCAGTTGCGTGATTTCCAGTATGTTTGTACTGATGGTAGCGTATGCGACTTCATGTATGAGATTTAAGATGAGAAAGCCCCTTATGAATGTGGCAGTTATTTTGAATCTGTTCCCGGGCTTCTTATCCATGATTGCTGTTTACTTTATTTTAAAGACATTGGGGCTCACCAATAATCATTGGGGACTTGTACTTGTATACTCTGCATCCTCAGGTCTCGGGTACCTGATTGCAAAAGGCTTCTTGGATACCGTACCGGCATCTCTTCGTGAAGCAGCGTACATTGATGGTGCTACTGAGTTTCAGGTATTCTGGAAGGTGGTTATGCCTATGAGCCGTCCGATTATTGTGTATACGGTAATTAGTTCCTTCCTTGCACCTTGGATGGACTTCGTATTTGCAAAGATTATTTTAAATGCCGGCATTTCCAGCCAGTGGACGGTTGCTATCGGTCTTTACAATATGCTGGAGCGAAGCCTGATTAATACCTACTTCACACAGTTCTGCGCAGGTGGTGTAATTGTTTCTATTCCGATTTCTATACTCTTTGTAATTATGCAGAAGTTCTATGTAGAAGGAATTACCGGTGGTGCTGTCAAAGGATAGGACATATTTCTAGGTTTTATCCGGGGAGTAATTGCTTCGTAATTCTCCAAAGGATATAACTCATGAAATGAATATGGAGGGGGCAAGCATAGGGCTTCCCCCTTTCTTTTTGGAAATATATTGTATAAAGGAGCAGGAAAATGAGTTTTACTTATAATAAACATTATCTTATGAAGGACGGCAAACCTTGGTTTCCTATCATGGGAGAAATACATTATTCCAGATATCGCGATGACTTGTGGGAGGAATCTCTTCGTAAGATGAAGGCAGGTGGACTGAATATTGTGTCTGCCTATACCATTTGGATTCATCATGAAGAGGAAGAAGGCGTCTTTGATTTTTCCGGGTGCAGAGATCTGGGGAAATTTGTGAAGTTATGTAGAAAAGTGGGCATCTATATGTTCCTTCGTATCGGACCGTGGATTCACGGAGAAGTGCGTAATGGTGGCTTCCCGGACTGGCTGGTAAAGCAAGGAGAAGAAATTGATCTTCGTAGTGATGACGAAAAGTATCTTGCATATGTGAGAAGATTCTGGGAACAGCTTTATAAGCAGGTGGAAGGTGAGATGTACAAGGATGGTGGTCCCATCATCGGTGTACAGATTGAGAATGAGTACGGACATGTGGGCGGCTACACCGGAGAGAAGGGTGAGCAGCACATGAGAACTCTTCAGGCACTTGCAAAAGAGATTGGCTTTGAGGTGCCTCTTTATACAGCAACGGGCTGGGGCGGTGCTGTAATCGGTGATTGTTTACCGGTAATGGGCGGCTATTGTGAGGCTCCATGGGATCAGTCTACCGGAGAGCTTTCTGCCAATACTAACTATGTGTTCAGTCAGGAACGTAATGATGCGCTGATTGCTTGCGATCATCATGTGGAAGGGGCTGTGACCTTTGATGAGGCAAGCTACCCTTATCTGACCGCAGAGCTTGGTGGCGGTCTGCAGGTTACACAGCACAGAAGACCGGTATGTCACGGTAAAGATATCGGAGCAATGTCACTTACTAAGCTTGGTAGTGGCGTAGCACTTTTGGGATATTACATGTATCATGGTGGAAGTAATCCAAAGGGTAAGCTTTCTACTTTACAGGAAAGTACTGCTACCGGATATTTGAATGATTTGCCGGAAATCAATTATGACTTTAATGCACCTTTACGTCAGTACGGAAGCATTTGTAACAGCTATCGTGAGTTAAAGCTTCTTGCCAGCTTCCTAAATGAGTGGGGTGAGGACTTTGTAACTCTTCGTGAAGAAATCTATCCGGACAATGTAAAACCGGAGGATACACATACATTACGACTCTCCGACAGACATAATGGTGATCATGGTTATATCTTCTTTAATAATTATCAGAGAAGACGAGTAATGGATACTCACAAGGATGTGACACTTGTGTCAAAAGCTCCGGAAGGCAAGGTTACATTTCCGGTAACCACTATTGAGTCAGGTGCATTTGGTTTCTATCCATATAATATGAAGCTTGGAGATGCAGTGTTAAAATGTGCTACAGCAACACCAGCATACGCAATCCGCAATAATGGTGAGACTACCTATGTATTTTACGGAGATGCTCAGCCTGATTTTGTATGGGAAGATGATAAAGCAGCAAAGGTGTTACATTTATCCAAGGCGGATGCGCTGAAATCCTGGAAAGTAACTCTGGATGGTCAGGATTATCTGATTCTTTCTGAGAACTTTGTATGGGTAGAGGATGGAAAGCTACAGATTGTAGGCGGACCGGATACTACAGTGACATGCTATCCTAAGATGGAGAATATGCCGGGCTTTACCTGTGTGGCAAATGCCGGACAGTTCTATATCTATGACAGACATGTAGATGTGAAGGAAACAACTGCTTCTATGACACTTGTGTCAAGTGATGAAAATACAGCGACCTACGAAATTCTCGTAAATTATGGTGAAAAGGCAGACAGAGTTTTGGGCCGTGATACAATTTTGGATGTGAAGTATGCCGGATTTAAGATGGATGTATATGCAGATGGTGAGAAGATTAATGATCATTTCTTTACCGGACAGATGGTTCCGTTAAGCCTCGGTTATTTAAATCATCCGGAGAAGCTTACCATTGTGGTGACTGCTCTTTATGAGGATACGAAAGTCTTTATTGAAGACTGGCCGGAGCTGAAGGATGGTAAGGCTTGCAGTATTGATGCAATCAGCATTAGAGAAGAAGTAAGATAGTTTAAGAAATTGAAATGCCTCGTGGGAATGAACCACGGGGCATTTGTGTATCTCTCGATAATCTTGCACATTTTCCTGATATGGCGTAAGATGAGGAAAAGGAGAGCTGAATATGAAGATTTTAATAGGAACAACCAATCCCTCCAAGATTACGCGGTTTGAGAAAATGCTTACAGGGTATGACGTATCTTTTTGTACATTAAGGGATTTAAACATTACGGAGGAACCGGAAGAGACAGGGAATACACCAGAAGAAAATGCAATTTTGAAGGCAAAGTTTTATGGGCAGTACTATGATTATGTGATTTGTAATGATTCCGGTCTGTATTTTGATGAGTTGCCTCTGGAGGATCCGAGGCAGCCGGGGTTAAATATACGCACGCCGGAAGGAAAGCGTCTGGATGATGAAGAAATGATTGCGTATTACAGCAAGCTGGTACATTCTCTGGGCGGTAAGGTTCTGGCATATTATTTGGATGGAATTGCAGTATATAACAAGGGACAAGTGTACTCCTTTATGGAAAACAGCGAAGCTACCAGATGTAGCGCTTTTTATATGGTAGATGAAGTGTCACCGCTACGTCATGAGGGATGGCCGCTGGATTCTATCTCTGTGAATCGTAATACACAGACCCGATTCGTAGAAAAGGGCAATAATAAATATGACAGTACCAAAGAAAACATTGTGTTGGGAGAATACCGCAAGAGACTGGTGGAATTTCTGGTGAAATCGTTGCAGCTTTAGTATTGGGAGAGATGGATGAAAAAGCAGTTAGGTAGTGTGGCAAGCGCTATTGGAGGCGTTATGCTTGGAGTCCTGCTTATGTGGGGATGGCAGCAAAGAAATGAAGCTGTAACAAAAGAATTTGAAGCCTTTGCATATGGCGTAACTGACAGTACTTTAGTGGGAACCGATGTAAAGTGGCAGGAGTATCCCCAGTTTCGTAGTGTGCAATTTTATTTGAATGGTGAGCTGACAGTGGATTTGCCTCATGGCGGAGAGATTGTACCGGAAGGGCTGGTAGATGGCGATACATTTCGAGAAGTATCCAGAGAGCCGAAAGAACTTTCGAATGGTAATGCAGTGCTGGAATATGATGTAGTGACTTATTTGTTTGAGAATGCGCAGATTAAGGCGAATTTGCCCAATGTGTATAATGCTGAATCTGATGCAACGTATGGGTATGAATTATCTTGCGAGGTGGAGAACGATACCATTGTGGTTGCTTATAGTGTGCCCATGTGTAATGAATTCTGCATTTGTAGTAAGGTGGAAAGTACTTACTGGAGTTACCCACAGAATCTGGACTTTGAACTGTTAAAGCTGAGTCAGACATATCCGGAGAAGGATGTAACAGGAGGGTTAGAGAAAGCACCATGTATTGTGATAGAGAAAGCCGAAAATGGATATGACCTTTTGATAAGAAATGAAGGCGAGGAGGGTTGGAATTATTCCTGTATGCTACCGAGTGTGGAGGTCTTTAATGAGGGTGTTTGGATGGAGCTGGAGACATTGCTTGCAGATCCGCTGGTGGGAAGTAGCATAGGACCGGGAGAAACACAGGAGCTGAAAGTTCCTAAGAGCAGTGTATGGAGCATGCCCTATTTTGCACCGGGTATATATCGGATGGTGGTTTATGGTGATAATGATACCTATGCTGTCACAGAAAGTTTTGTGATTCCTTGAGTTAAATATACAGTATTTACATAAATGTATGCTCCTTGGTAAGAGACTCCCAAGGGGCTTTCTGTTTTATAGAGAGGGAATGGTCAAAGACGCAAAAGAAGGCTGTACTAGTAGAAATGACCTAATGTAGGTAAGGCAGTTGTGTGATATTATATAAAATGTCTGACAAATCTGTCTAGATAACGAGGAGTATAAAGAGTAAGAGGGATAAAAATGTTAATATTTCAGCATGAAGCACAAAATAATAGTGAGCCTGCGGATAACGGCGGAGCTGTCGCAGGTGCACAGCAGCAAAGTGGGGAAGGGACGCAGTCCGCTAACAGCACTGTCCCAAAGAGGATGAAGAACAATTCTCCACAAGGTGCCAATCAAAGTACATCACCCCAGACAGGTGATTCGGAAAGTAGTGTGGAACAATCTGACCCCATCGACATGGCCACAGGAGCTTTTCTCTATGAGGACAAGGACTTTATCCTGCCGGAGATGACATGGGAGTTTGCCCTGATTCGCCGCT
>JAZQIQ010000030.1:0-42144 GCA_045541195.1 Acetatifactor sp. | reverse complement strand
ACTAAACAGCAGATAACCTATCAAATATGGCACCGACCAGACATAAAAAACCAAACTTGATATTAATAATACTCCCCATCGCATTTTTTTCGGCACTGCATAATAGCAGATAACCGATATGATAAAAAATACCGCAAATGTCAAAGATAAAAAGTCCATCTACGTTCTCTCTTTCTAATAATATATCTTTAAGTATAACAAAAGCCCTCAGACCTGCGCAAGGTCTAAGGGCTTTTTCATGCGGGTGAAAGGACTCGAACCCCCACGGTCTCCCACCAGAACCTAAATCTGGCGCGTCTGCCAATTCCGCCACACCCGCGTCTGTAACTCGTTTGCACAAGCACGGTGTTTATTATAACCTTTTTCAGGTTGTTTTGTCAATAATAATTCAAAAAATATAAGGCTGCGTCTGAAGTGAAGACACAGCCTTAACAAAACTTATTTAATTTCAGAGTGGAACTCCTGGAGAGACTTCACAGATGGACCCGGATTCTCGTGTACATAGAGGATACCTTCTGCAGAAGCCATAGCAGCTGCCATAGTGGTAACATATGGAATCTTCGCCTTGATAGCTGCTTTACGTAAGTAGCTGTCATCTGAGATGCCATCCTTATCTCTTGGAGTGTTAATCATCATCTGAACTTCTCCGTTAGCAATCATATCGCTGATGTTCGGACGACCTTCCGAAAGCTTCTTCACCTTAGTTGCCTTAATGCCTGCTGCCACGATAGTATCGTAGGTTCTTCCGGTAGCCACGATATCGAAGCCAACTTTCTCAAAGATTCTTGCAACATCTGCAACCTCTGCCTTATCTCTGTCATTTACAGTGATAAGTACAGTGCCCTTCTGAGGAAGCTTTGAACCGATACCTTCCTGTGCCTTGAAGAATGCTTCACCATAAGACTTGGACATACCAAGAACCTCACCGGTGGATCTCATCTCAGGTCCTAAGATAGGGTCTACCTCAGGGAACATATTGAACGGGAATGCAGCTTCCTTAACACCGAAGTTAGGAATTACTCTCTCCTTCATATCTGCAATAGGTGAAGGACGACCGGTAATCTCTGCAGTGATAATTTCAGTTGCAAGAGGAACCATACGGATATCACATACCTTAGATACCAATGGAACGGTACGGGATGCTCTTGGGTTTGCCTCAAGCACATATACCTTATCATTCTCGATTGCATACTGCATATTCATAAGACCCTTTACGCCCATTTCTTCAGCGATCTTACGGGTATATTCTTTAATCTTCTTAACATTCTCTTCTGAGATGTGTGCAGAAGGAATGATACAAGCAGAGTCACCTGAGTGAACACCTGCAAGCTCGATGTGCTCCATAACTGCCGGGACATAAGCTCTGGTACCGTCACTGATTGCATCAGCCTCACACTCCATAGCGTGATTTAAGAATCTATCGATAAGGATAGGTCTGTCTGGTGTTACACCAACTGCTGCGTTCATGTAGCCTACCATACTCTCATCATCATATACAACTTCCATTCCGCGTCCACCAAGAACGTAGGAAGGACGAACCATTACCGGATATCCGATTCTATTAGCGATCTCTACCGCTTCTTCTACATTAACAGCCATACCTGACTCAGGCATAGGAATCTCAAGCTTATCCATCATAGCACGGAATAAGTCACGATCTTCTGCAAGGTCGATAACTGCTGGAGAAGTTCCGAGAATCTTCACGCCATTCTTCTCAAGATCCGCTGCAAGATTTAACGGAGTCTGTCCACCGAACTGTGCGATAACACCAAGTGGCTTCTCCTTCTTGTAGATGCTGAGTACATCCTCTAAGGTAAGAGGCTCAAAGTATAACTTATCGGAGGTATCGTAGTCAGTAGATACAGTCTCCGGATTACAGTTAACAATGATGGTTTCAAAGCCAAGCTTCTTAAGTGCCATTGCTGCATGTACACAACAATAGTCGAACTCGATACCCTGTCCGATACGGTTAGGACCACCACCAAGAATCATAATCTTCTTGGAATCTTCGTTTACAGGATTCTTATCCTCTGCATTATAGGTTGAGTAGTAGTAAGCATTGTTCTCCGTACCACTTACGTGTACACCTTCCCAAGCTTCTTCTACACCGATTTCGATACGACGATTTCTGATATCCGCCTCAGGAATCTCTAAAATCTGGCTTAAATACTTATCTGAGAATCCATCCTTCTTCGCCTTGGTAAGTGCTTCATCAGAAGGCATAACGCCCTTATTAGCAGCCAGTGCTTCTTCTTCCTCAACAAGCTCCTTCATCTGCTCAATGAAGTATGCCTTAACCTTGGTGATATTAAAGATTTCATCTACAGTAGCGCCCTTACGAAGTGCTTCGTACATAATGAAATGACGCTCACTGGAAGGAGTACCGAGCATTGCAAGAAGCTCCTTCTTAGATAAAGCATTGAAGTTCTTAGCATATCCAAGACCATAACGTCCAATCTCTAAGGAACGGATAGCCTTCTGGAAAGCTTCCTTGTAGTTCTTACCGATACTCATAACTTCACCTACGGCTCTCATCTGAGTACCAAGCTTATCTTCTACGCCTTTGAACTTTTCAAATGCCCAACGAGCAAACTTAATTACAACATAATCTCCATCCGGAACATACTTATCTAAAGTGCCGTACTTTCCGCAAGGAATATCTTTTAAGGTGAGACCCGCTGCAAGCATTGCGGAAACAAGTGCAATCGGGAATCCGGTTGCCTTAGAAGCAAGTGCAGAGGATCTAGATGTTCTAGGATTAATTTCAATAACGATAATTCTGTCTGATACAGGGTCGTGTGCAAACTGAACGTTTGTACCACCGATAACTTCTACGGACTCTACAATCTTGTGTGCCTGCTCTTCCAATCTCTTCTGGCATTCCTTAGAAATAGTAAGCATAGGCGCTGCACAGAAAGAGTCACCGGTATGAACACCAAGAGGATCGATGTTTTCAATCATACATACCGTGATGATATTGTTGTCCGCATCACGAACAACCTCTACTTCCAGTTCTTCCCAGCCAAGAATTGATTCTTCAACCAGAACCTGCCCAACAAGACTGGCCTGAAGACCTCTTGAACATACGGTAGTTAATTCTTCTTTATTATATACGAGACCACCACCGGCACCGCCCATGGTGTATGCAGGACGAAGTACAACAGGATATCCAAGCTTATCAGCAATCGCAAGTGCTTCCTCTACAGTATAAGCAACTTCACTTCTTGCCATCTCGATACCAAGTGCATCCATAGCTTTCTTAAATTCGATACGGTCCTCACCACGCTCAATAGCGTCAACCTGAACACCGATAACCTGCACATTGTACTTATCAAGTACACCGGCCTTTGCAAGCTCTGAGCAAAGGTTTAAGCCCGACTGTCCTCCTAAGTTCGGAAGAAGTGCATCCGGACGCTCTTTCGCAATAATCTGCTCTAAGCGCTTTACGTTTAACGGCTCGATGTAAGTTACATCTGCTGTCTCCGGGTCAGTCATAATTGTTGCAGGATTTGAATTTACAAGTACGATTTCATATCCCAGCTTACGAAGCGCCTTACACGCCTGGGTTCCGGAATAGTCGAACTCGCACGCCTGACCGATAATAATAGGGCCAGATCCGATAATCAAGACTTTGTGAATATCTGTTCTTTTTGGCATTTATATCGTCCTCCTCGAAATTTTTCCATCCTTACCATTATATATAAAAATGAAATCTGCGCAAGACATTTCTACAAAAATTTTAGATTTTTTTTGTAAGCGCTCACACTAAAAATTCTACAACATTGCAGAGGAGATTTCAATTTATTCTTACAGAAAACGACAAATCATTTTCGACAATATGCATCAGTGGTACCTTTAGCCGATAATTCCCAACCCCTCCAGCAAAATCTTTGTACCGATTACTACAAGTACAAGACCTCCTGCAAGCTCTGCTTTGGACTTATACTTCATACCGAAGATACTACCTACCTTTACGCCGATTCCGGACAAAATAAATGTAATCACTCCGATAAAGATGACTGCCCACACAATCTGCACCTGCATAAATGCAAAAGACACACCTACTGCAAGAGCATCAATACTGGTTGCCACCGCCAACAGAAACATAGACTTAACAGTCATGGATGCATCCATCTCATCCTCATCCTTTCCAAAGGACTCCTTAATCATATTACCTCCAATGAATAAAAGTAAAATGAATGCAATCCAGTGTGAAACGGATGTAATAAAATCTGCAAAAAAGCTACCGAAAAAATAGCCGATTGCCGGCATCATTCCCTGAAAACCTCCGAACCACAGTCCCGCCATCGCCATATGCTTTACTTTAATTTTCCCAAGGGACAATCCCTTACAGACAGATACCGCAAAGGCATCCATAGACAGACCTACTGCAATCAAAAAAAGCTCCAAAAGTCCCATCTTCATTTCCTCCTACCATTTGTATTTTGTGATTTTGTGTTGTGTGTGACGTCATGAGGATATCGCTGTAATTCGTTCCACAAATCGTAGCGATGATTAGCGGTCGTCAAATGTTCCTTCGTGCAAGCACGATGCCCATTTTCCTCGTCGCCATAAAAAAAAGGACCCACGACCGGCATAATAATACCGGTCATGAGTCTCACCATTTAAAGTAATACCGGGTGCCATCGCACCAGTCTGTCGATAATACTATACGCTAGGCGTACTGATTACTCCCTCTTGACTTTCCATGATTATAGCATATTGAGAGTTTTTGTCAACATCCTTCCGCCTATCCCCAAATGAACTTCTTAATCTTCTTTTCTTCTGCCTTCGGATTCAGTTCCAGAATCCGTTTACGAATACATTCATAAGCTTCTTCCGAAGAAATGTCCATACTCAAATCTGCTCCCCAGAATTCCTCCACCGTACAGAACACGGTGCTGTTCCAGCCATAGCATTCCCCCAATTTATTGGTCTTTTGCTTGCGTCCACACATGGTGATAAACAAATTCTTCTGAAGATTCGTCAATGCTCTGTCGAATTTACCTGACGTCTCCTTTGTGATGCCACATACCGACTTCAATTCATGAAGAGCTACCTGTCCATTCTCACAGACAGCCTCGTATATTGCCTTTTCCAACTGGCTAATCTTGCCCTCATCATACCACTCCTCAAAAACCATGCCCTGCCTGCGCACTGCCAGAAAGTAGGGATACCACTCTTTCGTAATATAACCACTACTGCCGAAAAACACCTTTCCGTAAGCAATGTCATCTCTCTCCTCCAGGACACGCATTCTCCATTCCCACGGATCCGTCTCCGGGTCACCGGTGTGCCATCTTATGGGGCTATCCTCCGGAGCCTCTTTCCAGTCAAAATCCACAATGGCATAAATGCCTTTTGCATTGCCTCCCCCCATAGAAAAACCGCTTTTTAAAAGTACCTCACAGAATTCATCAAATGATTTTACCATACTAATACCGTACCTCTACGTTTTTATTCACCATATCACAGAAAACACGACAGCTGTATGTCATGTTTATTCAGAATCCCTATACATCTTCTCGCGTTCTTGTAAGAAGGCTCTAACCTCTGCGTTCTCCTTCTCATCATACTCAAAGCCAAAGTGATTCGCCACATACTCTGCATTCTCAGCAAAGTAATCATACATTAGATATAGCTTCTCCCAAATATCCTCATATGTACCATCCGGGAAGATTCCATGAAATCGCTCCATCTCCTCTTCCGAAAGAAATCTTTTCAGATACTTACTGAATGCACCGGTGGTCACATCGAAAACATGTTCTATGCCAATCCTCCAGTTGAGCATCTTCATAAACATTTCCATCACCAATACATCATACATATATTTTGCATAGTATATCTGTCTTCTGCAAAGGCCCTTGGAAATATATACACATAGCCAGCGGAACTCATTGCATGCATGAAAGTACTCCGGTTCTGAGGGCTTATCCACATAAAAAGCTTCTTCACTGTTCACCGGAATTAATTCCTTGAAATTATCCTTATTTAGCAGAACCATTCGCGGTTCATCATTCTCCAGCTCCTTCTCAATATTCCTTACATCAATTAACGATAAATCAATACGATTCCCATCCTTAAACTGCATCAGATAATTAAATCGTTCATGCCCCTCATAATCATAAGGATTGTCATAATCGTCACAGGGACACTGCATAATCAATATTTCTCCAAAGTACTTTACCCAGCTCTTATCCTTGGTAAACTCTCGAATATCCTTCACATAATAACAAATATCAAAGTCACAGAACTCATCATGGGTGGCATTGGGATTCGCGCGGGAGCCTTCCATGGTTACTGCACGGATACGCTCATCCTTAATGGCTTTATCCATAATCAGATTCATCATTTCTTCGCTTGTACGCATAATCTTCTCCCTATCTCCCTTCTTTGTACAAAGCATAATAATCCGCCTCCAAATTGTCCTGCTGCCTCTTATACCACGTCATGGCATCATCCAGTGCCCTATTATAAATCATGGGTGCAAGCTGCTCCACGAACAACTCCATGATACGTTGTTGCTTGATAATTCCGATATCCTCTCCATATTCAGCGTCGAAGAAATCGTGGATTTCATTCATAATTTTTTTCTTTTGTTCATCGGTCAGTGACACCACTGATGTATCCATATTCTTTCGCATAACTTCATCCCCCATATTTATTCAACTCTGCCGCCATGAAAACGGCACTCGTATATCGTCTCGTCTCTGTAGCAGATAGTTTCATACCCCTGAAACCATTCAAATCTATTTCACTAATTCAATATAATAGTCCAAAAGCTCATATATCCAATCTCGAAGCGATGAAAACCGAAATCCCAATGCCTGTGCCTTTTCCGTATTGATACTATATTCCGGTGCTCCGTTATATGGTGCAGGATCTCCGTTCTCATCAATAATCGCTTTCGTTCCTGTCTTGCTCTCGACATAGTCAATGATTTCTTTTATAGAAATGGTACCCTCAGAGCTTCCATTGATTGCCCCTCTAACATCTTTATCAACCAAAAACGCCATAAATTTGCCTGCCTCATCAGAACGTATAAAGCCTAATTGAAAATCAAGATTATCTATTTTCATGGGAATGACCTTCATAACATGCTCCACATAAAACAGTAATCTTTTGGTGTAATCATCCTTCCCTATTGTAAACGGATATCTTACTGCAATCCAATTTCTATCCGAATACTTCTGCCACAAAGCATACTCTGCCTGTCTCTTAATCTGCTCATAGGGAAAAACCTTTCTGTCGCACCAGATAAGCTCCTTGGACGTTCCGTCAAAATCAGATTCTACCGTATTTATGTGCTTGGGGTCGTAAACTGAGGTACTGGACATATGAATGTATTTATCACAATCCACAACATCCATGACATATTTGATATCATTTGAGCAATACGCAATCTTATCAATCACAACGTCATAATGCACACCACGAAGCGCCTCTCTTACACTGGCCTCATTGGTCCTCTCCATAACGATTCTCTTAACCCTGTCACCATATTCGTCAGGAGCCTTCCCCCTTGTGGCAATCGTAACATCATGCCCCTTGTCTAAAAGTTCATTTACCATATGTATTCCAAAAAATCTTGTACCACCGATTACCAGAATTTTCATCTTATTACCTCCGCAAGATATATATCGCTCCAAAGCTGCACTTCTATATAGCGTTTACCTGTCGCTGTCATAAAGGCATCAAAATCGTCACCATACGTCCGTAATCGCTCTTTCATATCCTCCACTGTCAATAAATCTACAGTTCCACATTTCTCATATTCCGCCCCACTGTCGCCTATTGTAAAACTTATATGGCCGGACATAATATCCCGCAAGCGTAATCTTGATTCTATGCCATTGCCAAACCAATCTCGAAGATAATCACTTCCTTCTATCACAAAAGAAAGGGGATGCTTTTCCTCCGGCACACCACCTAATTCAATGAAACGTGAATATAAATATTCATCTTGCCTTTTTCGCAACGAATAATATTTTTCAAAATCTGCAAATCGATAAAAAGCGGTCGTTTCCGGATGTGCTTCTGCAAATGCAGAAGCTAATGCAAATGCTTCCTTCTCAGAAAGTCTCATAATATTCATTAATGGCACACAATCCGGATAACAATAATTCACAAGAATTAATTCATCAAATGTTTTCATTCATGTCGCCCTTTATATTTGTTTAGAATTCTATCAATTCGGATTATATTATATCTTTGTAGCATTACACTATATAAATTCCAAATAAGCAATACTATCCCACAAAGTTTATATTCCATTTTGGAACCAATCACTGCCACTATCAACCCTACAACAACTCCTAGCAAATGGATTCTTAAATTCTTCTGAAAATTCTCTTTCAGATACTGTACGTCTTCTTTCTTATAGCCTCTTAAAAAGTAATTATCATTGCTATACTTGTTTTTAGTCAACTTGTTGTATATTGACTTACACAACAAAACAAACTTTTTATAATATTCAATTCCTAAAAGTTCATATATTTTGTATTCCATAAAAGTCTCCTCAAAAATTTCAACGCTTCTGTTGCTTACAAATTGGGATTTATTTATGTCGTGGATATTCAGGCATCAAATCAATCAATCTTGTTGTCCGCCCTTCTTTATCCAATAGAATTTCAATATTTTCCACATCTCCGCCTAAATGCATCATAAATTCTCTACAAATACCACAAGATGGAATTATATTTCCATCTTTATATACCGAAACCACTTTTGTAATCTCACTTTCGCCATATGTAAGCATTGTTGATAAAGCATTTCTTTCCGCGCACATCCCTATAGAGCCATCCGTATCAATGCATATACCCTTATAAATATTACCTTTTTTCGTGAGTACGGCAGATGCCACACTCCCTACCCACATTTTATTTGAAACATCATGGGGATTCAAAACGCTCATTGCTTCTTCATATAACCTTTTCCATTCTTTGTTCACTGTTTTGCCCTCCTTAATAAACTCAAAGTTTCTTTTGCCATTATCGAACTTTTTCAATATTGGTAATTTCAAATCCATTCTTTTTATACAACAAAAATGCATTCTTATTCCATTCTGCTACATGCAATACAATAGGTTCATTATTCTTTTTTCTAATACATTGCATTCCCCATAGCAAAAGTTGTTTTCCATATCCTTTATGTTGAAATTTTTTGCTCACTATCAAATCATCAATTTCATTACCATAACATGCAATAGAACCTATTATCTCTTCATTTTCCACAAGCAGATAAATATCCTTGCTTTTCTCTTTAATTTGCTCATAATCATTTAAGAAATTATATGGTTCAATATTAAGTGTCTTTCGCATTTCATAAAAACACTCATTATATATATGCATATATGTCGTAAAGTCCTTTTCTTCAAATGGAACACATGATATATTACTCTGTTCAATAATATCTTTTGGAAATCTCATTTCATACACTATTATTTCCATTTTATCATCACCACCAATTTCAAATTCATCTCTCAGTTAAACACACCGGATTACCGAAATATCCTGTTCCCTACAAATTGGAATTTATGAAATGGAACCCAATTATTTCTTCTCTTTCTTTTTTGTGATTAATGCAACCAATAATTCAACTAGTCCTAAACACAACCATATTACACCCATGATGGTACTCTCGACCCATTGAAACCATAACAAAGAACTTATAATAAGATTTATTCCTATAATAAGATGATCTCGACTTCTATTCTTCATTTTGTTTACCTCAAAAACTGTCCTATCTCTACAAATTTGAATTTATCCCTCAGTTTCACCGCCAAGTTCGCAAACTCAATTTATAAAACAAGTTCAAAATACAGTTCTGCTTTTTCATTATCATTATATTTAACAGCTTCCTGAAAACCGTTACTTCGATACAAGTGTTGTGCTGCTGAAAACTGTTTTCTTGTATCTAAACACATTTTCGTGTATTGTTGTTCTCTTGCGAAGTCTATAGCATGCTTTAAAAGCAATTTTCCATAGCCATTCCCCTGATAATCAGGTAATACAAACATTCGCTTAAGTTCAACCACTTTATTCTCTATGTCTATTATTCGTACTGCAACAGTACCTATAAGAACCTCATTATCAAACAAACACCAAAAGCAACCATTTGACATATAATTTCGTTTCACATCTGCAATATCTGCATGTCTATCCTTCGGAGCATATGGTATTCCGACAGTTGAAAAACACTTTTCAAAAAAGGACTCTACAGCTTGTTGCATATCAGATTTAAAAACTTTAATCTCCATTGATAACCCTCCCGCATCAAATAAAACACCTATTATCCTGTAATAATCATATTACATCTGCCCTAGGATTCATCCTTAAAAGAAAACGCATTTTCTGCTAGTGTTCTTTCTTTAAATCCCACTTTTCACAACATTTCTTTGCACCGGGATTTTCCGGAAAAATATTTAATTGTACGGCATTTGCTTTAGCTATTTCAAATGCATACTTAATAGCTAAATTTAGCATTTCGCATCCATATCCTTTATTCCTTATAGTACTGTCAATCACAACAAATTTAAGCATTCCTTCATTTGTATTCATATTAACGGAAAAACAGAAGAAAACAATCACCTTTCCGGCATCTGTAGTTGCAACAAAGGGACTATCTCCAAATCGTTCTTCTACATCTTGTAGCAAATCATCAAACCCTTTTTTCTATTTCTTTAATTCCCAATACAAGTACAGCGGAATCTTCTTCAGCCATGCCATTTGAACAGATATCCCTGCCTGCTCGTCACTTGCTTGCGGTTCATTCAAGTCAACAATCGTAAGGCCGGCTTTTAGGAACGTTTTCACATACTCTTCCAGAGTTCTATGTCTCCAAATCACCGGAATCGTTCCTCTCCAAAGGGGGGCCTCCCACTCCTTCGGCTCAAAATAATTCATAAACACTACTTGTCTTTCAATACCGCTCCCCTGCCGTCCTATACCTGATTCATGATTTCCATCAAAACAAGGATGCAACACACTTGCAAATAGTCGCCCATTGAGTTTTAGAACTCTGACCACTTCTCGTATCGTACCTTCAAAATCCTCGCAGTCCATTAGCATCATCGAACACAGTACAATATCAAATTGCTCGGACTCTATATCAAACAAATCATTACTGTTTCTTACATAGTGTTCTATAGATAGACTTTGTTCCTTAGCCAAAGCAGCCGCATATTCGATAGCTTTCTCCGAACAATCCACAGAAACCAGCAGCGCCCCTCTTTTTACAAGCTCTCTTGAATAGCCACCTTCCCCACAGCCCAGATCCAAGACCTTTTTACCATTTACGTCCCCCATGAACTTCAGCATATTGGGCATGATAAATTGATTCCTGCTTTCTCCTGTCTGTGCCAGTTCAAACCATTCATCACCCATAGCGCTCCATGCAATTGTGGAACTATCATGCTTCATCTCTTTCACTCTTCTTCCCTTCCCCAAAAACATATCGAAAAATTATTTCCTTTGTATGAAATGGCTTGTCGATATTGTATACCCGAACCCATTTTACTAAAACACTATCTATAAGACTTGTTTTCTTTTGCTTCTACTTACTGTAAATGCATACGGTATTTATTATATCATACCTTTCACAAACACGCACTATCGTGCTCACATCTGCTTCGCAGACTGTTTGCGAGGTTTAAGTCCCGCTTCTTAGCGACTTGCGTCGCTAAGCACGTGCTGTCGCACTATACAAAAGCCCCCACCATCAAATGCGCTCATGCAAGCATGCGCATTGATGCCGGGGACTTTTATGCAGGGCTCGTAGCTTTCGCTGGGTCGAACCCGCAGGGTTCTCCTGAAACTCGATAAATCATTAAAACAAAAATCCTCACACAAATATGTGAGGATTTTTGTTTTAATGAGCCACCGGGGACTCGAACCCCGGACAACTTGATTAAAAGTCAAGTGCTCTACCGCCTGAGCTAGTAGCCCATATATTAAATTTAAAAACAGGGCTAGCTGGATTCGAACCAGCGAATGCAGCAGTCAAAGTGCTGTGCCTTACCGCTTGGCGATAGCCCTATATATGACACCAAGCGTGTCAAACGACACAAGAGTATAAAAAAGAGGGTGGATAAAGGGATTCGAACCCTTGGCCTCCAGAGCCACAATCTGGCGCGCTAACCAACTGCGCTATACCCACCATACAATGTGCCCAAAGGGATTCGAACCCCCGACCCACGGCTTAGAAGGCCGTTGCTCTATCCAGCTGAGCTATGGACACATACAACATTTACATGTTGAAAGCGGGTGATGGGAATCGAACCCACGTATCTAGCTTGGAAGGCTAGTGTTCTACCATTGAACTACACCCGCATACGATATTCAATCGGGGTGACAGGATTCGAACCTGCGACCCCCTGCTCCCAAAGCAGGTGCTCTAGCCAAGCTGAGCCACACCCCGATATTTTGGTTTTGTTCTCGGTTTCATGTGTATCACCGAAGAACAAAATTGATTATATCTCGCATACCTATATATGTCAAGCACTTTTTTTGAAATTTTTTTAATTTTTTTATTTATCTGAAAATAGGTGCAAAAACACTACATTTCCTTCAACCAATAATGTGCTTCTCCGTGCTTATCAATTTCCATCATTGCATAAGTTGCTTTCCGTCCTTCCTGTCGGGGATAGGACAAACTCCCCGGATTTAATACTACCAAATCATCCGAAACATCTAAGAACGGTCTGTGGGTATGTCCAAACATTACCACGTCCACTCCTCTATGCCTTGCTTCGCTTTTTAGTGTTTCCAAATTCATGGATACATAATAATTATGCCCATGTGTTACCCATACTTTATATTTATCTATTTGAAACTCCAGCTCTCTGGGTAAATCACAGAAAAAATCATTATTCCCCATTACAAGCTGTACAGGACATCCTGCTGCCTGGGAGAGGGCATACTCGCTACCCTCACTGTCTCCGCAATGGATAACCATATCCGGATGCACTCTCTCCACCAGAGTAAAATAATTATCATTTTTTCTGTGAGTATCACTAACAATCAGTATCTTCATATTCTCTCAGAATCTCTTTCATCTTTTCAAGTGCTTTTCCCCGGTGGCTCACCTGATTTTTCTCTTCTTCAGAAAGCTCCGCCGTAGTCTTACCAAATTCGGGTACATAGAAAATAGGATCGTAACCAAAACCATTTTCTCCCTTTTCTTCATATCCGATACGCCCTTCGATGGTGCCCCTCACGCAAAACTCCTTACCGGTTGGAAGAACTGCAGCAATCGCACATACAAATCTTGCGGTACGCTTCTCATCTTCCACACCTTCCAAACGCTGAATCAGATTGGCATTTTTGATACGGTAAGAAGTATCCTCTCCCATATATCTTGCGGACATTACACCCGGCTCCTTATTTAGGTAATCAATCTCCAGTCCGGAATCATCCGCCATAACAATTGCATCGGTATACTCCGCAACCGCTCTTGCCTTAATCAGAGCATTCTCTTCGTAGGTCGTTCCATTTTCCTCAATATCGATACTAATACCGGCCTCCTTCATGGACACTACCTCTGCCCCCAAATCCGCTAATATCATCTGAATTTCTTTTACCTTACCCTTATTTCCTGTGGCAAAAACAATTTTATTCACCTTCATAATATTCCTCCACTGTCTTTACAATTCCATCCGCAACCAGCTCCAGATAAGCCATTTCTTCCAGTAAAGCCCCCTCTACAGGATTGGTCAAATATCCAATCTGTAAAAGTGCTGCCGGTACATTCAGCCCAACTAACAGGTCCCGTTCCTCGCACACTTCTATTCCCAGCGCTTTTCCGCTGATTTCGGTTACCACATTTTGCAAAAGCCGGTCAGAAAGCCATACATTATTAAATTCCGGCACATAGTAGGCATCATTATAAAAACATTTGGTACCAAACAAAAGAGAATTGCTTACATCCTTCCCCACGCACAATCCGATGTACATATCCATTTCTTCCCGAAGTAATAACTCTTTGCGAAGCTTACTGTCCGTTTCTGCTCCCAGAAAAAACGGCTGGATTCCTTTTTTCTTAATCTTTTCATCTAAACATTCCGCAAGGGCAATTAATATATCTCCGTCCGTCTCGTCATAACGAACATCAAAAACTACTATATGTTCTCCGGATAGTAATGTTTCGTCCCCCTTCCAGAAAATATCAAGTTCTGACCTTTTTTCTCCCTCAGATACAGATACCACACCTAGCTCCTGCACCTGACGACTGCGAACATACGCCACTCCTGCCAGCACACAGGTGCTAATCAGACACCCCAGGATAACCACAATCAGTGTTACTGTGCGTTTTGCCTTTTTAGTCATATATTTATCCATTCTTCTTCGGTGGCTTCGGACCCATAAACTGATAATAGTAAGTCTTCATCATACCGTTATATATTTTACGATTCTTATCTGCTTTACGGCCAATATCATTCTCCGCCTGTTCATACGCAGTAATAAGATACATACTCCAGCTATCTAGATTACGGTATCTCTCACCGATAGTTTTATATAAGGCCGGCAATGCCGCCTTTTCTTCCAGACGCTCACCATAAGGCGGATTAGTAATAATAAAACCATACTTCTTCGGATGACTTAAATCTGCAACACTTCTGCGCTGAAAATGAATCAGCTTGTCCACTCCTGCCAGCTTTGCATTCTGTCTTGCAATGGCTACCATACTATCATCGATGTCAAAGCCCTGAATATCCGTTTCCACAGATAAATCCATCATTTCGCGAGCCTCATCTATGGCATCATACCAGTTAGCCTTTTCCACAATATGTCCCCAGTTCTCCGCAGTAAAGCTACGGTTCATTCCCGGCGCAATATTCGCCGCCATCATGGCAGCCTCAATGGGGAACGTACCACTTCCGCAGAATGGATCCACCAATACTCTGTCCCCCCTCCACGGAGTCAGCATAATCAATGAAGCTGCCAGATTCTCCGCTATAGGAGCCTTCGATGTCAGCTTACGATATCCTCTCTTATGTAAAGACTCACCGGTAGTATCTAAGCCTACGGTCACCTCGTCCTTCATTAAAAACACACGAATAGGGAAGCTCTCACCATCTTCCTTAAACCATTCAATATGATACTTTTCCTTCAAACACTCTACCATAGCCTTCTTCATAATGCTCTGAATATCAGAAGGGCTAAAGAGCTTACTCTTTACACTCCCTGCTTTGGCAACCCAGAATTTACCATCCTTTGGAATATAATCTTCCCATGGAAGTGCCTTAGTTCCCTGAAACAGTTCCTCATAGGTCTCTGCATGGAATCTTCCTATTTTAACAAGAATACGCTCTGCCGTGCGAAGAAATACATTAGCACGTACCAAAGCTTCTTCATCCCCATAAAAAGTAATACGACCATCCGAAACCTCTGTCACATCATATCCTAAATCAATTATTTCCTTTTTTAATACCGCCTCCATGCCAAAGTGACATGGTGCAATCAATTCAAATCTTCTCATATAGTCTTCTTCCTATTTATATTCAGAGTCATTATACACGCCTTTTTACTTAATGTAAACAAATTACTTTTTCGACATTTTGTACGAAAAAGTACTAGAAATATTTTAGGACTTTGGTACTAATTTTCTCTTGCTTTTCTGGTACTAATGTATTATAATCATAATTGTAAATAGATAACCCTTCAACATTCTATTTACAGACCCTTATATATTAATTATTTATACTCCCCTCAAAAAAGACTATCAGCCCCCCTGATAGTCTTTTTTCTTTGTGTTCACGATTTAGTTTAACCAGTCTCTGAAAAGCTTCACCAGAAATACTACTATTATAATAGGTAATAGTATTGGTAATAAAAAAGAAATGATAGAAAAAACCACACCGATTGCCCCGATAAACAACACGCCTCCCAGGATTCCCCAGACCCAGCCGGGAATCCGTACATTGCGAAGCCAGCGCTTCGCCCTGGCAATCAAATCCGTCTCCGCGGAAATCTCCTGATACTCATAGCCTGTCTGCTCGGAAGATGTATCATTGGTTGTAATAATCGTCTTGGCAATGAGTCTTGGATCTCCCAAAGCCTCCATCACCATGGTCTCACTCTTACCAAGGCGAATCTGTGTGTTAATATAATCCTCATAATAAACTACATTCTCTTCTACAAGGGAAGGCGATACCCTTCCACTCAGTGCCATTCGTAATCTATCTAAAAAATCCTGTTTTGTCATTTTATTTCCCCACACAATTTGTTGATAACGTAAGTATAGCATTCCGACACTTCTGCGTAAATATACCTGTGCTAAAGCGTTTATAAACTTTTTCTAAACGAAAAAAACTGCAGACATTACGTCTACAGCTCTTTTCATAAGAGGATTTATATATATACGTTGTTAGCCCTTCACACTACCTACAGCCACACCTTGTACGATGTGCTTAGATAGAATCAAATAAACCACGATAACCGGGAAGATAGAGAATGCAATCATTACATAAACCTGACCCATATCGAACTTCAGGAAATCTGCACTTCGAAGCTGTGCAATAAGAATGGGCAATGTCTTCTTTTTCTCATCCTGCAGAATAAGTGCCGGTGTGAAGTAATTGTTCCAGCTGGATACAAAGGTGAAAATCGCCTGTACCGCCATAGCCGGCTTCATCATCGGTAACATAATCGTGTTAAATGTTCTGAATTCTCCGGAACCGTCAATTCTTGCCGCTTCAATAATGGACAGTGGCAGATTGGACGCCATGTACTGTTTCAAATAATAGAATGTAGCCGGTGCAGCAATAGTAGGAACAATCAACGGTATAAAGCTGTTAGATAATCCCATGCCATCCACCAACTGTAAGAAACCAAGTGCGGTAACCTGTGATGGAATCATCATCACCGCTAAAATAAATGTAAAAATTGCTTTTCTAAATTTAAAATCATATGCATGAATAGCGTAAGCTGTCATACAAGAGAAATAAGTACTTAATGCTGCACTACACAAAGAAACAATCAAACTATTGATGAGGCCACTAACCACAGGCTGCGGTCCCTCCAAAAGATTCTTCCAGTTCGCCCACAGACTGGTGCTTGGAATAGGAGTGAACCCCTTGTTAAGCTCACCATGGGATCTGGTGGCATTTACAAGCAAAATATAAAACCATACCAGACAGAAGAACGTAACCACTGCCAGTACCACATATGCAATTCCTCTACGGGCATGGATGCCAATGCCCTTATCTAATTCGCCAGCTTTTTTCGACATAACCTTTCCCTCCTAATCATTACTTTCGCCGGTACCGGTAAACTTAAACACTACTAAACTCAAGATGCCTGTGATAACAAACAAGAATACCGATAACGCACCACCCATACCATAGTTCTTGCTGAACAAATGCTTATTTAAATACATAATCAGCGTCATGGACGAACGCATTGGTTCTCCGGTACCATTTGTTAATATCTGCGGTACATCGAACATCTGTAAACCACCAATTAAGGAGGTAATCATTACATAAATCAAAATTGGCTTTAATAATGGAAGTGTAATTCTAAAAAATACCTGCGTCGCCGTAGCACCATCCACCTCTGCTGCCTCAAAGAGAGAGGTATCAATACCCATCATACCTGCCATTAAAAGAATCGTAGTATTACCAAACCACATAATAAAGTTCATAAACGCTACCAAGGTCCTGGTACTCCAGGTATGGGAAAAGAACTTAAATGGCTCTGCCAATAATCCCAAGGATACCAAAATATCATTCACAGGACCGCCATCGGAAAACAAAGTAAAGAACAACATCGCAAATGCAGATGCCATAATAAGGTTCGGCAGATAAATTACTGTCTTAAAGAATCTCTGCCACTTCAAACGAAGTCTGGTATCCGAAAACCATGCACCTAACAGTAAGGAAACAAGTATCTGCGGAATAAATCCCATAATCCACATAATCAGAGTATTTGCCGTGTAAACCCATATATCCTCATTTGAAAACAACTTTATAAAATTCTGCAATCCTACAAAATTCGGCCCAACCTGCATAAGACCAGAACGATAATTCTCAAACAAACTGTTTACGATAGTACTACATAATGGAATCAACTGAAATACCACATATACGGTAACAAAAGGAATCAAGAAGATGTATCCCCACTTATTGTAGCTTACTACTTTACCCTTAGTCTCTTTCTTCATAATTCTACCTCCCAATCACTTTTCAAAAACTTGCAACAAGCATTCAATGCTCAATACCTCTTGCCACCTTTTGAAAAAGTTAGCGCCTGCCTAACCAAAACCGGTAGGCAGGCACTTACATTTCTACCTAAAAATTATCACTATTGAATCTTACTGTGCTAATACAGGATACTTCTCGTAAACGCCCTTAAGGAATAAATCCTTTGCCTCTTCTAAACTTGCATTTCCTTCGAAGTAGTTCTTCATAGCCTTCTGGAACTCTTCGTTACATCCCTGATCGTATGCTGAACAATTGCTCAAATCAATCTTCTCAGCACCTGCGCAGTACATAGCAAGAGGATTCATACCACCTAAAATCTTGCTTGAGTAAGTAGTATCTGCTGCCATAGCTTCCATAGCAGGCTTGTTATTTACGAAGTCATCGGCCTGCTTAACAATACCGGTCATGATATCTGCATCACAGGTCATCTTTAACATAATGTCTTTAACAAGATCTGCATTATCGGTTCCGTTAGCACCACAAATCCAGGTACCGCCCCAATAGAAGCCCTGAGGTCCTTCAGTAGCACCCCAGCCACCGTTGTAGCCGATAGAGCCTTCGGTATCAGCAGACATAGAGAAGTTAATTAACCAAGCCGGTCCAAAGTAGCAGAATACCTTGCCTTCCGGGAAGAAGCCTGCACTCCAGTCACTTGACCAAAGGTCATGAGTACCAGCCTGACCTGCATCTACCATTTTCTTAGAATCCTCTACCCACTTCATGATGTTGTCATCAATGTTAACCTTACCATCAACAACCCACTTAGAAGTAACGTTGTTAGAGTATACACGATATGTATCGTTTACAGAAGAAACCATGCTGTAACCCTTTGCTGCCACATCTGCTGCAGATGCAGTAAAGGTATCCCAATCCTTAACATACTTCTGAACTTCTGCAGGCTCATCGGTTCCGAAGATTTCCTTCGCTGCATCTCTATTGTAGAATAAAGCACCAGGACATCCCTGCCATGAAACACCCTTTAATACACCCTTAGAATCTGTAACAATATCCTTGGTGTACTGATACTGATCCTTCAGGTCAGCATCGGTAAGACCTAAATCCTTAACAGATACGGTATAATCAGTATCCACATACTTCAATGCATAGTCAGCCTCGATTAAGAAAAGGTCAATCTTGTCATCAGCTGCTGCGCTGTCCTGCTTTAATAAAGTATCATCTAAGTTATTCTGATATGCATTGTTCTCATTTGCAGTGATATTCCACTTAACAGTTACTTCACCAATCTTACCGGTAGTAGGGTCAACCTCTTCATAACCCGGATAATGCATTTTAATTCTGTCCTGGAACTCGGTATTCCAACAGTAAATATTTAATACCTTACCGTCAGAAGAAAGCTTTGCAGATGCGTTGGTTGAACCACCACATGCAGAAAGCATGGATGCTGCCAATGCGGTTGTCAATAAAACACTTAATACTCTCTTTTTCATTTTTAATCCTCCCAAAAATGTTTTATTTTGTTAGTTTCCGTAAGTCCAACGATTCACTTAATCGTTTACTTGAGTTAACTATATAGCAACTTGACGCAAAATGCAAGTCTTTTTTTGAAAAAAGTGGTAATTTTGTACAAGCTAAACTATTTTAGTTTGCGCTAAAGTTGAAATTTTAGCTTAATTTCGGCATTTATCACCAAACCTTAGTCCTATAGTACCATTGTTAACTTAAACTTTTTCGTAATTTTTAAGTAAAACATACAATTCACCCCTCAAAAAAAACGGCAACTCTTTTGAGTTGCCGCCAGACTATCTTAAATTATATTATCTTAACTTTTTAACTGTCTCTCCGGGATAAACCTCCCCCCGGATAACCACCTGTTCAACCAATGTGGTCTTGGGTCTTTCAATCAGTGAAATTAATTTTTCTCCTGCCTGCGTACCAATCATACCGGTATCCTGACGAAGTGTGGTAAGCTGTGGCCTGATATGACGACCTATACGGATACCATCATATCCCACAACGGAAATATCCTCCGGAATATGAAGCCCCCGATCATTAATCTCGTTGATGCCACCGTAACACGCAAAATCATCGGGATAAAAGATGCAGGTTGGCGGATTTTTTAAATCTAAAAGTTCTTTCGTCCGTTCCGCCGCTTCCTTACTATTTCGATACGCCGCTTCCTTCACATATTCGTCCGGTATCTCTAATCCCAAACGCTCTGCGTTATAATAAAAAGAGGATAAACGCTCTCTGGTAACCGAAGAATCTGCACCATGAATATAAGCAATCCTGCGGTGTCCCAGTGAGTACACATGCTCCAGTAAATCCCGCATTCCCCCCACATTATCAGACATAACGCTGATACGGTTATTAAACATATGGTCAATAGTCACCACCGGAATATCACTCTGCACAAGCTCCACTACCTGTGGATCAAAGAAGTCCACACAGGCAATTACCACGCCATCAAAGCCCCTGTATCTACAGTGCTCCAGATAAGACATATGACCTTGTCCTTTATTATTTAAAAATGTAATATCATATCCCCGTTCTTCCACGGTTCTCTTAAAGTAATCAAGCACATGGGAAAAGTAGTCATGGGTAAGACCACTCTGGGCTTCGTCCACAAAGAGCACGCCAATATTATTGGTATGATTGGTCTTTAATGCCCTTGCCATAGAATTAGGAAAATATCCGATTTCCTTGGCTACCTCACGAATTCTCGCCTTAGTATCCTCTCCGATGTCACTATGATCGTTTAATGCCTTACTTACTGTCGCCACGCTGACCCCGCACCGTGCAGCGATATCCTTCATGGATGCCATACAAAAACCTCTTTTCCATTCTGAGAAATATTCTTAAACGTTTTCGCATCTTGACTATATCATACCTTTTTGTTATATTGCAATGGTTTTCTGTCTATTTTTTAACATTTTTAGTGTTTTTTTACAATACAGGCACTAATAATTACAGTAAAAAATACAAAAACATTAGGATTGCATTCCAGCCACAACTTCTGTATAATGCACTTATAATTAAATTACTTAAACGATTAATTCAAAGTCAAAGGAGAGATATTATGAAATTCGGTTATTTTGATGACACCAATCAGGAATACGTCATTACCACCCCCAAGACTCCTCTTCCATGGATTAACTACCTTGGATGTAATGAGTTCTTCAGTTTGATTTCCAACACTTGTGGTGGCTACACCTTCTACAAGGACGCGAAATTACTTCGCCTTACCCGTTATCGTTACAACAACGTACCGATGGATATGGGTGGCAAGTATTTCTATATTAAGGACGGAGACAGTGTATGGAATCCGGGCTGGCAACCGGTAAAGGCAGACCTTGATTCTTATGAGTGTCGTCACGGTATCGGTTACAGCCGCTTTACCTCCTCTAAGGACAATGTAAAGGCCGAGGTTCTTTCCTTTGTACCTATGAATGATAATTGTGAGGTTTCTAAGCTTACCCTTTCCAATACCTCTGACAGTGTTAAGGAATTAAAGGTATTTTCTTATGTAGAGTGGTGTCTGTGGAATGCAGATGACGATATGAAGAACTTCCAGAGACTTCTTAGCTGTGGAGAAGTGGAAGTAGAAGGTTCTACCATTTATCACAAGACCGAGTACAGAGAGCGTCGTAATCACTATGCAATCTACTCTGTAAACGCTCCTATCGCCGGCTTTGATACCATCCGCGATGATTTCTTAGGTGCTTACAGAAGTGCCGAGAATCCGGAAGTTGTTGAGAATGGTCAATGTAAGAATACTATGGCAAGCGGCTGGTCTCCAATCGCATGTCAGCAGTTAAATATCACCTTACAGCCGGGCGAAAGCAAGACCTTCGTATTTGTACTTGGTTACTTAGAGCTTCCTCAGGAAGAAAAGTGGGAATCCCACAATGTAATTAATAAAAAACCTGCTCATGAGATGCTTACACGCTACGCTACTGCTGCAGACGTTGACAAAGCATTAGAAGAGCTGAAGACATACTGGAAGGGACTCCTTTCCAAATACCATGTTGAATCCTCTGATGATAAGGTAGACAGAATGGTTAATATCTGGAACCAGTATCAGTGTATGGTTACCTTTAATATGTCCCGTTCTGCATCTTACTATGAGTCCGGTATCGGACGTGGTATGGGCTTCCGTGACAGCTGCCAGGATTTACTTGGTTTCGTTCATTTAATTCCTGACCGCGCAAGAGAGCGCATCATCGATATCGCTTCTACCCAGTTTGAGGACGGTAGTGCTTATCATCAGTATCAGCCACTTACCAAAAAAGGTAACGCAGACATCGGCGGTGGTTTCAATGATGACCCGCTTTGGTTGATTGCAGGTACCAGTGCTTATGTACGTGAGACCGGCGACACCTCTATCCTTACAGAAATGGTTCCTTACGATAACGATTGGTCTAAGGCAACTACCTTAATGGGACACTTAAAGCGTTCCTTCGACTTTACCGTTACTCACAAGGGTCCTCATAAATTACCTTTAATCGGACGCGCAGACTGGAATGACTGTCTGAACTTAAACTGCTTCTCTGAGCATCCGGGCGAATCCTTCCAGACTTTCGGCCCAAGCGAAGGACCTGTAGCGGAGTCCGTATTCATCGCAGGTATGTTTGTTAAGTATGGTGAAGAATATGCTCAGCTCTGTGAATTACTTGGCGACACTGCTGAAGCAGAATATGCAAGAAAAGAAGTTGCTGAAATGTATGATACCATCCTTGATGCAGGCTGGGACGGCGACTGGTTCGTTCGTGCATATGATGCATATAGTAACAAAGTTGGTTCTAAGGAATGTGAAGAAGGTCAGATCTACATCGAGCCACAGGGCTTCTGTGTACTTGCAGGCGTAGGTGTGAAGGAAGGTCTTGCAGAAAAGGCTCTTAACTCCGTAAAAGAAAGATTGGATACCGATTATGGTGTAATGATCTTACAGCCGGCTTATACCAAATACCACTTAGAGCTTGGTGAAGTTTCCTCTTATCCACCGGGATACAAAGAGAATGCAGGTATCTTCTGCCACAATAACCCTTGGGTATCCATTGCTGAAACTGTTATCGGACGTGGCGACAGAGCATTCGAGATTTACAAGAAAACCTGTCCTGCTTACATAGAGGATATCAGTGAAATCCATCGTACAGAGCCATATGTATACGCTCAGATGATTGCCGGACGCGATGCGAAATTCCACGGCGAAGCTAAGAACAGCTGGTTAACCGGTACTGCAGCATGGACCTTCACCAATATCTCCCAGTACATTCTGGGTGTATATCCTACCCACAGCGGTTTACAGATTAATCCTTGTGTTCCTAGCGGCTTTGGCGATTTCAAGCTTACCCGTGAGTACCGCGGTGCCATCTACAACGTACAGGTATTAAATCCTGATAACGTACAGAAGGGCGTAAAATCCATGGTAGTGGACGGCGTAACTGTCGAAGGAAATGTTATTCCTTATGATGCAAATAAGAAAGAAATTAACGTAGTTGTAACTATGGGTTAATTAATTAAGGGTTGTTGCCCAAAAGCAACAACCCTTTCTCTATACTATCTATTCTCCGCTGACAAGATGTATGTAACAAATTCTTTCACAACCTCTTCATTCGGTGAATTCATTGCAAATGCAAGATAAACTCCATCTCCCTGAATCCCTATTTTTTCGGCATATTCAGTATCTGCGATGTCTATTGCCATAGGAACACGATTCCCTTCCAAATCATTATAGTACACTAAACAGTCCAGCACTTTCTCCAGAAGCTCACCGTCCATACAGGTTTTCAAATCACGTATAAATCCCGTTGGACAAATCTTATTCATAGCATACTTATCAAAAACAAAAAGCTCTATATTCCACTTTGTAACAGCTGACATCACCTTATCCATATTGGTATCTTCCCGCATTTTATCCTCAGGACTGATTACACAATAAGATAACTCCATATCACAGGAATTCCCCTCTCCCAGATACCTCTCATAATCCGTTATCAGAGTATTATTCTCTTCTTCTAACATAGGTATATAGGCATTCACAAACATAATTCTCAGATTTGCATCCGGTGTAGAGATGGGCCTTAATACATACGCCATCACTGCTACCAGAATCAAAAATACAACAGTAAAGATTATCTTCCAGTGGTATATCCAAAAATGAACAAGCTTTTCCCGGAAACTCAATTCACTATATACTTGCGCTGCCATGACAGTATCGGCATCACACAATTTGGCCATAACAACACTCCCCCTTCCTATAAGTGTTTCACTATTCTAAAGAGAATTCAAAAATTGCTGTTTCATCCTGGTAATTCTCATTGGAAATCCATAGCACCGATTTATCTGTAAGGTTATATACAACACTATGAGGTGTTCCACTGCCTTCAAAAGGATCCCAAGTTCTTCTTCCTACTTGACGCAAAATATCCATAGCCGCCCATTCATCTGCCACTACACCATCCGTTTCGCTTAATTCTTCATAAATCTTTTCATAACGGTCATAACCCAATTTCTCGTGTACCGAATCATAATAATCCGGGTGCACAATGAAATTTGTCATCCACTGATAATCTGCCCCTGATTCCCACTCTCCAATGTGAGCATCGTCATCGTTATAAATTACTACCAACTCTCTTGCACTTCCGTCATTATCCACGATATCACCGGAACCAACCCATTCAAGGATTACACTCTTACCATCGGCATCCGCCACCATATAGTGAAAAGAAGTATTTGCTGAATCATGCATATCATAGCTTTTTGCAATCTCCACAGCCTCTTCCACATTGTCCGCATAGTCCAAAATCAAACGGAATAATGTGGTCGATGTCATATCCGGTTTGTCAGTATTTTGATCTGTCGCTACACTGCTTCTTCCAATCCCTTGATACGTCATATTAATACTACAGCTCACTCCCGCATCATTCATGCCGTCAAGAGGAATGTAAGGAGCTACCAGGCACATACACTTTTCAATAAAACTGTCCACGCCGGTTTCGAAATCAATTCCTATAAGCTCCAAATCCACTGTAGAAACAGAAGCATGACGACCTTCATTTGCTTCCGTAAATACAAGACAAGTATTGGTTCTATCAAAGTCATAATTTCTTCCAAAAAGATTATCTCCCTCTACCGTAGTTGCCGTAAAGCAAGAACATCCCAAATCAGGCACAGAAATCTTGGCGTCAAAAATTCCTTTCAACATATGCTTTGTCACAAATTCTATGAGTTCCGTATCACTCTTTACTCCACCCTGCTCTACAAACTTATCCAGATAGAAGCCCCCCTTTACCTCCATCATGTATACAGAACCATCTCCATGAGCATCATTGCGTTCCCGAACTTCTTTCAGGCTAAGAAGTGTTCCTATTTCATTATGCCATAGTACATAAAACACCAAAATTCCCAAACAAAATACAGATATAATCCCTAATACCGTTCCTTTTAAAACTCTCTTCCAAAGTGGTTTCCTTATCTCCCTTTTACTCATTATTCTCTCCCCTGCTTTCATCATCATTAATATTTATTTTTCCGAATGCGCCACATGCTTATCGCAATCATTGTGCCAAAGAATGCATAATAAAACATCCATGTTGTTACAGCAGTTCTGGGAACCGCATTGTTAATATCATCAACATAATACATGGTGATGGTTTCCTCTGTATGTACTGCATTCATCATGGTTACATTAAAAATATAATCACGATTGTTGGCTGTATCATGATAATGAGCAATTTCTTCCTTTTTCTTATCCTCTACATAATACTCGCACTCGATTGCAGTTCCATTTTTAATCACTTGCAGTTCACGTACATGGGCCCAAAGTGACAATGCAAATACAACAATACCTACCCCTAATAAATATTTCCAAATGGCACCATCATACTTTTTTTCTGCCTTTTCATCATACTCATACTCGGTCCCATCAAAACCATCCCATGCATTTCTACTTTCTATTTTTTGTTGTTTCATATAAACTTCCCTCTCTCTGATTTATGGTCTTTTCTCATTTTTACCGGTACATGCTTTCATAGTCCCATTCAAAGCTCCCCCCCTTTTATTTCATCCTAAAATGCCCGAAAGCATCCTTGTAGTAACATGCGGATATGCTCCTCTTCCAATTCTGTTTCACAGTTATTTGAGATGGCTGCCAAACCTCTGCAAAAAATCTTTACCATTAAATACAGAACTTCCTTATCCTCTTGTGGACGCTCCGCCCAACCTTCCGAATTCGCTAATTCTATATTAAAACGGACACCTCCTGCTTTCCCAATATACTCTCTAATATCTGAAACCTGACGTGTTCGCTCAACATACAAAAAACGCCAGATAGTCTTCTCCCTATGCGCCATTTGTATAAACGACACACCATACTCCAACCATGGAAAATCACTTTCTTTTGCATTTTCCCGCACTCTCTCTTTATAATACTTAGAAGCAACCTCATGTAGCTCATCGTATAAATCATCCATGCTCTTAAAACACTGGTATATTGGATGAGTGGAACATTTTAATTCCTTTGCCAATCTTCTGGCCGTAATGGCCAACGTACCTTCATTTCTTAAAATCTGAAATGCAACTTCTAAAATGTCCTGCTTTGTAATCTTTGATGCTGGTGGCATAAATCCTTCCTCGCTTTCTGAAGATTATAATAACAATGTTACGTAACACCGTTATTATAATTATTATAAAAGAGCATGTCAATATCCTTGACATGCTTTTTACATCCATTTTTCTTTTTACCACTTCTTATTTGGACAGTAATTCTTAACAAGCGCTGCTCTCAGCTCCACATAACAGCCACAGCTACGGCACATCCCCTCTAAAAGAAGGGCACATTCTGTGCACACCTTAAGACGCTGCTCGTAGATTTCATCGGAGACCTTTGTCTCCGGGTCCAAGTTGTCAATATACTCCTGCAGATTTTTAAAATACTCCTGCTTATCCAGCATATCCCGCATCAGACACTTTTTGCATACTCTATATTGCGTACCATCCATAATTAGTAATTCTGAGCCATTACCTCAAAGTAACTTTGAGGATGTGCACATACAGGGCATACCTCGGGAGCAGCTTCACCATGATGAATATGACCACAATTTCTGCACTTCCATACAGTCACACCATCCTTCTTAAAGACGATACCCTTCTCAATATTCTCCAGAAGCTTTAAGTATCTTTCCTCATGCTCCTTCTCAATTGCTGCCACACCTTCAAACATAGCTGCAATTTCATCAAAGCCCTCTGCACGTGCATCCTCTGCAAACTGCTTGTACATACTGGTCCATTCCTCGTTCTCACCTGCTGCCGCTGCTGCGAGATTCTCCATAGTACTACCGATGCCACCGTTTAAAAGCTTGAACCACATCTTCGCATGCTCTTTCTCATTGTCCGCAGTCTCTAAGAAAAGGGCTGCAATCTGCTCATAGCCTTCCTTTTTCGCCTTAGAAGCAAAATAAGTATATTTATTACGAGCCATAGACTCTCCGGCAAAAGCCGCCTCTAAATTCGCCTCTGTCTTTGTTCCTTTCAAATCTGCCATCTTCTTACCCTCCAAATAAATTATTTCTGCGCATCTAAAAGCGCTCTTAAAGCATCCTCCGACTCGCTTACCCAAGCATCCTCTTCCTCTGCATTTAATCCCAGATACTGTGCCAATGTGCGCTCATCGTCGCCCATTCCCCACTCATAGCTATAATCATCAATTGCTTCAAATTCAATTTCACCTGCTAAATACAATTCTTTAAAGGATTTCATCATACGCTCCTTATTTCATTTGTTATATGTACGATTATATCACAGCGGACATAATTTGTCATTGTCTAGAGATTAGAAAAAGGAGAGTTCATCACTCTCCTTCTCCTCCGGGACCGTCCCTTCTGGGAACCTCATCCGGTATTACATCCTGGGGCAAATCCTCCTTGGGAATATTTCCATCATCATAAAGATCCACCGGCGGCATTACACCCGGTTTAATAAAAATGTCATGATCCATATTCTGTACCTTCCTTTCTCTACAAAGGATGTGCAGTTTTGGAAAATTTATGCAAAGAAAAACCCTTGAACACGTATGTTCAAGGGTTAGCGTGCGCTAGAAGATTCGAACTCCCGACCTTTTGGTCCGTAGCCAAACGCTCTATCCAGCTGAGCTAAGCGCACATGCGTTGTAAGCTCATCACTTACAACATTGATTATTCTAATCGGTTTCTAACAAAAAGTCAAGCCTTTTTTTAAAATTGTTTAAATTTTTTATCAAATTCATAGCCTTTAAGAATTCAGCTTCTTTGCCTGCTCATTTAAACCATTGATAATCTGAGTAACTTCCTCTACCATAATACTATTATCACCACAAGCATCATAGGTCTCACTGGAGTGAGCAGATACCTCTTCGGATATTGCAGAAATGGTCTGAATGCTCTCTACAATCAAATCATTTGCCACACCCAGTTCATCTACCACATCAGCCATGTCCATAATCTTGCCGGCTATTCCGCTTACTTCTCCTGCAATCTCACCAAAGCTTTCCTCTACCGACTTCGCACTGACTGCATGAGATTCATTACAACCGGTAACAAGATCAATTGCTTCCGAAACAGACGCAAGCTCTCTGTTAATACTGTCGATCATCTCCGTAATATTCACTGTAGCCTCTTTGGTCTGATTCGCAAGGGTAGAAATTTCCCCTGCAACTACCGCAAATCCACGTCCTGCCTCACCTGCTCTGGCTGCCTCGATGGATGCATTAAGGGCAAGTAAACCGGTCTTACCGGTGATACTATTAATCATTCCGATGATGGAATTCATCTTCTCTGTATATTCAGTCAGTTCCGCCATCTTTTCATTTACTATTGTGTTAGCTTCCTTGGACTTCTCCACCTGCTCTGCCATTTCATTCACATGGGCAAGACCGATTTTAACAGAATCATTAGCCTGCTTCATGTCTTCGTTCATACTATCAACGGACTTCTTTACATCTGCAATATAATTCTGAATTTCTTCTGTACGAAGAAGCTGCTGCTGTACCGCTTCTGCAGTTTCTGAATTTCCTTCATTTACTTCACTCATGGAATTCTTAATCTGATTTACCGATTCCCCAAGAACCGTCATTTTTTCATTTGCTTCAAAAATACCTGCGGACATCTGGGTGGAAATCTCCATAGTATTCTTAAGCATATGTTCTGATTTTTCCTTCTGCTCATTAATCTCTGCCATTCTAAACTGACTGATCTTCTTCATTGCCACACAGGTAAACATCATAAAACCACCCACAAGAGCCACTGCAGCAATTCGAATCGTTATATCTGCTGATTCCATAACCACCCCTGAATTCTGCTGATAAATAATTGCTATAATATTACCAAGAAGTCCTCCGATGGCAATCTCTCCACAGTACATTACATCGCAAAACAGCGTAATCACCATAAACATGGGAAACGCATAGACAAATGTAAGCTGACTATTTGTAGTAAAAATACAGAACAGATAAAAAGCACTGTAACACACCCCCATTACATGCTGGATAATCTTATTTTCATTATTCTTTTTATACAAAACCCAAACCGCTATAGTCGGCAAAATAGTAAATGCAAGAACCCCCGCCAAATACCCTATGGTTCTGGCTCCTTTTACGAATTCCATGACATAGGCCACGATTAAAATGAAATTGATAATGGAATAACAAAATGATGTAACTCTGTTGGTATAACTCTTTTCCGTAAATTTCATGGTCACATTCTCCTCCGCTCCATACAGTATTTTGATTTTCAAACATTACATATGATACTATTTTACCATATTCACCGCTCTTTGAATAGTACTTATTTTCCATGTCTAAAGAATGTTTCATAAGAATACTGTTTTCTTTTTCACAAAGTGTGGTATACTATATTGAGCAACTTTAGGAGGAGAACAATGTTAGAACTCAGAGACATTTCTTTTCAGGTAGGCGACTCCGTTTCCACCCAAAAAGAGATTATTAAGAATATAAATCTCACCATTGATGACCATAAGTTTGTAGCTATTACCGGCCCCAACGGCGGTGGCAAGTCCACTCTTGCCAAGCTGATCATGGGTATTGAAAAACCTACATCCGGCAAGCTTTTCTTCAATGGAACAGATATTACCGATATGAGTATTTCCGAGCGCGCCAATCTTGGTATCAGCTTCGCTTTCCAGCAGCCGGTACGCTTTAAAGGAATCAAAGTAAAGGATCTAATCACTTTAGCTGCAGGCAACAATATCTCTGCTGCCGGTGCTTGTGATTACTTATCAAAAGTAGGGTTGTGCGCCAGAGATTATATCAATCGTGACGTGGATGCGTCTCTCTCCGGCGGTGAATTAAAGCGTATTGAGATTGCCACCATCATCGCCAGAAATACCCCTCTTTCTGTATTTGACGAGCCGGAGGCAGGTATTGATTTATGGAGCTTTAATAACTTAATTAAAGTATTTGAAGAGCTTCACGAACAGGAGAAATCGCTGATTATTATCTCTCATCAGGAGCGCATCTTAAATATTGCTGATGAGATTATTGTCATTGCGGACGGCAGTTTAAAATCACAAGGTCCCAAGGAAGAAATTCTTCCCGAACTACTAAACGGTACCGGCAGTTGCAAATTCTACCGCGAAGTTACCAAAGCAGAATAGGAGGACCTGATATGGACGCAATACAGAAAAATTTATTAGAACAGATTGCTGACCTGCACGAAGTTCCTGCAGGCGCTTACAATATCCGTGCCAACGGTACCACTTCTTCCAGAAATACTACTGCCAATATCGATATTGTCACCAAAGAGGACAGGCAGGGTATCGATATCGTAATTAAGCCCGGCACCAAAAAGGAAAGCGTGCACATTCCCGTAGTCCTCTCCCAAAGCGGTCTTACCGAGATGGTTTACAACGATTTCCATATAGGGGATGACTGTGATATTACTATCGTCGCAGGCTGCGGTATTCACAACAGTGGTGACTTAATGAGCAAGCACGACGGAATTCACACCTTTTACATTGGTAAGAATTCCCATGTAAAATATGTTGAGAAACACTACGGTAGCGGAGAAGGAACCGGGGAACGTATCATGAATCCGGAGACAGTTATCCATATCGGTGAGAACAGCTTCGTAGAGATGGAGACCGTACAGATTCGCGGCGTAGACTCTACCAAGCGACTGACCAAAGCCGATATTGCAGACGGTGGCAAGCTGATTGTCACTGAGAAGCTGATGACCCATGGAAAGCAATACGCTGAGACTACCTTTGAGGTAGAGCTTGACGGAGAAGGATCCAGTGCCAATGTTATCTCCCGCTCCGTTGCCAAGGATGATTCCAAGCAGATTTTCCTTGCAAAAATCAACGGTAACAACCGCTGTGCAGGACACTCTGAATGTGATGCCATTATTATGGACAATGCAAAAATCAGTGCTATCCCGGAAATCAATGCAAACCATCTGGATGCGGAGCTCATCCATGAAGCAGCCATCGGTAAGATTGCCGGCGACCAGATTATTAAGCTGATGACTCTCGGACTTTCCGAAGCAGAGGCTGAAGCTCAGATTATTAATGGATTTTTAAAATAGTGCAATATTTAAGGGCATATCAATCTGATATGCCCTTACTTTATCCCTATTCTGCTTCTCTGGCCTTTACCGCCTCCAAAAGCTCCTGCTCTATAGATTTCTCCTGTACAATCTTAATACTCTGAATCTCCATACCGCCCTGGCCAAAGAAGAATTTCAAGGTATAATTATACGCAAAGGAACACTCGAATGAAATGCTCTCTGTCTTCCATTCACTTTCCTCACCGCTTAAGGTAATGGTCTTTAATAAATCCCTGTCTCTAAATATCGATACCGGCACCTGCGCAAGCTCGTTATTTGAAATCACCCGGCACACCATCTCCAGTCTGTAGTAGCCTCTTTCCTTCAAGCAAAGCTGAATGAAGCTGGATGCTCCCTTTTCCGGATTGATTGCAGATACCGGTATTTCCCCTTCCTTATCCACAAATACATCCACACGGTTAAATACAGCTTCCTCTTCCGGGGAAATGCACGCTGCAAGCTGCTTATCCAGCTCCGTTTCTTCCCCATTAAAGCGTAAGAATGCCGGAGTGGTTATCAGATATCTTAGGATATTGGCTGCAGTTCTCTGAAGCTCGCCTCTGGTAAGAGTGCCATTTTTCAGAGCCTCCATGGTATTATCATTTCCCGAGTTATTCAAAGAATCGGCCACTACCATATAGATATCATTCTGGCTGCGGAGCATTGCTGCGGTATTCTGATGGGTTGCCTTCTCCCCTTCATCATTACCGGTTGCCCACCAATCTGTCATCACGATACCGGTAAAGCCCCATTCCTCCCGCAAAATGGTGGTAAGCAAATCATAGCTGCTGGCAGTCCACAGACCATTTACCGGACCATAGGTTGACATAATAGAATCTGCATTACCTTCCTTTACAGCAATTTCAAAGCCCTTTAAATAAATCTCACGCAAGGCTCTCTCGGAAATCACACTGTCTGCCTTGTTTCGTCTGAATTCCTGATTATTTCCCGCAAAATGCTTGATGGTTCCGGTAACTCCATACTCCTGCATACCACGAAGCTGGGCTGCTGCCATCTTACCGGTCAGTACCGGATCCTCGGAGAAATATTCAAAGTTCCGGCCATTCAACGGATAACGATGTAAATTCATTCCCGGACCAAGAAGAGACTCAATACGATTCTTGCGTAGCTCTAAGCCTTCCCACTGATACAACTCTTCCACCAGATCGTCATTAAAGCTACAAGCCATTGCCGTTCCGTTTGGCATGGAGAATGCATAGGTTCCGCAGTCCATACGGATACCACTGGGGCCATCCGTACAACAAGCGCATGGTATACCAAAGCCTGCCAGACTCTCTGTGACACCACCGTAAGCCGCACATGTACCCGGTGTTACCTTAGGTGAACTCATACCCTCTCCACGGGTCATGTGACACAAATCCTCATCGGATAGCTGGGCAATAAACTGCTCCATGGTAATCTTTTCCTCTGCCACAGCCTTTAACTTGTAACCTTTATCTCCGGTGTACTGTATTTCCTCAGGAAGTCTTTCCAGACGTCTTTCCTTAGGGTCTATGGTTCTGGTAGGTACAGCTTCCTTCATAACCACATAGTTCCCTGCCTCATCCATCTTTGGTCTGATTCTTTCAAAACTCAGCACAGGTGCCAAAGCTTCCTCTAACTGCTGGGTAACCGTCAGCTCCTCTACCTCAATGCTTCCCACATACGCGCTGTTACGCACATCATTACCCACATAAATGTCATAATCTCCCTGTTCTAAGACATATGCGGACTTATATCCGGTAACACCGCTGTCATCGTAAGACGCCAAACGCTCCATAGAAAAACAAAGAATAATCTGCTGACATTCTCCCGGCTGCAGAAGTCTTGTCTTAGCATAGCTACACAGCACTCTTGCCGGCTTTCCAAGGAGTCCTTGAGGTGCCTCTGCATATACCTGTACCACTTCTTTACCAGCTCTGCTGCCTGTATTCTCTACGTTGACCTTCATGGTCACATATTCGTCCTCTACATTCATAGCATCCATTTGGATGGAAAACTCAGTGTAGGATAAACCAAAGCCAAAGGGATATAGCACCTTATCCTTAGCAAAAGTCTCAAAATAACGATATCCAACGTAAATATCTTCCTCATAAAAGTTTCGATCTGCATCTCCGTAGCAGCTATGAGACGGATAATCTGTAATATCTTTTGCAATGGTATCCGCCAGTTTACCGGAAGGAGTTGCTACACCGGTAAGGATATCCAACACTCCGTTACCACCTTCCTGACCGCCCTGCCATACATACAACACTGCCGAAGGCTTATATTCCTCTACCCATTTCATATCGATGATATTACCTACATTTAAAAGAACTACCGTCTTCTCAAAGCTTCCGCATACCTTAGCAAGCATGTCACGCTCCAAATCCGTGAGAAGATAGCTTCCGGCCTCTGCCTTATTGTCCTGATCCTCTCCTGCAGTACGTCCGATGATAATAACTGCCACCTCAGACTCAGCCCTAGCCTCTGAAATGAGTTCATCTGATAAAGGCATCTCCTCCTGATACCAAGGCTCTGTTGCCCAGCCATGGCCGCCGTCAAAAGGATGGTCCGTAAGCCAGCTTTCATAAGCTGCTTTCACCTTCTGATTTACTACAATCTCTTCACATGCCTCCAATGCATCCTTAATTCCTACCACATAGGTGGTGTTTACCAATCCGCCGGATCCGGTACCACTTTTATAATAATTAAACTGGCTACGTCCGAACAGTGCAATCTTCACACCCTTTCCTAAAGGAAGTACTTTGCCTTCATTTCGCAGAAGTACACACCCCTCTGCCACTACTTCTCTGGATTTTGCCGCATATTTTTCTAAATCAAAGATTTTTTCCATGCTTTCATCCTTTCTTATTTACTGATTTAACACGATTATAACAATTCCATGACGGTAATAAAAGGGCTACTTTTTTATATAAAGTGCATATTTTTTAGCGATTATTTGCATCCTTTGTTCTACCGTGCTAAGATATTATAGATTAAGACATTTTAGGAGGACTTATCATGCTTTCATTTGAAAACGATTATTCCGAAGGTGCCCACGAGAAAATCTTGCAGCGTCTTATGGAAACCAATTTTATACAAGAAACCGGCTACGGTAACGATTCCTTCTGCGAAAGTGCCAAGGAGAAAATCCGCAATGCCTGCGGTCATCCCGAGGCTCACATTCAATTTCTGGTAGGCGGTACCCAGACCAATGCAACAGTAATTGCTGCTATGCTACAAAACTACCAGGGTGTGGTTTCCACAGAAGAAGGACATATTGCCGTGCACGAATCCGGCGCTATCGAGCATTCCGGACACAAAGTTCTTACGCTTCCTTCCCACGAGGCAAAAATGGATCCTGCGGAGCTGGAAACTTACCTAGCAGACTTCTACGGTGACGGTAATATGGATCATGCCGTATTTCCTGGAATGGTATACATCTCCCACCCTACGGAAAGCGGCACTCTCTACACCAAAGCTGAGCTTACAGAACTTCGCCGTATCTGCGATAAATTCCAAATTCCACTTTTCTTAGATGGTGCAAGACTAGGATACGGTCTCATGAGCAAAGGTACGGATGTAACATTAAAAGATGTGGCAGATTTATGTGATGTATTTTATATCGGCGGCACCAAGGTTGGCGCCCTTTGCGGAGAAGCCGTCGTATTCCCCAAAGGAAATGTCCCCCCCCACTTTGTCACTACTGTTAAACAGCAGGGCGCACTTCTAGCAAAAGGACGCCTTCTGGGCATCCAGTTCGATACCTTATTTACTAATGATTTATACTTCAAAATCAGTAAGCACGGCATTGAAATGGCTGAGCTTTTGAAGAATGTATTTATAGAAAAGGGGTACCGATTCTACCTTGACTCTCCAACCAACCAGCAGTTTATCATCCTGGATAATGATACTATGACAAAACTCTCCAAGGATGTACGTTTCTGCTTCTGGTGTAAATACGATGATAATCATACAGTGGTACGTTTCGCTACCAGCTGGGCTACCCCGAAGGAAAATATCGAAAAATTAAAAGGGCTTTTATAAGGCCCTTTTATCTTTTATTCCATATTCAATTTTTCACGAATCTTTACATCCAGAAATTGATAATCTCCCATTTCCTCGTAAGCCTCTGCCATCTTCTCTGCATAGGATTCACTTCGCGCTGTATCTCCTACATTATCATAAGCATTCTTCCAAAAAGCTGCCTCATAATACTTTGCCACCCCATAGCACTCACGAAGCCCTCTGGTAGACTTTCTATCTGAAAACTCATTACTGTAATAGCCATTCACTATATCTCCATAGCGTTCATCTTCTATGCAATATACAAAATAATCCTCATCCCGATACCAATTAAACTCGTATGTCAACTCATCCCAAAACACAAACGCAGTTACAATCAAAAGAAGGCATTCTATTACCATCACAATTGTAAGAATCATAGAAAAAACCTTATTCTGCTTCATCTAACAGTCCCTCCTCTAAAAGTAATATCTGCTGACTTTTTTTCATCTGGCCAAACTCAGCCGCCTCTTCCTCTGTAAGTCCTACGTACGCCTGCAAAAGTACCTGCATCTGCGCCTCCATTTTATCTAACTCCGGTTGCATTACGCTCATATCATACTGATTTCTGTAATTCATTTCTTCCCAGTCTTGATGATATGTACTATAAAAATATTCAACATAGTCTGCAAGATAGCCCACATTACTATCCAAGCTATCCAACATATATTCGGATGGTGCCAAAATTGTCATCAACTGTTCCTGCACATGCTTATACTGAGTTGCTAAACGAATGACCGGTTCATATCCCTCAAACTTAGTATCATATGTTTGAATATCACGTTCTGTACAAAACACTGCCAAAGCATAATACTCTTCAGCTTCCAGATACTCCCAGATCTGTGCCTCTATTTCTTTATAATTACGATTATTCTCCGCATTATTAATAACACGATGAATATCGTAGGCATTGCCGGTTAAAAAAAGCAACACTACCCATACAATGGCAAGAATAGCCACAATGGTAATCTTAACTGTATTTCTTGTATATGCATGTGTTTTTTCGTACACATTTTTCTTTGTCTTTTCAAACTCTCCCTGATAGTGAGCCATATCGCTCACATGCTGCTTTGCTGTGCTATTTTCTCTTCCGCAATAAGGACAGTATGCTACCTCTAGGGAGAGAGCTGCACCACAGGATTCACACTTCATATTCTCGTACCTCCTATTCTCTATTCTTCAACCATTTCTCTACATATTTTTCCACTTCATTATACGGCATTACATGATAATTATCTTCTGCCTTCTTCATCAGTTTCTCATAATCTTCATCACTCATCTGCCACCTGGAATGGAAATCATTAATAACCTCACCAATAAGCGGTTCAATAATCTGACGTTCCTGCGCACTCAGTTGTTCCTCCCTGCCCCACTGGATTATTAAATCCATCTGATTATATAAAAGTGAAGCATATATGTGTTCTGAAGTATCTTCACCGGAATCAATCCGTTTCATCGCATCTTTAGCCTCTATAATATCACCATATACAAATGCAAATGCACGATGTTCATACTCCCAGATACTATACTCTCCCTGAAATGCCTCTTTTATTACTGCCACCAACTCTTCATACTCACCTGCTTCATATAATGCATCAAATTTAGGAAAGTTCTCATTTTCCCATAAGAACTGCTCTTTCTCTGACTTATTTCCCATAAGATGAATATTGTATAAATAGTTTCCGCCAACACATACCATAATTACAGCAAAAACAATAATTATGATTCTGCGTAGTAAGTGTCCCTGCTTCTTAATCTCTGCTTTTACCGCTTCTTCCGGCACATAAGCAAGCTCTCCCATATCCTCTCGCACGTCTTCCAACTTGTTCAGGTATTCCTTTTCTGCCCCCTTGTAATTGATTAAATCACAATACGGACACTTTGGTAATTTATCCGCAAACTCTGCTCCACAACCGGAGCAAACAATTTTCTTTATCTCTTCCATTTCTTATTCATCCTTTATATCAGTACACAATTAAAATTACTATACCATTTTTAGGTTCAATAATCTATGAAAAAAAGAAAAATAATACCTTTATCCAAAAAAGAAACGCCTGTTACAGCGTTTCTAAACTGATTATTGAATCTGCATAATCATAAGATGTGCAGAAACCGGTCTTGTACCTCCGGCAAGAGGAGTAATAATTAGTGCAGCCGGATTACTAGCCGGATTACGCACTGTCAGTATGGAATCCACTACCGTTGTAGTTACCATCGCCATCCCAATAATCTGAGAAGCGCCTGTTGCTCTACCAGCTACAGTATATTCCAAATCTTCTCCATTCATAGTTAACAATAATTGTCCTGCCTAATCTGTTCCTACCTGAAATAGCACCTGATAGGTTCCAATCTGCCCCAGTGAAAACGAATTATCACTGATGCGACTTATATCTGTACTACTGATAGAACCATCCTGCGGAAAACTTACATCTGTCCCCGGTGCCACCGAGGCCGCATTATCAGGAGGCATCAACGCATAAAAGTCTGCGAAATTCACTACTCCTCTGGTTGGTCCTACCGGGCCTGCTGGGCCTGTTTCACCTGCCGGGCCTACTGGGCCTACTGGGCCTTGCTGGGCCTGCTGGGCCTCTTGCCCCTACCAATCCTGCTGCATATATCGGACATGTTACACAATTGCATTGGACATTACAACAAGCATTACTATAACGATGATTACTTACACAATCACTCATATTCTCTTGAACCTTTACATATTTTTATTCTCAATTTATCATATGTGCTATGTTTTAAAATGTACATCTGGCAACATAATAAAAAAGGCTACCACAACTATGGCAGCCTTTCACGCATATTATTATGGATTAACTACAATTCTAAAACCGATTCCATCGGTGCAATCATTTTCTGCACATGCATTTCTGTACCCGGAACGGCAGTAATCAGGGGATGCTCCCCATCCGCCACCACGGGAAATACGTGCATCTCCGGTAGAATACCCCTTAGGATCAATCAAATCCTCCTCTAAGTATTCACTACCGTAATAATCCAGACACCATTCCATTACATTCCCATACATATCGTATAAGCCATTGGGATTTGGTTGAAAATATCCTACAGAATAGGTTTTTGCATCAATATTTGTTTGACCATAGGTCCCATATAAGGATTCATCATCGCCAAAAAACCATTTGGTAGTAGTACCCGCTCTGCAGGCATATTCCCACTGTGCCTCTGTCGGTAGACTTACATCATATCCACTTAGTTCTGAAAGCTTTTCACAGAAGGCTACAGCCTCATTCCAAGTAACTGTTTCTACCGGCAAGTTATCACCCTTAAAACCACTTGGGTTGGTCCCCATCACAGCCATCCACTGCTTCTGGGTTATTTCATAAATTCCCATATAGTAGTCTTCGGTAATAGAAACTTCACGAACCGGCAATTCATCTTCATCGCCCACTCCTTCATAGCTTCCCATTAAAAACTTTCCTTCATCAATCTTATTGAGAACAATATCGCATCCTTCCAGCGAAATTGTCAGGACAGGGGCATTTTCTTTCTTCGCACATCCTCCCAAACAAAGCGCAATCAAACAAATTAATAATAAATGCAATCTTTTCATTCTGCTAAATATGCCTTTCTAAGGTCTAATTAAAGCATCCCATTCCCTTTAAGTCGCTATTACTCTTCAGATGCATAAATGTAATGTTTGGTAATGCACCATTAGCTCCTCTTGCCTTTGTCATCTGAGAAGCATCAAGACTTACAAAATCATCTGCGGTACACTTAAATGCACTATTCCATGAACAATTACCAACCTTAGTTCCTGAACCAATGTTCACGATCTTACCATCATAAGAAATATTACATCTTAAATATTCTCTTGTGCCCGGAATATCTCTAGAATCAGTAGGACTAACACGCTCTAACATGTTGTAATTTGAGGAAGCATTTTTATAAGCAGTATTATACGTCCAGTTTGCTGCCTGTCCCGGTTGATGATTCGCATAAAATCCATTAGCACCATTACAAGCTGCTAAACAGTACTTTACGGTATGTACAGGCACAGTACTAGGCACAGTTCCTGTACCATAACCACCAATCTTAAATCCGTTAGAATCTCCACCTTTATTCATGTTATATGCCCAACAAGTATCAAAGGTATTTGCGCCCTTTGAAGTGATACAATCATAACCGTCATCACCACATGCCCACGCGCGACACTGCGTAAATGTTACACCCTTACCGTGTGCACCAAATCCGTCAGTATTACTGTTCGATGTACTCTTGGATGTGTACAGATTATATGCATCACATTTAATGACAGAACCAGTTCCATTATTACAGAAGTAGAAACCGTTAGCGTTGGAATTATAACATGTAATCTGATTTAACGTTGCATTTCCTTCAATTCGGAAACACTCTGACTGTTTCTGGTTTCCGACCGGAACTCCTGTCACCTTGAAGCAAAGGAAATATACTCCTGTCACACCACTCTTCACATGGAATGCTGCAACTCTCTTTGAAGTTGTAGTTCCTGAAAAATCAAATACCGGAACATCCTTTGAAGAGTATGCGCGATAAGTTATATTACTCTTTGTAAATTGATGTATATAGTTATAGTTGCTATCCGATGCAGCTATAGAAAAATCATCATAAGTTCCTCCCATAATGTAAACGGTATCACCTGATGAAGCAGCATCTTGTGCTTTCATTAAGGAAGCAAACGGTTTTGATTTTGTACCGGCATTGGAATCACTTCCCGAAGGTGATACATACCAGTCCGCAGCGTAAACATTTAATTCTGTTGTGAAAGCAATGGCAAAAATAAATGCCAATGCAGCAAATAGTTTTACAAAGTTAAAATTTTTCATTGTTATATACCTCATCCCCTTATTTTTACTACATAGTTTTCAGTTAGCTTTTCTTTCTTTTCTCATTCCCCTCCTTTTTTAAATAATTCACATCCCCTCAAAAAATGTTTGCACCTCCCTTTTCGTTGTCATTTTCCTCTTGAAATCATAGCCCCAATATCTACGTATCCCACTGATTTATATAAAGATAACAAATCTCTATTTTCTCACAAAACACTTTAGTGCAAAATAACAACAATGCTTTTGAATTCGTTCCTTTTTTTCTATGATATCACAACAAACCGTACTCTCATAGAAGTACTTTTGCACCATTTTCCACAATTCAATTTAAAAAACAACATCTAAACTGTATCAATTCAACAGAAAATGGATTCGCAAAGCGAATCTTCCTCTAATTAGCGGTCGCCAAATATTCATCATCGCCATAACAAAAAAGCTCCAAACATCACACAATGTTTGAAGCTTTCATGCTGGTGATCGGACTTGAACCGATACGGGGTTGCCCCCGAGGGATTTTAAGTCCCTTGCGTCTGCCTATTCCGCCACACCAGCGAAGAACTATTCAGTTCAGTGGTATAAATACCAAATGGGGCCTACAGGGCTCGAACCTGTGACCCTCTGCTTGTAAGGCAGATGCTCTCCCAGCTGAGCTAAGACCCCATTTCCATGCTGGAAACAATTAAACTATGTTTAATTGAAACGACCCAGAAGGGACTCGAACCCTCGACCTCCGCCGTGACAGGGCGGCGCTCTAACCAACTGAGCCACTAGGCCAAATCATTTCAATAAAATATACTCACAATGGACCTTCGGGGACTCGAACCCAGGACCGACCGGTTATGAGCCGGTTGCTCTAACCAACTGAGCTAAAGGTCCGAAACACTTCCGGATTACACCTTTGTGAATGACTCCAACGGGAATCGAACCCGTGTTACCGCCGTGAAAGGGCGATGTCTTAACCGCTTGACCATGGAGCCAAATTACTTAAAAAGTCTACCATTTGACACTCAAAATGTCAAGTAGTTAAATCTAGAATTTCAAAGAAATTCCTCTTGAACCTAATCAAACTTAGCAACTTGTTGCTTAGCGAATCTTGGTTCAATGAACTCCCCGAGTAGGGCTCGAACCTACAACAACTCGGTTAACAGCCGAGTGCTCTACCATTGAGCTATCGAGGAAAATTGTTTTGCTACGCTTATATCATATGCATAACAACTCAGGTTTATTCCCTGAAAACCGAACACAAAATCTAATCTCTACAAAACATCTTAGGGGATACATTCCCTCAGAAGAACGCTTGCGTTCTTCCTAAGCGAAATCTTAGTGTTTCTTTGGTGGCGTCTTTCAACACCTTAGAAACTCTTTTCGCTTTTTTCCAACCTTGGTTAAGCCCTCGACCGATTAGTAAATGTCAGCTGAACACATTACTGTGCTTACACCTCATTCCTATCTACCTCGTCGTCTTCAAGGGGTCTTACTTACAGGGATATCTCATCTTGAGGGGGGCTTC
>JAZQIQ010000029.1:0-48533 GCA_045541195.1 Acetatifactor sp. | reverse complement strand
TATCCGCTACCACTTCAAATCCTTCACTGATTGGATTCATACCCGGAATAATGACAATCCCTGTCAAAGCCTCAATAATACCAAGGCCCAATCCCAATGTAATCACTGCAACAACAAATTTTCCAAACCAAGTAAAACCCTTTATCATTGCGTCTTCAAATTTCCAGAGGCCGAGTGCAATTAAGATTGCGAACAGAATAATTGGAATCAGATTCCGAAGGACCATTCCAACAGAATATCCTGCTACTAATCCACCTGCCAACGAACCGATTGGAATGGTAATCACTCCTGCAAGCACACCGGTTGCAAGATATTTTCGGTCGCTATCATTTATAATTCCCAGTGCAACCGGGATTGTAAAAACTATTGTAGGACCAAGCATGGCACCTACAATCAGTCCGCCAAAATTTCCGGCCTCTTCACTGAGTGCCAGAGCCTGTGCCAAAGGTGCTCCACCCATATCATTTGCCAGAATTGAACCGGCAAACATGGCCGGGTCCGCTCCAAGAAAGCCAAATACCGGAACGATTACAGGCTTTAAAAGATTGGCTATTACCGGAGCTAACGCAATAATTCCTACCATAGATACCGATAATGCACCAATTGCCATAATTCCTTCTTCAAATTTTTCCCCCAAACCAAATCGATTTCCAATAATTTTATCCAGTGCCCCTAATGCAGCAAAAAATACCATGATGTAAATAATAATTTCGTTGATGCTCATTGTGAACACCTCCCTCACTTTTAATCTAACCTATCTCAATAAACTAACCCACCTTAAGAATCTACCGTATCCAAAGAATCTACCGTATCCAAAGAATCTACAATCCCTGCTACTGCGGCATCTACCGGTGCATCTTCCCTGCCAATTACCATTCTTGCAGCATGTCCCCGGCAAACCAATACCATATCTCCAATCCCCGCTCCAATCACATCTGCTGCCACTATCCTCGATGCCGCTCCTTGTCCTCTAAAAGACTGCATCTCTATGATAAGAAGCTTTTGTCCTACTATTTTTTCTGCTTTTTTCGTTGCCCACAAGCTTCCTATTACCGTTCCAAGCTCCACGACCTACCTCCTACGGATGATTAGATTATGATTTGCAATATAGTCCATAGCAAGCGGTGTGATTTTTGTATTATTATTTAAAATCATCGTCTGATACCCCATTGCTCTGGCACGAATCAAATCTGTTTCTCGAAGCAAATGCGCCCCTGTAAAATCCATTGTTTTTTCCTGCATCCAGGCAGGCGTTTCCTGCGTATATTGAAACGTATCCATGACACTTTGTAAAAAACTGATTCCTATGTGTTTTAATGTATTTTCCTGTTCCTGATAAATACGATATAAGGTTTTTGCTGCTTTTTCCTTATAATTTCGATATTCTAACCCTTGTTCCAGTAAATAAACACGTTTTCCGCGCAGTAATCCCTGCAAAAGACCGGTCGCTTGTGCATTTCCGAAAATGCCGTTGGTCATATAAGACATGGTCTCTACCGATAATTGTGTGACTAATGCAAGCTCCCAATCCTGATTCTGCGTTTCCTGCACCACTTCATAGGACGCTGCTAACAACGCTTTTTCTTCGTCTTTCAAGGAACCGATAACAAGTATTTTTTTCTTTCGTTCCAATCTGTGATTTACTTCATCACAAACCTGATTTACTAATTGTTCTAATTCTATTTGCGAAATGGGACTTTTATCCATTTGTTGCCCTCCCTATCTCACGATTTTACAACGAGTACCTTTTTCAAAACCGCACGCATTTGCTTCATCATAGTCAATGTGCACATATGTGGCATAATCTTCGCTGACACGCACCACTGTATCCTGAAAAATGACCGGACGCTTACTTAAAATCTCAATACTTACCACATCGTTATCTTTTACTCCAAGACGATTTGCATCCTCCTTTGCCACATGGATATGACGCTTCGAAACAATGACACCATGCTCTAAGGAAAGTTTTCGTTCTCCGTTTGACAGAACCGCGCCCGGTGTGTCCGCTACTTCTCCGCTTTGGCGTATTGGCGGGTGAATTCCCAATGCCAAGCCATCTGTAAACGACACTTCTATCTGTGTTTCTTTTCGTTCCGGCCCAAGCACGACTACATTTTCAATGGTTCCCTTCGGTCCTGTAATGGACACGCGCTCCTTACATGCATATTGGCCCGGCTGAGATAAATCTTTTGCCTTTGTGAGCTGATAGCCTACGCCAAACAGGGCATCCACATCCTTTCTGGAAAGATGTACATGACGTCCGGAAGCTTCTACTTCAATGGTTTCATCTACACGATATTCTCCGGCTAAATATTTAAACATCATAATCCAAAATAAAGAAGACAGTCGATTTAAAGTTCTGATAATATCAACTCTGCTTACTTCACCCTGTTCTGTTTGAAATGCCTTATATGCAGCCAATTCTGTTTCTCTTGTTGCTGTACGTAACCGATTCAAAGATGCAACTATTTCACCATGTTCTGCGGTAGGCAAAAAATGTTTTCTGCCATAATATTGGCTCGGATGGTGCGAATGTTCCCGCATTGCGGTTTCATCTAACCCCTGCAACACTATTTCTCCGACATTTTCTCCGGACACTTCACATCGCAACAAATGCCGTATGGTTTTTATTATCTCTTCCAAATCCAAATCAAGTTGACGCAACGCGTGCGCTTTTGCTTTTGTCTGGACTAATATAATTTCCGATTCCAGTGAATCTATCTTTCCCCGGAATATAATCCGGGGATGATCCTTACATACCAGTGTTTCGCCTCTGAGATGTGTCATATGTTCCGGTTTCTTCTGTTTTCCACCGGATATCTCAATTCCATGATTCACAATCGCGCGGTTTACTGCTTCTAAAATCAGCTGTCTTACTCTTTCCTGATTTTGTTCCATCATTGACCTATACCTCTTCGCCTACCGGTCCTGTCAAACGAGCTGTTGTATGCGGTAAAATAACATCCACTTCTGTATGTGGTCTTGGAATCACGTGTACAGAAACTAATTCACCCACTCTTTCTGCTGCTGCCGCTCCTGCGTCAGTAGCCGCTTTTACTGCTCCAACATCACCTCTCACCATTACCGTTACGAGTCCTGCTCCAATGGATTCTTTTCCTACCAAAGCTACGTTTGCTGCCTTTACCATCGCATCTGCTGCTTCAATTGCTCCAACCAAACCTTTTGTTTCAATCATTCCTAATGAATTTGTATTTGCCATTTCTATCTACCTCCAGATTTCATTGTTATTTCGTAATTATTCAGTACCTTCATAATTACGATGCAAAAATCCATTTAAAATTGCTTTGCAATGGGATTTTTGCACTCCTGAATCATGTTCTTACGGTCTCAGCAGCTAGTGCTTCGACCTGTCCGAAATAATTCCATCATTCTAGTGATGGAATAAACGAATTCCGGTAAATGCCATTGCCATGTTGTACTTATCTGCACATTCGATAACTAAATCGTCTCTTACAGAACCACCCGGCTGAGCAATATACTTAACACCGCTTCTGTTTGCTCTCTCGATATTGTCTGAGAATGGGAAGAATGCGTCACTACCTAAAGTAACGTCGGTCATCTGTGAAAGCCAAGCCTTCTTCTCCTCTCTGGTAAATACAGGTGGCTTCTCCTTGAAGATTCTCTCCCATGCGCCATCTGCAAGAACATCCTCATAGTCCTCACCGATGTAGTTGTCAATTGCATTATCTCTGTCTGCACGACCAATCTTATCAAGGAAAGGAAGGTTCAGAACCTGAGGAGCCTGACGAAGGAACCAATTATCAGCCTTAGAACCTGCAAGTCTGGTACAGTGAATTCTGGACTGCTGTCCCGCACCGATACCGATTGCCTGTCCACCCTTTACATAACATACAGAGTTAGACTGCGTATACTTTAAGGTGATTAATGCAATCTTCATATCGATGATTGCTTCCTCAGGAATCTCTTTGTTCTTGGTAACAATATTAGATAATAACTCAGCGTTGATATCCAGCTCATTTCTACCCTGCTCAAAGCTGATACCATATACCTGCTTGGTCTCAATCTCAGCAGGAACATAAGAAGCATCAATCTGGATAACGTTGTAGTTACCATTCTTCTTAGCCTTTAAGATCTCTAATGCTTCCGGCTCATATCCCGGAGCAATAACACCGTCAGATACCTCTCTCTTGATTAGCTTTGCAGTATCTACGTCACATACGTCAGACAACGCGATGAAGTCACCGAAAGAAGACATTCTGTCCGCACCTCTTGCTCTTGCATATGCGCTTGCAAGAGGAGAAAGCTCTCCTAAATCGTCTACCCAGTAAATCTTAGCTAAGGTCTCATCCAAAGGAAGACCTACTGCTGCACCGGCAGGAGATACGTGCTTAAAGGAAGTTGCTGCCGGAAGACCGGTTGCCTCCTTAAGCTCCTTTACAAGCTGCCAGCCGTTAAAAGCATCTAAAAAGTTAATATATCCCGGCTTACCGTTTAATACGGTAACAGGTAAATCACTACCGTCCTCCATAAAAATTCTGGAAGGCTTCTGGTTAGGGTTACATCCGTATTTTAACTGAATTTCGTTCATTTTCTTTCTCCTATGCATTAAGCGTTCTTGTTGATGATTTTGGTCTCATATTTACCGGTTGCAATATCAATATAACGAACAAATAAGGATACCTTATTCTCCTCATTTAAGCTGTTCCAAAGCATCTCAGTGAAAGCATTCATATCATCCGGAATGGAAACTACCTTAGGTTCACCTTCAAAACTTGGAAGCGGATTGCCGTCATGCATATAAGTATGAATGAAACGACCTTCACCATTCTTTGGATTATCGTAAGTATAAGTATAACGATTGCAGCAATCAGGATCACCATTGTTGCTCTTTAAGATAGACATTGCGAAATCATACTTGCCATCCTCAACATGCATAATACCGGAGATTCTCGGAGTGTAGTTAGGACCGTCCGGCTCAAACTCACGGCTTCTTAAAGACTGTTCAAAGGTAAGACCTGCCTTAACACCATCATAAATGGTATCGGTCTGGTCACCGTTGGTAACGATGGTATCATTTCCTAAAACTCTTACAGGAGCATAGATAATAAGACTTGGATCTTCTAACTTAGAAGGATCGAAAGCCTGGGTTCGGATTCCCTCTCCTTCAACTTCAAATACACGGTTTCTGCTGTTGGAGCTTCTTCCCATGATGAAGTATGCACATACTGCGGACTTACCGTCAGCGGACTTACCGATTACGATACCTCTGCCCGGATATGCATTTTCTTTTAACTCGTTTTCCAGTGATAACATGTTCATTGTGCTTTTCCTCCTATAACACTTTATCCAATTAAACCAACAAAGCCGACCCTCCCGGGCAAGCTAACATTAAGTAGATGCCCAGGCGGTCGGCTATAATTCAATCTTTCGCTCCCTGTGGGTCATCCCACCATGCCTACGCATTTTCCGCCAGTCGCGAAACCAAGTAACGTTATCTTACATGTTTTTTTGCAATTTTGCAACCCCTGACGCTTTTTTTCTAAGAAAAAGTCCGACGAGCCAACTCGCCGGACTTTTATAAATCTTATAAATCAGTTGTATAATTAGGAGCTTCCTTGGTAATCTGGATGTCATGTGGATGACTTTCCTTAAGAGAAGCTGCAGAAATCTTAACAAATCTGCCGGTCTCCTGTAATGTAGGGATGGTCTGTGCACCACAATAACCCATACCTGAACGAAGTCCGCCAAGTAACTGGAATACGGTATCCTCTACAAGACCCTTATATGCTACACGACCTTCCACACCTTCCGGAACAAGCTTCTTCGCATTCTCCTGGAAGTAACGGTCCTTACTACCGTTCTCCATAGCTGCGATAGATCCCATACCACGATATACCTTGTACTTTCTACCCTGATATAATTCAAAGCTTCCCGGTGCCTCATCACATCCGGCAAACATACTTCCCATCATACATACGCTACCACCTGCAGCAATTGCCTTGGTGATATCGCCTGAGTACTTAATACCACCATCAGCGATGATAGGCACACCGTACTGCTTTGCTACTTCATAGCAATCCATAACAGCAGAAATCTGAGGAACACCAATACCTGCTACTACACGGGTAGTACAGATAGATCCCGGTCCGATACCAACCTTAACTGCATCAGCTCCTGCTTCGATTAAGTCCTTACAAGCAGCACCGGTAGCTACGTTACCTGCGATAACCTGAAGCTCTGGGAATGCTTCCTTAATCATCTTTACGCAACGGATAACATTTGCAGAATGACCATGAGCACTATCAAGTACTACAACGTCAACCTTAGCCTTAACTAAAGCTGCAACTCGGTCAAGAACATTTGCGGTAATACCTACAGCCGCACCACAGAGAAGTCTTCCCTGTGCATCCTTTGCAGAAAGAGGGTACTTAATCTGCTTCTCAATATCCTTAATGGTAATAAGTCCCTTTAAGTTGAAATCATCATCAACGATAGGTAACTTTTCTTTTCTTGCCTTACCTAAGATTTCCTTTGCTTCTTCTAAGGTAATTCCTTCCTTGGCGGTTACAAGATTCTCAGAAGTCATAGACTCCTTAATCTTCTTAGAGAAATCAGTTTCAAATTTTAAATCACGGTTCGTGATGATACCAACTAACTTACGGCCTTCGGTGATAGGTACACCGGAAATACGGAACTTCGCCATTAAGTCGTTAGCATCTGCCAATGTATGCTCCGGAGATAATGAAAATGGGTCTGTGATTACACCGTTCTCTGAACGTTTTACCTTGTCTACTTCATCAGCCTGCGCTTCAATAGACATATTCTTGTGGATAATACCGATACCACCCTGTCTAGCCATAGCAATCGCCATACGATGCTCGGTAACGGTATCCATTCCTGCACTCATAAGTGGAATATTCAGCTTAATTTTCTTTGTAAGATAGGTAGATACATCAATCTGATTTGGTACTACCTCAGAATAAGCAGGTACTAAAAGTACATCGTCAAAAGTAATGCCTTCACCAATAATCTGTCCCATTATCGTTCCTCCATAAATTGTGTAATGAATTTAAAAGTTTCTTGTGAGTTTATCAAACTTAAAGCTGCATGTCAATCGGAATTTAGTCCATAAATATTTTTCTGGGAGAAGTATTTTTCATAACTTTTACCATATCCTCGGAAGGACTTAAAATAAGCTTCTCTCCGCCTTCATAATAAACCGCATAACGCTTGTCCGGCTGCTCTTCGTATCCAATGCTGTAATCCTTCACCTTTACCTGACGGTTTTTGAAACTATCGAGATGGTAGGAATATACGGGAGCCATCGCTTCAATACGATCCAGATTGTAAGTAGCAACGCGCTTTCTCTTGGTCTTCGCCATTACCTTATCAATTGTCAGCTCTCTGTCCAGATATAAATACTCATACTCAATATCCGTATACAGATTTACAAAATATGCTCCCACACCACATGCTACTGCTGCCACAAATGCTACTGCAAAGCCCAGTATGGTAAAGAAGACCAAAATTACAGTAAAAATAATCAATAACACCTTAAAAAACTTACCTAACGGATTCGATTTTGCCTTTACAAGACATTCTACATACATATCACTCATTGTTCATTCCTCTTATCTTTAAAAGTTTATGACAAAACTATAATACAGAAATGCAAAACTTTCAAGGGCAGACACAGTTTATTCTTTTTTAACTTTCTTGTTATGATTGCTTCATTGACACCGTTTTCTTTTTTATTTATTATAGAGCAGTATTGTAATTTATATTTTTGTCCTATACAGAAACGGAGGATGTATCATGCCGGTAATGGATGAGTTTAAAGAGGAACGCGCAGCATTGAAAAATGCCAGCTTTAAGGAAAAATGGCAATATTTTCTGGACTATTATAAATGGTATGTAATTGGAGGTGTACTTACCATCATTTTAGGTGGTATCCTCATCAGGGATATCGTCACCGCCAAGGATTATGCTTTATTCGGCACATTTCTTAATGCATATGCCTATGAAAATGAAGATGGAACCACAAAAGGACAGGCTCTGATGGATGAAATGGCCACCCGCCTGGAAATAGATACGAGCAAATACGTGTCAAGTATTGACAGCTCCCTGTCTATTGGTGGAAGCAGCAGTATGGATGTAACCGGCATGACTGCCAGCGAAGTATCCTACAATTCCGAGCAGAAGCTGATGGTATATATCGCTGCCGGTGATTTAGATTTCATCGCCGCTGATTCCACCACCTTTTTAAAATATGCTACTACAGAAACCTTCCATGACTTAAGAAACATTCTTACGCCGGAGCAACAGGCCAAGTACGAGCCCTATTATTACTATGTGGATATGGACGAGGTAGCAAGAGCCAATGAGGCTGCTGCAAACCTCGCTGCAGACAGCTATGTACCAAGAGTCTATGATCCATTAGACCCAAGTACCTGTGTCAATCCGGTACCTATAGCAATTTGTATTAACAACAGCGAAAAAGCCATGGATGCCTACTGGTTCAGAGAAGAGATTGTTCCCATGGGATTTGTGGTAAATTCCTCACATCCGGAGGAAGCAGTGATGTTTTTGGAATATTTATTTGAATAAATTCAGAGCTATGCAGACATATAAAAAGCAGACTCGTAAGCTTGCTTACTTGAGTCTGCTTTTTTATGTCTATACGGCGAGCAGCCGTTCATTCGCAAAAGTAAAGCTGCAAAGCAACGATTTTGCGAATGGGCTCTGAATTTACTCCAGCGTAAACTCTTCCGTCACATTCCACCCCTCTAATTGAAGTCCACGATCATAATGGTAAGTTCTGGTTATCGTACCGTCAGAGGCTTCATAGTCTATTACAAATACCTGTCCCGGTTCTATATTCATAGGATAGAACGAATAGTCATTTATGTTACCGGTTGCCTGACAGTCTTTAAAATCCTCGTACGCATCCTCAATACGCCAGAACCTTATCTTTTGCCCCTTGTAACGAATCTCCCCAAAATACAGTGCATCATACTCTTTATCACAGATAACCATAGTCTCTGTCCTAATAGACTTATTTTGCGCCCATTTCTGCAAGTCCTCAGAATGTACCTTGTCACCGTACTTTTCATATAGCTGCGTCCCCATGCAATCCACTTCACCTGAATAGTTCAAAGAATCCAATGAAGTATGCGCAGCACCGTAGATTCCCATGATGTCCTCGTCTTCCAGAGCCTCATATTCTCTAACAAAGTTCTCCACCATCTTTGTCTCACGGAATACATTAGCACTAATCTTCCTTTCCTTATCCCGGGCATAATATGTACGTGCCTGTTCCATATTCTCTCTTGCAATCTTAAACTGTTCGGAATCCTCCAACCCAGTATCCCGCAAATACTTCAGATACCGAGGTCCTGTGGTATTATATTGGTGCCCCACATCTGTGCCATGGAAAACGGTCTCGGGGCAATTCTCTTTTATTCTTTTATAAAAATCTTTATCATAGGATGTTCCCCCTAGCGCTCCACTGATATCATAAAAAATCTCATCCAGTATCTCATCCGAATCTTCCTGCATCCACACATTCAGCAACTCAGCCGAAAAGTAAGACCGCTCAATAAACAGATGCCGCATGCCGTGATTATTATAATAATCCTCCCACAGCTCATATTCCTTTTCCAATATGAGCTCATGCCCGTGAGCCTCTCCGTATAGGTATATCTGCCCGGTCATCTTCGGTATTTCTGCATTTGCAGCCACATCAGCTGCCATATCACCTATTACTGCCTTAGCAACGCCCCCCACATCTTCTTTCTCTCCCGAACATCCTGTCAAAAGAAGGAGCATGCTCATAACAAGCATGCATCCCTTTAAATTCCAACTCTTCATATGTAATTATAAACCCTTTACATCTTTATAATAAACCCTATGTCTCCTACGCTTCCTCCCGCAGAAACGGTTCCATTATAGTCCTTATTGGTAATCTTAAGTACATCACCCTCTGTTACATACTCTCCGTTCCAACCTTGGTCCAGCTTCCATGATTTACCGGACAAATCAATACAGATTTCCCAACCGGTGATATCACTACCGGAAGTATTGCTCAAAGTAATATTGCAGTTATAATAATTACCACCGTTGGAACTCCAAGTATCCGTAGTCTTCAAAGTCACAGCAAGAGCACTGTTATTAGTTGTAATCATCAAATCCGCCTCTGTCACCCCAATAGGTGCGGTGTACTCACTGGGCTGGGTATTTTCCATAGTTGTGGGCGTACTGCGGTCTGCACTTTCGTTTGGATTCTCCACACCCTCATGCGTTGGCAGAGAAGAAGTATTCTCTCCCGTCAACATCTCAATAAGCCACTTTCCGGAAGGATTCAAGTCATCTTCGTTAAAGCCACTCATCTTATTACACTCTGCCTTAAACATGGCTGAGGACTCACTTTTATTAGAAATATTCCAAGCCACATAGCTTACACCATACTGATTCATGGTCTCTACCCACTTATCTGCCTGATCATAATCCAATGCTCCGTTTCCGCTGGCATCACAGATACCATACTCAGATACAAATACCGGAAGCCCATCTTTTATTGCCTGCACCATTGCATTTCTCAGAGATTCCTTGTGGGTTCCTGCATAATAATGCAGTGTATACATAATATTGTCATAATCCGTAATAGGGTCTGCCGCCGCCTGATCTACCATCTGGGACCAGTTTGGTGTACCAACTAAAATAATGGCATCCTCATCCTTTTCCCGGATAATACCAATCACTTCTTCTGCGTAAGACTTAATCTCAGACCATGAAACACCGCCGTTGGGCTCATTACAGATTTCATAGATTACATGGGTCTTATCTGCAAATTCCTCCGACATTTCCCGGAAAAATTTGATAGCTTCCTCTTTATTGGTATGCGGATTGAAATCCGACAAAATATGCCAGTCCACGATGACATACATACCTGCTTCTTCTGCGTAAGCAACGCCATCACGAATCAGCTGCTTGGTAGCTTCCTTATCTCCATCCGTGCAATAACCACTGTTTTCTGCAGTATACATAGCAAGACGTACTACATCTGCATTCCACTCCTCACTCATCTGATTGAAGAAATCCTGATTAATATACTGCGGAAACCATGCAATACCGTGAGTACTGATACCACGAAGCTGCACTGCTTCTCCCTGTTCATTTACAATGGATGTACCTTCCACATGAAGTGGACTTAAGCCTTTTGCCATATTATCTTCCCCCTGTATATTTTCCTTGGATTCTGCAGGCTCCGATGTGGGTATCACCGTCGTACTTGGCTCCGGCGTGGCATTTTCCCTTTCCTCAGACGATTCCGGCACACATTCCGGCTCTCTCGTTGGCACCGGAACTTCTGTAAGCTGCACCTCCTCTGACGAAACCGGCTTAGATTCCTGCACGCCCTCCTGAAGCTTCAGATATCCAATTTTTGTTACCATCATCAATACAAATACAATAACAATTGCATAAAAATACCGTTCTTTTATCTTCTGCTTTTTCATATCCCCATTTCTCCGCTCTAAGCAAACTTTGGACCAAAGGGACAAAGTTAATCGCAGGCATTCATGAATTCATTCCAGTTCTTAGAATGCAAATCCTCTGCTTCCACAGAGATATTCTGGATAATCTCTCCTGCTGCCGCATCCTCCGGAAGTACAATAAGTCTCTTCATATCCTCAGAAATGAATTCCTCTGCCGCCTTATTGGTACAGTAATATCCTAAATATTCAAAGCACTTTGCTGCATTTTCCGGTCTGTTAATATACTCAAGAAAGGCATATGCCGCATCCGGGTTCGGTGCCTGGGAAGGAATAAAGCTTGCCATAATACCAAAGCCAAGTCCTTCCTTAGGAACAACCAGCTCCAGCTCCGGATTAGTCATAAGGGCAGCTACCACCTGTGAAGTATACAAAAATCCTACCGCTGCCTCACCGCTTAAGATAAAGTCCTGTGTGTTGGAATCATTGATTACACGGATATTAGGAGCTAATTCTTTCAGCTTCTCACCTGCTGCTGCAATCTTATCCAAATCCTCGGTATTCATGGACTCACCCATGGTAAGTAAGGTAATACCGTTGATAACACGGTAGTTTGCAGTGATCGCAATATTATCCTTAAGTGCCGGATCCCATAGTGACTCGTATCCGTTAATCTCCACATCCGTCAGATTCGGATCATATACAATAAGTGGAATACCTGCACCGTGTGGAATGGTATACTCGTTAGCAGGATCATAAAACTGGGACATAAACACCGGATTCAAATTATCATATGTTGCAATCTTAGAAGTATCCAGCTTCTGTGCAAGTCCTTCCTCAATCACCACCTCGATAATATAATCGTCTGCAATAACAAGGTCATACTCGCCGCCTTCTGTCTCCTCCAGCTTGGCAAGCATAGTCTCATCATAATCAAAATTAGAATAATTGATGATATATCCTGTTTCTTCCTCAAAACCGTCCAAAATCTCCTGCGGGAACATTCCATCCCAGGTAAAGAGGTTCAATTCTCCCTTTTCCTCCTGACCGCCGCATCCGGCAAGGCATCCAACAGTCAGGGCTCCTGTTAATAACAAAGCTAGTAATTTTTTCATAATCAAGCCTCCTCGTTTACACTACTTTTTTCCATTTTTGCTAAGTATACTTGATATCACCAAAAGAATCAAGGTTACCAAAAGCATCATGGTTGCCAACGCATTGATTTCCGGTGTTACACCGGTCTTTAATTTCGTATAGATCTTCACCGGCAAGGTATTCACCTTAGCTCCGGTTACAAAAATACTGATTACCACATCATCGAAGGACATGGCAAAGGCCAGCATAGCCCCCGATAATACCGCAGGCATAATCAATGGTAACGTTATATCCCAAAACACCTGAAAGGGCGTAGCTCCCATATCCAGGGCAGCCTCCGCCAGTGCCTTATCCATTCCCACAAGCCTTGCTTTCACCATGGAAAACACATAAGGAATACAGAAGGTAGTATGGGCAATGATTAATGTCAACATTCCAAAGGGTAAATCCATGAAAGAGAATACTGCCAGAAACACCATACCGAGAATGATTTCCGGTATCATAATCGGTAACATGGTAATATAATTCATCACATTATTTATCTTCTGAAAGCCCTTATATTGTTCCGGATTTTCTGACATTTTCCAGATACCGATAGCCCCCAGCGTTCCCATTACTACTGCAAAAAAGCAGCTGCTTCCCGCCAATATCAGACTATTTAACAGCGCCTCCTTAATCTCCCTGTCACGAAATAGCTCTTCATACCACTTAAGGGAGATTCCTGTCCAGCTTACAGATGACTTTGACTCATTAAAAGAATATATCACTGTCAGTAAGATGGGTACATAAGTAATAACTGTCAGTACCGCCACATATATTCCGGAGAAAGTTTTTTTCTTATGCATTAGAATACCCCCTCCAATTCCGTGGTTCCGCTCACCTTACGATACAGAGCCATCATAAGAGAGGTCATAATCATAAGTATCACTGACATAGCCGCCGCAAAGGGAATATTTCTTCCTTTCGTCATCTGCTCCTGAATTACATTGCCCACAAGCAATATCTTATTGCCTCCTAAAATATCCGAAATGAAAAACAGACCCATAGAAGGCACAAACGTCAGGATAATACCTGACAAAAGTCCGGGCAGAGTAAGTCTTAAGGTAACGGTAAAAAATGCCTTTACCGAAGATGCACCTAAATCCCTGGCAGCCTCTACCAGACGGTAATCCATCTTCTCTGCACTGGAGTATACCGCCAATACCATAAAAGGGAACAGACCATATACCATACCTACCACCACTGCAGGGTAAGTGTAAAGAAGCTTTAATGGTGATTCTGTCAGCCCAAGCCCCATCAGCGCCTTGTCTAAAATTCCGTTGCTCCGAAATACAATAATCCAGCCATACAACCGGATAAGTGCACTTGTCCAAAAAGGAATCATTATCAGAAGCATCATGCGCTTTTTCCACTTCTCACTCATCCGTGCCATAAAGTATCCGTAAGGATATCCTAAAAGCACAATAATTGCAGTGGATAAAAAGGCCAGCTTAAAGGAATCTACAAAGGTTCCCAGATAGAGAGGATCCAGAATTTTCTCATAATTAGCCAGTGTGAAAGCAAAGTCCACACCCCACACCTTTGCTCTGGACATAAAGCTCAGAAGGAACATATATAAAAATGGAAAGGCTACAAAAATCAGTGTAAAAATATACATGGGCACTACCAGCCAGATGGTTCCCTTAGCCTTCTTCATAGCTTCCTCCCTTCTGCTCCTTCACCTCCACGGCAGACGCTGCAGCCCAGCCAATCTTCATCTGCTGACCCACAGTTACTGCTGCATCAATTCCATAACGTGACGCAGTAATCTTCTGCCCATTACTTAATTCAAAAAAGATGCGCAGCTGTCCACCGGCAAAGCTCTTTTCCAAAACAATAGCATCATGAGTACATTCCTCTTCCCCATGAATGAGCACATTTTCACTACGTATTGCATAAAGTCTTCCATTCTCCTGATATATATTGGCATCTCCCACGAAGCTTGCCACATAACTGGTCTCCGGCTTGTAGTAAATCTCATTGGGTGTACCAATCTGTTCGAAAATGCCTTGATTCATAATGGCGATACGGTCAGACATATTGATTGCCTCTTCCTGATCGTGAGTGATGTAAATAAAGGTAATTCCCAATGATTTCTGCAGTCTCTTCAGCTCTAATTGCATCTGTCTGCGCAGCTTTAAATCAAGTGCTCCCAATGGCTCATCCAATAATAGCACTTTGGGTTCCAATGCCACCGCTCTGGCGATGGCGATACGCTGTCTCTGCCCGCCGGATAACTGGTCCGGATAACGTTCACCATATTCCTCCAACTGCACAAGAGCCAACATCTCCTCCACCTTTGTCCGAATCTCCCCTTTAGACTTCTTACGAATCTTCAAACCGTAGCCGATATTCTCTGCCACTGTCATATGCGGAAACAGTGCATAGTTTTGGAACACAGTATTTATATCTCGCTTATTGGGTACCGTCCGGGTGATATCCTCACCATCCAGAATCACCCTTCCCTCATTTGCCTCCTCTAAGCCTGCAATGATACGCAGCGTGGTGGTTTTCCCACAACCGGAAGAGCCGAGCAGAGTAATAAACTCTCCCCTATGAATGTCCAAATTGATTCCTTTTAGAACTTCTGTTTCTCCAAAGGCTTTCTTTATATTTTCAAGCTTTAAAACAACGTCTTTCAAATGTTAATTTCTCCCTCAAACACAGTCACAGCCGGACCGGTCATATACACCAAATTGGCTTCCTTATCCCACTCGATAAATATCTTACCACCCAAAACTTCTACCTCTACCTTGGTATCCGTATATCCGTTTAGTACGCAGGCAACTGCAGTCGCACAGCAGCCGGTTCCGCAGGCCAATGTCTCTCCGGTACCGCGCTCCCATACACGCATCTTCACATGGCTTCTGTCAATAATCTGCACAAATTCGGTGTTAGTTCTGCGTGGGAACATGCCATGATGTTCAAAATCCGGACCGATTTTTTCAAGATTCATTGCCATCACATCGTCCACAAAAATGATAGCGTGGGGATTTCCCATAGACACACAGGTCATATGGTATTCCTTATCCTGCACCGTAATTGGAAGATTAATAGCACGGTCACCCACCGCAATCACCGGGATTTCTGCAGGCGCAAGAATCGGTGCTCCCATATTAACCTTCACCATGGATACCTTTCCATCCTCGCCGATGGTCAAATCCAGATACTTCACATGGCCTCCACTGATAATGGGCAAGTCTTTAGTCTTTGTTGTCATGCCATAATCATATACAAACTTTGCCACACAGCGGATGCCGTTGCCACACATCTCTGAGCGGGTACCATCCGCATTGAACATCTCCATTTCAAAATCAGCCTTATCACTGGGATTGATAAAAATAACACCATCTCCACCGATTCCGAAATGTCTGTCACTGAGGAAACGTACAACCTCCGGCTTCTTATCCTGCTCGATTTTCTCTGTAAACCCGTTTACATAAACATAATCATTTCCGCACCCTTGCATCTTTGTAAATTTCATAATCTGTCTCCTCTAATCTTATTGTAATCCCAATGTCAGTACCATTTTCGATACTTCCACCAGTCCAGTCCCGCTGTTCATACTGCATTTTTGCAGATATCCGTGTGCTTCTGCTTCGGTCATCCCTTTACTCTCCTGCAAAAAAGTCTTTGCCCGACGAATAACCTCTTCATCGGCAGCGACTCTCACCTTGGTTTTTTGTCTGCGTTTCCGGCGACGCCATTCCACCTGCTCCACCATTGCTCTCAACGCCTCCAGCAGAGCATGGATTTTGAGAGGCATGGACAAGCAAGTGATTCCGTTTTCATCATATTCTCCTACTCTGCCTGCCGGTGCCAAAAGAAGCATTAACGCATCCTCCGGCAGATATTCCCAAAGCTCATGATACATCATATCCGGTAATTTATACCCGCATACCACAATAGGGTCGGACACGTCTTCTATCTGTTGCAACAACTGGCCGCCATTCATACTGACACCGGCTACCGTAAAACCATTCTTTACCAGAATCTGACGAATACTCCTGCCCTCCTCCTGCTTAGGAAAAACTATATAAATATTAGTCACCTGATTATCCTCCTAATATTTGTATAAATACTCGTCTACTTCCCAAGCAGTAACTACCTTCCGGTATCTGCTCCACTCTTCCTTTTTCTTTTCCACATATTTATCATACAAGTAATTACCTACAATTCCCTGTGTAAAGAAATCCTTCTCCTGCTCCATGCATCCCAATGCTTCCTGCAATGATTCCGGCATAGTTCCCTGTACCTCATTCTCCGGCATCACTTTTTGGGAAATTCCTTCTAAGCCGGCCTGCAGACATATTGCAAGAGTAAGATACGGATTGGCAGCCGGGTCAGGACTACGAAGCTCTACACTGATTTCTCCGTCCAAATCCTTGTACACACAGACCACTTTACTCTTAGTGCGCATTCCCCAGCCGATGTTCATAGGAACCTCACCCCCCGGAACAAGTCTCTTATATGAATTCACTAACGGATTGGTAATTGCAGACATTCCTTTCACATATTTTAAAAGACCTCCGATAAAGAAGTACGCCTCCTTGGAAAGGCCGTTTTCATCGTCCTTATCTGTGAAAATATTCTTCCCATCCTTTTTCAAAACCATGCGGATATGCATACCGGAACCGTTTTCATCTTCTTTCGGCTTTGGCATAAAGGTTGCATGCAGTCCATGACGTTTTGCAATGGTCTTAACCGCCAGACGGAAGGTCAAAATATTATCTGCGGTAGCCAGTGCCTCATCGCTTTTAAATTTAATCTCATGCTGAGCTCTTGCAGCCTCATGATGGGAGGACTCTATTTCAAAGCCCATATCCTCTAAAGTCAGCACCATATCACGTCTTGCATTTTCTCCAAAATCCAAGGGACTACAGTCGAAATACCCTGCCTGCTCATGAGTAATGGTGGTAGGCAATGTATTATCATCCGTATGGAACAGGAAGAACTCCGATTCCTGCCCTACCTCAAATGTATAACCAAGTGTTTCCGCTTTCGCAATAGCCTTTTTCAATACCGCTCTGGAATCTCCCTCAAAAGGTGTTCCGTCCAGCTTACACACATCACAAATCATACGCGCCACCTTACCCTGCTGAGGTCTCCAAGGAAAAATAGCAAGGGTGGAAGGATCAGGAATCAGTAAAAGCTCCCCTTCCTCACAGCCTTCAAATCCCGCAATAGCAGAACAATCAAAGGTACAACGATTATTTAACGCCTTCCGAAGCTGACTTGAGGTAATGGCAATATTTTTCAGTTTGCCCAAAATATCCGTAAACTGTAAACGGATAAATTCTACGTCCTCTTCTTCTACCAAACGCATTACATCTTCTTTGGAATAATTCTCTCTCATACTCAAAAACTCCTTACTATAGGGCATTTTCACTCTAATAGTTTAATGCATGAAAGAGTAAAGCACAAGATTTTTTATTCTATTCTACATATCTCGTGCATAAAATAAGAATAAGAAATAGAAAAGGTGGGAAAATATGAGTTCAAAAACAAAAATCGTGGTATTACATATGAAGGAGCTAATCTTTACATTAATCGCAGCAGCTCTTGGTATCTTATTGATTTGTTTTCTGTTATTTCTGGTGTCTTCCGATACAGGTACGGACAACGAAGACACACCGGCAACACCTCCTCTGGGTACAGAAAGTCCCGTTTCCTCGCTCTATATACCGGGTCTTTATACTACTGAACTGGTGCTAAACGATCGTTCTGTGAATATCGAAGTAACACTGGCAGAAAACGAAATCACAGCCATTGAGTTAACCGGACTGGATGAAGATATCACTTCCATGTATCCCCTTCTTGAGCCTACCTTTGCTTCTATCAAAGACCAAGTGTTACTAACACAATCTGCAGAAGATATAACTTATGAGCCAACCAGCAAGTACACTTCTCTGGTGATTTTAGAATCCATAAAGAACTCCATTGAAAAAGCACAGCCTTAGCGCTGTGCTTTTCGATATAATGTCTTTAATTCTTCCACACTGAATACATAATGCTTGCTGCAGAAATGACAATTTACCTCGATTTCCTTACCATCATCAATCATTTCTTTCAAATCTTTCTTACCTACGGCAATCAGAGCCTTCTCTATTTTTGATTTACCACAGTCACAAACAAACTGTGTATCCATGGTGTCCGTAATCTCTACATCAAAGCCTTCCAAAACAATGTTCAGCATCTGTTCCGGAGTATTCCCCGCATCCAATATGCTTGTTACGGAAGCAACCTTCGTCAGATTCTCTTCCAGCTTAGCAATAACACTTTCCTCTGCAAAAGGCATAAGCTGAATAATAAATCCTCCCGCCTGCTTTACGGTATTGTCCTTCTCCATAAGAACGCCCAAGCCTACAGAAGACGGAACCTGCTCTGAGGTCACGAAATAGTATGTTAAATCATCACCAATTTCGCCTGTCTGAAGCACGGTCTGTCCTACATAAGGCTCCTTCATTCCAAGGTCCTTTATAACATTCATAAATCCGATACCGATAACTCCGCCAACATCCAGCTTTCCTTTGGCATTTGGTGGCATCATGGCATCCGGTACATTAGCATACCCCTTTACATTTCCTTTAGAATCTGCCGTAACAGTAAGTCCCTGTACTGGACCACTTCCATGAATCTGAAGGGTAAGAACATCCTTTTCTCCCTTCATCATGCTTCCCATCATACTTCCTGCTGTGAGAAGTCTTCCTAATGCCGCTGTAACAACCGGACTGGTATTATGGGAACTTCTGGCAGTTTCTACCAATTTTTTTGTTGTACAGGCAAATGCTCTAATCTGGGCATTTGCCGCCGTTGCCCTGACAATATAATCTTTCACACTAATTTCCTTCCTTTTGAACTTCCTTGGCTATAATATACACACGCTCGGAGTGCTCCGTTACCGCTTCATGTGTATCTGCATCCAAAATCTCCACAATCTGCATACCAGCAGCTTCTACAAGGCATTGCATAGTTTCTACCGTGTACCCCCTCTGGTAATGAGTCTCCTGAAATCTTCGAAACAACCCCTCTTCCTCTTCTACAAAGATGGTCAAATCATATTCATTAATCTCTTCTTCCTCATGGTAATAGTTTTCCCAGATAAAGCTGCATTCATCACGATTTTCCGCAATAGTCGCATCTCCGATAACTTCCCCGTACTTATACACAGTATTAAAATCAAAGATAAACAATCCTCCGGGATAGAGGTAATTATTCACCAACTCAAATACATTCTGAAGCTCGTCCTCCTCCAGAATATAATTCACGCTGTCACAAACACTGATTACGGTACCTATGGTACTGTACAGCTCCAGTTCTCTCATATCCTGCAACAGGTACAGGATTTCTGCTCCGGCCTCATCCCGCTTTTCCATAGCAATACGAAGCATATCTTCGGAATTATCTATACCAATCATATCATACCCTTTCTCATATAGAGACTGGGTTAATGTACCGGTTCCGCAGCCCAAATCCACAATCAGATTTTTCTCTGACTCCAATAAATCCTTACTATCTCGCTGGGGCTTGCTGATGCCATACTGCTCAATTTTTGACACGATAAAAGCTCCCCATTCCTCGTAGGGGGTGTTGTCCATGAACTCATCATATACAGATGCAAAATCAGTATACGCTTCCATCTACTGCCTCCATGCTTTTACAAAAACCTTTAAAAAATCAATTAACGTCTTCATTTCCTCGTCAGTTCCTACACTGATTCGCAGGCAATTGGAGATACGATCTTTATTCCAATAACGTACAAAGATATTCTCCTTCTCCAAAGCCTCAAAAATATCCTTTGCCGGAATAAACTCATGGGTAGCAAAGATAAAGTTCGTTTTAGAATCCGGGAAGGTAAATCCAAGTGCGGTAAGCTCCTTCTTTGCCCACTCTCTGGTATTAACAATCTTTCCGACAATCTCCTCAAAATACGCTTTATCCTTCAACATTTCCAGACCAAGTACCTGGGATGGCTTATTCATTGTATATGAATTGTAGGCAAATTTTACATCACTTAAATACTTAATAAGCTTCTCATTTCCCATAGCATAGCCGATACGCATACCAGCCATAGCTCTGGATTTGGAGAATGTCTGCACTACCAAAAGATTCTCATACTTATCAAGAAGCGGAAGAGCAGATACACCGCCGAAATCCACATAAGCCTCATCCACAATTACCACTACATCCGGATTAGCTTTAATAATCTCTTCTATGGTATTAAGATCCTCCATTAATCCGGTAGGTGCATTGGGATTGGCAATTACAATTCCACCGTTTTCCTGCTTATAATCCGCCGGATTAATATGCCAGTCGTCCTTTAACTTACAAGTCTTGTAGGGAATTCCATAAAGGTCCGCCCATACATCATAGAAGGAATATGTAATATCCGGGAACAAAATAGGCTTATCACTGTTAAAAAAGGTGAGAAATGCCATGGCAATTACATCATCACTTCCCACGCCTACAAATACCTGTTCCTTTTTGAGACCATAATAATCAGCCAGTCCCTGTGTCAGACCGGTGATATTGGGGTCCGGATATAAACGAAAATCACTAATCTCCATTTCCCGAAGTGCCTTCTCCACTCCAGGTGCCGGCGGATAAGGACACTCGTTGGTATTCAGTTTAATCATTTTCTCTTTATTAGGCTGTGCCCCCGGAACATAGGGTACAACCTTACGAACATTACTTTCCCATTTCATAATATACTCAACCTCTTTTTCAACATAACTATTAATCACACATTATATCATTTCGTATGTATTTTGCAAACACATCTTCTTTCAGTTTTCTCTGCGGTTCATAAGTTCCTGCTCATAAATAACAGCCTGCTCATCCATGCCCAGATGCTTATAAATACGAATTAATCCCTCTAATGAGTACACATCTCTCGCAGCCTTTACAAGAACAGGAACAGTCTCAAACGCCGCATTATAATACCACACACATGCCTCATCCAGATCTCCCAGTTTTTCATAAAACAGGCCCAGTTCCCGGCATACTTCACTACAGCCTTCTGTCAAAGCAGCCTTCATGGCATACTTCATCAGCATTGCCGCATCCTCTTTCACTACTGCAACATGGACAAGGACACTATAGCATTCCATGTATTCTTCCACAGAAAGCTCCGGCTCGAAGCACATCTGTGTAAAATACTCCTCTGCAATAAGGAAATCATCATCCTGTCCCACCATAAGTAACTCTCGGGCATACATCTCCCGAAGTCTCCGGGATAATCCCTTTCCATTCTCAATCTGCCTGCGAAATGCCTGCAAATCCCTACTTCCATGGGCACTTGTGGGCATATGGGTAATCACAATATCGCTATCAAACACTACCGGACTTGTGCGAATGGTTTCATGAATCGGTTCAATCCACTGAAATTCTCTCACTCTTTTAAACAGCTTCGGGCGATATTCCTCATCAAAATTATAAACTGTACCAAAATGAAGCTGATTACCATATTTCATCTGTACAATTTCCACTTCCGGTAATAAATGCTCCTTCAAAACCCGGAAACGGTGCCTGTTCTCTTCATCCAACACTTCATCTGCATCTGCAGAATATATGTACTCCTTTGTTGCTTTAGAAAATGCAAAATTACGGGCTGCACTAAAATCATTTACCCATGCAAAATCATATATCTGATTCGTATATTCTGCCGCAATAGTCTTTGTCTTATCTGTAGACCCGGTATCCACAATAATAATCTCATCCATCAAATCTGCCACAGAATCCAGACATCTTCTGAGAATTGCCTCTTCATTTTTTACAATCATACATAAACTGATAGATACCATAAACTGCGCCTCCTACACTTTATTTATGATAGCAGAAAAAACAAAGAGGCACAACAACTTCTAAAAAACAAAGAGATACGCCACCGCAATATAGGGGTAAAGTGGAACTGACACCTTTAAGTTCCCGTCGGATGCTATATTACGCCTCCATCCCTGAGCAATTCCCAGCAATAAAAATGTGATAGCCATATGTATAGTCCACATCAGCATTCCACCGTCCACAAGTGATAATGCACATATGAGAAACCCCATCACATCTGCATCACCATACATCCGCCGAAACAATCCTATCTGAATGCCTCCGAATACAATCAGTTCCACTCCCATAACAGGCTCCGGCGCCTTCCACAAAATAATCGGCACCAGCAGCATACACATCCCCACCTGAATAATATCGTAAACCATCTGTGTATGATAATCCGTTATACAGCACAATACCAGATATATCAGCATCAAAAATCCGATACACACATTCACTCTATCATTTCGGTATTTACACATAATATGAACTCCGGACAAAATACAGACAATCATCCACCTTAGATATTCCCTCCTATTTATTGACAGACAAGTCTCCGAATCTTTTTTCTTTAGGAACATCAATAGTGCCATCACAGGCCCGAAACTCAGCCCGCCTAAAATTCCTCCGAATACTGCTACCGCCCCAAAATCAGCATTAACGAAGTCTTGTCCGTAATTCATCCAATACACTTCCTCTTACTGTAAATGCTAATAACCGGGGCTGCATTTCCAGATTTGTTCCTGCTTTATATCCTGTTACTTTCACAAAATAGTCCCCCTCCGGAAAATCCAGTGGTATCATAAATTCCAATAGCTCCTTCTGATTATATGTTAGAATACCATATTCATATTTTCCGTTTAGGACAGATAACGCCAGCGGAAATTCTATTTCTACCGCCTCTACATACCCCCATGTATCAATTTCCAGTATTCCGCTTTCTCCCTGTTTAAAAATCGGCTCATGCGGTTCTAATATTCTGCTGAGATTTGCATTGACAGAAACATTTTCTGTATCATATCTCTCTATCCGTTCATTCCCCACATTATCTGCTACATATGCTGTAATCACGTAGTCTCCGCAAAATTCCAGCCCCTCCGGTCTGTCCTCATTATATGCGGGAACTGTTATCGTAATCACACCATCCTTGGCTCCGTCGTCTTCATCCTTGATTGTCCGCGAGAAATAATTGTCCCGGTTATCAATCCGTATTTCAAAATCTCCCAAACCACTGGTCACATCCCATGCAGTTACTATATAGCTCTCAAATTCTGCCTCCATTTCCATGGGATTACAAGTAGTCAAAACCTCCAGCCCATCTATTTCCGGTGCAACAGAATCAGTAATAATGGTTACATATTTTGTTCTGTCATCCGAATCATTAGATACCAATTCCTTCATCACCCCATCTTCCTCATACTCTGCATATGCTTTGGGATATATCAGAAAAATAGAACTTGAGGCATTTTCCAAAAAAGAAATATCCTGATTTAATGTAAGCTGACTTTGATGATTTCGTGAAGCCCAGGCAGACGCCATCCTGATATGCTGCTCCGGATAATGACACTCCATTGCAATATCCGCATTCCCATATGTTCTATTTACGCCATTGCACACACGTCCTTTTACCCATTCCGTAACACTATCTGTAAGCGATTTAGTCAGGTTAAACTGAATTGTATTCACCTGATAATTCTCCCTCTCCATATTGTCTTTAATATGTGCCGCACCGTTTAATGTAAAGTTTGTTTTTCCATCTGCTTTTACATAATAGCAATTGTTATGGAAATACAAAGGACTCCTAGCCGCGTTTTCATTATCATCGGCCACCCGAATGCTGATGCTGTCTGTTACAGGTATAAAATTCTCAATCAAAATACCATCGCTTTCTTCCAAAGATAATTCAATATTCGTGGTTTCACTTATATTTCCCGCATTATCCACAGCCGCCATATGCAAATAATACTTTTTGCCCTTTTCTCCTTTGTAGGTAATATTCTTGGTCGTACACAACTCATGAGAAACATTCACCTGTCCGGTCTGATTTTCATCCACATAATAATGAATTCCTTTATACCTTGTCATAATCAAATCTTCTGTGATATTTGATGCAGACAATAAATCCTCCGAAGATAACAGATAAGATTCCACCTTGTGGAAATAGGCAGTCCCTCTGTCTGATGGCGAAAGAAATGATATGTTATACGTAATATCACCACCTCTAATACCTGCAATTGCAACACTTACCGTATCTTTATCCACCGGATAAGGTGCTGCCATATCCGGGGCAGTCACGCCGTCCTTACTGTTTTCTTCAATATATCCAATACTTTTGGATCGGATAGTTACATATCCGTCTCCTGCATTTGCTCCGGGAGTGTACGCCAAATTCTTAGCATTATATTCCCGGCATATGTAACTGTTCCCCCCTGACATGTAAAAACTCTCCACATATTCACAGGAAATAAGGGCATACCCATTTCCACTTCTTTCTCCACTCTTTGTATATCCGTTTGCTACACCCTCTATGTAACCGGAACCTCCGGCTCCGGTTCCTGTCAATTTTTCACCATAAACGGTACCTTGTCCTGCAGGTGCATATCCACCATATAGACCTCCTCCACCACCGCCGGAACCGGCGGCAGACCAGAACTTATTTTGTCCATTTATACCATTCGCCCCCTGACCAAACGCATAACCGGTAAATTGTGTTCCGGGCTGTATCTGATTTACACGATCATAAGTATATCCACAGATTCCGCTCTCACCACCTCCGGCCCCGGCTTCACCCACAGATTTGGCTCCGCCGCCACCGCCTCCGGCAACAATAAATAGATCTGCAAGATTATCATATTCCGCAAGAGGATTGTTCTGTGTTCCAATATGCGTCGCGCCACCTCCAAAACCACCGTCCGGTTCAGATCCATAGCCACTACCACCGGCGCCACCGCCGTTATAACCATTGCTACCGCCTACGCCAATATATAAAACATCACCTTGAGAAAGCTCCATGGTTCCCTTGGAATATCCACCTAATCCACCAGCAGCACCATTCAACCCACTCATGACACTTTGTCCCTGTGCTCCCCATACCTCCAAGGTATATGTTGCCGTATACGGTGCACAAAAGGACTGCATAGCTCCGGTATAATGGTATGCGTATGCACTATTTCCTGAAACGACTCCCGCTGAAACTTTCGCTCCGCCGGGATAACCACCACCTCCTCCTCCGTAGTCGGTAGAATCACCAGCAGGATTTATCACAGTGGCAGCAGCTTCCCCACCATTACCTCCATGGGAATTAACATTTGCCCCGCCACCACCACCGGCAAGCAATAGAAGTGTCACATCCGATCCCCGGGTTACATAAACCTCCGTACCAGCTCCGCCACCTCTTGCATCCGCAGATGTAGCAGTACCACCATTCGCATATGCTCCGTTGATTCCGCCACTTTGTCCATTACCGCTTAATCCTGCAAATGTGGTAATTACATCCCCCTTCTTAAACCAATAAACCGCTGTAGCTTTTCCTCCATTGCCACCTTTGTAGACCGCCGAATAATCCGCCCCCTTGGCTCCATATGCAGTAAGCTCATAATAGCCTGTCTCCGGAATGACATATTTCGCCCCACCATCTTTGTAACCAAATGTTTCATTCACTGCCTGTATGTTTACAATGGCGCTTGTACTTAAAATGGAGCTCCAGTTAATCTTATCCATTGACTGATACAATTTGTAAACCTTCCGACTATTATCCTTCTGCTCCCACCAAAGATTTACAGCACCCTTCCCTTCATTTACTGTGCTATCATACACCTGCTGTGAATACAGTGTAAGCGGCATCCATTTTGCATGAAGTTCTAATGCCTTATCAAAAGCGACTTCATCTCCGGCCCTACCACAAAACTCTGTGTAATCCGCATCATAATACCAACCGGCAAAAGACAAATTGGTCTGCGTGGTATTGGGTAACGTTATCGTCCGGTTTGCGTACTGCACCTTAATTACATCCTCATGACCGTTCGTCATCGATTTAAAGTAATATATATTTCCAACCATTAATCCCTCAAACCCCGGCTGTTTTTCCCAATATGCAAACTCCTTCTCTGTAGTCTTATCTCCACATGCAGTCCCACCGTGCGAATTAAAAGTAATGGTATATCCGGACGGTGCAACCACTTTGTCCTTATCCAAAGTATAAAAGCTACCATATGATTGCTTTACATAATACTCCTCAAGACTGTCGTAGGTACCACCGTTACCATCAATTTTCAGTATAGTATCCACCTTCTCCCATTGTGCAAAGAGAATCACGTTTTCATTATTTCTGTCATCAACCGTTAATTCGCTGAGATTCAATACCTCCTGCTCATCCTTATAAGCATTCCCGCTGCCATCTGCCTTATCATTCCATCCTATAAATCTATACCCTTCTACTGAATATCCATTCTTACGAAGGTGTGTATCTTTGTACGTTGAAGGTTGCCCATTATACATAGGGTCATTATTAAACATATGATACGTCTTTGCTGTAAAACCTTTATACATTGTTCCTTCCGGAGCATTAGGCATATATGTCACCGTGTATCTGTTTGATGATATTCCTTTACAAGTATGCTCATAATCTGCTCCAACTTCCAAGGAACCACTAAAAGGACAAAGATAATAATATTGTCCCTTTCCAACCAACGTATTGATACTTTTTAATTGCTCACTATTTGCATACACTATTATTTCAAATACATAATCATGACAATCGGCACATATGGGAAACCAACCGTTATCATACTGCTTATAACAAATATCTCCCTCTATTATCATGCCATATTTCTCTTCCCCTACATAATCATGACCATGACAACAAGTCGCATGGGGATGCATTACCTCCCAATATGCAATGTCCACATTCTCCATTGCTTTATACGAATAGTAATGCTGTCCACGCTGTAGTGTATTCCTTTTTGATTCTCCAACCTGCAAAAATGTATGTTTACCTTGTTTTTCTGCTGTACCGGTACCTTTTATTGTCCACGCTGCTCCATCCGGACTTAAGGACACCTGAGAATATGTATCTGTAAACTCTTGTAAGGTATTTGTTTCGGCATCTACTCTCAACAAGGAAAAAAAGGAGCCCAGTGTAAAAAACACCAGACTCAATGCAATCTTCAATATTCTATTTTTTAAATCTTTTATATAACTCACATCCTTTCAGAAGTATACGAAGAATTCATTCTTCATTATTCTCCCAACCAGCAACCGTATAAATCACAGAAAGTATCCCCATTATTGTCTACACAGCTACCATCTATCACTTCATACCACTCAGCACATTCACACCAATATTCTGTAGGAACCTGTCCACAACCTACTACAGTAGGTTGAAAATTATGTTGTCCGGTTGCCGGAATTGTAACAGTCTTATTTGCTCCGCAAATTGTACAATCAAGAGCTTTTGATCCATCCATACTGCAGGTAGGTTCCTGCCATACAAAATCCAGTATCCAATTATGCTCTCCATTCGCCGGAATAACCTCCGTCCTAATCTCTCCACACCTGCAAGCATAAGTCATCACTCCATCACTTCCGCAAGTCGCTACTGTAGTCACAGTACCTCCATCCCATACATGAGTATGGGCAGGTACCTCCGTTGATACCGGCACCGGTACAGGAGCCGGTGTTGCTGTCAGGATAGGGACAGGCGTTGGCTTTGGGGCTTCCGTCGGCTTGGGGACAGGTGCAGGACTTGGTGCCTCCGTCGGCTTAGGGGCAGGCGTTGGTTTTGGGGCTTCTGTCAGCCCGGGGGCAGATGTTGGACTCGGTGCCTCCGTTGGCTTAGGAACGACCATTGGCGCAGGAGTGGGAGTTGGCTTTGGCATCTCCGACAGCACCGGGGTAAGCGTTGGTTTTGGCACCTCCGTTGGTACCAATGTCCTCTCAACCTTTTCAACCGCTGACATTTCCACTCCCCACTCTCCTGTTTCTATCATCTCTGATGCCACCGGCACAACACATTTCCACAATAAAACACCCACCGACAGCAAAAGCATTATCAACAACAAAACAATCAACAATTTCTTTCTCATAACACTCCTTTTATTGTCTAATCATTTAGTCTTTTACAATTACCATACCACAAACCCATGATTTTATCGACTACTTTTTTCATTTTTACTCATTTTTCTTTGCCGGGTCCACTATATTCACTTTTCAATGTTCAAAACTGATACATTAACACACTTTTACCACCCGCAATGATCCCTTATGCAATTCCGAATAGAATCGCTCGGCACATTCTTTCTCAAGCAAAATATTAATTCTTGCCGCTGCGCATTCCCCGTCTGTCGCCGGTATTTCCTTTCCGGCCGCGTCAAACACTTGATATACCACCACATTTTCCCACAAAAGACAGGTCTCTCCCATCTCTTCACTAACTGTATAAATGTTAATCCTATCTCCTTTTCTTAAAGTACCGCTCACCAATTGGTACAAGTCTTCCGCTTTACAGCCGGCAACTACGGGAGAGCGCAGACTTTCCATATAGTTCTGTTCCCCGCAAAACATATTCTCTGTCAAAATACAACCTTTAGGCAATGTAATCCTGCTACGGTATCCATTCAGTTGCTCCGGCATCTCAATATACATCTCCGGAATGGCCCCTATCTCCACAAGCTTCTGCTCCATGTAGCGCATTCTGTTTTCTTCCGTACATTCCGTTCCCATAGGCATTTCTTCCTTCAATACCCATACCGACCTTCGCTCATAATCACTAAGCATATTTTTTTCCACGTTCAACAGCACTGCAAAAGTTATTACCGATGCCAAAAGCGCTATAACTATGGAAACCGGCCAAATTCTTTTCTTCATACCTATCCTTCTCCCTTAATATCCACCGTTTTCTCTTTTGTAACATAGACCCTTTTATCACCAAGTCCTCGCATATAAAATCCCACTTTACTATATATGGAAGTCGTTTCCACCTTTTTCCCATCTGGAAGATACGCCTGCTCCAGACTTACATTTTCAATTCCGAGCAGACGACCATCTCCCTCAAACCGACATACTTCCACTGTATCATCGATTACATTAAATATTTGGTATGACAAAATCTCAAATTTTCCGCAGAGTACTTCCTCATCCTTACATCCCAAATCAGAATTCAATTGCAGATTATATATCAATGCTTCACGATATCGATTAAATGCGCCTTCCGGACTCTCTATCAAAATATTGTGGCTCCTTCCGTACTCTTTCACATCAATTACAGCAGATGCCAGGTTCGACGACGCCAGACTATCTTCCACAAAAGTTCCAATTACTTGGTATTGCAATAATTTTCCTTGAAATAACACCACCAGAACAATAATGATGCAAAAATACATTCCAACACATATTCCAATTTTTCCCTGACTCTTTCTACATACATCAATTCTTCGCAGTGGACATTCTTTTCTCTTCCACCACATATTGCTTTTGTACAAATCCACTGCCCCACTCCCCCTCATTCTTCAACACCTTCCCTGCCATACTTCCCTTCACACACAGAAAGATCGTATCACCATAGGCAACCGGATGCATGGTACTCCCACTCAAATCTACATTCTGTACCCCTATTTCCTGAAGCTCCTGTACTAAATTATTCCGATCCGCTTCATCCAAAAATCCTTTGGTTTCCATTCGCAAGATATATTTTCTGGTAACCTGACTCATATCCATTCTGGTAATCAGTAGTTCAGATAAATTAAAAAGCACCATTGATACTACTGCCATAAAAATTATAGTTACCATTACCGACAGAAAATCAAGAAGGGAACCCTTACTCTTACGCATCATCTATGAACTCAATAGGGATGTGGCCTTTGTAGTCAGACTTTCCACAATGGTTGTGATGAATGTAGTCAGACTATCTTTCATCACAACACAAAGGAGAAGGGCAATAATACACAGACCTGCCGTCACCAATATTCCGTCAATACCACTACTTTTTTTCAGAAATATATTTTTTCTCTTCTTCATATTCCATTCCTTTCTTTTACCAAATTAATGATGTACTGAACAAATGCGTAATACATGCATACAATGTCAACACAAGTACCAACGCAAATATGCCCAATTGATAAAATGTTACACGCCGATCCAACTGCTCCTTTTTTCGGCTTTGAAGCAAAAGCTCCATTTCTTTAATCTGTTCACTAATGTCCCCCAGAAGTTCTACCGCCTGCCCGGATTCCATTGCTTGTAAAAGTGTAATACACAAAGTGTCTATATAACGATTGTTAAAGCATCTCTGAAACCGCTCTAATGCTTCATCCAAATCTGCCTTCATCACAATATCTCCTGCCAACATCTGTAATCCGTCCCTCAGCCGTAATTGTGTTACCCTTCCATAGCATTCCGCTAATGCATCCGTCACATATACTCCCGCCCGAATCTGAATTCCCAAGGCACAATAGATTAAATCCAGTTCTGAAATCATTTCCTGATTGTCCTTCCGATTGGCATATTCAATATATATTCCCGGAAGAAATCCCCCTATAATTCCCATTACCACTGCCACACTTACATCCACATATGCTCCGAGAAAAAGACCCAGAAGTCCCAGAAACCCACTTAACAAAAAGTATGAAATCGGATTAATCCATTTCCCCAAATGATATTCCGCTCCATTCTTCTTAAGAAATGCCTCCCATCTTTCGTAGCTCCATATGGGACCTGTATAATTCTTCAAAAGCATACATACATTGTCATACGCATCCAACACATGTCCCACCGGATTCCAAAAGAGCTGCAAATACATAACTTCTGCAAATACACATATCACAATTACTGTGCGTACAAGCATTATCCACATTTCCATTTTTCACCCTCTCTCACGTTGAAATCTTTCTGACTTGAAAAGCAAACAGTAAAAGAATGACTCCAATCCCAAACACACAGAATCTTCCCACCGTAGTCCCTACTATGATCTGCGTCATGGGAACTCCTACCAAAGTTTCTACCGCCTTCAATATCACCACGGTCATTGCCCCCAATATCAGAATATTAATCCACGCTTCCTTAGCCATGTTTTTCCGCTCCCGCCGTAAACGGATATCTTCTCTCACAGCTCGTCTGCTTTGGCTCACCAAAATTGTAAAATCGGCCGAATATCGTAGTGAAACTTCCATATTACAAATAATCTCTTTAAACTTTGGGTGCTGTATTTTCTCTGCCATCTGCATAAGTGCAAGTCCCGTGTTTCCCAGCGTTTGCGCCTCTAAATACCCCTCCTCCAATACGGTTTTTAGAGGCTCTCTCAAATATGCACTGACCTGTCGCAAAATAGAAGTGATCTCTCCCGATGTGATACTGTAATTCCCGAGAAAATCAAGAAATTTCAGAAGCTCCTCCTCTGTCCGGTTATAATTCCTAAGTATCAAAATACTCAAAAACACATAACCTGCCACATACATAACCAACACCACAGTTCCACTTAACCACCAGGGAAGTCCACATAGCATCCCCGTAAAGTACACTCCACCTCCCACTCCCAGGCCAATTGTAATGCCCAGTTCCGGAGTTATCCATGAGAACCTTATCCCCACCCCACTATAAATCAGAATCTTTTCCAACCGATATAAAAAGCCTTTCCGTCGATATTGCAAAAGCAAACTGTTTCGGTACTCCTGTTCCCTTTTCTTCGTTGCAGTATCCAAAGAATCCTGCACCTTATAAAAAACACTGTTCCAAAACCGCTCCTTCCCCATCCGGTAAAACAGCAGTCCGAAAAAGAGAAACAGCATGCCAAAAAGCACTACTTTAATCACCATTTACAGCCTCCCTCTCCCAGATTTTACGATATCTCAATTCCCCACATTTCTCATCCCAGCCTTCTCCGGCATAGACCTGAGATACCTTATAATGCTCCATAAAGATACAGGTATCGAAACACTCCATCATCTTCATTAACTCATTTCTGGTATAACGACTCCCCTGCATAGCATAATCCACTAATTTTGTGGTTGCTTTATCCGCAGAAGGAGCATGGATGGTTGCCGCACAAAGCTGTCCCGTGTATGCAGCATTTAACAAATACAATGCCTCATCTCCTTTTACTTCACCAATAATAAAGAAATCCACATCCATAGTTAGTCCTGCTATACTGATATTTTTCAAATCATAGTTCACCTGGCTTTCTCCACTACCGGGTAAGGAATGAAGGAACATCATATCCGGATGTCGTTTGGTCGTAAGCTCGTCTGCCTGCTGGGTTACAAGGATTGCCATATTATCCGGCAAAGTCTCCTTTAATGCATTCAGAAGCGTCGTCTTCCCTGAAGAATTGCCTCCGCATATCAGAGTTGAACCTTGACGAAACCGCGTAATCAATATTTCTGCAAGCTCCCGAGACAACATGCCTGCTTTGATCAAATCCTGTACCTCTGGAAATTTTCTTGGTACCTTACGGATACACAAATAAGGCTCATTGTAGGTATTTACCAAAGGCATTGAAATTGTAAATCTGAGAATAAAATCCGGATGAGAATCCGAATCTGTAAATCGCTGAATTGCGTTAAGATTAGATATGTTAACTTGATTCTTTGTAGCAACGTAGTCTACAAATTGACGGTACTCCTTGTCCGTCGGAAATGTTATTTCGGAGGCCATGCGCCTTCCCAGCCGCTTTACGCGGATGTTGTCATGACTGATGATTCGGATATCAGATATACTCTCATCATCAATCAAAGGTGAAATCCTTGAATAGCCGAAAATATACTGTTCAAACAGCTCAATCAACTCCTTCAGTTCCTCACCGTCAATTCCGTATTGCATCTGCACATAACCGGATGCTTCTTGCAAAAAACTTTCTCTGCTGATAATGCCCTTCTTCATCTGAATCAAGGCAGACTGCTTTTTGGTAGAGTAATCTTCTACAAGACGATTCAATAGATCTGTCATTAAAAGAAACCACACCCTTTCTCATATATTTAATTGTGAACTGGGGAAAATATGTGAAATGTGTATCTTTACCATACACTACTTTTTTAGTCTTGTCAATAAAAAATCAGCCAGATTTATCTGGCTGATTCTAATATCAATTCTTTAAACTGTTCTACCGGCATAGGCTTATAGAACAAAAAGCCCTGCGCCTTCTTACATCCACACTCAATAAGAAAATCTTTCTGAGCTTCGGTCTCAACACCTTCAATAATAATATTTGCACCAAGCTCTTTCAACATTCCGAGAGTATGCTTCAAAATCACCCGGCCTTTCTGACTGTCAATATCATTTACAAAGGCCCTGTCTACCTTAATCTCATCCACAGGCTCATTCTTAAGCATACGCATATTGGAATATCCGGTACCATAATCATCCATAGATACCTTAAATCCATGCTTACGAAGCTCTCTCATACAATCATACATCATATTCTCATTGTCTGAAAAAGCACTCTCGGTAAGCTCCAATGGTACATAAGTCGCCGGGACATCATATTTTATACTGAGCTCCTTTAATACATCCATGAAGTTGGTATCATAGGCGTGTACTCTGGAGACATTGATGGAAATCGGAACAGGCTGCTGCTTTCTCTCAAGCATATCCGCAATAAAAGCAAATACCTGCTCCCACATATAATAGTCAACATTAATAATAAATCCGTCTGTTTCCAGCACTGGAATAAAATCTCCGGGAGACACCAATGTATTGTCAGACCGCACCCAGCGAACCAATGCCTCACCACCTACGATTCTACCATTGGTCATATCCACCTTGGGCTGGACAAACAACTTCAACTCACCATTTTTCAGCGCCGGAACAATTTCATTCTCAATTTTCTTTTTTTTCAACTGTCGGGTACGCATCTCTTCATCAAAAAATGCATAGCTGGCATAAAACTTTCCTTTGATGGTGTTTAAAGCTCTGGTTGCACAGTCCTTCAGATAACTGGTTGCACGCCCATTATTAATGGTCGTACAAATACCGAATGCCGGCAAAAGCTTGCAATCCACCTCAATATTGTCAATTGCAGTCTTTAATTCCTCCACAACACAGACGATATCGTCCTGTCCCTTATAAGGTGTTAAGAGCACAAAAATATCCGCTCTCATATGGCATGCAAAAGACAATTCTCTCTCTTCCGTAATTTTTACAAGTGCCCTGGCAATCTCCCTCAGGACATGATCCCCCGCACTTCTTCCACAAAACTCATTTACTGCCTTAAACTGGGCAATATCCAACACCACCAACGCAAACTCTAGATCAGCATACTCCATCATTGCTTCATCACCGGTGTAGAAAAATGCTCTAAGTGTTGGTAAATTCGTAATCAGATTTATATCCTTATGTACATTTTCATCAGCCATTTTTCGAAGAGAGTACATATAAAGCTCGTCTCTTCCGGCTTCCGTACTGGCAAAGGAATGCGCCAATACCTGTTCCTGTTTCAACTGCTCACTCATGTGTTACTCCTGTAAATCAGTTCCCACTATTGATTTTGGCCGCCAAATCCTCCAAATACATCCAGCGATCCATCTTCTGTTCTAACTGCCCTTCCAGTTGTTCTTTCTCTTTCATAAGCTCATTTAACTTTACGAAATCTCGTGAATATTTAGGAATTTCTGATTCAATATTTTGTATTTTTTCTTCCAGATTTGCTATTTCCTCTTCTATGATATCATAATCTCTCTGCTCTTGAAAAGTAAATTTTAACTTTCTTTGCCGTCCGGAATTCCAATTATTTCGATCGTTTTTTGGTACTTCTGCCACATCGCTTTCTTTTCCGTTTTTTTCAGCAGAAATCCCCTCTTCTTCCGCCTTACGATTGACATAATCTGTATATCCCCCCTCAGATTGACGAAGGACTCCGCCTTCTTCAAAAGCAAAGATTCTACGTACCGTTCTGTCCAGAAAATAGCGGTCATGGGAAACTACAATAACAATACCCTGAAAGTCATCCAGATAGTTCTCAAGTATCTGTAATGTTGAAATATCCAAATCATTGGTGGGCTCGTCCAAAATCAGAACATTAGGAGCTTCCATCAATACCTTACAAAGATACAAGCGTCTCTTTTCACCACCGGATAATTTACCTATTAAACCATACTGGTCCTCCCCTGTGAAAAGAAATCTCTCCAGCATTCTTGCCGCACTAATTTTCCCATCTCTGGTATCCACATATTCTGCAGTATCACGAATATAATCAATCACACGCTGATTAGGATTCATAGTGGCAGCATCAATTTCCTGGCCGTAATAGCTCAGCACCACCGTCTGTCCAATGGTAATCTTTCCACTGTCAGGCTGCTCTAATCCGGCAATCATCTTCATCAAAGTAGACTTACCACAGCCGTTCTTACCAATAAAACCTACTCTGTCATCCTTTAAGAAGAAGTAAGTAAAGTCTTTCAGCAGTACCTTGTCACCATACGCCTTGGACAGATTCTCCAGTTCCACAGTAGTCCTTCCAAGCCTGGTAGTCACAGAGGATAACTCTACCTGACCATCCTTAACAGGTCCTGTCTGGTTCTTCAAATCCTCAAAACGCTCCAATCTGGCCTTTTGCTTGGTACTACGGGCTTTGGCACCACGTTTTACCCATTCCAGCTCCACACGAAGGATAGAATTACGCTTTCTAAAAGATGCCTCTTCCATTTCCTCCCGCTGGGTTTTCAGCTCCAGATAACCGGAGTAGTTGGTACTGTAACTGTAGATTTTCCCTTTATCTACTTCAATAATACGGTTAGAAACACTATCCAGGAAATAACGGTCATGGGTTACCATGATAATGGATCCCTTGCGCTTCTTTAATGTCTCCTCCAGCCAGTCTGCCATCTCGTTATCCAAATGGTTGGTAGGCTCATCCAGTACCAAAATATCTGCGGGAGATAACAACACAGAAACCAATGCCAGTCTCTTACGCTGACCACCCGATAGCTGTCCACATGTCTGTTCAAATTCGTATACTCCAAGCTTCGTCAGCATCGTTTTGGCTTCAGCACCGCAGGTAGCCTCTTCCATCTGCAACAGGTGTGGGTCCTCACCTTTCTGCCTTCTGGTATCCATAACAGCCTTCACAACTGCATCAATAACATTCATCTTTGGATCAAACTCGGGGTTCTGAGGCAAATAATTAATCACCACATGATTCGCCTTAATCACCGTACCTTCATCCGGCTCCTCTAAGCCAGCAATAATCTTTAAGAGGGTTGATTTACCGGTTCCGTTAATACCCAGAATTCCGGCCTTTTCCCCTTCCTGTAAATAAAATCCTGCTCCATCAAAAAGCTTACGTTCTCCGTAAGCTTTTGTAAGATTGTCTACTGTTAAAATATTCATATATAACTACTTCCAATTCTGTAAGTTCGAATAAGTTACGTCGCGCAGCTTTCTCGTCAGATTGGTAAAGCCGGCTCCACATTTCTGTATGTAGTACAAGAATACCATATTTTCCTTCGGATTCATAGTCACATAATTTCCGGTCCAGCCATCCCAGCCATACTCGCCAATATCTCCGATGGTTCCGGCCACTCCCTGATCCTCTAAAACGCGCATCAGACACCCATAGCCATAGCCCTTGGTGCTGTCCCAGCAATAATCCTCTCGCTGATCAGCTGCCAGACGGTTCTGCGTCATGAACTCCACCGTCTTCTCCCCAAGGATACGCACACCGTTATAAATGCCCTTATTTACCATCATCTGCGCAAACTTACTGTAGTCATCAATGGTAGATACAAGTCCTGCACCACCGGACTCAAACTGCACATCATCATTATAATACTCGCCCAAATGACTGTTTTCAAATAAAACCAGCCTGCCCTGCTCTTCATCATAATTGTACAGCTTCGCAAAACGGTCCTTTTTCTCCTCCGGTACATAGAATCCGGTATCCACCATGCCAAGAGGTCTAAAGATTTCATCCTGTAAATACTGTCCGTATTTCTTACCGCTGACCACTTCCACAACTGCTCCTAAGATATCCGCAGATAAGCCATACATCCACTTCTTCCCCGGCTGGAATTCCAACGGAACCTCTGCAATACGACACATATATTCTCTGGTATCCGGAGAGTTCCCATCGATTCGTGCCTGAATCAGCTCCTTAAAAAGCTCATCCATCTGAATACCTACCTGACTCCAAGGATGAGGATAAGGGATACCGGTAGTCATATTGAGACAGTCCCAAATAGTAATATCACGCTCCGCATCCACAAGCCCTTCTTCAGTCCACACCTTTTGATTATGAAACTCCGGCAGATACTTACTCACTTCATCACGAAGGTCAATCTCCCCACGCTCCTCTAAAATCATCACTGCCGCTGCAGTTACCGGCTTACTCATGGAAAACATACGAAAGATTGTATCACGCTTCATAACCTTACCATTCTCCATATCCATCTGACCGTAGGAGCTAAAGAACTTCTCCTCGCCGTCCTTGATAACCATCAGATTCGCTCCCGCAATCTGACCCGCTGCAATTTCATCGTTAATTAATTTGTCTACTCGCTCTTTGTAGTTAAACATTTTTTTCCCTTTCTGATTGTTTCTTTTATTCTTCCTTATTTCGCCACCAGAATTTTCGTACTTCCATCCTACATTATTAGGACTACGCTCTACTCCACGGGGTATAGGGAATATTATCCGCATCTACTGCCCCAACCACTTGAAAAATGCTATCAAATCCAATATTCTCACACTCTACTGGGGTAGCACACATCAGAATTATCTCCTTTGCCCCAGCACATATAATTCAACAACAATTTATTTAAAGAAATCTGTATCAAATACTTCCAACAAATTTCCCACAGCAGTAACTCCTCTCGGAATATCTCTGCCACTTCGGTTTATCCAAATTGCACTGATTCCGACAGACAAAGCGCCTTTAATATCACTGCTTAAAGAATCCCCAATATGCACTACTTCATCCGCAGATAAGCCGGTACTGGATAACGCCAGTTCAAACAATTCTTTTCTTGGCTTATATGAGCTTGCATCTTCACTGGTAAATACACCATCAGGCTTTAATCCATGATATTCGATTGCTTGTAAAATGTCATCTCTATCAATATTTGACACCACATAAATAAGCACCGGACATTTTTCAAAGAATTGCTTTGCATCTTCAAAAATAGGTGGTTTCACCCAATGTGAAAACATCAGATTACTTAACTTAACTGCATCCGCAGAAGAATGAAAATACTGTATAGTTTTGTGCAATGACTGATATTCTAATTCCCGCTGGGTCTCAAACCGGTCTCCATGGGCAGCCATGAATGCTGTCTGAAATTCCTTCCACCAATAGGAACCTATCTCCGCTTTACTCTTTACTTTTCCGGTATCAAATATTTCTTGTTCTACCTTCTTTATCACTTCTCCGTCTTCATGTACTACTGTGCCGTAAAAATCTATAAAGACTGCTTTTATCATCATCTCTTTAACCTCATGAATATAAATACTTAATCCAAATCCGCCACTAAAGAGTCTTAAGCATGCTTATCGTTCTGTATATTTCACTACATGCCGGACACTTCCAATCGCAATCACTCTTTTTCGCTTTTTTATGCAGATGTTCCAACTCTGCGTCTCCACACTTTGGACATATGGTTGGCTGCGAAGTCCATAATCTTTTTAATAACTTAACTTCTTCTTCTCGATTATTTGTATACATATCTTTTCCCCGCAAAACTAGAAGTTACCAATGTATCTTCATCCACATATAAGCTCCCTAATTACTTGTTGTATTCTTTCTTTAGAATAGAAAAAATCTTCCATAGGGTTTCTCAACGAGTGCTGTACTGCATCTGCATCCTTGATTATTTCATCAAACCAAAACCCTTTTTCGTGCTTATCACTGTGGTTATAAATTCCATTATATATCTGTATTTTTTCTTCTTCTGAAAAACAGTCTAAGCCATCAAGCACCATCTTTTTCGCATAATCTGCGCACTTGTGGGCATGGTCATCCGTATCCTCCGCAGGGTCAACATATGTAAGTAAATCGTGAAGCATCCCTGCAATTTCTGCCATCTCAGCGATTTCACGGCTATATCCCCTTTTAAAAGCCAGAAGAGATGCCATTAACCCTACACCATAAAGATGCACATAGGCCCCTCTTTTATCTTCTTCATCATTAATGTTTTTAATAATATTATCAATAAGTTTTCTTGCTGCATCAAGTCTAGTGTACTGTCTTTCCATAAAAAAAACCTCCAACTTCAAATCTATCTAACTCTACAAATTCATATTTTCCATTCAGAACATACCAGACTTACCCCAGTTCTTTAATATCCATAATAGCACGCAGTCGCAGGCTCTTTCAACCAAACCTTCCGGAAAATTAACATCCCCATAGCCATATCAAAACCCCCGCCGCAAGTCTCCTTGGGCGGGGGCTGAAATCATTCCCTATATATTTCTTTACGCGAATGGATTCTCAGTAGGATATGGTAAGCTCTTCGGCTGATTGTAGTTCAAATCTTCTACAGGAACGCCGATGAACTTGAATACTTCGTATAATGCCTTACCATAGTGACCGAATGCAACAGCACCGTGATGTGGATAATTCTTCTCGATAAGAACGTGACGATAGAATCTGCCCATCTCAGGAATAGCAAATACACCGATACCACCGAAGGACTTAGTAGCAACAGGAAGAACTTCACCCTGTGCAATGTAAGCACGAAGCTTGCAGTCAGCGGTAGACTGTAAACGATAGAAAGTGATATCACCAGGCATGATGTCACCTTCGAGAGTTCCGTTGGTAACCTCTACAGGAAGGTTTCTAGCCATAATCTTCTGATACTTCATGCTGCAGAATGCAAGCTTCTTGGTTGTGGTATTTCCACAATGGAAGCCCATGAAGGTATCCTTGTGAGTGTAATCGAACTTGCCTTCGATTGACTCTTTGTACATATCTGCAGGTACAGAGTTGTTGATATCGAGAAGAGTAACAGCATCTGCACTTACACAGGTACCGATAAACTCTGATAAACATCCGTAAATATCTACTTCACAAGAAACAGGGATGCCCATACCGGTTAAACGGCTGTTAACGTAACAAGGAACAAATCCGAACTGAGTCTGGAATGCAGGCCAGCACTTACCGGCAATTGCAACGTACTCACGATATCCTCTGTGCTCTTCAACCCAGTCAAGTAAGGTTAACTCATACTGAGCAAGCTTAGGAAGTACCTCCGGCTTCATGTTGCCTGCGCCAAGCTCTTCTTCCATTTCCTTAACCTTAGCAGGGATTCTTGGATCATCTGCATGCTTATTGAAAGCTTCGAATAAGTCAAGCTCTGAGTTCTCTTCAATTTCAACGCCGATGTTGTAAAGCTGCTGGATAGGAGCGTTACAAGCAAGGAAGTTAAGAGGTCTTGGACCGAAAGAAATAATCTTAAGGCTCTTAAGACCAACGATAGCTCTTGCGATAGGCACGAACTCATTAATCATATCAGCACATTCCTCAGCAGTTCCTACCGGATACTCTGGGATGTATGCCTTAACACCACGTAATTTTAAGTTATAGCTTGCATTTAACATACCGCAGTAAGCATCTCCACGACCATCCATAAGATCAGCCTGGCTCTCTTCTGCTGCTGCAATGTACATTGCAGGACCATCAAAATGCTTAGCAAGTAAGGTTTCAGAAATTTCAGGACCGAAGTTACCAAGATATACGCAAAGTGCATTACATCCTGCAGCCTTGATATCCTCTAACGCCTGTACCATATGGATTTCACTCTCAACGATACAAACAGGACATTCATAAATGTCAACCTCATCATATTTTGCCTTGTAAGCTTCTACTAAAGCTTTTCTTCTGTTAACGGATAAGCTCTCCGGGAAGCAGTCACGGCTAACAGCAACGATACCAATTTTAACTTTTGGTAAATTATTCATCTTCATACCCTCCTGTGTGTGCACAAAATAGCTAATATAATTATACAACTTTCGTTGTTATTTTCAATAGTCAGGCTATGCCAAACTATTCGTTAACGTTTAGATTTTTTCCTTTTAATCCAATATGTACGGTCTCATCATGACCACCCTCTGCATGACCGATTAACCACTTATTTACGGCTGCAAGAAGCGCATCCTCGTTCTTCTCTGCTACAGCACTTACGTCAACATGCTTTGTCTTTAATGGATAATTGGTTCCCTTAGGGAGAACAATTGCTACTTGAAATCCTGCTCCATCCACGCTGCAAGGTGCATAATGAAGAGTAGTTCCATAAATTTCCACCCCCACTCCCGCAGGAAGTAAAAATGCCTCCATCTTTGCAGTATCATAAGTAAAGTCTTCTTCGATATCTTGCTGCATCCCCACAACTAAAATGGCATCGGTAGCTGCAATATTTAATTCCGAATCTCTGTGATACTCTACGGCATTTAAAAGATCATTGTGACCGTTACAGAAGCCAATCTGAATAGGCATCTCACCATACATTACAGCAGAAAGCGCTTCATACGTATTTGTGGCCTCCAAAGAAGCCACAGATGGCTCATATACTACGCCCGCAGTCACTTCCGTCTTAGATAGAGCTTCCACAAGCTCTGTTAAATCCACATTGTTAATCACACGGCCATATTTCTTAAACTCTTTATCATTTACAGATAAAATTTTCATATTGTCCTCTCTCCTATTTGATGATTTGGAACACCGGTTTCAGTGCAGGATAAATCTGCTTAAACTGCTGGTAACGCGCCTCATACTTCGCTGCAAGCTCAGGAGTAGGCTCTACTGTATCTATAACCTTTACAATCTTTGCTGCAATCTCTTCTACAGAAGCGTATTCGCCGCAGGCAACTGCTGCCAGCATAGCTCCCCCAAGTGCAGGGCCTTCCTCACTTTCGATAACATCCACCTTAATATTCAGGATATTGGCAATCATCTTCTTCCACAGAGGACTCTTTGCCCCTCCGCCGCAAATCTTGGTTCTTTCAATCTTGATCCCCAAATCCTTAGCCACCTCAAAAGAATCACGAAGGGCAAATGCAACACCCTCAAGTACGGCCTGAGTCATATCCTCTCTGGTGGTATCCATGGTCATTCCCACAAAAGTTCCTCTTGCTGCCGGGTCGTTGTGAGGAGAACGCTCTCCCATCAAGTAAGGTAAGAAGTATACATGATTCTCTCCAAGCTTCTCGATTCCCGCCTGCTCCGCAGCATAATCCTTGGTCTTAAGAATATCATCCATCCACCACTTGTTACAGCTTGCTGCGCTGAGCATGCAGCCCATTAAGTGATAGCTTCCATCCGCATGGGCAAAGGAGTGAAGAGCATTGAACTTATCCACTCCGAAATTTTTAGATGAAATGAAGATAGTTCCGCTGGTTCCAAGGGAAATATTACACATACCATCACCCACAGTACCGGTACCCACAGCTGCTGCCGCATTGTCTCCCGCACCTGCCGCCACCTTGGTAGTCTCCGGGATGCCAAGCTTCGCTGCGATTTCCGGAAGTACCGTGCCCACAGCTTCATAGCTTTCGTAGCAGGTTGCCAGCTGATCTACTTTGATACCACAGATATCGCACATCTCTTTGGACCACTGACGATTTTTTACATCAAATACCAGCATACCGGATGCATCGGATACGTCAGTACAATGTACGCCGGTCAGCTTATATGCAATGTAATCCTTAGGAAGCATAACCTTCTTAATACGTGCAAAATTCTCCGGCTCTTTGTTCTTTACCCACAGAATCTTTGGTGCGGTAAAGCCTGTGAAAGAGATATTTGCAGTGTACTCAGATAACTTATCCTTACCGATTACATTATTTAAATAATCGCACTCTTCTGTTGTACGACCGTCATTCCATAAAATAGCCGGGCGGATCACGTTGTCATCTTTGTCCAAAATAACAAGTCCGTGCATCTGTCCTCCGAAACTGATACCTGCTACCTGTGATTTATCAGCATCTGCAATCAGTTCCTTGATACCTGCCATAACCTGCTCATACCAGTCTTCCGGTTTCTGTTCACTCCAGCCCGGATGAGGGAAATAAAGCGGATATTCTTTTGATACGATGTTTTTAATGTTACCTTCTCCGTCCATAAGCAAAAGCTTTACAGCGGATGTACCCAAATCGACTCCGATATATAACATATCCATCCTCCTTTAATACCTTCTGTTGGTTTCGTGTGCTCGTGCACATTTATATCATAATATGAATTGTCTACATTTGCAATATCTATTTTTTCAACATCTCTGTTTTTGTTGATTTTCACTAATGTTACGCGCATTATTTAGGTGTTATACAAACGCTTTTGGGACATTGTTACAAATTGCGTGCTCGTAGCACATTTTGTTTGACTTTACAATATGTATATGTTAGGTTATTGAATATAGACTAGCCACATAGGTAAAAGGAGGATTTTTCATGGCAACAATTAAAGAAATCGCCGACCTTGCCGGGGTTTCACGAGGTACTGTTGACCGTGTTTTGAACAAAAGAGGCTCCGTCAATCCACAGACGGCTGCCAAAATACTTGAAATTGCACAGGCACTGGATTACAAACCGAATCGCGCAGGTCTGGTACTTGCGGCTCAGAAAAAAAACTTAAAACTCGGAGTTGTTCTGTTCGGCGAAGGCAATCCTTTTTTTGATGAAGTCATTCAGGGAATACGCCACAAGGAAGAGGAACTTGCCTGTTATAACTGCAGCATCTGTATTAAGCGCGTCGCAGTAGATACCGACGAACAGCTTCAGGCCATTGACGAGCTGGTTGAGGAAGGCGTCAACGGAATTGCCATTTCTCCTATCAATGACATTCGTTTGGCAGATAAAATCAATGAATTGTATGACCTTGGTATTCCGACCGTAGCACTGAATACGGATATCAAAAACTGTAAGCGCCTCGCTTTTGTGGGAAGTAACTATTACCAGTCGGGAGCCACGGCCGCAGGACTGATGCGTCTGATGGCAAAAGGCAGCGATGTCCGTATCGGAATTGTTGCAGGTTCTTCCGAGATTCTTTGTCACACGGACCGCATTGCCGGATTTAAGCAGGCTATCGAAAAATATGAGCACATGAATGTGATAGAAACAATCATGAATCATGATGATGATTTTATCAGTTATGATATGACTTCACAGCTTTTAAAAACTCACCCGGAAATCAATGCCTTGTATTTTGCTGCCGGCGGAGTTTACGGCGGATGCAGATCCGTCATTGCACAAAATCGCGTAGAAGATATCACGATTATCACTTTTGACCAGGTTGCAACCACAAAAGAAATGCTCGCCAAAGATGTTATTTCGGCAACCATCTGTCAGGAGCCTTTTATTCAGGGAAGTAAACCTCTTGACATTCTTTTTACATATCTTGCAACCGGCGAAGCACCGAGCCAGGAGTATTATTATACGGCTGTCGATATTCGGATTAAAGAGAATTTGGATTAAAAATAAACACCCCTCAGAACTTTTGTCCCAAGGGGTGTTATATTTATATCCATTTAGATTTAATCGTAGCTTAGGGTTGTAAGCAATGACGAATATCGCTTTGTGTTGTTTTGAATGTCATATTCTGTCACTCCGTAATATATATAGATTTCTCTACAAATGTCCCGGAGCTGTTTCATTTCCTTTTTATTTCCGCTGTACGAGCAACTCAAAATATCCCATTTAAAATCTATTTCGATATCCATTCTTCCCTTACCAACACGTAACTTAAACACATGATAATCCATCGGCATTTCTTCATCCGGAATCGCCTCGATAAAACGACTTCTCTCATCTATCTGCTTAAACATCTGCTTTACCGCTTCTTCTGTCATGTCTTCCGGCGGCTGAATCTCTGCCATATCCCCGAGTAAATCCGGGCGGTTCTGAATAATAAGGCTTTCCTTTAACTCCTTTTTTTGCTCTATGTACTGATGCGAAGTTTCCGAAACTTCCGTCGCACCATATTGTTCTCTTAAATAAGAAACCACTTCCTCCAAAGAATGTGCTCCCGGCGTAATTATCTTCGCCACACGGTCTCTTCTTTTTCCATAAAAATAACTGTCTGCGCGATCTTTTAAAGAACCTTTGTCGGATTTCTCGACCAAAAAAACACTTGTAGGTCCGTCAGCGCCACCTATAATGCTGACGTTTGAATTGTTTTTTCTTTTCATGTTACTCCACTACAACCTCATCCATCAAATCCGCATTTACCATAGGAACAATCAACTCACAAATCTCGCCATTTGTATCGTATCCCCAGAACGGCTGATAAAATCCATCCCCAAAACCTGACGCAATCATAACAAGTTTATTCCCTGTCATCGGATTTGCCCATTCGATAAAATCACCATCGTCTCTCTGATAAGCCGGAAGCTTCTGCGCGCTCTGTGCAAAAAATTTCGCAAAATAATCATCATAATGGTTTTTGTTCGGATTCTTTTTCTCCCAATCCTCTAAAAAGTCACAATACTCTTTTGCAACCTGCGCATCACAAAATGACATCATTCCAGCTTCGACCGGAAAACCGTTCATAACACCATCTTCAAATACAGCGGCGGCGCTTTCTCTTGTGGAAGCTGCATTTTCATAACGCACAGCTTTTTTATCATTTAGTTTCATACGGGCACTACACATGCGAAGTCCCATAACCGGATTTCTGCAAATAGACACCTCCACCGGATATGTACCCGGATTTACTTCTATCTCCATCTGCGGACAATGCTTTCCTGCGGCAAGATAGCAAAGCGGATCGGAAACGACAATTTTTCCGGTTGGACAGTCAATTTCCCCGACTGTCAGATAAAAACGCGTCTGTGAACGAACAAACTGTTTCTCTATCAGTTCTGCATCCAACTCGGTTTGACTGATATATTTCAAATTCTTTTCAAAGGCTTCCTGTGCTTTCTCCTGTTCATCCGCACGCTTCATCCAATATGCGCGGATTTGCTCGACCATCTCAATCGATTTTTCCACAGCCGTCGCATCATTGTATTTTTCCATATTGCTGAAAACATGTCCACAATGCTCTGTTTCATCACCTTCATATCCTCCGCAGACACCCAGTAGCCAATCTCCGAACAATCCCTTTTTGTAGCGGAACACATAGTAGTGCATGTCATGTAAGTCGAATTCTTTGACACACTCTATTTTACTCGGCTTTTTTCCTAATTCACTTGGATGAGCCAGCCACTGACTCATTGCTTCTGTTGCTATTTGCATTTGTGCATTCATAATACGATTCCTCCCACAAAAAGCACAGCCGACATAGGGTGACACTTCCACACGTTACCTTAACAGTTAACTCGGCCCAGGCACCCTTACGGCACATGGGGTTGACTGCTTAGTGCTGCTTTGTTCCCAACCTGACACGGTTCTGGGGTAGCGTTGACCATCGCCCGGACCTCTTCGCCACTTATTAAGGGCAGCTATGGAAGCCAAAGCCCTCCGCCGATTGCACGGTTCTTTAAGTATATAAGTTTTTATGTTCTTTGTCAAATACCCAGAGCTTCTTTTGCAAGCTTGTCCGCCAGCTCATTGTACGTATCTCCGGAATGTCCTTTTACCTTTTTAAAATGAATATCTACATGAAGTGACGCTGCCCGATAAAACAGAGCATAATCCATCGTTCCTTCCTGCTTTGCCTTCCACTCACCGGTACACCAGGCAGCAATTCCGATGTAGTCATGATAAATAGTCACACTCTTAATTCCTTTATCAAGGCAATATTGCATCGCTGCACGTGCGCCCTCTATCTCCCCTGCCACATTCCGCATGGATGCGAGGTCATTACTTTCAAATTTCTTCGAAAAATGCTCTTCTTTTCCGTCATAAAACATGACCATTCCATAAGAAAAACTACCGGTTGTCACATCATAGCTTCCGTCTACATAAGCAACTGCCTCGGTATCCGTTTGCACGGTCTTTTCGCCACCCATAAATTCCTTCGCTTCTTCCATCGTCGCAAAGCCTTTATATATAGCACCGGAATAACCGCTTATCTGTGCCTGACATTCCGGCCAGCTTGTATAAATACCGGGTGTCAGCCCCTTTTTTACTGCATAAAATTTCTTTGCTGCCATGCTCTCTCCTTTTTACCAGTCACTGCTCCAATCTGTTGAGCCGCTGTCCCAGCTGTCCGAACTATCCCATGAAGAGCTGCTGTCCCAGTCATCATCATCATAAGACTGGCGATCCAAATATTCCTGATACGCTCTTTCATATGTCGCAGAATCTTTAAAATCATCTACATACTTCGGAACGCTGCTACTGATATAATAGTCGTCTACATCCTCTGCAAACTCTCCATAATATGTCTTCCAATTATCACTTACATCATCATAATAGTAAAAATTGTCATCGTAATGATAATAATACTGCTTGCCATATCGGTAATAGCCGTCTTTGTGGCTAAATTTTATTTCATTAATAAGCGGAAAAAGTATTGCAAGAGCCGTCAGAATCCACAACATGGTAAACATTACTTTTCCCAAAGATTCCATGATGCCCTTCTCTTTTTTCTCCGGAACACAAACCTCGTTTCTCTCATATGAAAAGGAATTTGCCCTTTCATTTAATGCTTTTTGCATAGCAATTTCACTGCGAAGCTTTTGATATAACTCATTTACCGCAAAAGCCTCATCATCTCCGCGATATCTCTCTGCTCTCGAACCATCGGATTTGTTCTTGTATACAACAAAATCACCGTTTATATCCTGATAAATACCGAAGGCTCTTGCCCCCCGATAGTTTTTTCCGATAAAAAATCGGGTCACTTCTTCATCCGGAAGATTGTGTGCCGCGTACCAGTCTTTCAGCTGTTCTATCGTTTCCGGCTGCGAATTGGCGGTACGTTTATATTGAGAATTCGGAGCACCGCAGCACTCACACTTCTCATCGGTCAGTTCTATATAATTATCACAATAATCACATTTTATCTTCATTTGTATTCTCCTCTTTTACTCTTTTGCGCAGGCCTGCAAAAAAATCCTTCAAGATTTGCGAACACTGTTCCTCTAACACACCTCTTGTTACATTCACGCGATGATTGAATTCTTTCATCTCAAGCAGGTTTAGTATGGAACCCGCACATCCGGCTTTTGGATTCATTGCACCGATTACCACGCGTCCGACTCTTGCCTGCACAATTGCACCTGCACACATCTGACATGGTTCCAGCGT
>JAZQIQ010000028.1:0-95666 GCA_045541195.1 Acetatifactor sp. | reverse complement strand
TGTAAGCACAGTAATGTGTTCAGCTGACATTTACTAATCGGTCGAGGGCTTAACCAAGGTTGGAAAAGGAAGAGGAGTTATCCGAAGGATAATGACTGGATGTTGAAAGATTAGATTTTGTGTTCGGTTTTCAGGGAATAATCCTTGTGATGTTGCAAACGACATTATGGCCTAGTGGCTCAGTTGGTTAGAGCGCCGCCCTGTCACGGCGGAGGTCGAGGGTTCGAGTCCCTTCTGGGTCGTTTGATGGGGTCTTAGCTCAGCTGGGAGAGCATCTGCCTTACAAGCAGAGGGTCACAGGTTCGAGCCCTGTAGGCCCCATTTATCGATTTTGGACTTTACATTTTAAATAAAGCGCCGATATGGCTCAATTGGCAGAGCAGCTGATTTGTAATCAGCAGGTTGGGGGTTCGAGTCCCTCTATCGGCTTTATGGTTTATACCATATGGATGGATTCCCGAGTGGCCAAAGGGGACAGACTGTAAATCTGCTGCAAATTGCTTCGGTGGTTCGAATCCACCTCCATCCATTTGTTCTCTTGAACATTTAATTTAATAACGCGGGGTGGAGCAGTCTGGAAGCTCGTCGGGCTCATAACCCGAAGGTCATAGGTTCAAATCCTGTCCCCGCTACTCAATGCCCAGATAGCTCAGTTGGTAGAGCAGAGGACTGAAAATCCTCGTGTCGCTGGTTCGATTCCGGCTCTGGGCATTTTTCTATGCCCTTTTAGAACATCACTTGTAAGAGTGATGTTTTTTTGTTTATGAAAAATGATTTGAGGAAAAAACATTGTCTTTCTATTTGACAAGTACAAGAAGTGAATAGTAATATGGTACTATGCTAAAATTACATATATTTTATAAATTAATGAAGTTGGCAAGATGCGAAGGGAGACAACGATGGGTAAAAGCAGAAAATTAATTTGGATTGGTATATTTTTGACACTGTTACTGCTGTGGCCGGTGGTACAGGTAAACGCAGAAGAGGTGAATTATACATATAAGTATTCCTGTGTTGACAATATATGGACCAAGACTATATATAATGTGGATACAAATGAGCAGTTAGGAACAGAGAATTGCAATCCGGAAGATATTCCAAATGGTGCAGATATCAGTATATATTCCACATCCTGGGATGAGGCCGTTGTTTTAAATGTAGATGTAGACAATCTGGCTGTCTGTCCGCAGGGTGGAATTTATAAAGGCGTAAATCTGACTGTAAATGGAAATATAAAGTCTATGTATGTGCAAGCGGGAGAGATGTCAGCGTATAATCTGAATATCAACGGAAACATAGATTCTTTGCAGATATATAATGACTATCAATACAATAGAAATCTAGCCGTAACCGGAACTGTTTCCAACGGTCTTATTTCTAGTAAAAATAATGATACGGTGGCTATTTTTTCATGCAATAATATGCGGATTATTCAAAATGGTGATTTTAATCCGGAGCTGTATGCTTACTGCTATACAGGGGAAGATGCTGCTACTCACTTTTTGATGCCTACAAGAGCACAAATAGAGGATGTACTTTCTGATATCAATTTAGGAGAAGTGTTAACGGAAAACTTTACTGGTGAGGAAATGACGGTGTATAAGGATGTGGAGGTAAAAATATCGCAGCTTTCAAAAGCGGATGCAGATTTCCTCTTGTCTATGCAATTTGTGCAAAATTATATTGATTACGCTAAGATTGCGGCAGAAAATAACGGGATGGTTAATCCAAATGCAGAGGTATTCTCTATAATGGATTATAGCATTAGCACATTTTATAGGGATAAGTCCACGGAAGAAATATCGTACTATCATCCTGTTGAAGATATTGATAAATTTACTTCAGGAAAGTGTCTTACGGTCACATTTAAAGTTCCGCAAGAGCATTACGATGCAAATGCCCGGTATACGATTATACGCTATCATGTGGGTTCGGATGGATATGTTAACGGGGATGAATTAAGTGTTTCACAGAACGGTGATGTGTTAACTTTTGTTACAGATAAGATAGATAAATTCTTGATTGTAAAGCTTACAGAAGGAGAAGAAATTATTGAAGATGAAGTGTACTATGAACTTCCATTTTCCACGACTTATGATATAACGGCGAAAACATTTACGGCACATTTGACATTAAATACGACGGATAATCTTTATTTGGCATATTATAAAGGTAATATATATGACAGTGACAAGGCCTTCCCATATGCTGTTTTTACAGGGCAGAAGAGTGTTGATATTACATTTTCAAGTAGTGGATATGATTATACCATGTTTTGGGTTGTAGATGGAGCCAATAATCTGGTAGCACCGGCGTATCCCAAGTATGGTAATGATGTGTATAAAGATAATCGAGCGTTGGAAGATCTGTATTTGTATAGAACCTCCAGATACTATACAGATAAAGCCTTTAGTGATGCTGTGCAATTTACTAATGGGAATGATTTAAGCGTATATAATTTGAATGCAGTATTCCAAAATGGATATTTGACCGTGTCGACTCCTAATATAAATACCCAAACTGTATTGTATGCACAAGGATATAAGAATGGTGAATTAGCAAACGATGTTTCCTGGTATTTCCAGGATTTCAATGGGAATACCCTAACAAATGATATCAGTCGCATTTTTGATGAGTCCGGAGAGTATACAGTTGTATACTGGTTCGAGACAAATGGTATACGCACAAAGAATCAGTATTTTACGTACACTTATAATCGGCCACAACAACAGGTGGGTAATGCCATAAATATCAGATGGGAAGAAGAGAATCCGGGCTGGATTAGTTTTAGTCCATCTTATGCTCCTGTGCAAGTAGTATATTTTGAGTGTAGGTTGGAATATAGAAAGAAGGATGAAAGCGAATTTCAATCCAGTTACTCTACACATACTTCATACCACCATGGATATAGAGAAGATTTAAGCAATGGAATGACAGAGGAGGACTGCGTCTATCGTGTTGCAATACGGCTCCATAGTAGTGATATTGAGCGGTATGCCCATAGTGACTGGGTATATTCCGGTTTGTATGATGAAAGCGGAGAAACCCGGGCACAGGTAGAAGCTTTTGTGGAAAGAATGTATACCGTCGTATTGGGACGTGAGGCGGAAGTTGGTGGACTGGATTACTGGACTGATATGCTTATGAATGGAAGTGTGGATGGTGCATCTGTTGCTAATGGATTTATCATGAGTGATGAATTCTTCAACAGGGGATTGGATAACGAAGGTTATGTGACAGTATTATATCAAACCTTTTTTAGCCGTGAACCGGATACCAGTGGAATGGAATATTGGACACAGTTGCTGGGACAAAGAAAAAGTCGAAAAGCTGTATTAGCAGGTTTTGTAAATTCAGAGGAGTTTGATACGTTATGTACTAGCTACGGTATCATCAGAGGCACTTTGATTCCCGGTGTAGTAGATATTCCGGAAGGAATCTATGATTTTGTAGAGCGGTCATATTCTTACTCTCTTGGACGTGATGGAGACGAAGCAGGTGTTGAATATTGGGTACAAAGAATTGTTGAGAACATGAGTGAACCTCAGGATGTAGCGAAGTTCTTCTTCCTTTCTGCAGAATATGTGGAAAAGAATACTTCTAACAAGGATTATGTGAAAGCACTATATTTAACTTTTGTGGATCGTGAGGCAGATGCAAGTGGTCTGTCTTTCTGGGATGAGCTTCTACAAAACGGAACTACCAGAGAGCAGGTATTAGAGGGATTTGCATATTCAGAAGAATTTAAGAAGATTATGGAATCCTATGGTTTATAAAGAGATTATCATTTGACTGGAGAGGTTAAATGATAGAGTTAACATGATAAACAGTAGTAAAAGAGATATCTTTTGAGATATCTCTTTTACTTTATTATAATATTATATTGACAAATAATATTATACGGCATATAGTATTATATAAGAGATAGAGAAAGGAGTATTAGGTAATGACATATCAATTAGCAGCACCTCTTCTGGATGCATGTGTATTGGGAATAGTGGCAGAGGGTGATGTATATGGTTATACATTAACGCAAAGGATGAAGGAAATAGTAGAACTTTCAGAGTCTACTTTATATCCTGTGTTGAGAAGATTACAGAAGGATGAGTATCTTAGTACCTACGATCAGCCCTATCAGGGAAGGAATAGGCGCTATTATACCATTACCGAGAAAGGAAGGGAGAAGCTCTTTTTTTATAAGAAGGAATGGGAGATATACAAGGGGAGTATTGACTTATTGCTAGGAGGGGAGATAAATGAATAAAAATAAATATTTGGAACAATTAAGTCAGCAATTAAGACATTTGCCACAGGAAGACAGATTGGATGCAATACAGTATTATACGGAATATCTGGAAGAAATGGGCATAGATGAAGAGACGGACGTAGTAGCTATACTGGGGACACCCAAAGAAGTGGCCCGTGATATCATAGGAAATTGCACGGAAAAACATTTGGAAAAGCATAAGGAAAAAGCTGGAGTAAAGAGTTCTGCCACATTAATTTGGTTAATTATTTTGGGGATATGTGCATCACCTATAGCAATTCCACTGTTAGTTGCAGCGCTGATTGTGGTGATTGTATTAGTAGTTGCGGGAGTAATTTTGATTGGTTCTTTGATTTTTGTTGGAGTTGCAGTTGCGCTGGCTGGAATCGTGTGTTTGGTAATCTCTTTTGTGACACTAGGCTTTTTCAATAAATTGGAATGTATCGGTTTGGGGTTAATATGCATTTCGCTGGGAGCTTTATTTGTGTTCGGAATTATAAAGTTATCGCAAGTATGTGTGCGCGGAATTGCGCATATAATGTGTGCAAAGTAATGGATGTGGAGGAGTAGAAATGAGTAAGGTTACAAAATATTTTTTAGCATTTTGTGGAATTGCACTTCTGATGGGAGGAGTTCTCTTTGGTGTGGGGGTGTTTTTCGGGGAGAAGACGCAGCAAAACCCTTGGTTTGGAGAGAATGTATTTTGGGATGCAGATGTAACGGTAGATGGTGTGCAAGTATTCGTTGGAAAGAATGCGGAAAGTATTGAAAAGAAAGAGATACTTCCTGTTTTCGAGAATATACATATGCAAGCGGAATGTGCAAATGTAGAAATTGTATCAGGCACAGAGTTTCAGATTACCTGTATATACCCGAAAGAGGAGATGCCGGAGTTTAAAGTAGAAAATGAAACATTGGAAGTAATTCAGGACAGAAAGGAGGATTATATTAATACGGGGAATGTTACAAGAACTATTATCATCTCCGTGCCGGAGCAAAATGTGGTTAAGGATATAACACTTGAAAATGTGGTAGGTAATATTTCTATTGCAGATATTAACGCATATCGTTGTTTGACTACATTGACTACGGGAAATGTAACAGTCGATAGTTCTGAAATCGACTTGTGTAGTTTTACAATTAGTACCGGAAATGTAGATATTACAAATCTTGTTTCTGAGGAATGCTATGTATCAACATCCACCGGAGAAGTAGACATGACTGCGGGTGATGTGAAGAACTATACTATCATCAGCGGCGTGGGTGGAGTCTCTTTGGATGTAAGTAGGCCCACATTTGATTATGCCATGGAAGCATCTACCAGTGTAGGAAAGATTTATGTAGATGATAAGGAATGGGAAAAGGAATATGAGGATACCACAGGAGAGGGAACGATTAAGATAGGCGTCAATGTGGGTGATATCAATATCAAAACAAAGTAAAATCTCCTCCATAAAAGGGAGGATGCCAAGTGAGAATCCTCACTTGGCATTTATTATGAAAAAGTTATTTATTTAAAACAAAAAATTGTAATAAACGGTTGTTAAATTATTTATTTCATCTCTGTTGTCTATGGTTAAAGTATACCCACAATTTTTGTATAAATTATGGTGTTTAGATTAATATAAATTAAAGAAATTGTGAACAAAAAATGAACGACGCGGTACCAAGGTACTATGTCGTTCGTTCGTTTGCATACATATTTAATTACATAGATTAGAACTCAGCCATTTTCTCCGGTTCCGGATAATCTACACCGAAGGTATCTACAGTTACTTTCTTCATAACCTGCTTCTCTAATGGTCTGTCATTATAATCTGTTGCAGTTTCTGCAATCTTATTAACAACATCCATACCCTCGATAACTTTTCCGAAAGCTGCATAGCCGCCGTCTAAGTGAGGAGAGGTCTTGTGCATGATAAAGAACTGTGAACCTGCGGAATCAGGATAAATGCTACGTGCCATGGATAAAACGCCTTCCGTATGCTTTAAATTATTTTCAAAACCATTCTGAGCAAATTCACCTTTGATGCTGTAACCCGGGCCACCCATACCGGTTCCGTTAGGGCAACCACCCTGAATCATGAAGCCTCTGATAACACGATGGAAAATTAAACCATCATAGTAATTCTTACTAACTAAGCTGATAAAATTATTAACGGAGGTAGGTGCGATTTCAGGATAAAGTTCACACTTGATGATATCACCATTCTCCATTTCAAAAGTAACAACAGGATTCTGTGCCATTTCAAATCTCCTTTTCTTGCATGAATTAATCATGTATACTATAACTGAAAAAAGAACTCACGTAAAGGGTAAATTGTTGTGAAGCATTTTTTGAAGAAGGTAGTTTTGTTTTTGGGGGATACCTGTGCTTTGGCTTCTTGTATATTAATGATTGAGAGATGTAATGAAGCTGGTATCGGAATTGAAGTATTTAGTGCAGGCGAATTAACGGAACAGTTAGGAATTTATAGGGAGCAGGCATTATATATTAGTGACAGAAAGGAATGTGTTCAGGCTTTATTGGAGAAGGGGCTGGCAACATTAATCTATTACCATCCGAAGAACAGGCAGGAATCATTTCCGAAGTGTCGATACGCCATGGAGAATCCGCAGGATATTGATGCAGAGTATCTGGAAAGGGTTTTTCGGAGATATATGAGGCTTCCATGGGATATATTGGAGACAAAGCGTTGTAGACTTCGGGAAACTACGGTAGGTGATGTGGAGACCTTCTGGGAGATATATAAAGAGCCTGTAATCACCGCATATACGGAGGGGCTGAAACCCACTATAGAAGCGGAAGAAAAATATATTCGGGATTATATTGATAATGCGTACCACTTTTATGAGTTTGGTGTATGGACGGTCTTAAGTAAAAGAAATGATGAAATCTTGGGACGGGCGGGGTTATCCGTGAGAGACGGATATGAGCTACCGGAATTGGGATATGTAATCGGTACAAAGTATCAAAGAAGAGGATATGCATATGAGGTATGCAAGGAAATACTACAATATGCTGCAGATTATCTTGGGTATGCACAGGTTGGTGCACTGGTGCACAAGGAGAATGAGGCATCCATAGGGCTGTTGAAGAAATTGGGATTTTCCTATGTAAAATCTCATGATGAAACGCTGGATTATTATGTGGGAGAAGTGAATTAAAAGAAATGGGGTGTTGCATTTGGCAACACCCCATTATTATGTCTTATTGTCCGTAGAAAATCTGTGCAATAGGTGAATCCGGTGAAAGCATTACGGTCTTGTTATTACCAATCATGGAAGCTTTCAGCGCATCTAAGCTTCTTACAAAAGAGTAGAAGTCTGTTCTGGATGCATCGGCATATGCTTCAGATAGTTTTTTCATGTATGCAGCTTCCCCTTCTGCGATTAAGATTTCTGCATTCTTTTCGGCTTCGGAAAGCATTAAAGTTACTTCCTTATCGGTAGCATTGCGGATAATCTGTGCCTCGGAATTACCTTCTGCAGTATAAGTTGCGGCAATGTTATCACGTTCAGAAATCATACGCTCGTATACAGCTGCCTTATTGTCACTTGGAAGGTCGAGCTGCTTAGTTTCGAAAGAAAGAAGCTGGATTCCATACTGGTCCATGGTTGTTCCGATGTTAGTGAGGACTGCCTGGGAAAGCTGCCCGTCTCTGCCGGAGATTACTTCGTCCTGGGTAACACTGGAAATTACGTTTTTCAATGAGTTGTAAACAATGGTATCCAGACGGTTTTCTGCGTTAGATACGGAAGAGTTTAATGTTTGAGCAAATTTAATCGGATCAGAAATCTTCCATAGAATATAACTGTCACAAATCATGGTCTTCTTGTCGCTGGTAATAACATCAGAGGATGCCATATCGTACAAAAGTGTCTGTTTTGGAAGTGTATCTACAGTCTGGATGAAAGGAAGCTTAAAGCTGATACCGGCTTCATCTACAATGCGGTCAATTTTACCGAACTGGCGGATAATGCTGTATTGATTTTCATAAGTAATTACACAGCAGGAAGAGCCTACTGCTAATAGTATAACAACAATGACAGCTAACATTATATTTTTAACTTGTTTCATATTTTTCTCCTTTATTCTGCGGTAGCAGTGTCATTATTAACAGCGTTGGTGGTGCCTTCTACGGTTACGAAGGATTCGATGGGGTAGAAGGACTGTACATCACCATTAGGGCTTTCAATGATGACCTTTAAATCAGGAAGAACTTCTTCCATGGTTTCATAGAACATACGCTGTTTTGTGATGGTAGGATTCTTTATGTATTCCTCGTACATTGCGTTGAAACGTGCTACCTGTGCTTCTGCTTCGTTGATACGTTCAGTCTTCTGTGCTTCTGCAGCCTGTACGACTCTATCGGCAGATGCTTTTGCACTTAAAAGCTGTTCGTTACGATATTTATTTGCATTGTTCAGGGTGGTTTCTTTTCCCTGCTTTGCGGTTTCTACAGCCTTGAATGCTTCCATAACTTCGATAGTAGGAGGCTCTGAATCCTGAATGGTGATGTTTACCAGCTGGATTCCTAAGTCGTGCTGGTCAAGTTTTTCTATGATTTCTTCTTTGATTTTTCCCTGGATCTCATTCTTACCGGTGGTAAGCACATCATCTACGGGATAGCTTCCGATTACGGAACGGATACAGCTCTGGCTGATGGTCTTTAAAATCTTCACCGGTTCCTTGGATGCATAAACAGCTTTTACTGGATCGGAGAAGCGGTATTCTACATAAAAGTCCACGTTAACAAAGTTATAATCCTTAGTAATCATCAATGACTCTGCCTCATTGCTGGCGTCGGTAGATTCGTCATAACCGATGGCAAAACCCTGAATGGTGGTATTAACCTTCTTTACTTGCTGGATAAACGGAATTTTGAAATGAAGTCCCGGCTCAGTAACCGCTTTAGCGTTACCTAAAGTAATCAGTACGGCCTGCTCCTGTTCTTTAATCTGATAGGTACCACCGAATGCGATTGAGGCAATGATAAGAACTGCCACAATGATACCTATGCCCTTTCCAACCTTAAATTCTGCATTTTTCATAATATACGTCCCCTTTCCTATGCATTAGGTTTTCTGATGAAAACATAATATAATATTTTGAAGATAAAAACAATTCTAAAGATAGCACGTTGCAAAATCTTAACGTGCAGAGTATACTTAAGGAGTATATCAATCTATTTGATTAATCAGAGAGGATTTTGACATGAAAGTTTATAATTGTTTTCCGGGAGGCAAGGCAAAAGCATTGACCTTCAGTTATGATGATGGCAAATTAGCGGATGAAAGATTAGTTTCTATCTTTAATAAGTATGGCATGAAGGGAACCTTCAACCTGAATTATGGACTTATGGATAAAGATGAGAAGCGTATCAAAAAGGAGCGTATCGCAGAGTTATATAAGGGACATGAAGTGGCAACTCATACTATGACACATCCTACCATTGAGAGATGTCCATTAACATCGGTGGCGAAGGAGATTTTAGAGGACAGGGAAGGATTGGAGTCTCTTGTCGGTGGTATGGTTCGTGGACATGCATATCCTAACGGTTCTTACAGTGAAGATATTAAGGATTTATTCCATAAGCTGGGTATTGAATATGGCAGAGTTGTGCCAAGTAAGCCGGACTATGCCCTTCCTACAGATCCGATGGAGTGGTATCCTACTTGTCATCATAAGAATCCGGACCTTATGAATATGGGACAGTTTTTTGTTGATTTCAAGAAGAAGCAGTATTTAAAGCTCATGTATGTGTGGGGGCACAGCTATGAGTTTGATAATGATGATAACTGGGACGTTATTGAGAATTTCTGCGCCCTGATGTCCGGTAAAGAAGATATCTGGTATGCAACCAATATTGAAATCATAGATTATATGAAGGTACTGAACAATCTGGTATTCAGTGCTAGTGGTGATGCAGTATATAATCCTTCTGCAAAGAGTGCATGGCTCTGCGTAAATGACAAGGATTATGTAGAGGTGCCGGGCGGTGCATACGTAAAGTTAGCGTAAGCTTAGGCCAAGAGAGGAGAATATATAATGGTAGTTCAGAAATTTAAAGATATGTTATCCGGAAAGTCCGTAATCAGACAGCTTTCCGAGTTTGCCACAAAGCGTGGAGAAGAGATTGGTTATGAGAATGTGTTTGATTATAGTTTGGGAAATCCGTCAGTACCTGTTCCACAGGAGTTTACGGATAGAATGATTCATATGCTGGCAACTCAGAATCCTATGGCTCTTCATGGTTACAGCCCAAGTCTTGGTATTACTTCCGTAAGAGAAGCGGTTGCCAAGTCCTTAAGTGAGAGATTCGGTGTTCCATATAAGACAGAGCATATTTTCATGGCTTCCGGTGCGGCAGGCGCTATTGCCCATGCGGTGAGACTGGTGTGTGAGCCTGGTGATGAAGTTCTTACTTTTGCACCATACTTCCCGGAATATAATCCATACATAAATCATAGTGGCGCTGTACTTAAGATTGTTCCGCCCCGTTTTGAGGATTTTCAGATTAATTTTGAAGCCTTTGAGGAGATGTTGAATGAGAAGACCATGGCGGTGTTAATCAATACCCCTAACAATCCTTCAGGTATCGTTTATTCTAAGGAGACCATTCAGAGACTGGCAGATACTCTTCGCAGAAAGCAGGAAGAGTACGGACATGAGATTTTCATTATCTCTGATGAACCATATCGCGAGATCGTATTTGAAGGTGTGGAGTGTCCATGTGTATCCGCATATTATGAGAATAGTATTATGTGTTACTCTTTCTCTAAGTCTTTATCTTTACCGGGAGAGCGTATCGGTTACGTAGCAATTAATCCCGCGGCAAAGGATGCAGATATTTTAGCAACTATGTGTGGACAGATTTCCAGAGGAATCGGACATAATTGTCCTCCGTCCATTATTCAGCTTGCTGTGGCACAGGTTTTGGATAAGACTGCAGATTTGAGTGTGTATGAGACCAATATGAATTTAATCTACGACTGTCTTATGGAACTTGGTTTTACCTGCGTAAAGCCGGGCGGTACTTTTTATATCTTCCCTAAAGCGCTGGAAGAAGATGCAAAGGTATTCTGTGAAAAGGCCTTAAAGTATGACCTTGTTCTGGTTCCGGCAGACAGCTTCGGTGCTCCGGGATACTTCCGTATGGCATATTGTATCGATACTGAGAAGGTAGAGAGATCATTGGTAGCTCTTCGTAAGTTCGTTGAGACTGAGTATGGTACTGCGGCAGAAAGAGGAATTAATTAATGTTAGAAATTATAAAAGCAATTGTTTATGGTATTGTGGAGGGAATCACCGAGTGGCTTCCTGTCAGTAGTACCGGTCATTTGATATTAGTGGAAGAGTTATTACCTTTTAACGGACTTTCCGAAGGTTTCTTCGACATGTTTGATGTTGTCATCCAGCTGGGGGCCATTATGGCAGTTGTGGTACTTTTTTGGAGCCAGTTGTGGCCTTTTGTATTTTCAAAAAAAGGGCGTGAGGCAAACGGTGGAAAAGGAATATTATCCTATGTAAAGATGGATATCATGACCATGTGGTTTAAAATCCTGGTTTCCTGTGTACCGGCGGCAGTTATCGGTATTTTGTTCGATGACGTATTAGATGCACTGTTCTATCGCTACGAAGTGGTGGCGGTTGCGCTGATTGTGTTCGGTATTGCGTTTATTGTAATCGAGAACTGGAATAAGGGAAGAACTTACAAGATTAATTCCCTTTCAGAGCTAACTTATCAGACGGCTGTCTGGATTGGTGTGTTTCAGGTGATAGCGGCGGTGTTCCCGGGAACCAGCCGTTCCGGAGCAACCATTATCGGAGCACTTTTGATTGGCGTATCCAGAACCGTAGCAGCGGAATATACCTTTTTCCTGGCGATACCGGTTATGTTTGGTGCAAGTCTATTAAAGCTTTTGAAGTTCGGATTTGACTTTGCGCCTCTTGAGTTGGTGTGCCTGCTGACCGGATGTGTAGTAGCATTTGTAGTATCCGTTTTTGTTTTGAAATTTTTACTTGCTTATATTAAGAAGCATGATTTTAAAGTGTTTGGCTGGTACCGTATTGTATTAGGAATCGTTGTACTTGTAGCATTTGGTTTATTCTTATAAATGTTGACATAGTACTTTTGATAGGGTATACTATTCCCAATGGGTTTATGTAAACTTATCTGAGGAGAATAATGATTCGTATGAAAAAGGAGGAATTTACTATGGCAACAAAAAAGTCAGTTAATGAGACAACCGTAGAGAAGACACCTATTGAAAAAGCATTAGAAGTTGTTGAGGTGGCTGAGGCGCCTGTAAAGAAAGAAACTGTAAAGAAGACCACTACGAAGAAAGTGGCAACAAAGAAGGCAGATACTACCAAGAAAGAACCTGCAAAGAAGGCTCCTGAGAAGAAGGCAGAAGAGCTTAAGGTGGCTATGACTGTTCAGTTCGATGGTAAGTCATATTCCCAGGAAGATTTAATGAATATTGCTAAGGATGTATGGCAGTATGATCTTCAGAAAGATCCTGCAGAGCTTAAGGACGTAGAGCTTTACATCAAGCCGGAAGAGCATGCAGCTTACTATGTGTTCAACGGAACCGAGCAGGGAAGTTTCTTTATTTAATATGTTTTGGCGTTGTGCAGATTAATTATATGGAGTGTTGTAATAATCGGAAAATGGATTATTACAGCACTCTTTAGTTTTTCTTAATGTTTATTTTATTTTTATCTAGTTGACATTAATAAGGGGGCGTGATATCTTATGTAATGAAGATGTTAGCACTCGAATGAAATGAGTGCTAATAATTCAGAAGGAGTGATGGGATGCAGTTAGATGAGCGCAAAACGAAAATCTTGCAAGCCATTATCCGGAACTATTTGGAGACAGGTGAGCCGGTTGGAAGCAGGACAATTTCAAAATATACGGACCTGAATCTGAGTTCTGCCACCATTCGAAATGAAATGGCAGATTTGGAAGAGCTGGGTTATATTTTACAGCCCCATACTTCCGCAGGACGCATTCCCTCTGATAAGGGATACCGATTTTATGTGGATTCCCTGATGGAGCAGAAGGAAAGAGAAGTTTATGAAATGAAGGAACTTCTTTTAGAGCGCCAGGATAAGATGGAGAGTATGCTTCGCCAGATGGCAAAGGTGTTGGCGACCAGTACGCAGTATGCCACAATGATCAGTGCCCCGTCTACACATCATAATAAAGTAAAGTTCATTCAGCTTTCCAGAGTTGATGCAGATCAGATTCTGGCAGTGATTGTTTCTGAAGGTAATGTGATTAAGAATAATATCCTTCGGACCAGTCAGGCGCTTAGTGATGAACAGCTTCTAAAATTGAATATTTTGCTAAATACTCACTTAAACGGTTTATCCATGGAGGAAATCAATCTGGGAATGATATCTGCCATGAAGCAGCAGGCTGGCATTCACAGTGACATTATCAGTGAAGTTATTGATGCGGTGGCAGAGGCCATTCACGGTGATGAGGATTTGGAGATTTATACCAGCGGAACAAACAATATCTTCCGTTATCCGGAGCTTTCCGATGGACAGAAGGCAAGTGAGCTGATTACTACTTTTGAAGAGAAGCATGCATTAAATGAACTGGTGCAAGAGACACTTGCAGATGCAGGAAGTACCGGCATCCAGGTGTATATTGGTGAAGAAGCACCGGTAAAGGGCATGAAGGATTGTAGTGTGGTAACAGCTACTTATGAACTGGAAGAAGGTATGAAGGGAACGATTGGTATTATCGGGCCTAAGCGAATGGATTATGAAAAGGTTGTAGACACTTTACAGACCATGATGCACCAGTTAGATGATTTATATAAAAAGAAATAGAAAGGAAAAGATAGATGTCTGAATTAGAAAAAGAGACTTTAGAGCAGGAAGAAGTGGTTGGGGCTGAGGAGGCGGTAGAAACCGAGGAAAGCACGGAAGAAACCATGGAAGCTGCGGAAGAAGGAACAGAAACGGAGGCTGATGAAGAAGAAAAGGCAGCCAGGAAAAAAGGACTTTTCGGAAAGAAGAAAGAGAAGGATGCTTCTGCAGAGAAAATTGCGGAATTGGAAGACAGAGTAAAGCGTCAGCTTGCTGAGTTTGAGAACTTCCGTAACAGAACCGAGAAAGAGAAGACGGCAATGTTTGAAACCGGAGCAAAGAGTGTTATTGAGAAGATTCTTCCGGTTATCGACAATTTTGAAAGAGGTTTTGCTACAGTGCAGCCGGAGGATGAAGGCGATGCTTTCGTAGGTGGCATGCGAATGGTTTATAAGCAGCTGATGACAGAACTTGAAAGCATCGGCGTTAAGCCAATTGAAGCAGTTGGTCAGGAATTCGACCCGAACTTCCACAATGCAGTAATGCAGGTGGAAAGTGAGGAATACGAATCCGGTATTGTTGCAGCAGAGTTCCAGAAGGGTTACACCTACAGAGATACTGTGGTAAGACATTCCATGGTTTCTGTAGTTCAGTAGATAATAGTGCAGAACAAAATCTGAGCAAAAGGAAAGTTGCGAAGCAACGATTTTGCGAACGGTTCTGCTTCATTATGTAAATATTAATTATGTTTTTCAAATATAGGAGGAATGAAAAAATGGGAAAAATTATTGGTATTGATTTAGGTACAACAAACAGTTGTGTAGCTGTTATGGAAGGTGGAAAGCCTACCGTTATCGCAAATGCAGAAGGTGCAAGAACTACTCCTTCAGTGGTTGCTTTCACTAAGACCGGAGAAAGATTAATCGGTGAACCTGCAAAGCGTCAGGCAGTTACTAATGCAGATAAGACGATTGCATCCATTAAGAGAGATATGGGTACTGACAATGGTCGTACTATTGATGACAAGAAGTACTCTCCTCAGCAGATTTCTGCAATGATTCTTCAGAAGTTAAAAGCAGATGCAGAGAGTTATTTAGGTGAGAAGGTTACTGAGGCAGTTATCACTGTTCCTGCATATTTCAACGACTCTCAGCGTCAGGCTACCAAGGATGCAGGTAAGATTGCGGGTCTTGATGTAAAGCGTATCATCAACGAGCCTACCGCTGCTGCATTAGCTTATGGTCTTGATAATGAAAAAGAGCAGAAAATTATGGTATACGATTTAGGTGGTGGTACCTTCGATGTTTCCATTATCGAAATCGGTGATGGTGTTATCGAAGTACTTGCAACCAACGGTGATACCCGTCTCGGTGGTGATGATTTCGACAACAAGATTACTCAGTGGATGATTGATGAGTTCAAGAAGACAGAAGGTGTAGACCTTTCTAACGATAAGATGGCGCTTCAGAGATTAAAAGAAGCAGCGGAGAAGGCTAAGAAGGAATTATCCAGCGCGATGACTACCAATATCAACCTTCCTTTCATTACTGCAACTGCAGAAGGTCCTAAGCACTTTGATGTAAACTTAACCAGAGCAAAATTTGATGAGTTAACTCACGATTTAGTAGAGAGAACAGCGATCCCTGTTCAGAATGCTATGAAAGATGCAGGCTTAACTAATGCTGATTTAGGTCAGGTATTATTAGTTGGTGGTTCTACCAGAATTCCTGCAGTACAGGATAAGGTTAAGCAGTTAACCGGTAAGGAGCCAAGTAAGTCTCTTAATCCTGATGAGTGTGTAGCAATCGGTGCTTCTATTCAGGGTGGTAAGCTTGCTGGTGACGCCGGCGCAGGCGAAATCTTATTATTAGATGTAACTCCGCTTTCTCTTTCTATCGAGACCATGGGTGGTGTTGCAACCAGATTAATTGAGAGAAATACTACTATTCCTACTAAGAAGAGCCAGATTTTCTCTACCGCAGCAGACAATCAGACTGCAGTGGATATCAACGTAGTACAGGGTGAGAGACAGTTCGCTAGAGACAATAAGTCCCTTGGACAGTTCCGTCTTGACGGTATCCCACCTGCACGTCGTGGTGTTCCTCAGATTGAGGTTACCTTCGATATCGATGCAAACGGTATTGTAAACGTATCTGCTAAGGATCTTGGAACCGGTAAGGAACAGCACATTACCATTACTTCTGAGACCAATATGTCCGATGCAGATATCGAGAAGGCAATCAAGGAAGCTGCTGAGTTCGAAGCTCAGGATAAGAAGAGAAAGGAAGCTGTAGAGACCAGAAACGATGCAGATTCTTTCGTATTCCAGACTGAAAAGGCACTTTCAGAGGTTGGAGATAAGATTTCAGAGTCTGATAAAACTCAGGTACAGGCTGACATGGAAGCTGTTAAGGCTATCCTTGAGAGAACTGCTAATCAGGAAATGTCTGATGCAGATGTAGATGAATTAAAGGCAGCAAAGGAGAAGTTAATGACTTCTGCACAGAGTCTGTTCTCTAAGATGTACGAGAACATGCAGGGAGCAGCAGGCCAGGCAGGTCCGGATATGGGCGGATTTAACGGTGCTGATACCGCTAGCCAGAGCGCTCCGGAAGATGATGTTATTGACGGAGATTTCAGAGAAGTGTAAAAACGAAAAAGTACTTCTAGGTTAGCAAAGAATGCTAACTTAGAAGTACTATGTTTTCGTTAGGAGAATGCAATTGTATTCTCCATAGGTGTAGATAAATGAAAGGTTGAAAGATATGGCAGAGCAGAAAAGGGACTACTATGAGGTCCTTGGTGTAGAAAAAAATGCAGACGAAGCTGCTATTAAAAAGGCCTATAGAGTTTTGGCAAAGAAGTATCATCCGGATGCAAATCCCGGTGATGCAGAAGCAGAAAAGAAGTTTAAAGAGGCTTCGGAGGCATATGCCATCTTAAGTGATCCGGAGAAAAAACGCCAGTATGATCAGTATGGTCATGCTGCATTTGACGGTATGGGTGGCGGAGCCGGAGGCTTTGATTTTAATGGTGCAGATTTCGGCGACATTTTCGGCGATATTTTTGGCGATTTCTTCGGCGGCGGATTTGGCGGAAGAACCCGTAGTGCGAACAATGGACCTATGAAGGGTGCAAATCTGCGTACCAGTGTGCGTATCACCTTTGAAGAAGCAGTTTTCGGCTGTGAAAAAGAAATTGAGCTTACTGTGAAGGAAAATTGTAAGACCTGTAACGGTTCCGGTGCAAAGCCGGGAACTTCTCCGGAAACCTGTTCAAAGTGTGGTGGTAAGGGGCAGGTTGTGTTTACCCAGCAGTCTTTCTTTGGAACTGTTCGTAATGTGCAGGCATGTCCGGATTGTAGCGGAACCGGTAAGGTGATTCGTGATAAGTGTAGTGACTGTAGTGGAACCGGTTATGTTCCGATGAGAAAGCGTTATGCTGTAGATATTCCTGCCGGTATTGATAATGGTCAGTGTAAGCGTCTGTCGGGCTTAGGTGAACCGGGAACGAATGGTGGCCCAAGAGGTGATGTGCTTGTAGAGGTTGTGGTTGGTCGTCATCCCATTTTCCAGAGACAGGATTATAACATCTATTCTACCGTACCTATGTCTTTTGCAGTGGCTGCATTGGGCGGAGAAGTGATAATCGATACTGTGGATGGCAAAGTAGCTTATGATGTAAAGGCCGGAACCCAGACGGATACTAAGATTCGTTTAAAGGGCAAAGGTGTGCCCACACTTCGAAATAAGGATGTACGTGGTGATCACTTTGTAACATTAGTGATTCAGGTGCCGGATAAATTGTCCCATGAAGCAAAGGATTTACTTAAGAAATTTGATGCTGAGACAGGGGATACTTTGAATGCGGCAAAGAATATATCCAAGGATTCCAAAGAGGGTGAAGAGCCTAAGGAAAAAGAAAAGAAAAAGAAATTCTGGAAATAATTCCGGGTGTGAAGGAGTTGTCTAAAGCAGGCAACTCCTTTTTATATTGTCAAAAAACGGGAAATGTAGCATACTGAATAAAAGGGAACCGGGAGGATTTGGTATGGGGAATTCTTATGCAGAGGTAGAGAAAAGTTTTCGTGATTGGTTAAAGAATCAGTTTAATGAAGAGGGGATGCGGCGGTATACGGACAATGCAATTATTGCATATGCTCATGCACTGAGAACTGGGTGTACGCGGATAGAGCCCTTTGTGGCCGGGAATCTCTTCTATATTGAGGAGCCTATGGAGTATGATACTATTTATGAAAAACTGATTCATAGTCATGACTTTGAAAGAGTGAACAGGGAGTCCGGAAATGGAACGCTGCTCGTGGCCATGCAGCTATACCAGGCATATTTACGATATGCAGGACAGAAAGCTGCACCGGATGTTTCGGCGCCTTTTTATCAAAATATGAAATTCAGTCAGGACATATACAGTGAATATCGGGGAGAGGAGTTTCATTACGAAGAAGTAGGCATGGTTCCGCTGCAGCGTATTTATTACGGTGCACCCGGTACGGGAAAGTCCTATTCAGTAAATAAAATAATTGAAAAAATCTATCCTGATAAGATGCAGCGGGATGCTCACAGTAAGCGGGTTATATTTCATCCTACTTACCGGTATGAAGACTTTGTGGGCAGCATCCGTCCGCTGGTAACTGCCGACAGACCTTTGGATTATCAGTTTGCGGCAGGACCATTTACTGTTCTTCTGAAGGAAGCCTTTTTAAATCCTAAGGAGACTTACTATCTGATAATCGAGGAAATTAATCGCGGTAATGCGCCGGCAATATTCGGTGATTTGTTCCAGCTTTTGGACAGGCAGGATGGGGGTAGGAGTGAGTATACCATCACTAATGTTGACATTTTGAACTATTTGTCGAGAGATCCCGGTCTAAAAAATATATTTGTGGAAGGCAAAATCTGGCTACCTCCGAACTTTAATATTATTGCAACCATGAATACGGCCGACGAGAATATCTTTGTACTGGATAGTGCATTTAAGAGACGCTTCTCACTGGAATATGTGCGTATTCAATTTGATGATTTGCCGGAGGAATGGTCCCACCCATATGAAACCTTTGCGGGCCGGAAACCGCTTACTGCGATTTTTAGAGACACCCCGTTGGAGGAGTATGTAGATCAGCTTTATTATGAAGGCAAGCTCTCCAGGGACTGGCCTACCTTTGCAAGACTTGCCAACCGTTTGATTGATATTCAGAATAAGGAGAGACGTAACCTGGAAAATATCCACCTTGCCAGAATTCCGGAGAATAAAAAGCTGGGACCATTCTTTGCTTCGGAAGCAGATTTGTGCCGGAAAGAAGCTTTTGTCAATAAGGTGGTATTCTACTTAAAGCAGGATGTGTTTATGGATTCTGAGAGGTATATGACGGATTCTTTTGAAGAAATATATCTGACTTATGTAGAGGATGATACGGATATTTTTGAATTGTTGATATAGGTGTATTTGGAGGATGATTTCCAGGTATTGAAATGCAATTGAGGTTGTAATTACGCAAATATGGCGTGCTTGGACATACTGCGATGCAAACGAGAAATATGTCCACAGAGAATTGTGTTTTTGGATATAGAATATAAGTTTATATTATGGTGTCCAAGAAGTTTCGGATTATTGGACATGAGAGGTGTCTATAAAATGGGGCTGTCCAAAGATAAGGACTTTCTTGGACATAAGATATGACAATAAGGCAAGGTGTCCAAAGCAATCTGCGTCATTGGATATGTGAAGTGATATGATGTTTATATGTCCAAATAGAGGCGAGGGTGCTTTATTGGAAGCATGGTTGTATTGTGTTTCGGATACCTGAGTCATTTATGAAACAGTGTTGAGTACTAACTTGAGAAATTTTAGGGATTTAATAACGGTTATATCGTTCCCTACTTGTTTTATATATTTATAGTTAATGCCACTCTGAGTAGCATAAATGCAAAAGTATGTTGATAGATTTTCAATCATTTATTTGTATAATGATAGTATACATTAAGAAAACGGAGGGGGTCATATGGGATTTTCTGAAAATCTTAAGGAGATACGAAATAAAAGAAATATAACACAGGAGCAATTGGCTGAGATTGTGTCCGTATCAAGACAGACCATTTCGAAGTGGGAATCAGGGTTGGGATATCCTGAAACAGAGAAATTATTATCCATAGCGAAAGAATTGAATGTATCCCTTGATTATTTGTTTTCAGAAAGATGTCACATGGTTAGGCCGATATTGTCTAAAAGGGTTTCTAAAATTGATACATATTTGAATTGTGCGGAAGTATTTGCATATAGAAGCACATGTATTAAACGTAAATATGGTGCTGTGATTGTGAAAGACGATGTGGTAATATCCACGGGATATAATGGTGCTCCCAGAGGTTTTGAGAGTTGCTTTGACATAGGAAAATGTCCCAGAATGGATAGAAATATGCATCAAGGTGAGGGCTATGGAATATGTAGAGCTATTCATGCAGAGGCAAATGCCTTGCTAAACTGTTCGCGCCAGCAAACAATAGGGGCAGATCTTTATCTGGTTGGGGTGAATCCCGGTGATAACTCAATACATGAAGCAAAGCCATGTCCATTATGTGCAAGAACAATTATTCAAGCAGGGATACGGAATGTATATTTGCGTATAGGGGAAGGGGCTGAAAACTATGTTGTGGTACCCGCAACAGAACTAAAGTGGGTACAAGAAGCGGGAGGTTGAAATAGGATGCAGATAAATGAATACCAGGAATTAGCGATGACTACATTAAATCAGGAGTTAAGTAAAAGAGATGTTCTTATTAATAGTGTGATGGGGCTGTGTGGTGAATCAGGAGAAGCAATTGATATTGTAAAGAAATGGATGGCGCAAGGTCATGAGTTGGATAAGGAACATCTAGCAAAGGAACTGGGAGATATAGCATGGTATTTGGCAGAAGCTGCCACTGCTTTAGAAATTCCGCTGGAGGACATTTTACAGTCAAATATAGACAAATTAAAGCAAAGATATCCAGAAGGATTTGAAGAGAAAAGATCACAGGTTCGCCTAAAGGGAGATATTTGATTTGGGGTAATTAACTGACTACAAAGGCAAAATGATTTGCATTTGAAGGAGGCTTGGAGTGGCGCGGCAAAATATATATGATAACGAAATATTTTTTGAAGGATATAAGAAAATCCGAGATAATGAGGTGAATGCCAACAATTTGTTTGAAATACCGGCATTGTTTTCTATGATGCCGGAACTAAAAGGGAAAAAGGTTCTGGACTTAGGATGTGGCTTTGGGGAACATTGCAGACAATTTGCCAAGTATGGAGCAGAAAAGGTTGTTGGAGTTGATATATCGCAAAAGATGCTGGAGGTGGCAATGGAGGAGAATTGCGATCCCCAAATAACATATATTAATATCCCTATGGAGGAAATCGCACAGCTACAGGAACGGTTTGATGTTGTAATCAGCTCACTGGCATTTCATTATGTTGAAGATTTTACCGGAGTAGTGAGAAACGTGTATGACATGCTTGATGAGGGCGGGATATTTATTTTCTCGCAAGAAAACCCATTATGTACCTGCCATTCCGGTGGAAACAGATGGACGAGAGACGAAAATGGAAATAAATTATATTTGAATCTTGCAGATTATGGTGTGGAAGGTGAAAGAGAATCGGTATGGTTTGTTAATAATGTAAAAAAGTATCATAGGACATTCTCGACCATCCTAAATACATTGATAGAAGCAGGCTTTTTTATTGAAAAAATGATTGAGCCGTTACCGACGGAAGAACTCCTGGAGAAGTATCCTGATTATAAGGATTTACTTCATAAACCGGATTTTTTATTGATAAAAGCTAGGAAATAATATTGGGAAGCAGAGCTACACTCGAAAATGGCAGGGACAAGAGGCGTTCCTGCCTATATTTTATACAAAAGTACAGTTGCCAAATCTCATGGTTTTGCGTTATTATATAAACGACTATGTAAACTAGCAGTATTATGCGAAAAAGTGAGACTGGTCCTTCGGGGCTTTGAAAGGATAAGACGATGAAGTGGACAAAATTCAGAATTAAGACAACAACGGAAGCAGAGGATATTATTATCAGTTCTCTTTATGACATCGGTTTTGAGGGAGCTCAGATTGAGGATAAGATTCCCCTTACTGCAATGGAGAAGGAGCAGATGTTTGTGGATATCCTGCCGGATGGTCCGGAGGATGACGGTGTTGCTTATCTTAGCTTCTTTGTGGAACAGAAGGATGACGGAAGCCTGGAAGTAAACGGAGAGCCTATGGAGGTGGATGCAATCGTTGCTGCCGTAGAGAATGAATTAAATGATATCCGTGACTGGATGGATATCGGTGAGGGCACCATTACAGTGGACGAGACTGAGGATATTGACTGGATTAATAACTGGAAGCAGTATTTCCATCAGTTTTATATAGATGACATCCTTGTCATTCCTTCCTGGGAGGATATTAAGCCGGAGGATAGTGAGAAGATGGTGCTTCACATTGATCCCGGTACAGCCTTCGGAACCGGTATGCATGAGACTACCCAGCTTTGTATCCGTCAGCTTCGTAAATATATTACCCCGGAGACTGTGCTTTTAGATGTAGGAACCGGAAGTGGTATTTTGGCAATTTTGTCCCTGATGTTCGGTGCAAAGCACTGCGTGGGAACGGATTTAGATCCATGTGCGGTAGAGGCTGTTGCGGACAACTGCAAGAACAACAATATTGATGTAAAAGATTTTGAGATGATGATTGGTAATATCATCAGCGATAAAGAGATTCAGGACAGAGTAGGTTATGAGAAGTACGATATTGTAGTTGCCAATATTTTGGCTGATGTGCTGGTGCCTCTTACTCCTGTAATTGTAAACCAGATGAAGAGGGGGGCGATTTATATTACCTCCGGAATCATCGATGATAAGGAGCAGACTGTGGTGGATGCTGTTAAGGCAGCAGGTCTGGAAGTGTTGGAAGTGACTTATCAGGGAGAGTGGGTTTCGGTAACCAGTATGAAGAGATAAGCTAGTGCTTCGTATGCGGAACCTGTGCTTAGGCAAATGTTCTGCTCGGGGAGGAATTATGTTTCAATTTTTTGTAGAACCAAATCAGATTAATACCGATACAAAGACGGTGGTGATTACCGGTAGTGATGTGAATCATATTAAAAACGTGCTTCGCATGAAAATAGGGGAGCAGGTGGCAGTATGTAATGGCATCGATGGGAAGGAATACCATTGTGCAATCACTTCCATAGATGATAGCAGTGTGGTGCTGGAGCTTTTGGAAGTGGTAGAGGATAGTAATGAATTGCCTTCTCAAGTGGTAATTTTCCAAGGGCTGCCCAAATCTGATAAGATGGAGTTGATTATCCAGAAGAATGTGGAACTGGGGGCTCATAGCATTATCCCCGTTGCTACCAAAAGATGTGTAGTGAAGCTGGATGATAAAAAAGCAAGTTCTAAAATCAGCCGTTGGCAGGGCATTGCCGAGTCTGCTGCTAAGCAGAGTAAGCGTGGTATCATTCCGCAGATTGGTAATGTGATGTCCTTTAAGGAAGCGCTTTCTTATGTGCAGGATTTTGATATAAAGCTGATTCCGTACGAGCATGCAGAGGATATAAGTAAGACGAAAGCTATTTTAGAGGGTGTGAGGTCCGGGCAGCGTGTAGCAGTGTTTATCGGCCCTGAAGGTGGTTTTGAGGACAGTGAAGTACAGCTGGCACTGGAAAAGGGTGTGACTCCTATTACGTTAGGCAAGCGAATACTGCGTACGGAGACAGCCGGCTTTACCATTATGTCATGGCTGATGTATCAGCTGGAGAATTAGCGCACGGTCTATGACGAAACCGCATAAAATAGATAGTATAGATGTAAAGAGTGAGGCGTAAGGAAATGGAAGCATATTTAGATAATTCTGCCACCACCAGAGTATATCCGGAAGTGGCACAGCTTATGACCCGCATCATGTGTGAAGAATATGGTAATCCATCCAGCATGCACAGGAAGGGTGTAGAGGCAGAGTCTTATATAAGATATGCCAAAGAGACTCTGGCAAGACTGTTGAAGGTAAATGAAAAGGAAATCCTTTTTACCTCCGGTGGTACGGAAAGCGACAATACTGCATTAATCGGCTGTGCTATGGCAAATATGAGGCGTGGTAAGCATATTATTACAACCAGGATTGAGCATCCGGCGATATTGCAGACTTGTAAGTATCTGGAGAGCCAGGGCTTTGAGGTAACATATCTTGGAGTAGATAAATCCGGACGTATCGTTTTGGAAGAATTGAAAAATGCAATGCGCAAGGATACGATTTTGGTATCCATTATGTATGTAAACAATGAAATTGGCTCTGTGCAGCCTATTGCAGAGGCGGCGGCTCTGATTAAGAGGATGAATCCCTACACATTGTTTCATGTTGATGCAGTACAGGCATTCGGTAAATTCAAAATTTTTCCCAAGAGAATGGGAATTGATTTGATGAGTGTCAGTGGTCATAAAATCCACGGCCCTAAGGGTGTGGGATTTTTATATGTGGCTGATACGGTGAAGATGAATCCTATCACCTATGGCGGCGGACAGCAGAAGAATATGCGATCCGGCACGGAGAATGTACCGGGTATTGCAGGCCTTGCCAAGGCGGCGGAGATGATGTACGACGCTTTTGATGAGGATGTTGAAAGACTGTACGCCATTAAGGAATACTTTGTAGATAATGTGCAGAAAATAGATGGTATCCAGGTGAACGGATTATGTCTCCAGAAGGGTGTCCGAGGTACGGCACCCCATGTGGTAAGTGTTTCCATGGCAGGTGTGCGAAGTGAAGTTGTACTACATGCACTGGAGGATAAAGGAATTTACATTTCTGCAGGAAGTGCTTGTGCGTCAAATAAACCACAGACATCAGAGACTTTAAAAGCAATCGGATTACAGAAGGAGTATTGGGATTCTACCATTCGCTTCAGCTTTTCCGTTTTTACTACCTTGGAAGAGGTAGAATATACACTGAAAACCTTGTATGATTTGTTAATTAACTTGCGTAAGTACACCCGGAGATAGGGAAGAAAGGAAATTTATGTACACATCTTTTTTGATAAAATATGCCGAAATCGGTATTAAAGGAAAGAACAGATATATCTTTGAAGACGCACTTTGTCAGCAGATTAAATATGCACTGAAAAAATGTGAAGGAAAGTTTCATATTCATAAAACCGCAGGACGTATCTTTATCGATGCAGAGAGTGAATTTGATTTTGATGAAGTAGTGGATCATTTGAAAATGGTATTCGGTATCACCGGTATCTGTCCGGTTATCGTGACTGAGGATGAAGGCTTTGAGAAGCTTTGTGAAACTGTTGTAAATTATATGGATGAAGCGTATCCGGATAAGAATAAGACCTTTAAGGTGCATGCAAGGCGTGCCCGCAAGAATTATCCGAAAGAGTCCATGGAAATTAACATGGATATGGGAGCTGTCCTTTTAGAGGCATTCCCGGATTTACGTGTGGATGTACACAATCCGGATATTATGCTGAAAATTGAAATTCGTGAGAAAATCTATATTTACTCTGAGATTATTCCGGGACCTGGCGGAATGCCGGTAGGAACCGGCGGAAAGGCAATGCTTCTTTTATCCGGTGGTATTGATTCTCCGGTAGCGGGATATATGATTGCAAAGCGTGGTGTGAAGATTGATGCAGTTTACTTCCATGCACCGCCATACACCAGTGACCGTGCAAAGCAGAAGGTAGTGGATCTGGCAAAGCAGGTGGCCAAGTACACCGGACCGATTTATTTACATGTTATCAACTTTACAGATATTCAGCTTTACATTTATGAGAAGTGTCCTCATGAGGAACTGACTATCATCATGCGTCGTTACATGATGCGTATTGCAGAGGAAATTGCGAAAAAGACAGAATGCCTTGGACTTATCACCGGTGAGAGTATCGGTCAGGTTGCATCCCAGACCATGCATTCCCTGGTGGCGACCAATGAAGTATGTGAGCTTCCTGTATATCGCCCATTAATCGGATTTGATAAGCAGGAAATCGTAGAAGTATCCGAGAAAATAGGTACTTACGAAACTTCTATCCAGCCATTTGAGGACTGCTGTACCATCTTTGTGGCAAAGCATCCGGTAACGAAGCCAAATGTGAACGTAATCCGTAAGCATGAAAAGTATTTGGAAGAAAAGATTGACGAGCTTGTGCAGACTGCATTAGACTCGGACGAATTGATTATTGTAGGTTAATGAAATCAAAAAAAGGCGTTGCCTTTTGGCAACGCCTTCAAAAATCTTTGATTTGAATTAGATGGTGTATGGAGCTAAGATAGCTAACACTTCATCAATATTCTCTTCTGCATGGATGTTTAAATCGATAGGCTTAGAAAGGTCTAAGCTGAAGATACCCATGATAGATTTTGCATCGATTACGTATCTGCCTGATACTAAATCAAAATCGTAATCAAATCTGGTAATATCGTTAACAAAAGATTTTACCTTATCAATTGAGTTTAAAGAAATCTGAACTGTTTTCATTGGAACTACCTCCTTAATGTTTGTCATACCTTCTGAGTACATATTAATGTTTTGATAAATAAATGTCAAGAATAAAACAATACAAAAAAAGTGGGGAAAAATATGAAAAATGTAGCATTACATAACTTGGGATGTAAGGTAAATTCCTATGAAATAGATGTTGTTGCACAAAAATTACAAGAAAATGGTTATACTGTTGTACCATTTGATGAAAAAGCAGACATTTACGTGGTAAATACTTGTACTGTGACGAATATTGCTGATCGTAAGAGCAGACAGATGCTCCATCGTGCCAAAAAGCAGAATCCGGACGCTGTTGTTGTGGCAATCGGATGCTATGTACAGTCAGGTAAGGAGACCATAGAAAAGGATGACTGTATCGATCTTGCTATCGGAAATAATAAAAAAGGTGAAATTGTTTCCATTCTTGAAGCATATCTTAAAGAGAGAGGTCTTTTATCCGGTGAAAAGGTGGACAAGACATTGCATGACACCACCGTGCTGGATTTAAACAATACTTATGAGTATGAGGAAATGACACTGAAAAAGACTACAGAGCATACCCGTGCTTACATTAAGATTCAGGATGGTTGTAATCAGTTTTGCAGCTATTGTATTATTCCATATGCCAGGGGAAGAGTGCGCAGCCGCAAGGCAGAGGATGTGTTAAATGAAGTGCGGGGCATTGTGGAAGCAGGCTACCGGGAGATTGTTCTGACGGGTATTCATATCAGTTCTTACGGCATCGATTTTGAAGAGGATGCATGGAGACAGGGCAAGAGCATTGAGGTGCTGAAAAGCGAAGGAAGACACGATTATTCCGGACGCTCTAAGCTGATTGACTTGATTGAGCTGATTCACGAGATTCCGGGGCTTTCCCGTATCCGTATCGGTTCCTTTGAGCCGCGAATTGTGACGGAGGAGTTCTGCAGACGTCTTTCCGCACTGCCCAAAGTGTGTCCTCATTTTCATCTTTCCTTGCAGAGCGGTTGTGATGAAACCCTAAAACGAATGAATAGACACTATAGCACAGAGGAATACTTACGAAGTGTAGAGAATTTGCGCAGGGCTTTTGACAGACCGGCGATTACAACGGATGTCATTGTTGGTTTTCCTCAGGAGTCTGAGGAGGAATTTTTACAGACTGTTGAATATTTGGAGAAGATTTCCTTTTATGAAATGCATATTTTCAAGTATTCCAAGCGCCAGGGAACGAAAGCAGCAACGATGCAGGGACAGGTTTCTGACCAGATAAAGACACAGAGAAGTAATGTGCTTTTGGAGATGGAGAAGAGACAGTCCAAGGATTACCGAGATTACTATGTGGGTAAGACTGTGGAAGTGCTCTTTGAAGAGGCTAAATTGATTGAGGGTAAAACCTATCAAGTGGGTCATACCAAAGATTATGTGAAGATTGCTTTGGAAACTGAAGAAAATTTAGCAAATACCTTAATGGATGTACAGGTGAAGGGATTTTTGTCCGATGAAATACTTGTAGCATTGAAATTTACTGATAAATAGGGTATCATATAGTCAACTAGGCGTTATTTTGATACGGAGAGAGGAAAAGCCGGATGCAGGATTTGGGAAACACACAATATTTTAAGGTACAGGCTGAGCCGGAGACAGGGGTAAAGGTGGTTCTTTCCACTGTTTATGAGGCTTTGACCGAAAAGGGCTACAATCCGGTAAACCAGATTGTAGGTTATATTATGAGCGGAGATCCTACCTATATCACCAGTCATAAGGGGGCAAGAAGCCTGATTATGAAGGTAGAGCGTGATGAACTGGTAGAAGAATTGCTGACAGAGTATATCAAGAACAATTACAAGTAAGGATGTTAATCGCATATGAGAATCATGGGATTGGATTTTGGTTCAAAGACAGTGGGGGTGGCACTTAGTGACCCGCTGCTTATTACTGCACAGGGATTGGAGATTATCAGACGTAAGGAAGAGAATAAGCTTCGCCAAACCCTTGCCAGAATTGAGCAGATCATTGTGGAAAATCAGGTAGAGGAAATTGTGCTGGGATTACCGAAGAATATGAATGATACCGAGGGAGTGCGAGTGGCTCTTACCATGGAATTCAAGGACAAGCTGGAGAGAAGAACGGGACTGCCTGTGCATACTTGGGATGAGAGATTGACTACAGTGGCAGCAGATAGGGCCATGATGGAGGCCGGAATCCGACGGGAGAACAGAAAAGATTACGTGGATATGATTGCGGCTACTTTGATTTTACAAGGATTTTTGGACAGACGCAAATTGGAGGCTTAAGATTAATATGGCAAAGTTAGAGAAAGTTACATTTAATCCGGATGGTGAAGAACCGGTTGATTTTTTTGTGTTGGAGCAGACCAGAATCGGCGGATATAATTACATTTTAGTGACGGATTTTGAAGAAGGTGACGGGGAAGCCCTCATCTTAAAGGATATTTCGAAAGATGGCGAGAGTGAAAGTGTATTCACAATCGTTTCTGATGATAAAGAGTTAGAAGCAGTAGCAGGTGTATTTGAGAGCATGCTTGAGGATATTTCGTTCGTATCAGACGAGGAGTAATCCACGAACGCATTGATTTACCATGCTTTTTTCCTGCGGGTAGTTATTATTTAGGAGGTAAGATTTGAAGAAAAAAGAGAATATGGCAAATGCATCCAAGTTAAAAATTATTCCTTTGGGAGGCTTGGAGCAGATTGGTATGAACATTACTGCCTTCGAATATGAAGACAGTATTATTGTGGTGGATTGCGGTTTGGCATTTCCGGCAGATGATATGCTGGGAATCGATTTGGTAATTCCGGATATCACATACCTGAAGGACAACTTCGATAAGGTAAAGGGTTTTATGATTACCCACGGACACGAGGACCATATCGGAGCACTTCCGTATGTTTTAAAAGAGTTGAATGCGCCCATTTACGCAACAAGACTGACAATGGGTATTATTGAGAATAAGCTGAAAGAACATGAGCTTTTGAAAGGAACCAAGAGAAAGGTTGTGAAGTTCGGACAGTCCATTAATCTTGGGGATTTTAGAATCGAGTTTATTAAGACCAATCACAGTATTGTAGATGCAGCAGCATTAGCGATTTATTCACCGGCAGGATGCGTGGTACATACCGGTGACTTTAAGGTGGATTATACACCGGTATTTGGTGATGCTATTGATTTGCAGCGTTTTGCGGAAATTGGTAAGAAAGGCGTACTGGCTCTTATGTGCGACTCTACCAATGCAGAACGTCCCGGTTTTACTGCGTCTGAGAGAACGGTAGGTAAGACCTTTGATACTCTGTTTGAGGATCATAAGAATGACAGAATCTTTGTTGCAACATTTGCATCTAATGTAGACCGTGTGCAACAGATTATTAATACTGCTTATAAATTTGGCCGCAAGGTAGTGGTAGAAGGACGCAGTATGGTGAATATTATTGAAACGGCTCAGAATCTGGGCTGCATCAGTATTCCGGAAAATACATTGGTGGAGCTGGATAAGCTGAAAAATTATCCGCCGGAGCAGCAGGTTATTATTACAACCGGAAGTCAGGGGGAAAGTATGGCTGCGCTCAGCCGCATGGCAAGTAATATGCACCGTAAGATTACCATTGGTGCGGGAGATACTGTAATCTTTTCTTCCAGCCCGATTCCGGGGAATGAGAAGGCGGTTACCAAGGTAATTAATGAGCTCCTTCGTAAGGGAGCGGATGTGGTATTTCAGGATACCCATGTATCCGGACATGCATGTCAGGAGGAAATCAAGCTGATTTATTCGTTGGTGAAGCCGAAATACTCTATTCCTGTTCATGGTGAGTATAAGCATCTGACGGCGCAGGCAAAGATTGCCCGGTCCCTTGGTATTGATAAGGATAATATCTTTATTTTATCCTCCGGTGATGTATTGGAGTTGGATGCCGAGGAAGCGAAAGTAACCGGAAAAGTACAGGTTGGAGGTATTCTGGTAGATGGTCTTGGTGTAGGTGATGTAGGAAACGTAGTATTACGTGACAGACAGCATCTTGCGGAAGACGGAATTCTGATTGTGGTAATGGCTTTGGATAAATATACCGGACAGCTGGCAGCAGGACCGGATATTGTGTCGAGAGGGTTCGTATACGTAAGAGAGTCGGATGAACTGATGGAAGAAGCCAGAGAAGTAGTAGACAGCGCAGTAAGTGCCTTGATTGACAGGGGGATTAGTGACTGGGGCAAGTTGAAGTCAACTACCAAGGAATCCTTAAGTGATTTTGTCTGGAAGAAAACGAAGCGCAGACCGATGATTTTGCCAATCATTATGGAGGTCTAGTGTGATGCTTCGGAATGGAGGAAGATATGGAGAAGTCCATAAATGCAATAGAAGCGTATGTGGAAGTTCTGAAGCAGAGTAAGGAATATTTGGATTATCGGAAAACTCTTGCGGCGGTGAAAGAAGTTCCCGGCTTGATGGAACAGGTAAATGAGTTTCGGAAGAAGAATTTTTTGATTCAGAATAGTGAGTCGGCTACTTTTGAATCGATCGAAAGCTTTCAATTGGAGTACGCTGAGTTTAGAGAAAATCCTCTTGTAGAAGATTTTTTGACGGCAGAGCTGGCTTTTTGCAGAATGATGCAGTATAATAACAGCTTGATTTTGGAGGCACTTCACTTTGAGTGACGATTCAGAGCCATGCAGCTTTATGAAAACAGGCTGAGCAAGTTTACTTGCGGAAGACTGTTTTCATAAAGCTATATGGCGAGAAGCCATTCATGAGCAAAAGGAAAGCTGCGTAGCAGCGATTTTGCGAATGGGGCTCTGAATCGCAAGATTTCAGAGCAGCGGCGATTTTGCGAATGGGCTCTGAATCGCAAGATTTCAGAGCAGCAGCGATTTTGCGAATGGGGCTCTGAATCGTGGATGAGATAGTCGGGAGGAGAATAATGGATATTAAGAAGCTGATTGGTATAGTGGCATCCGCCGTAATGAAGGTAGTAGTGTATGCTGCGGTGATTATGTTTATTTACCGGGCTGCATATTTAGCGTATGATTACGGCTATCGTATTTTTGAGGAGCCGCCTATGTCCTCCGGAAACGGAAGAGTGGTAAGTGTTACCATTACGGAGGAGATGAGTGCAAAAGAGATGGGAACCCTTTTTGAACAAAAGGGGCTTATTCGTGATGCCAATCTCTTTGTTTTGCAGTATTATCTCTCTGAGTTTCAGAAAGATTTACTTCCCGGAACCTTTGATCTTTCTACTGCAATGACGGTGGAAAAGATGTTAGAAGTGATGACGGTGGAGCCGGTTGTGGAGGAAGAAGTTTCCGGTGAAGACCAGAAAGAAGTAAGCGAATGATAATAGACGATAGAATGGTTGCCTTTATTAATTCTTTTGATAAAGGCAATACCCCTTTTTTGGATGAAATTGAAAAGTTTGCCATAGAGACAGAAGTACCTATTATTCGTAAGAGTATGCAGAGTTTTCTGAGGTTTCTGCTGACTTTACATAAGCCAATGAAAATTTTGGAGGTTGGTACGGCAATCGGTTTTTCTGCACTTCTTATGAGTGAATATGCACCGGCTGGTTGTGAGATTACAACTATCGAAAAGTACGAACCACGTATTCCCATTGCCAGAGAGAACTTCCGCAAGGCCGGTAAAGAGGCGTCTATTACATTGTTGGAAGGCGATGCGACAGAGATTTTAAAGGAACTTTCCGGTAGCTATGACCTTATTTTTATGGATGCGGCAAAAGGACAGTATATTAATTTTATGCCGGATATTCTACGCTTGCTTAAAGAGGGTGGACTGCTGGTATCGGATAATGTATTGCAGGACGGTGATGTGATAGAGTCCAGATTTGCGGTAACCAGAAGAAACAGGACGATTCACGCCAGAATGCGTGAGTATTTGTATGAATTGACACATCATCCCATGTTGGAGACTTGTATTCTTCCGGTTGGGGATGGTATTACCTTGAGCGTGAAAAAGAAAGAGGAAAATGAATGAAACGAGAAAAACCGGAACTGTTAATCCCCGCAAGTAGCCTTGAAGTGTTAAAAACGGCAGTAATTTTTGGGGCGGATGCAGTATATATCGGAGGTGAAGCTTTCGGACTTCGTGCCAAAGCTAAGAATTTTTCCATGGAAGATATGGCGGAAGGTATTGTCTTTGCCCATGAGCATGGAGTGAAGGTATATGTTACCGCCAATATTTTAGCCCATAATGCGGATTTGGAAGGGGCAGCAGAATATTTTGCGCAGCTTCGTGATATGAAGCCACAGCAGCCGGATGCACTGATTATCTCTGATCCGGGCATGTTTACCATTGCAAAGCAGGTGTGGCCTGAAGTTGAGATTCATATCTCTACCCAGGCAAATAATACAAACTACCAGACCTATCTTTTCTGGTGGAATATGGGTGCGAAGCGTGTGGTATCTGCAAGAGAATTGTCTTTGGCAGAGATTTCACAGATTCGTGCACATATCCCCGAGGATATGGAGATTGAAAGTTTTATTCATGGAGCCATGTGTATTTCTTATTCCGGAAGATGTCTTCTCAGCAGCTATTTTACCGGAAGAGATGCTAATCAGGGAGCTTGTACCCATCCCTGCCGTTGGAAGTACGCAGTGGTAGAGGAGAAGAGACCGGGGGAATATTTGCCGGTGTATGAGAACGAAAGAGGCACATATATCTTTAATTCTAAGGATTTATGTATGATTGAATATATTCCGGAAGTAGTGGCCGCCGGAATTGACAGCCTTAAAATTGAGGGCAGAATGAAGACCGCACTTTACGTGGCAACCGTTGCCCGTACCTATCGTAAGGCAATTGATGACTATTTTACGTCTGAGGAAAAGTATCGTCAGAATATGTCTTGGTATCAGGAAGAGATTTCTAAGTGTACCTATCGCCAGTTTACTACCGGATTCTACTTTGGTAAACCGGACGAGAATACTCAGATCTATGATTCTAATACGTATGTAAATGAATATACTTATTTGGGTATCTGTGAAGAGGTTCGTGAGGATGGCATGGTCCGTATTGAGCAGCGTAATAAGTTCTGTGTGGGAGACAGTATTGAAATCATGCGTCCAAGTGGTGAGAATACCGTGGTGACGGTAGAGGCTATGTTTGATGAAGAGTTTGAAGCGGTGGAGAGCTGTCCTCATTCTAAGCAGGTTATATGGTTGAAACTTTCTGAGACTCCGAACAGATATGATTTGCTTCGTGTGAAAAGTATGAATTGATTAGAGCGCATATATTGTGGTAAAATATCCGCGATGAGATAATGGGGCGGCGAAAAGCTGCAAGATATAGAGGAGACATAAATTCATGAACGAGAATATGAACGTGGAAGAAATATTTGGCAGCAAGGCCTTTACGGTTGGCAAGATGAGAGAGCGCCTTCCGAAGGGTGTATTTAAAGAAGTACGTAATGTGATGGAAAATGGGGGCGAGCTTTCCCTTGCGACTGCAGATATTGTTGCTAAGGCAATGAAGGACTGGGCAGTGGAAAACGGTGCAACCCATTATACCCATTGGTTTCAGCCTCTTACCGGTATCACTGCAGAGAAGCATGATGCATTTGTAACCCATCCAGATGTGGAGGGACGTATGCTGATGGAATTCTCCGGTAAGGAGTTAATCAAGGGTGAGCCGGATGCGTCTTCGTTCCCTTCCGGCGGACTTCGTGCGACCTTTGAGGCAAGAGGATATACTGCGTGGGATATTACATCACCGGCATTTTTAAAAGAGGATGCAACTGGTGTGATTTTGTGTATTCCTACAGCATTTTGCTCTTATAAGGGTGAGGCACTGGATACCAAGACACCTCTTCTTCGTTCTATGGAAGCAGTAGGTGAGCAGGCACTTCGTATTATTCGTTTGTTTGGCAATACTACAGCGAAGAAGGTAGTTCCAAGTGTTGGTATTGAGCAGGAATATTTTATTGTAGACAGAGAGAAGTACTTACAGAGAGAGGATTTAATCTTTTCCGGACGTACTCTTTTCGGAGCACCGGGCCCCAAGGGACAGGAGATGGATGACCATTATTTCGGTACCATCCGTGAGAGAATCGGTGCATATATGAAGGATTTGAATGTGGAGCTGTGGAAGCTTGGCGTAACTGCTAAGACCCAGCACAATGAGGCGGCTCCGGCGCAGCACGAGCTTGCACCGATTTATGAGACTGCAAATATTGCGGTAGACCACAATCAGATTATTATGGAAACCATGAAGAAGGTGGCAAACCGCCATGGCTTATCCTGTCTTCTTCATGAGAAGCCTTTTGCGGGTGTAAATGGTTCCGGTAAGCATGATAACTGGTCTATTACTACCGATACTGGTATAAATTTATTGGATCCGGGAGCGACACCGAATGAGAATATTCAGTTCCTTTTGGTTCTGGCTTGTATCATCAAGGCGGTGGATACTCATGCAGATTTACTTCGTCAGAGTGCAGCCAATGTAGGTAACGACCACAGACTTGGCGCAGCTGAGGCACCCCCGGCTATTATCTCTGTGTTCCTTGGGGAGCAGCTGGAAGATGTGGTAAAGCAACTTGTAGAAACCGGAGAAGCAGCACATCTTATCGAGGGCGGTAAGCTTGAGACAGGTGTTTCTACACTTCCGGATTTTGAGAAGGATGCAACTGACCGTAACAGAACTTCGCCATTTGCATTTACCGGTAATAAGTTTGAGTTCCGTAGTGTAGGTTCATCTGATTCGGTAGGACTTCCGAATACCATTTTAAACACTATCGTGGCAGAGGCATTCTGCGAAGCTGCAGATGTGCTTGAGAAGGCTGACGATTTCGATATGGCAGTACATGATCTGATTAAAGAATATTTTACGAAGCATCAGAGAATAATATTTAATGGAGATGGTTATTCCGAGGCTTGGGTTAAAGAGGCGGAGAGACGCGGACTTCCCAATAATAAGTCTATGGTAGAGGCTATTGGTGCCCTTACCACGGAGAAGGCAGAGAAGCTCTTTGGCAAGTTCCATATCTTCACCAAGGTGGAGCTTGACTCCCGTGCAGAGATTCTCTACGAGACCTATTCTAAGACGATTAACATTGAAGCTAAGGTTATGATAGATATGGCGAAGAAGCAGATTCTTCCGGCTGTTATGGGCTACACCAAGAAACTGGCAGATACTGTCATCGCCCTTCGAGAAGCAGGTGCAGATGCATCTGTTGCAATAGAGACCTTGAATGAAATTACTGCAAAACTGGCAGAAGCGAAATATGCACTTAAGAACCTGGAGAAGGCTATGGAAATCACTACTCGTATTCCGGGCAACAAGGAGCTGGCATTCTACTATAAGGATGCAGTGAGAAACTCAATGGATAATCTCCGCAGACCTGTGGATGAGCTGGAGAGTTTGGTGGAGAAGAATGCGTGGCCGATGCCGACCTACGCGGATTTACTCTTTGAGGTATAAATTCTGCCATGCTTTGCCGAGAACAAAAATCCTGCTTGTAGGATTTTGTGAACGAGCAAAAGCATGAGAAGAGCGCATGTTCATGACCAAAGATAGCTGCGTAGCAGCGAGAAAGCAACGAAGTCGTCTTTGCGAATGCGCGAGCAGAACTGTAAAAGTTTTTTTAAAAATTATCAAAAAGGTGTTGACATTCATCAGAGACTTTGGTATTATAATCAAGTCGCTGATGAATGCGATACATACATAGGGATATCGCCAAACGGTAAGGCAACGGACTCTGACTCCGTCATTTCAAGGTTCGAATCCTTGTATCCCTGCTTTGAGGCTCAGTAGAGAAATCTACTGAGCTTTTTGGTGTGTCGGATAAAGGGGGAAGACTGAATTTGTAAGTAGTAGGAAGAAGATTGTTTCTATGCAAAGCTTTGGAACGCTCAGGTACAGTACTGGGCATAAGCGGAATTGCATAAAAGTTTTTAGGCTTTTTGGTCAATTTCAATAAAAATATGTAACCGCTTACAATTAACCTTGGCAAGATTGAATCCTTTTGATATAGTTATTAACATGCGGTAAATAATGCAGATGTTACCGCAAAAACATGTGCATTTGGGGAAATGCACGTAACGAAGGGAATGTAAAGATATGAAAGGGTTAATGAACAGAAGAGGTAAAAGAAGCGTTGCTCTTTTACTGGCATTTTTCATGATGTTTACCGCTGTCGCGCAGGAGAATATCATGGAAGTGAAAGCGGCGCAAACCGTAACGATTACGGAGAGTGCAGGCTATGAAGAGGGCGCGTATGCAGAGTGGGCACCGGTAGAAGGTGCAGACGGATATAAGGCATATGTATCCAAGGATGGAGAGAATTATTCTCTTATCGACAATGAATTGATTCGTCAGTATGCAGACTATTGGCGAGTAGATATGGTGGGACTTACGGCAGGTACTTACTATATTAAAGTAGAGGCTGTTAAGGTGGATGAGAGTACAAAGGAGACCAATGTGATTTCTTCCACAGTAACTGAGGCTCTCAGTGTAAGTAATTATGACCGTTCCGGTTTTGCTTTCTCAAGTATTTCCAGACTTGGCTCAGGCTCCGGCGCGTATAATGAGGATGGTAGTCTGAAAAGCGGAGCGCAGGTGGTTTACGTAACTGCAGAGACTGCAAAGACCTGTACTGCTATCGTAAATGGTACGGAGCAGACCGGTATTCAGGCAATTCTGGATGCAAAGCAGAAGGCAAATACCAGTAGCGATGTTTTATGTATCCGTATCATTGGTTGCGTGAATGCAGCTGATGTAGATAAATTCAGTAGTTCCAGTGAGGGTATCCAGATTAAGGGTAAGGCATCATATACGCCAATGAATATTACCATCGAAGGTATTGGTGAGGATGCAACTGTTTCAGGCTTTGGGTTTTTGGTGAGAAATGCCGGAAATATTGAATTTAGAAATTTTGCAATTATGAATTTTATGGATGACGGTATTTCGTTGGATACGGACAATACCAATATCTGGATTCATGATATGGACTTTTTCTATGGTTCTGCCGGTGGTGATGCAGACCAGGCAAAGGGTGACGGTACGGTAGACATGAAGGGGGATTCCCAGTATATTACAGTTTCCTACAATCATTTCTGGGATTCAGGAAAAGCGTCTCTCTGCGGAATGAAGAGTGAGACCGGTGAGAATTGTATTACTTATCATCACAACTGGTTTGATCATTCTGATTCACGTCATCCCAGAATTAGAACCATGTCCGTACATGTATATAATAATTACTATGATGGTAATTCCAAGTATGGTGTGGGGGCCGCATACCAAAGTCAGGCTTTTGTAGAGGCGAATTATTTTGATAATTGTAAATATCCGATGCTGATTTCCAAGCAGGGAAGTGATGTGGCAACAGACAGTACCGGTACGTTTTCGGGAGAAGACGGCGGTATTATTAAGGCATATAATAATGTTGTAAACGGTGCCAAGAGATTGATTTATGCCAACTCTGATGCGGGCACCGGTGTTGCAGATGCGGTGGAATTTGATGCATATCTGGCAACTTCCAGAGAAGAACGTGTACCATCAACCTACACTGCAAAGCAGGGTGGTAAGGTTTATAATAACTTTGATACCAACGTGGACCTTGGTGTGGATGTGGAAGATATTGATGCGCCGGAGGATGTACCGGAGGTTGTTTCTTCTAAGGCAGGTCGTCTTGGAGGCGGTGATTTTACGTGGGATCTCAGCGCTGAGTCTGAGGACTCCAATTATGCAGTAATTTCAGCATTAAAGACTGCGATTGTGAATTATAAGTCTTCAGTGGTATCTATCGGAGGAATCGAGGGTGTTACCACATCCGGCGGTACCGGTGGGGATTCCGGCAGTGGAGATGAGTCCGGCTCTACCGGAGATGGTGAAGATGATGGTGATAACACAGAGCCTGTTGTACCTGTGGAAGGTGCACAGATTCAGAATTTTACGGAGAATGGTAAGGAAAGTGCCTTCTTTAACATTAGTGGTAACTTGTCCGACAGTAAGGGTACTGTAACTTATAATGGGCTTACTTTAAAGCAGTGCCTGAAGATGGAGTCTATCACCAATATTTCCTTTACTTCGGACAAGGCAGGTACATTGACGCTGGTATTTAAGGAAAGTGCCAAGAAGGTAAAGGTGGATGGAGAAAAGTATACTCTGGAAACCAATGTGCTTACCGTGGATTTGGAAGCAGGTACTCATACTGTTACTAAGGGTGATAGCATTAATCTGTTCTATATGGTGTTTGAACCGCTGAGTGGCGGAGATGATGCTGCGGAGCCGACAGAGGCACCAACCGCAGAGCCAACCGTAGCGCCGACGACAGAGCCAACTGTAGTTCCAACACAGGAGCCGACAGAAGCACCAACAGCGGAACCCACGGTAGCTCCGACGCAGGAACCGACAGCGGCGCCCACAGCGGAGCCAACTGAAGCTCCAACGCAGGAACCGACAGCGGCGCCGACCGCAGAGCCAACGATTGTACCAACTGCAGAGCCAACGACTGCACCGACCGCAGAGCCGACAGCGGAACCTACACAGGAACCGGAAAGCTCGGTGGAAGCATTTGTGAGACGCATGTACACTGTTGCTTTGGGAAGAGAGGCGGATGTGAGCGGTGTAGATTACTGGACAGAACTGTTGATTTCAAAGGAAAGCGATGGGGCGGCTATCTCAGCAGGATTTCTATTAGGAGAAGAGTTTGTAGGTAAGAATTATACTGACAGCGAGTATATTAATGTATTATACAAGACTTTCTTCGGCAGAGAGGCTGATGAAGGTGGAGAGGCTTACTGGCGCAGTATTTTAGATGGCGGTAAAACCAGAGCGAATGTACTTGCAGGCTTTGTGAATTCCAACGAATTCTTTAATTTATGTGCGGAATATGGTATTTCCAGAGGATATCTTCGAGAGGATGGTAGTGCAATTAATCCGGGAGTGTATCGTTTTGCGGAAAGATTGTATTCAACTATTTTAGAACGTTCAGGAGATAAGGGGGGTATAGAACATTGGACTGTTCTGTTGGATACCAAGGCTTGTAGCCCGGAGAATGCGGCAATGAGTTTCTTCTGGTCCGAAGAATACTTGGCAAAGCAGACTACCGATGCACATTATATCAGTGCTTTGTATAGGACATTTATGGACAGAGAGGCGGATGAGACCGGATTGTCTTACTGGGGTAGTGTTTTGAGCAGTGGTATCGATAGACAGACGGTATTGAGCGGATTTGCCCACTCAGTGGAGTTTCAGACAATTATGGCAGAATACGGATTATAATATTATGACCTCGGTGGAGCTTGTAGCTTTGCCGGGGTTTTGTTATTGCGACAAGGAATGTGACATTGTACTTGCACAAATGACATTAGATGACCATTAATCAGAGCGAGATTTACATGGTGTTCTCGTCTTTGCACTATGGGAGTAATTGTGCGCAAAATATAGCGAATTGATATAAGAATAACGAATTGCTGTATATAATTAAACAATATTTGGCAGAAATACACACCCAATGAAAAAAAGTTCAAAATAAATCAGTGATTTTGCACAAAAAATATTGCAAATATACTTGATGTGCATACAAAAGCAGAGTACAATGATAACACAGTATGTGGTCATACTCATTCAAGGGGGAATGAATATGGCAAAAAGAGAAGGAGGAGATATAAAGGTATGAACGAGAAACGATTGTTAGCCTTTCTGCTTGCGTTATGCTTGGCATTTACACCGGCTTTATCAAGTCTGAATGTGCATGCGGCTGAAGTGGGCAGTGAGACTACCACAGTGTTATCTGTATCACCGGGAGATGCAGATAGTACAATTTTCAATGATTTCGAGGCAGAAACGGGTAATTGGGGATTTAGCGGAGATTTGGCCGGAAACATTAGTGTTGCCACAAAGAGTGAATCTGATAATTATTTGTTGTTTGCAAGAAGCAAAGAGGCGACCGGAGAGAAACTGGCTACCAAGGCTTTTGCAGACATGCCGGAGATGACCTCGGCGAAGGTATCTTTTGAGTGGAGTACGATTTCTCTTACATCCACAAGCCAGGCGGGATTTCTGGGAGTATCCTTATTAAGTGGAGACAGAGAAATTCTTACCTTGTATTATGATGAACTGCGTGGAGTAGGAGACAGTAAGAATAAAGGAAATATCTGGTACTCTACAAATGACGGAGCAATGGTAGACACGGGAGTGAATGTGGACTACGGCTCAGCACATGACGTAGTAGTAGATTTGGACTTTACAACCCATACCATGGATGTAAGTATGGATGGAAGTAGTCTGTTGACTGATGTTGCTTTTTCGGAAATCGTCAGTAAAGTGGATGCTTTGTCCATGGGACAGTATGGTACGGTAAAGATATCCAATGTAAATATGGGTATTGATGATTTCGTGCTTAGTTGGGAAGAATTTACCGGCTTAGGCGAGGAGTATACTATTTCTGATGATTTCGAAAATGTAACGGATAATTGGGGATTTACCGGTGATTTGTCGGGTAATATCAGTGCGACGGCAAAGAGTGATTCCGGAAAGTATTTGTTATTATCAAGAAGTAAAGAATCGACCGGTGAGAAGATTGCAACCAAGACGTTTGCAGATGTACCGGATATGGCTACTGCAAAGGTGTCCTTTGAGTGGAGCACCATTTCGCTTACATCTGCAAGTCAGGCGGGATTCTTGGGCATTTCATTACAGAGTGGTGGTAAAGAAATTATCACCCTGTACTATGATGAACTACGTGGAGTAGGAGATAGTAAGAATAAGGGAAATATCTGGTATTCAGTTAAAGACGGAGAATTGGTGGATACCGGAGTGAATGTAGACTACGGCTCAGTACATGATGTAGTGGTAGATTTAGACTTCGCAAACCATACATTGGATGTGACGATGGATGGTACAAGTCTGGTATCAGACATTGTATTTACTGAAATCATCACCAAAATGGATTCTTTGGTATTAGGCCAGTATGGTACGGTAAAGATATCTAATGTAAATATGGGTATCGATGATTTTACATTTACATATGTTGAGCAGCTTTCCACTGGTGAGAAAGAGGTTTACATTTATGAGCTTGCACCAATTGCAGATGTTACTTTAACAAAGGAAGCATATGAGGCGGCAGGCAGTGTGATTGCACATCCGCAGACAGTGTCGGCAACTCTTTCGGACGGAAGTACTGCAGATGTATCAATTGACCAGAGTTCATGGACATGTTCCCCTACCTTTGACGCAAATGTAAAGGGTGTCTATACTTGGACTGCTGATATCGTTGCACCGGAAGGTAGCACAAATTCTAATAATCTGACTGCAAGTTATAGATTATTATATAAAGTGGCAACGACATCTACACATGATTACGAGAATGACTTTACTTTTGATGAAGATGTTAGCGGCTTCAAAAAGTGGAGTAAGAGTTATGCAGGTAATGATGGTTCGTTTGCCCTTACAATTGCAAGCGATGAAAGTGTTACCGGATATATGCATGCAACAGTAAGCGGTGACGGTGACCGTGGTTCTGTCTTAGATGTTCCGGGTTACACAGAGAAGATTGTGAAGGGTACTGCTGTAGAGTTTGACTGGAAGCCTATGGATTGTAATGAAAATGCAACGGGTGGTCAGATTCTCTTTGTTGCACCGGGACAGTACCATTCATACTTTACCCTGCGTTTTGATGGTAATTATAATCTGTCCTATTACACAGAAACTCCTGTAAGTAATGCAACATCTCAGAAGAGCTTTGATGGAATCATCAAGGAAGCGGATGCTGTTTTTACAGGTCTTGGCGGACAGAATAAGTGGTTTACTGTAAAGGTAGATTTTGATTATGCAGAGCATACAGCTGATTTGACCATTACTGAGAAGGGTAATGAGGCAAATACTTTTACCAAGACAGATATTCCAATTGAGACAGAAGCGAATGGTTTGAAGACATTCCTTGTTCATATGGACAGGAGCGGTAAGGGTGCGTCAGTAACCATGGGTCTGGATAATCTGATGATTGATTATGCAGAGCTTGGAGCAACAGACATTCAGAGCGTAGGCTCTCTTGCAGACGTAAAGGTTTCTAAGGATGAGTGGGCGACTTATAAGCATCCGGAAACTATTGAAGTAACCATGGCTGATGGTTCTAAGACCAACGTTTCGCTTGGCGAATGGACAGCTGAGCCGGAATTTGATGAGGATGTAGAGGGAATCTATACTTGGACTGCTCCACTTGTAACAGGTGAATTGTCTAACATGTTCGGTCTTACGGCAACATATAAGATGTCTTATGTGTTATCCACAGAGTCAGAGCATGATTATGAAAATTATTTCGATATTTCAAATGATATTTCAGGATTTGAGGCATGGAGCAAGAGTATGGACAGTAGCTCCGGTACCGGTGCATTTAGTGTTTCTGTTTTACTGGATGAAGCAAATAATGGCTATTTAAATGCGAAGGTTTCCGGTGGTGGAGACCGTGGTTCACGTGTTGACATTAATAATGCTATCGTAAAGGGAGCAGAGATTTCCTTTGACTGGATGCCTGTAGCAATTAATGAAACGGCAAACGGTCAGTTGATGTTCCTTGCACCGGATAGCTGGCATCCGTATTTCATCTTACGTGCAGATACCAACAATAAACTTTATTACTTTACAGAGAACCCACTTGCCGCGTGTGCAACGCAGCAGGAAGCTTTTGAAGGCTCTATCAGTGCAGCTAATGCTGTTGATACCGGTCTTAGTGGAGCAAATAAATGGTTTGAAGTAAATATTAAGTTTGACTATGTGGCACATACCGCAGATTTAACGATTACGGAAAAGGAAAATACTGAAAATACCTTTACTAAGACCGCTATTCCGTTGGAGAAGGAAGCAAATGGATTAAAGTCCTTTGTAATCCATATGAATAAGCTTTCCGGAACCGGTTCGGTAGAAATGAACATTGACAGTATTGTAGTTGACTATGAGGAATGTGCGGCTACAGATATTATTTCAATTCAGCAACCGGAAGATGTTAAGGTTGCAAAGAGCTTATATGACAAATATGAGTATCCGACGTATGTTGTAGCAACATTAGGAGATCTTTCTACAGTAGATATTCCATTAGGTACCTGGACTTCCAGTCCGGAGTTTAATATGGACGTAGAAGATGTTTATACTTGGACTGCTCCTTTGGAGGCCGGAGAGTATAACAATCTCTTTAGCTTAGAAGCAGAGTATGATATGGATTATACGTTACTGCCGTTCCCGCTTTATGTACATAATCCAAATACCGTAGAACTTGAATTTGGAGAGGCTATGCCTACCGAGTTTCCTACGGAAGTAGTGGCATTTATGAGTGATGGATCGACCGGAACCATGGCAGTAGGTGAGTGGACTGCGATTCGTGAATTTGATGCAGAAAAAGAGGGTATCTATGTATACGGTGCAAATCTGGTTGCTACAGACGGAAGAGATCAGATTGTACGTGAGCAGCTGAACAGAAATGAGAATCATGACGATCATGGTTCGGACAAAGATAAGTATGTTTATGACGTATATTATCGAATCAGTTATTTTGAAACTGAGGATAATTACAATGCTTATACCCGTTCTATGGAATATTTAGACAGAGGTGTATATGCAGTACCTGCTGATAACGGAATCTTTGTATCTTGGAGATTGTTAGTAACAGAGTATGGTGAGGATGTTGCATTTGATGTTTACAGAAATGGTGAATTAGTAAATGCAGAGCCTATTACTACGAAGACCAACTACGTTGATACCGAAGGTAAGGCTGGCGACGTATATACTGTTAAGAAGATACAGGACGGTCTTACTTATGAAAGTGAGGCAGTTGTAGCGATTGATAAAGACTATATGTCTATTCCGTTACAGAAGCCTGATCCACAGCCTAGCGTAACCGGCGAGATGGCAGATTATAACATTAATGATGCAGGTGTAGCTGATGTAGACGGTGACGGACAGTATGAGATTATTGTGAAATGGTATCCTACCAACTCCTTTGACTCAGGTAAGGCAGTGAAGCCTTCTTCTCCTACTATCTTTGATGTATATGAGATGGACGGAACGGCTCTTTGGAGATTGAATATGGGACTTGAGATGCCTTCAGGAGCACATTTCAACCAGTTTATGCTGTATGACCTTGATGAAGACGGTAAGGCAGAATTGTTCCTTAAGACTTCTGACGGTGTTGTCAGCTATAAGCCGAATGCAGAAGGTAAATTCGATATGACCGATGAGAGTACTATTGTATCTTATATCGGTGATAAGAGTGTGGTACCGGGTACTAACGTAAATGCCGGTGGTCATATGAGTGCGGCAACAAACGAGTATGTAACAGTATTTAACGGTTTAACCGGTGAAGAAATTGATACTATTGATTATGTGAATAAGACCGGTCAGTATATTGACTGGGGTACTAAGGGCGATGGCTCTGAAGATGACGGAAACCGTTCTGCTCGATACAATATTGCAATCGCATATCTTCCTAAAGAAGAAGGAAGTACAGAAACTATCCCTGCAGTATTATTTAACAGAGGATATTATGCAAAGACTACGGTAGCAGCGTATACTTTACGTGATGGCAAGTTGGAAATGGAATGGAACTTTGTGGCACTTACTGGAGAAGATGCAGCAGGTAAAGGTAACCACAATATGTCCACCGGTGATATTGACAACGATGGATTTGATGAGTTGGTAATCGGAGCGCTTGCTATTGATCATAATGGCGAAGCAATCTGGTACAAGGATGCAGAAGAGGGAAGAGACTTCTCCGGACATGCAGATGCAATTCATCTTGCAGCGATGATTCCTGACAGCAATCAGCTGTATGTGGTTGTTCCTTCGGAAGATAAATCCTCAACCCTGAACTATTCCTTGACGAATGCGGCGACCGGTGCACGTATTGCAGGTCAGTTTATGACTAAGGCAGATATTGGTCGTGGTATGGCAGCAAATATTACGCCGTTAGCCGGATATGAGTATTGGGCTAATGTACCAAATAGTGAAATTGCAAACCAGGCACCTAGTGGAGCAATCTATAACTTCTATGGTGAAGTTATTTCTCAGGAGAAACCGGTAAACTTTACAACTAACTGGCGTTTGTTCTGGGATGGAGATCTTCTGTCAGAGCTCCCGGATTCCTATAATCCAAGTATTGCAGAAGGTGCAATGTCCATATTTAAGTACAATTGGGAAAACAATAGTATGGATACATTAGTAACCTTCGATGGTACTAAGCTGAATAACTCTACCAAGAATAACCCTAGCTTAACAGCGGATTTATTCGGTGACTGGAGAGAAGAAGTAGTTCTTCGTTCGGAGGATAATACGGAGCTTCGTATTTACATGACCAGCGAAGAAACAGATTACATGATTTACACACTGATGCATGATCCGGTATACCGTAATGCTGTTGCAAATCAGAATACAGCTTATAACCAGCCGCCACAGTTAGGTTTCTACCTTGGAGAAGATATTAAAGATACTGTTCTTGCAATGGAACTTCCTACCTCTAAGATTGCGTATACTACGCAACCTACCGTTGATACTACTGAGCTTGAAGCAGCAGTGAATGAGGCTAAGGCATTGGTTGAAGCTGAATATACTGTAGCAACATGGGCTGTATTGGAAGAAGCTTTAGCAAATGCAGAAGCAGTTCTTGCAAAGGATGCTACTGCAGAAGAAGTTGCAGAAGCATTGAATGCATTGAAGGCAGCAGTGGATGGTCTTGTAGTTAAGACTCCTGAGGATATTGCAAGAGAGAATGTAACTGCATTTGTAGAGCGTATGTATACGGTAGCACTTGGTCGTGATGCAGATCCAAGCGGCGTTGGATTCTGGGTAGATAATTTGTACAGTTATGCAGATGATGGAGCAAGTATTTCTAAGGGCTTCATTTTAGGACCTGAGTTCATTGGCTATAACTATAGCAACAGTGAGTTTATTGAGATTTTGTATCACACCTACTTCAATCGCGAACTTGATGAAGCCGGAGAGGCGTTCTGGAGCAGTGCTTTAGAAAGCGGTGCAAGCAGAGAGGCTGTTTTAGCCGGATTTGTTAATTCGCCTGAGTTCTTTAACTTATGTAGAGGATATGGAATTTCACGTGGATATCTTTATGAAGATGGAAATGCCGTAAATCCTGGCATTTACCGCTTTGCAGAGAGATTGTATTCTACAATCTTAGAGCGTCAGGGTGATGAGGAAGGTATTGAAGCCTGGACAGTAGCAATTGCAGGTGGCGGATGTTCACCGGAAGCTGCAGCAGAGAGCTTCTTCTGGTCAGGAGAGTATCTGTCAAAGAATACTTCTGATGAAGACTTTGTAAAAGCTCTGTACAGAACCTTTATGGATCGTGAGGCTGATCAGGCCGGAGTCGATGCATGGAAGGAATTACTGGTAAACGGTGTAGATCGTAAGACTGTATTACAAAGCTTTGCAGCATGTCCTGAGTTCCAGCAGATTAAGGCTGAATACGGATTATAAAATTAAAAAGCAGTTTTGTTAATGGATGGAGTGGTATCCTTGGGGTACCACTCCATTACTATGTTCAAAATGTGTGGCTCCCACAAACGTGTAAATGAGACTTTGTGCTCATGAAAAGCACGGTAATAAATGGTATAATGCTGAGCGTTGAGTGCTTATTTACGAAAGTGAGAGGATGTATAGAATGAAGAAGTTTTGGATTGCAATAGTATTTGTTCTTTTGGGGGCCATGGGAAACTGTGAAGTAGTAAATGCTTCAGAGACGACAGTCACCTCGGATGTGGCAGCGGAGGAAATATCGGAGTTTTTAGAAGAGAGTATGGAGTTCGAGGAGCCTGAAGAGAACGAAGATGTTGTAGTGGAAGATATTACTCGTATGGCTTCAGAGACTTCGAAAGTGACTGTTGGTGATGTGACATACACAGTATATACACGGGGGGATGGGACTCTTGCATTATACAGCTGTAGCGGCCAGGTGGAGAATTTGGTTATTCCGGAGAACATTAACGGTGTTGAGGTGACCTGTATAGGAGAGTGGTTCTGGAAGCGGAGTACGTTGGAGAATTTAACGACAGTAGAACTGCCCGGGACAGTGACTGAATTAGAATACGGAGTATTTAGAGAGTGCGAAACTCTTACAAGTGTAAAGTTTTCAGAAGGACTGAAAACCATAGGAAAATCAGCGTTTTATGACTGTGTATCGCTGCAGAATGTGGACTTGCCGGATACGGTGACATATATAGGACAATATGCGTTCCGGGGATGCAGCTCCTTTACAACGTTTAAGATACCACAAGGGGTGACTGCATTATCAAAATATGTGTTATGCTTATGTACATCGTTAAAAGAAATGGTCGTTCCGGAACAAGTGACTGTGCTTGAAGAAGGGGTGTTTGATGAGTGCGGAGCTTTGGAGAAGGTTATCTTGCCGGCTGAAATGACGTCTGTAGGGGCATATGCATTTTATGATTGTGTATCGCTGCAGAATGTGGACTTACCGGATACAGTGACGTATATAGGAGAATATGCGTTCCGAGGATGTAGTTCTCTCGTTGAGTTTAAGATACCGCAAGGAATAACCGAATTATCGGATAGAGTATTCTACCGTTGTACATCCTTAAAAAAAGTGGAGATTCCGGCACATGTGACAGCACTTGGGGAAGGAGCGTTTTGTAGGTGTGACTCATTGGAAAGCGTAGATGTGCCGAAAGGACTGGATATAATCAATGGTTGGCTGTTCTATGGATGCAAAAGCCTTAAAGAGATAGAAATTCCGGCAGGGGTAAAATCAATAGGAAATTCATCATTTTATGGTTGTGAATCTATTACGGAATTTAGAATCCCGGCTGGAGTGACAACAATCGACGATTGGGCATTTGCGTATTGTTATTCTCTTAAAAGTTTTGAATTTCCCAAGGGGATAAAGGTGTTAGAAGATCATGTGTTATCTACTAGTCCGGCATTAGAAAGTGTTACAATTCCGGAAGGTGTAACGAGTATAAATTATCGAGCGTTTTTTGGTTGTGATGCATTGAAGACGATAAAAATTCCTAAAGGGGTAGAGAATATTGGAGAAGAGGCATTCATTTATTGCCATTTATTGGAAGATATAGTTATTCCTAAAACAGTAAAAAATATCGGAACAGATGCATTTAAAGGAACTGCAACCGGTATGAGAGTGCATTGTATTAAATATTCCTATGCAGATAATACATCACTATACCCGGATGGTGTGATTTTTGTTTATGGAGAAGATGTTTCTCCTTTAAGAGAATTTGTAGAGCGTATGTATACCGTGGCACTTGAAAGAGAAGCAGATAAAGAGGGTGCGGATTTTTGGGAAGAAAAGCTCTTAAACCGAAGCAGAGATGGTGCCGGACTGGCACAGGGCTTTATTCTCAGTCCAGAGTTTAAGGGATACAATTACGGAGACAGCAAGTACATCCAAATCTTGTACAAAACATTCTTTAATCGAGCAGGAGATCAAAGTGGTATCTCCTACTGGGCGGATGCCATAAGTGCAGGAACCAGTCGTGAAGCAGTATTAGCTGGCTTTGTGAATTCGGTAGAATTTGATGATTTATGTACATATTATGGTATTTCCCGAGGGGTACTTAGAGAGGATGGAAATGCGTTAAATCCGGGTATCGTTCTTTTTGCCAAGAGACTTTATACTAAAGTTCTTGGAAGAGAAGGAGACAAGAGTGGCGTTGAATACTGGGCCATGCAGCTTGCGGATGGAATCAGTACTCCGGAGGAGGCAGCCAGAAATTTCTTCTTCGGTGATGAGTATCTGGCAAAGAATACCAGTGACGCAGACTACATTCGTGCGTTATATCTGACCTTTATGGATCGAGAAGCAGATGTATCCGGTCTGGAATACTGGAAGGGCATGTTAAGCAGCGGTGTCAGCAGAGAAAGCGCTTTGGCAGGCTTTGCAGCATCTCCGGAGTTTCGAACGATTATGGTAGAATACGGATTATAGGTTAGCGCCGATGATAGAATGAATAGGGCCTCGATTTGCTTCTTGCAAAGGAGTGAATCGGGGCTACTTTTATTTATAGCCCAATTGTGGTAAACTGTATTTAAGATATAATGCGTGAGGTATGCCATGTTTAATGAAAAGGAACGAAATAACCTGTTTTTGAGACAGAGTTGTCTGGATTCGTGGGAAGAATATGGGAATTGGCTAGAGTCAGGAAGAGGATGGGATTATATTGTCCTTACGGCATCCAACGAAGTACAGGCGCAAGGATACCAGCAGGAAATCGCATACAGGAGAGAAAGGGGCTTTTTGCCGGAGGACTGTGAGTATATTGTGCTTGCGGACCCGGAAGGAAAGCGGGTTGGTTCCGGCGGAGCCACATTTAATGTGCTGAAATATCTGGCCTGTACTTATAGTGCAGGAACGGCGGATGTGTTTCATAACAGCCGTATTTTGGTGATTCATTCCGGCGGTGACAGTAAGCGGATCCCTCAATATAGTGTGTGTGGAAAGCTGTTTTCACCGGTACCGAGGACACTGCCGGATGGCAGGGCGTCTACACTTTTTGATGAATTTATGATTTCCATGTCTGCTGTAGCAGGGAGATTCAAGGAAGGTATGCTGGTTTTATCCGGAGATGTGTTGCTTTTATTTAATCCATTACAGCTGGACTTTCAATATCGGGGGGCAGCGGCAATCTCTATCAAGGAACCGGTAAGTATCGGCAAGAATCATGGCGTATTTCTGAATAACGGACAGGGATATGTGGGAAGGTTTTTACATAAGAAGAGTGAAACAGAGCTTCAGGAGCTGGGAGCAGTGAATGCCAAGGGAAACGTGGACTTGGATACCGGAGCGGTGCTTTTGGATGCAGAGCTTTTGGAGGCATTATATTCCCTCATCAGCAAAGATGGTTTGTATGATGATGAGAAATTTGCAAAGTATGTAAATGACAGGGCACGAATCAGTTTTTACGGGGACTTTTTATATCCATTGGCAACAGATTCTACACTGGAAGATTATTATAAAGAGGCTCCGGAGGGCAGTATGTGTCAGGAACTCTTGGATTGTCGTACGCATATTTGGGAGGCCTTATCTCCTTTTCAGATGAAGCTGATTTGTTTATCGCCGGCTCAGTTTATTCACTTTGGAACAACCTGGGAGCTGGCAGAGCTGATGACAGAGCAGACGGAGGATTATCATTATCTGGACTGGCAAAGGACTGTGGGAACCAATTTAGAGAATCCTGGTTTTGCGGTATATAATAGTGTGGTATCGGAAAATGCAGATGTGGATGATGACTGTTATATAGAGAATGCGATTATAGGACCGGAAGTGCAGCTTAGCGGTCCATCAGTGATTTCAGGGCTGGAACTGAATGCTGGACCGGAGGGGCAGCTTAGAATCCCCGGCGGTGTGGTGCTTCATGGAATGCAGCTTTCGGATGATAAATATGTGGTGCGTATATATGGTCTGCGGGATAACCCCAAGGATACTTTGGAAAAGAACGGACAGTGGCTGGGACAGCCCCTTTCTAAGGTGATGGAGTATTACGGGCTGGAAAAGGAAGATTTGTGGGGCGAAGACTGTGCAAGTGAGGATGCACACTATTTGTGGTTTGCAAATCTTTATACCCCTTGCCATACATGGGAAAAAGCTGTGGAGGCGGCACTTTTCCTGTACCGGATTTTTATGCTGGATGCTTCCGGCGAGGAGCTGGAGCAGTGGAGAGAGAGACCGAGAATGAGTCTGTACAGCAGCTTTAATCAGGCAAAAGTAGGCGGTTATCTTTCATTTCAGCAGCAGGTGACAGAGCAGATTTGTAGGGAACGGTTCTTGGATAAACTTCGAAGCAAAGAGTGTTATGAGGTTGCGTTAGGAGTTTTCCGCGCTCATGAAATATCAAAGGAGCAGTTTGAAAAGTTGCTGCAAATTGCAGAGGCAGAAGATTTTTCTGTAAAAATCAGAATTTATTATGCGCTGTCCAAGTATATCAGAGCAAATAAAGATAAAACTTTCGGTGTTACGGCAAGGGAGCTGGAGCAGAGATGCTTTGCTACCATCAGTGAGGAAATCTGCAATGCCAACTTAAGAAAGCTGGGGCAGATGCAGGGGGCACGCATTTCTAAAGCGTGTGTGGAAGTGCATAGTCCCATTCGTGTGAATTTTGGCGGCGGGTGGACGGATACACCGCCCTACTGTAATGAGAATGGCGGATTGGTATTGAATGCGGCTTTGGAGCTAAACGGTATTCGTCCTGTTCAAGTAACTGTCCGCAAGATTCCGGAGTTTCATATAGAATTTGCCAGTGAGGATATTGGTGTGTCCGGAGTGGCCACAAGTATTGAAGAAATTCAGGATTGCAAGAATCCTTTCGACCATTTTGCTTTGCATAAGGCCGCGCTTTTGGCATCCGGGATTATTCCCATGGAAGAGGATGGAAGGACTCTGGAGGAGCTGTTAAAGGTCCTTGGGGGTGGCATATTCCTCTCTACCAGGGTCGTGGGGATACCTAAGGGCTCCGGTCTTGGAACCAGTAGTATTTTAGCGGGCGCTTGCATTAAGGCATTATATGAGTTTATGGATATCGCCCTTTCCCAAGATAGTCTTTACGATATTGTGCTGTGCATGGAACAGATTATGAGTACCGGTGGAGGCTGGCAGGATCAGGTGGGCGGACTTTGTCCGGGATTTAAGATGATTTCGTCTGAGCCGGGGTTAGAGCAGAAGCTTACGGTGGAACGGCTGCATATATCAGAGACGACGATGGAAGCGTTACAACAGCGCTTTGCCCTTATATATACGGGGCAGCGCAGGCTGGCGAGAAATCTGCTTCGGGATGTGGTAGGTGGATATGTGGGCGGAAGAGGTTTGTCTGTGGAGGCATTGGCGCAGATGAAGACTGTGGCAGTGGAGATGAAGGAAGCTCTGGAAAACGGGAATATTGATGAATTTGCGGCCTTGTTAAATCGGCATTGGGAGCTGTCCATCCAACTGGATAAGGGAGCGTCCAATACCTGCATCGATCAGATTTTTGCTTCTTGTGAGGACTTGATTTGCGGCAGATTTATCTGTGGCGCCGGCGGCGGCGGATTTTTGCAGGTAATTTTAAAGGAGAATGTAACAAAGCAAATGTTGGAAGAACGTTTGTATGAGATTTTCCAGGATAGTGGTGTCAGTGTCTGGGACAGCAGGTTTGTTCTTTGACAGATGATTCCTCGTGTGTAATAATGTAGAAAAGATAGGGGATAAAAGGGTGAGCAAAACAGAGCATAGACAGTTTCATTATGATATTTTACGCATTATTGCAGCGTTCAGTGTAGTAATGCTTCATGGCTCTGCCCAGTTTTGGTATGAGCTCCCCGTTACAGATGCAGATTGGCTGATTACCAACAGCTATGATGCGTTGTTTCGTTTTGGAGTCCCTATTTTTGTGATGATAAGCGGTGCACTTTTTTTAAATCCTTCCGGAGAGATTAAAGTGAAGCGGCTTTTTACACATAATATTCTTCGCATTGTGATTTTATATGGTGTGTGGAGTTGTATTTATGGCTTGTACGATTGCCGGGGGTTTGATGTTAGTCTGGTGACATGGAAGGATTATGTGCGGGAAATGCTGGGAGGCAGATATCATCTTTGGTTTTTGCCCATGATTGCCGGAATATATTGCTTGATTCCGGTGCTGCATAGTTTGGTAAAGCATGCAGAAAAGAGCGTGTTGCAATATTTTCTGGTGCTGTTTTTGGTGTTTCAGGTTGGAACTTTTACCCTGAAAGCTTTGGTTTGGCAGGATGATCTGCACTATCTTCTGAACATGATTGATATTCCTATGGCATGTAGTTACGTGGGATATTTTGTGCTTGGATATTACATTGCCCATGTGGGAATTGAGAGAAAATATCACAGGTGGATTTATGTGGGTGGAATTATTTCGGCGGTGTGCAATGTGGTGCTGGGAAATCTGCTGGCACTGAAAAAGGGTAGCCCGATTGCCGATATATATGATAGCTACAGTATTTTTACTTTTTTTATTGTAATAGCGTTGTTCTTGTTTTTTGTGGAGAATAGAGAACATTTTAGATTACACGGCATGGGGGAAAAGCTGATTCGAGAGATTTCGGCATGTACCCTGGGGATTTATGTGATGCACGTGGGAGTGATGGAGGTATGGAAAAATGCCGGATTTCATCCCATGTCCATGCCCATGATATTTGGTGTTCCAGTTTTTTCGGTACTATGTTTTGTGTTTTGTCTGGCGGCGGCGGCGGTTCTGCGCCGGATACCGCTTGTTGGAAGATATATTTGCTAAAGGAGCAAAATGAATGTATAGTTTTACGGGTAGAATAAGATACAGTGAGTGTGACCATGAAAAGAAACTTTCGCTTCCTGCACTTATAAATTATTTTCAGGATTGTTCGACTCAGCACTCGGAAGATATTGGTATGGGATTTGCATACATGGAGCCGCTGAATGTGGTATGGGTGCTTGCGGCATGGCAAATTGTGATACACAGATTTCCTAAAATAGGGGAAAAGGTGGAAATTGGAACATTGCCCTATGATTTCAAAGGATTTTTGGGATTGCGTAATTTTTGCATGAAAGGGGCAGATGGAGAACTTCTTGCTGTTGCTAACTCTCAGTGGACCCTTATCAGTACGGATACAATGAAACCGATGAAGCCTACGGATAAAATGCTGGAGGCTTATGTACTGGAACCAAAGTTGGAAATGGACTATGCGGGTAGAAAGATTGTTATTCCGGAAGAGTGTTATGAGGAAGAGCGTTTTTCGGTGCTGCGAAGTCATTTGGATACAAACAATCATGTAAACAATGGACAATATGTTGCAATGGCAGCAGCATATATTCCTGAGGAGAAAGAGATTTGTCAGATGCGTGCGGAGTATAAGGTGCAGGCTCGTTTGGGAGATATTATTGTTCCCAGAGTTTCTGTGAATGATGAGATGGCATATGTTTCTTTGCAGAATGAACAGGGACAAGTGTATTGTAACGTAGAGTTCACGTTCAGAGCTAAGCGCGTTTAACCGGACTTTGCACGTCAAGCTTGCTTGTAAGGGCGAAGGCGTGGTTAAAAGCATTTGGCGAGAGCCAGATTTATGAGCAAACAACTGACGAGTCAGTTGTTAAGGAAAGCCGCGAAGCGGCGATTTTGCGAATAGCGTTGAAGATTTATAAATGAAGAAAGAGAAAAAGTATGATAAAGTTAGGTGAATTACAGCAACTTGTAATTATTAAAAAAGTAGAATTTGGTGTCTATCTGGCACCAAGTAAAGAAGAAGCAGAGGACAGAGTCCTTCTTCCGATAAAGCAGCTTCCGGAAGGAAAGGATATGGGAGATACCGTGGAGGTGTTTGTATATCGGGATTCTAAGGATCGTATCATTGCTACCACAACAGTGCCTAAGCTTACCATGGGAAATGTGGCACTTCTGAAAGTGGTTCAGACTAATAAATTCGGAGCATTTCTGGATTGGGGGCTGGAGAAGGATTTGATGCTTCCGTTTAAACAGCAGCTCTTTCGTGTAAAGCCGGAGGATGAGGTGTTGGTTTCTCTGTATATTGACAAGAGTGACCGCCTTTGTGCTACTATGAATGTATACAATAATCTTCGTGCGGATAGCACCTATAAAAAGGATGATATGGTATCCGGCAGGGTTTATACCATCAGTGAAGAGTTTGGAGCTTTCGTGGCAGTGGATGATATTTATTCTGCACTGATTCCTAAAAAGGAGATGTACGGTCAGGTGAAGTCCGGCCAGATTATTACTGCCAGAGTAACCGAAGTAAAGCAAGATGGCAGATTGTCTCTTAGCATTCGTGAAAAGGGACTTGTGCAGATTGAGAAGGATGCCGAAGAGGTGCTACGCATCATTGACAGCTATGATGGTGTGCTTCCTTTTAATGATAAGGTGTCACCGGAAATTATTAAGAGAGAAACCGGCATGAGTAAGAATGAATTTAAGCGTGCGGTGGGAAATCTTTTAAAAGCCGGAAAAATAGAAATCGGAGAAAAGGTAATTCGTAGAAAATAGATGGAACAGGAAAAGATAGAAAAAGATAGAGCCGACGGGTTCTTTTTCGCAGTGATTGTGGCGCATGTGGCACTGACTGTAATTATATATTTTACACCTTTTGCACAGGTTGTACCTTGGAACATGGCAACTAATGCAATATTATCGGAGAGTACCATATGGATTCCTGCGGTGATTTATTTTATTGCTGCGAAAAAGACGCCGGCAGAGTCTTGCCGGTTTAAGAAAATTCGTCCGGCAACCATTTTTATGACGGTGTTATTTACAGTCCTTTGCAGTCCGCTGACTACCGTGGCAAATGCAATTTCCATGCTCTTTGTGGAAAACACTGTGCTGTCAATAAGTGGAAGTGTGCTGGAAATGCCTTTTGTGGTAATGTTTTCTTTGATAGCGGTTTATGGCCCCTTTGTGGAAGAACTTGGTTTTCGCGGAATTATTTATCAGGGGCTTAGAAGCCGGGGGAATGTGTGGAAAGCGATTTTGCTCAGCGCATTTTTATTTGCCATTATGCATATGAACATTAATCAGGCAGCTTATGCATTTGTGATTGGAATTATGCTGGCACTTTTGATGGAGGCCACGGACAGCATCTGGCCGAGCTTTATTATGCATATGTGCATTAACGGATTTTCAACATCTATGATGTATTTGATGAATGCGTTGCCTGCAGAAGTAATGGACATGGCAATGAGTGAAGCAGCCTATTCTACTCAGGAACTGATTTTGACGATTAGTCTGTATCTGGTACTTGCTGTTATCTGTACCCCGTTGGCGTTTTGCGTTCTTGCATGGATTGCGGGCCATGAAGGTCACAAGGAGACGCTTTCAGCTATTCTGCCAAACAGGAGATCATCCCATTCAAAGCTTTTTTCAATACCGCTTATCTGCGGTGTTGTGATTTGCTTTGCGATGATGATATATAACCAATTATAACCACTCAGAGTCGAGCAATTTTAACCGAGCGTTTTTCTTCAAGCTTGCTTGAGGGGAAAACGACCGGGTTAAAAATATTTGGCGAGAGCCAAATATTGAGCAAAAGGTAAGCTGCGAAGCAGCGATTTTGCGAAACGACTCTGGATTGTCACACAAAAAGGAGGAACAATATGGATATTGCTGCATTATCAACAAGTTTAGCTAACATGGACCTTATGAGTAAGGTGGGAACGGCAGTACTTAGTAAGACTATGAACACTAATGAAGTTCTTGGTGCCGGTCTTGTGGAAATGATTGACGCTGCTGCTATGGAAAGAAGTGTGAATCCCGGAGTAGGAGAAATTATCGATATCAGAGTGTAATGTAAAAAGATATAAAAAATGTACAATAAACTATTGATTTTTGTGCAATATTTTTGTACATTTGTATTAATAGGGAATTTCTATGAGAAATCAGAATAGGAGCGATTACCAATGATATCGAATCAAATACTGCAGAATACGATTGAAGGACTGAAAAATATTGCAAGGGTGGAAGTCTGCGTTATGGATGTGGACGGAAAGCCTGTGGCACATACTATGGATATGGCACATTTGGGCAAGCCTGCCACTGAATTTGCCAAGTCTCCTGCGGATACGCAGGAGGTACAGGGATACCAGTTTTTCAAGGTATATGATGAGCAGCAACTTGAATATGTACTTGTAGTAGCCGGTTCCGGTGAAGATGTATATACCATTGGAAAGATGATTGCGTTCCAGCTGCAGAATCTTCTGGTGGCTTATAAAGAGCGCTTTGATAAGGACAATTTTATCAAGAATCTTCTTTTGGATAACTTGCTTTTGATTGATATCTACAGCCGTTCCAAGAAGCTTCACATTCAGACCGATGTGGCTCGTGTAGCTATGATTGTGGAATCTGACAACAGCAAGGACAGTAATGCACTGGAGCTTACCAGAGCTTATTTTGGTAGTAACAGTAAGGACTTTGTCACTGCAGTGGATGAAAATAATGTGATTGTTGTGAAGGATTTATCTGACTCTGATTCTCCCAAGGAGATTGAAAAGGTTGCCCGTGGTCTTTCTGCCCAGCTTGCCAAGGACGGCCTTAAGAATCTGCGCATTGCGTATGGTACTGTTGTGCGTGAGATTAAGGAAGTGAGCCGCTCTTATAAGGAGGCAAAGATGGCGCTGGATGTAGGGAAGATTTTCTTTGATGAGAGAAATGTGATTGCATACAGCGAGCTTGGTATCGGACGTTTAATTTACCAGCTTCCGATTCCGCTTTGTAAGATGTTTATTCGTGAGATTTTTGATGGTAAGAGTCCGGATGAATTTGATGAAGAGACTCTTACCACCATTTATAAATTTTTTGAGAACAGTCTGAATGTTTCCGAAACATCCAGACAGTTGTTCATTCATCGTAATACACTGGTATACAGACTGGATAAACTGCAGAAGAGTACTGGTCTGGATTTACGTGTATTTGAAGATGCAATCACCTTTAAGATTGCACTTATGGTTGTAAAATATATGAAATACATGGAGAGTTTTGAATATTAATGACTAGAAGGGAAAGAAAAAAAGCACAGCGGGAGGAGATCGTCCGGGAGAAAGGCCTTATATGTCTGGAAAATGTGTGTAAGGCGTATGCTACGGGCTCTCCTGCTCTGAATGGTGTATCCTTGAGCATAAAGCCGGGAGAATTTGTATTTATTGTTGGTGACAGTGGATCGGGAAAGTCCACTTTGATTAAGTTGCTTTTGAGAGAGTTGACGGCAACCTCAGGTGACGTGTGGGTGAAGGGGCACAATTTAAGTAGGTTGCGCCACAGAGAAATTCCGAAATTTAGAAGAAATCTTGGGATTGTTTTCCAGGATTTCCGTTTACTCAATGATAGAAATGTATATGAAAATGTGGCGTTTGCGCAGCGGGTGATACAGGTTCCGGGAAGGGAAATCCGTAAAAATGTACCATCGATTCTGGCAACAGTAGGGCTTGCCGGAAAGTACAAAGCAAAGACAAGACAGTTATCAGGTGGAGAACAACAGAGGGTTGCATTGGCGAGAGCACTTGTCAATAAACCTTCTATTTTGCTTGCAGACGAACCTACCGGTAATCTGGACCCAAAGAATTCATGGGATATTATGAAGCTTTTAGAGGAGATTAACGAAAGTGGAACTACGGTAGTGGTGGTAACTCACAATCGTGAGATTGTAAATGGCATGCAGAAGCGTGTTATTACCATGAAGAAGGGTATCATTATTAGTGACGAAGAGGAGGGAAGCTACATCGATGAAGATTAGTACCTTTTTTTATACGATTAAGCAGGGCTTTGTAAACCTCTTCCGTAATAAGTGGTATACTCTTGCTTCTGTGGCAACCATTGCGGCGTGTCTGTTTTTGTTTGGCGTTTTTTACGCAATTATCGCTAATTTCTCCCACATTGTGAAGAGTGTGGAAGAAGGCGTATCCATAACCGTTTTCTTCGATAAGGGAATCGAAGATGAGAGAATTGAAGAGATTGGCAAGCTCATTGCCGGAAGAAGTGAAGTGGCAGATATAAAGTATATTTCTGCAGAACAGGCATGGGCAGATTATCAGGACGATTATTTCGGAGAGCATAAGGAGGAATTTATCGCCGGTTACCCCACCAATCCCTTGGAGGATTATGCTAATTATGAGGTATATCTAAGTGATGTTTCTAAGCAGGCGGATCTGGTGACCTTTATTGAATCCATTGAAGGCGTGTGGGAGGTGCAGCAGAAGGCAGATGTGGCAGCTACATTGTCCGGTTTTAATTTGCTTTTGAGCTATGTGTCTCTTGGGATTATTGGAATCCTATTGGCAGTGTCCGTGTTCTTGATCAGCAATACGGTTACCATTGGTATTTCCGTTCGTAAGGAAGAGATTAATATTATGAAATATATCGGTGCAACAGACTATTTTGTACGAGCACCTTTTGTGATTGAGGGTATTCTAATCGGCTTAATTGGTGTGAGTATTCCTCTGGTTGTAATCTATAATGTGTACAGCATTGTTTTGGATTATGTGGTAAACAGATTTGAAATGCTGAGTAAGCTTTTAGATTTCCTTTCTGTGGCAGAATTATATGAGTTTCTGTTACCGGTATCATTAATTGTCGGTGTAGGAATCGGATTTATGGGAAGCTTCTCTACAGTGAGAAAGCATTTGCATGTATAACGGAGGGAATATCGAGACGTTGAAGAGATGGACAATGACTTTAACCTGCCTGCTATTGGTTTTTTCTATGACTCTTACGGTGAATGCGGCCAAGCTGTCCGACATTACGTCAGACAGTATTAAAGAGATGGAAGAACAGATTTCAGATGCTAATGAAGAAAAAGAAGATCTGGAAGACTCCTTGGATGAGATAAAGGGTTTGGTAAGCCAGTTAAAGCAGGAAAAAAAGGATTTAAATGAGTATATCACAGAACTGGATGGGAATCTGGTAGTGATTGAAGAGCAGATAGAGAATTTAATCGGTCGAATTACCGTAAAGGAAGCGGAGATTGCGGAGACGGAAGAACTTTTGGCAGAAGCAAAAGAAATTGAGGCAACTCAGCATGATGCAATGGATAATCGCATAAGATTAATGTATATGCAGGGAGAACAGCATTATTTGGAAATGCTGCTTACGGCACGTAGTTTTGCAGATTTTTTGAATCGTGCCGTATATGTAAATGCTGTTGCAACATACGATCAGAATCAGTTGAATCAATTTGTACAGACAAGAGAGTATGTGGAGCTTTGTGAAGAACAGCTTCGTTTGCAGAAAGATATTCTGGATGCAACCAAAGTCGCAGTAGAGGAAGAGCGGAAGACGTTAGAGGAACTAATCGCCCAGAAGCAGGAAGAAATTATTAAGTACGAAAACAACATCAGCAACACAGAAGAGAGTATTGAAGAATACGAGGCAATGATTGCCGCGCAGGATGAACTTATCAAAGAGTTGGAAGCGGCGGTGCTGGAAGAGAAGAAAAGGATTCTGGAAGAGAATGGTACAGTATTGATTTATGATGGCGGGCAGTTCAAATTCCCGCTGGCATCCTATACCAGGATTTCGGATGACTATGGATGGAGAATACATCCTATTTTGAATAAAAAGCAGTTTCATAACGGCGTGGATTTTGCCGCACCGAAAGGAACTGCGATATATGCGGCATATGATGGAGAAGTAGTTGCTGCTACTTACAGTTCTACCATGGGCAATTACGTGATGATTAATCACGGAGATGGATTGTATACGATTTATATGCATGCTTCTGCATTATATTGTGAAAAGGGAGATATTGTAGTACGTGGAGAGACCATCGCTGCAGTAGGAACAACCGGCCGTTCCACCGGTAATCATTTGCATTTTTCTGTACGTAAGGACGGAAATTATGTGTCTCCTTGGGATTATTTAAAGGAATAGTAGCGAAACAGATTTTTGGAGCTGATTTATAAAATGAATAATAAAAAGAATAATAAATCCGGTTATTTTCTCGCCGGATTGGCGACGGGTGCATTTGGGATTTTGATGTTGGTAGCATTCGTGTATCTGGGTTTTTCCGTACAGAATTATGTGGAAGCCCTTCAGAACAAGGCGGAAAATAATTCTGCTGATGAAGGAAGTACCCTGGATCTGGTAGATTCTGAGTTGACATCTAAGATTGCAACCTTGGAGGCAATTATTGAGAAATATTATTATCTGGATGATGTTAGCAAGGAAGATTTGGAAATCGGTATTTACCGGGGACTTATGGATGCGGTAGGTGATCCTTATACGGTATATTATACGCCAGAGGAAATAGAGGTGCTGTATCAGCAGACGGAGGGTATTTATTATGGTATCGGTGCCTATGTGGCGTTGGATGAGACTACCAACCGTACCAAGATATTATCTCCTATTCCGGGGACACCTGCGGAAGAAGCGGGACTTAGGGCAGATGACGTGCTTTATGAAGTTGACGGCGTAGATACTTATGATATGGATATCAACAAGGTTGTATCCTTGATTAAGGGGGAAGAAGGAACCACGGTAACTTTGACTATTTATCGGGAGGGTGAACCGGATTTTCTTTATATTGATGTAGAGCGCCGCAAGGTGGAGGCTCCTACTGTTGAATTTGAAATGCTGGAAGATGGTATGGCATATATTCAGATTACGGAGTTTGACGAGGTTACCGTTGACCAGTTTGCAGAGGCATTGGCAGAGGCCAGAGCTTCGGAGATGGAAGGTTTGATTATTGACGTTCGTGCGAATCCGGGGGGAAGTCTGGATGCCGTAGTAGCGATTTGTCAGATGCTTCTTCCCGAAGGAAGAATTGTATATACGGAGGATAAGTATGGGAAGGTCAATGAATACACTTGCGATGGCAAGAGAGAGTTTGATCAACCACTGGTACTTCTTATTGACGGGAATTCAGCAAGTGCATCGGAGATTTTAGCAGGGGCCATTCAGGATTATGAAATCGGAACTTTGGTAGGTACAACCACTTTTGGTAAAGGTATTGTACAGCAAGTGGTGAATCTGCGGGATGGATCTGCAGTGAAGATTACCGTAAGCAGCTATTTTACCCCTAATGGACGTAACATTCACGGTACCGGTATTGAGCCGGATGTAGAGTGTATTTTTGACGGAGAACGTTACTACAGCGAGGAAGCCTTTGATAATCAGTTGGATAAGGCGAAAGAAGTATTACGAGAGTTGATAGAAAAGTAAGAAGAGAAGATATATGAAAGTAATTGCTCATATACACACAGATTTTCCGGAGAAGTTTGGAATTCCCAGACAAAGCTCATTGGTGAAGGAGCTCACCGGGCGAATCGTATTTGAACCGGAGTACCGAAGTCCGGACGCCGTTAAGGGTTTGGATGGATTTAATTATATATGGCTTCTGTGGCAGTTTCAGGTGCCTGCAAGCGATACCTTTGTAGCGACGGTAACGCCGCCCAGACTTGGAGGAAAGAAGCACATGGGAGTCTTTGCTACAAGGTCCCCATTCCGCCCCAATAACATCGGACTATCTTCCGTGCATTTGGACAGAATCGAGTTGACGGAGAATGGACCGGTACTTCACGTATCAGGAGTGGACCTTCGGGATAATACGCCGATTTATGATATTAAGCCATATCTGCCCTACAGTGATTGTCATCCGGATGCAAAGGAAGGATTTGTGGCAGATACCAAAGAGTATGCTTTGGAGGTAGAATTTCCTCAGGAGCTATTAGAGAAATACCCGCCGGAGAAGAGGAATGCTATCATTGAGGTACTGAAGCAGGACCCACGTCCATCTTATCACAGCGACCCTAATCGGAAGTATGGTGTCTCTTTTGCAGGATGGGATGTACATTTTACTGTGGTAGAGAATAAATTAACCGTGTATGAGATGGTATCTATTGAGAGCATGCATAAGTAAAACAATGGTTTTGCGTATGTGCCCGCAATAGCAGATATAATAATTCAGAACATTAAGCCTGGCATAAGAATCAAAAATAAGGTTCTAAAGCCAGGCTTTTTCATAGTACTAATGGGAGGTTATTATGTATGATGTATTGATTATCGGTGGTGGTGTCAGTGGTTGCTGTATTGCTAGGGAATTATCAAAGCAGCAGCGAAAAGTGGGGCTTTTGGAAGCAGAACCGGATATTTGTGAGGGGACTTCAAAGGCCAATAGTGGTATTGCGCATGCAGGATTTGATGCAAAGCCGGGAACATTGATGGCTAAGTTAAATGTGCGTGGAAATGAATTGTTGGATGAACTTGCACCGAAATTAAATATTCCGCTGAAGAGAAACGGTGCACTGGTACTTTGTTTTGAAGAGGAATCGTTGACAAAATTAAAGGAACTTTATGACAGGGGTGTCACCAATGGAGTAAGGGAGCTACAGCTTCTTTCGGGGAAAGAGGTGCGCGTCTTGGAGCCTGCATTGAGTGATGATGTGAAGGGAGCATTATATGCCAAGCGTTCCGGTATTGTATGTCCCTTTGGTTTGACAATAGCCATGGCGGAGAATGCGGCAGAAAATGGGGTAGAATTTTATCGTGGACATAGGGTGTCTGCCATTAACCAGAGAGAGGACGGTACCTATCAGGTAGTCTGTGAAAACGGTATAAGTTTTAAAACGAGGATTGTGATAAATGCTGCGGGAGTATACAGCGATGTGCTTCACAATATGTTGCCGGAAAGGGATGGACATGGTCATATAGAGATTATCCCACGGAAGGGGGAGTATTGTCTCTATGATAAGCAGGCAGGAGGTCTGGTGGAGCGGACTATTTTCCAGTTGCCGGGAGCGTATGGTAAAGGAACACTGGTAACACCTACAGTCCATGGAAACCTATTAATTGGTCCGACTGCAGTGGATGTGCCTGAAAAGGAGGAAGAAAATACCACAAAGGAAGGTATCAATCTTCTTTTGGAGAACGGAGCAAGAAGTGTGAAACAGATTCCTCCCGGTAAACAGATGATTACGTCCTTTGCAGGACTTCGAGCACACCGTAGGGAGCATGATTTCCTGATTCGGGAGTCAGAAGGTTATCCCGGATTCATAGATGTAGCCGGGATTGAGTCACCGGGACTTACCAGTGCACCTGCAATCGGCGAATATGTAGCTGGGCTGGTTCAGAAGATAGCACCGGCACCTGAGAAGGAATACTTTAAGGATACCAGAGAAGGCATTGTAACTATGGAGGGAAAAACACTGGAAGAGAAGAAAGCAATCGTTGCGAAAAATCCGGCATATGCCAATATTATCTGTCGGTGCGAATCTATTTCCGAGGGAGAGATTTTAGCAGCAATTCATAGGCCGGTGGGAGCAACAACAGTAGATGGAGTAAAACGCCGAACCAGAGCAGGGATGGGACGGTGTCAGGGAGGATTCTGTTCTCCGAAAGTAACTGCGATTCTGGCAAGGGAGCTGAATATTCCCGTAGAAGAGGTGCGTAAATCCGGTGAACATTCTGTGATTCTCTATGGAGGACTGAAATGATAAAGAAAAGCGTAGTGATTATCGGTGGGGGACCTGCAGGTATGGCAGCAGCGCTTGGAGCAGCAGAGGCTGGTCTTGCACCCCAAGAGATATTGATACTGGAAAGAGATAAGCGGTTAGGTGGTATTTTAAATCAGTGTATTCACAATGGTTTCGGTTTACATACCTTCAAGGAGGAGCTAACCGGGCCTGAGTATGCAGCCAGATACGAAGCGCAGATTTGGGAGAAGGAGATTCCCTATAAGCTGGAAACTATGGTGATGAGCATCCGTGAGGGTGAGGAAAAGGAAATCATTGCCATGAACGGACAGGAAGGTATCTTGGAAATTTATGCAAAAGCCGTGGTTCTTGCCATGGGATGCAGAGAGCGACCGAGAGGTGCACTAAATATCCCCGGATACCGCCCGGCAGGCATTTATAGTGCCGGGACGGCTCAGTATTATGTGAATATGGAGGGTAAGCTTCCTGGTAAGGAAGTAGTGATTCTGGGAAGTGGTGATATCGGTCTGATTATGGCACGTCGCATGACCTTAGAGGGAGCTAAGGTAAAGGCGGTGGCAGAGCTGATGCCATATTCCGGCGGTCTTAAGCGTAATATTGTCCAGTGTTTGCAGGACTTTGATATCCCTCTTTTGCTCAGTCATACGGTAGTGGATATTCACGGAAAAGAGCGTGTAGAGGGGGTTACCATTGCCCAAGTGGATGATAAGAGTGTTCCGATTCCGGGGACAGAGGAGTATTATTCCTGTGACACATTGCTACTATCCTGTGGACTGATTCCGGAGAATGAGCTTTCGTTAGGCTGTGGAATTGAACTAAATCCGGTGACAGGTGGCCCCATAGTGAATGAAAGTCTGGAGACAGGTAAAAAAGGTATTTTTGCCTGTGGTAATGTGCTACATGTGCATGATTTGGTGGACTTTGTATCGGGAGAGGCTTATGAAGCAGGTGAACGTGCCGCGGAGTATGTGATGTATGGGGACAGTTCAACGGATACTTTACCACAAATCCGAATTTGTGCAGAAGGTGGTGTGCGCTATACAGTTCCATCCACAATAAATGCAGAACGGATGAAGGATACACAGAACGTAAGATTTCGCGTGGGTAAAGAATTTAAGAACGTAAAAATTGCAATTTATCTGGATGATACGCTTCTTCGCAGCATTCCGAAAAAGACCATGGCACCGGGAGAGATGGAGAAGGTAATTCTGCTTAAGAAGGATTTACAGGGTAAAGAGATAAATCAGATTCGGATTACGGTAGAGGAGGCCTAGTATGGAAGAGAAGAGAGCATTGATCTGTATCGGTTGCCCTATGGGATGCCAGATTAGCGTTGCTTTGAAAGATAATGTGGTGACAGAAGTGTCAGGAAACACCTGTAAGATAGGAGATACCTATGCCAGAGAGGAAGTTACCAATCCTAGACGCACGGTAACCAGCATCATGAAGGTAAATGGTGGTGAGCTTCCGGTGGTTTCCGTAAAAACCAAAGAAAATGTACCCAAAGAAATGATTTTTCGGGTGATGGAGAAGATAAATGCGATGAGTGTATCGGCTCCCATAGCTATTGGGCAAGTGCTCATCGAAAATGTAGCGGATACCGGTGTATCGGTGGTTGCTACAAGAAATGTGGAGAAGGGATAAGAGGTTATATGGAACAGAAGTATATAATGGCGTTGGATCAGGGAACCACAAGCTCCCGTTGTATTTTATTTGATAAAAAGGGAAATATCATCAGCATGGCGCAGAGAGAATTTGCCCAGATTTATCCCCAGCCGGGCTGGGTAGAGCATAATCCCATGGAAATATGGGCATCCCAGATGTCTGTTGCTATTGAAGCAATGACAAAAATTGGCGTGGGAGCAGAGAGCATTGCGGCATTGGGAATTACCAATCAGAGGGAGACTACGATTGTATGGGATAAGCAAACCGGAGTCCCCATATATAATGCCATTGTGTGGCAGTGCCATAGAACAGCAGACATGGTAGAGATATTAAAGAAAGTGGGTTATGACAATATTATTCGGGAGAAGACAGGATTGATTCCGGATGCGTATTTCAGCGCTACGAAAATCGCCTGGATTTTGGATAATGTACCCGGTGCAAGAGAGCGTGCGGAAAATGGAGAACTGGCATTTGGTACGGTGGATACCTGGCTTATCTGGAATCTTTCCAAAGGGAAAATATTTGTGACAGACTATACCAATGCTTCCAGAACCATGCTTTTCAACATTCATGAAAAGTGCTGGGATAAGGAGCTTTTGGAGAAGTTCCGTATACCATATTCCATGTTGCCGGAGGTAAAGCCATCCAGTAGCATTTACGGAACGACAGATGAAAGTGTGCTTGGCGGGGAGATTATCATTTCCGGTGCAGCAGGTGATCAGCAGGCGGCACTATTCGGACAGTGCTGTTTTGAAGAGGGAGATGTGAAGAATACTTATGGCACCGGCTGTTTCCTTTTAATGAATACGGGAAACAAAGCGGTCAGATCCAGAAATGGTTTGCTTACCACGGTGGCAGCCAGTGATACACAGGAACTTCAATACGCTTTAGAAGGTAGCGTCTTTGTGGCAGGAGCTGCAATACAATGGCTACGGGATGAAATGCGAATGATTAAATCTTCAGCGCAGTCGGAAGAATATGCCAAGAATGTGGAAGATACTGCCGGAGTATATGTGGTGCCGGCATTTACCGGTCTTGGGGCACCTTACTGGAATCAATATTGCCGAGGTCTGGTAGTGGGACTTACCAGAGGCTGCAGTAAGGAGCATTTTATTCGGGCAACCTTAGAGTCACTGGCGTATCAGACGCAAAGTGTACTTCGTGCCATGGAGCAGGATACGGAGCTGAATATTCAGCAGCTTCGTGTAGATGGCGGTGCCAGTGCCAATAATTTCCTGATGCAGTTCCAGGCAGATATTTTGGATGCGCAGGTTTTACGTCCCAGCTGCATTGAAACCACGGCTCTTGGTGCAGCTTATCTAGCAGGGTTGGCAGTGGGCTACTGGAAGGACAAAGAGGAGATTCGCGCGAATTGGGAGTTGTCCAGAGAGTTTGAACCGGTAATGGAAGAAGCGATGCGTGTGAAGAAGTTAAAGGGCTGGGAAAAAGCGGTAAAATGCGCACTTCTGTGGGCAGAAGACTAAAGATTTGTTTGACTTTTAAAGGTAGGAATGATATCCTACTTTAGTTATAGTGCATAATTATGCACATTTTTGGAGGCGTTATGAACTTAAAAAAGCTTGCTTATGAGGCAGAGGACGCAAATAGGGAATGGTCTGAGGGAATCAGTGATTTCATATACCATCATCCAGAGCTGGGAGATGAAGAGTATGAGTCTTCCGCATATTTGGTAAAATGTCTGGAAGAGATGGGATTTTGCTGTACCTATCCATATCTTGGAATGTCTACTGCATTCCGGGCAGAATTCGGCGAGGATGAAGGACCGGTTATTGGGTTTATGGCAGAGTATGATGCTTTGCGAGGCTATGGAGTAAATCATGATGAGCTGGCTCATGCCTGTGGTCACAACTGGATTGCAGCATCTACATTGGCTGCAGCGGCAGCCCTGAAGGCTACCAAGGAGCACTGGAAGGGTAAAATTGTGGTATTCGGGACACCTGCAGAAGAGAATTACGGCCGAAAATGTGATATGGCGGAAGTGGGAGTTTTTGATGAGCTTACTGCATGCTTTGAGATGCATTTGGACAGCATTAATTGTGTGGATAATACAGCTCTTGCCATGACGGATTTTATCTTTGAATTTGCAGGGAAAGCAGCTCATGCGGCGGGACATCCGGCAGCAGGTATCAATGCGTTGGATGGATGTAATCTGACCATTGCAGGGATAAATGCTTTAAGACAGCATTTAGAGCCGGATGTGCGCATTCATTATGTTTACTTGGATGGTGGGATGTCACCTAACGTAGTCCCAGAGCATGCTTCGCTGGCGTTATATGTACGTGCCGGACAGAAGGATTATCTGGAGGAAGTTATTGAAAAGGTAATAAACTGCGGGCGTGGTGCGGAGCTTATGACCGGAGCAAAGTTTACTTATCAGAGAGCAAAGAATACTTTTTATGATATCAAGCATTATCCGGAATTGGATGCTATGATGGTGGCGAATCTGGCAGAGCTTGGAGTTACCGATTTGACAAGGGGTGATATCTATCACAGTGGTAGTACGGATGTGGGAAATGTAACTTACCATTGTCCTACCTGTTATACCCATTTAAGCCTTGGGGCTGTTACCGATGCAGGAGGCCATGAGGAAGAATTTTTAAAATATGTTAACTCCGCAGAGAGTAACAGGCTATTGCACATTGGTGCAAAAGCTATGGCAGCTACTGCGTTGGATGTAATAAACAAGGGAGGATTATAGAAGATGAAGAGATTATTGGCACTTTTACTTACAGGGATGCTGACCTTTAGCATGGCAGCATGTGGTTCAACCAAGGAAGAAGGCAACAGACTGGAGAATATTATGAAGGCAGGTAAAATTGTTATCTGTACTTCTCCGGACTATGCACCATATGAGTTTGAGGATCCTACCAAAGAGGGTCAGGACAAGTATGTAGGAGCAGATATGGAGCTTGCAAGATATATTGCAAAGGAGCTTGGCGTAGAGCTGGAAATCACTGCTATGGATTTCGATGCCTGCATCGCAGCTGTAGGTGAGGCTCGTGTAGATCTTGGTATTATCGGAATGGATGCTACAGAAGACAGAGCACTTATTATGGAGTTTACTGATGAGTATTATAATGACACCTCACAGAAGATGGTTATCCGCAAAGAAGATGCAGAAAAGTTCACTACTATTGCTTCTTTTGACGAGAGCACTATCGTAGCTGCACAGAATGGTACCCTTCAGGTAGGTCTCGTAACCGGTCAGACAAAGGCAACTTTAGAGCCAATTGCCAAGATTACCGATGGTGTACTTATGCTTGAAGGCGGAAAGATTGACGGGCTTGCAGCTGCAGAAGTTGTTGCAAACAGTATCGTAGAAAAGAATGATGCATTAACACTGGTTCCTGAGAATTTTGAGTATTCTTCTGACGGAATTGTTTGTGGTGTTCCAAAGGGTGAAGAGGAATTAGTAGCAAAGTTAAATGAGATTATTGCAGAGGTTGTAGAGTCCGGTATCTATTATCAGTGGATGGACGAGGCAAACGCTTTGGCAAATTCTTTAGGTGTAACCAATTAAGACACTTAGATTTTTGGAGGATTACGTATGTTAGAAACGATGGGGATGCTGGTAGAGAGATATTACGGCTTATTCCTTGATGGTGTGAAGTATACATTGCTTTTGGCTTTGATTGCAGTTACTTTGGGTACGGTAATCGGAACCATTCTGGCGATTATGAAGATGGCCAAGTTTAAGCCTATTTCTTGGCTTGCAACTGCCTATATTGAGATTTTTAGAGGTACACCTCTTTTATTACAGCTGTATTTATTCTACTTCCTGGTTCCTCAGATTTTACCTTTTGAGCCTAGTAAATTTGTGTGTGTATCTACCGCACTTGTGCTCAATACCGGTGCATATGTATCCGAGATTATCCGAGCTGGTATTCAGGCGGTTGACAAGGGGCAGACGGAAGCGGCCAGAAGCCTTGGGCTTAATGGTGTGCAGACTATGCGAAAGGTTGTATTTCCTCAGGCACTGAAAAATATTCTTCCGGCCCTCGGTAATGAGTTTGTTACTGATATTAAGGAGACTTCATTGGCATCGACCTTCTTCGTGGGAGATTTGATGACCTGCTATCGTACTATCAACGGAGCTTTGTATATTACATTGGAGCCTTTGATTATCGTTGGTATTATCTACTTTATTCTGACCTTCAGCTTAAGTAAGCTGGTGGCGTTTATCGAAAGGAGAATCCAGTATGATCATTAAGGTTGAGAACTTACAGAAAAGCTTCGGTGATAATCATGTACTTACCGATATCAATGCGGAAATCGAAGAAAATGAAGTGATTTCCATCATCGGAACCTCCGGCTCCGGTAAGAGCACTTTCCTTCGTTGTCTGAATTTATTAGAACAACCAACTGGTGGAAAAATCTGGTTTAAAGGTGTGGATCTTACCGCCAAAGGTGTAGATATCAACATTCATCGTCAGAAGATGGGTATGGTATTCCAGAACTTTAATGTGTTCCCCAATATGAGGGTAGAAGATAATATTACCATGGCACCGGTTCTTTTGAAGAAGAAGACCAAGGAAGAAGCCCATGAGCTTGCTATGAAGCTATTGGACCGAGTGGGACTTTTGGAGAAAGCATCTGCATATCCGAATTCTTTGTCAGGTGGTCAAAAGCAGCGTCTTGCAATCGTAAGAGCATTGGCCATGGAGCCGGAAGTGCTTCTTTTCGACGAGCCAACTTCTGCGCTTGATCCGGAGATGGTAGGAGAGGTTCTTTCGGTTATTAAGGGACTTATGCATACCGGTATGACAAGTATTATCGTTACCCATGAAATGGGCTTTGCGAAGGAAGTTTCTGACAGAGTGTTCTTTATGAATGAAGGAGTTCTTGCAGAAACCGGAACGCCGGAGCAGATTTTTGATAATCCCCAGCTTCCGAGATTGAAAGAATTCTTGAGCAAAGTGTTGTAAATTGTTAAATATTTCTTAAAAGTTTCTAAAAAAGGCATGGATTTTTCCGTGTCTTTTTTATATAATTATGTTGTTGTAGATAATTAATATTCAAGGAAGGATGGACTTTGAAATGTTAGAAAAAATGTTCAAACTAAAGGAACACAAAACCAATGTTAAAACAGAGGTGCTTGCCGGTATCACTACATTCATGACCATGGCATACATCCTGGCTGTTAACCCCAACATCTTATCTGCATCCGGCATGGACAGAAATGCAATTCTCATGGCAACTGCTTTAGCAGCTTTCATCGGAACCATGGCGATGGCGTTCTTGGCAAATTATCCCTTTGCACTTGCTCCGGGACTTGGACTGAATGCATACTTTGCGTATACAGTATGTGGCGCAATGGGCTATTCATGGCAGATTGCCTTACTTGCAGTATTTGTAGAAGGTTTGATTTTTATTGTATTATCAATTACCAATGTACGTGAAGCAATTTTTAATGCAATTCCGCTTCAACTGAAGAAGGGCGTATCTGTTGGTATCGGTTTATTTGTAGCGTTCATTGGTTTACAGGGTGCTCATTTAGTAGTAAACAGTGATTCTACTTTAGTAACCGTATTAAACTTCAAAGAGAACTTCTCTACTACCGGTATCTGTGCAGTACTTGCATTGATTGGTTTATTTGTAATTGTTATTTTAAGCGCTAGAAATGTAAAAGGTGCAATCTTAATTGGTATCATTGTTACTTATGTTCTTGGTATTATATGTGAATTAACCGGCATCTATGCGGTTACTCCTGACGCTGGTTTCTATTCTTTGATTCCTTCGTGGTCATCCTTTTCCTTGGGGGCAATCGGACAGACTTTTGGTCAGTGTTTTAAGGCAGATTTTAGCACAATCAGAATTGCAGATTTTATTATTATTATCTTTGCATTCTTGTTCGTAGATATGTTTGATACATTGGGAACCGTTATCGGTGTTGCTAATAAGGCAGATATGTTGGATAAGGATGGTAAACTTCCTAAGGTCCGTGAAGTATTGCTCGCAGATGCAATTGCAACTTCTGCAGGTGCGGTACTCGGTACATCTACCACTACAACCTTTGTAGAGAGTTCTGCAGGTGTTGCCGAAGGCGGTAGAACCGGTTTAACTGCTGTAACTACCGGCTTCTTATTCTTAGCGTCCATCATTCTTGCACCGGTATTTACTGCAATCCCCGGATTTGCAACTGCTCCGGCACTCATCTATGTTGGCTTCCTTATGGTTACTACTGTAGTAGAGATTGATTTCTCTGATTTGACAGAAGCAGTTCCTGCATACCTTTGTTTCCTTGCTATGACATTAATGTATAGCATTTCAGAAGGTATCGCAGTTGGCGTTATCTCTTATGTTGTAATTAATCTTGCTTGCGGTAAGGCGAAGAAGATTACTCCGTTAATGTATATTCTTGCCGTATTGTTTGTGTTGAAATATTTCTTTATTTAAGGGATTTGAAATCAGTGATTAAGCTCCGTTATCTGTTTATCGGGTAGCGGAGCTTTTTCGATGTAAAAGAATAAATAAATATAGTTGACAATAAAAATGACTGATGTTATAGTACAGTAAAGTGAAGAATTAGGACAGATCTTGCAGTAAGGTTGCATTCTGAAACATTTCTATGGCGATTCTGCCGTGTGTCAGGGATTCCTGCGAATTTCACAAGAGAACATAAGCAGGCCCGGCCTGCGGAAAGGAACGAATATGGAAAAGGATTTGGTGGATTATGTATATCTATCGGATAATTTGCGCTACGCAGATTTATTTAACGGAGTATTATTTGGCGGAGAAGAGGTCATTAATGCGGATAGATTAAGAGGAGAGGATACCAAACTGGTAATAGCATCGAAGGATAAGAAAAAAGGGCGATATAGGGATGTTATCAGAAAATACGAAGGTGATGTTAGTTATGCGATTCTAGGGATTGAGAATCAGGAAGCGGTGGATTATACAATGCCACTACGCATAATGGAGTATGAGACGGGGGCATATACAAAACAGGTTTCAGAGATAGAGAAACACCATACAGATGCGAAGGATGTAAAGGGAGATGCGTATTTGTGTAAGTTTAAGAAGACTGATAAGCTGAGTCCTTGTGTAACCTTGGTTCTATATTGGGGGGATTTGTGGGATGGTCCGGAATGTATGAAAGATATTTTGAATACTGAGAGTATACCGGAGAAGCTACGCCCATATGTAAATGATTATCGTCTGCATTTGGTGAATGTAAGAAGTTTTTCTGATACAGATGTGTTTAAGACAGATTTGAAACTGGTATTTGATTTTATGAAACAGGTGAAGAGTAGAGCGGGAATGCGGGAGCTTTTGTTGTCAAATGAGGCTTACAGGACAGTATCGCGGGATGCGTATGAAATAATGCGGGTACATACAAATTTGAATGAATTTGACAAGTATATTGAGGCGCGAGAGTGCAAACAGGAGGAAGTAGATATGTGTCAGGCAATTAGGGAAATTATTGAAGAGGAAAGAACGCTTGCAAGGATAGAGGGGCTTAGGCAAGGATTAGAAGAAGGGCGAGAAGAAGGGCGAGAACAAGGGCGAGAACAAGGCCTGGTACAAGGGATTTTATTGCAAACATATAGGATGGTTGAGCGAGGAAGGATGAGTGTCCGAGAAGCTTTAGAGGACAATGAATCAAACCAGACGGAGAGAGATTTTATAGAATCAATGATAAAAGCCGGTTTTAAGATGCCGGAGTGACTATTTTATATAGTATCTGTTATGATAGAGCACTGAAATGTGTTTTAGCATTGTAATGAAATTGGCATTACAATGCTTTTTTTGTTGTGAACTTCTTTTTATGGCGTTATGGACTATAAAAAATATATACGGTCATAAAAACTATGGTATAATCTATATAGCACCAAAGAAAAACTAAGCGCTACGAAGTAGTATTTGGTTTTGGGGCGCTATATAACGAGCAAACAGTCGGCGAAGCAGACAAATGGCACGAAGTGCATGTTTGCGAGTATTCAAAAACCAAAGAACCAAGTGCTATAAAGTAGCATTTGATTTATTAGTATCAGGGAGTTACTAGGGAGGATAGAAGATGCGACCAAGAAGAGGACAGCATGGTGGTAGTTTTTTGGAAAGAGCTATCGGTAATGCGATTAATAATGCATTAAGCAGTGTGATTCATACCACAGTACATAAAGTTGCTAATACAGTAGTGGACACATCTGTAAATAAGTATAGAGCAACGAAAGAAGCGGAGTTGGCGCAGTATAAGCTTCAGCAGCAGAAAGCATTGGAAGAGGCTGCCAGACCGGATCCTAATTATGTAAGGGAAGATGAAATGGCCAGATATCCCACAGAGTGCCCCAATTGTGCAGCAGTTACGGATGGAAACAGATATTGCAAGTATTGTGATGGGAAACTGGTTTAGAATGAGACGCAGATATTGGATAAGTGCTTGGTTGGGGATTTTGCTGTTGGCGGGATGTGGGAGTACTAGGCATGAGTGTATAGATGTGTATGACCAGGCTCAGGATATAGAGACCGATGTATCTTTATCTGTAGTTAAAACGACACCGGAGTCAGTAGTTACGGAAAGTCCATTGCCAATACCGGAGCCTACGACAACTCCAATTCCCGGGGAATACGATTTTACTATATGTTTTGCCGGAGATATTAGTCTGGCGGAAGATGCAGTAACAACTCAAAGGTTAGATGATTCGGAAAATGGAATTTATGACTGTATTTCGACGGAATTGATGGAGTATATGAATCAGGCGGATTTGTTTTGCGCAAACAATGAATTCGCATACAGTTTCAGGGGAGAGCCCTTACCGGGGAAAGCGTATACATTTAGAGCAGACCCGGAACGGGTGGAGGTACTGAAGCAGATGGGGGTGGATTTGGTGACTTTGGCGAATAATCATGTATATGATTATGGACCGGAAGCGCTTCAAGATACATTTGACACGTTGCGTGGTGCTGATATATCATATTTTGGAGCGGGAGAGAATCTTGAAGAGGCCATGGAACCTGTATACATGGAAGTGGACGATAAGATTATTGCTTTTGTGGGAGCCTCCAGAGCGGAAAAGAATAAAATGACACCCCAAGCCACGGAAGAATCACCGGGGATACTCAGATGTTATGATACAGAGCTTTTTCTACAGACCATTGCGGAAGCTGATTCCAAGGCTGACTTTGTTCTTGCATATGTCCATTGGGGAACGGAGTATAGCTATGAATTGGAGGAAGTACAGCTTCAAACTGGCAGGGAATATGTGGATGCCGGTGCAGATGTGATTATAGGAGCTCATTCTCATTGTCTGCAGGGAATGGAGTATTATAAAGGTAAGCCTATTATCTATAGTTTGGGGAATTATTGGTTTAATAAGCGAACACTGGATACCATGCTGTTACAACTTCGCTTTTGGGGGGATGATGAGCAAACACAGTTGGAAGTGAAAGTAATTCCGGCCATTCAGGAGGACCGACAGACCAGAATTGTGGAAGAAGACCAAGAGAAGGAACGAATCTTTAAGTTTTTGGAAGGTATATCACTAAATGTAAAAATTGATACTGATGGGGTAGTAACACCCTTGTAATTATATGGAAATGAAGTACTGTGCATAATGCCAGTATCTATTTACAATAAAAAGATAAAAAAGAGTCGACAAAACGCTATATCTTTAGTAGACTAAAGAAGTCGACAAGAAAGAAAAGGAGATTCATATGAACGAAAAATTCTTCGAAGAAGAGAGAAACTTAAGCGCAAGCGAAACTGTAATCATGAAAGCGATTTGGGATGCAAAAGAAGACATCTCCATACCGGATTTAATTGACAAGCTAAGAGAAGAATACGGCAAAGACTATGCCAGAACAACGGTAGTTACATTTTTATTAAAGTTATCTGATAAGGGCTTTGTAAGAACTTATCGTAAGGGTAAGCTGTCTTATGCTCACATCATGAAGAGTGAGGAAGACTATAAGGCAAAACTTTTATCTGAAGAAGCAGATTTCTGGTTTGATGGCCAGGTTCCGAAGATGGTGTCGGCCCTAGTCAGCAAGAGAAATATTTCAAAAGAGGATGTAGAGGAAATCAAGAACCTCTTGGATGGTTTGGACAACTAATCTATTAAATAATTTTGTAATTTTACTGTTTTTGACCTCGCTTACAGGAGGTATGCTGGTAATAATCTGGTTAGGAATTGGCGCACTTTTAGAAAAACTGGGATTTATCAATATTGTATATGAGCTATTGAAGATGGTAATCCTGTTCTTCTTTTTGCCGGTTTCTTATATAGGATTGAAAGTGTTTGAAGTAAGTCTTGGCAGAGGATTTTTATTTACACCGATCTCGTTTCTGAGGAAAGAGTTATTGCTGATTTTGGGAATTTGGGGAATAGTCGTAATGATGGGAGTGATTGCATTAGGACTGGAAATCTATCGTTCTAATCGGCATTTTAGAGATGCGTTCCCGGCGAAGCTGCCCGAACAGAATATACTGCATCGGGTATGTGCAGAGTTGGGGATACCTATACGTAAAGTGGAATTAAAGCGCTCTTATCGAGTAAGTATTCCTTGTGTGACAGGATTACGACGTGCAAAAGTGGTTCTTCCTGTGGAAGAATTCTCAGAAGAGGCCTTGTGGGTGATTCTGACGCATGAATTGACGCATTTCAAACAGAAAGACCTATTGTTGAAAAGAATTTCTTTGGTGGTATTGATTCTGCATTTTTTTAATCCAATGGTCTGGCTCTTATTTGAAAAGATACAGCAGTGGAGTGAGTATGCTTGTGATTATCGGTCATATCCTCATTGTGGCGGTATAAAGAAGTATTTCGGAGTACTGACTATGATTGCATCTGGGGATGCGGGATGTGTGAGCTTTTCTTCTCAACTATACGAGGACCAGCATGAACTGGTAGAGAGGGTGAAGAAATTGAGTAAAGTTAGCAAAATCAAAAAGAGAGCAAAACTTAGTGTTATATTGGTAATGTGTGTGGCCTTTATGAGCAGTAGCGTATCGGTTTGTGCAGCAACCGTGCAGACTGCTAAAGCATATGAGTATTTATATAGAGTGTCTGAGGTGACTTCATCAACCGTGGATACAGAGGTAGAAGACAATTATGTGGAGTATACCGAAAGTGGTGAAACACCGGGGATTACGTTGATTGACCAGAGCACAAATGCGAATGCTAGGGCGCAATATACATTTGATTGGGAAGTACCTGGACGTAGTCGGGTTAGTGCACCATATTATAGTCTGGCAGCGGGACAGAAAGTTATTGTTTCTACATCCATGATACCTGTAAATGTTGAAGTAAGAGTTGGTCTTGAGAGAGATAATGGTACTAGACGCTATGTATTAGGGACGGATGTTGTTGTACATACGTTTGACATTGAAGAGACCGGAGTTTATCGTGTGTATATTCAAAATGATACTTATACTGATGTTACTGTAGAAGGTTCCTACATTATTAAATAGCTAATTCATATTTTTCTCATATTACTTCTTTGCAAGTGCTGTCTGTATAGACAGTGCTTGCGGGGAGGAAAAATAAGGAGGATACACGCAGGTTGTAGACAAAAAAGCATCTCCGACTATATAGTCGGAGACGCAATCTGAATTCAAGTTTTTCTAAAGAGCATTCGCTCATCTATTCCTATCTAAGCAAATATAACAAGATTCCCTGCCTGAAAGGACCGGTTTATTTTTTGTGTCTTTGTCTACAATCTACGTGTGTCCTTCTACCTGCATGCGTTTGCATAGCTCCAACACAAGTTCCAGCGTTGCATCGTCGAATTCTACCAAAAAAGAATTGATCTCCTGACGAAGAAAGGACGGAGGAATGGTATCGTTCAGAAGTTCCCCGGGAGTTATGGAAAAACAATTGCTCAGTTCTACCAGTTTATCCAGTTTCGGATTAATTTCGCCGGACAAGAGTTTCTGTACATAGCTTGGAGACATTCCGGCTACTGCACTGAGCTGGCGCATGGAGGTATTTGACTCATGCATCAGTTTATATAAATTTTTCTGTAGTATCTGCAACTGTTCTGCGTAATTCATCTCAGAAACTCCTTAATTTCTATTAAAATCATTATAGTATTCAAAAAGAAAACCATGGGCGAATGGGAGTATCTGTTTGCTGATGGGCTGAATAGTATTAGTATCTGAAAAGAATGAAAAAATATACTGCCGTAAGGCGGAGTGGTATGGTAAACTTATTCCAACAGATATATTTGGAGAAGTTGCCATGAATTATGAAGAAGAGAGAATTGTCCCTACCATGGGTGTAAATAACTGTGGTGGGCGATGCATTATTAAAGCCCATGTAAAGAGTGGAGAAGTGATAAAGATTACCACGGATAATTCAGAAGGAACGCCGGAGAATCCTCCCTTAACGGCATGTGCCAAGGGATTGAATTATCATAAGACGTATTTGAATATGGAAAAGCGCTTGTTGACGCCGCTGATTCGTCAGGGAAAACGCGGAGAAGGAACGTTTCGTCAGGCATCCTGGGAAGAGGCCATAGACTATATCTGCCAAGAGTGGGTCAGAATTAAGGAAACGTATGGAGTGGGCTCCCGTTATGTGCATTATGGCTGGGGAGTGAGTGCGTTGGTAAATCCTCTTCAGTTGATGAAGAGGCTGCTTTCCTTGGATGGAGGATTTTTGGATTACTATAATTCCTACAGTACAGCGTGTATTAATTACACCACACCGTATCTTTTTGGGACTAAGCAAGTGGGAAACAGTTATCGAGATTTGCTGAATTCCGGACTGATTATTCTCTGGGGGCACAATCCTGCGGAGACACGTTTTGACAGCATGATGTACTATCTGAAAGAAGCGAAAAAGCGGGGGATTCCTATTATTTGTGTGGATCCCAGATATCATGATACAGCAAAGATTCTTGGGGCTGAGTGGATTCCAATACGGCCATCTACGGACAGTGCACTAATGGATGCCATGGCTTATGTGATGATTACGGAGAATCTATACGATGAGCACTTTATAAGAACATACTGTCAGGGCTTTACGGCAGATACCATGCCGTCGGGATATGAAGGGGCAGAGGACTATTTTTCCTATGTATTGGGACTACGTGACAGAATCCCCAAGACTCCGGAGTGGGCGGAAAAGATTACCGGAATCACTGCAGAGAAGATTAGGGGGCTTGCGGTTTCCTATGCAACTACGAAGCCTGCTGCATTAATACAAGGATATGGCCCTCAGCGAAACAGAAACGGAGAACAGACTGTGCGGGGAAGCGTGGCCCTTGCCTGTCTTACCGGTAATATAGGAATCCGAGGAGGCTGGTCCGGGGCATCCGTGAGTCAGCCGGGACCGGTATATCCATCCATGCCAAAGGTGGAGAACCCTTATAAAAGAACGATTCCGGTATATACTTGGACAGAGGAACTTCGAAAAAGTAGGATAAAAATGATTTTCAATCTGGCGGGGAATGCGCTGCTTAACCAACATGGCGACATTGGGGAAACCTCAAGGCTTTTGCAGGATACGTCTCTTTGTGAATGTATTGTGTGCAGTGATGTGTTTATGACACCAAGTGCGAAATATGCGGATGTGATTTTGCCTGCAGTTTCATTCCTGGAGATGAACAATATCACTACTCCTTGGGAAGTGGGGAACTTTATAGGCGCAGTGAATAAAGTGGTGGAACCGCTGGGAGAGTGTCGTTTTGAATATGAATGGATGAAGGAGATTGCTGCAGGAATCGGAGTGTATGAGGCGTTTACAGAAGGGCATGAAACGGTGGAAGAATGGTTGGCGGACCGTTATGAAGCTATTCGCCCTCAGGTACCGGGGCTACCCGCCTATGAAGAATTTGTCAGGGAAGGAATCTATCGTTATCCGGTGGGGGAACCTTATATTGCCTTTCGGGAGCAGATAGAGAATCCGGCAAAGTATCCTTTTCCTACACCGTCTGGGAAGATAGAAATATTTTCGCCGGCGTTATATGAATTGGGGAATCACAAGGAGATTCCGGGAATTCCGGGGTACGTACCGGTATCCGAAGGACCCGAGGATGCATTAAGGACAAGATTCCCGCTACAGCTTGTAGGGTATCATACCAAAAGAAGGTGTCATTCCATTCATGATAATAATGAGGAGATGGAGCGTCTGGATCCGCAGCGGTTGCACCTCCATGAGGATGATGCAATAGTACGTGGAATTGCGGATGGGGACTTTGTAAGAGTATATAATGACAGAGGTGCATCTGTACTGCCTGTAAAAATTACCCGGCAGATTGCTCGGGGTGTTGTGGCTATGGCCCAGGGAGCATGGCATACGCCGGATGAGAAAGGTCTGGATAGAAGGGGAAGTATTAATAATCTGACTTCTCTGGAGCCGACTCCTTTGGCAAAAGGCAATGCACAGCATACTAATCTGGTAGAGGTTGAGTTATATGAAGCATAGGATTAGATTTGCGTAGGAAGAGACCGGAGAAAAGTGGCTTATGTGTTAAAAAGCAGTGAAAGAAAGGAAAAGATATGAGGATTGGTGGAATAGAGGCCGGTGGAACTAAAATGGTGTGTGCCATCGGCGATGAAAACGGAACCGTTATTGACAGAGTTACGTTTCCTACAAGGGGGCCGGAAGAGACCTTTCGGGATATGATAGAGTATTTTCAAAAGTGGGACATTGCAGCATTGGGAATCGGATGCTTTGGTCCCATTGATATGAATAAGGCTTCGGACACATATGGGTACATTACCAGTACTCCTAAGCCGGGCTGGGCTAATGTGGACGTGGTCGGAACTTTACGAAAAGCGCTAAATGTACCGATAGGTTTTGATACGGACGTAAATGGTGCTATTCTGGGCGAGGTGACCTGGGGGGCTGCGAAAGGTGCGGACACTGCTATTTACATCACCATCGGAACCGGTGTGGGTGTGGGAGTATATGTAAATGGCGGACTATTGCACGGTTTGGTACATCCGGAAGCGGGACATATGTTACTGGCAAAGCATCCCCGGGATGGGTATAAAGGAAGGTGTCCATATCATCATACGTGTCTGGAAGGACTGGCAGCAGGACCGGCAATTGAGGAACGCTGGGGGAGCAAAGGTGCAGATCTTTCGGATAGAGAAGACGTGTGGGAGCTGGAGGCATATTATATTGCCCAGGCAGTAACAAATTACATTCTCACTTATTCTCCCCAGAAGATTATACTTTGGGGTGGTGTGATGCACCAGGAAAACCTGTTTCCAATGGTGCGTGCTGAGGTGAAGGAGTTATTGAACGGATATATCTCTCATAAGATGATTTTGGAGAAAATGGATGACTATATTGTAAAGCCTGCACTTGGCGAAAATCCTGGAATTATGGGAGCTATTCAGCTAGGGGTACAAGCATTGCAAACGGATATATAATAAAATGGGGCTACTGCATGTGATGTATGAGAATATCAGTACATCATGTAGTAGCCCCTTTTTATGCTATGTAACGTAGCTATTCTTTTTCTTTCACAATTCCGATTTTATCAAAGATTCCTCCGGCATAGTGGGTTCCGTTCGCTTCAAAGGTAATGGTAACGGATTCTTTTCCCTCAATGAATTCAGACGGAATTTCATAATACCGGTCATAGAAATCATCAGGATTGATGTTCTCGATTACTTCATCTTCTAAGAGTTCTCCGTCAATACTGATACGGAAGGCGCGTCCGGCATCTCCGCTAAAGTATTTTACCGAAAGGAAATTGGTAGAGGTATTTTCCACGGTAAACTCGTAGCTGAAATAACCACCAGGGGCAGCATCACGATAATTCAAGCCTTTGTGGGTGCCGGTATTGGTCAGGTCTCCGGTTAAGTTGTGGGAGAATTCATACTGGTCGTTGGCAACAGGAAGAGAATCGATAACAGTATATTTATCAGATTCATCTGTCGCTATTTCTGTGTTTGTATCTGCAAGTTCAAAATAGATACCATATCGATGCTGGTGCTGCATATAGTGAGGAGAGAAGGTAAGCTCTCTATCTGTTCCGTTTAAGGTAAATTCTAAGGTGCCTTCCAATCGCCTAAGATTCTCTGTAATATTTTCACGCCAGGTCTCTAGGGTTCCGTTTGTGACAGTGATTACGTCACTGATTTCCGTGAACATGGTAGGCACGGTTACATTAACACCTGTGCTACCGGTAGCCATATCCTCGTTGCCTAAGTCTGCACTTAGCACGACGGGACCATATTTAAATGCAATTACATTTTCGTTATCCGGGAGGTCATATGCCACCACTTCCATAGGAAGGGTATAGGTAATCATATCTCCGTCCTTCCACACACCGGAAAGGCGGATGTAGTCGTTTACTACAGCGATATCCACGGGCTCCCCATTTTTAGATACAGAAGGAATACTGCTAGTCCAATCAGGCACATAGAGAACAATATCTGCAGAAGTCTCTCCGTTATCGGTATGAATGGTAAAGCTAGCTATATCCGTATTGGGAATATTCGTATTCTGAACCAGGGTGAGTCCCTTTTCTTTCCAAGTCACCTGAGATGAAGTGAAACGTGTCACATAAATGCTGTTTTCATCTTTATAGTAGATACTATCTCCCAGCTTGGAGAAGTTCTCCATACCGGAACCCGTACAGCACCAGAAGTGCCCGGTTTCAGAGCTATAGACCTTGAAGTATCCACTGGCCATGGGTTGGAAGTAGGTGGTCATACCAGTTTTAGGATTCTGGGAAGACAGAATCGCATTAATAAGGGTATTCTCATAATACGCAGAGTACTTGCTGTTACCGGTAATTTTAAACAGCTCTCTGGTAAGCTTTAACATATTATAGGTGTTACAGGTTTCGCAGTTGCAGTTGGTGCGTTCTGCATCCAAAATGCCTGCTTCTCCGAAGTGCTCCCATTCACTGTTTCCACCGGTGATATAGGTATGGTTGTTTACTACAATTTCCCAGAAGTTTTCGGCTACCTGTAAATAATATTCTTCAGATTCACCAAGAACCATATAGCGGTTTAAGGCACCGATAATCTTAGGAATCGTGGTGTTGGCATGTAAGCCATTCAGCACATCTTTTCCGTTGTAGAGGGACTCAAATAAGTCCAATTCATCGAAGCTGTGTGCCGCTGACAGATGATATTCCTTACCGGTGTGGCTGTAGAGCTGATATAAGCAGTCATTCATGCCACCGTATTCTACATTCAGAACGGTTGCCTGCTTGTCTTCTGTCCAGGTGGATGTTCTGGAATATACCCAGTCGCCTAAGGCGGAGGCTATGGTAAGCGCCTTTTCGTTGCCGGTAAGTTCATAGGTATCAATCAGTCCGGCAAGAACCTTGTGCATGGTATACCAAGGGACCCAGGTGCCGGAGGTGTTGCCGTTTTCAATCTGGATATAGTGGCTTTCCGGGATGGCTGCCAGGTAACCGGTTTCGCTATTTTGACACCGTGAAAGAGTATCCACGATATGTTCTGTAATGTTTAAAAGTTCTTTATCGCCATTTGTTGCATATGCCTGAGAAAGAGCAGTTAAATAGTGGCCCAAGGTATGTCCCTTGATGGCAGAGTTCTCCCACCCACCATAAAGAGTCGCATCGCTGTCGACTCCGCCGATATCGCAGAACCCCTTTAATAATCTGTCTGCATCCAGTGATTTTAAGTAATCTACTTCCAATGCAAAGGCATTGGTCTCGTAAGAATCTAAGAGGGTGACATCTCTCATGGAGAAATCGGTTAAGTTTCTGAATGCCGGTTCTGCTTCCACACAGATATCGAAGCTCTTTTCCTTGGTGTAGTCTGCGTAGGAAAGAGTGGCGGTCAGGGTGACTTGTGCATCATTTTCCCCGGATGTGGGTCTGGTTACTGTTCCCTCCGGACTAAGAACTGCCTCGTTAGAAGATGTCCAGGTGATGGTACTTCCGGCGGCACCCTGTGTAGGAAGGAAGATATTCTCTTTAATGGATTTTAAGGAAATACGGAGACTGTCAGCATCGGCATCCACTACCTTAGAGCCGTCAAACTCTGCACCATAGGTAGTATATAATTTAATAATGTCGCCAGAGGATAATGCCTGATTGTATATGGACAGTTCATCCATAAGCATCTTGGCAAATCCGCCATTGTAGCCGGGGGAGTTAAATCCGATGTATTTGTTACTGTTCTCATCTGCTATGATTTCCTTGGCTTCATTGATGTATTGTACATCCTGGGAAATACCGTTGCGGTAAATACTACAGGCATGCGAGGCAGAATCATAGGTTACAGCGATATGAACCCACTCACCCATGGGGAAAAATTCTTCGCGGCTTCCGGAGACAAACATCTCCATGGGTTGTCCGGCAGCTTTACCCACCGAAAGCTTCAGTGGAGTATTATTATCCAGGCAAGAGAGATACCAGCCTTCGCCCTGATAGTTTCCACTGGGTTTAAACCAGGTAATCATATGTTCTCCGGCAAGATTTTCCTCAACCTTAATCCAAGATGTAAAGGTAAGTGCCTCCGGTTGGAGAGAGGTGTCCGTACCTAAATCAATATAGGTTGAACCATCCAGCTTAAGTGCCTGTCCGTTTACGCCTTCTACATAGACCGCATCTTTACTAAGTGTTCCGTTGTTGCCGGCGGAGGATGAGTCCTCCACGTTTCCTTCAAAAGAAAGCCCCAGGACCTTATATTGGTCGTAGGATGGTATCTTCGGCTCCTGCTCCGGTGTGGGTGCCTCCGTAGGAACCGGAGTAGTGATTTTGTCTGAAGCAGCAATCTCATCTAAAGGAGATGTATTACCGCCGCAGGCAGTAAGTGTAAGGATAAGTAAGCTTCCCATAAGTAAATGTAGTTTTTTCATAAAATGTGCCTCCCCATTTTTCTTACTGTAAGAATAACGTTTTTGTCGGGGGAAAGTAAATTCTCATACATTGGAATAAGTGTGAAAAATTCAGTTGTAAAATAAAGCTTTACGGGGGGGGATTTTTGCGATATTATCGGGTTAAGGGCAAGAAAAAGATTATTTTTTGTAAGATAAGGTGTGATTTTGTTAGATGAAAGTTGTTAAATTTAATTCTGCACTGCCATTTCAATACAATTTTGCAGGGAAATTCACTGCTCCGGGAAGTGAGTGGATGCATCTCACCAGACAGCTTTTTGATTTTGAGCTCTTTGTAGTGACGGAGGGAGTATTGTATATTGCGGAAGATGAAGAAGAATACGTAGTGAAAAAGGGAGAGTATCTTCTGATGCCGCCGACCCGGAAGCAGCACGGCTACCGTACAGGGGATTGTTCCTTCTACTGGCTGCATTTTTATCCTTCCTCCGCATATGAGATACTTGATGTGGAAAGTATTGGCGGAGCGCAAGATGCGACGTCTATTGTTGTGCCTGTCTATGGGGAACTACAGTCCTTTGAACGCATGGTGGTATTGATGAAGCAGTTGCAGGATAGTGAGCGTCGTTATGGCATGCGTTCTTTGAATAACTTCAGCACGTCCGTAATTTTGGCAGAGCTCAGTGCACAGAGCTCCATCTACAGAAAATATGACAATACGGACAACAGCAGTCAGCTTTACAATGATATTGCGGATTACATAACGCTGAATATCTGCTCCAATCTTAAGGTGTCCGATATTGCAGATTATTTTGGGTATAATGAGAAATACCTGACTACCTACTTTAAAAAGTGGTCAAAGGTATCCATTAAGCAGTTTATTATGCTGAAGAAGATGGAAAGTGCCAAGGCACAGCTTAGTGAGACCAACCATTCCGTTTCTCAGATTGGTTATAATATTGGGTACAGTGATCCACACAATTTTTCCAATGCATTTAAAAAAGTCACCGGACTGACGCCCAGTGACTATCGGGAAAGCTATACAAAACGCAGGTTGAATAAGGAATAACCTTTAACCGTGTATCAACTCCTGAATATCCTCTTCGCTTAGGAGTACACATTGTTTACCGCCGATGGAGTAAACCCTTTGGCAGATGCCAAGGACAGAAGGTCTGTGGGTGGTAACGATGGTAGTGCGGGGATATTTATCTGCCATAATATTCTCAAGAACTTTTCTTTCAGTAGCCATATCCAGTGCAGAGGTGGCTTCATCCAAAAGGAGAATAGGGGAACGCCTGAGAATGGCTCTGGCAATGGAAAGCCTCTGTGCCTGGCCTTCGGAGAATCCGCCGCCCCGCTCCTTTATTTCGCTGTAAATACCGTGTGGCAATTTCTCTACGAAATCCCATGCACAAGCTATTTTTAATGCCTCGATGATTTCTTCATCGGTGGCATTTTCTTTTACATTTCGCATATTGTCTGCGATGGTTCCGGAGAACATGGTATTCCCTTGTGGAACATATGCAAAAAGCTGACGAGCCGAAGCTGTTAAATCCATGCAGGGGGCACCATTTGCCGGAGTACCGTTCCCGGCACAAATATACCCTTTTCCTTCTTTGGGACGAATGATGGATAATAAAACGCGTAGCATGGTAGTTTTACCCTCGCCGGATGGACCAACCAAAGCGATTACCTCATGGGGATGGGCATCAAAGCTTACGTGCTTAAAGACTTCTGTACCCGTGGCATAGGTATATGCTACATTACGGATGCTGATGCCTACGCCCTCGTCCTTGTGCGCTTCAAAGAACTGTGCAACCTCCTGCTTTTGACTGTAGTCTTCCTTAGGAAGGTCAATAATGCCCATCAGTCGTTTTGCAGAGTTGGCAAGGTGAATGCTGCTGGGGATAAAACTGATTAAATTATCCACGGAACCGCTTAAGGTGGTGGAAAGGGTAAGGAACATGGTCATAGTACCGTAGGAGATATCTCCGTTCCAGACCTTGTAGATACCCCATCCGTAAGAGGAATATGTCACAGCCATAGACACCAGAGTTAGTATGAAAGTATTGATAATGGCGGTGCGCTGATACTTCATCCTGGCATCAGTAAACTGCTTTTGCAGGGCGCGGAGCCGTTTGGAATATAGGGGAAGCATGTCAAATGCCTTTACCGTCTGAATATTGGCAAATGCTTCCTGATTAAAGGAGGACATTTTGGTGCTTAAAGCCAACGTATTCATATTGCCCTGTTGCATTTTTTTCAGTGTGGTCCTGGAGGTGTAAATGCTGACAGGGATACTGATTAGTGCAAATACTGCAAACGATGCATCATAGTATAGAACCATGACCAGCGCAGATATAAAACGGAACAGGTAAATAATCAGGTTGGGCAGAGTGGTTAGGATTCCATTGGAAATGGCACTGACATCAGCGTTCCAGCGTACCAGTAAGTCTCCGGAGTGATATCGTGTCAGGGATTCCCAGTCTGTAATCAGGATGTCGTCAAAAATCTGTCCTTTGATGTGATTGTCAATCTTTAAACTGATTTTTGAGGACAGATAACCGGAAATTTGGCTGATAATACTACTGAGCAGCGTAATTCCAATCATGGTCGCAAAGGTAGTCACAAGCTTTCCGGAATCGTGACCTGTAATAATGTCCACAAGGTCTTTAGAAATAAGGCTACTGATTAATGTGATGATGGTTCCGGATAGTCCGAGAAGGGTATAAAGAGCAACATAGCGGAGATGCTGTCTGGCATATTGATAAATCCAGGCAATCTGGGCCATGAGCTCCTTTAAGCGCCCTTTCTTAATTTGGTTGATATAATGCTTCACGCGTGAGAGCATAGAAATCCTCCTAAAAAATGCACCACTGGAACAGTGATGCATTCTATGATTCGTAAATTAATTTAGGTACAAGACCAAGTTGCAACTTTGCAATAATAGGTATCTTTATTTGCTTCGCCGATAGCTCCTGCCAATTTATTACCGGAAGCATCTGTAAGCTCTAAAGAAGTTACAATTTCAAAGTTAAAACCAATATTATCATTCTGATTATAATGAAGAATACGGGTAATGGTAAAATTATAAAGTCCTACATTGGAAATAGCATATCCACTGGCATTCTTTACTTCTACGATGGGGAAGTTGGTCACGAAGTTCATAACTAACGTATTACCTGTATGGTCACCTGCATGAGATGCACTTACATGGCATACAGAATGATGGCCGTTATTATGGCCGGTCCATGTGCATTGCCAATTAGTCCAACAACCGATTGGTGTATCCGGAATTACAGGGATATCCGGGTCTGTTCCGGGATTGGGACCAATAGAACCGCTTCCTGCATAAACACCTTCCGATACGTCTGCTTCTATTGCAAATAAAGCTGGAGCTTCATATGTTTTCATGATAAATCCTCCTCAACTAGTATAAAACATTCTTTTCTTTGAGTTTAGCTTTATTCGGTCTGGGCGTCAAGAGATTGACGAAATTCTAACAGAATTGTTATTAATTGCTGCTGTGATTTTGCAAAGGTTGCATTGAGTGCTTAGGGATTGTTCAGATAGCTATCAATTTCCTTTTTCAAACATTCTGCTGCCTCATTCTCGGTGTTGCAGAAGTAGTGACATACGAAAATGTTCGATGAAGTATTTCGGACCGCTTCCAGATTCTGCCTCTGCATAGATTCTTTCCAGGAAGGGGAAATGCTACGGTGCAGTAAAAGAAGTTGCTTTCTCTCGGGAGACGGGATACTGACTCTGTTTTGACTTCCCTGATGCAGGAAAATAATACCTCCTAAGGGGTATGTGTGTGTGTCATATATGCCCGAAGTTCCGCACCATGGAATTCCATGAACTACAGGGAATCCATCCTGTAAGGTAATGAGATTTAAGTCCCCATTGATGACTGGTGTCCGGTAAAGGTGATTCCAAAGCTCTGCATGGGTGGATTTACCTGTGCCGGAGGGGGCGGAAAATAGCCAGAGCTTATCACGGTATAAGATGGATGCGGAGTGAACTGCCAGCATGTTATGAAGCTGGGCAAAGTATAGAAAGGTAATCCGCATGGCATAGGAAATATCGTTTGCTGCATCTGAACTCGGCATAGAAGTACAAAAGATATTAACCTTGCGGGCATCTTTACTCATGTGTACTTCTGAGATATAGGATGAGCATGGAAAAAGTAGAATGTATTTCTCTGTTCCCTCGATAACGAGCAGCTCTTTGCTGCGAACCAGAACCACACCGTTTTCTGTATGATGCGCTACGTGAGGCCGGATGCAGATATCCTGAATGGGGGCATCGTCGGGGAATTCTTTTGATGTGCAAAATGCATCCAATTCCTTTGCAAATGCTTCTGCGGGACCATATAGCCTGCAAAACAGACCGGCAATTTCCAGAGAAGTATATAGGGGGATATTTGTACTCTCTTCATTGATGAAAAGAATCCCCAGCCGAAGAAGTGTATTTATAAAATCGTTAATAGTAAGTATTAAGGTCTCGTTTTCTGCCGGATTACAGGGGAATTGGTCAATATAGAGGGTGAACAGTTCTTCCGGAGTGGATACCTTTTCTAAATTTTCCCACAAAAAGACACTGATTTCGTTCAGGCGTAAGTCATGTTTGAAATCAGCATTCGCTTGGCCAAAGGCCAGTAAATAGGGTATTCCTTCGATGTATTCCAGGCGATAATATGGATTTCGTTTCATAATAATGTTTTCTCCGTAGTGAGACAATAATGCTTATATTATGAATATATTATACTTATTCGGCCCGGGTGGGGCAAGAGAGGATAAGAAAAAAGGAGTAATGCCTAAATAGTATTTAAAAATGGTTACTTGACAGAGAAGGAGGTTATCCATTATGATACTAGGTAAGAAAGCGGTTTCAAAAATGTTGAGGAATAGGAAATGCAGACTACGAGAACAAATGAGAATAAAGCAATAACCATTTATGATATTGCACGAGAGGCAGGGGTCTCACCCTCTACAGTGTCCAGAGTGCTTACCAATAATGCAAATGTCCGTCCTGAGAAAAAGGAACGTGTGCTACAGCTGATTGAAAAATATAATTTTAAACCGAATGCACTGGCAAGAGGACTTGCAGATACTAAGAGTAAGGTGATAGGGTTATTAACGGCGGATGTACGAAATCCCTTTTATGCGGCGTTGTTTGTGGAATGTGAGAAGGCAGCAAATGAGGCCGGGTATACATTACTTTCAAGCAATTCTCTGGATGTGTTAGAACAGGAGAAGGCCTTATTGGAGAAGTTGCAGGAGCAAAAGGTCGACGCTATTATTCAGGTGGGGGGCAGCGTGGATGATCTGGCAACCAATCTGGATTACTCAGAATTTGTTAATCAGATTATGACGACAACACCTGTCATAGTAACGGGGAAGTTAGATGGAACAGAGTGCCATATGGTACAGATTGATTCTGTAAAAGTCATGGATTTACTGATGGAACACTTATTGAAGCTTAATCATAGAAAAATTGCTATGATAGGCGGTAGTATGGATGTTGCGTCCACTTTTGTAAAGGTACAGCGTTATAAACAGATTTTACAGAAGAATAAAATAGATTATTGTCCGGATTTACTTATGACGCAGGGAAGTTATAATGCGGAGAGCGGGTATGATTTGATGAATGCCATGCTTGACCAGGGAACTGTCCCTACGGCGGTAATAGCAATTAATGACTTTGCAGCGGTGGGAATTGTTCGGAGCATTTTGGAACATAAGTATCGTATTCCGGAAGATATTTCTGTAGTAAGTCAGGATAATACTTTTTTGACAAGTATTGCGGTACCTAATCTTACTAGTGTAGATTATGATTATAGGCAATTTGGAAGAAAGCTGATTGAAACGGCAATTGCAGTAATAGAAGGGAAGGAAGTCTCTATGCTTCAGAAGGTGATGCCCAAGCTGGTGATACGAGAAAGCAGTGGGTACGCACCGAAGGTAGAGCAATAATTTTATAAGAATAATACATTATATGAGAAAGGTTTTATCTGAGTCAGACTTGGATAAAGCCTTTTTTGTTATGGGGACGAGGAAAATGGAATTGTGCCCTTGCTAATGTTTATGAATAGCTATTTTTACAATTTGAAATCGGATTCATAAAAATGGTTCTTATGTACTAGATTTTGCGGGAGGGGAGAAGGGAGAGGCTTTGAGATTAAAAAAACAATTGTGAAAAAAGCACAATTGTAAGCGCATACAAATAGAAAAAATGTTGAATTTGCAATCGGTTTCAAGAAAGATATTGACATGTCTTGTGCGCAAGTGCTATTATCAGCACATGAAATCGGTTGCAAAACAAAAAGATTGTTAGAGTAGAGGAGTAGAGAGTATATGTTGAAGAGTAAACAGGAAAAAACTTCAGTGGTGCGGACCGGTAGGATTACGTTCTGGCAAAAGTTATGGAGATATCGAATTCTGACACTTATGTGTCTTCCGGCGATAGTTTTCTTCTTTGCATTTAGCTATATGCCTTTGCCCGGTATTTATGTTGCTTTTGTAAAATACAACTACCGAGATGGTATTTTCGGCAGTAAGTTTGTGGGATTACAGAATTTTCAGTTTTTAGTTGAATCAGGGAAATTACTTGAATTGACAAAGAATACTATTCTTTACAATTTAGCATTTATCCTTTTGGGTAATATATTGGCAGTGGTAGTTGCGATCCTTTTAAATGAAATGAGGTCGAAAATATTTAAAAAGGTTTCGCAAACAATGATGTTCCTTCCGTATTTTATTTCTCAGGTTCTGGTAGGTGTGTTGGTATATAACTTATTGAATTATGACACCGGATTTGTTAATTCAATTTTGACATCCCTGGGACTTGAAAAATGGCAACCTTATGCAGATCCCAATGTGTGGCCGGTGCTTCTGGTACTTATCTATCTCTGGCAGCAGACAGGTTACAATTCTGTAGTTTACTTTGCTGCAATTATGGGAATCGATGCGGAAACCATTGAAGCAGCGCGTGTGGATGGAGCGAATGCATTCCAAAAAATCAGATACATAATTCTTCCGAGTCTCAAACCGACGATAGTTATTCTTCTTCTGTTTGCGCTGGGAGGTATTGTAAAGGGCAACTTTGGTTTGTTCTACAATATTATCGGAACGAACTCCTTATTGTACAGTTCTACAGATATTATTGAAACTTTTGTTTACAGAGCTACCATGACGGATTTCAATTTCTCCACAGCATCAGCGGTTGGTTTATATCAGTCGGTTGTAGGATTTGTCATTGTAATGACAGTAAACTTTATTGTGAAGAAAATCGAACCGGATTATTCCTTGTTCTAATCAGTTTAAGAACAAGTGTTATGGGAGGAAGAAAATGGTGAAAAATAAAGAAGAGATGCAAAGTGGAGCCAAGGTTAAGCTTGGTATGTCGGATAAGATTATCAGAGGGTTCGGATATGTGGTGATATCGTTATATGCGTTGGCGTGCATATTCCCATTTCTTCTGATTGTGGGAAGTTCCTTTGCAACGGAAGAACTGCTTCGTGCAGAGGGGGTCCAGCTAATTCCGAAGGAAGTATCTTTGAAGGCGTACGAAATGGTGTGTAAGGGTGGAGCGATATGGTGGTCCTATCTTTTGACGATTGTTCTGACCTTAGTGGGAACGGTATTGGGATTGTCTATCATTGCTATGACAGGATATGCCTTGCAGAGAAAGGATTATCCTTTTAGAAATGTGATTTCGTTCTACATATACTTTACGAGTTTGTTTTCGGCAGGATTAGCACCCTACTACCTGCTGATGACACAGACTTATAAGTTGAAAGATAGTTATTTTGCAGTGTTGTTACCACTTATGATGTCTCCGTGGCTGATCATTCTGATGAAGAATTTTGTAAAAGCAATTCCTCATGAGATTACAGAATCGGGAAAAATCGATGGTGCCGGTGATATGAAGATTTTCACGGCTTTAATACTTCCGATGTTGAAGCCGGCGTTAGCAACAATTGGTCTGTTCCTTGCATTGGGATATTGGAATGAGTGGTATCAGTCATCTTTGTTTTTGAGTGCAAAGGTGGATGTTAAACCGTTGCAGTATACATTATATGAAGTTGTAAATAAGATGGACGCATTAAAGAATTCCGTTGCCGGACAGTACATTTCACTGGCAGATATTCCGCAGGAAACTGTAAAGATGGCAAATGCGGTTATGGCAACGGGCCCGATTATCTTCCTATATCCGTTTATTCAGAAATATTTTATCAGTGGTATTACGGTAGGTGCAGTAAAGGGTTAAAAATGGTTGTTGCCTCGGGGAGAGGTTAATAATAAAGGAAAATGGAGGTAGAGTATGAAAAAGAAATTATTGGCAATGTTACTTGTTACAAGTATGGTGGCCGGACTGACCGCTTGTGGCGGAGAGGAGAAGCCGGTTTCGCAGGGAGTGACAGGAGGTTCGGAAGCATCTGATACTTCGGAACATGTAGTAATCAACTATATGTTCACCGGTGATAAGCCGGAGGGCGGCGCTGCAGAAAGATTGGATGAAATGATGACAGAACTGAATAAGATTCTGACAGAGAAGGTAAATGCAGAGTTGGAACTCTATTTTATTGGATGGACGGATTATCTTTCCAATTACAATCTTACCATTGCGCAGATGGATGGTTCTGTAGATCTTATCGGAACGGCATCTGACTGGCTGGATGCGTGGCCAAATGCAAAGAATGGTGCATTCCTGGAATTAAGTGAAGATATGCTGAAGACTTATGCGCCCCAGACATGGGCAAGTGTTACTCCGGAGCAGTGGGAACTTTGTAAGTATAATGGCGAGATTTATTTAATGCCGGAGAATAATTATGCGCAGTGGACAAACCATGGTTATGCATATCGTCTTGACTGGGCTAAAGAAGCCGGTCTTGCAGATGGTGTACATAGCTGGGAGGATATGACAACGTATTTCAAATATGTAAAAGAAGCATATCCGGATATTATTCCTTGGGACTCTGACGGAACTCATTATTCTCAGATGGCTAACGGCTGGATTGCTTCCCACAGTGAGTTTGTACCGATTGACGGTATTTGCTCCGGTGCTTTATGGGGAGGAACAAAGGGAGATTTATATACCATCACTACTCCGGCATATTCTGATACGGAAATGATGGTGGAATATGCAAAGATGATGAAGGAATGGAACAATATCGGAGTTTGGAAGACTGACGTATTGAATAATACTGCTTCTTCCAACAGAGATGATTACAGAATCGGACGTACTGCGGCAGAGCAGCATCATACGCAGACATGGACGGATCTTTGTAGTGCAACTGCTTCAAACACTATTTATCAGGACGATCCTGATGCTGAAACCGGATTTTTCTATTTTGGTGAAGAGACCGGTAACGTAGTAGCCCTATCCATCACTCATGGTGCAATGGCAGTTTCAGCAGCAAGTGAGAATCCGGAAAGAGCATTAATGGTTTATGACTTACTTAGAAATGATCCGGAATGTTATAGACTTCTTAACTATGGTATTGAAGGCGTTTCTTATGAGATTGATGAGAATGGCCTTCGTACAACTCCGGAAGGATACAATTCTGACACAGATAATATTAATGGAATGACTTCTTGGTGGTGGGGACGTAATGACGCTCTGGAAATCAAGGATGCTACAAAGAATTGGGAAGCAATTGACAAATTATACGCTGAATATGATTCTAAGAAGATTGACTATCCTTACGGACAGTTTGTACCTGAAGTAGATGATATTCAGGCTCAGATTCAGAACATTAACGAACAGTACAACAACTACATGAAGCAGATTTCTTATGGTAAATACACGGGAACTGCAGAGGATATTGTTGCTGAAATGCAGGCAGCTATGAAGCAGGCCGGTATTGAAGAAGTTACGGCAGCACTTCAGGCACAGTTTGATGCATTATATAAATAATAAGATGTAAGTGCATAATATAGGTTTGTGAGAGGGTGCCGGTTCTTTTTGAAGGGAAGGGCCGGCACTTCTTTAACAAACAGACCTCTATTATGAAGGAGAGACAATGGGGAGCTTTACTATAAAAGATAATTTTTACTTGAATGATAAACCCTTTAAAGTGATATCGGGAGCGTTTCATTATTTTCGTACGGTGCCGGAGTATTGGCAGGACCGTATGGAAAAGTGCAAGGCCATGGGATGTAATACGGTAGAGACTTATATTCCCTGGAATATGCATGAACCGAAGCGAGGAAAATATTGTTTCGAGGGGATCCTGGATATTGAGAAGTTTATTCAAATTGCAGGGAAGCTTGGACTGTATGTGATTATTCGTCCGTCACCTTATATTTGTGCAGAATGGGAGTTTGGGGGACTTCCGGCCTGGCTGTTAGAGGAAGACGGAATGAAATTAAGGGTAAGTTATGAACCTTTTATGCAGGCAGTAGAAGCATATTATCAGGTGCTTTTGCCGAAGATTGTGCCTTATCAGATTGATAAGGGCGGAAATGTTATCATGATGCAGGTTGAAAACGAATATGGCTACTATGCAAATGATAAAAAATACTTAAACAGTATGAAAGATTTGATGATTAAGTATGGAGTTACTGTTCCTTTGGTAACTTCTGACGGACCTTTTCCGGAAAATTTAAACGCAGGAGTATTACCCGGAGTTCTTCCTACAGGAAATTTCGGCTCCAGAACGGAAGAGAGATTTGAAGTATTAAAAGAGTACACAGATGGAGGGCCATTGATGTGTACGGAATTCTGGGTAAA
>JAZQIQ010000027.1:0-99808 GCA_045541195.1 Acetatifactor sp. | reverse complement strand
ATCCGCAGCAAGTGAAAACCCTGAAAGAGCTTTGATGGTTTATGACTTGCTGAGAAATGACCCTGAGTGCTATAAGCTTTTGAACTATGGTATTGAAGGTGTTTCCTATGAAATTAATGAGGATGGCTATAGAGTAAATCCTGAAGGCTATAATTCTGATACTGACAATATCAATGGTATAACTAACTGGTGGTGGGGACGTAACGATGATTTGGAAATCAGAGACGCTACCAAGAACTGGGATGCAATTGACGCTATGTACGCAGAGTATGATGCAAAGAAGATTGACTATCCTTATGGTCAGTTTGTTCCGGAAGTAGATGAGATTCAGGCGAAGATTCAGAATATTAATGAAGTATATACTAATTATACGAAGCAGATTTCCTTTGGTTTATATACCGGAACTGCAGAAGAAATTGTTGCTGAGATGCAGGCGGCGATGAAGACGGCAGGTATTGAAGAGGTTACTGCTGCGCTTCAGGCTCAGTTTGACACTTTATACAAATAAATAAAATAGGTAAGTGAGACTCTGTCGAACAATCTGGGAGTGCTGATTCTTGGAGTCGGCACTCCCTATTTATGCCCTAAAGTATTTTGAAGGAGGACATGATGGCAAGATTTGAAATTAAAGACAACTTTTACTTAGATGGGAAAGAGATGAAAATTATATCGGGAGCGTTCCATTATTTTCGTACTGTACCGGAGTACTGGAGGGATCGCTTGGAAAAGTGTAAAGCTATGGGATGTAATACTGTTGAGACATACATACCATGGAATATGCATGAGCCTGAGGAGGGAGTGTTTCGCTTTGAAGGAATACTTGATATTGAACGGTTTATAAAGTTGGCAGAAGAGCTGGGGCTTTATGTTATTATACGTCCATCGCCGTACATCTGTGCGGAGTGGGAATTTGGAGGTTTGCCTGCATGGCTCTTAAAAGAAGATGGGATGAAGCTTCGTGTAAGTTATGCTCCATTTTTGCAGGCAGTGGAGGAATACTATAGTGTGTTGATTCCAAAGTTGGTTCCCTATCAGATTGATTGTGGTGGAAACATAATTATGATGCAGGTGGAGAACGAGTATGGTTATTATGCCAATGATAATGGGTATATGGAAGCTATCAGGGGAATGATGCGCAGATATGGAGTAACAGTACCCCTCGTGACTTCGGATGGTCCGTTTCCCGAAAGTCTGAATGGTGGATGTTTGGAAGGCGTTCTTCCGACCGGAAATTTTGGATCCAGGACGGAGGAGCGATTTAAAGTATTGGAGCAATATACAAAGGGAGGACCGCTTATGTGTACAGAGTTCTGGGTGGGATGGTTTGACCACTGGGGAAATGGCGGACATATGCGGGGAAATCTGGAAGAGAGCGTAAAGGACTTGGATAAAATGTTGGAGCTGGGGCATGTAAATATTTACATGTTTGAAGGTGGTACAAATTTTGGATTTATGAATGGCTCTAACTATTATGATGAATTGACACCGGATGTAACCTCTTATGATTATGATGCGGTATTGACGGAGGATGGACAAATTACAGAGAAATATCGTCGTTACCGTGAGGTGGTGGCTAAGTATACAGAGATTCCGGAGGTGGAGTTTACAACGAAAATTGTGCGAAAATCATATGGAGAACTGAAAGTACAGGATAAGGTCAGCCTGTTTTCTGTATTGGAAGATTTAAGCGTTCCGGTAGAAAGTGTACAACCACAGGCAATGGAGCGGTTGGGACAAGCCTATGGTTATATATTGTACCATTCTACGTTGGATACAGAGGAAAATATAGAAAGAATCCGTTTGTGGCAGGCCAATGACAGGGCAAACATTTTTGTGGAGCAGAAACCGGTGCTTACTTTGTATGATTTGGAACTTCAGAAAGAGCATGAAATAAAAGTAGATTTTCCTAAAGGGGAGGCATTGGATATTCTTGTAGAGAATATGGGACGTGTTAATTTCGGACCTCGTCTGGAGCATCAGCGTAAGGGAATTGATCAGTGTGTGCAGATTAATGGGCACATGCACAACCATTGGAAGCAGTATACATTACCGTTAGATAATGTGGATAAAGTGGATTTTTCCAAGGAATATGTGGAGAACACACCGGCTTTTTATCGCTTCCTGTTTGAGGCGGAAGCGTTGGGAGATACATTCCTTGATTTTGAAGGCTGGGGAAAGGGTTGTATTTTTGTAAATGGTTTTAATATAGGAAGATTTTGGGAGATTGGACCGCAAAAGAGACTTTACATTCCGGCTCCGTTATTAAAACTCGGAATGAATGAAATCATTGTTTTTGAAACGGATGGAAAGACGCAGGAGACAATTACTTTGAAGGACGAACCGGATGTAGGGTAATGGGTAATGCAGGGGGTGTATGAAAATGAAAAATAGTAAAAGAGTGAGAACGAGATTGTGTGCTACAGCGGTCATTGCTTCTTTGGTAGGGGGGAGTCTGCCGGCTGCTGCGGTACAAGCGGAGACCAATATGGTAAAAGCAGATAAAGTAATTACTATCTGTCCTGATCAGGCCTCTCCTTTTAATGGGGGAAGCTTTGAAGGATGGGGTACAAGTTTTTGCTGGTGGGCAAATCGACTGGGATACAGTGATTCCCTCGCAAAGCAGGTGGCGGAGAAGTTTTATAGTAAAGAGCAGGGCCTGGGATTAAATATTATCCGTTATAATATCGGTGGAGGAGATAATCCGAATCATAACCATATTACCAGAACTGATTCAGAGGTACCCGGCTATTGGAAAGATGGAACGGAAAAGTGCGAAGATGGTCAATATATTTGGGAATATGATTGGACAAAAGATGCTAATCAACGTAATGCATTACAGAAGTGTGTGGCAGAGTACGGTGATGGTATTATTGTAGAAGGGTTCTCAAATTCACCGCCATACTTTATGACTAATTCCGGTTGCGCTACAGGTGCTGAAGATCCTGGTAAAAATAATCTGAAGGATGATGCATACGGTGCATTTGCCAAATACCTGGCAGAAGTATCGGCTCACTTTAGGGACGAGTGGGGGATTGAATTTCAAAGCATTACGGCAATGAATGAACCCTATACGAATTATTGGGGGGCAAACAGTTGGAAACAAGAGGGGTGCCATTTTGATCAGGGGGCGTCACAATCCACCATGATTGAAGAACTAAAAAGGGCTATGGACGTAGAGGGCTTCACTAATATTGTTTATTCCGGTACGGATGAGACCAGTATTGATACCCAGATTTCTTCCTATGAGAAATTGAGTGCAGAGGCAAAAGCGATTGTTACCAGAATTGACAGCCATACTTATGGAGGAACTAAGTATGGTAAATTAAAAGAAACAGCTTTGGCTGGTGGTGAAAATTTGTGGATGTCCGAGGTAGATGGTGGGGATACAGAGGGAACAGAAGCCGGAGAGATGGGGGCTGCTTTGTACTTTGCCAACAAGATTATCAAGGATATGAATGGACTTACTCCTTCTGCATGGATTATGTGGCAGATTATTGATAACCATATTTGTGCGGAAGGATATAATGGAAATCAGGATTATGGAATGCCAAATACCAAGGGCGGTTTCTGGGGGGTTGCGGTGGCTGACCATGACAAGGATGAAATCGTTTTAACTAAGAAATATTATGCATTTGGACAGTTTACCAGATATATCAGACCGGGATTCACCATTATCGGCGGAACAGAGAATTCTTTGGCAGCACTGGATGAAGAAAATCAGAAGTTGGTAATTGTTGCTACGAATACGAAGGCAGAAGATGTTACTTGTGATTTTGATTTGTCGATGTTTAGCACTGTGGGTTCGAATGTGGCGGTAGTTCGTACCAGTGGCGATATGGAAACCGGAGAAAACTGGGCAGAGCTGGAGAATCTTACTACATATGGAAAAGGTTTTACCGCGGAATTGAAGGCAAATTCTATAACTACTTATATAGTGGATGGCGTCACGTCTTCGGGAAGCGCATTTTCGGAGATTACAGTAGGGCCGGAGATGGTTACGGGTTCTGCACCATGGAATAATGATACAAAAAATGGATGTACCAATGTTGTGGATGGTAGTCTGGACACCTTTTTCGATGGTGTGGGAAATGGGTACGTGCAGATTGATTTAGGTAAAGTTTACAATCTGGAGGCTATTGCCTATTCTCCAAGAAGTGGATATGAAGATCGTTGTGTGGATGCAACATTTTGGGGATCTGTTGATGGGGAGAGTTGGTATGAACTTTATACGGTGAAAGAGACTCCGACGGGGCAACTGACTTACGTGACAAAACGTGCGTTTGAAGAGGATATTGCGGTCAGATATGTGAAATATGCGGTGCCGGATGAGAATCACAATTGTAATATTGCGGAAATCAAGTTATTTGGTGTAGAAGCATCGGATGCAGAGGTGTTGGCAGGATTCGTAGAGATTTTGACAAAGAAAATTGCGGAATATAGTGCCATCGAGCAGGGGTATTATACGGAAGATAGTTATAATGCTTTACAGCAGGCTATTTCTGCTGCAGAAAGTGGAAAGAAGGATAGTGTAGCAGTAGTACAATCGTTGATTGCTGCTATGAATAGTGCCTATGAGGCATTAGAGATAAGTGATGGTGTTCCTGTCGAAGTGACAGAAGTATTGCCGATTATTGTAGTAGAATCCGGGGAGGTTCCGGCATTGCCACAGACGGTAGAAACCAAAACCAAGGGCGGAGAAACAATATCAAGTAAAGTGAATTGGAAGTCCGGATATGATTATACTCAGAATTATGCAACCATATGGGTGCAGGGAATTATAGAGGGAACGGAGCTGATGGTTGCACAGCAGGTAGAAGTTATTCCGGAAGCATCTAAACTGGTATATTACATCGATTGCGGAACAGAGAACACCGGTTCAGATACTTTTGACAAAGTAAAAGGGGTAGCTGAAAATCTAAAAAACACTGTTTCAGACCAGACTTATGACAGTGAGAGGAATACATGGGGTGTGGGTGGTGCAAACAATCTGAAAACGGATAACAGCTATACCAGTGCCACGGAAAAGAGATATACAGGTTTCTATGGTAATAATAATTCCACAGAACCCATTCGCTACAATTTGCAGCTGGATCCGGGGAATTATAAGCTTACTATGCAGGCATATGAATGGTGGAGCGGCCCTCGAACAATGAACTTTGATGCAGTAATTACGGAGAAAGGTGTGACCAGAGTAGTTACCTTGGCGGAGGAGATAGGTGTAAGTTCATCTTCCAAAAATGTTCAGGCATCGGGAGTGGTTTCCCTGATGGAAACTACCAATATAACGGTACAACTGACACCGACTACCCATGAAGCATCTGCAATTTCTTTTTTAGCAGTGGAAACTACAACGGAAACAGAAAAAAAACCGGATGGAGAAGTAGATGATTCTATTGACAGTATTTATGGTTCTATTGCAGCCGGGGCTGTGGTGGAAGGAAATGAGCCATCTCTGCCGGACATGATTCCGGTAAAGACAAAAGATGGTCGTATTGTTGATGCTGTTATAACATGGGATAGTTACGAGAAAGATGCTTTTGATATACCTTATAACCGTGTGACTGTAGGTGGAAGTGTAATATGTCCTGTGACAGGTGAAGTGTTTGAAGTTTCAACCTTTGTGGAGGTGGTTCCGGAGAATCTGGTATATTTTATTGATTGTGGAATGGAAGGCAGCGGATCGCTGGCATACAATGCAGTATCTGCATTGGTCCCGGGGCTGAATAATAAGTCTGCTGACCAGAAGTATGATGGTACAAATGCTTGGGGATACGGTGGAATAGATGGTTCCTATACAAGTGACAGTGCGTGTCAGAAATATTTTGCCGGTCATTACGGTGCCAACAAATCGTCAACACCTGTTACATATACCCTGCCTCTTTCGCAAGGTACATATGATATTACTTTACTGGTGCATAATTGGTGGGGAAGCAGAAGTATGAGTGTTGAACTGGTATATGCAGACGAGGATTCTCAAGAGGTTGTGATTCCCATTCAACAGAATTATGTCGTGAATGGTCATAATGAGAACAGTTATCAAAAAATAGAAAAAACACTTGTTGTATCAAATGATACGGTGGCGACCTTAAGGTTTACGGCGGATGCTAATCAGGATGGCGCAATCATCAATTTTATTGGTGTGGCAAAAACGGAAGTAGATGCGGATGTATTGGAAAGTGTGTGTGAATCGGTTCCTTTACAAGTGGTAAACGTGAACTCTGCACCGTTATTGCCTGCTAATTTAAAGGCAATGACCGTAGGCGGAGACGTAATAGATGCGCCTGTCACATGGGATTATAATAGCGCGGATTATACAGTGCCTTATAGCCGTGTGAAGGTAAATGGTACAGTGGACGGTACAGAATTGCAGGTGTCTGCACTGGTGGAAGTGATTCCGGAACATCTTGTTTATTATATCGACGGTGGTAAAGCGGGAACCGGTTCTGAGATTTATGATGCAATAAAAGCGATGGGTGTGGAACTGAACAATGAAGTGTGTGACAAAGATTATAATGGTTCTGATGGCTGGGGCGTAAGCGGATATGAAGGTGCATATACAGGAACTTATGAAGAATGTAAGGAATTAACAGGATATTACGGTAAGAATGATGGTACTCCGATTATCTATACATTGCCTATGTCTGCTGGTGCCTACCACATTACTGCTAAAATGCATGAGTGGTGGAGCGGACCCAGAATTATGGATGTGAAGGCCTCCTATAGTGTTGATGGGGAAGGGAAGGATGTAGTTATTGCAAGTGCTGTACAGGTAAGTAGTACAGATGCGGATAAAACAGTTAGCGGGGTGCTTACCTTAGAGAAGGATTGTGTGGTAATGTTATCCTTTGGCATGGCCGGAGGAAATGAAGCACCTGTAGTTTCTTTTGTAGGAGTTAGCAAAGCGGATTCAGGGGAAGAAAATCCGGAGAAACCGGATGAAGAAAAGCCTTCAGAAAATCCGGAGAAACCGGATGAAGAAAAGCCTTCAGATACCCCGGAGAAACCGAGTGATGAAAAGCCTTCAGATACCCCGGAGAAACCGGATGAAGAAAAGCCTTCAGAAAATCCGGAGAAACCGGATGAAGAAAAACCTTCAGATACTTCGGAGAAGCCCGGTTTCGGAGGAAATACTAGGGACGAGGGTAATGGTACAGATGAATTGTCGCCTAATGTGGACTGGGATTCATTTGAAGATGAGGTAGATAAGATCGTACAGGGAAAAGCTCAAGGCGATAAAAAGCAGCCACTCAAGAACATTAATGTAATCACAGGCAACAATATTGTGGTACCTGCTAATGTGTTGAGAAAATTGCAACAGAAACCTGTTACGTTGGCAATGTTTGTACGAAATGGAATTGCACTGAGTATTACCGGCTGGGATATTCCGGGGGATAGGACATATTCGGATTTTCATCTGACAGCCAGAAATTCTAATGTACCGGAGGCGGTAATTAAGGAAGTAACCGAAGGTGCAAGTACATATAAGCAGATTGCATTTGCGGGCAGTAGTACTTTTGAAATGAGGTTAAACATTCATTTCAGCCTTGGAAAAGAAAATGCTGCTAAAAGTGCAAATCTATATATGTATTCTGCAGAAAAGAAGGAATACGTATATATGGGATCTTTCATGGTGACGGACAATGGACAGGCTATGTTTGGATTGGAGCGTAGGGGGGATTACCTTGTAACGGTTACGGAAGATGTTCCCCGAAATAGCGCTGATGTGATTTATGTGGTGAAAAGCGGTGATAGTATGTGGGCAATCGCGCATAGAAATCGAATGATGCTTTCGGAGTTGCTGGCTAAGAATCCGCAGATTGTGAATGCGGGAAAAATATATCCGGGACAGAAGATTGTAATTAAGTAGTGATGAAAACACGTATGGGAGTAAAGATATGTACTATGAAATTAATGGTAATATTTTGCCTCAGGTACGGCTGGTGGATAGGGCGGTGTTAGAACCGCCCTATGTTCATAAAGAAAGGCAGCCGGATGAGTTTATTCTTTATATCATGACCAAGGGAACTCTCTATCTGCAGGAGAATCACAAAAATTATGTACTGAAAGAAGGAGATGTTATATTGTTGGATCCTGCTTACATACATATGGGGATAAAGGCATCGCATTGTGAATATTTTTATGTTCATTTTCGTCATCCGCAAATAAAGAAATGCAGAGAAAATGGTACTTTTAGGGAAAAATGCTTTCGAATTCGTAGTGAGTCTTTGCAGGAGGATGGTGGTTCGTGGCAGATGTATCGGGACTCGTGGATTAGTTTTCCTAAATATATCAGGCTAAATGTGAGTAAGACGTATTTGAAGGTGATTCGTTTGATTCAGGAAGCAATGGAACACAATCGAAATCAATTGGAAAATTACAAAGTAGCGTGTGCATGTCGATTGATGGAAGCTATAGTAGAGATTGCACGGGAGGCGGTATCTTTAGAAACATTGGAAAATGCGCCGGAGATTCCCCTGTCTTATCGGCGGGTACATGAGTTATTAAGATATTTAAACACGAATTATCAGAAAGAAATATCGGGGAAAAGTATTGAGGATGAGTTTTCCTGCAACTTTGATTATCTGAACAGAGTATTTAAAAAGACCATGGGAAAGACAATATTTGTGTATTTGAATGAGATTCGCATTCAACATGCCCGGGAATTGCTGGGAACTACTTCGATGAAAATATCGGCCATTGGATACCGGGTAGGCTTTCAAGATGAGAGCTATTTTAATAAAGTATTTAAAAAACATACCGGAGTGTCACCGGGTCAGTATGAGAAAATGACTTTTCAATTAACCGAAGTACAGAAAAAGCCAATGTGAAAGGGCAATAGGACTTGCAGAGTTCTATTGCCCTGTTGCTATGCTTAAGTACGTGCCATGGTTTTTTTAGTCCACTTGCGGGAGTGCCATCGAAGGAAGTAAATAGTACCACGGAAAATTTCATCCATGCCGAAGGCTATCCAGCAACCCGCTAGTCCGAAACCGGACTTAATTCCCAACAGATAGGAAAAGAGGATACTCATGGTCCAACAGGATATCATGGAAACAACCATAGGATAAAACACATCTCCCGCACCTCGCAGGGAATTTTCTTCGATATGGTTAAATCCGCGCCCGATCTCTACCGGAATGTCGATAAGCATCAGTAGTTTTCCTGTGGCTATGATTGTCGGATCTGAGGTGAAGCAGCCAAGGAGAGGCTCTGCCAGCAGGAAAAAGATTATGGAAAACGTAATATTGGTACCCATTGTTATTTTTAAACTTTGCAAGTTGAAACGATAGGCTTGTTCGTATCTGCCTGCACCGACCATCCAACCGATTATTAGTGAAGCTGAGATTCCCAAAGTCATGCCAAATACGTATACATAGAAAACAATATTGGATACATATATCTTTGTGGAAATGGCCGCAGTTCCTAAAATGGCAATAATGGAAGTGGATACTACCTGCGACAGGTTGTAGGAAATAGAGCTGATTCCACCGGGGATTCCTACGCGAAGGATGTCGCGCACCACGGTCAGCGTTTTCAGACTCTTTGTGCGGAAGCTTAATCCTAATGGAATCTTCCATAGAAAGGTGAGAATCATAATCAGTCCCAACACTTCGCTTAAAACATAGGCAATGGCGATTCCGCTGACTCCCTTAAGGGGAAGTTCGAAGGGGCGGAAAATGATTAAGTAATCCAATAGTGCTACAACAATATTCATGGAGATGGATACAGTAACGGAGACTTTGGGCTTTCCATAGCTTCGAAAGATGCCGGAGATACTGGATGTAATAGCCTGAAAAAAGGAAAACTGCATGGCAATTTGAAAATAAATCACTGCATAATCCAGCACATGTGGTTCCAAATGCATAAGCCCAAGCAGTGGCCTGGCAGCCATAGATAAAACGGTACCGACGATGAGGCTGATGATGCCACAGGAAATAATGGATGCAAACGCTGCATCGGAGGCGCGCTTGTGATTTCCGGCACCTAAGTTGTGATTAATGACTATGGATGCTCCGGTGCTGATGACGGTATAGAAGGTTAATATCATGCCCAGTAATTGCGTGGCAGCACCAACTGCGGCCACGGCTTCATCGGAGTAGTTAGAGAGCATCAGGGTGTTGATGGTGCCCATGGTATTAAGTAGCAACATTTCAATGAGTAGTGGTAGAAATATTTGGGATAAAGAAAGTGTTCCCTGAGGCGTTTCTACAGTTGATAATGTTTTATCGTAAGTGAAAAATTTGTTCATAGAAGCCTCCGTACAGTTTGGTTCTTTGAGTTCATTATAGGATTTTGTGGATTAAAAACAATGTAATAGGAAGAGAGTTGTTGTAAAATAGCGACTTTATAGAATGGTAGACGGATAAGAAAATTCAAAACACTTGGTACTTAAGAACTAGTGTGATATAATAATAATTAACTATTTTGTAACGGAGGAAGCGGTATGTTTAAGAGAATTTTGGCTGGATTATTAGTTGGAATTTTATTGGTGTCAGATATACCCTTGGCAGTATCGGCTGAGGGAACACCGGAGATGATTGTAACGGTAGAACAGTCCACAGAATTTGTAGAAAATGTAGTAGAAACTCTGGTGCCGGATGTGGCGGAAGCAGAAGTACAGGTAGTAGTGGAAACTGAAGTACCGGTAGTGGTGGAGACGGAGAGTCCGGCAGCGGTGGCGAGTGAGGCACCCGTAGTTGCTGATGTTGTTCCAACTGTGGCGGCGGAACCAGAGATTCCGGTTGTGGAGGAAATAATGGAAACTACCGTAGAAATGGTGGCTAAGGAAGAGATAGAAGTTGCTGCTTCTGCAGGAGATTTTGTTATCACGGATGGTGTGCTGACTGCATATACCGGTTCGGAAACTGTTATCGTAATTCCGGACTCGGTTACGGAGATTGGAGAAAACGCGTTTTCCTTTAATACTACCATTACAGAAGTGACTTTATCGTCTGCAGTAACGCAGATAAGTGAATCTGCATTTTACAAATGTACCGCATTAACAAAGGTGACTCTGAATGAAGGATTGATATATATTAAAAGCTTTGCGTTTGATTGCTGTACAGCACTGCAGGAGATTATATTCCCGTCCACGCTGCGATATGTGGAAATGGGTGCATTTAGATGGTGCAACAGTCTGGAGAATGTCAGTTTTAATGAAGGATTGTTAGATATAGGTTCCTTGGGCTTTGCGCATTGTCAAAAACTTAGTGAAATCCATATTCCCTCGACAGTTATGGCATTGCCTGGTGGTGTGTTTCAGGGCTGTAGTATGCTTCGTTCTGTGACATTTTCACCGGATAGTAAGCTGACCCAGATTTCAAATTCTGTATTTGCTCAGTGTAAACTTTTGGGTGCGGACGGTCCGCTGGTGCTTCCGGAAGGGCTGAAGGTTATTTACGACTATGCCTTTTCAGATTGTACCTCTTTATACAAAATATCGTTCCCTGATTCATTGTATTACTTTGATTCTAAAGTATTTGAAGGGTGTACTGCATTAGAAGAAGCTGTACTTCCGGCGAATGCAGAGTATATTGCAAAATTATATGCAGTTTATGATGAGTTTAAAGTGATTGAAATCCGAGAAGGGTTAACGGAGCTTGCAACCGAAGTTTTTGCGGGAAATAGTGCACTTACAACCGTGATTTTACCGGATGGAATCGAAACCATTGGAAGCGGTGAGTTTGCGGCTTGTTCGAATTTGACAAGCGTTACTTTGGGAGAAGGACTTGTGACCATTGGCGACAGTGCGTTTATGAATTGTACAGGCCTGACATCTATTAATCTGCCGGATACGGTAGAAACCATCAGTGCCTCAGCCTTTTATAATTGTGCAAAGGTTGCAGAAATTGATTTGGGAGAAGGTCTAAAGACTGTGGGAGACCGTGCGTTCCGTTGTTGCTACGCACTTGAAAACTTAGTGATGCCCAATACGCTGGAAACAATTGGAGAATATGCCTTTGCAAATTGTACGGCACTGAAAAATGTGGTGGTTTCAGATGCGCTGGTATCTGTCGGCACCGGAGCTTTTGAGGACTGTACGGAATTGACCCAGATGGAAGTGATTGCGAAACAGGATGTGATTAACCTGATGTGTGATAAGGGCGCTCCTATTACCAAGGCTGTTTTCAAGACCGGTATGACAGAGCTGAATTATGTTTCTCTTTTCCAGAATCAATACATTACAGAAGTAGTGATTCCGGAGGGAGTTATCAGCATCGGTTCTCAGGAATTTGCAAACAGTGTTTTGGAGAAAGTAACGTTCCCAAGTACGTTGGAGTCCATTGGAAGTCATTCATTTGCGGATACCAATGTGGCGGAATTGAATTTCCCGGACAAGGTAAAGTACATTGGTGGAGGTGCGTTTAACAATTGTGATTCCATAAAAACATTGGTATTACCTAAGAAATTGGAAACTCTGGAAGGTAGTGCTTTCAGTTATTGTGATGGATTAGAGTCTGTAGAGATTCCCAGACGTTTAACTTGGGCAACCGGTTCCTTTGAGTATTGTCCGAATTTGAAGAATGTGACCTTTGAAAGTAGGATAACAGAGATTGTTCCGGGATTATTCAGATATTGTACCGGTTTGGAAACGATAGAAATCCCATCTACTGTGACGACGATTGGCTGGGAGGCCTTTTATGGTTGTACTTCCCTGGCGAATGTTGTTATTCCGGATACCGTGACCACAATTGACAGTCAGGCATTTAAATATTGTACCAGTCTGAAGGAAGTGACATTACCGGGTTCTATGCAAACTATTTATTCATATGTATTCGAAGGTTCCGGTCTGGAGAAGATTGTGATACCGGAGAATATAGGTATGATAGAAAGTTATGCATTTGCGGATTGTAAGCAGTTAGTAGAGGTTAGTTTCCCGGAGTCGCTATATAATATTGGAGCTGGGGCATTTTCCGGTTGTGATAAGTTAGAGGAACTGGTGCTTCCGGGTGGACTTACGGCATCGTATGCGATAGAAGCGGATGCATTTTATGGTTGTACTTCTTTGAATAAAGTAGAGTTCGGTAATGGATTGTACATCATAGGAGAGGGCGCATTTGAAGAGTGCGAAGGACTTACCTCTGTAATTCTTCCGAGAGATGTTGAAACGATTAGAAGGGATGCTTTTGCTTATTGTACCAATTTGGAGAAAATCTATATCCCTGAGACTGTGACTACTATTGACATAGAGGCTTTCTATGATGCCGAGAAGGTTACGATTTACGGTGAACAGGGAAGCTACGCAGAGACCTTTGCAGGGGAAAATAGCATTCCTTTTGTGGCAGAGTATGTGCCGGTAGAGAAACTTACATTGAATGTAACGGAACAAACATTGAACGTGGGGGAAACTCTTGTGTTGCAGGCTGATATTTTTCCTTTGCACTATTCTGATGGAGAAGTAACATGGGTTTCTTCCGATGATATGGTGGCATCCGTTACGCCCTGGGTGGAAAAGGAATTATGTACTGTTTATGGTATGTCAGAAGGTACGACCACGATTACTGTAACAGTGGGTGGCAAGAGTGCCAGCTGTGAAGTGACTGTTTATGATCCTAATCAGGTGCATGCTCAGTCAGTAACTTTATCAGAAACTTCAAGGACCGTGGATATTGCAAACAACAATTCAGGATATTCCTTTGAGCTGTCGGCAATAATTACACCTGAAAACTGTACAGACAGTGCTATGTGGAGTTCTTCTAATGAAAAGGTTGCCACTGTTACGGTGGATCCGATGTCAATGGAAGCAACAGTTTCATGTTGGAGTATGGGTACTGCAGATATAACAGTAACAGTAGGTGACTATAGTGCGACTTGTACCGTAACCGTAGAGGATTCAAGCTATGTACCGGCGACGGGAGTTACATTATCGGAAACGGAGTGTTCTGTGTATAGTGGGTATTCTCATACATTGACGGCAACCGTAACTCCGGCGGATACGTCAGAAATGATTATGTGGTCGTCATCTGATGAGTCGGTAGCAACCGTGTATTCTACCGGGGATCCGACCCAGGGTGTGATTAATGCGATGTCACCGGGCACGACAGATATTACGGTGACAGTGGGAAATTATAGTGCAACTTGTAAAGTTACGGTAGTGGATTTGGTTCCGACAGGAATAAGTCTTTCAACGTCAAGTTATACAATGACACCGTTTGAAATCTACAATCTTATAGCGGAAGTAACTCCTTCAGAAATAAAGTGGGATGTTACATGGACATCTTCTAATGAAAACGTGGCAACAGTAACTACCGGTGCTTTTAGCACTGAGGGCATTATTACTGCTGTGGGAGTGGGTACAGCAGATATTACGGCAACCATAGGTGATTATAGTGCAACCTGTACCATTACAGTAGAGGATCCTAATGTGCCGGCAACAGGAGTGACGCTTCCTGTGACCAGCCATACGATGGATATTTATTCTCTTTATAATATAGTTGCAACGATTACTCCGGCGGATACCACAGATGTACCAATGTGGACCTCGTCTGATGAGAATGTTGCAACAGTACACATGGGAGCGACTTCTGCAGAGGGAATAATCAACAGTGTAGGAGTAGGAACAGCGGATATTACAGTGACGGTAGGAGCGTATAGTGCAACTGTTACGATTACGGTAGTAGATCCGTATAATGTACCTGCAACAGGAGTAAGTTTACCTGTATCAGAGCATACGATGGATATTTATTCTCTTTACAGTATTCCTGCGACAGTGACGCCAGCGAATACATCGGATGAGATTGTATGGAGCTCTTCTGATGAAAATGTTGCGACAGTGCATCATGGAGAATCCTTTACCGAAGGAATCATTAATAGCGTAGGAGTAGGAACTGCAGATATTACAGTGACGGTAGGAGAATATAGTGCAACTGTCACGATTACGGTAGTGGACCCGCATAATGTGCCTGCAACGGGAGTAAGTCTTTCGGTGACCGGTCATACCATGGAGATTTATAGTTTATATAGTATCTATGCTGTTGTGGAACCGGCAAATGCTACAGATACTATTACCTGGACATCTTCTGATACCAACGTTGCAAGAGTATATCAGGGAGAAATCCCTTCTGAAGGAAAGATTAACAGCGTAGGAGTAGGAACGGCAGATATTACAGTGACGGTAGGAAATTATAGTGCAACCTGTACCATCACCGTAGTGGATTCCACCGTTGTGCCCGCAACAGGAGTAAGTCTTTCTGTATCAGAGCATACCATGGATATTTATTCCTTATACGATATCGTGGCAACGGTAACGCCAGCGAATACATCGGATGCTATTACTTGGACATCTTCAAATGAGAACGTTGCAACCGTACATGGAGGAGAAGTACTTACGATAGGAACGGTAAACAGCGTAGGAGTGGGAACTGCAGATATCACTGTGACAGTAGGTGAATATAGTGCAACCTGTGCGATTACGGTAGTGAATCCAAGTCCGGGAGAGATAAGAGAACAACAGGTAAGAAGCTTTGTGGAGCGTATGTATACGGTGGCACTTGGACGTGCTTCTGATCCGTCCGGTGTAGATTTCTGGACAGAGCAACTTATGAATAAAACAAATGATGCGGCATCTCTTTCCGTAGGATTTATTATGGGTACAGAGTTTACCGGTAAGAATTATAGCAATGACGAATATATTCAGGTATTATACAGCACATTCTTCTGCAGAGAAGCGGATGATGCCGGAAAAGCATATTGGTCAGGCTTATTGGAGAGTGGAAATACCAGAGGTGCAATTCTGGCAGGCTTTGTTAACTCTCCTGAGTTCTTCAACTTATGTAGAGAATATGATATTTCGCGAGGATTCCTTAACGAAGACGGAAGTGCTGTGAATCCGGGTATTTACAGTTTCGCAGAGAGATTGTATTCTACAATCCTAGAGCGTCAGGGTGATGAAGATGGTATTGAAAGCTGGACAGTAGCGATTGCCGGTGGCGGATGCTCGCCGGAGCTGGCAGCTGAGAGTTTCTTCTGGTCAGGAGAATATCTGGCAAAGAATACTACGGATGAAGCGTTTGTACAGGCACTTTACAGAACCTTTATGGATCGTGAGGCGGATCAGGCCGGAATCGATGCATGGAAAACTGCTTTAGATGGCGGCGTAGATCGTAAGACGGTAATGAACAGTTTTGCGGCATGTGAAGAATTCCAGCGGATTAAAGCGCAGTACGGCTTATAGATTATGAATAATATGGAAGCACAGAGTAAGAGGGATTTTACTCTGTGCTTTCTTTGTGTTATGGTGACGAGAAAAGTGGCATTTTACTTGCAATAATGTTTCTTTACTTTTGGGATAGAAATGGGTACTATTTGATAGTGATAGAAAATTAATTGATGACCATACCTTGGTAGCATTAACAATCAGGATTGCGGAGTCGAAGCCGGATGTGAAAGCGATAATAATTAGTGTGGTTATGAATTGTATTCTAATGAGAGAATAAGCAGGAGGGAGTTAAATGAGCTTAGATTATTTAACAATGACAATTAAAAAACAGAAAAATATTGCACTGATTGCCCATGACGGTATGAAGCAAGAGATGCTTAAGTGGTGTGAGGCTAATAAGGAAATTCTGCAGAAGCATAAGCTTTCCGGTACGGGAACAACCGCAAGAATGATTACAGATCATGTTGGCTTGCAGGTAAAGGGATATAATAGCGGTCCTCTGGGAGGAGACCAGCAGATTGGAGCTAAGATCGTAGAAGGAAAGATTGATATGGTTATTTTCTTCTCGGATCCACTGGCGGCACAGCCTCATGACCCGGATGTTAAGGCTCTTCTGCGAATTGCACAGGTTTATGATATTCCGATGGCAAACAATATTGCTACGGCAGATTTCTTGATTCGTTCATCATATATGGATGAGGAATATACACATGAGATTGAGAATTTTAAGAACACAGTGGAGAATCGGGCGAAAAATTTGTAAATAAAAAAATACTTTATAGCGTCGCAAAATGTGATATTATGGAAATAGTACTTAAGGGCAGTGTAAAAACTATGTGTGGAGGACTATTTTCATGAAAAAACGTATTGTGGCGCTATTTTTTATTATAGGTATGGTGATGCTTTATCTGCCACAACATGCAATGGCAGCGGAATTTGTATCAGAGGATACGCAATCGACTATGTATTTACATAGCGGTAGTTTGGCGATGGAGAAGTTGAGTCAGGAAGAGATTATACAGCTGTTAGAGGAGAACTCTTTGAATCTTCCGGAAGAACTCTTTGAAGAACAACCATCTTGTACAGCACCATATGCAACGGGAAAATTAAAAGATGAGGCGATTCAGGTGGCGGTGGACCGTCTGAACGCATTAAGGCGGTTGGCAGGATTGCCGGCTGTTGTATCGGATGCGATATTGAATGAAAATGCTCAGTATGGTGCAGTAATCTTGGCGGTGCCGGGTGTGCAATTCGGACATTATCCGGAGCAACCGGCAGATATGGATGATGATTTTTATGCACAGGCATATACTGCAACCAGTTCCAGTAATATTGCAGGTGGGACAACCATGAGTGGTGCAGTGGATGCATTTATGGATGACAGTGATTACAGTAATGTAAGCAGATTGGGACATCGTAGATGGCAGTTAAATCCCACAATGAGTAAGGTTGGGTTTGGATTTGCAATAAATGAGGAATCAAACTATTGGAGATATACAACAGAAAAGGTATTTGACAGAAGCGGAGACGGTTGTGATTATGATTTTGTTGGCTGGCCGGCATCCGGATATTTCCCTAACAGCTTGTTTATGGAGCATGTTGCATGGAGCGTTACATTAAATCCGTCCAAATATACAACTCCTGTTGAAACAGATGTTAAGGTGACGCTAATTAGAGAAGCAGATGGCAAAGTATGGAGTTTTGACGGAAGTACTGCGTATACGGAAAGTAATAGCGGAGAGTACTTTAATGTAGAGACAAGTGGGTACGGAGTAGCGAACTGTATTATGTTCCGTCCTGATGGAATAGAAACATATGAAGGTGTATATACGGCTCGGATTGATGGTTTGAAGGATAAGGAAGGAAATGCGGTAACCTTTGCATATCAGGTTGAATTTTTCGAGGATGACCCTCAACCGATATATTTGACAGAAGAAATGTTTTCTATAGATACTACGTCTGTAGAGTATGACGGCACTGAAAAAAAGAAATCTATTACCAGCGACACATTGGTAGAGAATGTGGATTATGTTGTTGAATATTATGATAATGTGAATGTCGGTGTTGCGTTGATTGTGGTAACCGGAATTGGAAATTATACCGGAACTGTATATAAAGAGTTTACCATTGAACAGGCAACGAGGCACATTGGCTTAAATGTGTCGGAGTTATCCTTGTACACGAATGAAGCTGCCAATAAGATTTGCGTTGTTAGTGATAATGCATCAGCAGAGTCGCCCACTTATTCATTTAATTCGGATAATTGGGAGATAGTTTATGTTGACTACGATGGTTCGTTAATGCCAGGAACTGTGGAAGGAACTGCAATAGTAACGGTTACATCATTTGAGACTGCGAACTATGCTACCGGAACTGAAACGGTAAAGGTTACTGTAAGGAATGCAGAGCTGGAGGTGGCAGAGGCTACGGGCGGAAGCATTGTTCTGTATGAGGATGAAGGATATGTGGGTCTATGTGTGTACGGAGAAGTTTGGGAAGACGCAGGGTATAAGTTGGACACCCTGAGTATCACAGATAGTGAAGGAAAATCCGTGGAAGTGTACTTCGACAATGAATTATCTTTCTACTTTTATGTGCCCGCATCAGATGTTAGAGTTGTAGCAACATTTAAGAAGGAAGAGATGGGAGGGACGGGCAGCGTCAGAGAGTTTGTGGAGCGTATGTATACTGTTGCCTTGAACCGAACTGCGGACGAGGATGGTACCAACTGGTGGACGGAGATACTGATTGCAGGTAACAGTGATGGAGCAGGACTTGCAAATGGTTTCCTGTGTGGCAGTGAGTTTACCGGTATGGGCTATGACAATGAGAAGTATGTAGAGGTGCTTTATGCTACCTTTTTTGATAGGGAATTTTCGCAAGCGGAACTGACATTTTGGATAAAAACTTTGGAGGGCGGATATACCAGAGAGTATGTATTGGCAGGATTTGTAAATTCTCCGGAGTTTTTTGATTTATGTGCAAGTTACGGAATCTCCAGAGGAACTATGTATCCGAATGGTGTGGCGGTGCATCCCGGTATCGGAAAATTTGCGGAACGACTTTATACAAAGGTGCTTGAGCGTGGTGCGGATGAAGAAGGTGTTGAATATTGGACACTCGCAATGTCAGAAGGTGTGACTACGCCACAGATCGCAGCACAAGACTTTTTTACCTCACCGGAGTATTTGGCGAAGAATACTTCAAATGAAGAGTATATCAAGGCGTTGTACCGTACCTTCATGGATAGGGAGTGCGATGCAGATGGTATTGCATTCTGGGAGGAAGTTATGAACAACGGTGCCACCCGTGAAAGTGTATTGGTAGGATTTGCGGAGTCGACCGAGTTTCAGGCAATCATGGAAGCCTATGGTTTGTAGGAAATTGGTGATAGGCTTAAGATAGTAAAAACAATGCCTTGGAAGTAGTCTGCAGATTGGCAGCATAGGTGAGAGCGGGAATTATTAGGTCTTGTAATATCAAAGATAAAAAGATGAGGGAAAGTACAGAACAAAGGTTCGAATTTGTTCTGTACTTTTTATTTATATTCTGCTATAATCAATTCAGTTATAGAGATACTATAAGTAGCTGTATGCGTTCATAAAGGAGGTCCTTTCGTGGAGCATTTAAATAAAGAGTCGAAATTTGTACTACATTCCGAATATCAACCAACCGGCGACCAGCCCCAGGCTATCAAGGAGTTGGTGGAAGGTTTTAAGCAGGGCAACCAATTCCAGACTTTGCTGGGTGTTACGGGCTCCGGTAAGACCTTTACCATGGCCAATGTTATCGCGGCACTTAATAAGCCCACGCTGATTATTGCCCATAATAAGACACTGGCAGGACAGCTTTATGGAGAATTTAAAGAGTTCTTCCCTGAGAATGCAGTGGAGTATTTTGTGTCCTACTACGGGAGAAGTAGTTTTTTTTCAATGGTTTCGTAGTGTTTTGTTTCAAATAGTTCAATAATTGGTACTGGATAACACGGAAATTATCGAACGGATGTGTTGAAAAAGTGGTTGAAATTCGTACCGAAAAAGTTTTAGAAAAGCACTCAGCGGGTGAGAAAGTAAAGATAATACAGATGCTATGTAAACAGATATTACGGATATGAAGTATGAAAATGTTAGGGTAAATGGATAAAAAGTAGTGTGAATATTTGATTTTGAGTATACGGGAGGAAAAGGAGATATGTTAGGGATATATGGAGGATTTCTACTTGTAGATGTACTTGGAGGGTCAATGGTATTCTATGGCATAGTATATGTAATATTTTCGCTTTTAGAGGAAATACTGCAAGAAAATCGTGAAAAACTCAGGGGGGTACATATTTTAAAAATTGTGTCACAGATTTTGGTGATTACTACTGTTGTATGTATAGGTTTTTATAAAATTGTAGAATTTGTAGTAGGTTTTAAATGGTTATTGAGCTATATTGTGGTTCTATTGGGAATAATATCATGCGGAATCACTTTTATTTACTTTGTAGTGAAGTTTTTTCAATTTATTTTTTTGGAAGAAACTAACTTTATTCTAACGACTATCCGTGAAAAAGCAGTGTTTTTTACTGGCTTCTTTTCATATATTGTTTGTTATGTTTTGGTTGCACAAAAGGAGAGTATAGAAATATCTTTTGGTTCGATGGAAGTGTATCAAGCTGACATGATTAAGATGTTGACAATGATATTTTGGTATTTTTCAATTCCGTTTTTTTCATTAGCTTTTTTTAGACTTGCATTACATAAAATTTGCACTTTATTTAGTCGATGCTCAGGTAAAATTTTAGAATTAAACGTTGATGATTTAGATGAGCCAAAGAAGATTGAGTTATTTTCAAATAAGATTTGGAATAGTTTCGAAAAGCTGTCTAACAAGTGCTTGTTACGAAAAGCTCTGATGTATGTAGTATGGCTGATTTTGGTTGCTGTTGATACGATATTTATTCTACTGTTTGGATTAAAGAATATATTTGGAACGCTGAGAAAGAAGCTATTTGTTTTGTTTCCTAGGAAGATTGGAAATAGACTGAAATGCATGAAGAGACTACTTCAAGAGAATCAAGGAAAAAAGGTAATGTTCACAGCACGTATTTCCTTGGTGGGTGCATTTCTTATAGTATTCTGCATTGATAAGTATTTGGGCATTTTTTCAGCGGGAGGGAGTGGAATATATGAATTTATGTGTAGTATGTTTGTTATTCCATTTCTAATATCTCAAGTAAATAATTTGAAGGAAAAAAGGCTACAAAATGTAAAAAACTAAGTTACTATTCTTCGAATAGTTATACTGAAAAGTAGGTAGAAAGGACTCAGCGGGTATGGGAAATAAACGATTATGTAAAAATGAAGGTGCTGAGTATTGAGGATAATAAAAGCACAAGGCGAAATTAGGCGTTTAAGTGTAATATGAGTTGATAGGAATATAGTACATAGAGCGATTATTCGCTACCGAACTGGTAGCCGAGTAATCGCTCTTTTTGTTTGCGCAAAAGCAGGCAAGGAATTCTAATCACAAGGAGGAAAGAGATGGATTACAAAGAATTCAAAGAAAAACTGAAGGAAGAGCTCGCAGAACATTTTGCGCCAGTGGTGATTGAAGAAAACTCAATTCAGAAACTACAGGAGCAGGATTACGATGCTTTGACACTTCGGAAACAAGGGGAGAACATTGGTCTGAATATGAATGTGACGGCAATGTATGCTTCATATGAAGACGGAATGGGATTCGATGACATTGTGAGCAGAGCAGTTCAGATGGTGGAGAGTGGTTTTAAAGGTCGTCCGGACATTGATTTCTCAATGCTGAATGATTATGAGCAAATGAAGAGTTTGCTTACCATGCAGGTCGTATCAAAGGAAGCTAATGCGGATATGTTGCAGAAGATTCCGCATCAAGAATTGGAGGACCTGGCAGTTGTTTATCGTTTTGTATTATCTCAGGATGAAACAGGAGCTGCATCTGTTCTTGTAACAAATGAATTGATGGAACGATATGGTGTGACACATGAACAGATTCATGCAGATGCTGAGCAATATAGCCCAGAGAGTAGACCTGCAACCCTTAGAGGGTTGTACGGAGTTGTAAATGATATGATGGGCGGTGAAGCAATTGCGCCAACCGGAGATGAAAGCATGTATGTTGCATCTGCAGTAGGAGCAATGAGTGGTGCTGGAGTTATCGCATATCCAGGATTTTTAGAGCAGGCTGCAGAAAAGATTGGCGGAGATTTTTTTGTGTTACCTTCATCAATTCATGAAGTTTTACTTGTTAGGGACGATGGTCATTCAGATTTAAGGATGCTTCAGAATATGGTACGTGATGTGAATGCGACACAGGTATTACCGGAAGATAAGCTCTCTGATAATGTGTATCACTATGACAGCAAAGATAAGGTGTTTGAGCTGGGAGAGAAGTTTGAGGCGCGTCAGAGAGAAAAAGCTGCGGAAAAGGGATCTGTTCTTCAGGACTTAAAGGATAAGAAAAAGGAATGTGCGGATAAGCCCCCAAAGGAGAGGGATGCGACTGTACCTAAAAAGGATGAGGTATCCATTTAATGTCAGGGAGAAAGTACGCTGAAGACAAACCGAAAGATTGTCGGTATTGTTATTTCTGGAATAAGCGAAAAAAGGAATGCGATTTCAGAGAAGATGGTTGTTTTTACCTGTTAGCGGAACCAGAAAAGTCGAAATCTCCATGCGAAGGATGTCCCTATGGAAAGCATCAGCCCTGTCTGGGCTGGTGCACCAAGGCGCTACTTGGGCAAGGCGGAATTACACGATAATGGTAAAAGAATATGAAATTTGATTATTTCTATGGACAGGAAGCTCAACTTTTTTCATTCTTTAGGGTTCCCAAAGTCCTCTATACAGAGGAGTGTTTTGCTGATATGACATCAAATGCAAAGATACTTTATAGTATTTTGCTGGATCGTATGAATCTTTCTGCAAAGAATAGTTGGTTTGATGAAGAGGGAAGAGTGTTTATTATTTTCACCATTCATGAGATTGTAAAAAGTATCAATTGTTCGGAAAGAAAAGCGGTGCAGCTGATGAATGAACTGGAGGACATAGGGCTCATTGAAAGAAAAAAGCAGGGCTTATGTAAGCCGAATTTGATATATGTGAAGAACTTCATCTCCGTACTGCAGAATGTGCAGTTTCGGAAGTGCAGAAATTACACTTCTAGAGGTGCAGAAGATGCATGTCAGGAGATGCAGAAAATGCAGTCTATTAATACTGAGATGAAAAAGCCTGATTATAGAAAGACTGATACTATCCATCCATCAGATGAATCGATGGATGGAAGGATGGCATGCAAACAGTATTTTATCGAGCAATTGGAGTTTGAGTGTTTAAAGCAGGAGAATCCCTATGAAAGAGAGAGTCTTGAGGAAATCCTTGAACTCTTGGTGGATACAGTTTGTAGCAACAATGCTTTTGTTCGGATTGGAGGAGAGAAAAAAGAGGCGAGTGTAGTGAAGAGTCAGTTTATGAAGCTAGATAAGGGACACATTGATTATGTTCTTATGTGTATGAAAGAGAACACTACAAAAGTAAAGAACATTCGCTCGTATTTGTTAACAGCTCTCTTCTATGCGCCGCTTACAATCAGTAACTATTATACAGCATTGGTAAACAATGATATGGCAACTGGAAAGATTTAGAAAGGGGAGAGACGATGTCGAGTAGAGCGACAGTAATTGCCGTAGTGAATCAAAAAGGTGGAACCGGTAAAACTACGACTTGTGAAAATCTGGGAATAGGATTGGCACAGGAAGGAAAAAGGGTATTACTGGTGGACACAGACCCACAGGCTAGTTTGACCATTAGTTTAGGGTTTCCTAGACCGGATGATTTGCAGACAACCTTATCTACTGTGATGGGCAAAATAATGAATGAAGAAAAGATTGAGCAAGGGGAGGGGATTTTACATCACGAAGAAGGTGTAGACCTGATGCCAGCTAATATTGAATTATCGGGCTTAGAGGTATCACTTGTGAATGCTATGAGCAGAGAATCAATTCTGAAACAATATTTGGACACAGTGAATAAACAGTACGATGTAATCCTTTTGGATTGTATGCCCAGTTTGGGAATGCTCACGGTAAATGCTTTAGCTGCAGCGGATAATGTGCTGATTCCGGTGCAGGCTCAGTACTTACCTGCGAAAGGTCTGGAACAGCTTCTACAAACCGTAAATAAGGTGCGTAGGCAGATTAATCCGAAGCTCAAGATTGAGGGGATTCTTCTTACAATGGTGGATGGGAGGACTAATTATGCGAAGGAAATTGCAGGGCTTATACGCCAGACTTATGGAGAGAAGATAAAGGTATTTGAGACAGATATACCTCGTTCCGTAAGGGCTGCGGAAATTAGTGCTGAGGCAAAGAGCATATTTGCGCATGACCCAAAGGGTAAGGTTGCAGATGCTTATCGAGTTTTAACGAAGGAGGTGCTTGCAGATGTCGAAAAGAGGCACAAACATCAGCTTGAGCAGTTACGATGATATCTTTGAGACAGACAGGAGCCGTGCTGAGGTAAATGCAGAAAAAGTTCAGCAAGTTCCTTTGATAGAACTGTACCCCTTTGAGAAACATCCGTTTAAGGTACAAGAGGATGAGGAAATGCAAAAGATGGTAGAAAGTATTCAACAGTTTGGGGTACTCACGCCGGCGATTGCGAGGCCGAGAGCAGATGGTGGATTTGAGTTGGTATCGGGGCATCGTAGGCACATGGCATGCGAGATTGCTGGAATGGAGAGTATGCCGGTAATTATCAGAGAATTAGATGATGATGCAGCTACTATCTTGATGGTTGATTCTAATTTGCAGAGGGAGAACATTTTGCCAAGCGAAAGAGCGAAGGCTCTTAAAATGAAGCTCGAAGCAATTAAGCACCAAGGGATGAAGCGGAGTGAAACTTCCCGACAAGTTGTCGGAAAGTCAGAGGCAGCGGATATCATTGGTGAGCAAACTGGAGAGAGCGGAAGGCAAGTACAACGTTATATTAGACTTACTGAGTTGGTTCCTCAGATTTTAGATATGGTCGACGATAAGCAGATTGCTTTCAATCCCGCCGTGGAGCTTTCTTATCTCCCCAAGGAGAAGCAGGAAGAGTTCTTAGAGGCAATGGATTATGCACAGACTACACCGTCTCTTTCGCAGGCGCAGAGAATTAAGAAGTTAAATCAAGACGGTATGTGTACAATGGAATCTATGTGTGCAGTTATGTCTGAGGAAAAGAAAAGTGACCTCGATAAGCTGACAATTAAGCCAGAGGTGCTTAAGAAGTATTTTCCAAAGAGCTATACACCGAAGCAGATGGAAGACACTATTATTAAACTGCTGGATCAGTGGCAGAAAAAAAGAAACAGACAAATGGAGCATTAGCGATTTTCTTGAGAAAAGAAGATCGCTTTCTTTTTGCTCAAAAGGAGGACAAGATGGGAAGTTTTGAGATGACGGTGAATGTAATACCGGGATTTGAGATTGTAGTACAGAATGATACACCGGAGACAGTAGTAGGTGTTTTAGAGATTATGCCTACCGGAAATACCAGGATTCTTAAAGAGGCGCAGGTAGAAAGCTTTATCGAAAAATTAGGAATGCATGGTGTAATGACCGCAGTGCAGGGAACTCCATACGCGGTATTGTACGATGAGAGAAATATGGTTCAGCTAGACGAAATGATGTTGCTTGTTGGTTCTATGCTAGTGTTCCGAGATGGAACAAATTGCTATGCAGGAATGACTAAAAGGGACGCTGTCAGAGCTAGAGTTATGCTTAGTTCTTTGATGATTATGCTGAGTGCAGATGGGCAAGACGTCCCGGCATTTCGACTTGCGTAGGAGGTTTTGATGAAAGAGATGTATGATGTGTTGCTAATTGAGCCGGGAAAGCATCCGGTTTCGACGCAAGTTGGAACGGAGTTGAAAGACCTTCAGGCGGTGGTAGGAGGTTATGTGGAGGTATGTTATCCATTTGGGGAATCGGTAGTTATTCTTTCGAACGAAGAAGGCAAAATTAACGGAATGCCGCTTAATAGAGCTTTATATGATTCAGACGGTGTATTGGCGGATATTGTGGCAGGAACCTTTATGGTGATAGGTGTAGAGGGGGATTCTTTTAAGTCTTTGACTCCGGAACAGATGGAACGGTATGAAAATAGGTTCCATCAACCGGAAACATTTGTAAGGATGGGGGGAGGTATTCTAGTAATACCGATTATGGATTCGCAGATGGAAAATATGAAGCCTGAGAAGGATAATCATAAGACCGTAAAAGAGCAGGAAACACGTTAATTATTTCTACTAAGTGAAGAAAGGAGGGATGGCAATGCAGGAAGAAGTAGAAAATCGGACGGTAAATCTGGCAATTAGCACAGCAAAGGTGACAGAGCGTGTGGTTGCCAGCGGTATTAGGGTGTATCTGCAGCATCGACGAAATAAGAAGTTGCAGAAGGATCAAAATGTACCAGATAAACGTATTAAGGGTAAACAGACGGTCAAAGAGCTAATTGGTCAAAATCAAGGTGTTTCTAGTATGGCGGTCGGTGATTCTGGTGCAAAAAGCTTTGAACGATTAGCCAAGAAATATGGTGTAGATTTTGCGGTTACCAAAGATAAAACGGTGAAACCGCCGCGCTATTTGGTTTTCTTTAAGGCGAGGGATGCAGATGCATTGACGCAGATTTTGGCAGAGTATACGCAACACCAGATGAAGAAGAAAGTGAAGCCAAGTGTATTACAGCAACTTAAGAAATTTAAGGATTTAGTGGCAAAGCTTCCGAGCAAAGTTAAGAAGAGGGAAAAGGAGAGAACAAGGTAGTGAATACGGCTAAGTTAAAGAAATTACTTATTCGCAATTGCCCTTATTTGCTCATAGGAGGGATAGCGACCAATTTGGGGGAAGCATGGAGAATGGTAGAAGGTGAAAGTGCATCAGAGCGAATAATGAGCTTTTTAAATGCTGTGGGACTCGCATTGGACAATCCATTGCCTAGTATGCATTTGTTTGATTTATTTGTCGGTGTAGCATTTGGAGCCGGTATTCGCTTGATTGTGTACTTCAAAGGTAAGAATGCCAAGAACTACAGACCAGGAGAGGAATATGGTTCTGCCAGATGGGGAACTTCCAAGGATATGGAACCATTCATGGCACCAAAGTTTGAAGACAATATCATACTGACGAAAACGGAATGTCTTATGATGAGCAACAGACCCAGCAATCCAAAGTATGCACGTAATAAGAATGTGCTGGTAGTAGGAGGTTCCGGTTCAGGAAAGACCAGATTTTGGTTGAAACCAAATCTGCTTCAAATGCACAGTTCCTATGTTGTCACAGATCCCAAAGGTAGTATCGTGTGCGAATGTGGTAATGTGCTTCTTAGGAATAAGTATCGCATCAAAATATTTAATACTATTAATTTCAAGAAGTCCATGCATTACAATCCATTCGCATATATCCACTCTGAGAAAGATATCTTGAAGTTGGTAACTACGCTCATTGCTAATACCAAAGGAGATGGTAAAGATGGGGATGATTTCTGGGTTAAGGCAGAGACTCTTCTTTATACAGCATTGATTGGCTATATTCATTATGAGGCTCCGGAAGAAGAACAGAATTTCTCAACACTGATTGAGTTCATTAATGCTTCCGAGGTACGGGAAGATGATGAAGATTTTCAGAATCCTGTAGATTTAATGTTCGAAGCTCTAGAGCGGAAGAAACCAAATCATTTTGCAGTGAGGCAATATAAGAAGTACAAGTTGGCTGCGGCGAAGACTGCAAAATCTATTCTGATTAGCTGCGGTGCGAGGTTGGCACCATTTGATATCGAGGAGCTTAGAGAGATTACTTCTTATGATGAATTGGAATTGGATACCTTGGGAGATGAGAAAACTGCATTGTTCCTTATCATGAGCGATACGGATGCAACTTTCAATTTCCTTATATCCATGATTTATACGCAGCTTTTTAATCTGCTCTGTGAAAAGGCAGATGATAAGTATGGGGGAAGGCTTCCGATTCATGTGCGCTGTCTGATTGATGAAGCGGCAAATATCGGTCAGATACCGAATCTGGAAAAGCTAGTGGCAACTATCCGTTCCAGAGAGATTTCATGCTGTTTAGTGCTACAAGCAAAGTCACAGCTAAAAGCAATTTATAAAGACAATAGTGACACTATTGTAGGTAATATGGATACACAGATTTTCCTTGGTGGTTCTGAACAGACCACGTTGAAGGAACTGAACCAGACTCTGGGTAAAGAGACAATCGACACCTACAATACCGGTGAAAGCAGGGGTAGAGAAGAATCTCATTCTTTGAATTATCAAAAGATGGGAAAAGACCTAATGGCGGTGGATGAATTGGCAGTGCTGGATGGTGGCAAATGCATCATGCTGCTACGTGGTGTAAGGCCATTTCTGTCAGACAAGTATGATCTGACACAGCATCCGCAGTATCGTTATACGGCGGATTATGACAAAAAGAACACTTTCGATATTGAAAGGTTTGTAAACAGAAAACTGAAACTGAAGCCAAATGATGTCTACGAAGTAGTAGAGATTGATGGCGAGTGACTAGGAGTTAGGCAAAGTGCTTAGCTCTATTTTTATTTCAAAAAGAAAAGGAGATTTAAATTATGGCATTTTTTCAGAGCGCAATTGGAGTATTACAGACATTAGTAATAGCATTAGGAGCAGGACTTGGAGTATGGGGCGTTATTAACCTCTTAGAGGGATATGGTAACGATAACCCGGGTGCCAAGTCTCAGGGTATGAAGCAGCTCATGGCCGGAGGCGGAGTGGCGTTGATTGGAACTACACTTGTTCCGTTACTGGCGGGATTGTTTTAAAGAGAAGGGCAGCCGAAAGGCTGCTCCGGTACATATGCTGAATAGCTATTTAAAAAATAAAAGAGATGTGATATGGTATATTGTAGAAACGTGACTAACTTGTTAGTACAAACGATACACAAAGTTTTAAATAACATGATAATGTGAGAGGGGTAGAATAGTGTACAAAGAGAAGAAGGAAAGAAAGAATACTAATTATTTATTTGTTCTGATAAGAACATTTATCACAATTATACGGAGTATTCCTCAACTGTGTGTAAATGCATGGAATAAGAATATTCCAAATAGAATGAATAAATCGGAATATGAAGACCTTGCACCAAACAAGTCAGCATCAAATTCACAAGAATATTTCCGTGCGTTAGACTTGGCAATTAGTAATCCTGCAATTAAAAACATTGCATTAACAGGTCCGTATGGGGCAGGAAAGAGTAGTGTTATTTGCTCATATCTGGACCAACGTCCAACTATAAAGGCACTTCATATTTCATTGGCTACGTTTGCAGAAGCAGAATCTGAAGAGGAAGAATCGAATCAAGGCGCTTTAAAAACACCCAAGAAAGATGGAGATAAAAGGGATTTTAAAGAGGATGAATTAGAAAAAGGAATATTAAAGCAGTTATTTTATAAAGTCAATTATAGAAAAATTCCTCAAAGTAGGTATAGAAAAATTCATAAGCATGGATTGTTAAGAACATATGGCTTGATCGTGATTCTTGCTTTATATGTAGCATTTGGAATATGGTTTTGGGGAAATGATATTCTGGTGGATACATATAAGATTGCATATGAACAATTGGTTAATTTGGGTGTAAGTGAAAAGGGCAGTATTTTAATAATCGTAATTTTTGTTGGTGGAGCATTACTAATGGTTGCATATTTGGTATGGCTTTTATCCACAAGAGTACGTTTGGGTGGTTTGAAGATAGCAGATAAAGTGGAAGTTTCAGCTGAGAATAAGGATGCAGAGACTGTATTCAATAAAAACTTAGACGAGATTATTTATTTTTTTGAATCAACAGATTACGACGTGGTATTCGTAGAAGATTTAGATCGATTCAGAAATAATGAGATCTTTATAAAGCTTAGAGAATTAAATACACTTATAAACAACTATGAGATGATAAAACGAAAAATTGTGTTCGTGTATGCTGTGAGAGATGACATGTTTGAAAATACGGATAGAACTAAGTTTTTCGATTTTATTATCCCCATTATTCCATATATCAATTCTACTAACTCGGCTGAAATAATGAGGAGTATGTTGGGGCTTAATCTAATGCCTAAAAAAGTTCGTATGCCAGAGATTTCGGTTTCGGATAGATTTGTTACTTTGGTGGCGCCCTATATTAGCGATATGCGTGTCTTGACAAGCATAATGAATGAATTTTGGATATATATACGAACTATTAAGGGTGATCAGAAATTATCTTTGTTACATGATGAGAATATGCTTGCCTTAATGATTTTTAAAAATATGTTTCCAAGGGAATTTGCTAATTTGGAAGGAGAAGAGGGAATTGTCAAGCAAGCCTTTAGAGATAAAAAGACTTTTATTGAGAAAAAAGTTGAACCGCTAGAGAAGGTGATTAATCAAAATTTGGAGATATTGAAAACAATTGATAGAGACATATTGAGAGATGTTTCAGAACTTAAAGTTGCTTTTTTGGGGTATTTGGTAGCATATACTGGAATAGCAACAAATATACAAATGGGGAGTGTAACGCGCACTTCATTTGATATATTGAAAGAGGATTTTGACTTTAATTCTTTAAATGTTACTGCTTTGAAAGTTATTGGAAAATCAGCAGGTGCAATCAATAACACAAATTTGTTTCCAGTGTTCAATGATGATCCGGTTGTGAAAGAATACTTTATTAGATATAATTCTTTGGTTAATAGTGCTGATGACAGAAAAGAAGCACTGCGTAAGCTGATTGAAGAGTATAGAGAAAAAGTAAGAAGTATGTCAGAGATGTCGTTGGCGGAGTTAATAAACGAATATTCGGTTGAAGAAGTCTTATCTTCAGAAGTTCAAAAAAATGATTTGCTTAAATTCTTTTTGAGGCATGGTTATATTGATGAGAATTATGCAAATTATATAAATTATTTCCATCCACAAAGTATAACTACCGCGGAAATGAATTATATTCTTGGAATACGAAATCATAAGGCAGTAGGAGATTATACTTATGGGTTAGAACATTGTGACAGAATAATTGACAGATTAGAGGCTTTTGAATTTGAACAAATAGAGATATTGAATTTTGACTTATTAGACCATATGTTGGAGAATCTAAAATGTGAGGATGAGAAATTTAAAAGGTTAATCAAGCAAATAACGAATAGAACAGAAAAAAGTAAGGATTTTATAAAAGCGTACATAGAAAGAAATACGTACGATTTTAAATTGATACCTATAATTTGTCATGAAAGTAACTGGATATGGTTTGATTTTGACACAGATATGGAACTTACTCAAGAAGCGAAGGATAAATATTTATTGTTGATATTAAAGAATTGTGAGATTGATGATATATGTCGCAATGAATATTGTGAAAATGATGAAGTGATTGGTAAAATGAAAACCTATCTTGAAAGGGATAAAGATATTCTCATAAAGTTTAAGTCGATTCCGGAGGAGAAATTTGAGCAGATTATAGAAGCGCTTGAGATTGAGTTTAATGATTTAACAATGGAAGGAGAAGTGGATAAAAAACTTTTAGATTTCATTTTTGATAATAATCATTATGTCCTTAATAAATCAATGGTAGAAAAGTTGTTTATGTTCAAAGTACCGGAACGTTCAAAAGAACCGTCTGTAATTAATTATACAGCAATTCTTGATCTGCGGTATGCACCATTATTGAATTATGTTCATAAGGAATTCGCAAGATTTGCCACCCTTTTTATGATTGAGACGGAGGAGAATGATACAGAATCCTTGGATGCCATAAATGATGCATTGGAACGTTTAAATGGAATAAATACAGAACTCTGTATACGTTTAATTGAAAAACAAAAGAATGCATTTTGGGATTCAATTTCGGATTGCTTGCCAGAGACAGGTGAGAAAATTGTAGTTTGGAATTATCTGCTTGAAAATAAAAGAATTTCTATAACTTGGGATAACTATATAGTCTATCATGCGCACTTTGGTTTTACAGATGAACTTTGCAATTTTGTAAATAATAATATGCAAGAGTTAATTAATGCAGGTTGTCCGAAGAACTTGACAGAAGAAATGATTAACGAATTATTGGGAGAAGATATTTCAATAGATTCTTTTGAGATGTTGCTGGATGCGTATAGAATAAATTCATTCTCAATTGAGTTTGCTGAGCTAAAAAAAGAAAAATTACAAATGATAATTGAAAAGCGATATATACCATTTTCTGTGCCAAAATATCGTGATATTTGGAATGTATCAACTAGTTTAGCAATTCAGTTTGCTGTGAACAATAAGACAGAGTTTATTGAGAAGATAGATGAATGTCAGATAATTAAAACAGATGTCTCACTACTAATAAAGCGGAGTGAGTTTGAAGAAAAAGAAATATTAAAGATATTAAAATATATTGCACCCGAGAAAGTTGACCAGGAGATTGCATTGCGCTTAAGAGAGTTCGAGTTTGCGCTGCCCAAAGATATTGTTAATGCAGCGTGGAATTGCCTAGACCACAGAATGAAGCTCGAACTACTGTATAACCAGCTAGAGGTGTTTTCACTTGATGAACTTGCTGAGAAATTCAGAGATTTGGGAGGCGTGTACAAGCAATTTGAAGTTCGTAAGAGGAAGAAATTTGAGTTAGGGTTGGATGACTATAATAAAAAATTATGTCAGAAACTTCTTAGACGTGAATTTATAACGTCATGCAATGAGGAAGATGTACTTGGTGAGTGGGATCCAGTAACATCGCAGCGTAAGAAACAGAAAATGCTAGTAGGTAATGTGAAGCAGAAGGAAAATATTAAAGAAGCTAAATAATTGTAGTACATAGGCCGATTACCAAGCCAAGGTAGTCGGTCTTTTTCTATGCCTAATTGCAGGTGCACATGTGATTGGGTAACTAATTGAAAAGGAGGAACACAGTATCTATGGACAGTATTATTCAAGATATCTCAATGTGGTTGAAACAAATCCTTGTAGGCGCGATTATGGATAATCTCTCAGGTATGTTTACGTCTGTAAATCAGCAGGTGGCAAGTATAGCGACGGATGTGGGAAGGAACCCGGCGAATTTCTCGCCGGGTGTTTTCCATTTGATTCGTAATGTATCAGAATCCGTTATTATGCCGATTGCCGGGCTGATACTTACATTCATAGCGTGTTATGAGTTAATTCAGCTAATCATTGACCACAACAATTTGGCAAACTTCGAGACATGGATATTCTTTAAATGGATATTCAAAACCTATGTTGCGGTTACCCTGATTTCAAATACCTTCACTACCACAATGGCAGTTTTTGATGTAGCGCAGCATGTAATCAGCCGGAGCGGACATCTGATTCAAGGAAATACAGCAATTAGCGATACTATGTTGATGCAGATGCAATCAACCATCGAAGCAATGGATATCGGTCCATTATTGGCGTTATGGTTACAATCTACAATCGTGGGTGTAACGATGCTGGCGATATCAGCAATCATCTTCGTAATTGTTTACGGACGAATGATAGAGATTTATCTTATGGTGAGTTTGGCACCTATTCCGTTTGCAACATTCGGAAACAAAGAGCAGAGCATGATGGGACAGAACTATTTGCGTTCTTTATTTGCACTTGGATTCCAAGGGTTTTTAATGCTTATATGTGTAGGAATTTATGCGGTGCTTGTGCAGTCAATCTCTATTTCTGGAGATATTATTGGCTCTCTTTGGGGTATAGTGGGTTACACAGTGCTTCTGTGTTTTACGCTTTTTAAAACTGGGTCACTTGCAAAGAGTATTTTTAGCGCACATTAGGAGGTAACACATGGCATCATATATATCAGTTCCTAGAGATTTGACTAGGGTGAAATCTAAAATTATTTTCAATTTAACTAAGAGGCAGGTTATCTGTTTTGGCTTGGCGGCACTCGTTGGAGTACCGTCTTTTTTCTTGTTTAAAAGATGTGGAAATATAAGTGCTGCAACGCTTGGAATGATGGCTGTTGCAATGCCGTTCTTCTTCTTTGCCATGTATGAGAAAAATGGACAACCGCTGGAAGTTATTTTGAAACACGTAATACAGTCAAGGTTTGTCAGACCCAAAGTCAGACCTTATCGGACAAATAATTATTATGCAGCATTGATGAGAATCAGCAATGCAGAAAAGGAGGGAGAGACGATTGATAGCAAAGCAGAAAAGTGAAAGTAAGAGGATGAGCGCACAGCAGTCCATTCCGTTTGAGCGAATGTTTCAGGATGGCATTTGTAGGGTAAGGGAAGGATACTACACGAAGACGATTCAGTTTCAGGATATTAACTATCTATTGGCACAGCAGGAGGACCAGACTGCTATCTTTGAAGAATGGTGTGGTTTCCTGAATTTCTTTGATAGTTCTATCCATTTTGAATTATCTTTTGTAAATACAAGAACGGATTCAGACAACTTTGAAAGGAGCATTCGTATCTCGCATCAGAATGATGGTTTTGACAATGTGAGAAGTGAGTATAGTCTGATGCTGAAAAGGCAGTTTTCGCAGGGAAATAACGGACTCACAAAGCGCAAATATTTAACCTTTGGTATTGAAGCAGCATCAATGAAGGAGGCAAAACCGAGGTTAAGTCATGTGGAAACCAATATCCTGAATAATTTTAAGAAAATTGGTGTGAATGCCAAGTCTCTGAATGGCAAGGAACGTTTGGCTCTTATGCACTCCATTTTTCATATGGGGGATATTGATAGATTTCTATTTGATTGGAATTCGTTGGTATCAACGGGATTGAGTGTGAAGGATTACATTGCTCCAAGTGCATTTGCATTTAAGAAGAGCAATGGTTTTCAGATGGGAAATATGTACGGAGCAATGTCGTTCCTTTCGATTACTGCTTCAGATATCAATGACGAGATGCTTGCAGATTTGTTAAATATGGATTCTAGTCAAGTTGTAACTATGCACATTCAGTCAGTAGACCAGAATGAAGCGATTAAAAACATCAAGCATACTATTACAGAACTTGACCGCTCTAAGATTGAGGAACAGAAGAAGGCGGTAAGAGCTGGTTATGATATGGATATTATTCCATCTGACCTTGCAACTTATGGGAAAGATGCTAAGGCATTACTCAGGGAGTTGCAGAGTCAGAATGAGAGAATGTTTCTGGTGACGTTCCTTATTATGAATACAGGAAAAACTGAGCGGGAACTTGAGAACAATGTTTTTCAGGCATCCAGTATTGCTCAAAAGCACAATTGTAATCTGGTAAGGCTTGACTTTCAGCAGGAGCAGGGACTGATGAGTTCCTTGCCATTAGCCCAGAATCAGATAGGAATTCAAAGAAGTCTTACAACATCCAGCACAGCGATTTTTGTTCCATTTACTACGCAGGAATTATTTCAGACAGAAGGTGAGCCACTTTACTATGGATTGAATGCCGTTTCAAATAACCTGATTATGGTAGATAGAAAACAGCTTAAAAATCCAAATGGCCTAATTCTTGGAACGCCGGGTTCCGGCAAGAGTTTTAGTGCGAAAAGAGAGATTGCCAATGCGTTCCTTGCAACGGATGATGATGTGATTATCTGTGATCCGGAGTCAGAATATTCGCCATTGGTGCAAAGATTCAAGGGGCAGGTAATCCGTATCAGCCCATCCAGCACGCAATATATCAATCCAATGGACATTAATGCCAATTACTCGGAAGATGATAATCCGATTGCTCTGAAAGCAGATTTCATTCTGTCCTTATGCGAACTGATTGTCGGAGGAAAGGATGGTCTGCAACCGGTGGAGAAGACGGTAATCGATAGATGTATTCACACCATCTATCAGAAGTATTTTGAGAATCCGGTGCCGGAGAATATGCCCTTACTGGAGGACTTGTACAATGCTCTTTTAGAGCAGCCGGAGCAGGAGGCCATTCATGTGGCTACTGCGCTGGAAATTTATGTTACAGGCTCTTTAAATGTGTTTAATCACCGGACCAATGTAGATATTCAGAACCGACTTGTATGCTATGACATTAAAGAGCTGGGTAAACAGCTTAAGAAGATTGGTATGCTTGTCGTTCAGGACCAGGTGTGGGGAAGAGTGACAGAGAACCGGAGCAATGGTAAATCTACAAGATATTATATGGATGAGTTCCATCTTCTCTTAAAGGAGGAACAGACAGCTGCGTATAGCGTAGAAATATTTAAGAGATTTCGTAAGTGGGGCGGTATTCCAACTGCTATTACGCAGAATGTAAAGGACTTACTTGCTTCTAAAGAAGTGGAAAACATCTTTGAAAACAGTGACTTTATTTATATGCTGAGTCAGGCGGCAGGCGATAGAGAGATTTTGGCGAAGCAGCTTAATATTAGTCCTCATCAGCTTTCGTATGTAACACATTCGGGAGCCGGTGAAGGGCTTTTATTTTACGGAAATGTGATTCTTCCATTTGTGGACAGATTCCCTACAGACCTTGAACTTTATAGCATTATGACAACCAAGTTGGAAGAGGTAATGGAGGCAAAGGATGTCTGCAACAAATAGGAAAAGAATGAGGCCCGGGGATAAACTCCGGGCAAAGTCTGCCAGCAGCTTCAAGATGAGAGAAAAGTTCTGTGTAAAGAATTCGGTTCAAAAAGATGAGGAGGAAGATGAGAATGTAGGGGAACAGGCATTGCAGTTTGGTGAGGAGATCGTAGATGTGAGTTCGTCAAAAGCACAGAAAAAATACTACAGTAAGAAACTGCAGCGGCAAAAATTAAAGGATGAGAAAGGGGGCGTAGAGAAGACAGAAGGTTCACATGTACAGTCCAAGAAAAAGCATAAGGAACGTGTTCAGAAGGATAATCTAAAGGCTAAAGATACGGTGATAGATGGTGCAAAGAATATTGGGACAAAGATTGTTAAGTGCGTAAAAGGATTTGGGCAAGGGATGTATGTGGCAGTGACAAAGAATCCTACGATGCTTTTAGTCTTTGCCATTATCGGTGTGTTGCTTTTATTAATTGTGTGTATGCTAGGCTCTTGTGCACTAATTCTACCTAGTGGTGGGAATGCGCTATTGGGAGCTTCTTTTACTGCGGAAGATGAGGAAATTCTGAATGTGAATACAGATTATACCACATTGGAAGCAGAGTTGCTGATAACGATAGATTCTATTGAAACAGATAATCCGGGATATGATGAATATAATTACTCGCTTGATGTAATTGAACACAATCCGTATGCGTTAGCGTCATATCTGACAGTGGTTTATGAGGATTATGAAAGGAATGAAGTGCAGACAAGGTTACAGGAACTGTTTGATGCCCAGTATGAGCTAAGTATACAAGAAGTGATAGAAACCAGGACGCGGCTGGAGACCAGAACAAGGTGGGAGAGTCGTACCCGTATTGAAGAGCGAACCGGAACAAGGCTTGTGTGGGATTCGGAGCTACGGAGATTTGTGACAGAAACTTATACCTATGAAGTTGAGGTGCAGTATTGGGTTGAGGTTGAGTATCAGGTGGAAGTGGAATATGACTACTACATCTTGAACATTGCTCTAAGTAATGCTGGGCTAGATAGTGTGGTAACGAGCGGTTTAGATGAGGAGCAGCTGGCACGTTATTATTTGCTCATGAATGTATCCGGAAATAAGGCGTATTTGTTTGAAAATGGTTAAGTATGTTGGGAGGAAATATGTTTGAACGATTAGAGAAAATAGGTCAGGATCTTAGGAAGGCAAGGCAGAAAAAGGCTGAATGGGAAGCTAAGGTAAAGGAGTTGGAGCGTAGATATCGTGAGGAAGAGAATACTCAGATTCATGATATGGTTCATGCGGCAAATCTTACCCCAGAGCAGCTTGCGGAGATTATTCGAATGGCAAAGGATGGTGTACCAACACCAATAAAAGAAAATGAATGTGAGAAAACGGAGGATACAGATTATGAAGAGGATTAAAAGAAGGATTATCGGAACCCTTGCATGTGCTGTGATTGGTGCATGCATGTGCTCAACAGTTGCATTTGCACACAGTGATGAGGAAGAAGTTGTACTGATACTTGAGGAGATGCCTGTAGAAAGCATTGTTGATGTGACAGAGCAGATTTCAGAGGTGGTTGCTGAAGAAACAAAGCTGGAAGAGGATTTTGCGGAAGTTTCTTATGGCCCTCTCACTCCAGAGGGCAACCTTACGCTGGTAGATGATTATGGAGAAGTTACCGGTGCAGGCAAGCAGTTTATCACGGTAGTGACTAAGACTGGAAATTACTTTTATATCATTATTGATCGAGATGATAATGGTGCAGAAACTGTTCATTTCCTTAATCTTGTGGATGAAGTTGACATTCTGAATCTGATGGAAGAAGAGGATGTGGAGGCATATAAGAAAAGTGTGTCTGCAGGGGATGCTACTCCGGTGGAAACATTAGAAGAAACGCCAGAACTTATTACAGATGTATCGAGTGAAGGAGAGGAACTTGTAGAGGAACCGGAAACGGTTGATAGAGGCTCATTAGTGATGGTCATTGTTGTGATGGTAGTTATGGCTGTAGGAGCCGGGGCATTTGTCTTAATGAAGGTATTGGAGAAAAAGAAAGAAGAAAAGACTAAGGTAGACCCGGATGCCGATTATGTAGATGAGGAAGAAGATTATTTAGCACAGATGCCCGTGGAGGACATGCCCGAGGATGATGATTATGAAGAATCCGAGTAAACCAGTAAGAGATGTGACTTTATCTGAACTGGATAATCTTTGTAGGAAGCAAAAGGAAGATGTTGTTATTACAGTAGAGCTGGAGGAGAAGGATGGAGAAAAATCAGATTGATGTAGTTTCGGTGCGGCTTGTACAAGATGCGCCAATCATGTCTGAAAAGAAGATTACAACTCCGGAAAGTGCTGTTGAAGTAGTAGGAGATTTCCTTAAAGAAATGGATAGGGAAATGGTGTGTGTCGTCAACTTAAAATCTGATGGCACACCCATCAACTGCCATATAGCAAGTGTGGGGACAGTAAACAAGGCCCTGATAGAGCCTAGAGAAATCTTTAAGGTGGCAATTCTTTCAAATGCAGCGGCTATGGTGGTGCTTCACAACCATCCATCAGGTAGTCTTGTTCCATCGAAAGAGGATGTACAGCTTACGGATAGGTTGCTGCAGGCTTGTGACCTTATGGGAATTCAGATGTGTGATCACATTATAGTTGCTGCTGGAAAGAATGGTTACTTTAGCTTTCTTAAGAAGGAAATGTTGGATAAGAAAAGCTACAGATTGAAGACGGATTATATGGAATTGGAGTTTAAGGAGAGGAGTAAAGTGGCGGAGAGGAAGAATAAGGAGGTGGGAAGATAGAAAGGGCTGCTGTTCTGTTTTGTTTAACGAAAAGTCTAGAAAGATGTAGAAATGAATGGGGTTAGGTGATAAAATGAGAATGGTACTATAGATATGCCTATGTGAGGTTGGGGACACGGGAGAGAAATATGTATATTAGCGAGATTAGAGAAATTACCAATTACAGAAATTTGTCAGGAAAAACAATTATGTTTGATAAAACGATGAATTTTCTAATTGGAGAGAATAATATTGGAAAAACCAATATTCTTGAATTATTAAATATCTTTATTGCAACAGGTAAATTCACGGAAAGTGATTTTAATGATGTACTGCAACCTATTCAAATCAAGATAACAGTAAAATATGATGATGATGAAATCGGGTTCTTTGAAGATAATTTTGATGTAGATGATAGCAACGCAATTACTTTAATTGCGCGACAAGATTCTGTTGATGAGAGAATAAATTATTATCATGACACCCCTACCCTAACTCGGATTGGGGCTGGGGTTATTAAAAAAATGAACATCTTATATTATTACGCACAACGTATGCCTTCAAAAGAAGTTGATTTTAGAAAGTCTAGTGGTTCGGGAAAAGTACTAAATTATTTAATACAGCATAGCTTGGAATCATCAGGATTAGAGGAAAAAGATATTTTAAAAAAAACAAAGTTGAAATCAATTGTGAGCGACATAAATAAACAAATTAGTTGTCTCAATTCTATTACAGGAGACCGAGTTAGTGCTTATCTTGATACTGATATTGACAAGATTGTGTGTCGAATGTTAGGACTGGGTGATGAGAATGGAAGAGAGTTGAATGAATTGGGGGAAGGAATCCAATATGCATTTAATATCTTATTGCAGATTATTGATATCATATACAATGTGAAAACAACAAGGAAAGCAGAGGATTTTGATGAACGCATAATAAATATGAATGGGAGAAAGCTATTCCCACTTTTTTTGATTCTAGACGAACCAGAAATTCATCAACACCCATATAGGCAAAGAAGTCTTATTAGGAAGATTGAAGCGTTAATGAAAAATGAAAATTTGGTATTTACAGCATTATTAAAAGAGTTATTTGATATTGATGGACTTGTTGGCCAAATTTTTATTGCAACTCATTCTCCCAATATATTGTTAAATGATTACAAGCAGTTTGTCAGAATATATCATTCTGTTAACCGCAACGTAGAAATAATATGCGGAAGTAGTATGACACTTGATGATACATTGTATAAACATTTATTGCGAAGTTTCTTGTATTTAAAAGAAGCGATGTTCAGTCGGTGTATAGTTTTTGTTGAAGGCGATACGGAAAATGGTGCGATGCCTGTTTTTGCAAAGAGGATGGACTTAGATTTTGATGAAAAAGGAATCGGAGTTATAAAACTGGATGGGGCCGATAGTGTTGAAAACTGTATGAAGCTTTACGATGCTTTTAAGATTAAAAATTATGCAATAATTGATAAAGATAAAAAAGAAAAATACAAGCATATTACAGGTGTTTTCTTTACGAAAGGAGAAGATTTTGAGGAAGATATATATGCCAGTTTTTCGCTGATTGATTACATGAAATACAATAATTGTATTGGAAAGATTTGTGCATTTTATAATATTTTTAGACCTTATGGTGTGACATTTAACGCACCTTCATTCATTGCCAATCCAACTAGCTTGGTGATTGATAGTACATTGCAGCAACAGATTATGCAAGATATTAAGACTAATGAATTGGTGGAATTGCGAAGGACTAAAAATGCATCCAAAGCATCATTACTTGCGGAATATGTGACCGAAGTCCCAGGATCATTTCAAAAGGTCATTAAAAAAATAAAGACAGAGGTGAAGTAATGGAACTGGAAGAAATCATTAGATTAAATCATTCGGGTGATGTTCAGCATTTAGAGTTTATTTTTTCAGAGGATAAGAAAATAATCGTAACAGCGCCGGCTGGCTGTGGTAAGACTACGGCAATGATTAGTAAAATAGCAAGGGAATTAAGGAAAGGAAGCATTCCTCCAAATAAAAAGGTTCTTGCTATGACATTTAGTGTTAATGCTGCAATGAAAATAAAAGATTCGCTGAAAGAATTATTGCCAAATCTTACCGAGAACTGGGAACAGTATATTTCGAAAGTAGATGTTGCTAATTATCACAATTTTGGGATGAAACTTTTGTTTAAACATGGTTATGTGCTGAACGATGCATTCGCTTATTTAAACCAGTTTGCCATAGTGGATGAGGAAAGCCCTATTCTAGATAGTTACATAATAAGAGCTGAGGGCGATAAATTAAAAGCATTAAATGAAGCTGTGAAAACTTCAGATGAAGAGATGCTGAAAAATACGATGGAAGACTATTGGTATGTTCTTGATAAAAAACTGATTCCTAATCGTGTGATTACTTATAATGGTTTGCTTATTGCGGCAATAAAATTGCTTGAAAATGAACAAATCTCAAGCTTTTATAGAGAGTATTATAAATTGATTATCGTTGATGAGTTTCAAGATACGAATCTTTTAGGCTTTTATTTTGTCAATAAACTGATAGGAGATAATATGGTCATTTTTCTTGGGGATGACATACAAAAAATCTATGGATTCTTAGGGGCGATTAATGGCATTTTTGATAAATACAAAGAAATGTACACTATTAGGGAAATTGAATTCCGAAATAATTATAGATTTAGAACGAATGAAAGTATGAAGGCATTAGATAAACTGATTAGGTCCTATGGAAATGATTACAGACCATCTGAATGTAAGGCAGCTATAAATGTAAAATGTCTTTCTAGTGATTTAAAAGAGGATTTATTTATTGCGGAGGGAATTCAGAACATTATTCAGAAAACAAATGATAGAGTGGCAGTGTTAGTTCGAGCTGGGTTTCAAGGGGACACAATTGCTGCAATGCTTGATAGTAAAGGGATAAAGTATTTTAATGCTTTATTTAGAGAAACGGACACGGAGTATCTTAATTTCTATAGAATAGCCATGGAGGAATTTCATAATGCAACATCCGAAGGAAAAAAAGCGGTTCAAAGGGATTTGAAGAAATGTCTAGAAGCTGTTGAAGGTAGAAAAAATGAAATATACTCAAATGCAAAGCGAAAGTTTATATTTGATGCAATGTATAAGCTATTAGGAGTTCTTTTTGAGGAAGCAAAAAAATGGCCGGGAACTTCAAAAGAACGATATGAAAGTATTGATTTTGTTTTGGGAAGCAATGGATTAAAACATATGATGGAATATATAGATGAATCGGTAGTATTAACAACGATTCATTCTGCAAAGGGGCTAGAATGGGAGTATGTTATTATTCCAAGATTAAATGCGTATTTGTTTCCGAGTGGATACATGTGTAATCCTTGTAAGGATGCGTATAGTTGTAATCGTGGACATGATTACTGTGATTTTACATTTGCTACGGAAATGGAGCAGGTATTTAAAGAAGAAATTAGTGTGTTTTATGTTGCTGTCACAAGAGCTAAAAAAGACGTGTTTCTTACATATAACATAGGTCCAAATCAATGGGGATATCCAAAACAAAGATGTTGTCTTGTTAATTTGGATGGATTGCAAGTAAGTGACTATGAGTGGGATAATGTAATATGATGTATCAAGAGAGAATATTGTAGAGATTCTACAATATTCTTTTTTTAATAAAAGGAGGAGTGAAAATTCATGAAACTAGTAATCACAGAAAAGCCATCCGTTGCTCAAACCATTGCAAAGGTAATCGGTGCCACAGAGCGACAAGATGGCTACCTTGTAGGGAATGGTTACATTGTCAGCTGGTGCGTAGGGCATCTGGTGGAGCTGGCAGAGCCCGGAGCCTACGATGAAAAGTATGAGAAGTGGAGGTATGGTGATTTGCCAATTCTGCCAGAGGAATGGAAGTATCAGGTGTCTGAGAACACGAAGAAGCAGTTTGCTATCTTGCGAGAGTTAATGAAAAGAGAAGATGTAGAGTCTCTTGTGTGTGCTACGGATGCCGGGCGAGAAGGAGAGCTGATTTTCCGGTTAGTATATCAGCAGTGCAGATGTAGAAAATCTTTTGAGCGATTGTGGATTTCTTCGATGGAAGATTCGGCAATTGTGGATGGCTTTGAGAATTTGAAGCCTGGAACTGAATATGATGCTTTGTATGAAGCTGCATTATGCCGAGAGCGTGCCGACTGGTTGGTTGGAATTAACGCTACTCGGCTTTTTTCTACCCTTTATGGACAGACATTGAATGTGGGACGGGTTATGACGCCGACGCTTGCTATGGCGGTTGCAAGGGAAGCAAATATTGCGGCATTCACGCCGGAGACATTTTATACTGTCCAGCTTGACTTTGACGGTTTCAGTGCCGTGGGAGAACGAATCAAGGATAAGATAACGGCTCAAGACAAGTACGCCACATGTGCTGCGGAAGGTAGGGCGGTAGTGGTTAAAGTGGAGGAAAAGGAGAAGTCGGAGAAACCACCGTTGCTTTATGATTTAACCAGCTTGCAAAGAGAAGCTAATCGGATTCTGGGCTTTACTGCGCAGCAAACATTGGATTATACACAAAGTCTTTATGAGAAGAAGTTGGTAACTTACCCTCGAACAGATAGTAGGTACTTAACTGAGGATATGGAGATGGCGTTGCCGGAGTTAGTGGATGTAGTGACCATGAGCTTTGGGATGGCGCCAATGTTTTCAACAAATACTGCACATGTTGTTAATAATAAGAGGGTAACAGACCATCATGCGATTATTCCAACCAAGAGTATAGCATCAGTGGATCAAGCAGAACTCCCAGCGGGTGAACGAGATGTGCTTATGCTGATTGCAACTAGGCTTTTAGAAGCATTATCTAAGCCCTGTGTATTTAAGGAGAGCGTAGTAGAATTTGAATGTGCCGCAGAACGATTTCGTGCCAAAGGTAAGGTGATTCTAGAGGAAGGTTTTAAATCTGTACGAGGAAAAAACGCAGAGGAGAGAAGGGATGTGGTTCTTCCTAAACTGGAAGAAGGTGCCACATTGAGTTTCAAGAAGCTGGTAAAGAAAGAGGGAAGGACAACACCGCCAAAGCATTTTACAGAGGATACGCTTTTGCAGGCAATGGAAAGGGCTGGGGCAGATGAAATGCCGGAGGAAGCAGAGCGAAAAGGAATCGGAACTCCGGCGACCAGAGCGGGAGTAATCGAGAAACTTATGCGAATTGGTTTTCTGGAACGTCAAGGGGATAAGAAGACGAAATACCTTATTCCAACGCATAAGGGGACAGCTCTTATTACTGTAATGCCGGAACTGATTCAGTCGCCATCAATGACTGCAGAATGGGAAGAACTGCTTTTACAGATTGAAAAGAAAGAAATGGAAAGTAAAGCTTTTATGGACGAGATTGCTAATTTGATTTCTGAACTGGTGGCAACTTATGAGGTGATTGAGGATGCTGAGGTTCTAGTGCAACCGAGCAGAGAAGTGCTGGGCAAGTGCCCTCACTGTGGTTCTAATGTTGTTGACAAGCAAAAGGCGTTCTCTTGTGAAAACAGAGTATGTAAGTTTGCTCTTTGGAAGGACAATCGGTTTTTTGAAAGTTTGGGTAAGACGTTAACCAAACAGATTACAGAGAAACTTTTGCAAGATGGGAAAGTGAAGTTGAAAGGGTGTCGTTCTGCGAAAACGGGGAAGAACTACGATACCACTATTACACTTGCTACGGATACAGGTGGTAGGGCTAAATTCGCTATGGAATTCGACTAAGGAGAAAAGAAAGCGTGAGGTAAGCATGTTGAAAAGAAATCAGAACATTATTCTGAGAGTTTCCGAGGAGGAGCGTGACCGAATTCAGCGGAAAATGGAGGAAGTAGGAGTGCAAAATATGAGTGCCTATATCCGAAAGATGGCATTGGATGGATATTGTGTGAAACTGGAATTGGAAGATGTGAAAAATGTTCTTGTGTTGCTTCGCAGATGTAGCAATAATTTGAATCAATATGCAAAGAAAGCAAATGAAACAGGAAGTATTTATTTGACAGACATTCAAGACTTACAGATTCGATTAGATGAGATTTGGGAGGTTGAAAAAGAGATTCTGGTTCAGTTATCTTCCATTCGGTAAAAATGGGCACAGGGAAGTCTGTGCCTGTACATAGTTGACATCCTTGCGTAAAATTGATGTATTGCTTAGAATGTGTGTAACATGTTAGCAGAGGGGGAGAAACAAATGGGGTTAATCAAATTACCTTTTAAGATTTTAGCATTACCGGTGATATTAGTATTAGGAGTGTTATATGCACTCGGGAAAGTTGTGCAGCATTTATCGAGTATTGTAGTAGGACTAATCTATACTTTGATTTTCTTTGCTGCGATTTTAGTTGTTATTAATCAGGCATGGAGTACGCTGATTGGACTGGTGATTGTGGGAGTATTAGTATTTCTTTTTCAGTTCTGCTCCATTTTGATTTTAGAGATTGTAAGAGAAGTTAATGTGAAGCTCATGAGATTTATATATTTGTAAAGTCTATGTGTGGATATTTGTAGTATTCTAATTTGTGACAAGCGTATAATATGGGCTTTTGTTGTTGAATTAGCAGATGTGATAGTTTATTGTCAAAAGGGGGAGCGCAAAATGAGTGAGGTATCTATGAATATTAAAGATGCACTATTGTACGTAATTTCAGAAATGTGTTGCTCAGAAACGGCAGAACTGTGCGAACATTATTGTCCCTTAAGAGATAGGGAAGGTGGATGCGAAGGTTATTCTTTTGTGGATAAAAAACAGTATGAGGAAGTGATAAAAACGCTAAGAAAATACTATGATTCTTTATAATAACAACAGATGATAATGGTAAGTAGCCTCTGTGGAGAAATCTGCAGAGGTTTTATTTTTATATTGGAGAGGAGGAATTAGATGGCAGCAACAAGATTAATTCCCTTGCATGTGAATAAAGGGAAAACGGTGGCAAAGTGTTTGAAGGATAGAACAGATTATTCTGTAAACGAAGAGAAGACACAGCATGGAGAATATATAAGTTCCTATAGGTGTGATCTTAAAACTGTCGATGAAGAATTTCTATTGACTAAGCGGCAATATCATCATATCACTGGGCGAACACAGAAAGATGACATTATTGCTTATCAGATTCGTCAGTCTTTTAAGCCGGGAGAAGTGACGCCGGAGGAAGCAAATAAAATTGGTCATGAGTTGGCAATGAGTTTTACTAAGGGTAAGCATGCTTTCATCGTGGCGACACATGTGGACAAGGCCCATATTCATAATCATATCATTTACAATTCTACAGCTTTGGATTGTACACATAAGTTTAAGAATTTCTTTTTATCGAGTTTTGCAATTCAAAGAATCAGCGACACCGTCTGTCTACAGCATGGATTATCAGTTATTAAACCCAAACCATACGGAGAGCGACAAAAGAGAACGGAGTATGCGCAGAAGGAAAGCTTTCGTGAAAAAATCTGTGCATCAGTTGATGAGGTAATGCAGAAAAATCCGGAAGATATAGAGGCATTATTCAAGTTGCTGGAGGAATGCGGGTATGAAGTTAAGCGTGGGAAAAATGCTGCTGTACGTGGAATGGGGCAAAAGCGTTTTATCCGGTTCCGGAGCTTGGGAGAAGGATATACAATTGCTGCTTTAGAAAAATCCATCCGGGGAGAAAGCCAGCATAGACCGAAGTATGAAAGCGAAAAAAGGCCCTTTGACTTACTTATTAATATTCAGGAGAAAATCAAAGCAGGAAAAGGTGGCGGTTATGAAAGATGGGCAAAGGTATTTAACATCAAGCAACTTTCGCAGGCCCTTTTGTTTTTACAGGAGCATGATATACGGGATATGGGTAAGCTAGAGAGTACAACGAATGTTGCAGTCGAAAGATTTAATGCTTTGTCCAAAACAATAAAAGATGTAGAGCAAAGAATGGAAGAAATTTCAGATTTAAGAAAGCATATTATCAATTACGTAAAGACAAGAGAGGTATACGTGGATTACAGAAAAGCAGGATATAGTAAGAAATTTTTTGAGGAGCATCGTGAAGAGATTACGTTACATCAAGCTGCGAAAAAAGCATTCACAGATTTGCAAATGGATAAGATTCCAAGGCTTAAGGAACTAAATGAAGAGTATACACAGTTACTGTTTGAAAAGCGACAGGCATACTCAGAATACCGACAAGCCAAAAAGGAGATGCAGGATTTTTTAATTGCTAAGAAAAATGTTGAAGCGATTTTAAATGATAAGAAAGAAGAACAAGAAAAGAAAAATAGGAAAGGGGCATTTCGTTAATAACGTTCAGAATGAACGAGTAGCCAGCCTTCGAAGAAGACTGTTTGAGGGGATTGGGGATGTGCCACAACAAGCGGTAAGCGTCTTTGTATATACAAAGACATTGCTTGCCACTTTGTGGAACATTTTTGAGATTATATGTTTAAGCGGTTTATATGGATAATGTTTTAGTGGCAGTTGGTACAAATTTATGTTTTGGTGTGGGCAAGAACGGGAATGGGATGATTAGAGTATAGTCTTTGAAGAAAGTTATTACGTGCCAAAAAACAATAAAAACTGGACAAATCTTGCAGAATAAGGTTTGCCCAGTTCTAATTATATTTGACTAATGTTTTTTCGGTATTCAGAAGGAGATAATCCCTTTGCTTTTTTGAAGATACGGCTGAAATAAAGGGGATTATCATATCCAATGATGGATGCGATTTCGGTCACGTTGTACTGATTGCTCTTTAGTAAAGCCTCTGCGTTGTGTAAGCGAATTGAAAGAATATATTGCATTGGTGTGGAGCCGGTGTACTGTTTGAAGTTGCGGATAAACCAGCTAGTGCTCATACTGTGCGTTTTTGCATATTCTTCGATACAGATATCTTCGTTGTAATGCTCGCTAAAGTACATGGTTGCTTTGTCTATTTCTTCAGCGATTTGGCTGTTATCCACTCTGGAAACAGTGTTAAGGTACCTATGCAATTTGATAAAAATCTGCCGGAGATAGATTTCCAGCATTTCCGGATAATTCTCCCTACACATTTGTAGTTCCTGAATCATGGCACGGAAAAGATTTTTGTATTCCAGATCGGAGCCGCAATAGAATACTTTTTTGTCATTAGTAAGTCCGTAGGAGCGAAGCAGGTTTGTGACATTGCCACCGGTAAAATGCACCCAATATGCTTCGGTTTGGTCTGTACCGTAATATTCATATTTCTGGGGCTCTTTGGGGCGGTAGAGAACCATATGCCCGGCGGTAACAATCTCTTCTTTCTCTCCAAAATGAAAATGTGCTTTTCCTGATGCGATATATAATAGCTGAAAATCCACCCTGCCTTTGGGGCGCCAGGTAGGGAGCTTAGGGCGAGTAAATAAATGGTATGTTCCGCAGCTGGTAACAATTAAGGGTTTTGACTTGTCTTTAATGTCGACTAACGAGTTGTTTAAATACGCATTGTTAATATACATTGCTGTAAGCCTCCTATTGTCTCAAAAAGTGTATGTGTAATCTTCAAAATCTTCATGAAAGTGCAATTGTATACCTACATAGTATCATTTTGTGCATGTTTTGTCCAATCTATGATATGTATTATAAACCGTTATTTTGATATTATCATATCAAAGCAAAGGGAACGGTTTATAGTTGATTTTTAGAAAAGGAGTGGCGTATGGAACAAAAGAGGTATTTGAAGTGGTACAACAAAGTGGGTTATGGTTCGGGGGATATTGCAGGAAATGTGGTATATGCATTTTTGTCCTCGTTCGTAATGATTTATCTGACCAACACAGTGGGATTGAACGCAGGAATTGTGGGTACATTGATTGCAGTATCCAAGATATTTGATGGTGTGACAGATGTTTTCTTCGGAACCATGATTGACAAGACCAAAACCAAAATGGGCAAGGCGAGACCTTGGATGCTTTGGGGGTTTGTAGGATGTGCAGTTACGTTAGCCGCAGTTTTTTCGATCCCGACGGATATGGGGCAAACAGCACAGTATGTGTGGTTTTTCCTGGCATATACGTTTTTAAACGCAATCTTTTACACGGCAAATAATATAGCATATTCTGCATTAACAGCTCTGGTTACCAAGAATAGCAAGGAACGTGTACAGATGGGATCTTACAGATTTATCTTTGCATTTAGTACCAGTTTGTTGATTCAGACTATTACAATCGGTGCAGTAGATTTCTTTGGCGGTGGAGCAGCTGGTTGGAGAACTGTAGCAATCATCTATTGTATTGTTGGTCTGATTACTAATACACTTTCTGTATTATCCGTGAAGGAGCTTTCTGAAGAGGAACTTAGGGAAGGTGAGGAAGAAACTACAGAAGCAGAAGAAAAACTTACATTAGTTCAGGCAGCGAAGTTGTTGCTCGGCAATAGATACTATCTGATGATTTGTGTTGTTTACATTCTTCAGCAGTTATATGGGGCAATGTTGAATATTGGTATCTATTTCATGACCTACGTGTTGTTTAATAAGAATTTGTATGGTGTATTCTCTTGGGCAATCAATATTCCGCTAATTATTGCATTAATATTTACTCCAACTTTCGTGGCAAAATGGAAGGGAATGTATAAGTTAAATAAATACAGCTATATGCTTGCGACAGTTGGTCGTTTGCTGGTTGTAGTAGCTGGTTATATGGGAAGCGTTCCCTTAATGTTATTGTTCACAGCTGTGGCGGCGCTTGGTCAGGGACCATGGCAGGGAGATATGAATGCAGTGATTGCATCTTGCTCCGAATATACATATTTGACAAAGGGAAAGAGAATTGATGGAACCATGTATTCCTGTACCTCTTTAGGTGTAAAAATTGGTGGAGGACTTGGTACCGCAATTGCAGGTTGGATGCTGGATTTGAGTGGGTTCGTGAATGGAGATACTGCCATTCAGCCGGATAGCTGCATCAATATGATGTATATTATGTATCTTTGGCTCCCCTTTGTAATTGATTTGATTATTACAGTGATTCTTTCCTTTATGAATGTGGAAGAGGCTAATGAGAAACTGAAAAAGAAAGCATAGTAACCGCAATGTCAGCCCCTGGAGTGATGTGACTTTAGGGGCTGATTTAGAAAGAGAGGGTAAAGTGAACGCAGATATTAAATGGCTAGATAATCCGGAAGTGTTTCGAGTAAATCAGGTGGCTGCTCATAGTGATCATGAGTATTATTTAAATCATGCAGATATGGAAGCAAAAGATAATGGTCTTACACAATCCTTAAATGGACAATGGGATTTTTGTTTCAGTATTAATGCGAAAAGCAGACCGGAGTTCTTTTATAAAAAGGATTTTGATGCGAGCAGCTTTGATAAGCTGGTGGTACCGGGGCATATTGAGCTTTCTGGGTATGACAAAATCAGATATATCAATACCATGTATCCGTGGGAAGGACAGGAGTATCGCCGTGCGGCATATAGTTTAGACAATGCCGGAAACGGTGAGGGAATGTTTAGTGAAGCAGAATATAATCCAGTGGGGTCTTATATAAAGAAATTTGATTTGAATCCCAACATGAGAGGGAAGCGGATAACGATTTATTTTGAAGGTGTGGAGCAGGCAATGTATGTGTGGCTAAACGGATACTTTGTTGGATATGCAGAAGACAGCTTTACCCCTTCGGAATTTGATCTTACTCCTTACATAAAGGAGCAGGGAAATGTGCTTGCTGTTGAAGTTCATAAGATGAGTACAGCTGCATTTTTGGAGGATCAGGATTTCTTTCGGTTCTTTGGTATTTTTAGGAATGTAACACTTAAGGCAAAACCAGATGTTCATGTGGAGGATGTATGGATTCAGCCGGTGTTAAATCATGACAATAGCAGTGGAAGTCTTTTGGTGAAACTGGAGTTGTCGACAGTGAAGAGACAGGACCTGAAAGTAGCCGTGGTATTGAAGAAGGAAGAGGAAGAAGTGCTACTTGAGCAGAGTACTCAAGTGAGTTTGTTAGGTGATGGGAGTGATGCACCGATAGTGCTGGGGGGAGAGGTTGCAAGCATCCAGCCCTGGGATAATCACAATCCATATATATATAGTGTGTATATAGAAATATCTGATATGGATGGAAAGTTGTTAGAAATTGTTCCGTACAGAATCGGATTTCGCAGACTGGAAATCATAGATAAGGTTATGTATCTGAATGGCAAGAGATTAGTGTTGGTCGGAGTGAACCGCCATGAATGGAGTCCTAAAACCGGAAGATGCATTGGCATGGAAGAAATGGTTGCGGATATGAAGTGTATTCAGAGAAACAACATCAATGCAGTCAGAACCTGTCATTATCCGGACCAGATTCCTTGGTATTACATGTGCGATGAAGAAGGTATCTATGTAATGTCAGAGACAAATCTGGAGAGCCATGGCTCTTTTCAAAAGCTTGGAGCAATAGAACCTTCCTGGAATGTACCAGGCTCTGTTCCACAGTGGAGAGAGGCTGTAGTAGATAGAGCGAGAAGTAATTTTGAAACATTTAAGAATCACACATCCATCTTATTCTGGTCGCTTGGAAATGAGTCTTATGCCGGAGATGATATAGAGGCTATGAATACTTATTTTAAGAATAAAAAGGACGGTAGATTGGTTCATTATGAGAGTGTTGCTTACAACAGAGCCTATGAGGATACCATTTCTGATATGGAAAGCCGTATGTATACTACTCCGCAGGCGGTAGAAGAGTATTTGCAGAATAATCCTAAGAAACCATATATCTTATGCGAGTTTATGCATGATATGGGAAATTCAATGGGAGGCTTAGGTTCGTACATGAAGCTGATTGATAAGTATGAAATGTATCAGGGAGGATTTATCTGGGATTTCATTGATCAGGCAATTTATGTTAAGGATGAAGTGACGGGAAAAGAGGTATTGCGTTATGGTGGGGATTTTGATGATAGACCTGCCGATTATGAATTCTCAGGAAACGGAATTGTATTCGCTGACCGTAGGGAAAAGCCTGCAATGCAGGAAGTGAGGTATTATTATGGATTGTACAAATAGATTACCTTTAAAAGTTGTATATGGAGATTTTACCTTGGGTGTGCATGGAGAAGGTTTTGATTATATTTTTTCATATGCACAAGGAGGTTTGGAATCCATTAGAAAAAACGGATATGAGTGGCTTTATCGTTGTCCGAAGCCTACCTTTTGGAGAGCATTGACCGATAATGATAGGGGCAGTCAGTTTCATATTAAAAGTGGAAGCTGGTTGGCTGCGGATATGTTTATTTCCTGTAAGGATGTAGAGGTTATTACCGATGGTGTTTTGCACGGAAAGCCTTGTGCACCGGATAATAATCGCTATGGTTCAGAAGTGTATGCGGAGAAGGTTTCGGTGTGTTTTGTCTACGAAACCGTTACGAATCCTGTTACATCGGTGAATGTGACTTACATAGTTGATGCTGGGGGAAGCATTACAGTCAAGGTTCATTATCATGGTGCAAAGGAATTGCCCGAACTTCCTGTGTTCGGAATGCGTTTCATAATGCCAACGCTTGCAGACAAGTATGTGTATGAAGGTTTATCGGGAGAAACGTATCCTGACCGGAAAATGGGAGCTGAAAAAGGTGTTTTTGAGGTAGATGATTTATCCTTGACGCCATACTTGGTGCCACAAGAATGTGGTATGAGAATGGATACAGAATGGGTAGAGATTACCCGACATACCAGTTTGGATAATAGCAGAAAGGATACCTCCGCACAGCTACTTAGAATAGAGAAAAATGATAAATCATTTGCGTTTTCTTGCTTGCCATATACGGCATCTGAGATTGAGAATGCAACCCATCACGAGGAGCTGCCACCGGCGCGGAGAACAGTGCTTTGCATCTATGGCGCAGTAAGAGGTGTAGGTGGAATTGACAGTTGGGGAAGTGATGTAGAAGAGTCGTACCACATCAGCGCGGAAAAGGATATGTTTTTTGAATTCAAGATATCTTAGGTCATGTGATACTTTGTTTGTATTATTGCAAAGACGCATCACATGTGGAAGTTGTGATTGAAATAATCTGCGTAAAAACACATTACGTTGTTTAAGAATGCTTTTAATTTGTTTGTCATGATTGGACCTCCTTTATTTTCTGGTTTAAGTATATAGCGTTAGTTAAGTTATTGCTTGCCAAAAATAAGTTTTATTTGGTCATTTCTTGCATGGAGGGGATGCTTTTTGATACCTAAATATGAGAACAAAAATAAAGAAATTGGCATAGAGTGGAAAAAGTCTGTTCATGTGCCGCCGCATCTGCATGAAGCAATGGAAATTGTGTATGTAACATCAGGAACATTGGAGCTGGGGGTTGGGCAAGAACTATATCATATGGAAAAGGGTGATTTTGCAATCGTATTTCCTAATGTAATCCATCACTATCAGGTCTTTGGTCAAAATGAGAATAGAGCAATATATGTATTTGTAAATCCGATTGCTTTTCCTGTTTATATGAATGAATTGCAAAAGTATAGTCCAGCACATCCTATCATCTCTAAAAGATACCTGCACTCAGATGTTGTGAATTCAATGAAAGTATTGGCAGAGATGAAAAATTATAATGAGATGCTTGTCCGAGCATATGTGCAGATGATACTAGCCCATGTTTTTTCTGAAATGGAAATGGTTGAAAAAAGTTCCATCGGTGGAGATGATATTGTCTATAATGCAGTTGAGTATGTAGCAAGGAATTTCAGAGAAGAGATATCATTGGATAAGATGGCAACGGATTTAGGAGTTGGAAAATACGTTTTGTCTAGGATATTTGCCAAAACTTTTCATTGTAACTTTAACAAATATGTTAATGGGATTAGGTTGAATTATGCGACTTCTATATTAGAAAATACAAAAGAATCTATTACTAATCTATGCTTGGAATGTGGATTTGAAAGTCAAAGAACATTCAACCGAGTTTTTAAGGAACAATATAAGATGACTCCTAGAGAGTATCGAAACAGAATGAGTCAATATATAAGAACGGAGGCATATGAATGAGTTTGGATTATTTGACAATGACAATCAAAAAAGAGAAAAATATTGCGCTGATTGCACATGATGGAAAGAAACAAGAAATGTTAGAATGGTGTGCGAAGAATAAAGAGATTTTACGGGGGCACAAACTTTCTGGGACTGGAACAACAGCAAGAATGATTACAGAACATGTGGGATTATCAGTGAAAGGGTACAATAGTGGACCACTGGGTGGAGATCAGCAGATTGGAGCGAAGATAGTGGAAGGAAAGATTGATATGGTAATCTTCTTTTCTGACCCTTTGGCGGCGCAACCTCATGATCCGGATGTGAAGGCACTGCTCCGAATCGCACAAGTTTATGATATTCCTATGGCAAACAATATTGCTACTGCTGATTTCCTCATTCATTCATCGTATATGGATCAAGAGTATTCTCATCAAATTGAGAATTTTACAAAGACAATTGAGGAGAGGGTTGAAGTTCTGAGATAAGAATAATCATAATCGTCACAAGTAATTAATAAGATAGGTAAGGTGTACGAGTATGGGAATATATACATCCAATGTTAGAAAGTACCGTGAGGCATTAGGAATTCGCCAAGATGAACTTGCCGACGAAATTGGCGTGTGCAGAAAAACGATATGTCAGATAGAATCTGTAGAAGGGCATAATACAACATTAGAAATTGCTTATAGGTTGGCTCTCTTTTTTGATACTACGGTGGAAGAGATTTTTCCACTAATGGAGTTTAAAGAATAACAAAAAGGTGTATGAGAGGTATTGCTACTAGTGTAAGTGGCGATGCCTCTATTTTTGTATCTGCGATTTCATGTAACTTGAAATACTCTTGACCTTGATATCAAGTGTGGATATAATGAGACACGTAATTGAACGGGAGTTCAGTTATGAGGAGGATTTATAGATATACGAGAGAAAAGATGCTGAAGTAGCTGAACGTGAGAGGAGGAGTAAGCTTACTGGATTATTTATCTTCCTTTGCAATAACAAATATGTTTTTTGTAAGCAGGGAGTGTTTAAATTGACAGAAAAAACAATAATAATTAAGTGTAAGAAATGTAATCAACGTTTGTGTGATTATACCCTGCAGGGGGATGAGAATGTTTATGTCTTACAGGGAATTAGTATCAAATGTTGTAGATGCAAACGTGTTCTGATGTTTAAGAAGTACACAGAAGCCATAATAAAACGTGGCACAGTTGAAGGAAGTTACAAAGTATAAGAAAATTGAATGATGGCCCACCTGATAAAGGCCGCATCAATTCTGATGTGAAGCACTAGAGACGCAGGGGAATGAACCAGATAGAAATCTGGGGATTCCTTTGTGTCTTTCTTTTAACGTAAAAAATGTGAATTATTTTGGTCTGATTAAAAAAATGTTATGTGTTATAGTGTTGCTGAATAAATAAGGAGGAATTTTATGGGAAAACAAGCGGATAAATACGAAAAATTATTGAAACATGAGTCAGGCTTTCGTAAATATTTTGGAGAAGATGCAGAAGAGTATTTGGAAATTTACCGAATGAGATGTGTGGAAGGATTGTCTTATGAAATGATTGCAGAAAAAGTGTATTCTTCCAAATCATCTATACGAAGAAGAATTACTGAAATTGATGCATTTATTGAATGTCCAGAAGAGAAGGTGAAACAACGGATGTATATGTTGGAAGAGTTGGACGGTTCTTATTTAATGCCGAACGATTTTATTGAGGGATTTCATAGTTTGTCTCTAAATGCAAATAAGGTATTTGCGGAATCAATATATTTATATCAACATCGTATGGAGAGTAAAATTCCTCGTGAACATTTAATTAGATATAGCTCTGGTTATTGCAATGTGGCTAGGAGAAGAGAGCTAGTGAAAGAATTGGAGAGATTTCATATTCTGTTGAGAAGTGGAGAATGTATAAAAATATATAAAGAGTTTATAGACATAAAAGGGACGATGCAATATGAGTTTACTTTTGAGGCGCTAAAGTACATTGAATTTGACCCATTTAAAAGATTGATGATTTTTTTAGCTGAACATCATATGGAGGTATAAATGGGAAATGCGGTGAGTATTAAGTGTAAGAAATGTAATCAACGTTTGTGTGATTATACCCTGCAGGGGGATGAGAATGTTTATGTCTTACAGGGGATTAGTATCAAATGTTGTAGATGCAAACGTGTGCTGATGTTTAAGAAGTACACAGAAGCCATGATAAAACGTGGCACAGTTGAAGGAAGTTACAAAGTATAAGAAAATTAAATGATGGCCCACCTGATAAAGGCCGCATCAATTCTGATGTGAAGCACTAGAGACACAGGGGAATGAACCAGATAGAAATCTGGGGATTCCTTTTTGTCTCTATTTTTGTTGCTCAAATTATATATTGATTCAAAAAATCCTCTCTTTCTGGTTTCGGCCAGGAAGAGAGGAAAAATGAAAAACAATAATGAGTACAAGGTAATCAACATGAAATACGAATATCCGGGATTTGTGGGGAATAGTAAATGGGCAGTGATCAGTGATTTGAATATGGAGGAGTTATCAAGGCGTTTTGGAAATGAATTGGAAAAGTATTGTCCATTTGTATTGATGACTGTAGCGCAAGGGGAAGTGATGCAGGAGTATGAGCGAAATGAGCATAAGCATGGAATGCGTAGAGTCAGAAGTTTTGATGCATTCGCTTACGAAGAGGGGATTACAGAACTGTTTCATGATGAACTTATTGTTGACGATTTGGTGGGCAGGGTAGAAGCGAAATTTGAAAGAGAACGGATTAGAGCTGCGTTGGAAACATTAACGTCAATTCAAAAGAAAAGAGTAATTCAGTATTTTTTTTGTGGAATGTCAGAGCGTGAAATTGCGGATTTGGAAGGCGTAAATCGTAGGGCAATTGCAGATTCTTTGGCTGCAGCGTTAAAAAAGTTGAGAAAAATTCTGTAAAGTACCTCAGCAAAAGGGCTATCTCTGTGCAAATGAGTGAAGGAACATTGACAACTCAATAGTCATTCATCAGGTACAGTCCTATTGTGATGCGACTGCGCATCAGCCCATCAGAGATACGCCTTGAGCGATAATATCCAACTGATAATATCGACGCAATCGGTATGGCAATGAAAGCAATAGGGATAATGAGACTTCCGTCGAAGGACGGCTTGGCGAGAACCGCGGAGGGGTGAGATTCCCATGGAGCTGCTAGCAACAGCCGCCTGATGTATTCCGAAAGCTTTTGAGTTGGAAAGCTTTGCTCCGGGTGTCGAGGACAAATTGGGCAACGAACATATTAATTAGTGAGACAGCGAGGCTTGCTTCGCTGTCAGTACATAGTACTAAATAAAGGAGAAACACATATGTTGGATAAAAATTGGAATTACAGAAGAGGTGATATCTACATGGCGGATTTGGGGCCTTCTGTTGGTTCGGAACAGGCAGGATTAAGACCGGTAATTGTTATTCAAAATGATGTAGGAAATTATTATTCACCTAATGTCACCATTGTTCCTTTGACCACGAGAGATAAGAAGCCTAATCAACCTACTCATTATCAACTGTGGAATGTGCCGTGCCTCAGAGAACGCTCTACTGCACTTGGAGAAAATGTGGAAACGATATCTAAGAAGAGGATTATCCGTTATATGGGGAGAATTGGGAAGGTACAGATGAAAGGGGTGGAGGAAGCTGTGAAGAATCATTTGGGATTTTATATACCAGAGTGTATTGATGCTCCATAAAGTAAAAGCAAAGGCTTTTGTCAAGGATGTCGCTGGGAAGTCGGCATCCTCGTCAGAAGCTTTTTTCATTGGTACCATATAAGCATGGCAGCCAAACAAATACGAAGTGGAGGATATATAGATGATTGATAATTATTTGGAAAATTTTGAAGAAGATTTATCAGAAGAGGAAGAAGAACTTTTGTGTGGAGCTTACAGACCGCAGGATATTCAGCAGATACTATGTGTCGGAAGAACAACTACATACCGTTTCTTGGAAGAAGTATTTCGTTATCAGGAGCCATTTGTGGTTCTACGAGTTGGAAAGCAATTTAGAGTTCCCAAAATGTCGTTTGATAAATGGTTCAGGGGACAGAATGATGAAAGGATGGTAAGAAAATAATGGAGAAGATAGGAAATGCTTTTTTTGAGAAAAGTTCCTGGAAACATAGAGTAAAGATTTTGCAGGAAGATGGTAGTGTAAAATATGGAAAAATTGGTGGATTTGCAACACCGGAAGAGGCAAATGAGTCATATGACAGATATGAAGAAGAATTTAACCGTAGGCAGAGAGCGAAGATTTTAGAGAAGCAGAATAAGAAAGAATCCACGCTAAAGGGTTATTTGGTTTATTGGTTTGAAGATATCTTTTCCGAAAGGATTGAGGCAACCACGAAAAGGGTACAAGCCTATGTGTTGTACCAATTGATTCTTCCTAATATCGAATACGATATCAAAATGAGATATGTGAATGGGGAATATTTGGATAATCTGCTCGAGAAAATAAGCGTGATTACTCCATCTGCAGGCTACAGTGCTAGAACAACCTTACATATGGCATTTAAAGATGCTGTAGTAGAAGGTTTTATTTCTAGAAATCCGGTACCGGACTCTAAAGTTTATGTGAGAAAACAACCGAAAGTGGTCATTTATAATAAAGCGCAATTGAAGGTGTTTCTTAAACAAGCCGTTTCTGATGGTTGGTATCTGGAGTATCTTTTGGGAGTGTTTCTTGGACTTCGTAAGGGTGAGATTCTAGGACTGAAATTCTCTGATTTTGATTTGAAGAGAGGTGTTGTAAAGATTAGTAGGCAGCTTGCTCAGAACCCTAAGACAGAAAGAGGCGGTATTGTTTCATCATGTGAGATGGTGGAAAAACAGCCTAAGACAGAGAATAGTTATAGGAGTCTAAGGGTCCCGAAGATTATCTTAGAGGAATTGGATAATCGCAGGCGTCAGATTGAAAGAAATAAATTAGCATGCGGAAGCGATTATGAGGACCATGACTATATAAGCTGTCAGGCAAATGGGAAAGGGCATGCGGCTTCTGCTATGAATACTGCACTTAGTAAAGTCTGCAAGAGAGGTGGCTTGCCGAAGATTACGGTACACTCGTTAAGACACATGTTTGCAACCATTTTATTGGAACAGGGATTGCCTCTGGTGAAGATATCAGCCTGTCTTGGACATAGTTCAATTAATACAACGTTTGAATATTATTGCGATGTGATGGATGCTGATTCGAAGGTGGTTGATTTTATGAATGATTCATTTATGTTGGGAGCTTAATATGCAAGAGATAAAAAGAGCGTATGTAGATTTTAGAGTGTTAAATGTAATACCTACAAAGGATAAATTCGGGTATAGAGTTATTTTGGTATATCCAGATGGGACAGAGGAGACTCATCAGAGAGGCGGCTTTCTATCGAAGAAAGCTGCTGATTTAGATAGAACAGAAACGATTGGAAAGTTATATACGGGAACCTTTGTGGTTTATGATGGAATAAAGGTAAAAGACTTTTTGACATATTGGCTTGAGGAGGAGAAGAAGCCCGAGCTGACTTATAATTCTTATATGTCGTACCGGAATGCTATAAATAATCATATTATCCCGGAAATTGGAGAAAGATATTTGAGCTCTCTGATGAGGTCCGATATCTTGGATCTTTATAAGAAAAAGATGGCGACACATAAAAGTGTATTGAAAATAATAAAACCGGTACTGGTTACTTCGATGCGATTTGCCAGTAAAAAGAAAATGATAGAATATAATCCTGCGGAGAAAGTGGAATTGCCAAAGGATGGTACCAAAAAGAATGCGTTTAGAGTTCGTAGCATTGACGTAAAAAAGACATTAAATCAGGAGGAGGTTGAAAGGCTTATCGAAGCAAGCGAAAAGTCTCCGATACATATGCCGATTCTTTTTGCTGTTCTCATGGGACTTAGAAGAAATGAGATATATGGGTTAAAATACGCAGATGTGAATTATGCAGATAAAACCTTGCATGTGCAGAGGCAGTTGGGAGTGAAAGCAAATTCCAAAAAAGAAGAATATAAGGGCAGGACTTATACAAAGCAAGAGATTAAATTGAAAACGGAGTCCAGTGACCGTATTCTTCCTATCCCGGATGTTGTGTTTGAAGCGATTCTTGAAGAGCGTAAAAGATATGAAAAAAATAGACGGCGCAGGAGTAGAGAGTTTCATGATAACGATTTTATTTGCTGTTCTTCTTATGGAAACTCGCGGAGCAAAGGATTTCATTTTAAGTATTTTAAGAGTTTGCTAAAGGAAAATGATCTTCCGGACATTCGTTGGCATGGTTTGCGGACTACTTATTGTACGATGCTTTTGAAAAATGATTTTAATCCTAAGGTTGTATCAAAGCTCATGGGGCATGCGAAAGAAATTATCACCATTGATACTTATGGAGATAATTCGGAGATTGTGGAAGATTGTTTGGATGTATTAGAGCCTTTCATCGAAGAGGTTACAAGTAATAATCTGATTTATGCAGATTTTGCAGATGGAGAATTTGAGAATGAGGCAGAAGCGATTGATGCGTATCTGATGGCTATATGATTTTGTGGGAAAATACCTCAATTTACCCCTATACTTTTCTGAAATATGTGCTATACTAAGAAAACAGAATGTATGTTCGGAATTGCACCGAACACCGCATGTTTACTGAGAAAGCGCTGGAGGCCCCTTTTGGGGGTACGAATCGGAAAAGTGGCCGGAATTCGTACCCGATTCCAAAAACTCGATTTTGTGTTATTCTGTTCCAAAAACTGAGGATGCATGGGTATGAATTACGGGCTGACAGTGGTCATAGTAAATTGAGAAATGAGGTGGAATCTCTTTGGATAAGTTCATTTTACACTCCGAATACAAACCAACCGGCGACCAGCCACAGGCGATTAAAGAGCTGGTAGAAGGCTTCAAGCAGGGCAATCAATTCCAGACACTCCTTGGCGTTACGGGCTCCGGTAAGACCTTTACCATGGCTAACGTCATCGCAGCGCTGAATAAGCCCACGCTGATTATTGCCCACAATAAGACACTGGCAGGGCAGCTCTATGGAGAATTCAAAGAGTTCTTCCCTGAGAATGCAGTGGAGTATTTTGTGTCCTACTACGATTATTATCAGCCGGAGGCGTATGTACCTTCTTCGGATACTTATATTGCCAAGGATTCGGCAATTAATGATGAAATAGATAAGTTACGTCTTTCGGCGACGGCATCTCTTTCCGAGCGAAAGGATGTCATTGTGGTGGCGTCGGTGTCCTGTATTTACGGTCTGGGAAGTCCGGATGAATATCAGGATATGATTGTGTCACTGAGACCGGGACAGATGAAGGATAGGGACCAGGTGCTCCGGGAGCTGGTAGATATTCAGTACGACCGCAACGATATGGATTTGCAGCGTGCCTGTTTTCGTGTGCGAGGTGACGTGGTGGAGATTTATCCGGCACAGGGCGGTGATTATCTGATTCGTGTGGAGTTTTTCGGGGATGAGATCGACCGTATCTGTGAGGTGGAACCGTTAAGTGGTAAGGTGGTGTCTTCCTTGAATCATGTGGCTATTTTCCCTGCTTCTCACTATGTAGTGAACCCTGCGAAGATAAAGCTGGCTTGTGAAAATATTGAGGCAGAGATGGAAGAAAGGGTGCGTTATTTCAAAGGTGAGGATAAGCTGATTGAGGCCCAGCGTATTGCAGAGCGTACCAACTTTGATATAGAGATGCTTAGAGAAACCGGATTTTGTTCGGGGATTGAGAATTATTCCAGACATTTGGTGGGATCAGAACCGGGCATGCCACCCATGACGCTGATGGATTTCTTTGGGGATGATTTCCTCATCATTATTGATGAGTCCCATATGACCATTCCCCAGATTGGTGCTATGTATTCCGGAGACCGTTCCCGTAAGACAACATTGGTGGATTATGGATTCCGTCTTCCCTCAGCGCTTGATAACCGACCTCTGAACTTTGAAGAATTTGAGCAACATATTGATCAGATGCTCTTTGTATCTGCGACGCCTTCCAAATATGAGGCGGAGCATGAGCTTCTGCGAACGGAGCAGGTGATTCGTCCCACCGGACTTTTAGATCCGGAGGTGGATGTGCGTCCTGTGGAGGGGCAGATTGATGACCTGATTGCAGAGTGCAAGAAGGAGATTGAGAAGAAGAATAAAGTGTTAATTACTACTCTTACAAAGCGTATGGCGGAAGATTTAACCGATTACATGCGTGAAGTGGGTATTCGTGTAAAATATATGCATTCCGATATTGATACGTTGGAGCGTGCGGAGATTATCCGTGATATGCGTTTGGATGTATTTGATGTGCTTGTGGGTATTAATCTTCTGAGAGAAGGTCTGGATATCCCGGAGATTACGCTGGTAGCAATTTTGGATGCAGATAAGGAGGGCTTTCTTAGAAGTGAGACCTCACTTATTCAGACCATTGGCCGTGCGGCCCGTAACAGTGAAGGTCATGTAATCATGTATGCGGATAATATGACGGATTCTATGCGGAATGCCATTGAAGAGACCAATCGTCGAAGGCAGATTCAGATGAAGTACAATGAAGAGCATGGTATTACACCCCAGACGATTAAGAAGGCTGTGCGTGATTTGATCAGAATCTCAAAGGAAATTGCCAAGGAAGAGGTGCGGTTCGAGAAGGATCCGGAGTCCATGGGCAGACAGGAACTGGAGAAGCTGATTGCACAGGTGCAAAAGCAGATGCAGAAGGCTGCTGCAGACTTGAACTTCGAGGCTGCTGCAGAGTTGCGTGATAAGATGATAGAGCTAAAGCAGAATTTACTTGCTTTGGATGAGAAATAATAGGAGTAATTATGGCAGAATCAGTAAAGATGCTCCCAAAGAAGGAGTATATTAAAATCAGAGGTGCCCAGGAACACAATCTGAAAAATATTAATGTGGATATTCCCAGAAATGAATTCGTAGTGTTGACAGGTATGTCCGGTTCCGGTAAGTCATCTCTGGCATTTGATACCATTTATGCAGAGGGGCAGCGCAGATACATGGAGTCGCTTTCTAGTTATGCGAGAATGTTCCTTGGACAGATGGAGAAGCCCAATGTAGAGCGTATTGAAGGGCTTTCGCCGGCGATTTCCATTGACCAGAAATCCACCAACCGTAACCCGCGTTCTACGGTAGGAACGGTGACAGAGATATACGATTATTTCCGACTTTTGTATGCCCGTATCGGCATTCCACACTGTCCGGAATGCGGACGTGAGATTGCCAAGCAGTCTGTGGATCAGATGGTAGACCAGATTATGGAGCTGGGAGAAGGCACCCGTATTCAGCTTTTGGCACCGGTAGTGCGTGGAAGAAAAGGTATGCACGAGAAAGTGTTTGACAGAGCTAAGAAAAGCGGTTATGTGCGTGTGCGCGTGGACGGCAATCTGTATGAGCTTTCTGAGGAAATCACTTTGGATAAGAATATCAAGCACAATATTGAGATCGTTGTGGATCGTCTTGTGGTAAAGGAGGGAATTCAGCGCAGATTATCCGATTCCATAGAGAATGTAATGGACCTTGCGGAAGGTCTTCTTTTGGTGGATGTTATCGGAGGCGAGCCACTTACTTTTTCAGATAGCTTTTCCTGTCCGGATTGTGGAGTAAGCGTCTCTGAAATTGAGCCCAGAAGCTTTTCTTTCAATAATCCTTTCGGTGCCTGCCCTGTTTGTGTGGGACTTGGTTACAAGATGGAGTTTGATGTGGATTTGATGATTCCGGATAAGCGTTTAAGTATCAAAGAAGGTGCCATTCAAGTGATGGGATGGCAGTCCTGTGCGGATAAGGGTAGCTTTACTAATGCAATTTTACAGGCGCTATGTAAGGAATTTGACTTTGATTTGGAGACTCCTTTTGAGCAGTATTCCAAGGAGATTCAGGATATCTTAATTTACGGTACTGACAAGTCGGTGGATGTATATTATGAGGGACAGCGCGGACGTGGTGTATACCCTATTGTATTCGAGGGATTGATTAAGAATGTACAGCGCAAGTACAGGGAGACCTTCTCTGAGAACATGAAGGCAGAGTATGAGACTTTTATGCGTATTTCACCTTGTGATGAGTGTAAGGGAATGCGTCTGAAAAAGGAATCACTGGCAGTGACTGTGTGTGATAAGAATATTCATGAGATTACATCTACTTCTATTGGTGGTCTGCATGAATTTTTGCAAGAGATGAAGCTTACCAATCAGCAGCAGCTTATCGGCAAGCAGGTGCTGAAGGAGATTCGTGCGCGTGTGGGATTTCTGATGGATGTTGGTTTGGAGTATCTTTCATTATCCAGAGCTACGGGAACCCTTTCCGGTGGAGAGGCACAGCGTATCAGGCTTGCAACCCAGATTGGCTCCGGATTGGTGGGTGTGTGTTATATTTTGGATGAACCATCTATAGGTTTGCATCAGCGAGATAATGATAAGCTTCTTGCTACCCTGAAGCATCTGAAAGATTTGGGAAATACGCTGATTGTGGTGGAACATGATGAGGATACCATGTTGGCGGCGGATTATATTGTAGATATTGGCCCCCAGGCAGGAAGTCACGGCGGCGAAGTAGTCGCTGTGGGAACTGCAGAGGATATTATGAAGAACCCGGATTCCATTACCGGCAAGTACCTCAGCGGTGCATATAAGATTCCGGTGCCCAAGATGCGAAGAAAACCTAGCGGTTATCTGAAGGTATGCGGTGCAAAGGAAAATAATTTGAAGAATATTGATGTGGAATTCCCACTGGGAGTGATGACTTGTGTGACCGGTGTGTCCGGTTCCGGCAAGAGTTCTCTGGTAAATGAGATTTTGTATAAGCGTCTGGCAAGGGATTTAAATAGGGCGAGATGCATACCCGGAAAGCATAAGGGTATTGAGGGAATCGAACAGCTGGATAAGGTGATCGATATTGACCAGTCTCCTATCGGACGTACTCCCCGTTCCAATCCGGCTACCTATACCGGCGTGTTTGATATGATTCGTGAACTTTTTGCGGCGACGCCGGATGCCAAGGCTAAGGGATATAATAAGGGGCGTTTTAGCTTTAATGTAAAGGGCGGACGTTGTGAGGCATGTAGTGGTGACGGTATTATTAAAATAGAGATGCATTTTTTGCCGGATGTATATGTGCCATGTGAGGTATGTGGAGGTAAGCGTTATAATCGTGAGACTTTAGATGTAAAGTATAAGGGAAAGAGTATTTTTGATGTGCTGGATATGACGGTAGAGGAGGCTCTTCCTTTCTTTGAGAACGTTCCTTCCATCCGCCGTAAAATCGAGACACTGAATGATGTGGGACTCTCTTACATCAAACTGGGACAGCCGTCCACCCAGCTTTCCGGTGGAGAGGCACAACGTATTAAGCTGGCTACAGAACTTTCCCGCCGTAGTACGGGGAAGACCATCTATATTCTGGATGAGCCGACCACAGGACTTCATTTTGCGGATGTACACAAGCTGACGGAGATATTACAGAAACTGGCAGACGGCGGCAATACGGTGGTTGTTATCGAGCACAATCTGGATGTTATAAAGACTGCAGATTATATCATCGACATAGGTCCGGAAGGCGGTGATAAGGGAGGTACTGTGATTGCTAAGGGAACGCCAGAAGAAGTGGCGCAGTCACCGGTCTCCTACACAGGAAAATATATAGGAAGAATGCTTGATAAAGCTTAATTTTGCAAAGTTGATTTCAGAAAATACTTTAGTACTATTAATTTTAAAATGGTACTAAAGTATTCTGAAAATTATCCGATAAAAATAATATGGTGTTTCTTAAATTTTTTTGAAATCGCTAGGAATACCTTGCATTTTTATCTTTCGCCTTGTAAACTAAGTTAGGGTGCTATTAATATGCACATACTATGAGATATTAACGTTTAAATGGAAATAGATAAGTAAGGTGAAAGGGGAATAAAAATGCAGTGTACAGATATTGGAATTGATTTGGGAACAGCCAGCATTTTAGTATATATCAGAGGAAAGGGCGTTGTTTTAAAGGAGCCCTCAGTTGTAGCTTTTGATAGAGATACCAACAGAATTAAAGCTATCGGAGAGGACGCACGTCTCATGCTTGGTAGAACACCGGGCAATATTGTGGCAGTAAGACCTCTTCGTCAGGGTGTAATCTCTGATTATACAGTTACAGAGAAGATGATGAAATACTTCATCCAGAAGGCGCTTGGTAAGAGAACTTTCCGTAAGCCTCGTATTGCGGTATGTGTGCCCAGTGGCGTTACAGAGGTAGAGAAGAAGGCAGTAGAAGATGCTACCTATCAGGCAGGTGCAAGAGAGGTTTCGATTATTGAGGAGCCTATTGCAGCAGCAATCGGTGCAGGTATTGATATTGCAAAGCCTTGCGGAAATATGATTGTAGATATCGGTGGTGGTACTTCTGATATCGCAGTAATTTCTCTTGGAGGTACAGTAGTATCCGCATCCATCAAGATTGCGGGGGATGATTTTGACGAAGCTATTGTTCGTTATATGAGAAAGAAACATAATCTTCTGATTGGTGAGAGAACCGCAGAGGATATGAAGATAAAAATTGGTTCCTGCTACCCAAGAGCAGAGGCAGATTATATGGATGTTCGAGGCAGAAACTTAGTTACTGGTCTTCCGAAGACCGTACGTGTGTCTTCGGAGGAGTGCGAAGAGGCTCTTCGTGAGACTACAGCTCAGATTGTAGAAACCATCCATAGTGTACTTGAGAAAACTCCGCCGGAGCTTGCTGCAGATATTGCAGACAGAGGTATCGTTCTTACGGGTGGCGGAAGCTTGCTTCGGGGTTTGGAGGAGCTTATCGAATCTAAGACAGGAATCAACACCATGACTGCGGAAGATCCTATGACTGCAGTTGCAGTGGGAACAGGAAGATATGTAGAGTTTCTTGCCGGTTATAGAGAGGACTAATAAGATTTTAAAATAAGGAGTAATGCTATGTTAAAGGGATTGTATTCAGCATATACAGGTATGATTAACGAACAGCATCGCATGGATACTATGACCAACAATCTGGCAAATGCCTCAACTGTTGGCTTCAAGAAGGAAGGTGCGACCAGTCAGTCGTTTGATGCGTTATTGACATATAAGCTCAAGGATTCTTCTGTAGGGCTTGGTAATGTACAGCGTATCGGTGTGAATACTCCGGGTGTTAAGATTGGAGAGAACTATACGGATTATAGTCAGGGTTCTTTCCGTGAAACCGGTAATACCTTTGATTTGGCACTGAGTGGAAATGGTTTCTTTGCGATTGAATATACCAATAATGCCGGAGAAACATCCACAAAGTATACCAGAGCAGGTTCTTTTACTTTAGACCAGTATGGTTATCTTGTTGATAAAGATGGTAACTATGTATTGGATAGTAATAACCGCAGAATTCAGCTGGATCCGTTACAGTCTGCTGCGATTGACAGAACCGGTGCGATTTATCAGAATGGTGTGCTGAAAGCAACTGTTCAGGTGGCAGATTTTGAAGATTACAATTACCTTGAAAAGTATGGTGATACCTACTATCAGCCGGTAGAGGGTGCAAATCTGGTAGACGCAAAGTCTTCCGTGGTTTCCGGATATCTGGAAATGGCTAATGTAAATGTTGTTTCTGAAATGGTTAATATGATTGCAATTACAAGAGCATATGAAACGAATCAGAAGATTTTACAGACTTACGATGGAAGCTTGGATATAGCAGTAAATCAGCTCGGAAAGTTACAATAAGATAATACCGTAAATGGAGGAATAGATTATGGTTCGTAGTTTATGGACAGCGGCAACCGGAATGATTGCACAGCAGAATAATGTGGATACAATCGCGAATAACTTAGCAAATGTTAATACCCATGGTTATAAAACAGAGGCAAATGAATTCAAGTCTCTCCTTTACCAGAATATTCAGGCAAATACAACTACTGCGGACGGTTCACCAAAACCTATTGGTGCGCAGGTTGGTTTAGGTGTGCGTAATGCATCCATTACATCTATTTTTACACAGGGTAATCTTCAGGCGACGGAAAGTGATTCTGCATTTGCTATTGATGGAAATGGTTTCTTTGCAGTAAAGGGACAGGATGGAGAAACTTATTATACCAGAAATGGTAATTTCTTATGGACTCTTGGTAATAATAATACCATTATGTTGGCGAACTCAGATGGTCTTCCGGTACTTGATTCTACCGGAAAGCCAATTACATTAAATAATCAGTATGTAACAAGCAGATTGACCATTACCAAGGACGGTCAGATTTGCTATCCGGACGAGAATAATAATCCGGCACCGATTGGTATCACCATCGGAGTATTCCAGTTCCTTAATCCGGCAGGATTATCTAAGGAAGGTGACAGTTTGTTTGCGGTTACTGCAGCGAGTGGTGAGGCAATCAATGAAGCAACCAACAAAAACGTACAGAGAAGTACGGTTGTTCAGGGATATTTAGAGGCTTCTAATGTACAGGTTGTGGATGAAATGGTTAATATGATTGTGGCACAGCGTGCATATGAAATGAACTCTAAGGCAATTACTGCTTCAGATGAAATGATGCAGCAGGCAAACAATCTGAGGAGATAGGAGTAAGCTATGGATATTTCAGGATTATCTGGTTATTATAGTGATATATATTCAAATGCAGCTTCAAATCAGAGTGCAGAGGCGATGAAGGATAGTCTTTCAGCTGTGAATTCATCTACTACGAATGAGGAGCTTATGGATGCTTGTAAGCAGTTTGAAAGCTACTTTGTGGAGCAGATGTTTAAAGAGATGTGGAAGACAGTACCTGAGAGTGAGTATTCTTCCGGTGCATCGAATTCTTTAATGAGTTATTATAAGGATGAGATGGTTAAAAATCTTGCGGAAGATTCTACAGAGCAGAATGGCTTTGGATTAGCGCAGATGCTTTATGAGCAAATGAAAAGAAATTATGGTTTGTAATTAAAAAAGAGTTGCTTGCAACTCTTTTTTGTTTAGAAAGGATATTATGGAGAAACTGATCGGCTATGTGGATCACATAATATATCAGAATGCGGAAAATGGATATACTGTAATGGAGCTTGTCTGTGAGGAGGAAGAAATTACCTGCACCGGAAATTGTAAGGGACTTACGGAAGGTGAGAATATTGAGGCACAGGGAGAGTATACAGAGCATCCACTATATGGCACACAATTTAAGATTGTTTCATATAGCGTGGTTGCGCCTACGGATAAGGTTAGCATGGAGCGATATCTCGCATCGGGAGCAATTAAAGGTGTGGGTCCTGCTTTGGCAAAGCGTATTATAAAGCGGTTTGGTGATGAAACATTTCGGATTATAGAGGAAGAACCGGAGCGTCTTGTGGAAATCAAAGGAATCAGTCAGAGAATTGCACGGGAGATCGCTATGCAGATGGAGGAGAAGAAGGATCTGAGAGATGCTTTGGTATATCTCCAACAGTTTGGAATTTCAAATACGCTTGCTATTAAGATTTATGATACTTATGGCGTGGGATTGTATAAAATCATGCAGGAAAATCCATACCGTCTGGCGGAAGATATCTCCGGTGTGGGCTTTAAGGTTGCAGATGAGATAGCGTCTAAAATTGGAATACACACAGATTCGGATTATCGAATTCGAAGTGGGCTCCTATATACTCTTTTGCAGGCAGTGGGAGAAGGTCATTGCTTTTTGCCGTTGGATATATTGCTTCGTAGGGCGTCCGTGCTTTTGAATGTGGAAGAAAAAGATATTCGGCCTCAAGTAGACAATCTGATTATGGATAAGAAACTTGTTGGTAAGGGCACAAATATTTATGCAGCATCCTATTATTATGCAGAACTAAACTGTGCGCACATGTTGCATCAGTTGAATATGCCCTTTAAGATAAATGAATCTCTTGCCAGAAAGTCTATTGAACGGATTTCGAAAGAAATTCATATGGAACTGGATGAGCTTCAGTATGAGGCAGTTTTCCAGGCGATTCAGAATGGACTATTTGTATTGTCCGGAGGACCCGGAACAGGTAAAACTACCACGATTAATACGATTATTCGTTTCTTCGAAAGAGAAGGTCTGGATATCTTTTTGGCAGCTCCTACAGGGCGTGCAGCAAAGCGGATGACGGAAGCAACCGGCTATGAGGCCAGAACTATTCATCGTATGCTGGAGGTTAATGGTGTGCCGTCGGAGGATGATAAAAGAAATGGTCGTTTTGAGCGTAATGAAGAAATGCCTCTGGAAGCAGATGTGATTATTATAGACGAGATGTCCATGGTGGATTTGTCACTGTTTCAATCTTTACTTCGTGCAATTACTCCCGGCACTCGCTTGATATTGGTGGGGGACGTGGATCAGCTTCCTTCCGTAGGTGCGGGACAGGTGCTTCGTGATGTGATGGAGTCGGGATGTTTTCCTATGGTGGTACTTCAAAAAATCTTCCGACAAGCCGGAGAAAGCGACATTGTTGTTAATGCTCACCGGATTAATCAGGGAGAGCAGATTACCCTGGGTACAAAGAGTAAAGATTTTCTTTTTTTGGAAAGAAATGATGCTAATGTCATATATAAACACATTGTGCAACTGATACAAGGAAACTTGCCGAAATATGTGAATGCAACCCCTTTTGATATACAAGTACTTACGCCTATGCGCAAAGGAGCCTTGGGGGCTATAGAGCTGAATAAAATATTACAGCAATACTTGAATCCGCCTGCACCGGAGAAGAAAGAACATCAGACCGGCGAGACCATATACCGTGAAGGTGATAAGGTTATGCAGGTGAAAAATAATTATCAGTTAGAGTGGGAGATTGTGTCGCGGTATGGGATTCCGGTAGATAAGGGGCTAGGTGTATTTAATGGTGATATGGGCCGCATACTATCCATAAATGAATCGGCCGGTGAGATGCAGGTGGAGTTTGATGAAGGAAAGAGAGTAAGCTATACATTTTCTTTGTTGGAGGAGCTTGAGCTTTCTTATGCGATTACCATTCATAAATCCCAGGGAAGTGAGTATCCCGGGGTGATTATGCCGCTTTTAAGCGGTCCGAGAATGCTGTTTAATCGAAATCTGTTGTATACAGGAGTTACCAGGGCCAGAGGCTGCGTGACCATTCTGGGTAGCAGTCAGACGGTGAGGGAAATGATAGAGAACGAAAGCGAGAATAAAAGATATACTTCTCTGCGGGAGAGAATTGCAGAGTTAGATGAAAACATGTCGGAGTAGTGCTTGTCCGAAAGGATAAGAATGAAAGTAAAGAAAATAATAGAAATCTGTGACAGGGTGGGGACGTTGTTGTTTCCGTTTAAATGCCCTGTGTGTGATGAAGTGCTCGAGAACCAGCTTTCCATGATGCGTGGGAAGTATCAGGTGGGGCTCTGTTATGATTGCATGAAGCGTGTGCGCTATGTTATGCCTCCAAGGTGTTATAAGTGTGGAAAGACGTTACAGGATGGTGCAGAGGAATATTGTACGGATTGTAAAGAGGCGGAACATGTATTTATAATGGGACGTGCATTGTACGAATATCATAGTGTTAGGGCTGCGCTGTATCGATTTAAATATCATGGAAAACGGGAGTATGCGGCTATATTCGCAAAAGAAATATCCGTTTATCTGGGGGACTTTATACGGAGAGTGGGTCCGGACGGCTTGATACCTGTGCCCATACACCCAGGGCGCTGTATGGAGCGAGGATATAATCAGGCGCTGGAACTTGCCAGAGCGTTAGGGAAAGAAATGAATATTCCTGTGTATGACAATTTTGTCAGGCGGAGGATAAATACAAAGCCACTAAAGAATATGAGTCCGACAGAGCGTCAAAATAGTTTGAAAAAGGCTTTTATTCTAGGTGAAAATGTTGTAAAATTAAGTACAGTAATTATCATAGACGACATATACACTACCGGAGCTACCATTGATGCGGTAGCAAAGGTTTTACTTACAGCGGGGCCTATGAAAATCTACTTTGTAACATTAGCAATCGGAGAAGGAATCTAGCTACAAAGGATAGGAGGAATACTCATGAATGTAAAGAATTGTCGAACTTGTGGAAAAATTTTCAATTATATTTCAGGACCACAGATGTGTCCGAATTGTAGATCCGGTTTGGAGGAGAAGTTTCAGAGAGTAAAGGCCTATATTCGTGAAAATCCGGGTGCCGGAATCCGCGAAGTATCAGAGAACTGTGAAGTAGAGACCAGCTTGATTAACCAGTGGCTTCGAGATGAGAGATTGGAACTTTCTGAGACATCATCTTTGCTTCTGAATTGCGAGAGCTGTGGTCAGCCCATTCGTTCCGGACGTTATTGTGATAAGTGTAAAATGAACATGTCTATGAATTTCCGCAGTGTTATGCGTGGACAGGATCCTGCTGCGCCTGCACCGGCAAGGGTATCCAAGGATGGTGCTAAAATGAGATATTTAAACTAATCATAGTTGTGGAGTAATGAAATGATTAATGAGGAACGTGTTATACTGATGACAAAGCTTGCCTCTTACGAAGAGAATGAAGGGAAGCGTGCTGCGAAAATCAGTAAGTATTTCAGGGGGGATTATGTTTCGGTTCACCTGTTAAAGTCCTGGATTTGTATTACGGTAGTATATGCACTACTGGTGGGACTCTATATTTTGTACGATTTGGAGGCCTTTATGGGTAATATGTACAAAATGGATTATGTGGCTTTTGCCAAAGAAATTGTTATGTGGTATGTCATTATACTGGTAGCATATCTTTTGATGATTTATGTATCATACACGTATCGTTATGTGAAGGCTCGGAAAAGTCTGAAACGCTACAGTCAAAATTTAAAAAAATTAGGTTCGATGTATCACAATAAAAGGACCGAAAGGTAGTATATGGGTAATATTTTAGAAATAAGAGACAAATTAAAGTATTTATATACCAAGAATGAAGTGTTTCTTCTTCCGGTATTGAAGTTTATGTTAGCTTTCACGGCTATTTGTACCGTGAGTGGCCGTTTAGGATACATGGCGAAGGTGGATAATCTGGGATTGATTTTGATTGCAGCTCTTATGTGTTCTTTTCTTCCTGTTGGCTGTGTTGTATTTTTTTCGGCGGTATTCAGTTTGTTGCATTTGTATGCATTGTCACTGGAAGTGGCAGCAGTAGTGTTTGTGCTGTATTTGATTATATTTTTGGTGTTTTTCCGTTTCGGAACCAGAGAGTCGTTGCTTTTATTGTTTACAGCCATCCTTACAGCAATGAATATCCCCTATATTGTTCCCATTGTGGCAGGACTGATTAGTGGACCGATGTCCGTGATTCCTATTGCCTGTGGTTTGGTGGTATACTATCTGCTGGCGAATATTTCTCAGAATGCGGCAGCAATTAATGCCATGGGAGAAGAGGAAGCAGTTGCCAAGCTTAGATTGGTATTGGATGCTCTGGTGGGGAATGATGAATTGTTGGTAATGATTATGGCTTTTTCCGTTACCGTTTTTGTGGTGTACATTCTCAGGCGGATGAGCGTTGATTATAGTTGGACTATTGCCATGATTGGCGGAGCTATTGTGAACTTAATGATTCTCCTGGTTGGAGATTTGGTTTTGGATACGGAATTTGGATTCCTGGGAGCATTTTTGGGAACTCTTCTTGCAATTATTTGTGCGAAACTGGTAGAATTTTTCAGATTCTGCGTAGACTATAATCGTACAGAAAAGGTGCAATTCGAAGATGACGAATATTATTATTATGTAAAAGCAATTCCGAAGATGACTGTGGCCGAACAGCAGAAAACCGTGAAAAAGATTAATTCACAGAGAAGTGGGGAGACATATGTGAGACAGCCGGGAGCCAGAGTGGAAACGGAGAGAACAGGTTCACGTACTAATTATTACAGAGAACATACTTCTGCGCCGAAGAGCGTAACCATAGGACATAATACTATGGAATATGAGGATGATGAATTTGAATCATTAGACTAATAAGGACTGATTAGTATGGTACAGGTAGTGACAGAGATTTTACTCAACTTAAGAAGGTGTGTAACCAATATGGAGATAGGAGATATATTAGAGATTCTGATTATCTCCTATTTGGTGTACCATATTATGCTATGGATTAAAACCACTAGGGCCTGGGCACTTTTAAAAGGTCTGGTGGTAATTTTTGCATTTTGGCTTGTAGCACTCTTAATAGAGATGAATACAATTTTATGGCTGTTCAAGAATATTTTTGGTTTTGCCATTACTGCTCTGATTGTTGTATTACAGCCTGAAATCCGCAAGGCGTTGGAGGATTTGGGTAAGAAGAATTTTCTGTACAGTTTTCTTCCTTTTGATAAAAGTACAAAGCAGGATACCGGAAACTTCAATGTGAAAACCGTGAATGAAATTGTCAGAGCTTGTGTGGAAATGTCTAAAGTAAAGACGGGAGCTCTGATTGTTATTGAGCAGAAGCAGTCACTTTCTGAGTATGAAAGAACGGGTATACAGGTGGACGGACTTGTTACCAGCCAATTATTGATTAATATATTTGAACATAATACGCCGCTTCATGACGGAGCGGTGATTGTTAGGGGGAACCGTGTCACATATGCGACCTGTTATCTGCCACTAACGGCAAATGATGCCATAAGTAAAGAGGTGGGAACCAGACACCGCGCGGGCGTAGGTATCTCAGAAGCTACAGATTCTGTAACAGTTATTGTATCAGAACAGACCGGTAAAATCAGTGTAGCCTTTGATGGAAATCTTCAGAGAAATTTTGATGAAGAAAAGCTTCGCGAGAGACTGCTTCAATTCGGACAAAGTACGCAGCCGGAACAGAAGAAGCAGAAAAGTCGTATCAAAAAGGGAAAGGGCTCAAAAGAATGAAAAATAAGAAACAAATAAAAGAGAGCCTGACTTCGAACTTATTGCTGAAGCTGGCATCCCTTTTTATAGCGTTTGCACTTTGGTTTGTGGTAATTATTATTGATGACCCTGTGAGTGATAAGAGTTTTACCAATATTCAGGTGGAACTGGTGAATACGGAACTGCTGACGGATAAGGGTATGATGTATGAGGTGTTGGATAATTCCGATATAATAAAACGAGTATCTTTTGATGCTCCCAAGAGTATTCGGGATGTGATTCAGCAGGGAGATATTGTTGCCCAGGCAGATTTTGAGAATCTGACGGCTACCAACACGGTGGCAATTACGTTTTCATGCCCAAAGTACAGTGCTGATGTGTCCAATATTTCCGGCAATATCAGTAATGTAAAGTTGAATATTGAGAACAAGAAGAGTAAGTGGGTTAACATCAAATACAATATTACCGGTGAGGTGGCAGAAGGTTACATTATCGGTGGAATTTTACTGGACCAGAACCGATTGGAGATTCAGGGACCGGAATCCAAGATTGATTTAATTGAAGGTGCTTTCATTGATGTGAATGTTGCGGGAATCTATAGCAACAGTTCTTCGAGATATGATGTGAAATTGGTGACGAAAGAGGGAGAGGTTGTGTCTTATCCGTCTGTCAGCAGTAATGCAGACAGTGTTAAGGTTACCGTAGACATTCTTGCGACCAAAGAGGTTCCGGTGGAATATCAGGCAATGGGCGTACCTGCGGATGGATATCTTGCTACCGGTGTAATTGAGGGGAACCCAAGTACGGTGCTGGTGGCAGGGACCCAGAATGTGTTAAAGAATGTTCATTCCATTACTATTCCGGCGGAAGAAATTAATGTGACCGGAGCTATGGATGATTATGAGCAGATGGTAAATGTGGAGAAGTATTTGCCCGCAGATGTGATTTTTGCTGATGAAAACTTTGATGGCAATGCGAAGGTAGTTGTTTATATTGAGAAGATTGCAGAGAAGACAATTCCTTTAGATGCAAGTATGCTTCGGATTGAGGGTGTTCCGGATGGCTTCCTTGTAGAGCTGGCACCATTGACCGGAAAATCATTGAAAATACTGGGATTACGGGATGAGTTGATTGAGTTACAGACCAATGAACTGAAAGGTGTAATAGACTTTGGTGCGTACATGGAGGCACAGGGCATGGAAGCATTGATTGAAGGAACTTACTCCGTAGAAGCAAAGTTTACACTGGAGGAAAAGTATTCTCAGGCAGAGCCCGTCATGGTTGATATTATCATATCAGTCCCGGTTGCAGGGGAGCCGGTTGTGGATATTTAAGTAAAATCATGAAAGAGGTTGTGAAAACACATTTTCTGTGGTATGATACATGTGTTTAGAACGGAGGAATACTAAATGGTAAGCCAGAAAGTGATAATTAAAAACCCTACAGGACTACACCTAAGACCCGCGGGAATCCTATGTAAGGAAGCTATGCAGTATAAATCATTAATTACCTTTACATTTAAGGATAATACAGCAAATGCTAAGAGTGTACTCAGTGTTCTTGGTGCATGTGTGAAGAGCGGTGACGAGATTGAGTTCATTTGCGACGGTGAGGATGAAGAGGAAGCTTTGGCAGCCGTAGTTGCAGCTGTAGAAGATGGTCTTGGCGAATAAATTATACAATTTAAAGGCCTATCCTTGATGGATGGGCCTTGCTTTTATAGAAAGCACGTTTGCGAGTTAAAGTGACAAAGCGGTAAAGGCCACCATTAAGGCAATTTCGCAAAGTGTTAGTAATAAAGGAGGAAGAGTATGTTAAACTATAAGAGATATCGTAAGAACCCGGTAGTACACTATCCGGAGAGAGAATGGCCGAATAAGGAGATTGAAAAGGCTCCGATTTGGTGTAGTGTTGATCTTAGAGATGGTAATCAGGCGTTGATTGACCCTATGGTTGTTGAAGAAAAGATTGAGTTTTTCCGGTTCCTTGTAAATATGGGATTTAAGGAAATTGAGATTGGATTCCCGGCAGCGTCACAGATTGAATTTGATTTTCTGCGTCAGCTTGTGGACCGTAAACTGATTCCGGATGATGTCCGTGTACAGGTATTGACTCAGTGTAGAGAAGAGCTTTTGGACAGAACCTTTGAGGCAATTGAAGGTATTAAACAGGCTGTTGTACATATTTACAATTCAACCTCTACTCTGCAGAGAGATGTTGTTTTTAACATGGATAAGGAGCATATTACTGAGATTGCTATTAAGGGAACCAGAATGGTGAAAGAACGTGCGGCAAAGTTCCCGGGTAAGATTATTTTGGAGTACTCACCGGAGTCATTTACCGGAACAGAGTTAGATTATGCGTTGGATATCTGTAACGCGGTAATCAATGAGTGGGAGCCGACACCGGAAGAACCGATGATTTTAAATCTTCCTTCTACCGTGGAGATGAATACCCCCAATGTGTACGCAGACCAGATTGAATGGATGATTAAGCACATCGACCGAAGAGACAGTGTTATTGTCAGCGTACATCCTCACAATGACAGAGGTACCGGTACTGCAAGCGCGGAGCTGGCACTTCTTGCAGGCGCGGATCGTGTGGAAGGTACTTTATTTGGCAACGGAGAGCGTACCGGTAATGTGGACATTTTGAATATTGCATATAATATGTTCTCTCAGGGAATTAATCCGGAGCTTAATATTGAGAAGATTAATGATATTATTGAAATCTATGAGAGATGTTGCAAGATTCCTATTCATCCCAGACATCCATATGCAGGAAAGCTTGTATTTACAGCATTCTCCGGTTCACACCAGGATGCAATTAATAAGGGTGTGAAAGCAATGAGAGAGCGTGGAAATGAGTACTGGCAGGTACCATATCTTCCAATTGATCCTGCGGATATCGGAAGAGAATACGAACCGATTGTACGTATCAATTCCCAGTCCGGAAAGGGTGGCGTAGCCTTTGTAATGGATACTTACTATGGCTTTAAGCTTCCTAAGGCAATGCATAAGGAATTTGCAACGGTTATTCAGTCTATTTCAGAAAAGCAGGGAGAGGTATCTCCGGATCAGATTATGGAAAGCTTTACCACAGAGTATCTGGAGAAGAAGGAGCCAATTCACTTCAAGAAACTGAACGTAATCGACTTAAGCGGAGAAACAGCCAGCAAGTTCGATACCAAGGTTATTGTTACCTATACAGATCATGGTGTTGAGAAGCAGTATGAAGCAATCGGTAACGGACCTATTGATGCGGTACAGCGCGGTATTGCTCATGAGCTTGATATCAATATCAAGGTATTGGACTACGAAGAGCATGCGTTACAGTCGGGTGCATCTTCACAGGCGGCTGCGTATATTCATTTGTTGGATTCAAATACCGGTCATGTAACCTATGGTGTAGGTGTAAGTTCCAATATTACCAGAGCATCTGTCAGAGCTATTTTCTCTGCAATTAACAGATTGGGATTGGGTGAAAGATAAAGAACTGTATAAAGAAAGCCGTCACAGCGTGACGGCTTTTGTTATGCGAGGATTACAAAATATAGAAGAGTGAGGCAATGAAACTTCCTAAAAGGGCACCGGCAAGAACCTGAAGGGGAGTATGTCCCACAAATTCTTTCAGCTTTTCATCCGGGGAGATATCCTGACGTCCCATATCTTCAAAAATTTTGATCATATCATTGAGCATCTTGGCCTGAATACCGGTTTCTCTACGTACTCCCATGGCATCGTACATTACAATGATTGCCAAAAAACATGCCAAGGCAAATTCTACACTTCCAACACTGCATTCAAAGGCTGTGGCAACTGTTAATGCACAGACCGTAGCTGAATGGGAGCTGGGCATACCGCCGCTTCCGACCAATCGTTCTGCCACGAATTTCTTGGTGAAAAACATATGAATCAAAGTCTTTAAGACCTGTGCAACGGTCCAGCCCAGGGCTGCAGCGATAAACACTTTATTAGAAAATAATTCTTGAAAAAACGTTCCCATGTTGTTACCTGCTTTCAAAATAATACCATATAAGTATAAACCATTTGTAATATTATGGCTAGAAAAACTTTTTTTACACAATACTATCCTTGCGGTTTTATTTTAAGAATAGTATACTTAAAGCAGACTTGTACAACGTATGAATGTGGAGATAAAATGAGTTTATTAAGTATTATTGTGCCTTGTTATAACGAGGAGGAAAATGTGCCGTTCTTTTATGAGGAACTTATGAAGAACGCTGCATTTTTTAAAGAAAAAGAGTTAGAAATAGAAATTCTATATATCAATGACGGTTCTAAAGATGGGACTGTAGCAGAGGTAAAGAAGCTCCATGAGAAGGATGCGAGAGTCCATTTGGTATCTTTTTCCCGTAATTTCGGGAAAGAAGCAGCTATGTATGCCGGCTTACAGAAGAGTAAGGGGGATTATGTGGTGATTATGGATGTAGATTTACAGGATCCTCCGTCTCTTTTGCCGGAGATGTATTCTTATATTGAGGAAGGGTATGATTCTGTTGCAACCAGACGTGTAAGCCGTAAGGGAGAGCCGCCTATACGCTCCTTCTTTGCCAGAATGTTCTATCGTTTGATGGACAAGATATCACAGGCAGAGATTATGGATGGCGCCAGAGATTACCGCCTGATGACCCGGCAGATGGTGGACGGTATTCTTGCTATGACAGAATATAACCGATTTACCAAGGGGATTTTTGGCTGGGTAGGATTTGAGACGAAGTGGCTTGAGTATGAAAATGTGGAGCGTGCCAAGGGAGAAACCAAGTGGAATTTCTGGAAACTTTTCAAGTATTCCATTGAAGGAATCACTGCTTTTTCAACAGTACCGCTGACGATTGCATCTTTTGCCGGGGTTGCATTTTGTGTGATTGCCTTTTTGGCCATTGTATTTGTGATTGTGCGAAAGCTGATGTTTGGGGATCCGGTATCCGGATGGGCATCCACGGTATGTATTATTTTGATGGTAAGTGGTGTACAGCTCTTTTGTGTGGGGATTGTAGGACAGTATCTTGCCAAGACCTATATGGAAGTGAAAAAGCGTCCGATTTATTTGGTGAAAGAAGAACTGTAGCTGTACGAATAATTTCAGAGAATCGTAGAAATGAGAGTGTTCTGTCGATGGTAATCGACGGGATGCTCTTTTCTTGTATCGACAGATATGGTAAGATAATCCACGTGGTCGCAGCAATGAGCAATACTCGACATATGGAAGGGGAATTCATGATGGATATTGCGGTTGTAAAAGATTACGAATTAGAGAGATATATTACGGACATTATGCTGGATATAGGGGTTCCGGCGCACTTGAAGGGTTATCATTATTTGAGAGATGCCATTTTATTATCGGGAAGAGATATGGAGGTAGTAAGCAGTGTTACAAAGCTACTGTATCCAACCATTGCCAAGAGATTTAAAACAAGCAGTCAGAAGGTGGAGCGTGCTATCCGCAATGCCATTGAAGTATCTTGGACAAGAGGGAATGTAGAGACCTTCGAAAAACTATTCGGTTATTCCATTGAACAGGGAAAAAGCAGACCAACGAACAGTGAATACATAGCCAGAATTGCAGACAAAATCTGCTTGGATTATAAGGCAATGTAGAGTGATAAAATTTAAGGATGAAAATAATGTATCTCGTTGTTGTGACTAAAGGGCTGTTGCGTTTGCGCGACAGCCCTGTTACTTTAATTTTTAGTATTCCAATAAGAGAAAATGTGGTATACTATCTTTAACTATAGCCATTTTGAGTAAAAGGAGGAGTCTGCCCATGCAGCAGTTTATGAAAAAGCTGAATATCGGTTTTTCGGATTTGTATGTGACAGGCTTAATTATGTGCATCGGAGCTGCTGAGGCGGCTCATTTGGCAGGACTTTTCTTGTGCTGGAATATTCGTATGGTCAGTGTAGTCTGGGTGTCTTTGTTTGCGATATTGCTGCTTTTGTGTGTAGGTATCTGGTGGAGGTTTCGAAGAAGAGACTTTAACGGAAAAGCTTGCCATAAGGCGCTTCCGTTGAGTTTTGTTTTGTTGGTATTGGTGCAGATGCTGTATCTCTATTGCATGCAGCAGGTTGTTACGTCCGGAGATATTACCTTGGAAACGGTGAATACCTTTTTATATGCAGATGGGATTCATAAGGTTAACCCTCTGACGGGCGGAGCGTATATAAATCCACTGTCTATGAGCTACAAGATTCTTTGCCTGCCCACGTTGTATGCGGCGATATGTAGTTTGACCGGTCTGGTTCCGGAAATTTTCGTTTATCATATGGTGCCATTATTGGTACTTGGCGGGTGTTATTTTGCATATTACAAGCTCTCAGAGGTGCTTTTTGGTGAGCATTTGGGACGACGTTATACGTTTTTGATTCTTGTAGCCGTTCTCCTATGGATTATGGATGGCGCTGTGTATTTGGATGGTTATGGGGCAATGCAGGCAGGGTATTTGGGGACAAGTATCCGGAGTTTGGTGTTGATGCCTTGGACTCTGATTCATGCTTTGAAGAAGCAGTGGTGCCATTGTGTGTTATGTGTACTTGCAGAGGCCTGCATTTGTCAGACTCTGTTTGGATTGGGTTTTTGTCTGTTGCTTACATTGGTCGTGATTATTTTGCACTTGTGTGAAGCGAAAATACTTTTGATTCGGGAAAATAGGAATTCTAAGGAGGCTGTGTCATGAAGTTATTGCAGGAAGCGCTCCTTGGAGTAAGTGAATATTTTACAGTGAATAAGCTGATTGTAGTCTGCTTGGCCATTTTGGTGTATGAATTTTTTGTACATCAGAAATTATCGTTGTTTCTCAAATATGTACTTTGTATATTGGTAGTGATTCTATTGCCGTTCACCGGGGCAGTGCTTCTGATGTATCAGCCGGATATCTATGAATATGGATTCGTCTGGACAATGGTGCCGGTGATAGCGGTAGTTTCCTATGCCGGAGTGCGTTTCCTTTGGGATATGATTCCGGGGATGGAGCAGCCGGGAAAAGGGAAGTTCATAGTTGGTGCACTGGCCGTGGCAGGAGTCTTCTTTTTGCTGGGGAACCGGGGCTGTATGCAGAGAGTGACCATAGAAGAGGCAGGCAGACGCAGTGCCTATGGCCGGGTAGCAGACGTTCTTTCTGCTGAAAGCGTACTATGGGGACCGAAGGATCTGATGAAGCATATAAGAAGCCGGAATGCAGAGATAAAGCTGGTGTACGGTCTGGATATGTGGGATGCACAGGCGGCCGCATATGACGGAGATGCTTATCCGGTAGAGTTGATTGCTGCTTATGAATGGATGAGGGAGCTGGAGGAGTTTACTTATCAGCTTGAGATTACCACAGATGTAGTTCTTCCGATTCCGGAGAGTATTGCAGGGAATTTGCAAAGTTCTTTTGAAACAGTAACGACGGCAGGGGCTGATGTGATTGTACTGCCTGCCATTACGTATCAGCGTATTACAGAACTGATACCGGCAGGATTTGTGGCCGAAGAAGTAGGGGAATATACGCTGCTTCAAAAGGTGAAATAAAGGTGAGATAGATTGAAACAGGATTTGGTTAGTATTGTGACGCCTGTGTATCATGCGCAGGATTATATAAAAGAAACTTTGGATAGTGTGCTTGCACAGGACTACAAAAATGTGGAGCATATCCTGGTGGTGGACGGAGGGGATGACCCTACGATTCCATGCATTCAGGAGTATATGTCTGCACATGAAGGTGCGAATATCCGGCTGATTGTGCAGGGGATAAATCAAGGGGCGGCACACGCCAGAAACCGTGGTGTAGAGGAGGCCTCCGGCAGATATATTGCGTATATTGATGCAGATGATTTATGGAGCTCCAAGAAGCTTTCCAGGCAGCTGGCATACATGGAAGAAAAGGGGGCGGCATTTTGTTTTACCGGCTATGAGTTTGGAGATGAAAATGCAAAAGGAACCGGTAAGATTGTGAAGGTTCCGGAGACCATCAGTTACCGGCAGGCACTGAAAAATACCACGATTTTTACCTCTACGGTAATGTTTGATACCAAGGTAATCCCAAAAGAAGAGATACGTATGCCCGTCATCAAAAGCGAGGATACGGCTCTTTGGTGGAAAATCCTACGGAGCGGACATTTGGCATATGGCCTGAATGAGAATCTGGTTACATACCGAAGGCCGGCAAAGTCCTTATCCTCCAATAAACTGGAGGCAGTGAGGCGTATTTGGAATTTATATCGGAAAGCAGAAGGACTGTCGATTCCGGTGTCCATATATTATTTTTGTTTCTGGGCCGTGACAGCGGTGTACAGAAGACTATAGATTTACAGTTCATTCGACAAACAGTATATCTGTATTGGTGCTCGCACAAGAATACACATGATGCTGTTTTGACGAAAGGAACGCGCGCTTATGAGCAATCTTAGCCGCGAAGCGGCACCATGGGTGCGGATTGCGAATAGCGTGGATGAACTGTAACGAATTGATAAAGAAAGGCAATTTGAAATGCAGAAATTAGAAACATCGAAAAGAATTATTACTCTGACTTTGTCCGGACTGGGATTATTATTTGAGATTCTGATCTTTTATTACTTTTGGAAGACCAATTTCAGCCCCAGTATTACTACCCTGACAGGAGTAATTTATTGGTTTAGGGCAGATTTGATGGAGGTTGCCTTTTATGGTGTAATGCTCTTTTTCCTTGCTCATATGTATGGTGGTATGCGTGTGGGGTATCTGAGAAATGCAGAGGTGGTTTTCTCGCAGGCATTTGCAACCCTGGCTGCCAATGTGCTTTTATATGCAGAATTATCTATCCTGGCAAAAGTGCTTTTTATACCAAATGCATTCGTGGTGATGACCATAATGCAGATTATTGTTGCTATTGTGTGGAGTAATATTTCTTACCTGATTTATAAGAACATATTCCCACCCAGAAAGCTTCTTCTTGTGCATGGACCACGTCCGATCGAGAGCATTATGGCAAAGTTTTCCAGTCGTAAAGATAAGTATAAAATTGAGAAATGCATCAACATTGACTGTGGTACGGAGAAGGTATTGCAAGAGATTCAGCGTGGTTATGAAGCCGGTGAGTATACCGCTGTGGTGCTGTGGGATATTACTACAGAGGAGCGTAATGAAATTCTGAAATACTGTTATGCACGTTCCATTCGAGTATATATAATGCCGAAGATTACAGATGTTATTTTACTTGGTGCAGAGGAATTGCATTTATTTGATACGCCGATTTTGCTGACCAGAGAGTATAGTCTCAGTCTGGAGCAGAGATTTATGAAGAGAACCATTGATATTGTATGTTCTTTGATTTTACTGATTATTGCATCACCTATTATGCTGGTGACTGCTACTGTGATAAAGCTGTACGACAGAGGACCGGTGCTGTATAAACAGGTGCGTTGTACAAGAGACCAGAGAGAGTTCTATATTATGAAGTTCCGCAGTATGCGTGTGGATGCAGAGAAGGACGGGGTGGCAAGACTTGCCCAAAAGAATGACAGTCGTATTACTCCTATCGGCAAGTTTATCCGTAAAGTACGTATTGACGAGCTTCCACAGCTTATTAATATCTTAAAGGGCGATATGTCCTTTATCGGACCAAGACCGGAGCGTCCGGAGATTATTGCCCAGTATCTGGAGATTATGCCGGAGTTTGCTTTCCGTATGAAGGTGAAGGCTGGACTTGCCGGATATGCCCAGGTGTACGGAAAGTACAATACCACACCTTATGATAAGCTGAAGCTGGATCTGACTTATATTGAAAATTATTCACTTTGGATGGATATACAGCTGATGCTTCTGACCTTGAAGATTTTATTCTGGCCGGATAGTACAGAGGGTGTGGAAGCAGAGCAGATTACAGCCCTTAAGGAAGATGTGAAGTATTCCAAGAGAGATTAGGAGAAGGCTATGTGGCAGTGCGCTTATGCGAAGGAACCGTTCGATTTACGGCTATTTGTGCTTCGCAGTATTCGAAATTGGAAATGGATTTTGTTGGGAATCTTGGCCGGTGTGATACTGATTGGCGGTGGGTATTATTTGAAGAACATAACTTTGGGCGGAAAGATTCCTTATGAGGTAACCAATAAATTTTATATTGAATATGCAGTGGATCCTTCTTCCGGAAACCGATACTCCTATTTTGAGGGGTATACCTGGGATGACTGGATGAAGAGCGATATGGTGGTTCCGGGGATGCTTGCAAAGCTTTCGGTAGATATGGCGGCGGAAGAGTTTGTCACATATTATGAGGCTTCATTGCCGGCAGATCTTCGAATTCCATACCTTGTAGTGACGCATCCGGATGAGGCGATTGCAGCAGAAATCAGCGAGCTTCTGGCAAATGCCATGATTTCGTTCGGAGAAGAGCAGCTACAGATTGAAAGTGTAGAATGGATGGATATGGTGGGCCCCCGATTGCAGTTTCGGGATATTCGGGTTGCAAGAGCAATGATTTTAGGGGCCGTAGTGGGTTTTGCGGTGAGTCTGTTTGCTATAGCTTTTCTTGGTATTGTGGATGAGAAAATCTATGTACCGGAGACCTTTGTATACCGGTATGATATCCCAATGCTTGGGTATGTGGACTCCGAAGGTGAGGTTTCGCCGGAAGTGGAAGCCAATCTGGCAAGATTATTTGGAGATATGCATGAAATCGGTGAGATTAATGCGGCGGATGCAGAAGCGCTGGCAGAGTCCTATGAGACTCTTAGTGCCATGGATGGGAATTTGCTGCTTGTTCCGGCAGGAGAGGTTACCGGAAAGAATATAGAGTACTTATTGAATCAGTGCAAGATGCAGAATGTTACCATCACAGCGGCGCTGTTGGTAGATGCCGACAGTAGATTAATCAATGAGTACCGTTTTGGAAGGATTGGGGAATGACATTACAACTTTTGGTAGCGGCGGTGGGAGCTAAGGCTCTGCCACTGGCAGAAGAAATGAATATTGATAGTGATGCCATTATTGTTGCCCAGAAGCTGGATGCTTCGGAGGAGGAGTATGCGTACAAGGGGCATAAGCTGTTGTATATCTCCATGCCGGGGAAAGGAGTGGGCTTGAACCGTAATACCAGCCTGTCCAGAGCCACCGCAGATATCAGCCTTTTTTCCGATGAGGATATTATCTATGATGAGGGCTATGCAGAAAAGGTTCTGGAGCAGTTCGAAACATATCCGCAGGCGGATGTACTTTTATTTAATGTGAAGGCCATGCCGGGACGGGAAACGTATCACAACGATACCTTCGGAAGAGTTCGTTGGTTTAATTGTGGAAGATATCCTACCTATAGTATGGCAGTCCGAACGGGGAAGGTTCATGAGAAAAAGATCACTTTTTCGCTGTTGTTTGGCGGGGGCGCAAAATACAGTAACGGTGAAGATAGTTTGTTCATAATGAATTGCTTAAAGGCAGGATTAAAGGTATATAAGGTACCGGTAACAATCGGGCATGAGAAAGTCCGGGAGTCTACATGGTTTACCGGATATAACAGGAAATTTTTCTTTGACAGGGGAGTGCTGTATGCACATCTGTACGGAGGGCTTGCAAGGCTTATGGGGCTTCGCTTTGTATTATCAAAGCGTCAGGAGATGTGTCAGGAAATTCCTTGGAAGGAAGCGTACAGGATTATTCAGGAAGGAATCAGAGAAGGTAGAAAGTAGATGAATGCACCTTTATTTTCCATCATCGTGGTATCCTTAAATCCCGGTGATAAACTATTAGAAACAGTAAACAGTATAAAGAAACAGACGTTTACAGATTATGAGGTCATCGTAAAGGACGGGGGCTCAAAGGACGGCAGTGTGGCGCTTTTAAAGGAAGAGCTACAGAGCTGGACAATTGCTGATGCCAAGCGTGTGCGTGTGATTCAGGAACCGGATCAGAGCATCTATGAGGGAATGAATCAGGCGTGCAGTTACGCAAAGGGACAGTATTTTTATTTTCTGAATTGCGGGGACTACTTAAAAGAAGAAAATGCGTTGGAGCAGATGGCACTGGCCATTGCAGATAATATTGAGAACGCATCCCATATTGTATTTCTGGAAGAACAGCCCAAGGAGGCGCTTCTTTTCTATGGAGATATTTTTGATGCGTTGCGGCAGCAGGTAGTGCCTTCTAATCCGAAGATTGATGATTTTGCATGCTATCGGAATGTGCCTTGTCATCAGGCGTGTTTTTATCACAGAAGTCTTTTTGAAGAGAGAGGCTATAAGCCGGAATATAAGGTACGTGCTGATTATGAGCACTTTCTATGGTGTCATTTTGAGAAAAAGATACATATGCAGTATGTACCGGTGACACTGGCATCTTACGAGGGTGGCGGATATTCAGAGATTCATGCGAAGCGGTCCAAGAAGGAGCACAAAGAGATTACAGCGCAGTATATCAGTTTCGGAAAGAGAGTCTTATATAAGCTGATTATGATTTTGACGCTTCAGCCTGTACGAACCTGGATGGCACAGTCACCGAAGCTTGCCGGATTCTATCTGGCACTGAAAAAGCGCTTATATAAAAGTGGTTAGGAGTAGCCTATGGCTTTGTTTATCGGTGTAACCGCACTTACGCTGGTTATGTCCTATTTCTGCAATAATATGCAACAGGTACAACTATATATGGGAACCGATAAAATACGTAGAGGCGGCGGGCATACCAGACAACAGATGCTGAATATCTGGCTTTGTCTGGGGATTTACACAGTACTGACGGCGCTTTCTGCCTGTCGTATTGCCAGCGGCAATGACTACTGGGAGTATACGGAGATATTCAGTTTGATTGCCCAGTTCCGTACCGTTTCCACAGAGTTTGGTTTTAACTGGTTTGTCCGGGGGATGCAGGCTCTATTCGGGAGATATACTTATCTGCCTATTTTTGGTGTGATATCTGCAGTTACCGTATTCTTTTTTGTAAAAGGTATTTACGATCAGGGCGAGTGGTTTTTAGGAACCATGTTCCTGTTCCTGACAAATGGCTACTATTTTTCCAGCTTTAATTCTATCCGGTATTATCTGGTGCTTGCCATAGCTTTGTACACCATGAAGTTTGTGATTAAAGGGGAATACGGAAAGTTTATATTGTGGATATGCTTTGCTGCACTGTTTCATAAGTCGGTGCTTTTGGTTATTCCGGTGTATCTTTTTGCAAAATGGCTGGCAACGATTCAGTTAAAGCCTTGGCATTATTTGCTGGGGGCGGTGCTGATTTTGAGTTTAATCTTCGGAAGAAGCCTATATCGTGAGATTATCTTTTTCTTTTATGAATATTATGAGAATTCCGCTTTTGACGTGACTGACTATTCCATTACCAATATTGCAAAGTGTATAGGAACGCTGGTGTTGTCAGGGATTTGTTATAAAACCGGCTTGAAGGACAATGTACGTAATCGTTTCTATTTCTTCTTAAATGTAGGAGGTCTGGTACTTTATACTGCCGGTGCGTTTATCCCTACAGTAACCAGAGTGGCGTATTATCTGGTAATTTCTCAGATTTTTCTGATACCGAATCTGCTCGTTTCCATGAAAGAGGGTATCTGGAAGAAGTTATTTATCGTCGGAGTGGCGGTTGTATTTTGTGTGTATTTTGCGTTGTTTTTAAAGTCTGCATATAGTACGGATGTAAGGCTTTTGCCATATTTGAATTGGATTTTTGACTAGCTATGGAGGTACATTTGTGAGAGTTCTTTGGCTATGTAATATTATGCTTCCGGTGGTGGCAGAGCATTTAGGGCTGGAGGCCACCAATAAAGAAGGGTGGCTCTCCGGCCTTTCTTCTGTGATTCTGGAGCGGAAAAAGAATAACGATATTGAGCTTGCAGTGGCATTTCCTGTTGGGGAAAAGCAGGACGGATACGAGGAAATCATATCCGTAGGAGGTAGTTCTTTGCACTGCTATGGATTTTATGAAGATACCCTTCATCCGGAGAATTATGATGTGGACTTAGAAATGCGTCTTCTTCGTATCACAGAGTCCTTTCAGCCGGATGTGATACACTGCTATGGCACGGAATATCCTCATACGTTTGCTATGTGTAAGGCGTACCCTCATAAGGAGCGTATCTTAATCAGTATTCAGGGTCTGGTATCAGTGTATGCCAATACCTACTTTGCTGACCTTGACAAAAAAACGATAAACTCCGCCACATTCCGGGACAGATTAAAGAGAGATACTCTGCTTATGCAGCAGGAAAAATATGTTGCCAGAGGACAGATGGAAGTGCTGGCAGTGAAGCTTGCAGGTAATGTGAGCGGGCGTACTGCCTGGGATAAACATTATACGGAGGAGTGGCATCCCGGTGTGAATTACTATCATATGAACGAGACCCTTCGGAGTAACTTTTATGAGAAGGATAAGGAGAAACTTTGGAATCCGGATACCTGTGAGAAGCATTCCATTTTCTTGAGTCAGGGGAATTATCCTATTAAGGGGCTTCACTATATGTTGCTAGCCCTTCCGGGAATTTTGGAAGAATATCCGGATGCCAAGGTCTATGTGGCCGGTGACAGTATTGTGAATTACCGGACTCTGAAAGATAAAATAAAGATATCAGCTTACGGAAAATATCTTCGTAAGATAATCAAGAAACATAAGTTGGAAAAGCATGTGGAGTTTCTGGGGCGTCTGGATGCACGGCAGATGAAGGAACAATATCTGAAATCGGGACTGTTTGTCTGTCCGTCTACTATTGAGAATAGCCCTAATTCTCTGGGAGAAGCCATGATTTTGGGCGTGCCCTGTGTCAGTGCGGATGTGGGAGGAATTCCCAGTATCTTCCGTCATGGAGAGGACGGTATTCTTTATCCCGGGTTTAAGACTGCAAAGAATTCTTTTGATAACATGCGTGATGAAAAAGAGGTAAAAGAAGAGGATTTGGAAAATAATGTAAATGCCTTGAAAAGTGCGGTGTTAAAAATGTGGTCTGATGAGGCACAGATGAAACGCTACTCTGAAAATGCAAGAAGTCATGCAAGAATAACCCATGATCAAGAGGCGAATTACAGGAAAATGGTGGAAATCTATGCAAAAATCACAAGCTAAGTTTATTATGGTCTCCAACTACATAAACCATCATCAGATTTCCTTCTGTAATGCCATGTATCAGCTGCTTGGAGGTGACTTTGCCTTTTGCCAGACAGAGGAAGTGGAGCAGGAACGTGTGAATATGGGCTGGGCAGCGGGACACGAACTACCATATCTGATGCTGTATCAGGAGAATCCGGGGGAGTGCCAGGAGCAGATTGATAATTGCCGGGTGGTGTTCTTCGGTGGAACGGATGAGGAGAGTTATATTCAGTACCGCTTGCAAAATAGAAAGACAGTGATTCGCTATAGCGAGAGAATCTACAAGACCGGTCAGTGGAAGGCAATATCTCCCCGAGGGCTTAGAAAAAAATATTTAGATCACACCAGATATCGTAAGGATCAAGTGTATATGCTTTGTGCCGGTGCTTATGTTCCATCGGACTTTCACATTGTCAGGGCATACCCGGACAAGATGCTGAAATGGGGATATTTCCCGGAGACTAAGCACTATGATGTGGGTAAGTTAATGGAAGTGAAAGAGCCTGCAACTATTTTGTGGGCAGCAAGAATGATTGATTGGAAGCATCCGGACCAGCCGGTGCGGGTGGCTAAGTATCTGAAAGAGAAAGGATTGACCTTTACCATGAACATCATTGGTGGGGGCGAGTTGGAGCTTTCGGTGAAGGCACTTGCCAAAGAGCTGGAAGTGACGGATGTAGTTAACTTTCTTGGCTTTAAGAAGCCGGAGGAAGTGCGCAGATACATGGAGAAGAGTGATATCTATCTGGTAACCAGTGACCGTCAGGAGGGTTGGGGCGCTGTAGTGAATGAAGCCATGAACAGTGGGTGCGCTGTAGTGGCAAATCATATGATTGGAGCGACGCCATATCTGATTCGTCATGGAATAGATGGATTTGTTTTTAAAGACGGTGATATGGAAGACTTGTGTAAGGCTGTGGAAAGTCTTTTGACAGACCGAAGTATTTGTCAAAAGCTTGGGCGAGAGGCTTATGCTGCTATCACAGAACTATGGAATCCGGAGAATGCGGCACTGCAACTTGTTGGGTTTTGTCTGCGGCAAGGCTTTTTAGACAGGGCGGACTTGCCGGGGCTTAAGGAAGAGGAAATACTTGCGCTTAGTAAGGCTCCCGCAGAGGGACCCGGCTCTGTGGCGCCTGTCATTTCGGAAAGAAAGATGTATTCCACTTTAGTGGAGAAGTAGGAGGATTATGACACCACTTATTACGATTATTGTACCGGTGTATAATATAATGGAGTATCTGCCCCGCTGTGTGCATAGTATTACGGCGCAGACCTATACCAATCTGGAGCTGATACTGGTAGATGACGGATCTACCGACGGTACGGGAGCATTGTGTGATGAACTGGCTACGGAGGATGAACGGATTCGAGTGTTTCATAAGGAAAACGGTGGCTCCTCCAGTGCGCGTAATCTGGGACTTACCCATGCGAAGGGAGCTTATATCGGCTTTATAGACAGCGATGATTATGTGGAGCCGGATATGTATGAAAGGCTCCTTGCGGGAATTCAGAATTATCAGGTGCAGGTGGCACAGATAGGCCGAGATGAAATTGACATGGAAGGCAATCTGCTTCCCAATATCTGTGAGCCGCCGGAAAAGGATGAGGTAATCTGCCATCAGGACTTTTTAAAGGAGCTTCTGATGCATCGTGGGGACTGTTCCTTCTGCACCAAGCTTTTTGCAAGAGACCTTCTGGAGGATAAGGAATTCCCTGTGGGAGTTCTGAATGAAGACTTTCATTTGCTGGTGAAACTTCTGCCGAAGATTGGTGATATCGTATCACTACCGGGACAGGCGTACCATGTATTCTGCCGGGAGGGAAGTAATACCCGTAAGCAGACCGGATTTTCCAGAGTGTTCGCAGACAATATTGATAACGCAGATATGGTGCTGGAGATGGTGACGTGTAATGCGGCAATTTCCCAGAGAGAGGTTGACGAAAATGGTAGGGAAGTGACCATGGAGCAGATTGCATTTCGGTTTGGTGTGTTCCAGAGAATCGATTACATGCTTCATATTCCTATTGAGCAGATGGAAAATGACAATGGCTTCTACACAAGAGTGAAAAGTTACCTGAGAAGGAACCTTGGAGAAATCTGCAAGAATCCGGTGCTGACAAAGAAAAATAAAGTGTATGCGGTGCTTCTGGGCGTGGCACCGAAGATAGTAAGAATAATTCATAAGAAGATTAAGAAACTGTAAGGGAGACCTTGCAGTTTTTTTTCTTACAAAAGTGTTGGAATTGTTGAAAGCGGTTAATATTTTGGTAAAATCATACGCTGGATTTATATACAAAGGAGAGTATGACATGATTAGAAAGAGTTTTTGGGCATTCTTAGCTGCGGCGCTGCTTATGGTAAATGGCTGTGTAGCTGAAGGGGCGGAAATCGCCACAGCATCCGTGTCCGGTGGTGACGCATATGTAGGCACAGTGGAAGAAGTTGTGCAGGAGAGTGGGACTGTAGAAGTAGAGGTGATGAGTACAAGTACTGATCTTACTATTTCTTCTGACTATACATTAAGTGAGGATACTACGATTGAAGGTGATTTAATCATCACGGGTGGTAATGTGAGCTTGAATGGCTATACCCTGACAGTGGGGGGCGATGTGATATTCTCAGCAGGCAATATGTATATTTGTGGAGGCAAATTAGATATTGCAGGTAATTTTAGTATGGGAAGTAAGGGGGAGATGGTTAATAGCATTACACGCTATGCGACTTCTACGGCTTTCTTGGTGATGAATAATTCCACCGATGTGGTTATTGTAGGTGGAGATTATGAAGTATGTAGCGCATATGGGAGTTTATTAACAGATGGTACGATGTATATTGGCGGAGATTTCGCCCAATATGGAACATATTATGTTGATACATTTGTTCGGTATGCGAGCGCATATTCGTTTAATGCCAGTGAGAATCATAAGGTAGTATTTTCGAATGATGCTACGCATAGCATTTTCTTTGATTCGACTTACAGTGGCTTTGGCAAGGTAGACTTCGGAAATGGTAATATTGAAATTGTAAATACAATCAGAGGCTTTACATTGGATGAAGACCTTACATGGAATTTTAAAGAATCCGGATATAATATCGCTGTGGGCGGAACCTTGGATTTAAATGGTCATACCTTGTATGTCAAAGGAGATATGAATTTAACATCCGGAACTATTGATTTGAATAGTGGCAGTCTGGAAGTGGAAGGTAATTTTAGTCTTGGGACAGAAGGAAGTTACGGAACTACACGTAATGCATCGTCCCAAGCGATACTTATTATGGATTATGAAGCGGATGAAGTGGTTATCGGGGGAGATTTTGTTACATGCAGCTGCTATGGGAGCACCTTATCAGATGGTACGATGTATATCGGAGGAGATTTCTATCAGTACGGTAACTACGCAAGTGGTACGTGGATTTATTATGCTACAGCATATTCCTTTAATGCCACTGGTTCCCATAAGGTAATCTTTAGTAACGATGCTGCTCACAAAATATATTTTGAATCCCCATATTATAGTGGATTTGGCAGGGTGGATTTTGGAAATGGTGTGATAACAATTGCGAATGGTCTTAGAGGTTTAACTTTGGAGGATGATGCAGAGTGGACGTTAAAGCAACCGGCGGATTGTATTGGATTCATCAATACTTGGGATTTGAACGGTCACTGTCTGACTATTAATGGTAATGTAAATTTAACTGCCGGAGTTTTGGATTTCAATGAAGGATGTCTGCAAGTCAATGGTGATTTTAGTCTTGGAAAGAAGGGGGATAGTAGAAAAGCAACATCCAGTGCAAGAATGATTATGGAATATGAGAAAGATACGTTGATTGTATCTGGTGATTTCAGCATTTGTAGTAATTATGAAAGCACTCTGAATGCCGGAACATTTTATCTCACAGGAGATTTTGCACAGTATGGAAATTCCCCGCTTAAAAATGGATATGATCCTGCGACGGCGTATAGTTTCCGTGCATCTGAGCCGCATAAAGTGGTTTTGTGCGGTACGGAACCACAGAGTGTGCTGTTTGAGGGCGTTGGTTACGCTAGATTCGGTATTGTGGAATTTCATATGCCTTCAGAAAATTACACTTTTAATCCCAATGGACAGTGCTGGCAGACACTAATCCCTTACACTACCGTGCAGGTGCGTAATTTCGTGGAGCGTATGTACACAGTAGCTTTAAATCGAGCATCTGACCCAACCGGCGTTGCGTATTGGACAGATGTGTTAGTTGCAAAGCAGTCGGATGGTGCATCTCTTTCTGCGGGATTTATCCTGGGTAGTGAGTTTACAGGAAAGAACTACAGCAACGAAGAGTATATTGAGGTGCTGTACAGAACCTTCTTCTGCCGAGAAGCGGACGATGAAGGTAAAGCATATTGGTTAAGTCTGTTAGAAGGAGGACACACCAGAGAAACTGTCCTGGCGGGATATGTTAATTCTAATGAATTCTTTAACCTGTGTGGAGAATACGGTATTTCCCGTGGTGTCCTTCGCGGAGACGGAACTGCTGTGAATCCGGGTATCTATCAGTTTGCGGAGAGACTTTACAGCAAGATTTTAGAGCGTAACGGAGATAAGGACGGTATTGAATATTGGACCAATCTGATTGACAGCCGTGCTTGTACCCCGGAAGATGCAGCAATGAACTTCTTCTTCTCACCGGAATATGTGGCGAAGAATAACACAGATGAAGAGTACATCAAGGCGCTTTACAGAACTTTCATGGGACGTGAGGCGGATGAAGGCGGACTTTCTGCATGGAAGACTGCGATGGATAATGGCACCAGCCGTGAGGTTGTGTTATCCAGCTTTGCACAGTCGGCGGAGTTTAAGGGTATTATGGCAGAATATGGACTATAGTTTTTGAATTAAAAAGAGTGTATAGCAGTGATGCTACACACTCTTTTATTTTGGCTGTGAGGAATAGGCCACATGGTGCTTGCACTGGTGAATGTTTGACGGATGCTAAACAGAGAGGGATTTCAAAGCGTATCTGATCTCTGGATTTAAGGTGGTGTAAACACTGCAAAAATCTAACAAAAATGTTGTATTTCGCACCTAAAGGTACGTAATCTGATAAACTCTTGATGATTTTGGGAAAATATTGTATATGGATATAGATATCTAAGGAGGAAATTATGAAGAAGTACAATGCAGTAAGATGGGTGTTAGTATTTTGGCTTACGATTGCGTTTTTGCAAGTGTCTTTCGCAGAAACAAAGGTCACTGCACATGCTACGGAAACCACAGATGTGGAAGCATTTACCTATGAGGCATTAAACGGAACCTATTGTGCCATCACCGGGTATACCGGAACGGATACTGAGGTGGTGATACCTTCTGAGATTGATGGATATATTGTGCAGCAGGTAGCTAATTCTGCATTCGCTAATAATGTCACTATTCAGAAGGTGACATTTCCGGAGACAGTAGAGAAGATGGGGAATTCTGTGTTTTACGGCTGTACTGCACTTGTGGAGGTAAATCTGCCGGAAGGCTTGACCAGTATAGATTACTATACATTCCGAAATTGTACAGCGTTGGAGAACATAGAAATCCCACAGTCAGTAACGGCAATCTCGGGCAGGGCATTTTATAATTGCTCAAGTTTAAGGGAAGTAAGTCTGCCTGCGAGCTGGAATACGGTGTATGTAACGTATGATTATAGGTATGAGAGTCCGTTCCAGTACTGTAGTGAACTGACGGAGATTACCCTGCCGGAAGGAATGACAAGAGTTCCGAATTATGCATTCAATGGTTGCACTGCGCTACAGTCAGTGAACTTCCCGGAGACCCTGACTGAAATCGGAGATTCTGCATTTTATGGTTGTACGGGACTTGGAAGTGTGGAGTTGCCGGAAGGGGTAACAACGGTGGGAAGTAGTGCATTTAGTGGTTGTACCGCGCTACAGTCAGTGAACTTTCCGGAGACGCTGATTGAAATCGGAGGTTCTGCATTTTATGGTTGTACGGGACTTGGAAGTGTAGCTTTACCGGAAGGGGTAACAACGGTTGAAAGAAGTGCGTTTAGTGGATGTACTGCACTTACAGAGATAGACTTGTCGGAGACGCTTATTACAATAAATGATTCTGCTTTTAGCGGATGTACCGAGCTTACTAAAGTGGATATACCGGAAAGTCTGACGACAATCGGAAGTTGTGCATTTTCTGGTTGTACGAGTCTTGTGGAGATTATTCTGCCGGATTCACTGACCACACTGAATAGTTCAGCATTTAGTGGTTGTACAGGGTTAAAGAGTGTAACGATAGGGAAAGGAATTACCAAACTCAATAACAATGCATTTTACGGTTGTACGTCGCTTACGGAAGTAAACTTGCCGGATAGTCTGACAACCATAGATTACTATGCATTTCGGAATTGTACCGCACTGGAAAGCATTGTGATACCTCGGTCGGTAACAGCAATTTCAGGCAGGGCATTCTATAATTGCTCAAGTTTAAGGGAAGTAAGTCTGCCAGCGAACTGGAATACAGTATATGTAACGTATGATTATAGGTATGAGAGTCCGTTCCAGTACTGTAGTAAACTGACGGAGATTACCCTGCCGGAAGGAATGACAAGAGTTCCGAATTATGCATTCAATGGTTGCACTGCGCTACAGTCAGTGAACTTTCCGGAGACCCTGACTGAAATCGGAGATTCTGCATTTTATGGTTGTACGGGACTTGGAAGTGTAGCTTTACCGGAAGGGGTAACAACGATTGAAAGTAGTGCCTTTAGTGGATGTACTGCACTTACAGAGATAAGTCTGCCGGGAACACTTACGACGATAAATAACAGTTCGTTCAGCGGTTGTATCGGTCTTACTAAAGTGGATATACCGGAAAATCTGATGACAATTGAAAGTAGCACATTTTATGGATGTACGAGTCTTGTAGAGATTGTTTTGCCGGATTCACTGACTACACTGAACAGTTCAGCATTTAGTGGTTGTACAGGGTTAAAGAGTGTAACGATAGGGGACGGAATTACCGAGCTCAATAACAATGCATTTTACGGTTGTACGTCACTTACAGAAGTAAACCTGCCGGATAGTCTGACAACCATAGATTACTATGCATTCCGGAATTGTACCGCACTGGAAAGCATTGTGATACCTCAGTCGGTAACAGCAATTTCAGGAATGGCATTCTATAACTGCAAGAACCTGAGTAAAGTGAGCCTGCCAGCGAACTGGAATACAGTATATGTAACGTATGATTATAGGTATGAGAGCCCGTTCCAGTACTGTAGTAATCTTACAGAGATAACGCTACCGGAAGGAATGACGAGGGTACCGGACTATGCTTTTAATGGTTGTACATCACTTAAGTCAGTAAAATTCCCTGAGACGTTGACGGAAATTGGAAGTTCTGCATTTTATGGTTGTACGGGACTTGGAAGTGTGGAGTTGCCAGAAGGGGTAACAACGATTGGAAGTAGTGCGTTTTATAGCTGTACAGGCTTAACAGAGATAGGACTATCAGATTCGCTGGCCACAATAAACAGTAGTGCGTTTTATGGCTGTACAGGTCTAGCAGAGCTTGTCTTACCGGAGTCGCTGATTACAATAAACAGTTCTGCATTTTATGGTTGTGCAAAACTTCAGAGTATAGAGATTCAGGGGGGGATTACGAAACTCAATCCCTATGTATTTGGTAATTGTACATCGCTTGCAGAAGTAAAATTGCCGGATAGTCTGACGGAAATAGATTACTATACGTTCAGTAGTTGTACGGCACTGGAGAGTATTGTTATTCCCCAGTCAGTAGTAGCGATATCGGGTAGGGCGTTTTATAACTGTACGAACTTAAGTGAAGTGAGCCTGCCGGCGGGGTGGAATACATTGTATGTTTCTTCTTACTCCTACGATGAAGAGAGTCCGTTCTTAAACTGTGGCAAACTTACAGAGATAATTTTGCCGGAAGGAATGGAGGAGGTGCCGAATTATGCATTTAGTGGTTGTACAGGACTAGAGAGACTTTGGATACCTCAAAGCGTGTCAACCATTGGAAGTTCATCATTAGCTAACTGCACTGCACTGACCATTCACGGAGTAACAGATTCTTACGCACAAGAATATGCGGAGAACCAAGGTATTCCCTTCTCTACGGAGGTGTTGAGTTTTGAGAAAGCAACGGTTTCCGGACGGGTTGTTGATGAAAATAATGTGGGAATATCAGGAATTAAGGTATCTTTTTATGACGTAACTCGTCGGAAATTGATGACAACCGCAGCTACAACAGATGAAGATGGAAAGTGGAGTTGCGCAAAAGCAATGGTGGGAGATCAATACACTATCAGCTTTAACAGTCCCTATTATCGAATTGCAGAGGTGGAGAATGTAATCATTTCTTCAGAGGGGAATGAGATAGGAGATATAATCGCTACAAAGGTGATGGAAGAGACTGTTGCACCTGTTTCGGACTTTACGCATTCTGCGCTAAACGGAACTTACTGTACCATTACCGGTTATGTGGGAAATGCTACAGAAGTAGTGATTCCTTCAGAGATTGATGGATATATTGTGCAGCAGATATCGAATTCTGCGTTTTACGGGAATACTACAATTCAGAAGGTGGCATTGCCGGAATCTGTAGAGAGTATGGGAACTTCTGTGTTTTCAGGTTGTACCAATCTAACTTATGTTGGATTTGGCAATCAGCTTCATCAAATTAGTAATAATACATTTTACGGTTGTACGTCACTTATGGAAGTAAACCTGCCGGATAGTCTGACAACCATAGATTACTATGCATTCCGGAATTGTACTGCATTGGAAAGTATTGTAATACCTCAGTCGGTAACAGTAATTTCAGGCAGGGCATTCTATAATTGCTCAAGTTTAAGGGAAGTAAGTCTGCCTGCAGGCTGGAATACGGTGTATGTTTCATCCTCTTATGGATATGAGAGCCCGTTCCAATACTGTAGTAAACTCGTAGAGATAACGTTGCCGGAAGGAATGACGAGAGTACCGAATTGTGCATTTTATGGCTGCACTGCGCTGCAGTCAGTGAACTTCCCGGAGACCCTGACTGAAATCGGAGATTCTGCATTTTATGGTTGTACGGGGCTTGGAAGTGTGGAGTTGCCGGAAGGGGTAACAACGGTGGGAAGTAGTGCATTTAGTGGATGTACTGTACTTGCCGAGATAAGTCTGCCGGGGGCACTTACGACAATAAATAACAGTTTGTTCAGCGGTTGTACCGAGCTTACTAAAGTGGAGATACCGGAAAGTCTGACGACAATTGAAAGTAACGCATTTTATGGATGTACGAGACTTGTGGAGATTGTTCTGCCGGATTCACTGATTGCACTGAACAGTGCAGCCTTTAGTGGTTGTACAGGGTTAAAGAGTGTAACAATAGGGGAAGGAATTACCAAACTTCATAATAATACATTTTACGGTTGTACAGCGCTTACGGAAGTAAACTTGCCGGATAGTCTGACAACCATAGATTACTATGCATTTCGGAATTGTACCGCACTGGAAAGCATTGTGATACCTC
>JAZQIQ010000026.1:0-9228 GCA_045541195.1 Acetatifactor sp. | reverse complement strand
CTCAGAAGGGATAACCACTTGGACACTTGACTGTCATCTCACACCAACCGATGACTCTCTGAAAATCAGCACTTCCGGGTCTTCTTCGTCGTTGCCTTTCACAAGTCTTAAAATAGCACTTTGTTTTTCTGTTGTCAATTAGTTTTTTTAAAAAATTCCAAAAAATTACGTAAACCTCTTGTTATTGGTTGCAGAAACGCTATTAAAAGTTTCTATTTTCGCATACCGGCGTGTATATGATATCGATATTCTCTCGGAGTCATTTTATATTCTTCCTTAAATACCCGATTAAAGGTTCTCTGACTGTCAAAACCACACTCCAAGCACAATTCCGTGATGGAAATATCTGAATTCTCCAAATAGGAGACTACGTAATTCAATCTTATTTTATTAACGTATTTACAAAAATTACAATGAAATGTTTTTGCAAACATACGTGAAAGAACATATTTGCTTACCCCCAAATCCTGCGCCATATTTTCAAGTGATATACTTTCTCTAAAATTCGTAGCTACATACGAAACTGCATTATAAATTAAATTATCATCTTTAACAGAATCTTTTTCTACTAATTTTACATTTGTGAATACATATGCCAATATCATTTGTGCATATGCATGACTCATAAGAGATTTTTCCGCATCAATTTTGGTTAGCATTTTTACGGCAGACACAATGTCGCTTTGAAGATTTTCTTTGGTAATGACTGGATTTTCCGGACAATATAATTTCAAATCTTCCAAAAATCCTGTAAACAACGTTGGCTCAATAAATAAATATATTGCCGTATTTTCCCCTTCCGCAAAAACCTGATAGTGATGAATGATGTTAGGAAAGACAACCCCTAAATCACCCTCGTTTAAATGGTACAGTTCCTTTCCCACACCTAATTCTACGCTTCCCTTTATTACATATACCACCTCAATAGCTTCATGCAAGTGAGGCGGCACATGCACAGAATCCTTATATTCATAAGCAATTTCTTTGTTTCTTGTTTCATATGCAGGATACATTTATTCATCTCCTCTGCCTAAACTTACCGGCTTACATTATTCTTTCACTACAAAGAGGAAACAAATTTTTTAAATGCATTCTGTCCTTTCTCAGTGCGCTTATATACCCCTGCACATTCCAGAACCTCTACGAATACATTAGCAATCTCATCCTTGATTATCTGATTGATATTGTCTGCAGTAATCTCATAATTACCACACCATTCCTCTACCCAATCTGCATGCTTTTCAATTTCATCAATTGCTCTTATATCTTTTCCTGCAAGAATAGCCTCTTCCAACAGAATCATTTCTTTTTTTAGTCTTGCCGGTAAAACAGCCAGTCCCATAACCTCAATGAGACCGATATTCTCCTTTTTGATATGGTGAAGCTTCTCATCCGGATGGTACACGCCCCAAGGCTTTTCTTCTGTAGTAATATTATTTCGAAGCACTAAATCCATCTCATATAAATTACCATTCATACGTGCAATCGGTGTAATGGTATTATGAGGGTTACCATTGGTTTCACTAAAAATAAATGCCTCCTCATCTGAATATTCACGCCATACATTTAATATATAATCAGATAAATCTACAATTCGCTCAATGTTCTCACTCTGTAATCTAATCACTGACATAGGCCATTTTATAATGCCGGTTGTCACATCCTCGTATCCCTTTATCTTAAACATATACTCATAAGGGGCTTTTGCCATAGCAAACTGATAAGAACCTCCCTGAAAATGGTCATGACTTAAAATAGAGCCTCCTACAATTGGCAGGTCTGCATTGGAGCCTACTATGTAATGCGGAAACTGTTTTACAAAATCAAGAAGTTTCGCAAATACCTTTCTATCAATTTTCATAGGAATATGTTCCTTATTAAACACAATACAATGCTCGTTGTAATACACATACGGAGAGTACTGAAAATAGTAATCACATCCTGCCAGACTCACCGGAATAATTCTGTGATTTTGTCTTGCCGGGTGACTGATATGTCCGGCATATCCTTCATTTTCCTCACAAAGCAAGCACTTGGGATATTCATTTTTCTTCTGCAAAGCTGCTTTTGCTATATCTCTGGGGTCTTTTTCAGGCTTTGAAAGATTAATGGTAATGTCAATCCGTCCATACTCTGTATCAGTGGTCCACTTCTCATCCTTTACAATTCGGTCTCTTCTGATATAATTTGTATCCTGACTAAATTTGTAATAATATTGTGTGGCAAGTTTAGGGTCTTGTGCATATAGTTCTCTAAAGCGCGCCCTTACCTGTGAAGGCATAGGTGTAATCAGGCCCATGATTTTGGTATCAAATAAATCTTTCACGGTAATGGAGTTATCTTCCAACATTCCAAACTCAATAGCATAGGACATCATATCTTCAAGAATCTGATGTATGGGTCTTACCGGCACATCACTCCATGTAAACTCCTTTTTACCAAACTCCTCTAACAAGCGGTTAATAACATACACTTTATCTTCCACATTTACTAATCCGTTTTGAATACCGTAACTTACCAATTCCGAAATCAGTTTATCCATTTCAAAACCCTCCTTTTAACAAATTTAATATCCTTCCGGATGATTTACATGCCAGTCCCACGCAGTTTTAATGATAACTTTTAAATCTGCATACTTCGGTTTCCAGCCAAGTACACTTTTTGCCTTATCACTTGATGCAATCAGTACAGATGGATCACCCGCTCTTCTTTTTTCTTCTTTAGCAGGAATTGCATGATTTGTAACTTCTCGCGCTGTTTCAATTACTTCCTTAACAGTAAATCCAACACCATTACCAAGATTAAAGACATCACTTTCTCCGCCCTTTGCAAGATATTCCATAGCAAGAATGTGTGCCTGCGCCAAATCATTTACATGGATATAATCTCTTACACAAGTACCATCCTTTGTATCATAATCATTTCCGTAAACAGATATATACTCTCTTCTGCCGTTTGGAACCTGTAAAATCAAAGGAATCAGGTGCGTCTCCGGATTATGTGCTTCTCCGATTAACCCATTCGGATGGGCACCACAGGCATTAAAATATCTTAAGGAAACATATCTTAAATTGTGTGCTTTCGATGTCCATTTGAACATCTTTTCCATAGACAATTTTGTTTCTCCGTAACAATTGGTAGGTTCTGTTCTGTCTGTTTCCAGAATCGGAATGCTTTCCGGCTCACCATAGGTTGCAGCTGTGGATGAGAATACAATCTTATCAATTCCATGTGCTACCATACACTCTAGTAACACCTCTGTTCCACACAAATTGTTATTATAGTATTTCAACGGGTCAACCATGCTTTCTCCCACCTGAGAGCTTGCTGCAAAGTGAATGATTCCATCGATTTTTTCATTAGTGAAAACTTCATCCAAAAAAGCTTTATCTCTGATATCGCCTTCATAAAACTTTGCTTTCGAATGCACGGCTGCCCTAAATCCGGTCAACAAATTATCAATGACAATTACCTCATGTCCGGCATCTATTAATTCATAAACTGTATGGGAACCAATATATCCAGCTCCTCCCAAAACCAAAATTCTCATTATACACATCCTCCTCTTATATTACCTTCATTCCGCCATATTTTCTGATTCTTAAGTCCTTGCAGGAACCTTCTCCGTATATGCTGTCCATCTGCATCTTATATGGCACTACAAAATCATTTTTCACAAACGCCTGAATCGTTCCGGCAAAACCTCCTCCATGTACTCTGCTTACGCCTTCCGTTTTCAATAAAACGTCACTCATCATCAGTGCAATGGAAATATTTTGATTTTCCACATCATTGTTTGAATAAACATTTTGTAAGTATTTGAAAGAAGAATCCCCCGATTCCTTCACGTTATCTAAAAACAGATTCATATCGCCCCACTTTAATGCATTTACTTCTTTTTGTACTCTTTCATTCTCTGTAAAGAAATGCAGTGCTCTTAAAACACTTCTGTCTCCATATTTCTCCCTAAGTTGAGGTATAGCTTTGATAACATCAATCACCTCTACTTCACGAAGAACCTCTTTTCCAAAATGGTTTGCAATTCTTTTCATCTCCTGTGGAACCGCTGCATATTCAGCGGTCAGATCCGCATGGGAACCTTTCGTATCTGTAATGCACAAGCTGTAACCATGCTCACTCATATTGAAGTCCAGCTTCTCAACCTTCGGATCTTTCGGATTCTCAAAATCAATATGTACCAGATTTCCAACGGAACAAGCCATCTGATCCATAAGTCCACAAGGCTTTCCGAAATATACATTTTCTGCATACTGTCCAATCATGGCAATCTCTACAGGAGATACGTTCATATCATTATACAAGCCAGATAATATAGTTCCGATTAATGTTTCAAAAGCAGCCGATGAAGAAAGACCTGCTCCAATCAGCACATCACTGGTGGCATAAGCACAAAAACCTCCTACCTTATGCCCACCTTCTACAAAACCTGCCAAAACACCTTTTATGAGTGCTATGGTAGTTTCCTTTTCATCTTCTTTTGTTTCTAAATCATCCAAGGAAATTACCACTTCATCATAATCATCTGATATAACTTTAATCAGATTATCTTCGGTTGCTCGTACCACCGCTATTGTATCAAGGTTAATGGATGCCGCCAGAACTTCTCCGTGCTGATGGTCTGTATGATTTCCTCCCACCTCACTTCTGCCCGGTGCACTGAAAATCGTAACGTCGCTTGCTCCATAGTATGTTTCAAAATAAGTTAAAGCACTGACATAACGTCCTTTCTGATATGCAAGCTTCGTAGCATCCACATAGATATCTAATAACCTATCGTCTAACTCTCCATTTTCAATCATCTTAATCATTGCTTCTGTCTGCATCCTGACACCTCGTTTCTTTCTAACAAATCACAAAGGAATATGTGATATCTTCTTCTGCATTAATATGATATGCCTCTTCCACATCACTTCCCCAACTGTCAATACCACCAACACCTCTTACCGCACCGTATACACAAAGCACCGTTCTTCTTGCCGGCGGAAGTTCCTCATGGTGTGTTGCATTCTCAATCTCGCTTGCTGTATAAGGAAGGCAGGAGAATGCAAATGTATCATTCTTCTTTTCAATTCTTAATGTCTGTGCCGAATTGTCTTTTCTGCTGTTGTTCAGACTGGTGTGTCTTGTCACTTCAAGCCAATCGGTACCCATTCTCATACCGCATTCCTGGGGCACAAGATAGGGAGTCAGACTTAAGTCTTTTATCTCATACACCCCTTTTACCGCTCCTGCCATGCGATCCGGATATGTTTCTCCGGAAAGTCCTTCATACATATATTTATCTGCCAAAGTCGGCATGATAAACCGTAAACCAAATACCGGAAGCTCCGGCAAGCCTTTTGCACCCTTATACAGAACATCTACTGTGATTTTCCCATTAGATGCAACATCATATGTCACTTCTACAGTAGTCATAGGAGTTGTGATGGTTTCATAAATGTATTTTACAATCACATTTTCAGCAAATACATCGGCACCATATTTATTGTTTTCCGGTGCAACCGGTTTGCCCTGTGAAACTCCGTCTGTAATAACTTCTACATCCTTACAATCAATAAACATGTCTGCTGCAAGCCAACTGCCACTCTTAATATGGAACTTGCTTCCTCTGTCATTATCCGTCAAAGCTCTCCAGAATGTAGGCTTAGGGCAACGGTATAACCACTCATACCCATTTTTTACAATAGATTCCAAACCACCCTGTGAATAGGAAAAAATATAGTCAAAACCTTCTCCGTGAACGCCAAGGGTATAATCGCCATACACTACTCTTAATTTTCTAGATGTACATTCCATAATAATACCTCACTTCCTGCATTGCCGGTTTCTCGCTTCTATCTGCAAAAACAATTCCATTACCGGAGAACTCATAATCTGAAGGTCTGTCATCAAAATCTCCACCGTATCTGAGAACTTCTCTTCCTGTAACTTCATCTTTTACTAAAAGTGCCTGATCAATGAAATCCCAGATAAATCCACCCTGATACATTTCATATTTATCAATCAGCTTCATGTAAGAACCAAGTCCTCCAAGTGAATTTCCCATGTCATGCATATATTCACATAACAAATATGGTTTCTTAGGATTAGCACTTAAATACTCCTCAATCTCATAAGGCTTTGCATACATACGGCTTTCTATATCAGAAATCGTATCTTCGTATGCTCTGTTATGGAAAGAACCTTCATAATGAACCAGTCTGCCATCGTTCTTATCTTTAAAGAACTTATTCATTGCTTCAATATCATCTCCTGCGTAGGACTCGTTTCCTAAAGACCAGAACAAAATTGAAGTATGATTCTTGAAAGTCTCATAATTACTCCTTGCACGGTCCACTACAACCTCTCTCCACTGTGGCAGAGAACCAGGCACATTACAGGACGGTTCAACTGCTCCCAATTTCTGCCATGAACCATGGCTTTCCAAGTTTGTCTCAGCCATAACATAAACACCTGCTTCATCACACATGTAATACCACGGAATCTGATCCGGATAATGACAGGTTCTGACAGCATTGATATTGTTCCTCTTCATGCAATTCATATCAGAAATCATATCATCAATGTTAATGCATCTACCTGTTTTCGAATTCCACTCGTGTCTGTTAACTCCAACAATTACAAGTCTTTCTCCATTCAGATACATTACCTTATCAATAATCTCAATCCTTCTAAATCCAACCTTGTAAGGAACAACCTCTAAAAGAACTCCGTCCTCGTCTGTAATTTCAATAAATGTCTTATAAAGGTAAGGACTGTGGTTATCCCACTTATTAACATTCTTAATATCTGTTGACGCAAAACCGGTCAAATAATCATCCTGCTCTTCCAAATCAATTTTACTGTTCACTACCTCGCAGCCTGCAATATCTTTCATAATGATTCGGGCATTTACCTTTTTATCTATTGCTGATGAAACACGAATGGTTGTCTCCAAATTTCCGCTTTCATTATCATTATTTAAAATCGGATTCAGCCACATATCTTCTACATGAACGTCCGGAATTGCCTTTAAGGATACATTTCTAAAAATTCCGAAGAATCTGAAGAAATCCTGATCCTCCAGGAACGCTGCTGTACACATCTTGTGTACTTCAACTGCTAACACATTATTTTTTTCTTTTATATATGGTGTTAAATCGAATTCCGACGGTGTAAAGCTGTCTTCTGCATATCCTACGAACTTACCATTCAACCACAGATACATTGCCTGTTCTACACCTTCAAAACAAATGGTAATTTTTTTCCCACAAAGTTCACTATTTAAGTCAAACTTAGTAACGTAAGAACCAACCGGATTGTATTCTGCCTCACTAAACATTCCAGCTCCGTTTCCCGCACAATCCAATGAATAGGCACCTCTGCGATATTCTTTTCCTTCCCATGGATACATGGTATTGATATATCGGATCTGGTCATATCCTGCCAGTTCAATATGTCCCGGCACCATAATTTTATCGAAACCACTGATATCGTAACTTTCCTCAAAAAAATTAACAGGTCTGCTTTTTGCATTCTTACTGAAACAAAAACTCCACTGTCCATTCAAAGACTGTACTAATTTCTGATTCTGCTTACTCATATCTTCATAATTTAAATAGTAATCATGGTCACTATGGGCAGGCATTTGATTTATTCTAAATACTTCCGGATTATCAAGCCATCTAATATCTGCATTCATCTCTTATCCCTCACTTTCTATTGATAGCCCCTAAAGGAATACTCTAGAGGCTATTATTAGTTACTGCTTATTTTCTTTTAATTTTTTGTTTGCCGCTTCTATGTTCATAAATGACAGAATAATTGTAACAATCAAATCAAAAACAAACGGAAGCCACAAATACATTACATTCAGCATACTGATACAGCTCTCCGGCTGTACTGCAGCATTGTTAACATATCCGCTCATGTCCAGTAACCATCCGGAAAGTGCAACACCAATACCACCACCAAGCTTTGTGCCAAATGATGTACAAGAGAACATGGAACCGTCAATTCGCTTTCCGGTTTTAATATATGTATGATCTGAGCAATTTGCAATTACTGCTCCAAAATCTCCCTGCCATGGCCCTTCTCCAAGAGATGTCAATACAGTAAACACTAACATAAGTGGTACACTACCCATATATCCGGCAGCTACAATTCCCAAACGCCACAGTGTTGCAAAAATATAACTGTACTTATTAACTTTATACAATCCTCCTGCTTTAGCTACCAATGTAGGTGTAATAACAAGTACTAAAATCAATGGTATATTAATTGCCCAAGAGAATGTACCAAACAACTTCTGATTAAACAACACATAAGTCATATAATATGTACCAACACCAACCATTGCTGCTCTTAACTGCAGAAGAATAAACACTCCGCAAATCATCAGGAAATATTTATTTGATACAAGAAGTTTAAATATCTCTCCAAATTTAAGTTTATTCTCTTCCTTAACCTCTTCTCCTTCTCTAAGCTCTTCATCTGAAAGCTCTTTCACTGAAAAACATGAAACTGTATTAGTAATAATACCAACAATGCAATAGATAATTGCAACTGCTCTCCAACCTGCAGCTCCGCCACCAAGTGCCTCAACTGCACCAAATGTAATTGCCTGAATTAACATATTTGTTCCAAATGAGAACATAAATCTGAAAGAACCCATCTCTACACGTTCTTTACTGTTCTTTGTCACAAGGGATGTCAGTGCTGCATATGCAATATTGTTTGCTGTATAGAATACTGCATTCAGTAAAGTATAAGCAATAAAAAACCATGCATACTGTGCTGTCTGTCCGATGTTTGTTGGGATAGCAAAAACTCCGAATAATGTAAGTGCACATCCAAAGAATCCGTAAAACATCCAAGGTCTTGCCTTACCCATCTTGCTCTTTGTCTTATCAATCATTGAACCAAAGAATATGTCTGATACTCCGTCCAACAATTTTGATACTGCAATCAGCGTACCGACAACACCCGAATTCAACCCTATTGTATCCGTCAAATAAATCATTACAAAGGATGTAAGGAATGCATATACCACATTACCCGCAATATCACCCGAACCATAACCCACTTTGTTATACCATTTTAGGTATTTTTTCTCTCCCATAATTAAGTACCTCCTTCATTTCTATCACTGCGTCTGTAGTTGCTTTGTTTTGTTATGGTTAGTATATAAAAATAAATATATATATTCCATATCATATATTAGACAAA
>JAZQIQ010000025.1:0-15286 GCA_045541195.1 Acetatifactor sp. | reverse complement strand
ATAGTTAAACATCGACTGGCACTGAAGGTTTTCTTTGCATGCCTAAAAATACGTTTTTTCAATCAACACATCTAAAGTCCCCTAAATGTAGTAATGGGGCGGTATCCAAACGGATACCACCCCAGCTATTGACAAAGAACCGTAAATAACCGACAAATCATGCTTGCATGAATTTGTCGGTTATTTACGTTATGAGCAGAGCGCCGAATTATGAGCAAAGTTAGCTGCGTAGCAGCGGGAAAGCACCGTAGGTGCGACTTTGCGAATGGCGCGGCTGAACTTTTTGCACTTCAGTCGCGACTTTTCCAATGGCGCAACTGAACTGATTTAATTTTTATGCTAACGCACCATGAAGGAACATCTCGATATCCTCCACTGCCGCATTTTCATCCTGACCATCTGCGGTTACGGTAACAGTCTCACCATTGTCAAGACCAAGTCCCATCATACCCATAATACTTTTTGCATTTACTTTCTTTCCTTTTGACTCAAGATAAATGCTACTGTCATACTTACTTGCCACCTGTACCAGCACTGCCACCGGTCTTGCCTCAAGTCCGTTCTGTAACTTGATTTCTACTGATTTCTTTGTCATAACTTCCTCCTCTTGCATATCGCAGATTTCACTTGCGATATAGCGTTAATATTTAAGCGAACTTGTGTCGCATTTTTTCTTATCCGGGCAAATTGTTCCGCCTCTCCTCAGTGTAAGAGCGTCTCTCTTACTTTCTTATCTTCTCTGCAAGCTCACCCAACTTGCGCAATCTATGATTCACTCCTGATTTCCCAACCTTAGGATCCAAAAGCTCTCCCAACTCCTTTAAGCTGGCTTCCGGATATTCCAGACGTACCTCTGCCATTTGCCGCAACGCCGGCTGGAGATTTTTAAAACCGTAATGGTCCCTTAAATACTCGATATCCTCTATCTGTCTGTTAGCCGCACTTACCGTTTTATTAATATTGGCCGCTTCACAGTTCACCTTACGGTTAATGGAATTTCTCATATCCTTCAAAATCCGCAGATTCTCCAAATTCATAAGTGCCATGGGTGCTTCCATAATATTCAAAAGCTCCACAATACTTTCACTTTCTTTAATATATACCACGAAATATTTTTTACGCTGGATAATCTTGGCATCTACTTGAAACTGGCTCATAATCTGCTGCAACTGCAAAGCTTTATCTTCATCTGTGCAGACAAATTCCAGATGATATCCCTTCTCCGGGTCACTCATAGAACCCACACCCAGAAAGGCTCCTCTTAAGAATGCTCTTTTACAACAAGTATTACGAAGCAGGCTTTCATCCACCGGCAAAGCAAGATCTCCCATAGTCTCAAAAAGGACCTGTAATACATCTTCTTCCACCGGACAATCTGCCTCTATGTTAAATGCTTTTTTCAATAATGTAAAGGCTTTTGTTATGGTACTCTCATTTTCTGTTTGAAATCCCACAAAAAAAACTCCGTCTTTATCTTTACCATATTGTCCGCAAAAATGCAAGATGGCAGATAACTCTGCCACCCGACAATGTCTTGCGATATTCGTATGCTTTGCCAGTTCTTCTTTTACACTATAAGAAAAGGACATCCTCTCTCTCCTCTTATTTTCCTCGATAATCCACATCTCTGTGATGTATGGTAATACCGTAGTTCCCTTGATTTTTCATTCTCCTGTAAAGTTCATTAGCAAGAGTTACGCTACGATGTTTTCCTCCCGTACAACCAATTGCTACAACCAGACGGTACTTGCCTTCTTTAACATAATTGGGAAGCAGGAACTCCAACATATCAGACAGTTTCCCCAGAAAGTCTTCAGACTCTGCAAAACCCATCACATAATCCTGTACCTCTTTATCATTTCCGGTCTTGGTCTTTAATTCATCAAGGTAGAACGGATTAGGAAGAAAACGCACATCAAATACCAAATCTGCATCTGCAGGAATACCATGTTTAAAGCCAAATGAGATTACATTAATCATTAAACTGTTGTAATCCTCATCCTTCACAAAAATGCGGTCCAGTTCCTCTTTCAGCTCCCTGGTCAAAAGCGTGGACGTGTCTATTACATAATCGGCCATTTTCTTGATTTCCTTGAGCATCTCCTTCTCACGTCGCACTCCGTCTTCGATACGGTCTCCTTCCGAATTTAACGGATGAAGTCGGCGTGACTCTTTGTAACGCTTAATTAACACAGCTTCACTTGCATCCATGAATAAAATCTCAATGTTGTGCCCCTTATCACGAAGCTCCGCAATAATTCCGGTAGCAGTGGCAAAAGATTCTCCGGCTCTGGCATCCAGTCCCAACACCACTTTTGTAATATTATTATCAGGAACAGCACACAATTGTACAAATTTTTCTATCAAAGAAACCGGCAAATTATCCACACAATAATAGCCTGCATCTTCCAGCATTTTCAGGGCAGTACTTTTTCCACCACCACTCATACCGGTAATCACTACAAATCGCATCTGTATATTCCCCCTAAGACTCCAAATAAATAACCTCCGGCTCTAATGTCACATCAAATTTCTCTTTTACTATCTTCTGCACATGAGCCATGAGATTACGTACATCCTCTGCTGTGGCGTCACCCTTATTAATCACAAATCCACTATGCTTCTCTGAAACCTGGGCACCACCAACGGTATAGCCTTTTAATCCTGCATCCTGTATCAGCGCACCGGCAAAATGTCCTTCCGGTCTTTTAAAAGTACTTCCTGCACTGGGATATTCCAAAGGTTGCTTTTCTCTTCGTCTGGATGCCAAATCATCCATTTTCTCTCTGATAAGACTCTTGTCTCCTTCTGCCAGCTGTAATTTTACCTCTGTTACAATATACGGATATTTCTTAATCAAACTGGTACGATAGCCGAATTCCATAGCTTCATTGCAAAATATCAGCTCTTCCCCATTCCTATCCATAACCGTAACCTGTGTCACTACATGCTTCAGCTCCCCACCATAGGCTCCGGCATTCATCACTACACCGCCACCAATGGTTCCGGGAATCCCGGCTGCAAACTCCAGTCCGGAGAGTCCATTTTCATACGCAGTACGTGCTACCTTAGACAACAGTGCTCCTGCCTGGCATACCAGACAGGAACCCTCCACACGTACTTCATTCATTTTATCTGCAATCTCAAGAATCACTCCCCGGTACCCCTTATCCGATACCAGAAGATTGCTTCCGTTCCCTAAAACGTAGTAGGGAATCTCTACCTGATTTAAATATCTAAGCACTATCGCAAGGCGTTGCGTATCACAGATACGAACTATGGCATCCGCTTCTCCGCCAATACGAAAAGTAGTATGATTCTTCATCGGCTCAGAAACGAGAACATTTTCTTCCCCAACCAAGCTCGCTAAAGAACGAATTATTGCTTCACTAATCAAATTTACCTCCAGGAACGTCCGCTTATTCTATTACCAGTGCGGCAGCTCCGTAAATCCCCGCATCATTTCCAAGGGTTGCCAGTGCAAATTCCGCACTTCTGCAACCATGGAATGCATACTTATCATAAGCGGGTTTTATATAATCAAACAAAACGTTTCCGGCCTTAGACACTCCCCCGCCTACCACAAAAATCTCCGGGTTCACTACCGCTGCAACCGCCGCAAGTCCCTTACCCAGATATTCGCCAAACTGCTGGGCAATCTCAATTGCCACATCATCTCCGTTCTTCACTGCATCAAATACAGCCTTAGCAGACAGTTCTCCCTGACGAAGACTGCTGGGTTTCTCGTCCTTAGCCAGTCTTCTCTTAGCAAGGCGGACTACTCCTGTAGCAGAAGCATATTGTTCCAGACAACCACTATTCTTACAACCACAGATTTCCGTCTCAGCGTCCTCAATATGAATATGACCGATTTCACCGCCGGCACCGGTAGCTCCGGTTACAATTTTACCGCCAATAATAATACCGCCGCCAACACCGGTTCCCAATGTAACCGCAACCATATTGGAATGACCCTTACCGCCACCCTGCCACATTTCACCGAGTGCAGCCACATTGGCATCGTTTCCGGCCTTTACCGGCAGATTTAAATATCCACCTAACACCTTAGGAATATTAAACACATCCCAGCCCAAGTTTACCGCCTTATACACGGTTCCCTCTTCATCGATAGGACCCGGGGCGCCAACGCCTACACCGATTACATCAGCGGATGTGATATGCTTCTCTTCCATCACAGCTTTAATACTCTCTGCAATGTCCGGCAAAATTCCTTCTCCGTTATTCTCTGTCACGGTAGGAATCTCCCATTTTTCCAAAACACAGCCTTCTTTATCAAAAAGCCCCATCTTTACGGTAGTTCCACCAATATCTACTCCAAAAGCGTACTTACTCAAAACTATTTCTCCCTTCATACTTATACTTCACTCACAAATCCGCATTCATGTGCTCTTAGGTCTGCTTCGCAGACTACTTGTTCGTTAATCCGCACTGCTTGTTTTCCTTCTGCGTACTCAATTAATCTTCGTCCGATTCCTCACGACGACGAGCCAGATTTCTCTGCACACGGGCATACAATTCCTGTGCTGCATTGTAACCCATCTTCTTCTGACGATGATTTACTGCCGCAGACTCACAGATTACCGCCAAGTTACGTCCCGGTCTGATCGGAATATTATGGCACACAACTTTATTACCAAGATATTCCGTATATGTCTCTTCAAGACCTAATCGATCATATTCTTTATCCTTATCCCACTCTTCCAGACGAATTACCAAATCAATGGACTGAGTATCCTTTACGGAAGACGCACCGAAAAGAGCCTTAATATCTACAATTCCAATACCTCGCAACTCGATAAAATGCTTCGTCACATCCGGTGCACTACCGATTAACGTATCATCACTTACCTTACGAAGTTCTACCGCATCATCCGTTACCAGACGATGTCCACGCTTAATCAGCTCCAGTGCAGCCTCAGATTTACCGATTCCGCTTTCACCGGTAATCAGCACACCCTCACCGTATACATCAACAAGAACACCATGCACCGTCATGCAAGGCGCAAGCTGTACATTTAACCAACGGATTGCCTCAGCCATAAAGGAAGAGGTAGAAACCTTTGTAGACAATACCGGTACATTATGCTTTCTGGCAAGCTCTAAAAACATCTCATCAGGCTGCAATTCTCTACTAAATACCACCGCCGGGATATCGTAGGATAACAGCTGTTCATACATCTGACGCTTTCTGTCCACATCCAACTCTTCCAGATAAGTATACTCCACAAATCCGATTACCTGTACTCTGGTACAATCAAAATGCTGATAATAGCCCGCCAGCTGCAAAGCCGGTCTGTTAATATCCGGCTGTGTTATACGAATCTTGGATACGTCGATTTCCGGTGTTAAATTCACTAATTTGGTTTTATCGATTAATTTCTGTAATCCAATACTTGCCATCTTTCGTCCCCCTGCTTTCTAGGAATGTTTTACTAGATTTTAACACATCACCGTAAAAATTACTACAATGTAGTTACGATTTCTCTCCATGGAAAAAAGCATAAATTCCTTCCGCAATATGGACCGGAATCTCCGGAATCTGACTAAGCTCCTCTGCCGTAGCATTTTTCACATCCTCAATGGACTTAAAATGTCGCATCAGAGCCTTTCGTCTGGCAGGTCCTACGCCGGGAATATCGTCCAGCACGGATTTTACCTGTGCCTTGCTTCGCAGGGATTTGTGATACTCAATTGCAAAACGATGCGCTTCATCCTGTACTCTGGTAATCAGCTTAAATCCTTCGCTTCTGGTGTCAATCGGTATCTCCACGTTATTATAATACAATCCTCTGGTGCGGTGATTGTCATCTTTTACCATACCACATACAGGAATATCTATATGCAGTTCATTTAATACGGACAGCGCAATATTTACCTGCCCACGTCCTCCGTCCATCAGCAGCAAGTCCGGGAATCGGGTAAAGCTGCCATATTCCTTCTCCAAATCTTTTTCTTCCAGTTCCTTACTTTCTTCCATGCCATGCAGAAATCTTCTGGTCAGCACTTCCCTCATACATGCATAGTCATCCGGACCTGACACAGTTTTCATACGAAACTTACGATAGTCACTCTTCTTAGGCTTGCCTTTCTCAAAAACTACCATGGAACCTACATTTTCAAATCCACTGGTATTGGATATATCAAAGGCCTCCATTCGCTCCAAGCCCGGTAAATCCAGCCACTCTGCTATTTCCTTCATTGCACCGATGGTACGTCCTTCTTCCCGTTTTAGCCGTTCCTTGTCCTGACTGAGTATCAGCTTGGCATTCTGCGCCGCCAACTCTACCAGCTTCTCCTTCTGCCCAATCTTTGGTACACGCAGATATACTCTTCCACCCCTGCGCTCTGTCAGCCACTTTTCAATCAACTCCCTATCCGCCACCTCGTATTGCAGCATCAGTTCTTTCGGAATAAATGGAGTTCCGGCATAAAACTGCTTAATAAAATCCTCCAGAATCTGAGGCTTTTCCCGGTCCGCCACATGCATCATATAATAATGCTCTCTTCCAATCAGTTTACCTCCCCGGACAAAGAACACCTGCACAACTGCGTCATTTTCATCCTTGTAAAGGGCAATAATATCCTTATCCTCTAGATCACTGTCAGTAATCTTTTGTTTTTGGGATACACTTCGGACATTGGCAAGCAAGTCTCTGTACTTTGCCGCCTCCTCAAATTCCAGATTCTCCGAAGCAGCCAGCATCTTTCCTTCCAAATCCTTTAGGATTAAATTGTAATTACCGTTGAGAAACTCCAGTGCCCCTGCCACTTGCTGCCGATACTGCTCTTTATCAACATATCCCTGGCAAGGCGCCAGACACTGCTTGATATGATAATTCAGACAAGGTCTGTCATTCCCTATATCTCTTGGCAGATTACGGTTACAGGTACGAAGCTGATACAACTTATTGAGAAGGTCGATGGTATCCTTCACTGCTGCCGCACTTGTATAAGGCCCAAAATACTTTGACTTATCCTTCTTCATCTCTCTGGAAAAAAGAATCCTGGGATACTCCTCCCCGAGAGTAACTTTGATATAGGGATAGGTTTTATCATCTTTTAGCAAAGTGTTATACTTGGGCGAATACTCCTTAATCAGATTATTCTCCAGAACCAGCGCTTCCAGCTCCGAATCCGTAATAATATATTCAAAACGTGCAATAAGGGTCACCATTTTATCAATCATGGGACCCCTTCCAATATTTTCACGAAAATAAGAGCGCACCCGATTATGCAGGTTAATTGCTTTTCCCACATATAAAATCGAATCAGCTTCGTCTCGCATAATATATACTCCGGGACTACCCGGAAGTTTTTTCAATTCTTCATCAAAATCAAATTTCATAGTCTTATATATGCAAGTAGGACCTTAACATTTCTATGGAAACATTAAGGTCCGTATGCTCACCTCTTGGCATTGTATTTACAATAACGATTATTTGTTTAATCCAACGTTCCGCCGGAGAAACGTCCTGTCTCCTTCTTCGGTTCAGAAGGCACCTGCGTAGAATCATCCACCGTAATATCAATCACGGTAGGCTCTGCTACCGGTGTTTCCTTTACGTCTTTGGACTCTGCTACTTCTTCCTCCTTACTTTCTTCTGCAGCAGCACCGCTCTCCACAGCCTCCTTATTTTCCTCGGAAGACTTCTCTTCCTTCTTCTCTTCCTCCGGTTCAGGAAGCCCCTTAAGCTCACGGAAAATCTTCATAAATTCCTTACCGGTAATAGTTTCCTTCTCAATAAGGAACTCTGCCAACTTATCCATGATATCACGGTTCTCGCTAAGAAGCTCTTTCGCCTTCTCATAGCTTTCTTTCAAAATCGCTACTACCTCTGCATCAATCTCCGCAGCAGTATTGTCACTGCAATTCAGAGTAGCTGTACCGCTTAAGTACTTGCTTTCCACAGTTGCAAAGCCTACCAAGCCAAACTTCTTGCTCATACCATACTGGGTCACCATCGCCTTGGCAATATCCGTAGCCTTCTCAATATCATTAGCCGCACCGGTAGTTACGGTATCAAATACAATTTCTTCTGCCGCACGACCGCCTAAGTAGCCCACCAGCATATCGCGAAGCTCCGCCTCGGTATTCAAATACTTTTCTTCCTCCGGCACATGCATTACATAACCAAGCGCTCCCATGGTACGGGGTACAATGGTAATCTTCTGTACCGGCTCGGAATTCTTCTGCAATGCACTGATAAGGGCATGACCGATTTCATGATAAGACACGATTCTACGCTCTTCCTTACTCATAATGCGGTCCTTCTTTTCCTTACCGACAAGAACCTGCTCTACTGCTACAAAAAGGTCTGCCTGAGATACATACTCTCTCTTTTCCTTAACGGCATTAATAGCAGCCTCATTAATCATATTGGCAAGATCGGAACCTACCGCACCGCTGGTTGCAAGTGCAATTTCTTCCAAATCAACGGTCTCATCCATCTTTACATCCTTGGCATGCACCTTCAGGATTTCCACACGTCCCTTTAAGTCAGGCTTATCTACAATAATACGTCTGTCAAAACGTCCCGGACGGAGAAGTGCCTTGTCAAGTATCTCCGGACGATTTGTTGCGCCCAGAATCAGGATACCCTTAGAGCTGTCAAAACCATCCATCTCGGAAAGAAGCTGATTTAAGGTCTGCTCACGTTCTTCATTACCACCGCCATACTTGGAATCACGACTACGTCCAATGGCATCAATCTCGTCAATAAAGATAATACAAGGAGCATTCTTAGTTGCTTCCTTGAATAGGTCACGCACACGGCTGGCACCCACACCAACATACAGCTCGATAAAGTCAGAACCTGTCAGGGAGAAGAAAGGTACCTTTGCCTCGCCAGCCACCGCCTTTGCAAGCAAGGTCTTACCGGTTCCGGGAGGTCCCACTAAAAGGGCTCCCTTAGGAAGTCTCGCACCAATCTTAGTATACTTGGACGGATCATGCAGGAAGTCTACCACTTCAATCAAAGACTCCTTCGCTTCATCTTCTCCTGCCACATCCTTAAAGGTTACTCCGGTCTCTTTCTGCACATAAACCTTGGCATTACTCTTGCCCACACCCATAGGACCACCGGAACCACCCATCTTACGGAACAAAAATCCCAATAAAATCCACATTAAAATCAGGGGTACAACCACTGTCAAAAGGAAATTCAGCACGGAATCCATCATACTGGAAGACATTGCCCGTAATGGAATATCCGTCCCATGCTCTTTATTATATTCATCCACACGCGCCGTCAAAATATTACCATCTTCTGTACGAATGGCGTAATATACCACATCGCCGGTTCCGAATGCTAACTCATACATACTCATCGGTCTTCGCGTATCTTCTGCATCTTCTACCAAAGTATAGGTCACCCGTTCACCGGTTGCCTGAATCTCTTCAATCTTTCCTGCTTCTAAATCTGCAATAAACTGGGTATACGGTACCTCCTCTTCGTATCCGCTGCCACCCATAAACAGGTTCCAACAAAGAAGAAACATAAGGATACTGGATAATGCCCAGAAAAGCACCATCATCATGGATGGCTTCTTATTATTATTTTGTCCGTTTCCATTCTGCCCACCACCCGGGCCATTATTCTGTCTGTTTTGGTTCTCCATTTATATAGATTACTCCATTTCCAATGCTCTAGAAATCAATAATAACAAGCTTTTTCCCAACATTCAATAGCCCAAATGTGAAATAATCGCTGTCTTTCTAAAAGATTTATAAATTTTTCCTATTATCTCCGTTTCCTACGGATACGACGCTTTGCTTCCGCAATCTGTTTCTTACGCTGCTTGCGCAGACTGATTTCATTATATGAATTCTCATAAGAACGTCGTCCTCTTTTATTCAGCATCCATGTAAAGCGATTATGCATCTCCGGAAAATGGTAATTCTTCAGGAACAATACTGAAGCAACCACAATGACTATTACCACAGCGGTACAAAGCACAGTCCTGAGAACTTTCCAAATATCAACAAACAAAAAGCTGGGGGGAGCATTCTCCTCTGCCTCTTCCTCCACTACACCGGTCAGCTCCTGCACCGGTTCTGTGTTTTCAAACTCATAGCCGTCCACCTCCGTCTGTATCAAATCAATGGACGCACTCCCCACATACTCACCCCGGAACGTATAATTTATCACCGCAGCCTGTCCATCCGACACCTCATCATATACAATCTCCGAATCAGCTTCACCGAATGTCGCTGTCTTTGGGAGAACAACGTATGCTTTCTCATTCAAAGAAAGAATGGGACGAGAATTACCAAAAATGTCGTTTTCTCCATAAAATAATTCATCCGAATCTATGCTGTATTTGGTCTCTGCCTCTGAAACCACCACTTTCTGAAAATTCTCAAATCCATAGTTGAATAACGCAATGGTATCCTCATACTGTCTGGGGGCTTCATCCTTCAGCACCACACAAATCAGCTTCATACCATTCTTTTCTGCACAGGACACCAAACAGCTTCTGGCAGCGTCTGTATATCCGGTCTTGCAGCCAACCAGATACTCATATTCATACTTGCCCCCGGGAATCAACTCCATCTTGTTGACTTCTACCTTTTCATCCGTCTGGAACTCCGTAGGTAAAATATGAAGCATTCTGGTTGTTGTCATCTCGCATAAAATTTCCTGCTTAAAAAACTCCCGTCCGATCATAGCCAGGTCATACGCCGTGGTTACATGCGTCTCATCCGGAAGTCCATTGGGATTTACAAAATTGGAATTCAGGGCCCCCAATTCCTTTGCACGCTCATTCATGATCGGTGCAAAATTTTCCCAGTCACCTTCGCAGATATGTTCTGCAACTGCATAAGAAACCTCATTGGCAGAACGCATGAGAATTGCCTTCAGACAATCCTCCATGGTCAGCTTTTCCCCTTCATCCATAGCAATATGATTACTATCGTAGGGAACATCGAAAACTGCTTTGTGCGAAAAAGTAACCCACTCATCCATCTCACACTCTTCCGCTGCGATAAGGGTGGTAAGAATCTTGGTGGTACTTGCAGGATATTCCTGCTGATGTATATTTTTATCATATAGGATGACGCCGGACTCCGCCTCCATAAGAATTGCCGACTCCGCACTGACTATCGGTCCCTCCGGCCAGTCTGTAACATGATTGGTACGTACTTTTATTGCCTGATTCGCTGCAATCCGCTCCTCCTGAGTGATTGCCTGCACCGATAAAGATGCACCCAGAAGCTGTGCTGCAACAAGACAGACGATCAATCCTTTTGTAAATTTATGAAATCTTGACATAATGTAACCTTTCAACGAAATTTTACAGTTCACCCGCGCTCTCAAGTGCCCTGCACACAGTTCACCTGCGGCATTCGCGAGCCCTGTACACAGTTCACCCGCGACATTCGCGAGCCCTGCACACAGTTCACCCGCGACATTCGCAAGCCCTGCACACAGTTCACCCGCGGCATTCGCAAGCCCTGCACACAGTTCACCCGCGACATTCGCAAAATCGTGCTTCGCACTCACCGCCTCTTCGAGGCTATTTTTGCTCATGAACGGGCGCTCCCTCCAAATCGTCGAACACAAAAAAGTATGCAAGCATCCTTTTTGTGTATTCTCGATTTGGGTGAACTGTTATAATCATACACTATTTTATCCCAAATGGGTACTTTTAAATACTTGAAATGTGGTAGAAATATGATGTATAGTAACATTACTCTATTATAGAAAAGGACAAGACACATGAGATTAAGAAATATTCGCGGTTCCAGAGAAACCATTGCAGAAAGTAATTATGTAATTCATGAAGAAGTCATGTTTGAACAGCCCGGAAAATGGCATGAAATTTTTGGCAACAATAATCCGATTCATATCGAAATCGGCATGGGAAAAGGTCAGTTTATTCATGCTCTTGCCAAGCTGCATCCGGAAATCAATTATGTGGGTATCGAAAAGTACTCCAGTGTACTTCTCCGCGCCATCCAGAAGATGGATGCCGAAGAGCTTCCCAATTTAAAATTCCTCCGCATGGAGGCAGAAGATATTACCAAGGTATTCGGCAAGCATGAAGTAGACAAAATCTACCTGAATTTCTCCGACCCATGGCCCAAGGACAGACATGCGAAACGTCGTCTTCCTTCCAGAGAGTTTCTGGCAAGGTACAATGAAATCTTAAAGCTTGACTCAAAACTGGAATTCAAGACCGACAATCGACCCTTATTCGATTTTGCTGTGGAGGAACTGGAGCCCGCCGGTTGGAAAGCAGAGGTTATTACCTACGACTTACATGCTGACGAAAAGCTGGTAGAAGGTAATATTATGACCGAGTACGAGGAAAAATTCTCTTCAATGGGAAATCCGATTTGCAAGTATATTATTTACAGATAATCAAGTGCTGATGTATCGTACAAAATAGCGTATTTATGAATATGGGCTACTATTTCGTCTGTAGCTTTATTCTGATAGTCGTACTTGGAATACACAAGCTTCTGATCTATTTCTGCTTCAAGCATCCCCTGGTAATATTCCAATAAGCTGTTGATGAATGCTTTGAGTTCTAGCATAAGTTTTCTTTGTCTTGCCATAAAAATATCCTCTTGGATTGTACTTATTTTAACATCAACCCAAGAGGATACCTACTACATATCTAGTTTACACATTTTTTCCGCCTCAACAACAGTAATCTATGTAGTCCTAATCAACCATATTTTTATATTTATCTAAGAAATACCATTCCATAAATTCGTGAAAATCAGGAGCTGCCGGAATTGCAACATCAACGAAGTCCTCATACTTTTCACCGCCAAAAAATTCCTCATGATCAAACCATACCATAGTCCAAGTTCTCTTATTATTGTAAACTACCTGATTCAAACATTTATGAGTATCAATGCATAATGGTCCAAATCCATCACCCCAATCACCAATTGGCACAAATCCGTTAGATAATAAATTAAATTCTTCTTCTAACATACTCCAATATTCGCATAATCCTCTCAACGCATTGTCGTTATTGGGAATAATCATTACATATTGTTCCTTGAAGTAATTCAAATTATCTACTACCGCTAATAAGGTATTAAAATCAAAGAAATAACTTTTTAAAAAATCTTTATATAATTCTGGTAGTTTAACATTAAACTTATTTTGCAAATTATCAATGTCTTTGTCTGATATAGTAGATATTTTTAAATCACTTTCGCTAATAATACCATTTTTTATAAGATTAAAAAAACATTGCTTAATATATTTTTGATTTTCATTCATATAAACGCCTCCTAAGCTATATTAAATTGTCTGGTAATGCTTCTCCTTTTTTTAAAAAACCAGGTAAAGCTTTCGATCCAAGCAATGTTCCATTACTTGTTTCTACCCTGAGATGATTATCTGTATCTGCCCAAATACGTAAACTATCAACATATTCTTGCATACTCCTACTTGATTTGACCAAAGAATCCATTTGCTGATGAGCATATTTTCCTGCTGAAGACCCCGTATGTGGTCCACTAACCTTCGTAAATCCATCATTTGTTAGTATATTATCAAAGAATGTTTCTTTTGTATACGTTGTTTGATTCATAATATCTTCTGCAGTAGCTCCCATTCTTTTAAATATATTAGCATTTGCTACATTTAAAAATTCATGTTTACCACCTGAGCCTCTTAATTGATCCTTTATTATATTTTTGATTTCTTGATTTGAATATAATATATCTAAATCATCACAACTTATTTCATTAAACCATTTTGGGAATGCATTACTATTTTTTGAGTACGTCGGTATCCCATTATTTGTTGTAACTCTCGACAGAACCTCATTAATAACAGGGTCATCACAGTTGACAATTGCATACCCCCTTTTAGAAGAACTACCACTCTCACTTGACTTTCCATGGCTGGTCTTATACCCATCCTTCCCCACATCATGCTGTTTCGCATGTCCACTGGGATCCACATACTTCACCGGATTATTCTGTACATATGTATACAGGTTCAGTCCATCCCCAAGGTAGGTGTCCTGCTGGGTGAAGCGACCGATGACTGGATTGTAGTATCTTGCCCTTAAGTAGTAGAGGTTTGTTACAGCATCGTACTGCTCTCCCGTGAAGCGGAAGGGATTATGAATGGTTTCTTCACAAACTATGGTATTTCCGAATGCATCATACTCATAGTGACACTTGATTCGGTCTGTAGGGGATTTTGTGATATCTCCGTCCAGTACATAGTTTACGCTCCCCAGCTGGTCGCTGGCATAGTGGTAGTAGCATCTTGCCCTGTCACTATCGGAGACAATGAGTCTGCCGTTTCCGCGGATGTAGCGGATGCTCTCCTCTTCAGTTTCTTCCACTACTACATTTCTTCCACTGTAGATATACTGAATCAGCTTTCCGTTCTCTTCTGCTTCATGGCGGAGGCCCTCCGCATCGTAGCGACAGGTAAAGAGGTCACCGTTATTCATTTCTGCCCGGGTCATGTGGTTAAAGTCATCATAGCTGTAGATACCACGGTTGTCCGCTGTCAGGTTGCCATCCTTGTCGTAGGTAAATCCGGCTGTTGTGTTCCTTACTTTATCCCGAAGTTCTGTCAGCTGATTTAAGCTGTTGTATGTATACTCCACCTGCTTTCTCTCGCCATTACCGGCAACCTCCATACTCATGCGGTTGCCCGCTTTGTCATAGCGGTAGAGATACTTTGTGGATGCGGAGCCCTCTGCTCTCTCTTCCCCGGTCAGACGGTTTAGGCCATCATAGGTGTAGGTGATATTCTGGGAACCGGTATTTTTACTGATGCAGTTACCCCTGTCATCATAGCGATAGCTCAGGGTTCCGAATAATTCTCCTCCCACGGTGGTGGTGATGGCAGTAGTGTTACCTGCACTGTCGTAGGTGTAGCTGGTCTCAATATCGCCACTGACGATACTCGCAACTTTGCCACCTTTTGTGTAGCTGTAAGATGCCAGTATCTTTCCGGCTTCCTCAACGGTTACCAGATGGTTCTCCACATCATGGGTATACTTTGTCTCTTTTCCCGTGGCATCGGTCACGGTCTCCACATTTCCGTTCGGGTCATAGGTGTAACGGATCAGGCTTCTTCCACAGGCACTCTTCTCCTCAAGGCGTCCGCAGTTATCATAACGGTAGCGGTAGGTGATTCCTTCACTCTTAGCACTTTCCAGACGTCCGCAGTTGTCGTAGGTGTACTCGTTAACGTTGTTTTCTCCCTGCTGTCTGGTCAGGTTGCCAAAGGCATCATAGATGTAGTTGACCTTCTTTCCTGAGCGCAGGGTG
>JAZQIQ010000024.1:0-38834 GCA_045541195.1 Acetatifactor sp. | reverse complement strand
AAGGATACCAAGCAGCTTTTGGCGAACTATATGGATGTACCACAGAACCTGATTCAGGCGATTGTGGATTCCAACAGTACCAGAAAGGACTTCGAAGTCGGAGGCCAAGCGGTCTTAGGAAGACAACCTTCCTGGTCAACTCCTTGGCTCACAGAACGACATGGCTACGATCCGACTTGCCAAAGGATACCAAGCAGCTTTTGGCGAACTATATGGATGTACCACAGAACCTGATTCAGGCGATTGTGGATTCCAACAGTACCAGAAAGGACTTCGTGGCAGAACAGGTTCTTCGTAAGGCAGGATATTTTGATGAGGAGAATATCGGTGCCGGCGGAATTCCGGGAAATGATTGTGTGGTAGGGATTTATCGTCTTACCATGAAGGCGAATTCCGATAACTTCAGACAAAGCTCCATCCAGGGCGTAATGAAGCGTGTAAAGGCAAAGGGTGCCACCGTAGTGATTTATGAGCCTACGTTAAAAGAAAAAACATTCTTCGGAAGTGAAGTCCTTATGGATTTAGACGAGTTTAAGAAGCGCGTGGATGTTATTATTGCCAATCGCTATGCGGAAGAATTAGAAGATGTGGCAGAGAAGGTTTATACCAGAGATTTATATGGTCGTGACTAAATACGAATGAATCGAGAGTAAATGCATGAATAAAACAAATTCAGGTGCAAATACCAATACATTACAGTTGATAACAGATATTCTTGTTCTTGGGCTGGTGTATATTATAGATATATTAGTTGCCGGCAAAAACGTAAATTATGAACTGAAAGTCGGATTTTTGGTGCTTTTTGCAGTGTTCGTTCTGATTTATGTGTTGTCCAATAAGGAGCAGTATTTATATAACGTGACTATGTTCTATTATTTGGATCGTGTGCACAGAAAGATTACTAAGTCCTTTTTGCTTGCAACCATAGCTACGGCAGCGATGATGGGATTTATGCCCATGACAGATGAGGGAAGGGCGTTTTACTTTGTATTCCTGATTCTTTCTTATATTTTACTTTGCATAAAAATGTTTTTGGTTAAGCCCTTTTTTAACAGACATGTGGGGAAAAATGTTCCCAGGACGGTGTTTGTAGGAAGAGTGGGACAGTTTAATAAGTTCCGTTACTTTCTGGAAAAGACCAGTATACGTATCCGGCAGGTCGGTTATATTGCCATGACCAAAGAGGATTATGAGCAGGCTGAGGAAGGTACTTATATCGGTCAGTTGGAGAATCTGGAGGAGTTAATCCGTGAGTACAATATTGATCAGGTATATATTATCCAGAAGCAGGACGTGGAGTTACCTTTCACCCAGAAGTATGTGGATCTATGTATTGATATGGGTGTGACGGTTCGTTTGATTGTAGATTTCTATAAGAGACGTCGTGCCAGCAGCTATGTAAGCACGGTAGGAACTTATCCGGTGCTTACTTATCATACCATCAGTCTTAATACGTATGAGCAGATGATTAAGAGACTTATGGATATTTTAGCCGGTCTGGTGGGATGCATCATATTTTCCCCCATTATGCTGATAACCGCCATTGCCATTAAGCTGGATTCGCCGGGGCCCATTCTTTTTAAGCAAACGCGTGTGGGACAGAATGGCAGACACTTTAAGATTTATAAATTCCGTAGCATGTATATTGATGCGGAGGCGCGTAAGAAAGAGCTGATGGCGCAGAATGAAATCGAAGGTGGTGTCATGTTTAAGATGAAAGATGATCCCCGCATTACCAAAGTGGGGAAAATCATCCGTAAGCTGAGCATTGATGAACTTCCACAGTTTTTTAATATTCTGGGTGGCAGCATGAGCCTGGTAGGAACCAGACCCCCCACCATTGACGAGGTGGAGAAGTATGAGCGTAGTCATTGGAGGCGGATCAGTATAAAGCCGGGGCTTACCGGTATGTGGCAGGTCAGTGGCCGTAGTAATATCACAAGCTTTGATGAGATTGTGGAGCTGGATGTGGAATATATTGATAACTGGTCGTTGATGTTGGATATCCACATCATTTTAAAGACAGTTTTAGTGCTCTTTAAACATGAAGATGCTTATTAAAATTTAAAAATGTTGTTTTTTTCTTGTAAATATCCACTGTGAAAGCAGTGGATATTTTTGTGTGTCATGGTAAAAACGGAGAAGATTTTCTGCGTTATTGAAAATATAAAATGGATTTGTTAATATAAACGTGGGAAAAAAGTCCTATGCAGAGGAGAGAAAAGATGGAGCAGAAGCTGGTAAGTGTAATTGTACCCATTTATAATCTGGAACAATATTTGGAAAAGTGTATCCGTAGTCTTTTAGCGCAGACTTATACCAATTTGGAGATTTTTTTGGTAGATGACGGCTCAAAGGATTCCTCCGGTGAGATTTGTGAGAAATTCAGTGCACTGGATCAGCGTATTATCGTAATACATCAGCAAAACGCAGGTGCGGCAGCAGCCAGAAATGCGGCACTGGATGTCTGCAAGGGAGATTATATTACCTTTGTGGATGGTGATGATTATATTGATGCCCATTATGTGCAGAACTTAGTGGAGCAATTGGAAAGGCATGGTGCACAGATATCCATCTGTGGCTGGCAGGATGTATATGAGTCCACGGTTGTGGAAGAGAGACCCTTGGTAGGTGAAGAAGAAATTTACAATACGGAGCAGGCACTGGAGAACCTGATGTATCAACGGAAGTTTGATACGGCAATGTGGTCTAAGCTGTATAAGCGGGAGTTGTTTGACGGAATTCGTTTTCCGCTGGGCAATTTGTATGAGGATATTGCCATTATCTACAAGGTGTTCTGTCGTGCAGATGTAATTTCTTATATGGACTACAAAGGGTATTTTTATTTGTTGAGAGAGCAGGGAACCACTTTGCAGACATTTAAGGCTAAAAAGATGGACTTGATTGATGTGGTGGATGAGATGAAGGCATATCTGATTGGTGCGTATCCGGGAATCCGAAGTGCGGTACTCTGTAAATATGTAAGGGCGAATTTTCACATATACCTGCAGATTCCGGCAGGTAAGGAGCAGTATTATGCTGAGAAAAAACGTATTGAAGAGAATATAAAAGCCTATCGGAGGGAAGTGCTGGGAGATAAAAATGCCCAGAGAGGAACCAAGGTGGCTTTGCTGTGCTCGTATATCAGTCTTCCTCTTTTGGTGAGATTTAAGAGCTTAAAGCAATATGGAAAGAAGTAGGTGTCTATGGCAAAGAAGGTAATTGCCCATGTGGCCGGCGGGCTGACCACCGGCGGCGTGGAGGCAGTAATATATAATTATTTTTCGCATATGTCCTTAGAGGAATATGAGCTTCATTATTTAACGTATACCGATCCGAATGAGGTGGAGAAGAAGCGGTTTGAGGATTTGGGTTTTATCGTACATACACTTCCCAGAAAGAAGGAGCATTTTTGGAAAGCATTCTGGGCGGTATACCGGATATTCAAGGAGAATAGGGTGAATATCGTACATTCTCATATGACGCTGATGTCCTTCATGACTTCGTTTATCGGAATTCTGACAGGGGCAAAGGTGCGCGTGGCACATTCCCATCTGGCCCAGTATCCCACCGGAGTTAAGAAGTATGTGTATGAGGTATTTAAGGTGCTCAGCAGAATGACTTCTACGGATTGGTTTGCCTGTGGAATCGAGGCTGGGAATTATCTGTATGGTGAGAAGAATGTAAAAGAAGGAAAGGTGACGGTTTTAAACAATGCCATCGATTTGTCCAGATTCAAAGTACAGGAAGAGGTCAGGGATCGGATTCGTAAGCAGTATGGTGTGCAGGATGCTTATTGTGTGGGGCACGTAGGCCGTTATACGGAGCAGAAGAATCATAGTTTCTTGATAGATATTTTTGATGAGATTGCAAAAGAGAGAACTGATGCAAAGCTACTTCTGGTTGGAGAAGGTCCGTTGATGGATCAGGTGAAGGAGAAAATAGCGGCTAAAAATCTGCAGGATAAGGTGATTATTGCCGGCTCCTGTAGCAATATGCATGAGATGTATCAGGCAATGGATGTGATGGTATTCCCGTCTTTATATGAGGGACTTTCGGTTGCACTGCTGGAGGCACAGGCTATGGGGCTGGAGATATTTGTATCGGATACAGTGACACCGGAGCTGGATCTTACGGAAGGTATTCACTATTTATCTTTGGAGCAGAGCCCCAAGGCATGGAGTGATGCAGTATTAAAGGATGCTGCTATCGGTGTGTTTCATGACAACGAAGGTGTGCTGGCGGAGAAAAATTACGATATTTTGAGAGAAGCGAAGAAGTTGGATGACTTTTACAGTGGGAAAATCGCTGATAAATAGGAGGCAGAATGAAAACAGTAGAATTATATCGTTGTAAGGACGAAATCATTAATGATGCATATGACAGAGCTGTGGTGAACATTTTCCTGCAGAAAGAAAAGAACGGAAACCGTTCCTTTCTTTTGTGTGGAAGTGATGCGGGAGTAGGGACTACATCTATTTCTGTAGAGCTTGCCATTTCTTTATCCGTGGCAGGCTGGAAAACTATTCTTTTGGATGGGGACCTGCGAAAGGGAAGTTCCTATAAGCGCCTCAATGAGGCAGCACGTATCGGTTTGTCAGATTATATCTGTGATGATGCGTCCATGCACGAGATTGTATATGAAACAAACTGGGAGCTGCTCGGCTATATTCCTTGTGGTATGAGTAGTGACGAAAGCCCGGTTCGTCAGCTTTGTTCTTCAAAGCTGGATACATTGATGCAAGCGCTTTATGAAGAGTATGATTTTATTATTATCGATGCACCGTCTATCAATTCCTCGGTGGATGCCCAGCTTTTTGCAGTGAAGGCGGATGCTTCCATTTTGGTTACGGCAATGAATGATTCCACACAGAAAAGTCTGGAAGAGGCAAAGAAGCAGTTAGAGAAGGCAGGCGGAAAGGTAATCGGTGTGATTGAGAATAAGGTTGCCATGGATGAGTATAAGAAATATATTCGGGACTTTGATTATTTTAAGAGAAAGAGATTTCTGAAGGGCTCTCAGAAGAAGGAGGCAAGATAATGGGTAACAGATGGTTGAAAAAGATAACCTGTATGCTGAGTGCAGTGCTTCTGATGGCGATCTCGATGAGGGTGAATGCGACAGAAGTATCTGCGGATATTGTAGCATCCAATATTTTAAGTAATACCGAACCACGTCTGATGGTTTCCGGCTATGAAGTGACAGAAGGGAAAATAGCCCAGGAAGAAGGTTTTACTTTATCGGTGGATGTAACCAATGTAAATAAGTATGCTGACGCCTATAACGTGCAGGTGACATATACTTCCAAGACCACCAATGTTCGTCTGGCAGACGGAGAAACAAATCAGGTATTCTGGGAAGAGATTCCGGCGGGAGAGACGGTATCCTTTACTATGGATTACGAGGTATTAAGCGCCTATGAGTCAGATACCATTATAATGGAGTACACCTTTGGCTACATTGATCAGTATGGTGCCGGATATACCAATGTTTCCACGATTTCTCCCAAGATTGACAAAAGCTGCGAGATGACCATTAATTCCCTGAGCGTTGCAGAGAATGCGGTGCTTGGCTCAAAAGCACTAATCAATGTGAGATACTCTGCAAGCGGCTCTTTGGAGATGAAGTCTGCAAAGATGCTGATTGAAGGTAGTATTGCCGGAGGAAGCAAGGAAGTTGATTTAGAGGTTTCATCCAAAGGTTTGCAGAAGTCTTTGGACTATTATGTGAACTTCGAGGAAGAGGGAACGCAGGAAGTAGTAATCTCCTTTGTTTACACGGATGAGAATGGTACGGAGTATAAAGTGGACTCTGAAAGCTTTTCCGTTGAGGTAAGCAAATATCAGACTGCCATTACCAATGTGACTCAGGAAAAGACATATGCGTTTGTAAACGATGATAATAAGTATTACATCGTTGCAGGTTGTGGTTGTGCACTGGTTGTGGTTCTTTTGTGTGCAGTTATCACCAGTTTGAAGGCGAAGAATAAGAAAAGAGGCTAAAAATGGATTTTGGAAGAATTATTGAAATTGATTTTTTGAGATGTTTTAAAGCAGTCTTTAGAAATATAAAATGGGTGATTCTCTCTACCTTTGCTTTTCTGTTTATAGGAATCATGGTAGCGGTACTTTGTCTGGATACAGAGAATGTATATGATGCAAAAGCAAGTGTATACAGTATTGCTTACGGTTCCTACGCAGATTCTGCGGACGGAATTCAGGCCATCCGAACCTATAGGGATATTGTAAAGAGTGTAAGAGTTGCAGAGCGTGCAGCGGTCCTTTTGGGAGACTCTTCTTTGGACAAGTATGCAATATACGACATGATTGAAGTGGAGCAGGGAGAAGTGAACGACTATGGTATAGAATCGGAATCGTCGATTATCAACATTCATGCCAAATCAACAAATCCTGAGGATGCCATCCGCGTAGCAAATGCCGTAGCATCTGCTTACGCAATGGAAGTGACCAGCATCACCAATTCGGACAGTGTGCAGGTTCTTGACGAAGCATATTACTGTGAAGTGACTTACAATGCATTGAAACAACAGATTCTTTATACGGCACTTATCACTGTAGCCGGTACGTTTCTGGCAATGGCAGTGATTGTGCTGATGGAAATTTTCTCTACAAAGATTGTTTCCGTGGAGCAGGGAAGTCTGTACGGTGAGCTGGATATCATCGGTGTGATTCCAAAGCAGGAAAGGTAAATTTAGTAGCTTTTTAGTGTGATGCAAACCAGCTCCGGGCGATTGTAAAAACGGGGCAGAACTGCATCGCCAAGTCCCCTGCTGACAATCATGGTACTGGTCTTATATTCGTTTTGGTAGATTCCGGCAGTGTATTTTGGAAAAAAGTCTCCGGAATTTCCAAGAACGCCCACATCCAGTATGGGGATGCGGATTAGTCCGCCGTGAATATGACCGGTTAGTACCAGGTCGTAGTTGTAATCGGAGATATTATCAAAAAAGTCTGCGCCATGGTATAGCAGCATATGAAAGCCTTCCGGTGGAGCCGGTGCTAAAAACTCTGTCAGGTATTTGGAGTACCATTTGCAGCCGGTGAGAGTGATATACTCACCGTAAAGCTCCAAAATAACAGTGTTATCGTTTATGTCACGCACACCGTAGGTATCCAGATAGGAAAGAAGTTCCTCGTACTGAGGGGCGGCTTCCGGTTCCAGTTCATGATTGCCGGTGATGTAGTAGCCGGGGATTTCCATTTCATGAAGACCGGATAGGAGTGCTTCCACAGAGGAAAGGTCTGTATGGTCTTCATCCACGATATCTCCGGTAAATACTACGATATCAGGTGCCATTTCCTCAATGGCAATTAGGAGCTTTTGATTATCTTTGCCGAAGGATTTACAGTGTAAATCTGAAATATGGCATATTTTGAAGCCATCAAAGTTAGGAGGAATCTCGCTGCTTTGATAGGTATAATTTGTAACTTGAAGAAAAGGATTCAGTCCCATAAGGATAAAAAGGACAATTATAATCACAAGGGAAAACAATAATTTCTTTTTCATATGTTTGCCTTTCGGTTCATTTTTGCTCATTTTATCATATGGAGGAGTAGTTCACAATGAAGAAAAAAGTCTTACATATTGTTGAGGCCTTTGGTGGCGGGGTTTTTACTTACCTGACTGCTTTGGCAAACAGTACATGTGAAGAGTTTGATGTTACCATTGCCTGCACGGTACGTCCACAGACGCCGGAGAATTTTGAGCGTTTCCTGGACCAGCGGGTACATGTGATACAGATGGAACATCAGCAACGTTCCATCAATCTGAAGAAGGATTTCCGGGGGGCTCTGGAGATTCGTGATATTGTAAAAAAGGTAGAGCCGGATGTGATACATCTTCACTCTTCCAAAGCCGGAATCTTGGGAAGAGTTGCTATAAATTGCAGAAAGAATAAAGTTTTCTATACGCCCCATGGTTTTTCTTTCTTAAAAAAGGACGATCCCCTTTTGGTGAGAATAATTTACCGCATGGTGGAACAGGTTGCCAGTTGGTTTGGCGGCGAGATTATTGCCGTTTCTGAGGGAGAATATAAAGAAGCCCGGAAATTGACAAAGCGGGCATCTTATATTAATAATGGTATTGCGCTTACGCCGGAGCTGATGGAAGCATCGGAGCGCGCCACCCTGAAAGATATGGGCAGGCCGATTATCGGAACCTTGGGAAGAGTGTGTTATCAAAAGAATCCGGAGTTGTTTCGTCAGGTGGCACAGGGACTGCCGGAGGATACTTTTTTGTGGATTGGAATGGGTGAGATGGAAGATACCCTGCAATCCCCCAATGTGAAGATCACCGGTTGGTGTGAGCATGAAGAAGCGATTGGGCGACTGGAACAACTGGATATTTTTCTATTAACTTCCTTGTGGGAGGGGCTTCCCATTTCACTGCTGGAGGCTATGTATTTAAAGAAAATCTGTATTGTAACGGATGTTATTGGAAACAGAGATGTAATTAAGCATGGCGTGAATGGATTTATCGCAGATACTCCGGAGGAAATAGTGAAGCTGATTGAAGAAATCCGGAAGGGCAAATGGGATTTGGAGAAGATTACCGGTAGGGCCAAGGCGGATGTAGAGGAGAAATACAATATCCGAGTGATGTGTGAAGAGTACAGTAAACGTTACCGAGAAGGGTAGATGGTATGATTTATTATGTAGTTGCAGTATTATTGTCGATGGTATGTGCATCCTATGCTGCCAATGTAAAAAAAGTGAAAAGTCTGCAGGGAACTTATAGAACCTTATGTGTTCTGGCATTTCTTCCCATGACATTTGTATCCGTATTTCGGTATGAGGTAGGAACGGACTGGCCCATATATGATGAGTATTTTCATATGATTGCGGCTGGTGTGGATAAGTTTACGGAGCCGGGCTTTAATCTGATAAATAAGGTATTGTCCCTATTTACTAAGGACTCTTGGTGGCTCTTTGCAACCGTAGCACTGCTTATTGGTATATTCATGTTCAAAGCCATTATGGACCAAAGTGTGAATCCTGCATTTTCCATTCTGGTATATGTGCTGGCGGGAGATTATTTCAATTCCCAGAATCAGTTAAGACAGGCACTTGCCATGTCCATTTTCTTGTATGCATTTAAATATATCAAAGCCGGGGATTGGAAAAGATACTTTTTCTGGATTCTGCTTGCCTGTACGTTACATGTCAGTGCGCTGTTATATATTCCGGTGTATTTTTTGTATGGAGTAAAGGTAAGTGTTCCGGTTATTTGCGGCTCTTTTGTGGGCTTGTGCGCACTATTGCCTATACTTAAAAAGATATTGGTGTTTGTGATTTCCAAAACGAAATATGGGTGGTATTTTGATTCGGCATATTATGCCAGTGATTTTAATCTGCTTGGATTTTTGGTGGGAGCAGGCTTTTTGATACTTTTGCTCTTCTATTATGCTTATTATGACAGATACGCAAGGCTTAACAGTGAGAATGGAGAAGGAGTGCAGGATAAGGAATATAATCTGCTTTTGTATTTGTATTTTGCAGGTACAGTCAGTACGTTGTTTTCGTCTGCAGTTCCTCAGATGTCGCGAATCACACTGCTCTTTACCTTTGTAACCTCTCTTCTTTTCCCAAGAATGGTGATGAGAGAGTATCGGAGAAACAGGCGAATTGTGTTATATATGATTGTAGTAGGTGTTTTGGCAGTGAAGCTTTTGTATGAAGTATATCTTGTGGGCTGGTATGAAGCAGTGCCTTTTACTTGGGTATTTTGCCGATAAGCCCTGTTAATTGGTGAAAAGAATGAATAGTAAATTTAAGAAATTTCTGAAAGGGTTTTTGCATGCCCTTTCTGCAAATATTATCCGTCTGTTGATTTCCATTGTACTGACACTTCTTCTGCCCAAGCTTCTGGGGGTGGAGGAGTACAGCTACTGGCAGTTATATCTGTTCTATGTGACATATACGGCGTATTCCTCGCTGGGATTCTGTGAAGGTATTTATCTAAAGCACGGCGGAAAAGAATATGAGGAACTGCAGCCGCGAATGATAGGTTCCCAGTTTTGGGCATTGGCGGTGTATGAAATTGTATTTTGTGTGGTAGGTGCATTCTTTGCCTGTACATTTTTGCAGGGGGAGAATAAGAGCCTGATTCTGAGTCTGGCACTGGTGTCTTCCCTGTTTGATATTCTGCGGTATTTTTTGCAGAGTGTATTGCAGGCAACCAACCGTATTCAGGAGTATGCAAAGATTGTGACATCGGAAAGAGTGCTGTTTTTCGTACTTGCTATCCTGTGTCTGCTTGTGGGAATCCGGGATTTCCGCATTCTTATTTTTGCAGAAATCGGTGCCCGTATCATCTCCATGATATATGCTATTGTGGTTTGCAGGGATGTGGTATTTTGCAATATCAGGTATGGAAGGGCAGAGTTTGATGAAACAAAGGAAATCATTGGTATTGGTTTTAAACTGCTCCTTGCTAATCTTGCAAGTCAGCTGATTATCGGTGTGGTGCGTTTTATGATCGAGCAGAACTGGGGAACGGTGGTATTCGGAAAGGTATCTCTTACCTTAAGTTTATCGAATATGATTGTTACCTGTATCAGTGCAGTAAGTATTGTGCTTTTCCCGGTATTGAAGAACCTGGAAAAGGATAAGTTAAACGAGCTGTATGAGACTATGCGTGTGGTGCTTACGGTGCCCATTTTGTTTGTGCTGTTATTCTTTGTTCCTATGAAATTAATATTGTCCGCATGGCTTCCGCAGTATGCGGACAGCTTGAAATATTTGGCTATTTTGCTGCCAATTTGCTTGTATGAGACCAGATTTTATGCTTTGATTAATACATACCAGAAGGCATACCGGAAGGAAAATGAGATTCTTTTGGTGAATGGCATTTCTGTGGCAGTCAGTGTGCTTTTGTCACTGGGAACGGTTTTTGTGCTGAATAATCTGGACCTGGCAGTGGTAGCGATTGTGATACTGATGATTTTTAAAAGTGTTTTATCGGAGATTCTTCTGGGACGTTACGTGGGTGTGCGTATGATGAAGGAAAATGTGATGGAAATTCTTGTGGTTGCAATTTTTATTGTCAGCAGCATGTTTTTCCCTTATCTGTATGCAATCCTTACATACCTTGTGACCTATCTGTTCTATCTGTGGGTGACAAGAAAGAATCTGAAAAAGCATGTAAAGCTTGCAAAGGAGCTTATAACCAAAAGATAAGAGGTGTATATGAAGCAGAGAAATTATTCCTTGGATGTGGTAAGATTGTTTGCTGCATTGGCGGTAGTTGTGTGCCATACAGATGTATTTATTGAGAATGGCGGAGTATTGTATCAGTTTGTTTCCCGTTACTCTCCCAGAGTCAGCGTGGCGTTCTTTTTTGCTATATCCGGTTATTACTATATAAAGTCCATTGAGAAGAAGGGTATTTTTAAAAAGCAGATGAAGTCGCTGCTTCTGGCATATTTGGCGTGGACGGTGGTGTATTATGCTGCCAGCTTTGTGGATAATATAATTCTGGGAGATGGCGATATCGGTACTTTTGTGATAGAACGAGTGATTTTCTTCTTTACAGAGGGTAGTTATCCCCATTTCTGGTTCTTTGTAGCCTTGATTTATTCCGTGGTTTTTGTTACGATATTTAATCGTTTCGGAGGGAAAAAGGGCGTATTTGCGCTGACGGTTCTTTCCATGATCCTTTTTGCAATCGGAAATCTGGGTTCTTCCTATTATGTGGTGGGAGCCAATATTCCGGGATTAAATATTTTGTATGGAGAGTATCAGGACGTATTCTTTATTTTACGCGGAATATTCTGTATGGGACTTCCCTATTTTATGATGGGCTACTGGATTAATGTACTGGAAGACAAGATTCTTACCATGGATGGTAGAAAGTTTTGGGTACTCTACGGTGTATCATCCCTTCTTTATGTGGCAGAGATTCTGCTTCTGGCGACCGTGATAAATGGAACGGAGAGACCGGAGGTCTTCATTATGCTGTATCCAATGGCATTTATGGTAATGGCAATGCTCCTTAGAAATCCAATGCCCGGGTGGGGTAAGGCAGCACCGTTTTGCAAGAGGATGTCAGGATATATTTATTATGTGCATCCGCTGCTCATCTTGATATTCGGGTTACTGGCGGAGATGCTGTCCCTACCTCTGCCATCGTATCTTTTATATATTCTGGTGATTGCGGTAGCGATGATTAGTGGTACGATTTTAATGAAGTTAAGTGAGAAGATAAAGTTTTTGAATTATTTTGTGTAATGCTCTTGAGTTTAGGAGAGGACGAATGAAGAAAGATAAGAGAATAGGATTTTTGAATATTGTTGTCATTTTATTTGCGATGGCAGCAGTGATTTTGTTCGCAAAGGCATTTTTATCTGTGGGTGATAGCGGGGAAATGAGTATGGCACCTATAGCGGACCGTGAAGAGGATTCCGGGCGGGAATCTGCAGAACATAAGGAAACGGTAGTAGATTTTTCTACCCAGTCTGTTTCAGCAGAAACGTTTAATGCTATGTTTACCGGCAGCGGAGCTTTTGTGGAAGATAAAATTGTCATAGAAGGGATTCCGGTTAATATTTTCTTCCTGGATAATAAAGTCAATATGCCACTGATTATTATGCAGCATGGTCTTACCGCCGATAAGGAAAGTATGACGGATCTGGCAAAGTCCTTTGCAATGCAGGGGTATGTGGTGATTACACCGGATGCGGTGGGTTATGGTGAGCTTGCAGATGGCGTATCCCGGACCCTGCCGGATATTATTATGGGAACGGCAGATAATTTCGGTAAGTTAATTTCCTTCTGCGGAGCATCGGAGTATGTGGATGAAAGCAGAGTGGGACTCTGTGGTGTGTCTATGGGGGCACTGACGTCCCTTTATTATTCTGCATACGGTGAACATAATATCAAGGCGGTGGTATCCTTCTGCGGAACGCCAGACTTTGCTTCTTTTGTGGGAACGGATGCTATAGAGCGTTATCACTTTGCAGACGGTTCTACCAAGGAAAAAGATAAGGAGAAGGTTAAGGAGATGGAAGAGGCGATGACATCTTTGTCTCCATATGATACACTATTAAGTGATGGGGAAACTGCGTTATTCTTAATGTGCGGAGCTGCTGATACAGTGGTTCCGCCGCAGGGAAATGCAACCTTCTACCAAACTGCAACGGATGCAGGGAAAGAGGTAAGTCTGGTGGTGAAAGAAAATCAGGGACATACCTTGGAGCTGGATGAAATGTATGCGGCGCTGGCATTTATGGTGGAAAATCTGTAACTACTCAGAGCCATGCGAATTTATGAAAAAAGACCGAGTAAGCTTGCTTACAAAGGGCTCTGAATAGTTACGAAAATCTTTAGTTAAGGCGGGGTAAACCTTATGGAGACCAGATATGATAAAATGAAAATATTTTTCCGGGGAATTGCTTCGGTCTTGTGCATGTACCTTTTGGTATTTACCATAGGGGGAGAAGTAAATGACTCGGTAATTATTGAAGATAGTCAGGTGCCCCTTGGCAGTTGGTCGGAGGATAGCGTGCTGTATCGGTACGATGGTAATGGATATTGCTATGTAATAACCAGTGACGGCAGGGAGATTTTTGCTTTTGTGAATGAGGATGGAACCACGCTGGATGCCATGTCCGGTGGTGGAACTTATATGACCATTGATGGGGTAAACTGGCAGTATGGCGCAGCAAGTTATATTAATGGTTATACGGACAATGGAGACGGAAGTCTGACGGTATCTTACCAGATGTCGGATTCTTCCAAAGCATATAATGTGTATCGTTTCTATGACAGTCATGTAACGGTGCAGGCCAATATTTCGGAAGTTCCTAACAGTACTACTGTGGCAGGGGCTGTGTTATCCAGAAATTTCCCTAACGGATATTCTTCGGTAGAGAAGAAGATTGCCTCGCGGTGGGTATATCCGGAAAATGGTGATTTTCCTTATCAGGAGCAGACCGGAATTGTAACAGCGGTGCAGTTGGGAGATGCTCATAAGGTTTATACTTTCGTGCGCGGAGCGGACGGAGAGAAGATGGTTCTTTTTGAAGAATATCCGGATGTGCATATACCGGTATCTATTACCGGCGGGGCATTTAGTGAATATAGTATTACGTATGATTTGGTTTTTGAAAATTTGCAGAAAACAGAGAATGCAGATTGTAGTGCCCTGTTTAAGAGTCAGGGCTACGAATTTTCAGCGTGTGTATCCGAGAAGACCGCAAAGCAAAGCGGGGCAACGCTTTATTTCGGAAATACGGCTGATTTTACCATTGATGTGGCAAGTGTCAGCGGAAATGATGCTTCTGCACAGGTGAGCTATACTCTTTATGATTATGATGGAAATGTAATGACATCCGGTGCACAGACGGTGGTGCTGCGGGAGGCGGAAGTTATAAAGATTCCGGTACATTTAGAAACGGAGAAAAGAGGTATCTTTTTCCTGGATTATGAAGTAAAAGGGGCGCAAAATTCCCACAGAGAGTTATTTTCCTTTGCTCTTTTGGATTCCTATACCTATAGTAAGGAGAATCCTTTTGGTGTCAGTGGTGTGCGTTTTGGTGTATACGAGCAGAATCAGACTACTGCATGGCTCTTAAAGAATATAGGTGCGAAGAATGTGCGGGTGTGTATCTCGGAGCCGGATTATATTTCTAATGATTATTCCTTGCTTTCTGAATGCCTGGAGCATCTGACGGCAAGTGGTATCAATGTAAACGGACAGTATCTGTTGATGGATGGCTGGGTAGCACCTACCAAGGATACTGCGGCAGCGTATGAGAATGAAATGAACGGAGTACTTTCTCAGGTAGGTAAATACTTAAAGGATTGTCAGGTTGGTAATGAATATAATCTGGCATATATCGGCACACCGGAAGATGGCATGAAAGCATACATGGCTTCTTACTTTGATGCCGGATATCGTAGTGTGAAGGATAATCATGGCATCGATGTGGGCGGAGCAGGAATTGGTCTTAGTCATGTAAACTGGATGGAAGCCTCTGTGGCAGCAGGACTTTATGAGAAGCAGGATGTTTTTGTGACCCATGCTTATGGATTCCCACATTCACCGGACTATTGTCAGAACCCGGAGATTGAGCTTGTAGTGGAGAGTTCCTATATCCGGACCAGAGATTTCTTAGACAGCTTCGGTGATAAAAAGTGGTACGTGGGAGAAGTTGGCTACCCTACAACCGCGCTGAATACCACCGGTGTAGCAAGTGGCGTGGATCTTCGCACGCAGGCAGATTACACAATCAGGGAATGTGTTCTGGCTCTAAATTATGGAGCGGATGTGGTGGAAGTGTATAATTTATACGACCAGCAGAATCTCTTTAAGGGGACTAGTGCAGAGGGACAGGAGGATAATTTTGGATTATTCTATGATCAGGATTATTATGGCAGGATTATGCCGAAGCCTTCGGCGATTGCCTTTGCCAATATGACAAGAACACTGGATGGAGTGGCGGAATGTGAAGAAGTCACAGTGGCATCTTCAACTGCCAGAGTGTTTGAAACAGGAAGTGGGGATAAGAACGTGTATGTGGCTTGGTCTAATATTGCACGGCTTTCCAATGATGTGGGATATGATTTTGTAAGAACTCCCAATCTTCCCTGGCAGAATCAGTGGAGCGGAAGTGAACAGGTAGCGATTCCGGTAGAGGGAAGTAGGGCAACTTTGATTGATTCTATGGGTAATCGCAGTGAAGTAACGATTGAGAATGGACAAGTTGTTGTTCGTTTGAGCGGTAGTCCTATATATATTGAAGTAGTAGGATAAGGTACGGTGGAGAATCTCATATCTTTGTCTGATATGAGCAGTAAGGAGTGTTATGAATAGAACAAATTCAGGCGCAAATACCAATACGTTGCAGATTTTGATGGATATTATTCTCTTGGTGTGTGCATTTGTTGCAGATATCTTTTGCTTTGGAAAGTATATTAAAGCAGAGGAATTCTATCAGTATGGTATTTTGGCAGCAGTGTTTATTTTGATTTATGTACTTTCTAACAAAGAGCAGTATTTATACAATGTAACCATGTTTTATTATCTGGACCGCGTTCACAAAAAGATTACCAAATCTTTTTTGATGGGAACGGTTGCTACAGCAGCGATGATGGGTTTTATGCCCATTACGGTGCCGGGGCGTAAGTTTTATTTTATTTTTCTGATTAGTGGTTATATTGTGGTCTGCCTCAAAATGTTTTTGTTAAGACCATATATGGGCAGCAGAATTGGGAAAAATGCTCCCAGAACGGCATTTGTAGGAAGAGTGGGGCAGTTTAATAAGTTCCGTTATTTTTTGGATAAGACAAGTATACAGATTAATCCCCTGGGCTATATTGCTATGGCAAAAGAGGATTTGGAGCAGGCAGAGGAAGGCACTTACCTGGGCTGTCTGGATGATTTGGAGGAGCTGGTGCGTGAGCACAATATCGACCAGGTGTATATTATCCAGAAGCAGGGAGTGGAACTCCCATTTACCCAGAAGTATGTGGACTTGTGTATTGATATGGGTGTGACTGTTCGCCTGATTGTTGACTTTTACAAGAGACGTCGCGCCAACAGCTATGTAAGTACGGTGGGTACTTATCCGGTAATCACTTATCATACGGTCAGTCTGAATACCTATGAGCAGGTGATTAAAAGACTTATGGATATTGCAGCCGGTCTGGTGGGATGTATTGTATTCTCACCGATTATGCTGATTACCGCTATAGCCATTAAACTGGATTCTCCGGGTCCGGTGCTCTTTAAGCAGACCCGTGTAGGACAGAATGGCAGACATTTCAAAATCTATAAGTTCCGAAGCATGTATATTGATGCGGAAGAGCGTAAGAAAGAACTGATGGCTCAGAATGAAATCGAAGGCGGTGTTATGTTTAAGATGAAGGATGATCCACGCATTACGAAGGTGGGGAAGATTATCCGTAAGCTGAGCATTGATGAGTTGCCGCAGTTTTTCAATATTCTTGGGGGAACTATGAGTCTGGTAGGTACCAGACCGCCCACAATGGATGAGGTGGAGAAGTATGAGCGCAACCATTGGAGGCGTATCAGTATTAAACCGGGACTCACCGGAATGTGGCAGGTCAGTGGACGAAGCAACATTACCAATTTCGATGAAATCGTGGAATTGGATGTGGAGTATATTGACAATTGGTCGATTTTGTTGGATATTCAGATTATCTTTAAAACCGTTTTGGTTTTATTAAAGCATGAGGATGCTTATTAGTTCGAAAATCTATAAATCAGAGATTTTTAATTGGCAAATTTGTTCCTGCGGACTAACGTCTGTAGGGGATGGAGGGATTGTATGAAAGTATTAGTAACAGGCGTGAAGGGTCAGCTTGGTTATGATGTAGTGAAGGAACTGGAAAAGAGAGGGCATGAAGCAGTCGGTGTGGACATTGAAGAAATGGATATTACCGACAGTGTGTCCGTGGATAGAGTGATTAAAGAGTGCGCTCCGGATGCCGTAATTCACTGTGCAGCATGGACTGCAGTAGATTTGGCAGAGGATGAGGATAAGCAGGAAACAGTACATCAGGTAAATGGTGTGGGACCTCAGAATATTGCTAATGTATGTAAAGAGCTGGATATTAAGATGATGCAGATTTCTACTGACTATGTATTTGATGGCCAGGGCGAGACTCCGTGGCTGCCGGACTGTAAGGATTATGCGCCCCTGAATGTCTATGGCAAGACAAAGCTGGAGGGGGAGCTTGCAGTAGCGGAGACTTTGGAGAAGTATTTTATTGTTCGTATTGCCTGGGTATTTGGTAAGAATGGTAAGAATTTTATCAAAACGATGTTAAACGTAGGAAAAAAACACGATAAGCTTACGGTAGTGTGCGACCAGATTGGTACTCCTACTTATACTTATGATTTGGCAAGACTTCTGGTGGATATGATTCAGACGGATAAGTATGGATATTATCATGCTACCAATGAAGGTGGATTCATCAGCTGGTATGATTTTACGGTAGAGATTTTCCGTCAGGCCGTGGAAAAGGGACATACAGAGTATTCTACAGACCGACTGAACGTAGTTCCGGTAACGACTGCGGAATATGGTGTTTCTAAGGCAGCAAGACCATTTAACAGCCGTCTTGATAAGTCCAAGCTTGTAGAGAATGGTTTTGAGCCCCTTCCCAGCTGGCAGGATGCACTGTCCAGATATTTGGATGAGTTGGAGTGGTAAAGATTTTTTTCGGTTGTTTACATCCGTTGCAATGTGTTTTATAATGGAAATGGGACATAAGTACTATGGAAGAAGCATAAGTATTATGTTCTGGAGGGAAGAATTATGAGAAAAGCAAACGGAGACAGCGGCTGGTTATATTATTTTGTCGCAGTGGTATTGATTTTAGCAGGTGTGTTTGTGGAACCGCTGGCAGCAGTACTTGGTATTTTGATTGTAGTAGCAAGTCTGATTTCCAAACTGGTGGAAAGCAATGTCCACCATAAGCTGGCAAAAAAAACGGAAGAAGAGGCTACCAAGACACAGCCGGTCAATGAGCAGAGCAAAATCGTTTAAAAACCTTTAAAAATCGAATAAAATTGTGTTGACAATGCATTCGCAAGCAAGTATACTATCCTAGTGTGCACGCGAATGCATTTTTATTTTTGCGCAAAAATGTGTGAGGTAAAATCTTTGTGTGTAGTAACAAAAAATTTGTAGAAAGAGAAAGAGGTGAAACAGAATGCCAACATTTAACCAGTTAGTAAGAAAAGGTCGCCAGACTGCAGTTAAGAAGTCAACTGCTCCTGCTTTACAGAAAGGATACAATTCCCTTCATAAGAAGGCAACAGATGCTTCTGCTCCTCAGAAGAGAGGTGTATGTACCTCGGTTAAGACTGCAACCCCTAAGAAGCCTAACTCAGCTCTTAGAAAGATCGCCAGAGTTCGTCTTTCAAACGGAATCGAAGTAACAAGCTACATTCCGGGTGAAGGCCACAACTTACAGGAGCACAGCGTTGTTCTTATTAGAGGCGGTAGAGTAAAAGACTTACCTGGTACAAGATATCACATTATCCGTGGTACCCTTGATACTGCAGGTGTTGCTAACAGAAAACAGGCTCGTTCTAAGTACGGTGCTAAGAGACCTAAAGCAGCTAAGAAGTAATTAGACGTTGTTTTCAAATTAGTTTTTGTACCACAAAAACGTAACTAAGAAAAGTGTTGGATTTTCTGTAAGACAGATATATGCAGCGCGAACACTTGGGGAAACACATGTGAGTACCGATGATCTAATATTTTATTTATTAAGGAGGGAAGAACCGTGCCACGTAAAGGACATATTCAGAAAAGAGATGTATTAGCAGATCCTTTATACAACAATAAGGTAGTTACCAAGCTTATCAATAACATTATGTTAGATGGTAAGAGAGGCGTAGCTCAGAAGATCGTTTATGGAGCATTTGCTAAGGTAGAAGAGAAGGCTGGAAAGGCAGCTCTCGAAGTATTTGAAGAGGCTATGAACAACATCATGCCTGTTCTTGAAGTTAAGGCAAGACGTATCGGTGGTGCTACCTATCAGGTACCTATCGAGGTTAGAGCTGACAGACGTCAGGCTTTAGGTCTTCGTTGGTTAACTACTTATTCTCGTAAGAGATCTGAGAAGACCATGGAAGACAGACTTGCTAATGAAATCTTAGATGCAGCTAACAATACCGGCGCATCTGTAAAGAAGAAAGAAGAAGTTCATAAGATGGCTGAAGCTAATAAGGCTTTTGCTCATTACAGATTCTAATATAGGAGGGAAAAATCTTGGCTGGAAGAGAATATCCATTAGAGAGAACCAGAAACATTGGTATTATGGCTCACATCGATGCGGGTAAGACTACTACTACAGAGCGTATTCTTTACTACACCGGTGTTAACTACAAGATTGGTGATACTCATGAAGGTACTGCTACCATGGACTGGATGGAGCAGGAGCAGGAAAGAGGTATTACCATTACTTCCGCTGCTACAACATGTCATTGGACATTGCAGAAAGAGACCAAGGCTTGTCCTGGTGCTCTTGAGCATCGTATCAATATTATTGATACCCCTGGACACGTTGACTTTACAGTAGAAGTAGAGCGTTCCCTTCGTGTACTTGACGGCGCAGTAGGCGTTTTCTGTGCAAAGGGTGGCGTAGAGCCTCAGTCTGAAAACGTATGGAGACAGGCTGACACTTATAATGTACCTCGTATGGCTTACATCAATAAGATGGACATCCTTGGTGCAAACTTCTACGGAGCTGTTGATCAGATTCGTACAAGATTAGGAAAAAATGCTATTTGTCTTCAGTTGCCTATCGGCAAAGAAGATGAGTTTAAGGGTGTCATCGACCTTTTCGAAATGAAAGCTTACATCTACAATGATGATAAGGGTGATGATATCACTGTTACAGACGATTTGGGTGATATGGCTGATGAGGCTGAACTTTATCGTCAGGAGCTCGTTGAAAAGGTTTGTGAATTAGACGACGAGTTAACAATGATGTATTTGGAAGGTGAAGAACCTTCTGTAGAGCAGTTGAAAGCTGCATTAAGAAAAGCAACATGTTCATGCCAGGCTGTTCCTGTATGTTGTGGTACATCCTACAGAAACAAGGGCGTACAGAAGCTTCTTGATGCTGTTATCGAGTATATGCCTGCTCCTACCGATATTGAAGCAATTAAGGGTGTTGACTTAGAAGGTAACGAAACAGAGAGAAAGTCATCTGATGAAGAGCCTTTCTCAGCGTTGGCATTCAAGATTATGACTGACCCTTTTGTAGGTAAACTTGCTTACTTCCGTGTGTACTCAGGTACATGTAAATCCGGCTCTTATGTATTAAATGCTACAAAGGGCAAGAAGGAGCGTGTTGGTCGTATCCTTCAGATGCATGCTAATAAGAGAGAAGAATTGGATATCGTTTACTCAGGTGATATCGCAGCTGCAGTTGGTTTCAAGTTCACCACAACCGGTGATACCATTTGTGACGAGCAGAATCCTGTAATCCTTGAGTCTATGGAATTCCCAGAGCCTGTTATCGAGCTTGCAATCGAGCCTAAGACCAAGGCTGGTCAGGGCAAGATGGGTGAAGCTTTAGCAAAGCTTGCTGAAGAAGATCCTACTTTCCGTGCTCACACCGATCAGGAAACCGGTCAGACCATTATCGCTGGTATGGGTGAGTTACACTTAGAGATTATCGTTGACCGTCTCCTTCGTGAGTTCAAGGTTGAGGCAAACGTTGGTGCGCCTCAGGTTGCTTACAGAGAGGCTATTACCAAGGCTGTTGAAGTTGATTCTAAGTACGCTAAGCAGTCCGGTGGTCGTGGTCAGTATGGTCACTGTAAAGTTAAATTTGAGCCTATGGATCCTAACGGCGATCAGTTATTCAAGTTTGAATCAACTGTAGTTGGTGGTGCTATTCCTAAGGAATACATCCCTGCTGTTGGTGAAGGTATCGAAGAAGCTACCAAGGCTGGTATTCTTGGTGGATTCCCTGTAGTTGGTGTTTATGCTAACGTATATGATGGTTCTTACCATGAAGTTGACTCTTCTGAAATGGCATTCCACATTGCCGGTTCTATGGCATTCAAGGATGCAATGCAGAAGGCTTCACCGGTACTTATGGAGCCTATCATGAAGGTAGAAGTAACTATGCCTGAAGAGTACATGGGAGATGTTATCGGTGATATCAACTCTCGTCGTGGACGTATCGAAGGTATGGATGATCTCGGCGGTGGTAAGATCGTTAGAGCATTCGTTCCTCTTTCAGAGATGTTCGGTTACTCTACTGACCTTCGTTCTTCTACTCAGGGTCGTGGTAACTACTCAATGTTCTTCGAGAAGTATGAGCAGGTACCTAAGAACGTTCAGGAGAAAGTACTTGCTGCAAGAGCTAAATAGTTTATATAAGATAAGCCATTTATAACAGCAAATATTTTTTAAAAAATCTTGAAAATACGGAGATTATTTAATATAATCAGTATTGGACTAAGTTTAAGCGCCGGACCGCGCACGACGCGGTCCGGAGTAACAAATAATAATATTAATTTAAAATTAGGAGGACCTAATAATGGCAAAAGCGCATTTTGACAGATCTAAGCCACATTGTAACATTGGTACCATCGGACACGTTGACCATGGTAAAACTACTACTACCGCTGCTATCACCAAAGTATTGGCTGAGAGAATCGCTGGTAATGAGAAAGTAGATTTCGAGAACATCGATAAGGCTCCCGAAGAGAGAGAGCGTGGTATTACCATCTCTACCGCTCACGTTGAGTATCAGACTGAGAATAGACACTACGCACACGTTGACTGTCCTGGACATGCTGACTACGTAAAGAACATGATTACCGGTGCAGCTCAGATGGACGGCGCTATCTTAGTAGTAGCTGCTACTGATGGTGTTATGGCTCAGACTAAGGAGCACATCCTTCTTTCTCGTCAGGTAGGTGTACCTTACATCGTTGTTTTCATGAACAAGTGTGATATGGTAGATGACGAAGAGTTATTAGAGTTAGTAGAAATGGAAATCACTGAGCAGCTTGAAGAGTATGACTTCAATGATTGTCCTATCGTAAAGGGTTCTGCTTTAAAGGCTCTTGAAGATCCTATGGGACCTTGGGGAGACAAGATTATGGAATTAATGTCAACTGTTGACGAGCATATTCCTGATCCTCAGCGTGAAACCGATAAGCCTTTCTTAATGCCTGTAGAGGACGTATTCTCTATTACCGGTCGTGGTACTGTTGCTACCGGTAGAGTAGAGCGTGGTGTTCTTCATATGTCTGACGAAGTTGAAATCGTTGGTATCAAGGAAGAGACCCAGAAGTCAGTTGTTACCGGTATCGAAATGTTCCGTAAGCTTCTTGATGAGGCTCAGGCTGGTGATAACGTTGGTGTTCTTCTTCGTGGTATCCAGAGAACCGATATCGAAAGAGGTCAGGTTCTTTCTAAGCCAGGCTCTGTAAAGTGCCACACCAAGTTTACCGCTCAGGTTTACGTTTTAACTAAGGATGAAGGTGGACGTCATACTCCTTTCTTCAACAACTATCGTCCTCAGTTCTACTTCAGAACTACCGACGTTACCGGTGTTTGCGAACTTCCTGCAGGTACCGAGATGTGCATGCCTGGTGATAACGTAGAAATGACCATCGAACTTATCCATCCTATCGCTATGGAGCAGGGTCTTACTTTCGCTATCCGTGAGGGTGGACGTAGTGTAGGTTCAGGCCGTGTTGCTACTATCATCGAGTAATCTTTGATTTCGTATCATAGAAACTTAAATACAAGCCGCAATTCCTCATTTTATGAGGAGTTGCGGTTTTCTTTTATTAACGGAAGATGGTCGAACGAAAAGAAAAGCCCACTTCGAGATTTCTCTCAAAATGGGCTCGTGATACGAATTTGATACACGGGTTTCTAATCTTCAGTGTGCGGCCAGTTAATTTTCCATTCAAAATACTCTTCTTTGGTAATTTTACCGGAAGCTAAGTCCTCTTTTTTCTTTTTCCAGGTATTCAGGAAATCATCCAGTAAAGAATAATCAAAACCAACCGCAATATGTTTCTCGGTAGGGTCCTCAGGATTTGCTACCTCGTAGAGGGGCATGTTGTAGTGCTCATCCAGTTCAAAGAGTGCGTACATGACATCTTCCGCTGCGTAGAGGGAAGGTTCGTAGATAGAGCGGTAATTACAGTCTAAGGCTTTTGCCAGCTCCTGTATCATCTCTTCCTTAGGGGTGCGGTTGCCGATTTCGTACTGACGGATTCGCACGTCGGATAAGCCAACAGCTTCACCAAGCTGTGCCTGTGTTAATTTGCGGAAATTTCTAATTCGTTTTATTCGTTCACCAATAGCCATCGTGTAACTCCTTCCAATTCAATAGTAACAATATCGTTTCTGATAATACAGTAACATAAATATTACTGTATGGCAAATAGAAAAAATTTTCGTCCACCTATTGACAGAAACGAATATGTTACTGTATAATCAAAACACAAACAGTAACTCAAATGTTACTAACAACAAAACAGGAGGTGAGCAGCATGAGCAAGGAGCATACATAAGACTAGCGGAAAGGAGGAAGGAGTATGACGAAACGCTATTTATCTGCTAAGGAAGTTGCAGAACTTCTGGGAATTGCAGAATCAACCGCTTACGCAGTCATCCGAGGCTGGAACAAGGAACTTAAGAGTGAAGGATACTTCACCAAGGCAGGTTCCGTTCCAAGAGCATACTTCGAGAAGAAGTGCTACGGATTTAGCGAAGCGCAATAGATGAAGTTTGACAACTGAATAGGCGTACCCGGGGAACCGGGTATGCCGCACTGAAAGAAAGAGAGGTAATGATTATGCCGGTTTATAAAGATGAACAAAGAGGCACCTGGTATTTTAAATGTAACTATCGTGATTGGCAGGGTGAGACTAGGACGAAGCTGAAGCGTGGCTTTGCTACCAAGAGGGAAGCTCAGCAGGGTGAGCGTGAGTTTCTTGATAAGCAGAGCGGCAATATGAATATGAAGCTGGCAGCCTTCGTGGAAGTCTACTTTAATGATAAGGGTACGAGACTGAAGGAGCGTTCCATCATGACGAAGCGGACTCTGATTGAAACCAAGATAATTCCTTACTTCGGTGAGAAGTCCATGAACGAGATTACGGCGGTGGATATCATCAAGTGGCAAAATCTTCTAATGAAGCAGGAGTATTCACCAACTTACCTTCGGATGATACAGAACCAGCTGACAGCACTGTTTAACCACGCAGAGAGGTTTTACGATTTGCGAGACAATCCTTGCAAGAAGGTGGATAAGATGGGCAGGTCAAATGCCAAGGAATTGAATTTCTGGACCAAGGATGAGTATGAGGTTTTCCTTGAAACATTTGCTGAGGGAGACGAGATGTACCGACTAATTTTCCAGATGTTATTCTGGCTGGGATGCCGAATCGGCGAAGCGCTGGCGCTGACAAGTTCGGATATTGATTTGGAGAAGGCAACCATAAGTGTCACCAAGACCTATTACCGAAGGAACAAAACCGATTATATCACTTCACCGAAAACGGAGAGTTCCAATCGTATGATTACCATTCCGAAGTTCCTGCAAGGGGAGATAAAAGAATATCTGGATAGTCAGTATGAGCTGGCTTCGGATGAGAGAATCTTCCCTATCACGGACAGGGCGGTTCAGAAGAAGATGAAGCAGAAGACGGAGGAGGCGAAGTTAAAGCCTATCCGTGTTCATGATCTTCGCCACAGTCACATCGCTTTGTTGATTGAGAAGGGGCTGCAGCCACTGGTTATCGCACAGCGCGTGGGACACGACTCCGTAAATACCACAATGAACATTTACGGGCACCTGTATCCTAACAAGCAGAAGGAAGTGGCAGACCTGCTGAATGCAGAGGCTACCGGAGAACCGGAAAACAATCTGGTGGATATGGCAACAGAGATGCGTTTTCGAAAGGCAGGTGGCTGGTCATGAGAATGGTAAGAGGATTTTACAACCAGCAGAATAATACGGTGAATGTGGTTCACTACGCTACCAATTATGTTATCAGTCTTGATTGTGGGAAATGGGAGCAGGGTCTTCGGACCACTCCCAACTCCCAGGGAAAGATGGATGCACTGGCTATTGAGGACCCGGTGGAGTATGTGAGGATGATGCTAAGCGGGGAGATGCAGGTGTGGCTGGATGCATTGGATGACCTGAGCGTGTGGTAGGACGAAAGTGGCACACCTGTATTCGAGGTCAAGCGACGGAACGCTTGCCCCGTTTGTGTTTGGGGTACCCCCAAACCAATAAGGGGACATTACTTTAGGGGAAGAGAAGAATATGTGGGAACCCAAAGAAAGGAGAAGACGACCATGAGCAGAGATTTCTTAAGGAAGCTAATAAAATAGAACGTAACTATTCAGAGCCCATTCGCAAAATCGCCTTTTCAAGGCTTTCATTTTGCTCATGTGTGGCTTCTCGCCATATAGATTTATATAAACTGTTTTTATCAAGCTAGCTTGAACAAACAGTTATATAAATCTGCATGGCTCTGAATAGTTACAAGAAGAGAGGGATTTGATGACAGGTAAGAAAGAAAAGACCATCAGTGGTGCAATGTACAGCGCACCGAATCTGGAACACAATCTTAGGACTCACATTCCACCCAACTCCGTAGAGGAGCGGCGGCATTTAAACATGGTATATACAGATGACTGGGGGATTACCCTTCAGCAGGTATATGAAAAGTTATTTGCCGAGCATTACCGAGTGTGGAGGGAGAGGGAAATCAAGAAAGGGCGCGGAAAAAGATTTCCCCCGACCTATTATGAGAAGATTGAGCAGGATAAACAGAAACACCTGTGTTATGAGATTATCTGGCAGATAGGGGATATGCGGGACACGCGTTTTGTGTATACGCCGGAGGATGCCTCTAAGGCACAGGATTTGCTGGATGAATTTGCAAAGTATCTGTTGGAACTGCCGGAGGTATGTGTGGTAACGGAGAAGGAACTGAATGATCCGAATTGGAAGCCTCCATTTGAGGCAGGGCTGATTGTTCACCACATGGTTTATCATGGGGATGAAAATTCTCCCCACATTCACATGACCTATATTCCATACACAACCAACTCTTCAAAAGGGGCACCGGTTCAAAACGCATTTGCTCAGACCTTCAAGGACTTAGGATATCCCACCACCATGAAGCAGGCAGTGACTAAGACCGGAGAATTGGTCTGGCAGAAGGATGAAGGCGGAAATCTGAAACCACAGATGAAGCGTGACAGTTATGGTGGCGCCGATTGGGTGGAAACACAGAAGGTGGTGCTTCAGGATATGATGCTAAAGGAGTTTGGTTGGGAGCGTTTTTACAAAGGCTCCAATCCGAGAGGGAATCTTACCTTGTCGGACTACCGCAGGGAAAAGGCGGCAGAGATGGTGCAGGAAGAGCAGATGGAGGCGATACTGGAGTCACTGGATAAGGGAACAGAAGGCAAAGCTTGCGGAAAGTCTCATCGAGTATTTTAAGGGCACTAATTCCGGTGAGCGGGAGCGGACATACTTTGAAAAGATGCTGGACCTTAAATACGAGAATGAGTGTCTAAAGCGAGAGAATCAGGAACTGAAAGCTGAGAATCGGACGCTGAAGGCGATGCTGGAAAGGGAATATGATTTCATGAGGCAGTTTACCATCAACGGAATGAATATGCTGGAATATTTCCTGCGGAGTATCGGCGAATGGGTACAGCAGAAGGTGGCTGGAATGAGTAGGTAGAAAAGGTAAGCAAATGGGAAGGGGTGCGAAAGCACCTCTTCTTCGTTTGCAAATAAGTATGTTGGAAAGGTGAGTCGGAAAAATATGTTTTATGTTGGAAATTCCAACATAGATTGAGAAAGTATGTTGGAAAAGTATGTGGGAAATGCGGATGGTGTGTGGGAAAAATATGAATTTCTTGTAAGAGATGGTTTACTATTTTAATGTAATAATAGAATTTACTAACTTTTGAGAAATAGTCTATTATTTTCTTGAAAGCAGTAGAAAACGGTAGTAAAATGTAGGTAAAGGTAGCTTGCTTGAAAGGAGTATGAAATGGCTAAAACAAAGAAGAATGGAACGTATTTAAATATTTGTATAGAAACTCCTATTTATGAAAAATTAGAAGATTTATGTGCAGATGCCGGACAGACAAAAACAAAAGCTGTAGAAAGAGCATTAATGGCATATTTTGATGATTACGAGAGAACGCAACAGAGACTTAAGGCAATTGATATGGAAAGTAAAGAATAGTTTCTGGAGAGGTGTAGAATGGCAAAGAAATTGAAAGTGATAGAGAGCAAGGCACTTCCTAAAGGCGGCAATTCTATTTTGAATAATGCGAAGTATTCATCAGCAAATACAGATGAGTGGTATACCACATATGAAACAATAGCTGAAGAATTAGCACATTATAGAGAGCAGTTTAGGAATAAAGTGGTGCTTTGTAATTGTGATGATCCATATGAATCCAATTTTTGTTATTTTTTCTTGAAGCATTTTAATGAGTTTCAATTAAAAAAACTAATATGTACATCATATGCAGGTTCAAAAATCACACAAATACAAGCAAATAGTAAACTATCAGCAAAAACAAAAAATGTCAAGGATAAAAATAAATACTCCAAGAATGGTTATGTCTTAATTGTAACTGATATGCCGGGAAAAAAACGAGAAGAGATAAGTGATGAGATAATCAAATCCATAATAGAAAAAGAAGGCACAATCAACAAACTAAAGGGTAGTGGGGATTTTAGTTCTGATGAATGTATAGAGTATTTGAAGGAATGTGATATATGTTGTACAAATCCACCGTTTAGTTTGTTTGCATCGTTATTTTCATTATTGATTAAATATGAAAAACAATATTTGTTGATTGGAAATCAGAATGCCATAACATATAAAGAGATTTTTCCATACATAAAAGAGAATAGGGCATGGGTTGGATATCGTTTTGGAGATATGTCTTTTAGAGTACCAGATGATACAGAACCACGAAATACACGTTTTTGGGTAGATGAGTCGGGACAAAAGTGGAGAAGTTTAGGTAATGCAATGTGGTTGACAAATCTTGATATGCCGAAAAGACATCAGGAGTTAATATTGACTGCACATTATGAACCGGAAAAATATCCTAAATATGATGATTTTGATGGAATAAATGTTCAAAAGGTTGCAGATATTCCGATGGATTATTTTGGTATTATGGGAGTACCTATAACGTATTTAAAATATCATAACGGAGAACAATTTGAAATAGTGGGTGAAGCAAATCATGGTTCGGATAATGAGTTTGATTTGTTTAAGCCAAGAGTAAATGGAAAGGAGCTGTTTAAACGTATTTTGATTAAGCGAATAGATAAAAAACCATCAGAATTTAAGATTCTTGATTTATTTTGTGGTGCGGGAGGATTGTCTTGGGGAATGGATAAAAATCCATATTTTAAGACAATGGTAGCATTAGATTTTGATGAGAATGCGGCAAATACTTTTAAAAAGAATATGCCTTATGCAGAAGTTGTTGTAGGGGATATTACAGATTCTAAGATAAAAGAGAATATAGTATCATTGGCAAAAAAGACGGGTGTAAATATGATAGTCGGTGGACCGCCGTGCCAAGGATATTCGATGAAAGGAAAAAAACTAGGATTGCAGGATCCGCGTAATTTTTTGTTTAGAGAATATTTGGATTTGGTTCAAAGATTGCAACCGGATGTGTTTGTTATTGAAAATGTTAAAGGATTGCTTTTGTCTGCTAATGGATGGTTTAAGGATCAGATAGTTAGCACTATAGAAAGCTTGGGATATACGGTAAGGTTTGGCATATTAAACGCGGCAAATTTTGGGGTGCCTCAAGCAAGAGAAAGGGCTATCTTTATTTGTTCAAAACATGGTGCGATTGAATTGCCGGAAGCAACCGTTAATAGTAAAGTGACGGTACGAGATGCAATTGAAGATTTGGCCTATTTAGAATCGAATGAAGGTGATTTTCAACAGGAGTACATTACAGAACCTAAAAGTGATTATCAAATTATGATGAGGGCCGGAAGCAAAAAGTTGTATAATCACAAAGCTTCTAATCATAAACAAATTGCTATTGATAAGTTAAAGCTGATTCCACCTGAGCAGGGTAAAGAATTTTTGCCAGAAGAGCTACATGGTAAGCAGAAATTTAAAACGACATGGGGAAGATTAAAATGGGATGAAGTATCACCAACTATTGATACAAGATTTGATGCATCGTCAAATGGAACGAATAATCACCCATTTTTGCACAGAGCCATTACTCCTAGAGAAGCAGCTAGAATACAGTCATTTGATGATAAGTTTATTTTTTATGGTTCTAAGGTGTATGTAAGAAAACAAGTAGGAAATGCAGTTCCGCCACTGCTTGCAAAGGCTATTGCGGATAGGATTGCAAAAACATTTGAATTGGGGGAGTAGCATATGAACAATGAAATGGCGTATTTGCTAGGAATGATTACTGGTAATGGAGAAATACAACGCGGACCGACAGAGACAACGATTTCTATAGATATTCCTCATAAAAAGATGGAAACTGAATTTCAAAAAGATGTTGGAATATATGTTAAAGCGAGTATAACGGATATGCGTTCAATTCTTGAACCGTTATTGGGGACAAGCTTGTGTTTTTCACAAAGTCCTAATGTATCCCTTTTATCTTTTAGAAAGCCAAACGAAGATTATTTGATGCGTGAGATAATGAGATATATTGGCAATGCAACATCAGCAGACAATATTCGTATTTCGCCAGAAGTTTTTGAATTTACGATGGATGAGCGAAAACAATTTGTGAAGGGATTTGCAGATGTTACGGGGTATATTAGGCGAAGTAATTATGCATTCACGGAGCCAAATTATAGAGTATATTTTGAGATACCGCAGAATTGGGGATTGGTAACAGATTTTTCTAACTTACTAAAGAGTATAGACATCCCGGTTCAAAATATAGATTGGGCTCATCCAAATATGAGGGATGGAAATCTTAAGAAGCATAATTCTGGATACCCGGATTTTTGGAAGAAAGAGCATCAAGTTAAAGTGTGGGCAGTTGAGTATCAACCGGTTGGATTTGCGGTTATACATAAGCAAGAGGCACTTGACTATTTTGCGGACAAACAAAGAATACATATAGAGATGGATAGACAAAAAACGGTTAATGAAGTGACTCATAGATATTATTGGGAGTTGACTGGTAGGCATAAAGACAAGCCAATTCATCCGGGAGAAGGGGATGAGTTTATTCCAGAACAGATTAGAGGTATTCATTTTGATAGTTGGACAGAAATAGCAGAAGCACTTGGATATAAGAAGGATATTGAGGAATGAAAGAAGCAGATTTATATGGCCCTATGAGGCAATGGTTAGAGCAGTATTTGAAGGATAAATATAAAGGGTATGAAATAATAGTCGAGGACACATCACTTGAACGTTTGGACAGAGCTCTAGCCCGGCATGGCATAGTGCGTGAAATGGCAAATGGTGTGGATATTCAAATTGATGTGCTTGGAATTGCAAAGAAAAAGGGTGATATAAAAATAATATTTATCGAAGCCAAAAAGACAAAGCTTACATTGAGAGATTTAGGACAACTCTGGGCATATTGTAAACTGGTTGATCCGGATGAAGCTTTTTTGTTAACGTCGGATGGATTAGGCTCATTAAATAAATTACTAAATTCATTCAGAAGAGAAGATTTGCTTGATTTTGGTGACAAGAAAAAAATAAAGAAAATGTGTGTGGGCAGATGGGATGTCAAGACAAATAGTATTGACTTTCCTTCGTTGATACCCAAAATATAATGGGAGGTAAAAACCATGGAGAGTATTGCAAAACAGTTGGATGTGTTAATTAGAAGCAATGGGTTACCAGTATTTATTGAGGCGGAAGGTAGACCGTCAAGATTGGCCAATTTTTATGCGGATTATAATGCAAGGTATAGTCCGGCGGTTAATGGAAATACGGATGGGATTATTGTGCTTGAAGAAGATGCTAATAAGTGGGGGTTGGAACTTCGTTTATATTTGCACTTTTGTCCTAGCGGCATTCAAGTGACTCGTAATAGAGTTTATAGAAAAGAATACGAATATCGAATTAACGATGTTGATGTTATTTGGGAGTTGTTTGATTTGGGATATAGAATTGGGTTAAATTAGAAAAAGGAGAAACTGATAGATGCATATTTATTGGTTTCTCTTTAGATATTTAAAGGGAAATATTGATATATGACCAGTTATGACAGAATATCATATTATTGAATTTATACAATTATAAAATGATGAAAGAGACTAATAAATAATTAAAAAATAAAAAAAGACTTTTTGAGTTGACATATTTTGAGAAAAGTCCTATAATTAGGAAAAAGATTATAGGAGGTGTTTTTCTTGAAAGAAAAAACATATAGCTTAACTGATAAAATAATAATGAGTATTATAAAATGCCTTTCAGAAGCCATCGGCGATGATGTTAAAGGTTGCTTGCGCCGGGAGAATATTAATGATAGGTATTCTAATGGAAAGAAGCTTATAAAATGGGACTTTATTAATCGTAATCTTGCTATGAATTTCTCGGCAGGGAATTTCACTGCTGAGTACGCTAAACGTGGTGCGTGGTATATGGTACCACTGTTCGATAAAGAAACTGGAACAATATATACAGTGATGCGAGAAGAGCGTTTTAAAGATATTCAAAGGAGCCAAGCAAAGAGAAGGAGAGCACACTATGTTGATGCGTTAGTGCAATCTTTTAATTTTGATTTGAATACAATGCATCAGTACTCAATGTTTGAAGAACCGTCTTTTGAAGAAGAGGAAGTTAAGAGTATTGTTGAAGATATTATAAAAGATTTTGGTATTGATAAAACAATTATTAAAAGATATAAGACCATATTATTTGAAGAGTATCATTCGGAACTTGTAGCAGTACGTTGTTGCGTATTAGATAGTTCATTACAAGTGGTTGAAGAAGAAGATTGGAGTGCTTATATTACGCATAGTGAGTCAGTGGTAGTGGATACTGTTACTGATTCAAATGAGCCTAATATGTCAGGTATCAAGTTGAAAGATAAGGCTAAGAAAAAAGCAAAACAGAGAGAACTTGTTGCGTTGAAAGAAACTGCACAAGAACAGAATGCATAATTTTAATAATATTGAAGGAGCGGTTATTATGGGAAATATAATTCCGTTTAACCAAATAACAAGTGGTAAACATTTTAATGGTGAACGTTTGAGAATTGCAAGAACATGGAGAGGATACTCTGCCATAGAATTAGCGGAGAAGATTGGAGTTAATCGACAAACCATTTCTATGTATGAGAACGGTAAATTAGATAATCCGGAATTTTCAACGATTCAAAAATTTAGTGAAACATTAGAATTTCCGGTTAAATTTTTCTTGGAAGATATAAAGATTGACGTGGAGAAAAGCGCAACATATTTTAGGTCATTGCTGACAACTAATAAGAAATATAGAATTGAACAGGAAGAAAAAATTAAATTTATTGCTGTAATTTATAATATGATGAATGAATATTTGGATTTTGAGTCGTTGAATTTACCACAGATTCCAAGAAATACATCACCTCAAAAAGCAGCAGAAATATTGAGAGATTATTGGAAGATTGGGAATAAGCCGATTGATGACATTGTATATTTGGTCGAATCGAACGGTTTGATTGTAACTGATTTTGCAACTTCTACGGGAGATGTTGATGCATTCAGCCATAAAATTGTATGTGGAGAAAAAGAAACTTATTTAATTGGCTATTCACAAAATAAAAAAACGGCAGCTAGAATTCACTTTGATATAGCACATGAGCTGGGGCACATATTGCTTCATAATTGGAATGAAGATTTAGAAAATATAGATAAAGAGGATTTTAAAGATATTGAACAAGAGGCGCATTCATTTGCGTCAGCTTTTTTGCTACCGGAGAAAGAGTTTTCAGATGATGTAAGACCGTACGCTACTAATTTGGCATATTATGCAGAATTGAAGAAAAGATGGAAAGTATCAATAGCAGCCATGATCCGTAGAGCCAAGGATTTAGGGATTATTTCAAATGATGATTATAGCAAGCTGATGCGAAACATGCAAAAGCAAGGCATTCGAAAGGTGGAACCGTTAGATAATGAATTGAGTACTGCGGAACCGTCATTATTGCGTCAGGCAATAAAAATACTTTTTCAAGAAAATGTTTTTACACCAAGTGAGTTTTTGGAAGAACTTTCAACAGAATACGGTCTGACTATTTATCCTAATGATATTGAGTCTATATTAAGTTTGAAAGAAGGTACATTTAATGTGGAGAAACAAACGAAAGTATCTATTAGTGTGAAACCAAGAGAATGATTGTCTGAAAAGAAGTTATGGTACTTGAACTGAATAGGCAATATTGATATGTGTGTAATATTATACAAGGAGATGAGACTATTTTAATTCGTTTGATTGATGATATTAATAGAGCGTTGGAAAATGAAGCTTATTTTGCAGCGTTGGCATTGGCATTAACTTTGCCGGATATTTGTGGTAAAGCAAAATATCCTGATGAACGTAATGGGACAAGATATATTAACTGGTATGATGAATATGTGGGTAAGTATGAACAATGTCCATGTGAAACTTGTCAAGAAAACAAAATGCCGTATCTTAGTGGAGAGGTTGTTTATCAACTGAGAAACTCATTTTTGCATCAGGGAACACCTAATGTTGATAAAAATAAAATCCGAAATGAATTTAATAAACTCGACAAGTTTACTCTTGTTATAGAGAAAAAGAATGAGTTTGATATTTATGCTGATGCATCATCGGTTGGTGTGGAGCGTTCGTACAGGGTAAATGTTAGAAGATTATGCTTAATTTTAACACTTACAGCAAAAGGATATTATGAAAAACATATGGACGAATTTAATTTTTTTAATTTTTCTGTTTTAGAGATGTAATCTATATGTATGCGTATACAAGGAAAGGAGTTTAATGTTTAAATTTATATTTGATTTGGCAAAAGAACCATTGGGATTACCGATTGAATGGTATTATGAATGGTTGATTTTAGGCGTGATAGAAATAATAGCATATCATATTGCATTAGACAAAGTAGGCGATTCGTATCATTCCCATATGATTTCGGGACGAATGGCGGGTTCGTTTTTTCATTGGGTAATAAGAGCACTTTGTTTCATTGGATTATGGGCAGTTACATATGGTGTGATTTGGCTCGGGAAAATTGTGATGGATAATAAAGTTTTGGTAGGTTCGATTGCTGGAATTATATTATTAATCATTATTGCTGTAAAGGTAGTGTTATGGAATCGCAGACGTAAAGAGTTGGTACGGGTAAAAGTGCAAAGGAAAGAAAACGATGTCGAGGAGTAAGAAATATATGTCAAGAGATGTGGTGATACAGACTGTTTTAGAATATTTAAATCAAAAAAATGATTTATCCGATTTGGAAAAAGATATAATGTCTACACTATCCAAATACAATGAGCAGCCTTTTGATAGAAAAGGTGCAGAACAGAAGGTTATTGAAAATAATCTGAAATATCCGGATATATCAACTGCTATTAAAATGGTTCCGGGAATAAGTGTAATTCCTTTCACTGAAGTTTCCGATGAAGGCGTACGGGATAATTTAAAAATGCAGATTGAAGCTATGTGCTTTAAAGAGTTTAACCTTATTAAGAGTTGATTTGGGTTAAGGATAAGTACCTGTTAAGCATTGTGCCACAGGTAGAGCGTTGAAGTGGATATATATTCTGATGTTAAAAGAGGATGCGGAATAAATTTGTGTGAAATGAGGAATGATGCATGGCAAATGATGTAAGAATGTATGATATGTTGATTTCTTGTCCGGGAGATGTAGAAGCTGCAGTTGATATTATTAAAGATGTCATAGATAATTTCAATCAGCAATATATGGATACTTTGGGGATAGGGATTAGACCAAGATATTGGAAAAGTAGTGGATTTTCTCAATCTGGAGCAAAGCCACAAAAATTATTAAATAAACAGTTTGTTGAAAAGTGTGACTTGGCGGTTGCTGTTTTTAAAACAAGATTTGGTACTCCAACTGACAAATATGGTTCGGGTTCGGAAGAAGAGATTGAAATAATGATTCAAGAGGGCAAACAAGTTTTTATGTTCTTTGATGAAACTCCTATAGAGAATCATTCTTCAATTGATTTAAAGCAACTACAATTAGTTAGAGAGTTTAAAGAAAAATATGCCGACAAAGGAATCTATTGGACATATAATTCTTTGGAGAATTTTAGAAAAGTGTTTGATGCTCACATAACAAGGTATTTTATGACGTATCAAGAACTTGAGAACGTGAAAAATACTCACAAATCAAGCTTGACAATAAAGTCACATCATCGAGGAAATATAGTTGAGTGTGTTGTTGTTTCGAAATTTGACATGAGCGGATTTTTGAGCAGTGAAAGAATTATAAATCGAATTAAGATATTATTTGAACGTATTCCGCAGTATAAGTTAACCAACGAATATTATGGGGGAGCCTTGTCCATGGAAAAAAAGGTCGAAATATCAGAGGCAACAATTGCTTGGATTGATGCACTTGCTGACCAATTTGGATATGACACAAGTGGTGAGTTTTATCAGCTTGGCGGATTAAGAGAATCAATCTTATCATCTGCTATTTTATATGGTGGAAAGGATTTGAAAGGGACTGAGGACGAAAAGAAAAAATATAATGATTTGATAGAGTTAAGAGAAGAAATCGAAAAATTAATCGGTTACACACAAGCAGAAGAATATTATTCCGATTTAATAGGAATTCAATTTATTATATGTAATGAAGGAACTCAATATGATGAGGACATTGATATTGAATTACACATACCAAGGCGCTTGGTTTTACTACATTATGATTTGAAGGTACCAGATAAACCTTTAGATTTAGGCGATTTATCATTTGAAGATATTTTTGAAATAAAAGAAAGCAAAGATTTTATCAGTTATTCTGCCACATTAAAGAAATCGGAATATATACCTCAAAATACTCATGTTTCACCTTTTTCCAATACTAGTTATGAGGAAGGATATAGGGATACATTGGATGAGATATTTGATTATACTATTTTTGAAGATGGCGAGATGCTTATTATAAAGGTACATATGGATTATTTGAAACAACACAATAATGCAGCATTTCCAACATGGATTTTCCTGCGAGAAGCAGAAGAATATCCAGATATCGAATATAGTATTATTTCTAAGAATAGGCCAGATATAGTAAAAGGAACGCTGAAAATTGAACAAAGCTTAAGTGAGTAAAAAATATGAGTGGAAAATAGAGAACTATCTGAACTTTCAAGAGAGGAGTTTTATGCACCCTATCGACCAACAACGAACCGGACAAAAATTAAAACTCATGTTCAAGCTGGCAAGTTATGATGTGAAGTACATCCAAGAGTACTTGAACCTCTCCTGTCCTCAACTGATATACCGTTGGTTTAAAGGTCAGAATTTGCCAACGGTAGAGAAACTTTATGCCTTAAGTATTCTCCTTGGTATGCATATGGAAGAATTGCTAGTTTTGCAGGGACAACCTATGAATATAGGCTTGTATTAGGGGCGCAGGAGTCGAAGAATTAGCATCTTTTATACTACGCTCGGCGCTTGCAGAGGGTAGCATAACTATTTTAGGCAATCTGCCCAATGACAAAATGAATCACATTAAGATATCCTTTTATCAGGACCTTTGAATGGGTTCCGGTAAGAGGATATTTTTATTGGGGAGAGGAGGATTGTCATGGGGACCAATTATTATTTTATGAGCAGGAATAATGAACTGATACACCTGAATAAATTAAGTTGTGGATGGAGGCCTTTGTTTCAGAAGCATAGAATATTTGATAGTTTTCGAAAGCTCGAGGCGTTTTACCGGGAACATCAGGCGGATTTGGAGATTTATGATGAATACAGAAGGCAGTATTCGTGGGAAGAATATTTTGAGACGGTATACGCACATAGCCGATGTCATCCGGAACCGGTGAAGTGGGTGTATGAAGTGACCCCCAAGTCTTCAGATAAGAAGCCCCACCTGCGGACTGTGGGATGCAGTGAAGAAGAGGCGGAGCTTTATATTCCTTTTAATCATATAGAGTATGAAAAGACGCTACAGATGGCAAGGCAGAAATTCGGTGTGTATGAGCGGTCGTATGAGGATATGAAGTATTGGAATGATCCTGATTATTTGTTTGATTGGACGGAAGGGGAGTTTGTGTAGATTGCGGTGCTCGAGTTGGAGGAGGTGGATATATGAATATTGATTCTTTACAAATTGATAAAATGTTAGAGTGGTTAAAAACAAAATTGAAGTTAGATGCTTTTTCAGCAAATGCAAAGAGAAGAACTGTAAAACGTGGACAAGTTTATCGTTGCAATTTTGGATGTGGTGTCGGTAGTGAAATGAAAAAAATAGATGAAGCACTTGCCAAAACTGTGGATGTGATGAAATATTATGCAGATATTTCAAAGAAGCTTGCAAATCGTGAATTATATATTGAGAAAATAAAGAATGAAAGAAATCAGGCACAAGACGAATTGACAGAGTTGAGAAAAATATTGAATATTGATGACACAATTTCTTTGAAAGAAGTGCTTGAAGTTTTAAAAAGAGTGGTAGCATTTTATGAGTGCTACCACTTTTCTATACTTGACAAATATATCAAACCGATATATTATAAATATATCAATTTGATATATTGTACAACTTTTAAGGAGCACCCCAATGGCTAACACGAAGAAAATGGATTATGTCCTGCTAGGTTTGTTAAGCCACGAACCCATGACAGGATATGAAATAAAGAAGAGGCTTGATACGACCCTTCGCTTTTTCTGGGGCGGTAGCTACGGTAGCATTTATCCGACACTGAACCAACTGGAGAAAGAAGGGAAGGTCACGAAGGAAGACACCAGTTCTAACGGCCGCGAAAAGCTTTCCTACTCCATTACGGATTGTGGGAAGGACGCACTCATAGAGTGGCTTGCGAAACCGGTGGAGAAGGACGAGCTTCGCTACGAAACCCTTTTAAAACTTTTCTTTGGTAATAAAACCGGCATGGAAGGCGCAATGGAGCATATCAAGCGTTTTGAAGAGAAGTGCCGAGACGAATTAGTCGTTCTGAATATGTTTGCAGAGAATTTGGGGCAGTATTTGGAAGATGATACACACAAGCATTACTATTTAACTGTTAAATTCGGCATCAAGACCTACGAGGCCTATCTTGAGTGGTGCCGGGAGGCAAAAGAACAAATAAAGGAGTGGACGAAGAAA
>JAZQIQ010000023.1:0-2519 GCA_045541195.1 Acetatifactor sp. | reverse complement strand
CAGGTCCTCTACATTCCCCGCTATCTGGTCATAGTTCCACCAGATATCATTACGGTCCACACGCATCATCTGACTCTCGTCCTTAGGCATGATGCACGCTTCCATATCGTATATGTAATCACTGAGTATCTGTGCAATACTATTTAAGCGATCCTTCAGTACGCTCTCCTGCACCTGTACGTTCTGCTTCCAGACCTCTGCCAGCCTCTCATAGGTGGCGCTGTCCTGACTCTCCAGTACCGAGAGGAAGTGAGAGGAAGCAGTTTCCATATCTGTAAGCGCATCCCTGTAGGCTATCACTCATATCTTCTAAAAGAAAATCAACGGTACTTCCATTCAAACATGCAAATACCGCTGATACTATATCATCATTTTTTATAATGAACCAAATCATACGGATAATAAGGCACATCTTTCAAACTGCTGTCATCCAAATTTAATATCTTAGCAATAGCTCCGACTTCAAAGCTCCAATACCCATAATAAGTATTACTCTTATCCTTATGCGAATCGTACCATGCCATATCACTATGGGCATTATACCAAGAGTTAGCTAAATACATTTTTGCCAGCTCTGCATCTCTCTGTATACCTTCAAGGTACTCATTTAAAATTTCATATGGCATAGGCATAAAATAATCTTTCGATTTATGTTCTTCTTTACCCATATGCTCCATCAAAAATCCTATCAATTTGTCTTCCTTATTGCATTTTTCAACAATATGATTTAGAACTGTAATTTCTTTTTCAGAGACTCCCAATAGGACCCCCAAGGCAACGAGCCATAGGCAATCAACATAGCTCGAATTCTCCTTCCATACCCTTTCACTATATTGCAATGTTGTTTTGTATGTTTCCTTTATATTTTCAATATCTTCCCCGGCAGAGTATTGTGCTATCGTATATAGCATATAATTCAAGCTCAACCCCTTATATGCATTAATAATACCCGGATCGTTCTCACCTGAAAAATCAGCTGATTTTTTTCTTTGCTCCATGGCCAATTCCATCATTTTGAATAATTTTTCTTTTTTTTCTAAATAATGCGAAAAGTATTCTTCATTTTTATATTTATCTCGAATCATTACACTAACCTCCTTCTCTACTGCGGTATTCCATCTATTAAAAGAATGGGGTCATCTACCGTACAATCAGCATTTATATGAAACAGCACATCTTTCTCGCAATCAGGGTAAAGAACCTTATTTACAAGATATTGTTCATATGCCTCTTCACCAATTGCCTTCTCTATCCGATTAGCAATCCAACTGTCATCCATTTGATTCGTTCCATCAGCCAAATTCTTACTCAATTTTGAAGAACCATATTTAGATTCTCCAATTATATATTCTGGTGGCGGTCCTTCTTTATAGTACACTCCATCAATACCATGATGCGTTGGAGCATCCAAGTCCGTAACTTTATCCAAACTGATTCTTTCATAACCCTGGCTTTCAAAATATGCATCCATCTTCATCTCGCCATAGTTACCTTTTTGAATATTATTGGTCAGTGGAATATCGCCATTCTCAACACCTTTTATAATGTCGTCTACAGATTTAACACCATCATCCAGTACTTCCACAGGCACATCATCTGCTGCTTCAGCCATTTCATCCGATATCCTGCCTGTGTCACCTGCAATCTCTGACATTTCATCGGAGCTCTCGCCTACAATTCCAACTATTTCATCCGATGTCTTCCCGGCTCCGCCGGCAACCTCCGCCATTTCATCGGAGCTCTTTCCTGCCACACCGGCAAGTTCATCCGCTCCCTTCCCGGCGTCAGTGGCTACATTTGCTATATCGTCCACTTTATTCAAGTTCTTCAGCTTGCCGATTCCCTTATCCACCAGGATTCCTATAACGATATCCGAGGTCACATAACTGATAGAATATGCAATCCCCTCTTCATCCATCGTATCAGCAATGCTCTGGCCCATGGCCTCCAGAACATTTTTCGGGTCCTTGAAGATAGTCTTGATACCGTTAAAGATGCCCTGCACATCTGTCTCCAGTTTTTCCGGTATCAGGCCAAAAGTATCGAACACAGAGCCTTTCAGACTCAGCCACGCCACTACCTTCAGTACGCCCACTGCCAGATCTTTTATTCCGACTACCAGATCCACCGCTGCATTAATCACTCCGCGGCCTACATCCACTATAACGTCCCATACATCCGTTACACGGTCCCAGAAGCCCGCCCAGTCAGAGTACAAGTCATCCATTTTTGTTTTGTAGGAATCATCCGTATTTTCAAAATCAATGACGTTCTCCTCGTGAATCTTCTTAATCCGGGATACATACGTGGAGAGCTCATTACTCAGCTTACTGCTTAAGGTACTGCGGAACCCTGCAAGCTTATTGTAGTTCCGCTGTCTGCGGCCACTCTCTCTGGCTTCCTCATCTTCCTGTGCCTTCTTCCTCTCATCGTTCTCCTCTTCGCTGAGGAAGGGGTTGTACCAATAGTGACCGTCATAGTCCTTCCAGGAGCTTCCCGTATCATTCAGGATATCCTCC
>JAZQIQ010000022.1:0-22843 GCA_045541195.1 Acetatifactor sp. | reverse complement strand
TCTCTGATTGTTTGTCCTGCCAAAATTATCATCTGGCATTACTGTTTTGGTTTAAAGATTTGCATCTTTTAAACGTTCTTGAAAATAAAATTTATCAAAGAATTTTCAAGGTTGCATTGTTGTTTATTTGTCAAAGTTCATATTCGTTGTTGTCACTCACGCGACAGCTTATTTAATATATCACAGCTATTTCTTCATGTCAACAACTTTTTTAAAAAATTTTCTCCACCGAACAAGTAACTTGCGCGGTGGAGTTTCAGTATATTACCTCTATGTTTTTTTGTCAACAATTTTTTAAAAAATATTCATACAAAATATTTCATAAATGTTCTTTGCCCAATTCAATCAATTCCGTTAATTCCGGAATATTGTTTATTGCCTCCCCAATAATAGGTGTCAACAGATTATTCTCGTAAACAATCGTAAGCAAACGGCTGCTCTGGGTATTTATCAGAATCCACTGTCCGATTTCACCACAACCATATAAAATAATAAATGCGTATACCGTCCAAAGAATAAGAACCACTTCTGCCGCACCTACTACAACCCCCAGCAGCTTATTCGCAAAACTAATAATCGGAAGTTTGGATAGCATCTTGGCTGAGAAAAATACCACACTTAACAGATGATGCACTATACCCAGTAGAATCAGCAGCACTATGGAGACTGCCATTCCCGAGAATTCCTTCTCAAAATAATTGGATAAAGCGGACCCAATCAGCAATATAACAGCACAAGTAATCACAAGCGTCACTAAAGAAACAACTTCTTTCACCATGCCCTTTTTGTATCCGTCCGTGATTTTAAACACAAGATATAACACTACAATCAAGAAAAGTAAATTCAGCTCCATTTTATCTCCTCCTACTTAAACTGTACCACATCAACAGAGTTACTTGATACCAACGTAAACTTATAACTGTTTGGATTTCCTGAAGGAATCATAAGCTCTACCGTCTTGTCAAATGGTCCATTGTATTTCTCTACATTGTCATACGTAGTAATCAGACACTCTGTGTCTCCAAAAACCACAAAATAATTCTGTAAAAAGAAAATCTCATGAAAATCCGTATTAAAATAATAAGTTCCTACTTCCGAAGAATCTTTTCGGAATACTACCAACTTATGCTCATACTCCATCTGATCCGAGCGGAACAATACTCCAAGATAACCATTCCCGCTATAGACACCCTGTATCTCGTCTTCTTGCAGATATTCTGCTTTAGATATAGGAATCTGGTCTCCCGAATAGAACACCACCCTATCATCTCCCACAGCGACGGCACTTCCATCTTCCAGGAATGTAATATAAGGAACTATCGCATCATGATAGGTGTAGCCATTTACCAGATAGTCACTCTTATTGGCACCTACTGCACCGAAATTGTAAAATGCCACCTGGGATTTTACAATACCGGAATCCACATATACACAGGAAAGTCCCAAAAGCTCTCCACTGGGCGAAAATCCAAACGCCACCGGATAACCGCTCTTCTCCATGGTTGTCTTTACGGAATATGTCTGCTTACCATTGGGATCATATGTATAAATCCAAATCGTCTTCGTATCCGCCACCGCCACAGCTGTCCAGCCGGAAGCAGATACGGCAATACTGCGAATAGGCATCGTTGTGTCAATCTCATACAACTTTTTCTGGGAGTTTAGCACATAGACTTCATGTCCGTTGTAATCACCGATAGCCACCACATCACCACTGATTTCCACCAGCATACTCTGCATTTCATATGTCTGATTCCAAAGTGCCTGTCCGGTAGTATCGGTGCATTGCGCCCCATCATGGCTGTAGGTTAAAATATTATTGCCCAAAATCTCACTTGTGGTTCCGATAACAGACTTTCTTTCTATTGATGATATGGTATCATAATCGGTATAAATGTGATTCTTATATTGCACATAAATAATTGCAAACATAATTCCCAAACACAGAATCACTAAAAGAACCCGATACACGTATCTCCTCCGATACCTTCGAATTTTATCTTGATATTCTGCCATTCACTTATTCACCTCTTATCTAGTATAACACATCCGCAACTACTACGGGAGTAAAATTTTTTGCCCCACCTGAATATTGTTCGGATCTGAAATTCCATTCATCTCACATACTGTCTTTACCATGCTTTCATCTCCATACCTGTTACGACAAATCTGTATCAATGTATCACCGATCAGAATCGTGTATTCCTCTGAAGCCTGTGGTTGCGCCACTTCCATAACCGGTGCCGGGGCTTGGGTAATCTGTGGAACAGGCACCGGTTCCGCGGTAGGTAGCACAACAGGTTCCTCCGTCATTACCGGCATAGGTGTGGGCGGAGCTACCGTAGACGCCGGTACATTTTCTTTTTGAATGGCTTCCGTAAGCTGTGACTCTGCCACCAGCGTCTCTACATGCTCCGCAGCCGCGGGAACAACCTCCTCTTCTTCCTCTTGAAACCACGCCTGCAAGCTGTCCCACCCGGCACTCATCCGCTCCTTTAATTCGCCCGGACCGGAATAGCCTGCTGCCGCAACGCCTAAGATTGCCAGCATAAGCACTGCCGCCACCGGAAAGAAATTGCTTTCCCCTTCCTGTTTTTCCGACGACTTAATACTTACAATTCCCTTGTTCTCTTCAAATAATCGTTTTCGCTCCTGCTGACGGTCCCTTACTTCCTCATACTTTAAACGGGACACCTGTTCCGGCATGTATTCCTTCTCCCGGTTCTCTACCATAAAGCTGAGCATACTGTCGTTCTTCTCATAAAAACATGCATAGCCCTTTATGTATCTACAGATTTCATTTTCATACAACCATACTCCCTCTACCGCATCCCCGTCAAGGATACAATATCCGATAAAGAGGTATTCTTCAAAATGTGCTTTGCGTATTCTCTCTACTTCCTGCAACTGCGCACCGGACAGATGACGCACTTCTTTACTGATATAATTGACTCTGCAAGCACCATAAATAAAGTAATAAGACATATTCTCTTCCCTATTACACTTTCCGAAAAGCGCCACACCCGTCTGCTTGTCCACAGACGTTTTACTTTGTTGCTTCATATACGAAACAACATAGTCTTCCATATAGATTTTACTGTTTTTATCTGTTTCACCGATTTGCGTTATATTCTTAGGCAATTCCATAAAAATACCTCCCACATTTTTGCTCTTACTTTAGCACTCCTGTGGGAGGTATTATGATATACTTTGTCGCTTAAAAGTTTTCTTTCATCGACAGATTATTCGAAACGATATACGGTTACGGATTTATAATCTTTACCTTCGCCAAATACACATGATGGGAAATTCGGTGTATTAATGGTATTGGGATAGTACTGGGTCTCTAAGCAAAGACCGGTTCTCTTACCGTACTTTGCACCATTCTTACCATCCTGCGGATCAATGAAATTACCTGCGTAGAACTGTACGCCCGGTAAATCAGTGTAGGTATGCATTACTCTGCCACTCTTAGGACCTACAAGTGTAGAAATCTTTCTCAGAGAACCGTCCCAACCATCAACAACCCAGTTATGGTCGTAGCCGCCGGTAAGGATAAGCTGTTCCATGTCTGCATTAATTTCCTTGCCAATTACCTTTGCTACGGTAAAATCCATAGGATTACCTGCTACAGGAGTAATTTCTCCGGTAGGAATTGCACCGGCTACTACAGGAGTATAGTTTGCACAGCTTAACTGCATGGTATGCTCCTCAATAGAACCTGCTGCATGTCCGTCTAAGTTAAAATATGTATGATTGGTGGGATTTAAGATGGTCTTCTTATCACTCTTTCCATAATAAGAAAGAACAAGACCATTCTCCTCATCCAAAGTATAAGTCAGAGACAGCTCTTTATTCCCCGGAAATCCCATATAGCCATCCGCATCAGCAATGGTAAAAGTGATACTGTTGTCACTTTCTCCGGTAACCTTCCACAGAAGCTTGTGATATCCCATCTCCTTATGGCTGTGCAGATTGTTAGCACCATCATTCACATCCAAATTATATTCCACGCCATCAATGGCAAACTTTGCATCTGCAATACGGTTTGCACTTGGTCCAATGGTTGCGCCAAAGAAGCTTGGATTGCCCTCATAGCCTTCCACGCTGTCAAAACCAAGCACTACATCCTCTACATTACCGTTCTTATCCGGAACAAATAAATTAACTAAAATTGCACCGTAATCTGTCACATCCGCTCTCATTCCCTTAGAGTTCTCCAAGGTATAAAGAGCAGCTTCCTCTCCTTTTGATGTCACACCAAAACTTCTCTTTGTAATTGCCATCTCTCTCTCTCCTACAATTCAATACGACCTTCCAACGCCCTAAGCAGCGTCACTTCGTCGATATACTCCAAGTCACCGCCAACAGGAACACCGCTGGCAATTCGCGTCACTTTAATACCGGTAGGCTTAATCAGCTTGCTAATATACATGGCTGTAGTCTCACCCTCCAGGCTGGAATTGGTGGCAATAATCACCTCTTCCACGTCACCCTCCAGGCGGGTAATCAACTCCTTCAGCTTGATATCCCCCGGTCCGATTCCCAGCATGGGGGAAATCGCACCATGAAGTACATGATACACACCCTCATACTTACCGGTCTTCTCATAGGCTGCCAGATCTCTGGTATTCTCCACCACCATAATCAGTTTATGATTACGATTCCCATTGGCACATACCGGACAGATATCCCTGTCCGTCAGTGTAAAACACTCCTTACAGTACCGTACGCCCTCTCTTGCCTCCATCATCACATTCGCCAGACGGTTCACCTTGTCCTTCGGCATATTAATCAAATGAAACGCAAGCCTCTGGGCGGATTTATTACCAATCCCCGGCAAAGCTGCCAATTCCTCTATTAACTTTCCGATTTGGCCACTATACATTTCCATTAGAATGGAAATCCTCCTAATCCACCGGTCATCTTACCCATTAACTGGGCACTTGCTTCTTCTGCCTTCTTTAAAGCCTCGTTGGTTGCCGCAACGATTAAATCCTGAAGCATCTCAATATCCTCAGGGTCTACTACTTCTTCTGAAAGCTTTACACGTAACACTTCCTTAGAACCGGATACCGTCACCTCTACCGCTCCGCCACCTGCAGTTGCAGTAAACTCCTTCGTCTCTAATTCCTTCTGTCCTTCTTCCATCTGACGCTGCATTCTCTGTGCCTGCTTCATCAGATTATTCATATTACCCGGCATTGCTCCTCCGGGAAAACCACCACGTTTTGCCATGATCTTTCCTCCATTTTATTAATTGTTTTAATTTTAACAAGAAAAGGACATGTACGCAAGCATTTCGTACTATTCTTCCTCTTCGATATCCATATGAATAATATTGGACAAATCCACGTAATTCTCCGTAAATTCCTGTTTAGTCTTCACACTTTGCAGGGTGACCTCCACCTCTTTCCCAATAAAGTCTGCCAGCACGTTCTCAAGCTGAGCTTTGTTGTCCGCATGCTGGGCAAAATAATCATAGGGAAGACCATCCTCCAGTACCAGCATCAGTTTATTGTCACCGCCGAGACTTAACTTCGCACCTCTCAGATACACCCGCATAGGATTGTCCGTATTCCCCACAATGGTAGGCCACTGACGTACAATCTGCTCCACATCCTCCGGAATAGCTTTGGGAATCTCTACCTTGGGCCTGGCTGCACCTCCCGGATTACTCCCGACATTCGCAGCCGGTGCTGCTGCAACAAAGGCACCACTCTCCAGTTTATCCTCCATCTCACGGATACGATCCACCAAAGAATCCGTATCTGCTTCCATGGCCGGCTTGCAAAGCTTAATCAAAGCAATCTCTACCAAAATACGCTTTTGGGAAGCATATTTAATCTGTCCGGCAAGGTCTGAGAAAATGCGGATATACCGTATAATCTGGTCCATGGCAATCATCTCCGCCTCTTCCTTCAAACGGGCAAGATTGTCACTGGACATATCGATGACATCCTCTAAATTATCGCTGGTCTGTACCAGCATCAAGTTACGCAGATACCAGGTAAAATCCGTCACAAACTGAGTCAGCTCACGTCCCTGCATAATAATCTCTTCTAAAAGAGAAACACATCCAAGCACATCCCTCTCCAGCACATGACGCAGAAGCCTGCTGAATACTCCGGTATCCACGGCCCCCAGCACATCCAGCACCTTGTCATATGTGAGCTCACTGCCCAGATGAAAGGCGATACACTGATCAAGAAGACTTAACGCATCTCGCATGGAACCATCCGCTGTCTTGGCAATAAAGCGAAGCGCCTTTTCTTCAATCTGCACTCCTTCTGCATCGGTCAGCTCCTTCATTCGGTCTGCAATAGTCTCAATGGAAATACGCTTAAAATCATATCTCTGACATCTGGACAAAATCGTAATCGGCAGCTTATGCACTTCCGTAGTCGCCAGAATGAAGATAACATATGACGGTGGCTCTTCCAGTGTCTTTAGCAGGGCATTAAACGCGCCTATGGACAACATATGCACCTCGTCGATAATGTATACTTTGTACTTACCCTCTGCCGGCGAATAAGATACCTCATCCACAATTTCTCGGATGTTGTCTACACCGTTATTGGATGCCGCATCGATTTCAATAACATTCATACTGGCTGATGCCGCAATGGCACGGCAAATTTTACACTCACCGCAAGGCCCGTCTTCTGTGGGATTCTCACAGTTTACTGTCTTTGCAAAAATCTTGGCAATGGTTGTCTTACCGGTTCCTCTGGTTCCGGTAAAAAGGTATGCATGACCGATTCTATTTGCATTTAACTGATTCTTCAGCGTTGTTACAATATGGTCCTGTCCTTTTACATCGGCAAACGTGCCGGGACGGAATTTACGATATAAGGCTGTATATGACATGAATAATTCCTCTAAACATTTCTTCTCATTAACTTAAGTTATTATACCCAAATTAAACAGCCTTTTCAACAAGAAAGGTACTTCCCACAAAAGGAAAAAGAACGCGCGCTAACCAACGTTAACACGCGCTCCCATCTAATGTACCTTTCCATATCGTGAATCATTATGCTTACAGATATATGTGATTTCTACCGTCTTTCCTCCCGGCATATTCTTTACCGTTTTATAAAAAATTCGGGACGGGAATCCGGATCTTGTGGAAAATTCCATATGATACTCTTCACTCACCGCCATCTTGCCCCGGTTACTTCGGATTCCGGCAGGATCATTGGCCTCATGAATCTCCATCAAAGCACCTTCCACAGAACCCAGTTCATTGTACTCGTAATTCTTTACCACAGACTTCATCACACCCGGAGCAAAGATGAACTTTTTATACGCCTTTTCCCATCTTCCCTGCAGTTTGTCCTGTTCTTTATTGGCCAAACGCTCCACTTCACCCGTTGCCTCATCCAGCTTGCTCTGGGTCTCCTGATTCTGGGCCTGCAGAGCTTCGTTCCGGGACCATGCATTTTCAAGTTCTTCTTCATACTGACCAATCTCTTTTGTCAATGAACTTACGGAATTGTTTAAATTAGTAATGGTCTTATCATTTTCTTTGAGTAACCATTCTGCCTCTGCACACTTACGCTTCGCCTCCTCAAGTTCTGCCAAAATCTCAGGGGATACACTCTCACTTTCCATTGCATCCAGCTTACCCTGCAATCGGGACAGCTCTTCCTTGTTCTTTGTACACTCATTTTCCAAAGCCACACGTTCTTCTCTGGCTTTCCTTTCCCGCTCTGCCTGTTCCTCGTTTTTCTTCTTAAGATCCTGAATCTTTTCTTCCTTCTTCTTTATGAGCAGATCATTCTTCTCCAAATCAGTCTTTAAAGAGTCCCTTTCTGCTTCCAGTTTTTTATACTTTCCCATCAAGGAAAGCAGCTCTGCAGATTCTCTCTCCGCATCTGCTCTCTGCTCAGCCGGTAACCAGCTTGGCAGACTATCCTCCTTCGGAGTAAAACGTCCTCCGCAAACCAAAACAGAAGACCAGACCACCTGTGCCAACAGCTCGTAGATAATCTTGTTTTTATTCTTATTCAGCATAAAGGCTTCTATCCCTGCAAATACCAGCCAGCCTCCCGGCCCCAGGAAAAAGGAAAGAATACCGGTAGATGTTGTATACACGGCAAAAGGCAAGGTAATCCCCAGCGTTGTTGTAAAAACAGCATGCATAATCGTAGTCAGCGCCATATATGCCCCGAATCCCGACACATCCAAGGCAACCAGTAAAGCAGTACCACCTGCCGTTGTCTTGAGAATTTTGCCCATGGCTTCGCCTGTGATCTTCTCAATACCCAAAGCCTCCTGCAGCTCCTTCTTCTGTGTATCAGACATAGCATCCACTTCACGTTGCAGTGCGGCATCAATCTCTTTTTTCTGCTCCGGTGTAGCCTCCTTATATTTCTGCTGTGTCTGGGATAACAGTCTTTCGTTATAACGGTGATAAATGGCATCTGCCTTCTGGGCAACGGTCAGACTCTCTTCAATCTCCTTCTTAAAACACTTGGTTGCAGTCTGAATTACCCATGCAGACACTTCATCATCTGATTCGTTTTCAATCAGACTGATGCTTGCCGAATTTACCTTTTCAATCAAGACTTTCTTCGTTCTCGACTGTAACTCTGATTTACCCAGCTTGTCTAATTCCCTTTTCTTAATCTCCACACGCTGCTCCAGAGATATTACTTCCGGTTCCGCCACTGCCTGCTTCTTCATCAGGCCAAGCAGACCGTTATATAATTTCACAGCACCACGTTTCGTTTTCTGCCCCATCTCACTGAGAATATTAGCAACATTCATCTCCTCCAGAGATGCCAGCTGATTACGAAGCTGCTCTTCATCCATCTTATTGATTGCATCAAAAATATTTGGCATAAGCTCCTCCCTTACACAATCTTAATAATCTTCAAAAGGATTCTCATAGTAATGAACTTCCGCATCCACACACTCGATGATATATTCCACATTTCCCGTTAGTCCCCCTTTTCTCATCCGCTCCGAGATTCTTGCCTGTACCTCTTCAATATCTCCCATCTCTCTCCACGCAGGTAAGCTATAGGAATATCCGGTTCCTGTGTAATTCCCAAACGAATCATAATTCAGAAATACCATGAAGTAGTCGTCATTCTTCCTTTTTATCTTCTCCTTTATCCGGTCTTCCCTCTTTTTATCTCCGTCGGAATTCTGTGTGATAATATAAATTGGCAACCTTCCGTCTTCAATCTTACCATCATATCTCAGAATCTGGTTCACATTATATTGCTCCGCAAAGGAAAGCCTGTGTGCCGGGTCATATACTCTGGTAACAAACCCGCGGTTAACAAACAATACTATTACCACCAAAACCAGTGCTGTCCAAAAGCCTTCACGCTCACCTGTTTTCAAATAGTCCCCCAAGCCACTTCCTAGCACCATCATTGCAATTATAGTAATAATGCGCATGGGCTCAAAGTCCCACAGCCACTTTCCGAACAGTATTATCATTGCAATAAATCCTACAACAAGAACAATATCCGGAATTTTAACTTTAAAGAAAGCAATTATAGCTGCAACTGCCAATACAATCAATGAAAGCTGAAACATTACCCTCATCCCCACTTTTTCACTTTTATAGTTCTATGGTACTATTTTCACACTTTTTTGTAAAGAATAACTTATTGTCATAGAAATCACATAATACATTAAAATAGGCCTGTAGTAATCAAACTACAGACCTCTCTGATAATATCCATTTCAAAAGCTACGCTTCGCTTCGTAACTCTGCCTCAGCCTCGGCGTACTCATCCTCTGTGTAGTCCAAATCAAGAATGAATTCCTTCGAGCATCCTTTTTGAATCATCTTCTTGATTTTTTCAACTTCTGCTTCTCGAACTGCAATTTTCTCATACCTCTGCATCACTTCACACACGACCTGTACACCTCCCTCGGTTTCCTTTAACCGCTGAACCTCCGATGATAGCATCGGGAACTTCGGATTTTTCACTTCTTTCTTCGTAAAGCATGCCATCAGTTCCGCAATGTCCGTTCCATCATCAATCACAGTATTCACAAAAATCTCATGTAAACCATCATCTATGACTTCTCCGGTTTCCTTCAGCACCTTCTCTACATGGTATATGGTCTTGCTTCCCTTTAGGAAATCAAACTCCGAAATATACACAACGTAGAGTTCAATCACCGCATCAAAACTCGTCCCCGGTTCAGAGTCCCTTACTGTAATACTGGAAGCATTAAATCTTGCACGCTTCAAATGATTATCATTATCAGAACGCTGTACCTCCACATTCACTTTGGAACCATTTCCAAGCGTACACAACGCATCCAGTCTCACAGAGCGTCCATATAAATTGCGCTCATCTGACTGTGTGATAACTTCGGTAACCACAAGACCATCATCTTCTAAAATAGTGCGTAGCATCTCCTGACAAACCTTCGGATTCCCGGCAAGCACTTCAAAAAACACATCATCAATCGGTCTAAAATCCCTTACCTTCGCTATCTTCTGTTCATTTGTTAATTTCATTGGATTAACTCTCCCTCCTATATAGTGACTCGCGTTTCACACATATAAACAGGGACAAATCCATCTCAAACATCCTGATATTACATTGACATCATGCATTAATAAATCTTACATCTATATTCTATTCTGATAAGATACATCTGTCAACTATCCCCATGATTAGTTATAAATATATTTCATCGCCAATGTAAAAAGCTCCTCCGACAAACTTGCCGGAAGAGCTTTCAACCCTAAACATATTCAATTAAAGTAAATGAATCGGTAATTCCTCAGTCAAATGGCACACCTCATTGACACTCTTGCCCACAGTTTCTACAACCTTAGGTTCTTCCTTCTTAGGCTCAGTCTTTTTCGGTGCCGCAGCTTTCTTAGGTGCTGCCTTCTTCGCTACCGGCTTTTCTGCCTTTACTTCCGGCGCAGCTTCCACTTTGGTTCCTGCTGCCACATTTGCTTTCGCTGCTCTTTTAATACTACCTGTTCCTACCGGCATCTCTATCAATCTCCTTTGCAAGCTCCATGTACTCTTTCGCACTACGTGCGCTCTTCTTATGTACATGGATAGGTTTACTGTTATCTTGTGCCCATTCTACTTCGCTGTCGATTCCGATAAGCTGGTCAAATACATGCACGTCATCGGTCTCTTTCAGTACTTCAATAGTCTGTTTATAGTAATTCTTACGGCCATCTACCTTGGTGACTGCGATTCCAAGGAGCTTTAAGTCCTCGTTCATGCGGCTTACATCCTGCAGAAACTCAAACATATTCGCCACACCGAACAGTCCCCAGGGGCTTGCCTCCACCGGCATAATCACATAGTCCGATGCACAGAGGATATTCATCACCCATCCGCCAAGGGTAGGTGGTGCATCAATCAGGATATAGTCGTATTCCCCGGAAGCCTTGATATTCTTTAGTCCCTGCTTTAAAATCAGCTCTCTCTGCCACTTGGTAAAAAGCTCATACTCCATACCACTCATCAAAGTAGAAGAAGGTATTAAATCCAGATTCTCATACACCGTAGATACAATATAATCCGTCAAATCCTCCTGCTTTTTGATGCCGTAATACAAGTTCTTCTCCCCGGATGCAAATTCCAGTACCTCTTCTTCACTAAAGAAGGAGAGTGACAAATTCAGCTGCATATCGCCATCGATCAGAAGTACTTTCTTCCCCAGAACCGACAACGAATATCCGATATTAGCGCAGGAAGTGGTCTTACCGCTTCCTCCCTTGTTATTTGCAAATGCAATTACTTTCGTGTTATTCCCCATACAAGCACTTAATTCCTTTTTCTTCAAAATACCGGAGCCATTCCTCTGAAGGCTTCTCGTCCGTAACAACAATATCTAAATCTGTTATACTACAAATCTGAGAAAAAGCAATACGGTTAAACTTTGTTCTGTCCACTGCAAGAATTTTCTGTTTTGCTGATGCCAACATATTTTTCTTCACCTGGGTAAATAATTCATTGGCATCGGTAACGCCCTTTTGCATATCCAAACCCTTGCAGGATAGAATCACCTTATCTGCATTAAAAGCAGCAATGGTATCCACTGCTCTGGGACCTACCAGTGCCAGATAGTTTTCTTTCAGATTACCTCCCGTAGAGATTACATCCCATCCTGACACATCCGTCAATTCGATCAAAACCTCTATGGAATTGGTAATTACCGTTAGATTCCGTTTATTGCGCAGCGCCTTCATAATGGCAACTGCCGTAGTACTTGGGTCCACGATGATACTTTCCCCATCGCTTACCAGTTTCTCAATAATACCTCCGATAATACGCTTCCCCTGCATATTGGTCTTGCGGCGAATATTAAAGGGCATATCCGTATTGGTATCTTCCACCAACACAGCACCACCATAGGTCTTGGTAGCGATTCCCTCTTTATCAAACTTATCTAAATCCCGGCGAATCGTCTCCTCTGATACCCCAAACAATTCACTGAGCTCGCTTACAACAACTTTCCCTTCTTGTTGCAGCTTTTCTAAAATACGATTCCTTCTCTCTGCTGCCAGCATAACTGACCCCTTCCCCATGTTTCAAATGGAATCACTGTCCAGAACCATTCGCAAAATCGCCCGGTTCTGAATAGTTTATAATATTGATTTAATAATCTGTTCATCCGGATGTGCGATCACAGAGCTATCAAGGAACATACCCTTATCTGCTACTGCATTCTTTGCCTTGGCAATGGCCGCCTCACAAGCTGCCACCTCTCCGGTAATCAGCATGTATGACTTACCACACATTCCCTTTGCAATACGAAGCTCAATCAAATCTACGATCGCTGTTTTTGCCGCAATATCCGCTGCCACAATAATGGATGCCGCATCATAGGTCTCTAAAATACCCAGCGCACTGACATGCTCAATCTGACTGCTTCCGTAGATTGCCGGGAAAATGGATTCATCCGGATTACCAAGTACAAAGCTGCCAATCAGCTCATCTTCTCGGGTCATCTTTGCACGCTCTACTGCTGCATTCACCGCACTGAGATCCCCTGCAATCAAAGCAATATACTTGCCCGGACATACGGTCTGTGCCTCTAAAATCTCCACATTTGCAGTTTTCACCATCTGGTCGGCTGCAGTAATACCTGCGGATACGGTCTTAAATTCAATCATTCCTATTGCTCTGTGCATGATTTATTAACTCCTAGCGGTAATTAAAATATATTTTTCTGTTACTTCTTTGATTACTCCTGTTACAGAAGCGTGAATGGCTACAGATAAACCATCTGCCGCCTTGGCAATCACATCTCCTGCATTTATCTGCTGCCCCTTCTCTACCACGCTGACAGCCGGTGCTCCGATATGCTGGGACAGCATAATCTTCATTTCTTTCACCGATAAGTCATTCTCTGTAAGGGGCGCTGCCTTGTCATATTTACTAAGGCCCAGTCTTGCCATCAGTCGCTCTTCCGGAGCCTTACGATACTCTCTGGACTCCTTCACCGGTGCAGCTTCTACTACAGGCGGCTTTACACCTTCCTTACGAAGTCCTGCCTTATACTCTGCCATCATGGTTCTTGGTGACAAGCCCTGAGGACAGCTGAATAATTCGCAAAGTCCACAGGACGAGCAAAACATAGTATTCAAATACGGTTCCAACTTACTATAATCCCGATTTGCCGCACTCCGCATAAACAGATGCGGTTCAATAGGATGTCCCAGTGCATGTCGCGGACATAAATCCGTACAGCTCTGGCACTGACAACAGCTGGATGCTGCTCTTTTAACGGAAACAGCAAAATTTCCGGTTTTCTTTAAAATCAACGGATGATTCTTCGGAAGTACAATTACTGCGTTGGTTGTCTTAGTCACCGGCTGATACTCACTACCAATACTTCCCATCATAGGTCCGCCAAGAAGGTATACCGGCTCACCTGTGGTAACACTGCCCGCCAGCATCACCACTTCACGAATAGAAGTTCCTATTGGTACAAAGGTGGTAATCGGATGTTCCACTTCACCTACAACGGTTACCAGTTTCTGCGTCACCGGCTTACCATTCCACACTGCATTATATACATTGTACACAGTTTCCACATTAAATACCGCCACACCACACTCTATAGGAAGTCCACCCGGGCGCACTACCTTGCCGGTAGCTTCATAAATCAGCACTACCTCATCTCCCATGGGGTATGCGTTGGGCAGCTCATGAATATGTACAATCGGAAACTCCTCCAAATGTACTTTCAATGCTTCGATAGCCGCAGTATATTCTCCCTTGATACCGATAATAGCTTCCTCAGCACCAACTACCGATGCTATCAGTGAAAATGCCTGCAATATCTCCCGCGCATTCTCTGCTAAAAGCTGTCTATGTAATTTTAAAAGTGGTTCACATTCCGCACAGTTCATCAGAATAGTTTCTGCCTTGTCGGACAGCTTTCCATAAGTAGGAAAACCCGCTCCGCCGGCACCAACTACTCCACTTTCCCGCAGAATACTACTAAGCTCCTGTATATTCATCTCTCATTAAACCAGCTTTCCCACGTCATCAATAATTCCAACAATCGCTGCATCAATAGGCGCATCCTGCATGCCAACTCTTGCAGAGCTACCGATAGCTACCAGTACATACTCGCCGATACCTGCACCGATATTATCTACGGCAACAAGTGCCTTTGTGCCGTTATCCATATTGGCAATGGGCTCTACAATCATAAACTTATTTCCTACCAGATGCTCATGCTTGCGGGTTGATACAACGCTCCCGGTCACCTTACCGATAATCATAGTAATCCTCTTTTCTATATCTACTTAACGATAGCTACCCTGTCTCCCTGCTTGATATCGCTGGCATTTGCCTCATCGGTATCAATGTGCATCTCCAATGTAAAGCTTTCATCCACACGAATCTTTACATTCTCAAAGGTAGTTCCACGCTCATTTTCTACTCTAACTTTTACATAATCACCATCGTTTACGCCTGCCTTTGCCGCGTCACTTGGTGACATATGAATATGTCTTGCTGCTACAATACAGCCTTCATTCAAATACACTGCACCCTTAGGTCCAACAATGGCAATTGGTGCAGATCCCTTGGTATCACCGGATTCGCGAACCGGTACACTGATGCCCAGCTTTCTGGCATCTGTATAACTGATTTCTACCTGTGTTGCTTTACGTGCCGGACCAAGGACTCTTACATTCTCGATAGCACGAAGCTTTAACCCAACGATAGTACAGCATTCTTCACAAGCAAACTGTCCACCCATAAGCTCCTTCTTCTTGGTAAGCTGATGACCGGCTCCGAAAAGTGTCTCCACATCTGCCTGGGATAAATGTATATGTCTGTTGCTTACACCTACAGGAACAAGGAAGCCATCTCCCTTTTTCTGCTCTGCCTGCATAGAAGCAATCACTAATTTTGTTAACTGTTCAATTTCAAACTTATCCATGTTAGGTCCACCTTTTTAGGCTTGCCGGGAGCTATGCCCCCGGCAAGAAACTCTTAATGTACTCTTACTTTAACTTAGGAAGAATAGCTTCAACGTCAGTATGAGGACGAGGAATAACGTGCTGAGCAACAAGCTCACCAAGTCTTTCAGCGTTCATAGCGCCTGCTTCTACTGCAGACTTAACTGCTCCTACATCTCCGCGAACCATAACAGTTACTAAACCGGAACCGATTTTCTCAGTACCTACTAAAGTAACGTTTGCTGATTTACACATAGTATCTGCAGCTTCGATTGCTGCGGTAAGTCCTCTGGTTTCTACCATTCCTAATGCTTCCTGTGCCATAATGTTCTCCTCCTTATTATGTGCTGGTTAATAATTTTCTCTTTATCATTGTACTGCGCTTGCAGTATCTTCACAATAGTACTTCTGTTTAAAGCTCGATGCGCTTTGAACTGATTGCCACCTGCTTGCGAATCTCTTCGCTAGGTGATGCGATCACTCCGCTGGATGCTAAGATGTGACCATTTGCTTTTGTAATATGTTCCGCTGCTTCGACTGCTGCCTTTACATCCGATACATTACCTTCCACGATGATAGTTACCAGTCTGCCGCCCCATTTTCTCTCCCATGTTACCAGGGATACATCGGCAGCCTTGCACATCGCATCTAAGGATTCTACTGCAGCTACTACACCGGATACTTCAATTAAACCGTATGAACTGTTCATAAGTCACTCCTTGGTTTAAGACATTAATTAGTTCTTAGGAAATCCCGGAAGAATCTTCTCAACATCAGTATGAGGTCTTGGGATTACGTGGGTAGCTACTAATTCACCGAGACGCTGTGCAGCGGTAGATCCACTTTCTACTGCGGCCTTAACTGCTCCTACATCTCCACGAACCATAACGGTTACTAAACCGGAACCGATCTTCTCAGTACCTACTAAAGTTACCTCAGCAGACTTTGTCATTGCATCTGCAGCCTCGATTGCTGCGGTAAGTCCTCTGGTTTCTACCATTCCTAATGCTTCCTGTGCCATTTTTATTTCCTCACTTTCGTTTCTCTTAATTAATTGGGGTCATATCCACTGATACCAAGCATTTTTAGTGTATCAGGGGTTGGTCTCGGGATTACGTGGCTTGTTACCACTCCCGTAGTTCTTTCTGCAACTGCTCTTCCCGCCTCAACTGCTGCGGTTACATCCTCTACGCTTCCTCTCCACTTGATGGTTACCAAGAGGGGAACCGGTAAGGAATCTGCATTTGCAGGCTTATTCTTATCAAAAGGCTCTAAGGTTACGTTGGCAGCCTTGCATCCTGCATCTCCTGCAATGAATGCACACACCAGACCGTACACCTCTAAGATACCAACTGCTCTTTCATCCATCTGGCATTATCCTTTCTTAATCGGGTAATACAGCAATCTTTAAGCCGGTCATTGCTAAGTTCTTCTTATAAGCTTCGTTAATCTGGCTTAATGGATACTTGTCTGTAATAAGCTCGTTAATCGGAAGACCGATTGCCTTTGCGCTCTTTAAGAAATCAAAGGTAGTAGCGTAATCTCTTAAGGTATATACCCAGCTACCTACGGTAGTGATTTCCTTAGCGCAGATATCAAAGTGAGGATTAATGGTTGCGTCACCACCGTTGATGAAGAAACCAAGCTCACAAAGTCCGCCACCATTTCTGATGAACTTATAAATATTTGAGTGACCTGCCGGAGAACCGGTACACTGGAATGCAAAGTCTGCAAGATGTCCGTCGAACATCTTTGCACAAGCCTCTGCCATTGCCTCCGCTCCGTTATGATCCTTGAAATTCAAGCTTCCGCTTGCTCCAAGTCTCTTCGCAAACTCAAGACGACCTTCATTACCATCTACTGCAATGATATTGCTGATACCCATAGTCTTTAAAATCGCGATACAGATAAGACCGATAGGACCACATCCCTGTACAACCACACGGCTGTTAAAACGAAGGATTCCGGTAGTCTTAGCTCTCTCTACAGCATGAATAAGTACTGCACATGGCTCAATTAAGATTCTTGAATCTAAGTCAAGGTCACTTACATTGAAGAATGTGGAGCCTCCGCGTACCAATATGTAATCAGCAAACCAGCCGTTTAAGTGGATGTCATCATCCGGAAGAAGTCCGTATACATCCGCTCCACCAACGTTCTGCTTATTTAAGTCGAACATGGTAATGTCTGGGTTATCCTTGAAAATCATACAGGTTACAATCTTGTCACCAAGCGCAACAGGCTTGCCTGCACTGTCAACCTTTACATTCTTACCCATCTTCACGATTTCACCGGTACCTTCATGACCAAGGGCTACCGGGATAAGTCCGAATGGGTCTCTTTTATATTCGTGAGCATCTGTACCACAGATACCACATCCCTCTACCTTTACGAGGATGTCATCATCGCCAACCTCAGGCATAGGGTATTCTTTAATTTCAACCTTCTCAAGCGCGGTAAGTACTGCTACTTTAGCTGTCTTGGGAATGCTTTTATTACCTGTAGAAGCACTTACCGGTGCATTGCCGGTAGAAAGGCTCTCAAGCACTTTCTTCACGATAGCTTCTACCTGATTGGAATTCATCTCCATCGTATGTTCCTCCTATCTAATACAAACTTTGTGCCTCGCACAAATTTGCAGATAAAATCTTCGATTTTATCTTATACACAAGCTATCAGACATGGTACAGCGTCTGCGCTTTGTAAATGTTGCTGCACTGGTAAGTCCTTCACCGGTACGGCTCGCAATAGTAAATGTCGGGAAGCCTTCGCCGCCAAAACCAAGTGCTGCGTAGCTTGGTCCGTTCTTTACTAAGATTGCGGTATCCATTGCTCGTGCATATGTAGTGATACGATCCACATTCTTAGAATGAATATGCGCAGAATGGCGATTTCCGTGCTCCAGCCATACAGCCTTCTCTACAGCATCCTCGAAATTCTTTGCTCTTACGATACCAAGGATTGGCATCATCAGCTCTTCTGCAATCAGCGGATGCTCCTTAAGTCCTTCGAAGATGATACAACGGATATTGTCCGGTACCTCTACGCCCACCATAGAGAGAAGCACTTTTGCGCTTCTTCCTACACACTTACGATTTAACGCACCCTTTTCGGTAAGAACTGTCTTAATTAATCTATCCTGTACATCCTTGGATGCCAGATAGCAGCCCTGCTCTTCCACCATGTACTTCATCAGCTGGTCGCAGATAGCATCCACTGCAACTACTTCCTTCTCTGCGATACAGGGAAGGTTATTGTCAAAAGTACATCCGTTGATAATATCTTCTGCAGCCTTTCTGATATCTGCGGTCTCATCCACAAGTGCCGGAGGATTACCAGCACCTGCGCCGATACCACGCTTTCCGCTGGAAAGTACTGCGGTTACAACACCCGGACCACCGGTTGCAACAAGAAGCGGAATATCCTTATGTTTCATCATTACATTGCTGGAATCCAAGGTTGGCTTCTCCACGGTACAAGCAATGTTGTCCGGTCCGCCTGCTTCTAAAGAAGCTTCATTTAAAAGATTCACTGCAAAGATAGAAGTCTTAATCGCCTGCGGATGAGGATTGAACACTACGGTATTTCCTCCTGCAAGCATTCCCATGGTATTACAGAGAACGGTTTCACTTGGGTTGGTACAAGGAGTAATCGCACCGATAACACCGAACGGTCCCATTTCCACTAAAGTAAGTCCTCTGTCACCGGACCATGCGGTAGTGGTAATATCTTCGGTTCCCGGAGTCTTCTCCGCAACCAGAAGATGCTTTAAAATCTTATCACCCACGTTACCCATTCCGGTCTCATTTACACCCATTCTTGCAAAGGTCTCTGCATTTTCTTTGATTTTCTCACGAATGCGTGTAATGATTTTTTCTCTCTGATCCATGGACAGCATACGCACAACTTTCTGTGCTTCTTTCGCCTTCTCAATGGCGGTATTCATATCAGCGAACACGCCATGCATACCTGAGCTACTGCTCTCTAACTGCATCTTAGCTAAAACTTCGCCGACAATACTTTTAATCTGGCTTTCTGTTATTTCCATGATAATTTTTCCTCATACAACTTTTTCGCATATGTTCCTAAATATGTGTCCTGCTCTGCGCTTCCTCCGCTGACACCGATGGCTCCCACTATTTTTTCACCTATGTAAAGCGGCTCTCCTCCGCCGAAGATAACCACCTTTCCCTCGTTAGTGTGCTGGATACCATAAAGGCTTCCGCCCGGCACCGCCAGCTCAGCCAGCTTAGAGGTAGGCATCTGGAATGCTACCGAGGTGTAGGTCTTGTTAATTGCAATATCAAAGCTTCCGATGTAGGAACCGTCCATACAATGCACTGCAATGGGTCTTCCCTTCTCATCCGATACTGCAATTACCGCCTTCACACCAATCTTTGCAGCCTCAGCTTCTACCTCTTCGATAAGAAGCTTGGCTGTTTCCAGATCAACACTCTTTATAGGAGCAAGCTCCTTCAGACACTGACGAACAATACGTTCGATGTCCTTTTCATTCATTATTTCATTCCTGCAATAACTTTCTTAACGATTTCCGCGATCATTGCTTCATCTACATTAGAGCTTCCACAGCTGCAGCTATCACCAAAGTTGTACTCATAACCTGGCATATTGCTGTAATCAGCATGGCCGCCGCAGTTTCCGCCACAGTTGTGGCAGTTCTCTCCGCCCTTATTTAAGCAGATGTTTGCAGGATGCTTACCAGGCATACCGAATTTCTGACGAATCTGGTATAACTTCTTGATATTCTCCTTATCAAACTCCTTAGGACCACCAAGCATCTTAGACTTGTATAATAACTCAGCATAGAATTCTACGCTTTCCATCTTGTGGTATGCAGCAAGTAAATCTGTACTCCAGGTTAATGCACCGTGGTTCTCAAGAAGAACTGCATCGAAGTATGGTAAGTATTTCTCAAGATTATCAGGAATCTCCATGGTGGAAGGAGTACCGTACTCAGCGATAGGCACACATCCTAAGGAGATAACTGCTTCCGGCATGATAGGCTGGGTAAGAGGAATACCTGCAATTGCAAAAGAGGTTGCAAAAGTAGGATGAGCATGAACTACTGCACCTACATCAGGACGCTTCTCATATACTCTCATGTGCATCTTAATTTCAGAAGATGGCTTGAAGCCCTTGTTTGCCTGAATCACATTACCCTTAGCATCTACTTTACAGATATACTCAGGGGTCATGAAGCCCTTAGATACACCGGTAGGGGTGCAAAGGAATTCATTATCATTTAACTTTACAGAGATGTTACCATCGTTTGCCGCAACCATGTTACGGTTGTAAATTCTTTTGCCCACTTCACAAATTTGTTTTTTGATTTCCATTTCGTTAATCATAACTTTATTCTCCTCCTTGGAAAAAATTAATGTTTATATATAATTTTCATTGCTAACTATTTATTATCTTCCGATTCCTGCTTTAGGTAGTCAAGAATCTCCGGAACTCCAACGCCCTCTAGGGAATTCACATGGAATATTTTCTTACAGCCTGCAATCTCCAGCCATCTGTCTGCTTGTGGTACGTTGGCCTGCGGCAGGTCGATTTTGGTTACGATTCCAATACATTCCCGGTTGGCCTGGCATGTTACATTGGGTGGAAAAATGGAGTAGGGTTCTACCGCCGATACCAAGATTCCCACAACATCCGCTTCGTAGGTATATAATGCAAGCGCCTTTCCCAGTCTGCGGCTCTGTGCATACTCTCCCGGCGTATCGATCACGCTGTCATAGTTGTGCACATATTGTGTTTTATAATAACGGATTTCTTCACCCTTAAGTGCCTGGGTGAGTGTGGTCTTACCCGCCTCACTTCTCCCCATAAGAACCAGCTTTCTCAAGTCTTGGTAATGGGGCAGACAGTGTATCCTAATTTTTCCTGTACATAATCCTGCATGGCTTCGATGGAAGCCTGCACCTCACTGACGGTTCCGGTAATAATCAGGGAACCACTGAATCTGTCTACGAAGCCCAGGGTAATTCCACTGGCCTTCATACCGATATCTGCCATAATAATGGCTGTTTCCGAAGGGGTTACGGTAGTGATACCGATGGCCGCGTTACCATAATCGATACGCGGATCAAGTCCCAGCTTCTGAAAAAGTGTATCATCAGGACTTGCAATAATGTGGGCCAGAGTTACCTGACGGCCCGGTACACACTCCTGAATTATTCTTTGCATATTTTCCATATTTCACTTCCTTCATCCTGCCAATGACCCGCAAACTTTGGGCCTCCGGCACAAATTTGCCATCGCAAAATCTTGCATTTATGGATTTTGCGTTTATCCTCCGATTTGACATTCTAAACCAGATACATTCTCCACTACCTTTTTCAGCATGAGCATGTGTTCATTCTCCGGCGGAAGGATGTCCTTCATGGGATATTCCCTGCCAAGTCCCTCATACTTATCCTGCCCCAAACGATGATACGGAAGAAGATGAATCTTCTCCACACCGGGAAGCTTATCCGCAAATCTTGCGATGTCTGCGATTTCCTCCGGGGTATCATTAAAGGTAGGGATTACCGGTACACGGATGACCAGCTTCGTCTTTCCACTGGTAGCAATCTTTCTGGCATTTTCCAACATCAGCTCATTGCTCTTCCCGGTAAATTCTTTATGTTTATTCGGATTCGTATGCTTGATATCCATCAGATAAGTATCCAGATACTCCAGTATTTCATCGATAACCTCATAAGAGGCACAGCCCATACTCTCCATTGCAGTGTTGATGCCCCGTTCCTTGGCTTCCTTTAAAAGAGCTTTTGCAAAGAGTGGCTGGCATAGTGATTCACCACCGGAAAGAGTAAGTCCACCACCACTTCTGCGATAGTATCCTCTGTCCTTCTCTACGATTTCCATCACCTCTTCCACCGTCACATCCCTGCCAATGGTCTTGGGTTTTCCCTGCACCATCAGAGTTTCTATATCGTATTTCTGAGATTCCGGATTACAGCACCATCTGCATCGTAGGACACAACCCTTTAGGAACACTATGGTTCGGATTCCGGTGCCGTCGTGTATGGAATATCTCTGAATATCAAAGATTCTTCCAGTAGCATTCATATAATCACTCATGCTTAATTTCCCCTTTCCTAGCGTCCTTCTGCCTGTTCTGTTCTCTTAATAATATCATCCTGTAAAGATTTGGATAAAGTTGTGAAGAGTGCAGAATATCCTGCTACTCGAACAATCAGACCACTATATTTTTCAGGATGTTTCTGAGCATCTAAAAGTGTAGCTCTGTCCACTACATTGAACTGCATATGCATACCCTGCTGATCGAAATAACCTCGGATCAAATCAATAAAACTCTGTAATCCTTTTTCTCCTGCCATAGCTGTCGGATGCATCTTCATATTAAATAAGGTTCCGTTACTTGCA
>JAZQIQ010000021.1:0-15592 GCA_045541195.1 Acetatifactor sp. | reverse complement strand
ATGCTTATGATTGGACCAACAGGTTGTGGTAAGACATATCTGGTGAAAACGCTTGCCAAACTGCTTAATGTGCCATTGGCAATTACAGACGCTACATCCCTTACGGAAGCTGGTTACATAGGAGACGATATCGAAAGCGTTGTCTCAAAATTACTTGCAGCAGCAGACAATGATGTGGAAAAAGCAGAACAAGGTATTATTTTCATCGACGAAATTGACAAGATTGCAAAGAAGAAAAATAGTAGTCAGAGAGATGTAAGTGGTGAATCTGTACAGCAAGGGATGTTGAAACTTTTAGAAGGTAGCGAAGTGGAAGTTCCTGTCGGAGCAAATAGCAAGAATGCAATGGTGCCACTTACGACGGTAAATACGAAGAATATTCTATTTATTTGTGGTGGTGCGTTCCCGGATTTGGAGAACATCATTAAGGAACGCTTGAATAAGCAGTCGTCTATGGGATTTATCGCAGATTTGAAGGATAAATATAATCATGAGAAGAATTTGCTTTCAAAAGTCACAGTAGAAGACCTTCGTAATTTTGGTATGATTCCGGAATTTATTGGACGTCTTCCAATTATTTTCTCATTGCAAGGTTTAGATGAAGATATGCTTGTAAAGATTTTACAGGAGCCAAAGAATGCCATTTTAAAACAGTACCAAAAATTATTGGCGCTTGACGAAGTGAAACTTGATTTTACAGAAGAAGCTTTGCACGCGATAGCAGCAAAGGCAATGAAGAAGGATACAGGAGCAAGAGCGCTTCGTTCTATCATCGAAGAGTTTATGCTAGATATCATGTATGAGATTCCAAAGGATGACAATATCGGCCGCGTAACCATTACAAAGGAGTACATTGAGGGAACCGGAGGACCGATTATCGATATCCGTAGCAACAAGATTACCGGACAGATTGAAGATTATAGAGAAGTAAAGTAATATGAGGGACGAGTAGCTGGAATGGTAAGGCCGGCTACTCGTTTCTTTTTCAAATGCTATTGACATATTATAGGTATGTGGTATTATAAACATATGAATGATGGTTCATATGTTTGAATAAAAGGAGAGGATACTATGACAAAAACATACAAAATCGAAGTGGATTGTGCTAACTGTGCATTAAAGATGGAAGAGGCAGCGAAGGGAACTTCCGGAGTTGTGAATGCTACCGTAAGCTTTATGACTCAGAAGATGAAGGTGGAGTTTGCAGAAGGTGCAGATATTGACAATGTAATGAAGGATGTTGTAAAGGCTTGCAAGAAGGTAGAGGACGATTGCGTAATCTATTTATAAGCAGATAGGAGTAATATGACAAAGAAGCAGAAAAAGGTACTGTGTAGGATCATTATTTCGGCAGTACTTTTAATTGTATTGCATTTTTTACCGATTTTTGGTTGGATACGCTTCATTTTCTATATGGTTCCTTATACGGTAATAGGCCATGATATTCTGAAGAAAGCATTCAAAGGTATCCGGAACAAAGAGGTATTTGATGAAAATTTCCTCATGGCAGTGGCGACAGTGGGAGCCATTCTTTTGGGTGATTATGTGGAAGGAACGGCGGTAATGCTGTTCTACCAGATAGGTGAATTGTTCCAAAGCTATGCGGTGGGCAAGAGTCGTAAGAATATTACGGCGCTGATGGATATTCGTCCGGACTATGCCAATGTGGAAATGGAAAATGGGGAACTGGAACAGGTGGACCCGGATGATGTGGCGATTGGTACCGTTATCGTGATAAAGCCTGGTGAGAAATTACCGATTGATGGCATCGTAGTGGAAGGAAATTCGACCTTGAATACCGGTGCTCTTACCGGAGAAAGTCTTCCGAGGGAAGTAAAGATGGGGGATGCTGTCATTAGTGGTTGTGTGAATCTTGCAGGTCTTCTGAAGGTGGAGACAACCAAGGAATTCGGCGAATCTACGGTTTCGAAGATACTGGAACTGGTAGAGAATTCCAGTATGAAGAAATCCCGTAGTGAGAACTTTATTTCAAAATTTGCACGGTATTATACTCCGGCAGTGTGCTACAGTGCTTTGGTGTTGGCAATTCTGCCACCAATCATTAATCTTCTGATGGGAAATCCTACAAACGTAGGTGAATGGATCACAAGAGCACTGACATTCCTTGTAATCAGTTGCCCATGTGCCTTGGTAATATCCATTCCTCTTAGCTTTTTCGGGGGAATCGGCGGAGCATCTGCGCAGGGTATTTTAATCAAAGGATCTAACTATCTGGAGACCCTGGCTTCTACGGAGGCGGTAGTATTTGATAAGACAGGTACGCTTACCAAGGGTGTATTTCAGGTGGTGAAAATTGTGACAGAAATGTCACAGGAAGAGTTGTTAAAGATGGCTGCCCACGCAGAAAGTTATTCCACACATCCCATCAGTAAAAGCATTGTGGAAGCTTATGGTCAGGAGATACGGACCTCAGAAGTAAGAGATATACAGGAGATTTCGGGGCATGGAGTAAAGGCTGTATGCTTCGGGCATGAAGTGGCTGCAGGTAATGATAAATTAATGACCTCTATGGGACTGAATGTACCCTCTTGTGAGGAGGACGGAAGTCTGGTATATGTGGCAGTGGATGGTAGATATGCAGGCTACATTGTAATTGCAGATACTTTAAAACCGGAGTCACAAAGTGCCATGACAGCGCTGAGAAAATCGGGTGTTAGAAAACTGGTGATGTTGACCGGAGATAAGAAGAGTGTGGCTGAGAAGATTGCCGGTCAGCTTTCTGTGGATGTTGTAAAGAGTGAACTTCTTCCGGCAGATAAGGTGGCGGAGGTAGAGAGCCTTCTTGTACAGAAACGGAAAGGGAAAGCGTTGGCCTTTGTGGGAGACGGTATCAACGATGCCCCTGTTCTTTCAAGAGCGGACATTGGTATCGCCATGGGAGCTATGGGCTCTGATGCTGCCATTGAAGCAGCTGATATTGTACTGATGGATGATAATCCGCAGAAGATTGCATTAGCAATTAAAATCTCAAGAAAGTGCATGGGCATTGTATATCAGAATATTGTATTTGCGTTGGGAGTAAAAGCAGTCTGCCTGATTCTGGGGGCTGTGGGTATTGCTAATATGTGGCTGGCAATATTTGCGGATGTGGGTGTCATGGTACTGGCAGTACTTAATGCAATCCGTTGCTTGTATATTAAGAAGGATTAGCATATACTAGACTTTGGAACGGAGCGGTTTAGATATGAAATTATACTTACTTCGCCATGGCGAAACAGATTGGAATAAAGCGAGAAAAATTCAGGGATGCACGGATATTCCCCTAAATGATTACGGCAGGGAATTAGCCCGTAAAACCGGGGAAGGAATGAATGATATTCCCATTGATTTAGTGATTACAAGCCCCCTGATTCGTGCGAAAGAAACTGCGCAGCTTGTGATGGCGGGAAGAGATGTATCGTTTTGGGAAGATGCCCGGATTCAGGAGATGAATTTCGGAGAGTATGAAGGCAGACCCTCCGATGAAGAGCCCACAGCTTCGATTTTAAGGGCCTTTTTCAAAAATCCGGGAGCATATCCGCCACCGGAGCAGGGAGAAAGTATTCCCCAGTTGCTGGCGCGTACCGGAAAGTTTTTGGAGATAATTTGTCAGAACGAGGAATTACAAAATAAAAGTATCCTAATATCCACTCACGGAGCTGCCATGACCGGTCTTGTAAATAATATCAAAGGACAGTTAGAGGTTAATGACTTCTGGAAAATGGGAGTGCCGCCCAACTGCGCGGTAACCATCGTATCTGTAGAAGATGGTAAGGCTACGATCGTAGAGGAAAATCATATTTATTATTAAGTACTAAAGGTTTCTGCTATCCGCATAGGTATAGTAGAAACCTTTTTTGTTTGGTAAAAAATGGATTGTAGACAGGCAGCTTATTCAAATGATTATGCAGATGGTATAATAGATTTTCCGTTGGAGGATAGCAGAGTAGATCTGACGGATACCTGTGTAATTCCGGTGGATGACCGGTTTTCTGTGGTATTTCGTAACCGGATGCTGACGCCTGATATTCCGGGAAGTACATATGAGTATCCCTATGTACCTAAAGTGTATGGGCCAATGATGGATGGCGTGGGAGGGGCAGAGTCTCCTTTTGACCCGGCAGCACTTATTCAGAGTGGTATCCGGTCTTTGCAGGGGGCACCGCTGTATTTAAGGGGACGTGGCGTACTGGTAGCAATTATTGATACCGGAATAAATTTTGCTCTTCCACAGTTTCGGGATGAATTGGGACAGAGCAGGATACTGGCACTGTGGGATCAGAATGACGGCGGTGTGAATCCACCACCGGAGGGATATTATTTTGGCAGTGAATACCGAAAAGAGGATATTGATCGTGCACTGGCATCGGAGAATCCTTATCAACTTGTGCCAAGCAGGGATGAGAGCTTTCACGGAACAATTATGGCAGGACTTGCCGCCGGAAGCGAGGTGGAGGTTACCGGATTTATTGGGGCAGCACCGGATGCACAACTGGTAGTTGTAAAGTTAAAATCGTGTAAGGAATATTTGCGGGAGTATTACCGGATTACGCCGGGAGCGGTTGTGTATCAGGAAACGGATCTTATGCTGGCGCTGAAATATGTAGAATCCTTTGCGGAAGAATTTGCCAGACCGCTGGTAATCTGCCTGGGGGTGGGGACAAATCTGGGAGACCACAGTGGACACAGTTTTCTGGCATCCTATATGAATAAATTGGCTTTGAAAAAAAGTAATGCAGTGGTGACATGTGCAGGAAATGAAGGGAACCGCTCTCATCATTTTCGGGGGCAATTGGAAAAAAATGCAGCAGGAAATCCATATCCATATCTGGATGTGGAGGTGCGAGTCGAGCCGGGAAATCAAGGATTCTATATGGAGCTTTGGGGAAACCGTACGGATATTTTGAATGTGTATATACGCTCTCCCGGCGGAGAGGCAGTGCCGCCTATGAGAATCAGTGATGAACAGACCATGGAATATTCCTTTGTGTTTGAGCGAACCGGACTTATTGTACAGAATGCGTTTGTGGAGCCACTCAGTGGAGAACAATTGATTCGCTTCTTCTTTACGGAACCCACAGAAGGCATTTGGAATTTTCGTGTATTTTCTGCATCGGAGGTATACAATGGAACCTTCGATATGTGGTTGCCCATACAGGAATTTTTGTATTCTTCTGTAGTGTTTCTGGAGCCGGAAGCGGATATCACTGTAACAGAGCCGGATTTTCAGGAGAGTATTATTGTAGCTGGAAGTTATCGGCTGGATAATGGAAGCATCTGGCCGGAGTCAGGAAGGGGCTTTGGCAGAGTGGGAGAAGTTACTCCTACAATTACTGCACCGGGAGTGAATGTCTCTACGGTATACGGTCTTCGTACCGGTAGCAGTCTTTCCGCAGCAATCACTGCCGGCGGAGCTGCGCAGCTGATGCAGTGGGCGGTTGTGGATGGGCGGAATCCCTTAATGGATGGGACACTGATGAAAAATTATCTGATAAAGGGGGCAACACGTACACCGGAGACATCCTATCCGGATGTTCGTTGGGGGTATGGTAAATTAAATATTCGAGGGGTGTTGGAAGCTTTACAAACACAGTAACAAGTTAAAATATTAAAGTGTTAAAAATTTACTTGTATTTAGTGAAAGAGTGTGCTACAATACGCCTATATTGATAGGACAAAGGGGTTCGGCAATGTTTGCTGGGCCTTTTTTTGCGATAAAGATGTTCCGATTGTTCATGAAATATGGAGAATTGGCAAGTATATAAGCAGGAAGGAGATTATGAAAATGTCAGACAAAATTAGAGTAGGTATCATGGGCTACGGTAATTTAGGAAAGGGTGTAGAGTGTGCATTAAAGCAGAATGCAGACATGGAGCTGGCAGCAGTGTTCACAAGAAGAAATCCGGAGGATTTGAAAATTTTAACTGCAGATGTTCCGGTATATAATGTATCAGATGCAGTGGCACATAAGGATGAGATTGATGTATTGATTCTTTGTGGCGGAAGTGCAACGGACCTTCCGAAGCAGACACCGGAGTTTGTGCAGTATTTCAATGTAATTGACAGTTTTGATACCCATGCAAAGATTCCTGAGCATTTTGCAAATGTGGATGCAGTAGCAAAGGAATCCGGCAAGGTAGGAATTATCTCCTGTGGATGGGACCCCGGTATGTTCTCTCTAAATCGCGTATATGCAAGTGCTATTTTGCCACAGGGTAAAGACTATACTTTCTGGGGCAAGGGGGTTTCACAGGGACACTCCGATGCTATCCGTCGTATTGAGGGAGTTTTGGATGCGAGACAGTATACCATTCCTGTTGACGAGGCCCTTGATAAGGTACGTAGCGGCGCGAATCCGGAGCTTTCTACCAGAGAGAAGCATACTAGAGAATGCTTTGTTGTGGCTGAGGAAGGTGCAGACCTGGCTCGTATTGAGAAGGAAATTGTAACCATGCCTAACTACTTTGCAGATTATGATACTACCGTTCATTTCATTTCTATGGAAGAACTTAAGGCAAATCATAGCGGTATTCCTCACGGCGGCTTTGTGATCCGTACCGGAAAGACCGGTTGGAATGAGGAATTCAATAATGTGATTGAATACAGCTTAAAGTTGGATTCCAATCCGGCGTTTACCGCAAGTGTATTAGTTGCTTATGCAAGAGCTGCATATCGCATGGCAGCAGCAGGACAGTGTGGCTGTAAGACGGTATTTGATGTGGCGCCGGCACAGCTTTGCATGGCAAGTGGAGAAGAATTGAGAGCACACATGTTATAATTTCAGAGCCATGCAATGTTGTCGGAATTAGTCCTGCAAGCTTGCTTGCAAAGGGTAGTTTCGGCAATATTATGTGGCGAGAAGCCACACATGAGCAAAAGAAAAGCCTCGAAGAGGCGATTTTGCGAATGGCTCTGAAATTTTTCAAAGGGATATTCTCGAGAGGGAATATCCTTTCTTCATGTACAAAAAGCTGAGAACGTGGTAGAATTAGTATATTCATTATCCGGGGGGACGGTATGGAATTAAAACCGAAAGAGAGGAAACATAAGGATGAAAGAGTTATTAAAGATTGTAAATAAAGTAGAGAAGGAAGCCAATGCTTTTACTGACTGGGGATTTTCCACATCTCCTGCACCGGAAGGAGACGGTTTTTTAGTAGGGGCACAGCTTCAGTCCAAGACAGAGGATATTTTAAATGTTATCTTTGATATTAAAAAGAAGGAGTGTTCCATCGCAGTATTTATGCCCGGCTGCATTTTCCATGAGGAATTTGTAAAGCAGCAGGCAGGTCTTTTGGGATTCCCGGTACATATTTCCGGCAGAACCGGTGAGATGCTCTTAATGAGAAGTAAGTTTGAGACAAGTCGTTTAGAAACAGACCTTGATGTAGCAATTAAAGGAATGATGATGGAAATGATAAACGCGGTAAATAGAATTTACACCGAAGGCAAGAAGTAGAATAAAAGGGCAGCCCAACTATGTGGGACTGCCCGCTACTATTTTACAATGTCGGTGTATTCCATTCGGACGATTTCGTAATCCAGAGTGATTCCTTCACCTTCTTTGCCGTTAATCAAATCATAGAGTTCTCTCACTGCTGTCTCGGCGATGCGGGCGAAATTCTGCCTTACGGTGTTCATCTGCTTGCCGGCATATGCCATTAGAGTGATGCCGTCAAAACCGCATACCGGACGGAAAATGTCCATATCCATACATGCTCTCATGGCACCAATAGCCATAAGGTCTGAGGCGCAGACAATCATATCTACTTTCTCGCCGTATTTCATCGTAATTTCACGAGCCTTTTTTTCGGAGAATTCGCCTCTTTGTATATTGACCTTCATCTTATGGTCTTTAGCAAACTGTTGAATTCCTTTCTGGCGTTCCGGAGTAACAAAACCATTGTCTCGTCCGGCGATATATAGAACCCGGGTATAAGGAATGGTATCCAGTTCCATGGTCTTCTTTGCTACTTCATATTGGGCTTTGGCCTGATCAATCCATACATAGGACGTGTTAGTATTGGTCAGTGGCACATCAATCAAAACCATTTTAAAAATCTGTTTTTTCACTAACTTTAAAATATTATAATCGTCCTTGGCCAGGCCGCATACAATGATACCGGTGATAGATTGGGAACGGAAGTAATTTACCATTTCATCCACCGTTTTGTCCTGCAGCATGGAAAAGAAAACGGTAACTACGTCAAGACCCAGCTCACGGGCTTTGTTCAGGGCTCCCAACATGTATTGCAAGCTGATTTCATCTGCGGTTTGGGCTGTGTCATTGAGATTGATTAATACGGCAATTCTGCCTGCCTGTTTGGAAGAAAGGGCAGCCGCCACAGCATTGGGGACAAAGTTCAGCTCCTGAATGGAGGCATTGACCTTGGCTCTTGTTTCTTCGCTGATATTGGGATAATTATTTAAAACCTTTGAAACGGTGGAAATTGCCACACCGGCATGCTTTGCCACGTCTTTAATCGATGCCATAGATGCCTCCTTTGGTAAAAACTTATCTTAAGTATTAAATATAAGATAACAAATTTAGCAGGACTTGTCTATTGAATTTAAGGGGGGTAACATGGTAACATATGAGAATTAGGAGATAAACATATGAACAACGAATACGTAGTTCCCTATATGGGACAGAAAGAAATAAATGAGGATCTGGTGTTGCAGATAACTGTACCGGGATCAAAGAGTATTACTAATAGGGCACTTCTTTTGGCTACGCTTGCAAAAGGAGAGTCCACACTTCGTGGTGTTCTTTTCAGTGATGATTCCAGACATTTCCTGAAGTGTGTGCAGGATTTGGGATTTGAAACAACGGTAGATGAGAAGAATAAGGTAGTAACCGTAAAAGGTCTGGGAGGTGCAGTACCGAAGAAGGAAGCGGGGATTTATGTAGGCAGTGCGGGAACAGCAGCCAGATTCTTGGCAGCTTATCTGGGGGTATCGGAAGGCATATATCACCTGGATGCTTCGGAGCAGATGAGAAAGCGGCCCATGGCACCCTTGTTGACATCCTTAAAGGAGCTTGGCTGTGAGGTAACCTTTGAAGAAAAGGAAGGCTTTTTCCCCTTTACCGTGAATGGAAAAGGGTTTGGGTGTGAGGAGATTTCCGTAGATATTGAGCACAGCAGCCAGTTCCTTAGTGCGCTACTGATTGCATCTACTTTATCGCCTAAGGATTTGCATATCGGGATTCAGGGAAGCCACGGTATGGCATATATCGAGATTACCCGCAGAATGATGGAGCAGTTTGGGGTAAAAGCAGTATATAATGAAGCAAAGAGAGAGTATGTAATTCCAACGGGGCAGAGATATAAGGCACTGGATTATCAGATTGAGCCGGATGTATCGGGGGCCGCTTATTTCTATGCGCTGGGAGCACTTCTGGGAGTTACGGTACAGGTGCAGAATGTAACCTTTGACTCTATGCAGGGAGACATCGGTTTCTTGAGAATTTTACAGCAGATGGGCTGTTATCTTTTAAGCGGCGAGGATGGTATCGTGTTGTATCCGCCGCTGGATGGTGTGCTTCATGGTGTGGAGGCAGATATGTCTGCGTGCTCTGACCAGGCAATTACCTTGGCTGCTATTGCACCATTTGCCAAGGAACCGACCATCATCAAGGGAATCGGTCACATTCGTTTTCAGGAATGTAACCGTATGAATGCCATTGTGACGGAGCTTCGCAAGATGGGTATCACCTGTGAGGAGACAGATTCTACCATTACCATTTATCCCGGGGAGCCAAAGCCTTGCAAGGTAGAGACTTATGATGATCATCGGATGGCTATGGGATTTACACTCATGGGACTGAAGGCAGAAGGAATTGTGATTGACAATCCGGGATGCTGTCGCAAGACCTTTGAGAATTATTTTGAAGTATTGGAAAATTGTTTGCAGAGAATAAAAGAGGATTAAATAATGAATATATATCAGAGTGCAGCACAGCTGATTGGGAAAACACCACTTTTGCAAGTGAATAATTATTGTAAAGAACGAGGAGTAGAAGATGTTACACTTTTAGCCAAGCTGGAATACTTAAATCCCGCGGGAAGCGTAAAGGACCGTGTGGCTCTGGGGATGCTGGAAGATGCGGAGCAAAAGGGAATCTTAGCGCCGGGAGCAACCATTATTGAGCCTACCAGCGGTAATACCGGAATCGGGCTAGCTAGTGTGGCAGCTGCCAAGGGATATAAAGCAATTTTTACTATCCCGGATACCATGTCCAAGGAGCGCATTTCTTTACTGGAGGCATACGGGGCACAAGTGGTGCTTACGGAAGGTTCCAAAGGGATGGCTGGTTCTATTGAAAAAGCCAAAGAACTGGAGAAAGAGATTCCGGGAGCACTGATTTTGGGACAGTTTGAAAATCCCGCAAATCCGGCCACCCATTTAAAGAGTACCGGTCCGGAAATCTGGGAAGATACCGAGGGAAAGGTAGATATCTTTGTGGCCGGTGTGGGCACCGGTGGAACCATCACCGGTATCGGTCAGTATTTGAAGCGCATGAATCCTGATGTGAAGGTGGTTGCCGTGGAACCGGCAGATTCTCCACTTTTATCCGGGGGAAAGGCAGGAGCCCATGCACTACAGGGAATCGGGGCTAACTTTGTACCGGAGATTCTGGATAGAGAGGTGTATGATGAAGTGATTACTATCTCTACAGAGCAGGCGTTTACCGGAGCAAGAACCTTGGCTCGTAAGGAAGGAATCCTTGTAGGAATTACCTCAGGGGCGGCAATTTATGCGGCGGAGCAGCTTGCCCTTAGGGAAGAGAATAAGGGAAAAGTGATTGTGGCACTGCTTCCGGATTCCGGGGATAGGTATATGTCTACGGAACTTTTTCAGTAAAAAGGATAGAATTAGTAATAAGCCATGCAGGGTGGAGATTGCCTTCCATAATGCATGGCTTTTTCTCGACAATGGACTGAAAATATAATAATATTGGAGGAGAATTATGAAGAAAAAGGGGGAGTACAGATGAAAACCGGATTGTTGAAGGCGTTTTTTGTTTTTTTATGTATGCTGTTGTTTTCGGCGTGCGGAAATCAGGAGGATAACGGTGGGGGGAAAAAGAATATAATTTTGGCAGGTGATCCAACAGATATTCCACTGAAAAAAATTGTGGATTCTTTTAATCTAAATAGTTCCAAATACAATGTGGTAATTGAAGAATATGAGCATGAGAGACTTCTTGCAGAGATATCCTCCGGTAAGGGGCCGGATTTGATTGACAATAATTTTGTGGACTTTCACGCAGCAGTGCGAAATGGATTGATAGAGGACCTGAATGTATATATCGAAAATAGTGATAGCTTGTCGAAAGACATGCTGTTTGAAAATATACTGGAGGCATTTACCATAGATGGTGTTTTAACATGCATTCCGCCAAGCTTTGCCATTGACGGTGTCTATGGACGAGCTTCGGAGCTTAATGGTTTTGACAACTGGGGAATGGATGCGTTTTTGGAATATGCAGATGAGAAGCAAGGATGCACTGTCATGGAAGGAAGCAATTTTGGGCAGTCGCAGCACTATTTAGTGATGCTAAGTTATTGGTTTGAGGAAGAGAAGTGGGTGGACTATCCAAATGGGAAGTCATATTTTAATTCGCCGGAATTCATAAAACTGTTGGAGTATGCCTTAAATTATGATGCAAGTCATGATATGACTATTCTTGAGGAGACTACGGAAGAGCGTTGGAGAAGCGGAAAGATACTATTTTTGAATAATGTGCTTGTGAACATTAGCGATTATTATGCATTGAAAGAATTAATGGGAGAAGATATGTATGTGATGGGGTATCCATCTTTAACGGACGAGCATGCTTTAGGAGCGGTAGGATATCGCGGATTTGGAATAAATTACAATAGTAAGGTGAAAGAAGGGGCATGGGAATTTATTGAATTTCAGCTTAGTAATCAAGAAGGGGATTTGAAGCCTGACAGTGGAATTCCTACGATGAAGAGCGGCTATCAGGGGATGCTGGATAAGTATAGACAATATCGACAGAAGCAAACGGATAAGGAAGTTCATTTGGAGGAGTTAGAGTCTGAATTTGAACAACTGATTCAAAAGATATCCTTTGGTCGTACCGGATATTCTGCGATTGAAACGATTCTGGTGGAAGAGTTGAATACGTTGTTCTTGGAGGGAAAGCCAGTGGAAGAGGTCGCAGAGGCAATTCATAATCGTGTTCAATTGTATTTGGATGAACAGAGGTAGAGAGTTATTTATACATTATTGGGGATACAGAGAAGGAGATTTTATTATGAGAGACCGCGAATGGGCAAAACAAAAAGCCAAAGAATTAGTAAGTAAAATGACCGTGGAGGAAAAGGTGGGACAGCTACGTTATGACGCACCGGCCATCCCAAGACTGGGTGTGCCGGCTTATAACTGGTGGAGTGAGGCTCTGCACGGTGTGGCGAGAGCGGGAGTTGCCACCAGCTTTCCGCAGGCGATAGGTATGGCTGCCAGCTTTGATAAGGAGCTTCTCCAGGAAGTGGGCGAGGCGATTGCAGTAGAAGGACGTGCTAAGTACAATATGTTTTCAGCGGAAGGTGACAGGGGAATCTATAAGGGACTGACTTTCTGGGCACCGAATATCAATATCTTCCGTGACCCCAGATGGGGGCGTGGTCATGAGACTTACGGTGAGGATCCATATCTGACGGGAGAGCTAGGATGCGCTTTTGTAAAGGGCTTGCAGGGAGACGGAGAGACTTTGAAGGCAGCGGCTTGTGCAAAGCATTTTGCAGTGCATTCCGGACCGGAGGCAGACCGTCATCATTTTGATGCAGTGGTAAGTGATAAGGACTTATGGGAGACTTATCTGCCTGCCTTTGAGAAGCTTGTGAAGGAAGCAGAAGTAGAAGCGGTGATGGGGGCATATAATAGAACGAACGGAGAGCCTTGCTGCGGAAGTAAGCTTTTGATGGAGGATATCCTTCGTGGAAAATGGGATTTTCAGGGCCATTTTGTGTCCGATTGCTGGGCCATTCGTGATTTCCATACAGAGCATATGGTGACGGATACGCCGGAAGAATCTGCGGCACTTGCACTGAAAAAGGGCTGTGATGTGAACTGTGGTAGTACATATTTACATATGCTTTCCGCCTACGAGAAGGGGCTGGTAACTGAAGAAGAGATTACCACCGCTGCGGAGAGATTATTTACTACCAGATATCTGCTGGGGCTTATGGATGGTAGCGAGTATGATGAAATCGGTTATGATAAGGTAGAGTGTAAGGAGCATCTGGCTCTGGCGGATAAAGCTACCGCAGAAAGTGTAGTACTTTTGAAGAATAATGGTATTTTGCCATTAAAGAAGGAGGCACTAAAAAACATCGGTGTGATTGGACCCAATGCCAATAACCGTGAGGCACTTATCGGCAATTATTTTGGAACGTCTTCCAGATATATTACGGTACTGGAGGGGATTCAGGATGCGGTGAAGGATTCCGCGAAGGTGCTATATGCACAGGGAAGTCATTTGTTTAAAGATAGAGTGCATGGCGGGGTAAAGGAAGCTGTATATGTGGCGAAAAACAGTGATGTGGTGCTTTTATGTGTGGGTCTGGATGCTACCTTAGAAGGTGAGCAGGGAGATACCGGCAACAGCGATGCGGCGGGAGATAAGCTGGATTTATTGCTTCCCAAGGTACAACGTGATTTGATTCAGGAAGTGCTGGCAGTTGGTAAGCCTACGATTATCCTGAACATGACCGGTAGCGCTATGGATTTACGCTTAGAGCAGGAACATGCAGATGCCATCCTGCAGCTTTGGTATCCCGGAGCTAGAGGGGGCAAGGTGATTGCGGATATTTTATTTGGGAAGACTTCGCCGTCAGGCAAATTACCGGTAACCTTCTATATGGATTCTTTGGACTTGCCGGATTTTAAGGATTATTCCATGAAGGGCAGAACTTATCGTTATCTGGAGAAGGAGCCGCTGTATCCATTTGGTTACGGACTGACTTATGGTGATGTGAATATTTCTAAGGTGATGTATGGTGATGAAGCGGTGCAGACAGGGGGCAATATCGCTCTGAATGTGGATGATGTTGTGGAATTTACAGTGGAGATGGAAAACAGTAGTGAGGTTGCCACGAACGAGGTAGTACAGGTCTACGTGAAAGCAGCGCAGGATGCGGAAGAAGTACCTAATGGCAAGCTTGGCGGAATGAAGCGTGTGCATGTTTGTGGTGGTGAAAATGTCAAATGTAGTCTATCTGTGGATAAAAATGCTTTTTCAGTGGTGGATAAAAATGGGTGCCGGAGAAAGGCACAGGGTCCTTTTGAAATCAGTATCGGTTTCGGACAGCCGGATGAAAGAACACGGGAATTGACGGGGAAAGGATGTGTAAGGTTTTATGTGTCGGATTCCGAGTGAAGCATGGCGGGGGGAGAAAAGAGAATTTGAATTTGGTGGTGATAATATGCTGATAAAAATAGGCAATTTTGAATTTTACGCATAGAAAAAATAAGTGTTGACTCTCTCGCTACGTGACCCTTTAGAATAAAATTCGAAGGAGGCGTATGTCATGAAAACAGTAAAAGAAATATCAGAATTAACAGGTATTAGTATCCGAGCATTGAGATATTATGATGAAATAGGTTTGCTTGTTCCAACAGATAGAACAGATGCAGGATATAGGCTTTATGATGATGAGGCATTAGAGAAACTAAGGGCAATATTGTTTCTGAAGGAATTGGATATACCACTTGATACTATTAAAGAAGTGGTAAATGCTAAAAACAGTGATTATGGTGCGGTGTTGAAAAACTACCGGAAAAACATTGTGCAGAAAATTAGTAGACTGCAAGGTTTACTTGGAGTTGTAGACGGTATGGAATTACAGAAGGCTCCTATTAATTTTAAGGCATTTCATGTGGAGGATGCAGAGAAAGTAACAGAGACGATAGTAAGCGGTCAGGACATGGACGATTCTGCAATTTCCGAAATAAGTGAGCTGGTGAAAAGTAATATGGTTGATGGAAAAGTCGGTATTGAGTTATTACAAATATATGGCAGTAGAGAAAAATATTTAAGTGCCGTTGAGGAAAGCGAACAGCATCCAGAAGTTACTGAAAAACTTCAAGAGGAATTAAAGAATATCTATTTTTCGTTCAGGGATTCTACCGGAGAGAATATTGCAATGTTGGAACTTGTAAAACGATTGGAAGATAATACAAAGAAGATGTACCGAACTGTAAATGCAAGGTATATTTTATTAAAAATAGCAGAGGGATATTTAGCAAATGATAAAACAGCACAAGTTCTGGATAATCTTTATGGTGTTGGGGTAACTGCAACCATAGGAAAAGCTATCAATGAATATTATGGTGTATGATATCAAGTCTTAAAGTACACTTGAAAATTTCAGTAATACTAAGAACTGAATTTAAACTGGTTCGAGGAAGGAGAAAAGGCTAGATGGGTTCATTATTAGAATCAACGTTAAATACGCGAGCTTTGCCTATAGGCGGTATGCGATATATAAGGAGTGATGCTCCGTTATGTTTGACAGAGGAAGAAATTCAGTGGTTATTGGATAATGATATATCCACTCTG
>JAZQIQ010000020.1:0-9006 GCA_045541195.1 Acetatifactor sp. | reverse complement strand
ACTGGCAAAAATAATCCAGATAAGAAACCTAAAATATTTAGAAGCTCTTCGATTTTTACATCAGAATATAAATTTAATGTTTCGACAAAAAGAAATGGTGCTGAGCTAGTAGTTCAGCACCAAGTTTGTCTACAGTCTGAGCTTCCTACTTGGTAGGAAGCTCTTTTACATTCTGTGCATATGTAGTTGCGATAATGTCACGTACATGGGAACCTAAATTCTTCAAGATTTCTTTGTCCAATTCCTTAGGATAAATTGGAGTACCGTATTCTACAATAACGGTAGTTGGCTTAAGCTTTGGAATATGGTTTTCAAAGATGGAAGCAGAGTTCACAATGGTAACAGGAACAATGGGAACACCACCTTTTTCTGCAATTTTGAAGCTTCCTTCCTTGAAGGGAAGTAAAGTACCTTCTTCTTTATTGCGGGTACCTTCCGGAAAGATTGTCATGGAGATACCGGACTTCACCTGCTCCACACCGGTAAGTACAGTTTTCAGTCCTTGCTTGATATCTTTACGGTCGAGGAACAGACAGTATAAATGCTTCATCCACCAACGAAGAAGAGGAACATTCTTTACTTCAATCTTTGATACATAGCCGGTTGGTCTGGGAACCTGAATGTAGGTAATCAGAATATCAAAGAAGCTTCGATGATTCGGAACATATAGTACGGCGGTATCGGTAGGAACGTTCTCCTTGTTTTTTACGATAATCTTGGTACCAGCAATGAAAAGAACTACACGGAATGCCCAAAGTACACAAGCCAAAGAGGTTCTGTCGTGGAAGTCTTTATGCTTTTTCCAGATGATTTGCTCGAAAACCATGACCGGAATGGTAAAAATTAAAAACAAAATAATGAATAATAGTGCCAGGATTGTACGGATCATAGCGGATTCACCTTTCGGGTATCGAGTTTGTATGGCTCGCAAACCACGCACGTTGTGCGCCCGTGTCTGCACCTCAGACAGTTTGCTCGCTCTCGCGGTGAAAAATCAAATACCGCTTCGCATCGCTTGATTTTTCACTCGCGGACATTATAACATACTTTTTCCTCAGTGTACATAGGATAGAATAGAACAAAATCAGGTGGGAAATATGAAAAAATGTAAATTATTTACCATAATTTTATCTTGTATTTTACTACTGGCAGGTTGCGATACTTTTGGGAGGAAAGAGACAAAGATAAAGGATTTGGAGTTCGTAGTAGTGCATGAAAGTGCCATTCCGGAAAATCTTATGGAGGAATTGCAGAAGAGAAAGAGGGAGAGCTTTCGCTATGTGTATGCAGATGAAGAGTATCTGTATATCTGTGTGGGTTACGGAGCGCAGAGGCATAGTGGCTACAGCATAGCGGTGGATGGACTGTATTTGACAGATAAGGCAATCTATGCAGAAACAAAGCTGATTGGTCCGGATAAAGATAAGCTGAAGCGTAATACGCCTTCTTACCCCTACATCGTGCTAAAGACGGATTATCTGGAACAGACGGTGATTGTGAAGTAGTCGAATAGCATTACGAGGAGCAATCCATGTTTATGAATCTGTTATCATGGCTCTCAGCGAAGGTTAAGTGGGGCTGCTACTTTCCCAGACTGATGTATCCGGACCAATCTAAACTCTGGGACATATGTGCATCGGAATAAGCTATTATGTCCAAAATCACTTTTTTCTCGGACATGACATTTCAAAAGTGAGCTGTTATGTCCAATTCAACTTTTTTGACATTTTAATTACTACAGCGTACAAAAATAAATAAATTTACTTGGCTTCGAATAGTTGCTATGGTACTATAAAATGTAAAGTATACATGGAGGATATAGGCGTGTTACTCATTGAAAACGGATATGTAATAGACCCTAAGTCAGGTAGTGAAGGTGTGATGGACGTGCTGACAGATGGGAATAGAATTAAGAAAATTGGTGTAAATTTAAGGACGGCTATGAGCGAAAATGAGCTGGCAGACTGTCAGGTAATTGATGCCACAGACCGTATTGTGGCACCGGGGCTTGTGGATGTGCATGTGCATTTCAGAGAGCCGGGATTTACGTACAAAGAGGATATTCAGACCGGTAGCAGGGCTGCAGCAAGAGGCGGTGTGACTACCGTAGTTTTGATGGCGAATACGAAACCGGCAGTGGATAATGTAGAGACTTTGCAGGAGGTTTTGAGTAAAGGCAAAGAGACTCTGATCCATGTGGAGACCTGTGCGAATGTAACATTTGGCTTAAAGGGACAGGAGATGACTCCTATGGAGACTTTGGCGAAAGCGGGAGCCGTGGGCTTTACAGACGATGGTATTCCTATCATGGATGCCGAACTGGTGCGAAAAGCTATGGAGAAGTGTGCGGAGCTGAATATGCCAATCAGCTTTCACGAAGAGGATCCCGGTCTTATTATGAATAACGGTGTAAATCGTGGCGGGGCCAGTGAACATTTTGGAATCGGCGGCTCACCCAGAGAAGCGGAATACACTTTGGTAGAGCGTGATTTGCAGATTGCCTTAGAGACCGGAGCAAGTATTGATATTCAGCATATCAGCACCAAGGAAGCGGTGGAGATGGTACGTCAGGCTAAGAAAAAGGGTGGAAATATCCATGCAGAAGCCTGTCCACATCATTTCACGTTGACGGAAGAGGCGGTAATTAAGTATGGAACGATGGCCAAAATGAATCCACCCCTTCGTACGGAGGAGGACAGATTGGCAATTATAGAGGGCCTCAAGGATGGCACCATTGATTTGATAGCCACTGATCATGCCCCTCATTCTGCGGAGGAGAAGGCGAAGTCTATTACCGAGGCACCCAGTGGTATCATCGGTCTGGAGACGGCACTTCCACTAGCAATTACAGAGCTCTATGCTAAGGGACATTTGACTATGAAGCAGATTTTTGAGCGAATGAGCTATGCTCCGGCAGAGATGTATCATTTGGATGCAGGATATCTGGCAGAGGGTGGTCCGGCAGATATGATTATTGTGGATGCGGAAGGAACACAGGTGTTTACCGAGTACTTGTCTAAAGCATCTAATTCACCGTTTACCGGTTGGGAGCTACAGGGAATAGTGGAGAAGACCATTTGTGATGGAAAAATCATATACGAAATATAGATACGGAGGAAGATAAAGTGAAAGAGAAAACACTGGGAAAAGTAATCTCTCAAAAAGAGATTTCAAAGAACATTTTTGACATGTGGATTGCTACCGATTTGGCAGACCAGGCTAAGCCGGGACAGTTTATTGGCGTATATCCGAAGGACAAGAGTACGATTCTGCCTCGTCCTATCAGTATTTGTGAGATTGATAAGGAGAAGAAGGCACTTCGTATCGTGTATCGTATTGCCGGTGCGGGAACTACAGAGTTCTCTACCTACCAGGCAGGAGATGATGTGGCTATCTTAGGTACCTTAGGTAACGGATTCCCTTTAGAGGCAGGAAAGGGGAAGAAGGTGTTTTTAATCGGTGGCGGTATCGGTGTACCTCCGATTTTAGAAATGGCAAAGCAGATGGATGCGGACAAGAGTATCTTACTGGGATATCGTGATGGTGATTTATTCCTGAAAGAAGATTTTGATGCTTATGGCAAGGTATATGTAGCTACCGAGGATGGCAGTGTGGGAACACGGGGCAACGTTATGGATGCAATTACAGCAAACCACTTAGAGGCTGACGCAATCTTTGCATGCGGTCCTATGCCTATGCTTCGTGCAATCAAGCGTTATGCAGAAGAAAAGGGCATCAAGGCATATATTTCCCTGGAGGAGCATATGGCATGTGGCGTTGGCGCTTGTCTGGGATGTGTAGTGAAGACCAAAGAAGTGGATCATCACTCTCATGTGCACAATGCAAGAATTTGTACCGATGGTCCGGTATTTGATGCTGAGGAGGTGGATATCTAATGAATACACAGGTAACAATTGCAGGCGTAACCTTAAAGAATCCTGTTATGACCGGTTCCGGAACATTTGGCTCCGGTATGGAATACGGTGAATTTGTAGATTTAAACAGACTGGGCGCAGTAGTAACCAAGGGCGTGGCAAATGTGCCTTGGCCGGGCAATCCGACCCCGCGTGTGGCAGAAGTATATGGTGGTATGTTAAATGCCATTGGTCTTCAGAATCCGGGTATTGAAGTATTCTGTGAAAGAGATATTCCTTTCTTAAAGCAGTATGATACTAAGATTATTGTAAATGTATGTGGAAAATCCGTGGAAGATTATCTTGAGGTTGTGGATAGATTATCCCATGAAGAGGCGGTGGCGATGCTGGAGATTAACGTATCCTGTCCTAATGTAAAGGAAGGCGCTATTGCATTTGGGCAGAAGGCGGATGCTCTTTACAATATTACTTCTGAGATTAAGAAGCATGCAAAGCAGCCGATTATTATGAAGCTGAGTCCGAACGTAACAGACATTACCGAGATGGCGAAGGCAGCAGAGGCGGCGGGTGCAGACGCTTTATCTTTGATTAATACATTGACCGGCATGAAGATTGATATCCACAGAAGGAAATTTGCCCTGGCAAATAAGACCGGTGGTATGAGCGGACCTGCTATCAAACCGGTAGCAGTGCGCATGGTATATCAGGCTTCCCATGCAGTAAAGATTCCGGTAATCGGTATGGGTGGTATCGCAACCGCAGAGGATGCCATTGAATTTATCCTTGCAGGTGCAACCGCAGTCAGCGTTGGAGCAATGAACTTTGTAAATCCTTACACAACTGTAGAAGTGGTAGAAGGTATTGAGAAGTACATGCAGCAGTATGGTGTAGAGAATTTGACCGATTTAATCGGTGCAGTAAATGACTAGTATGAATATACTTTTAAAAACCTTCATATCCTTACTATATAGGTAAGGATTGGAGGTTTTTTTGTGGAAATAAAAAAGACAAATGTACATATAGAGCAGATGAAGGAGTGTATTAGCAGTCAGTTTGTGTTAGAGCAGGATATCAATCTGTCAGAAATCAGACCGGATATTGCGGCAATCTGCATGCGCAGAGCACAACTTGTGGTGGAAGAAATCAGACCATATACGGATGTGGTACAAGTAAAAGGGAATCTGGAGTATTCCATTTTATATCAGACGGAAGGGGATGGGTGTAGGTTAGAGCGTCTGGAAGGTTCGCTTCCCTTTGAAGAAACCATACATATGCAGGGAGTGACGGCAGGTGATAGTGTAAAAGCAGATTCTTTAGTGGAGGACTTTAGTGTCAGTTTAATCAACTCCAGAAAACTGAGTGTGCAGTCCGTGATTACTATGAATGTATGTACCAAGGAATTGGGGAGTGTGGAATTCCCGACGGATGTACAGGGGCTGGATGGATACGAATATCATCAGGTATCCGGTGATGTGACGCAGTTGGTGCTATCCAAAAACGACCTTTTTCGCATTAAACAAGAGAAGAAACTGTCGGGAGAGTTTCCAAATATGCAGAACATCTTATGGCAAAGTGCCAGAATTCAGGAGCTGGATACCAGACCTATGGCAGATAAGTTGATGCTACAGGGTGAGTTGGCTCTATTTGTACTCTATGAGTGCGAAGGAGAGCAACATGAAATCCGCTTTTATGAGAATACGATTCCTTTTAATGGTAATTTGGAGTGTGCCGGAATGGATAGCGATATGACCGTGGATGTACGGCGTAAAATGAGCAATTTTCAGCTTTCTATAAAGCCGGATGAAGATGGAGAAAACCGAGTACTCCAAATGGACGTGTGCTTGCAGTTGGAAATCAGAGCTTATAAGGAAATGCAGATTCGATATATCAGTGACCTTTACAGTGTGAAGAAGCAGGTAACGTTGGAAAAAGAGGAAAGAAGTGTTCCGCGTCTTTTGGCAAAAGTGACAGGAAAACATAAGGTGGTGGAGCAGATTGATTCGGGAATCATCCCGGGAACTATATTGCAGATTTTACATGGAGAGGGGGACGTGCATGTCGACCATGTGGAAAGTGTGGAGCAGGGAGCTTCCGTAACCGGTGATATTGCTGTGCAGATCTTATGTGTGACAGGGGATGATTTGCAGCCCTATGAGGTGGTGGAAAAGGTAATTCCCTACTCTTACATATTGGAGTGTGGGGATATAGCGGGTATGCCGGTACCCGAAGTGACAGCTGAGCTGGAAAAACTGGAAGTAACCCTTTCAGATGATGGACAGATACTGATAAAAGCTATAATTTCTTTCTATATGATTGCCTTTGGAAGGGAGGAGGTAAATCTGATAAAGTCCGTAACAGAATCGGAAATTGACCGCGAAAGCCTGATGGCTCTACCGGGAATGGCCATTTATGTTGCCGGGAAAGGGGATACCCTGTGGGACATCGGTAAGAAATATTACATTTCTGTAGATACTCTCCAGCAGATTAATGAGCTGGAAAGCAGAGAGCTTACAGAAGGACAGAAACTTTTGGTGATGAAACAGGGAATGTAGCACAAAAATGAGGGCGATTGCATTTGCAACCGCCCTTATCTATTAATTATTCTTCTGTTTCGGTAGTCTCAGTAATGCCTGCCAATTTATCAAATTTCTTCATTACGGCATCGTAGGTCTTCTGAGAGATTTCAGGTAATTCACCACCCCAGGTCTTTTCAGCCTGCGCATATCCCTTCTTGAAAGCTTCTCTCATCTCTTCAACCTTATCCGGATCGCCACCGGTAAGTGCCACTGCAAAGTCGATAATACGGTCAGAAGTTTGCTCAACACCCCAGTAGCCGTCTTCTGCGATATCAGCCTGCGCCTGTGCCTTAGTAGCCGCATCTACAGTGTAATCACCGCTTGCCAGGAACTTCCACATAGCGTCATCCGTTGCAGTACCGTAGGTACCTGCCTGCTTAGACATCATATCTAAAATCATCTGTCTGAACTTGTTCTGGAAATTTTCAGCATCCTGCTTTAACTGATTAACCAAAGCGGTATTTGGTGTATAAGTCTTCTTCGCTTCCTGAGAAACCTCTAATACAACACCCTGCTCTACAGAAGTATTTGGAACCTTGCCCTCTGATTTTTCTACTACTGCAGCATTTTCTTTTTCTTTGGTATCAACCTTGGAATAATTCTTGTAATTTGATAATACCTGATTTGTAACTCCATTTACATTCATAAGCATCCTCCTTGATAGTTGGGCATCCCGATAACGGGATTGTGACATGTTATGTACAAATTATCATCCATGAAATAAGGCAACAATGGTTGTCTACTGTTATTATCGGAAGGGGTTACCAAAAAGATAAGAGCAAAATATCAAGTTTTGAAAGATTAATACGAAATCTGAGATAAGTACTTGTAGGAGAAACTACTTCGATAATCCAATCAGGAGCATCGAAGCAATCACTGACATTGAGCTTATTACGGTCACAGATTATATTGATATCTGATTCCGTTAATGTCCTGGTGCTTACTACTTGGTGGTGCCCCCAAATATATTTGGCATGTGTAATCTTTATGATGGTCAGAAAGTGTGCACGTTATAAAGGAGAAGTTTAGATATATAAGGAAACGAGAACTAAAGGACTTGCTAAAAGTCTAGAAGTATAGTAGAATAAGACCTAGGTACTACACGTAATACTCTGGTTAAAGTTTTTACGAGAAGTAGTAGAAAAAATTACAAATGAGGGATAATATGAGACAGGAAATTGTTGCAATGGAGGATGAGGAACGTAGAATAAAAGAGTTCAAGTCATTATATTATGAGTTGAATGCAAAACCGGATTCAACTACAAAAATCTTTAATGAGAAGGTTTTTATCGGTAAGGATGATATAGAACGATTGGATGATTTGGTAAGAGAAAAACTGACATTACATGTTAGTGAGGGGGAATTTGGAGTATCAAATGTTATTGTTTCAACAAGTAAACATAAAACATACTCGTTTAATGACTTCAAAATCTTTGCTATGCAGAAATGGGCTATATCGGAATACATTAATAGCGTTACTGTGTCTTGGGATTTTTTTGTAAATGTTGAGGGATATAAAAGACCACAACGACATAAGTTAACAGTGAAAATATCATGTGGATTAAAACCAGAAGAGGTATTAGGATTAATATTTTCGGGAAGATTAGAGGATATAGAAGAGATTGAAGAAAAGCAGGCCACTATAATAGCTCAAATGGATTTTATTGAGAATCGTCTAGGACAAGAGTTTATAAATATTATAGGGGAATGGGTAGATACGTTGGAAAGAGTTTATGCAAGCAAAAATAAATTTATTTTATTTTTAAAACGGCATAGAAAAATGGTTGCTTATTATTTTAATTATGTTTTATTTATTGTAGTCTGTTTGCTGTTATTAATAGGATTTAATTATTCTATAGGTTTGAGATGTGATGATGAGATGACTGTATTGAGTATAGGCAATTTAAGATACGCTATTAATTATATTGTTTTGTCGATTGTTTTATGTTTGGTGGTTTTTAACTATGGAGAGTCGATGGCACATAAGATATTTAGAAAGCTAAGTGAATATGGCGATTACTTTATATTTAAAATAACAAAGGGCGATGAAAATAAATATAACAAGATTATTACAGACGATAAGAATAGTGCAATAAAAATATTTACACACTTAGTTTTTACGTTGATTTTAAATGTAGGATGTAGTATAATAGCGTCAATTCTTTATAGTCAGCTATAAGTTGAGAAAGGGGAGGTTATTTTGATAAAAGCAATAATTATTTTTTTTAGAGTTTTATTTGATTTGGATGCTGATGATGCGGATAAAAACTATTGTAAATATTCGAGAGGGTATGGTAGTTATAAGTTTTAGTGATAAATTCTGGAGGGACTGGCTGTTATAGCCAGTCTTTTTTTGGCTCTAAAATAAATGTTGGGGTGTGTGATTGAAAAATCACATTCCCCAGCATTTTTGTTGATAGTGTCAAATATTTTTCGCAAAATTAATTTTAGCCGCTTGGTAGCCGGCAGTTAACCGGCTATGATATCAGACTCTTCCTGAATATCCATTTCGTAAAGATGATCCATATTCATGTAGCGTTTGGCACCCCACTGGG
>JAZQIQ010000019.1:0-16263 GCA_045541195.1 Acetatifactor sp. | reverse complement strand
CAGGTCCTCTACATTCCCCGCTATCTGGTCATAGTTCCACCAGATATCATTACGGTCCACACGCATCATCTGACTCTCGTCCTTAGGCATGATGCACGCTTCCATATCGTATATGTAATCACTGAGTATCTGTGCAATACTGTTTAAGCGATCCTTCAGTACGCTCTCCTGCACCTGTACGTTCTGCTTCCAGACCTCCGCCAGCCTCTCATAGGTGGCGCTGTCCTGACTCTCCAGTACCGAGAGGAAGTGAGAAGAGGCAGTCTCCATATCTGTAAGCGCATCCCTGTAGGCGGTGATTTTGTAATATACTGCCCACAACACAGATACGTTTATCTTTATATCACGCTTCATTCCGTCCTCCCATGCTATTCAAATGACATATCGTTCAATGTCTTAATCATCGCATCCAGCTCTGCCTCGATTCCCGCGATGGCATCTTCTATCTGGTCACGCTGCACTGCGTTCTGAAAATCCATCTCGTCAAAATTTTCTCTTACTTTCTTCTTTGCGCTCTGCAAATCCTCCACATAGTCACCTCTTTTGGACTCTGCAGAGCTTTTCTTTAATTCACCCATTTATTCTTCTCCCTTATATGCACCTGCAATCTCTTCGTCCACTCTCTTCATCTCTGCACACACTGCTTCTGCATCCTGTATGTATCCTAAAATATTCTCGTTCAGTGTCTCTGCATTCCAGTCTTGGGCAATCTCCAGCACACGGATCAGCTTATCCACAAAATCAGAATTCATCCCCGATAATGCATCTATCTCCGCACCAAAGCCACTCTTACTAATGGCCGTAAACTGCTCATATGCAGTCCTTACCTGCTGCGCAGCATCCTCTAAATCATCAAAGTTAATCTTAATTGTATCGGGCATCACGCTCACCTGCTTTCATAATATTTTTCTCAAACTCTGCCAACCTCTCCTTGGATGCAAATCCTGCGGACATTCTCCTCTGGGAAACAATGAGTTCATGCTTCATCTGATATACAAAAGCTTCTTCCACCTCGTCACTGTATCCGGTAAAAATCACACGGTCTATCAAAGCCGGTGTAAAGCTCATTACTCTTCCGGCACCGGCTGTTCCAAAGGGATATACCACTGCTCCGTACGGATAATATAAACTTTCTCCGTCTCCTACAAAACGCTTCACAATCACTACACGGAAATTGTCAATCTTCGATACATCCATGTTCTCAGCAAGCTTATCTTTCTTTAAATCTACAACAGAGCCCAGAGGCAACAGCTCTTCAAAAAGACCGATCATATCACTCACTACCGTCTTAAAAATATCCTTTTCGAAGCAGATTTCTGTCTCTTCCCACTTCAGTATATGCAAACCATCCGCCTTCTCATATGCAACACCGGACTCCTCATCCTTGCACTGTTTTCCTTCTTTTCCGATGGCTGCATAAATCTCATATAAAAACGGTGCCTTATCTATCAGCAAATCGCCGACTGCCTTTAAAGATTTCTTCTTTTCCTCAGAAAAAATCGTACCCTTTACATATTCATCCCACAAGCTTTCTTTCCATTCTCGCTTCATATACATCCACTTACTCTTTCCTATAATCCCGGCATCTACTGCCCTGAACAATGCAACACAGAAATATTATATTATATCTTTTTCCTTCACACAACTGTCACTATAGTCACAGTTTTCCATCAAAAAAGACCGCTACGAATTCGTAGCAGTCCCTTTATTTACTCGATATTTTTTGGGAGTCACCCCAAAACGCTTCTGAAATATCCGATGGAAGTAACTCATATTCTCATACCCCACCGCCAGACCGATATCCAACACCGACATGCCGGTATGCTCCAACAAATATGCCGCCTGATTCAGACGCTTTTCCTGAAGAAGCTCCGTATAAGTCTTACCGGTCAGTTTCTTAATCTCCCTGGAGAGCCAGTATACATCATAGTGCAGATATTCCGCCAGTTTCGAAAATTCTCCGTCGCGGTAATGCTCTTCTATGTAAGTAAGCACATCCATCATCAGCCTCTGCTGTGAATTCCCCTCGGCAGTCTCCATACGCTCACCATGATTTAGGAGCTGCAAAAACAAAAGCCCCATAGTAATCTGATTGATACTTCGCTTATTAGGCTGTTTATTCCGAATGGTCCAAATCAGATTCTCCAAAAGATTTCGCACCGGAAGTACATCCCCCACCTTAAAGTGAAGATATCCCGATGCCTGATTCTTCCCCGTCAGACAATCTACCACGAAATCACGCAGAAGATTCTGCTCCTCCTCCATCAGCTTCAGGGTATAGTCAAAGAATTCCGGTAAAATAATAAAATTGACAGCAATGTCACCTTCTCCCGCCGGATATATCTCCTGCACCGCCTGTTGATTTAAGAACAAGAGCTCGCCCTCATGCAGATATACATGATGCCCGTCAATCACATGATGAGTGCTCCCCGCACACATATAGATTACTTCTATATAATTGTGGGTATGAGCCGGAAAATGTACAAAACGGGTATGAGGTCGCACCTGTATCAGTTTTCCCGCATCCAAGAGCTTTGCCGCATCTACCACATTACTTTCGGGAGACATATATATCCCCTTCTCAATCTCTGTGATCCCCGATAAAATCCTCTGTTCTTCCGGTGTAATCTTCCGAAGTTCCTTCAAAAGCTCATCTGTCATATTTAATTAATCCAAATGGAACACGTTCTGTAAATCGATACTTACCGGGCTGTTGTCCGGATTGGTCTCCATGATATCTGCCATAAAATCCCACCACTTACGGTTGATTGCAGTGTCTGCACCCTTTGCCCACAGCTCCTCATTCTCAATCTCAATATAACCAAATAAGGTTAATGTCTCCTTATCCAGGAAGATGGTATAATTCTTTCCGCCATGCTCATGAATCATATCTGCCATCTCCGGCCATAACTCATTGTGTCTCTTCTCATACTCTGCTTCCATTCCCGGATAGAGTTTCATCTTAAATCCCTTAATCATTTGAAATACCTCCTAAAATAATAGTTGTTTACATTTTATCATAAGTTTCTGATTATTTACACCCTGGTAAGCATTACTTCTATGCATTTTCAACCATCTAATGATTATCAACTACAAGTCGTCTTACCCAAACCTTCTTCTTCACCAAAATAAAACCAATCACGCACTTTATCCAGTCCATAGACTGACACACAAAGTAAAGCATCACCGGAGTAAGAGCCGAATATCTACTCAGCACATACGCCACCGGGATACAGCCCACCCAGACAAAGAAGCTGTCAAACAGAAAGGTAACCACCGTCTTTCCACCGGAACGCAGAGTAAAATAAGTAGCATGGGTAAATCCATATAGAGGCATGCACACCGCTGAAACACGGATAAAGCTGGTTGCCAACTCCTTTACCTGTTCGCTGGTGTTGTACACCATAGGGAACAGTGGAGCGCATAAGAAAAGCAGGCCACCCATACCCAAGCAGGACAGCACCGTAAAAGCAATCAGCTTATTATCCGTATCTACCGCTTCCTCCATCTTGCCCGCTCCCAGAAGCTGACCAACCACAATGGACACCGCACTACCAAGGGCAATAAACACTACATTGAATAAGTTTGAGATGGTATTGTTAATATTCAGTGCAGCAACAGTGTTTAACCCACGCACCGAATAACACTGGGACAGCATGGCCATTCCTGCTGACCATAGGATTTCATTGGCCATCAGTGGAAACCCTTTCTTAATAATCTGCCCCACAAGTCCCATAGGAATCCGAAGTGTCTTGTATGCATTTTCAATAAAGAACATTTTGGCCGTATGTCTATGCGTCCAGATTACCACTACAGCAGCCTGTACAAATCGGGAAATCACCGTCGCCACAGCTGCACCCACTACACCAAGCTTTGGAAATCCCAAAAGTCCGAAAATAAGCACCAGATTCAGCACAAAATTCACACCCACTGCCAGAATACCTGCCGCCATAGGAACCATGGTTTCGCCACTTTCTCTAAGAGAACTGGTATAAATCTGTTCCACGCCAAAGGGTAACAGTCCAAAGAGCATCACCAGCAGATACTGCTTCGCATAATACAGGGTCGTCTCTATAGCCACTGCCTCCCCTTCTCCTTGGAGATATAGAGAAATCAATACTTCCCCGCCACATAAGAAAATTCCGACTCCGGCCAATACAATAATAGTACAGATAATCAACTTAAACCGGAAGGTATTGCGCATCCCCTCCTTATCTCCGCTACCATAAAACTGTGCGCCGAAGATTCCGGGACCGGAAATCGCGCCAAAAATACTTAGATTAAACACCATCAATAGCTGATTTACGATGGCAACGCCGGTCATCTGCTCCGTACCTATGCTTCCTACCATGATATTATCCAGAAGCCCCACAAAATTGGTAATTCCGTTCTGTATCATAATCGGGACTGCCACCGTCAGCACCATCTTATAAAACCTTCTATCGCCGATAAATTTATTTAAAAACTTCTTCAAGCTTGCTCTCCTACCTTTTTTGAAATATACTCTAATATATCAAGTTACGACATTTTTTGCAACGGAGGTCCTATGGCAGTCATAAAAAATGTGCAGGAAAAGTATATGAAAGCGGCCCTTAAACAGGCAGAGAAAGCTCTGGCCCTGGGCGAAGTCCCCATCGGCTGTGTTATTGTTCACGAAGGAAAGATTATCGGAAGAGGCTACAATCGCCGGAACACAGACAAGAACACACTGGCTCACGCAGAGATTACCGCCATCAACAAAGCCAGTAAAAAGATTGGTGACTGGCGACTGGAAGAATGCACCTTATATGTCACCCTGGAGCCATGTCAGATGTGCGCCGGTGCCATCGTCCAGGCCAGAGTAACTGAAGTAGTCATGGGTTGCATGAACCCCAAGGCCGGTTGCGGCGGTTCCATTTTAAATATTCTGGAGATGCCACAGTTTAATCATCAGGTACAGGTATCGCGGGGCATTTTAGAGGAAGAATGCAGTGCCATCCTGAAAACCTTCTTTACACAGCTCCGCATCCGCAACAAAGCGGAAAAAGAAGCTCGAAAAGCTGCATCTCTTGCGGCGGAATTAAAAGAGGAACCTTGATTTAAAGGTTGACAAACTGTTATACACAAGTTAAACTATAAAAGCCGTACATTGTCCGGGTCACTGGACATGGCGTTGAAGTTTGGTCTCGCGCAATGGAAATCTACGAACCGTGTCAGGTCGGGAACGAAGCAGCACTAAGTGGAATCTTTCATGTGCCGTGAGGGTGCCGGATGGAGCCGTGTCTATACCCGCCTTGTGCGGTTTCTTGTTTTTCAGCTCAGCCATGAGCATATCTGTACACGTAAAATATGCTTGCTTATTTTTGTGAATAGATACGTTCATAACTGAGCCAAACTTTTCAAGGAGAACTATGCTTAGCAATTGCACCCTATGCCCCAGAAACTGTAAAGTAAATAGAGAACGCGGACAGCTTGGCTACTGCAAAATGCCCGGCAAAATCTACGCAGCCCGGGCGGCTCTGCACATGTGGGAAGAGCCCTGCATCTCCGGACAAGCCGGTTCGGGAACTGTCTTTTTCAGTGGTTGCAACCTTCGGTGCGTCTTTTGTCAGAATCATGATATCGCCATCGGCGATGTAGGAATGGTAATTTCCTCAAGGCGTCTTTCTGAAATTTATCTGGAACTACAAGAAAAAGGCGCAGCCAATATTAATTTGGTTACGCCCACTCATTATATCCCTCAGATTGCTGACAGTCTGGCATACGCCAAAACTGCGGGATTATCCATACCCATCGTGTATAACACCGCCGGATACGAAAAGGTAGAGTCTCTAAAATTACTGGAGGGTCTTATCGATATCTACCTTCCGGATTGCAAATATTATAACAGTGATCTTTCCTCCAAATATTCCCATGCGTCGGATTATTTTGAAGTAAACAAAGTTGCCCTTGCCGAGATGTTCCGGCAAGTTGGCACTCCTGCCTTCGATTCCGAGACAGGAATGATGAAAAAAGGGATGATTATCCGTCATCTCTGTCTTCCCGGACAAGCTAAGGATTCCAAAAAGATTATTCATTATCTCCATGATACCTATGGAAACGATGTATATCTCAGCATAATGAACCAGTACACACCCCTGCCCCATGTTTCCCATATTCCGGAATTAAACCGCAAGCTTACTTCCGAGGAATATGAACGTATCGTAAATTACTGCATCCGCCTGGGTGTAGAGAATGCCTTTATACAAGAGGGTGACGTGGCACAGGCCAGCTTTATCCCGCCCTTTACCTATGAAGGACTGATGCGTACTATATAGACACTTCCGTCATATAGTACCCAAAATCCCCTTCTTTAGCCGGTTCTACGACTCCTTCAAAGCTTTCAAATCCATAGAGCACCGCCACCTGTTTTTCTTTTTCATAGAAATTTCCCGGAACACCGATGTAGTACTTCACCGGTGTTTTTTCTTTTTTCCACAAGATAATGTGATTATAATTGTAATATCCATGCAAGAGAAAACTATTCTCCACCAGCGAATACTTCTTCTCCGATACAAGAACCATATCCTTCAAATCCAGCTTTATGTATTCCCGGAAATCATCGAAGGGTTTTATATGAGGATAGACTTTACAGATTTGCTTCCATTTACGGCTTTCTACTTTTCCTTTCGTATCTTTTGATTCTCTATCCCCTGAACCGGTATCTTTTGTCATCTCCACTATTTCTTCCTGAGGATTCTCGACTTCTATAACTGTTTCTTCCGCCACAACATCTTCCGCAGCTTCCGGAATGATTTCTTCCAAAACATCCCGGGCGCCCAGTTGCATGTCCATACTCCGGGACTTCATTTCCTCTGTTCCAAAATAGCAGCCCTCATTCACCGGAAGATAAAATGCCAATTCACTAAGTCCCCCTGACATTTCCCACCTACACCTACCTGCTCCCTGTCCATTGCGGAATGCTATTTTTTGTGCTGTAATATGCTCCTGCCCCCGTGAAATCTCCAGTTCCGTTCCACCGTCAAAAAGCGGCGACACACCGGTTAAGTGCACCTCTGCTTCAAATACTTCTCCCTGCTGCAATACCTTAACATAGCCGGCATTCCCTCTTTTCTCATCACCTTCATAAAAATTCATATAAAATATTTTGCGATTATAACTCATAAAAAAATCCCCCTAATATAATCTATTAGGGGGTTGTCCTTTTTATGACTAATAATCCAAGCCATCCAAATATTTCATATAATTCATGACCATCATGGCAATCTTGAAGGTCAGTGCATCATCAAAGTTACGTAGGTCAAGACCCGTACTCTTCTGAATCTTCTCAATACGATATACCAAAGTATTTCTGTGAACAAACAGCTGTCTGGATGTTTCCGATACATTCAAGCTGTTCTCAAAGAATTTATTAATTGTACTGAGAGTTTCATCATCCAATTCTAACGGTACATTGCCACCGAACACCTCTTCCACAAAGATTCTGCATAAGTTAACCGGAAGCTGATAAATCAGACGTCCGATACCAAGAGTACTGTACGCCACAATATCCTTTTCCGCATAGAAAATCTTGCCCACATCCAGCGCCATCTTTGCTTCCTTGTAGGACTTAGATACGTCCTTCAGCTCCTGAATCACCGTACCAAAGGATACTCTTACATTCAGCATAGCTTCCGCATTCATCATTCCCACAATGGTATCCGCAACACCCATCAGACTTTCGTATGAGTAATCTTCTTGAGCAAAGGACTTAATCAAAATCACATTGGATTCATCCACTGCAGTAATATAATCTCCCGCCTGTGGAGAAAACATTCCCTTTAACAACTCTGTTACCAGACCATCCTTCTCTGTCTTGGTCTCTACAAGATACACCACACGGGGCACGGACACTTCCACATGAAGCTTCTTTGCACGGTTATAAATATCCACCAGAAGTAAATTGTCCATAATTAGATTCTGGAAGAAGTTATTGCGATCAAAACGTTCCTTATATGCAACGGCTAGATTCTGAATCTGGGAAACCGCAATCTTTCCTACCATATAAATATCGTTGCCTACTCCCATTGCCACCAACACATATAGAAGCTCGCCTTCATCCCATATTTTCAATAAGTGATATGCTCCAATCACCTGACTATCCGCAGGAGAATCTCCAAAGCCACTTACCAAATTAGTATTTAAATCGGACATATCTGCAGTAGAAGCAATAACATTACCATTTAAATCATATACACACAAATCTACTTTGGTAATTGCCTTTAATTCATCAATACTTGTCTGAATCACTTGACTAGTAATCATTCATATCCTCCAAATCTTCAAAAAGGGTGCTGTAAACAGCACCCTTCAGAAAAATCATATTAGTTAGTGATAATCTGCTCGGTCTCTTTGTCGAATACGTGGATCTTCTCAACATCAAGAGCAAACTTAACAACATCACCAGGTCTAGCAGTTGTTCTGGAATCAACTCTAGCAGTCATAGGGAAGGTGTCAAGATCGAAGTATAAGTAAACTTCTGCACCAAGTAACTCGTATACTCTGATAGTAGACTCGAATACGCTCTGAGGAGAGGTCTCGATGAACATTTCAGAATCATATACATCTTCAGGACGGATACCGAAGGTAACAACCTTTCCATCATAACCACCGTCAATAATCTTCTTAGATTTTGCAGGAGGAAGAGGAATGCTGTGACCAGCGATTTCTAAGTTAGCAACATCACCGGTAACTTTAACAGTTGCATCAAGGAAGTTCATCTGAGGAGATCCCATGAAACCTGCAACGAATAAGTTCTGTGGCTTCTCATATAAGTTCTGAGGAGTATCTACCTGCTGGATAACACCATCCTTCATAACTACGATTCTGGTACCAAGAGTCATAGCCTCGGTCTGGTCATGAGTAACGTAGATGATGGTGGTTCCTAATTTCTGATGTAACTTAGCAATCTCGATACGCATCTGTACACGTAACTTAGCATCAAGGTTTGAAAGAGGCTCATCCATAAGGAATACCTTAGGATTACGAACGATAGCACGACCCATAGCTACACGCTGTCTCTGACCACCGGATAAAGCCTTAGGCTTTCTGTCAAGGAGTGGAGTTAAGTCAAGAATCTTAGCTGCTTCCTTAACCATCTTATCAATCTGATCCTTCGGAACTTTTCTTAACTTAAGACCGAAAGCCATGTTGTCATATACTGACATATGAGGATATAAAGCGTAGTTCTGGAATACCATTGCGATATCTCTGTCCTTAGGCTCTACATCGTTAACTACTCTGTCACCAATCTTTAATTCACCAGAAGAAATATCTTCAAGACCAGCGATCATACGAAGAGTGGTAGACTTACCACAACCTGAAGGTCCTACGAAGATGATGAACTCCTGATCAGCGATTTCAAGATTGAAGTTCTTAACTGCTTCGAATCCGTTAGGATATACTTTGCAGACATTTTTTAATGATAAACTTGCCATAATAAATTGCTCCTTCCATAAATACGAGTAATCTCATTTGTATTTGAGAAATCTTCTTTCTCAACTCTTTTCATAGTATACCGAAAAAGTGTTTTTTACGCCATACCACTATTCCACAAAAATTTTACTCTTTCTTCGTCAAATTATACATACCATCTGACGTGCCCCTTGTACATTATTTTTCACTGATTCCTTCCATGGGCGCATCATTGAAAATCTTCTCACCATCATCCGGTTCTTCTTTCTTTTCCTGATGCTCCAGAATTTTATCCTCCAGCTTCTGGAAGAACTTGTTATAAAGCATTGCAGATATCCACACCGGTACGGAGATACCAAACAGCAGCACAAAAGGTATCGCCTGGTAGAAAAATGCTCCTGCCACAATAGGAATCATATATACAATAATCATCAGGATGGTCTTGGGGAACTGCAATACAGACATTGCAAAGGCATTCTTAATGGTCTGCAACGTAGTATTCGAAAATCTTGCCAGCGCCGCAAACACAAAGGTAGTTGTAAAAATAACCAAAACGAATACCGCTGTAAGCACTACCTTAAACCAATACCCCAGTTCCAGTTCAAATTCCTTAATCAGCCAGAAGTCTGCAACCAGAAGCAGTATTGCCACCAGTGCCACCAGCCAGATGATGGTTGCCTGCTTAAAGTTTTCCTTAAACGCCTTAAAAAAACTCTTTGCAATATAACCTTCCTCATTACGCACAATCTTAAGACATACATAATGAAGCGCCGTAAATGCTGCTCCGGCAGTAAAAATTGGCAGACAGCAGATGATTGCCAGAATGTTCAGAATCATCATGTCCGCAATTTTGTTTAAAATCGACATCAAAGGTCCGTCTAAATCAAATATTCTCATTTCTTATAAATCCTTTCAACCTGTGTATTCCCCTCTAAAGAACTCGTTCCATTGATGTAACCCGGATACCGCTGAACTGCTGCTCCGGTCCTGTGGCCTGAAAGCCTGTTTGTCTGTAAAATTCCAAGGCGTAGGGCGCCGCCTGCACCGTCATGGTGCGTTCTCCCATCTCCCCTTTTAAATATCCACAAAAGCAATCCAAAAGCTTTCTTCCAATGCCACGGCGATGGTGTGTATCTTTTACAAAAAGCAGCGAAAGATGGTTTCTGTTTCTTACAGACGCCATACCTACAACCTGTCCGTCCTCCACCGCAACCATCATCTGGTACTTGCCCTTCAAAAAGGCTTGATACAGCTTCTCATCCGTAATAAAGTCGTAGAAATTACGGATTCCTTCTGCGGAATAATCCTCACCTTCGAATTTCATAAATGTATCCCAGACCATATTCATGGTCGGTTTCCACTCCTGTGGTCTGGCCCATCTTATTTCATAGGGAAATATCTCTTCCATGCCCTACACTTCCTTTTTCAGCCAAGTATAAATATCTTCCATCACATCATTTTTACAGACATCATTCAGAATCTCATGCCTACCGCCTTTATAACCTTTTGCATCAATATTGACGATACCGGCGTCCTTCCATATGCCCGGAAGCGATGTTACAACCTGACCATAATTACCAAGAGGATCTTCCTCTCCGGCCACCACATAGAGCGGAAGCTTCTTCGGTATTTTTTCAATATATGCAGATGAATGTGCTCTGTCAATAATCTCCATCAATCCCTTAAATCCATTCATTGTAAAAATGAATCCACACATTGGATCATTCAAATATTTCTGAACTTCTTTCTCATCAGAACATAACCAGTCTGATTCCGTTTGAGGATTAGAAATTCTTGCATTATAATTCCCGAATGCCATATTATTACAGAACTTACTCACATGCTTCTCGCCTTTTATTTTTGCAATTAGCCCCATAAGCAGCTTAGATGTCTTAATCAAACCGGCCGGCATTACACCGCTTGCCATAATAATCGCACCTTCAATACCGGTTCCATATCGGCTGATATAGTTTCTGGTGATAAAGGAACCCATGCTGTGTCCCATGATAAAGTATGGCAGATTAGGATAAATACTCTCCGTCATCTTCTTCAATCGGTGCACATCACGTACCACCACCGTAGCGGGGTCAACCTTACAGAAATATCCCTGCATCTGCCCTTCCCCGACACTTTTCCCATGTCCCAAATGACTTTCTCCGGTAACTACCACACCTCTGTCTGTAAGGAACTTGGCTAAAGGCTCATATCTCTCAATATGCTCTGCCATACCATGCACAATCTGAAGCACACACCAAGGCTCTGCCTCATCCGGTGTATAACGGACCGCATGAATCTGAGACACCTCATCTCTGGAAGCATAATAGAATTCTTCTTTCTTCATCCGTAATTCCCCCTGAAACCCTTAACACACCTCTGCACCTGCAGGCATCTTCTTCTCCGGAGTCATCAGTGCAAGATTACCATCTGCATCCTCTGCACATAAGAGCATACCCTCTGATAATACACCTGCTAAAGTTGCCGGCTTAAGGTTTACAAGTACCATAACCTTCTTGCCCACCATCTCTTCCGGAGTATAGTGCTGCTTGATACCGGATACAATCTGCTTTACCTGACTTCCGATACGTACCTGGGAGCACAGAAGCTTCTTGGACTTCGGAACTGCCTCACAGGCAATAATCTCGCCCACCTGGAACTGCATTTTGGCAAAATCACCATATTCAATCTCTTCTTTTGCTTCGATATCGATCACATCCTCTGCAGGAGCTTCCTCTGCCGGTGCATTTTCAGCAATCATCGCCAGACGAATTTCTTCTTCTCTCGCAGCCACTTCCTTCATATCAAGACGTGCAAATAAGATTTCCGGTGTATCGGTTACCTTATTGCCACTCTCATATAAACCGAAGGACTCCAGCTGTTCGAATTCTCTAATCTGCGTATTTAACTGTGCAACAATCTTCTCTGCAGTTTCCGGCATAAATGGCGCTAATAAAGAGGCTCCAACTGTGATACCTTCTACCAAATTGTAGAGTACGGTTGCAAGTCTGTCGTGCTTTGCCTCATCCTTTGCAAGTACCCATGGCTCCGTCTCATCAATGTATTTATTAAGTCTCTTAAAGATAGAGAAAATCTCTGTTAAAGAATCTGCCACCTTAAGGTCTGCCATCTTTGCTTTTACTTTAGGAAGCGCACCTGTTACCACAGCCTTTAAGTCAGTATCAATTGCTTCATCGATAACCCCCTTGTCAGCAACTACACCGCCAAAATACTTGTTGCTCATGGAGATGGTTCTGTTTACAAGGTTACCTAAGGTATTTGCTAAGTCGGTATTGGTTCTCTCCGCGATGATTTCCCATGTTGCATTACCGTCATTCTCAAAAGGCATCTCATGAAGCACATAGTAACGAACCGCATCAACACCGAAGAAATTAATCAAATCATCTGCATAGATTACGTTACCTTTGGATTTACTCATCTTGTCATTATTCATAAGGAGCCAAGGATGACCGAATACCTGCTTCGGAAGCTCCTCACCAAGTGCCATTAAAAAAATCGGCCAATAAATGGTATGGAAACGGATGATATCCTTACCGATCAGATGAAGATCTGCAGGCCAAAGCTTCTTGTACTGCTCTGTGCTGTTGTCGTCTGCATCATAACCGATACCGGTGATGTAGTTGGTAAGTGCATCCAACCATACATATACAACATGCTTATTGTCAAAGTCTACCGGAATCCCCCACTTGAAAGATGTTCTGGATACACAAAGATCCTGAAGTCCCGGCAATAAGAAATTGTTCATCATTTCATTCTTACGTGACACAGGCTGAATAAATTCCGGATGCTCGTTGATATGCTTAATCAATTTGTCCGCATATTTGCTCATCTTGAAGAAATATGCTTCCTCCTGTGCCGCCTTTACTTCACGCCCACAGTCCGGACACTTTCCGTCCACCAGCTGACTCTCGGTCCAGAAGGACTCACAAGGAGTACAGTAAAGACCTTCATAAGAACTCTTATAAATGTCGCCCTGGTCATAAAGGCGCTTGAAAATCTTCTGCACCTGCTTCTCATGATAATCATCGGTAGTACGGATGAACTTATCATAGGAGATATTTAACTGGTCACAAAGTCCCTGAATGATACCTGCCACATTATCAACGAACTCCTTAGGAGTAACGCCTGCGTCCGCAGCCTTTAACTCAATCTTCTGACCATGCTCGTCAGTACCGGTCTGGAAGAATACGTCATATCCTTCCTTTCTCTTAAATCTTGCAATTGCGTCTGCAAGTACGATTTCATAATTATTACCGATGTGCGGCTTACCGGATGTGTAAGCAATCGCAGTGGTAATATAATAGGGTGTTTTACTCATGTTACTACTTCCTTTCAAATAAAATAAAAAACTCGCCTTCTGAAAATCCAGAAGACGAGTGTTCACTCGTGGTACCACTTCTATTCATCTACACTTCACAGTGCAGACCTCGCCAGGTTCAATAAACCCTTCCGCTATAACAGGCGGAACCTGTCGCAGCCTTGGGACAAGCCTTCGGTGCGCTGCTCAGAAGCCATCTTCCATATACCCTTAACTCGGTTCCTCTCAGCCGGACGAGTCCGGGAACCTTCTCTGGAAAGCAAAAATACATGTACTCTCTTCATCATAGCTTTTATTTATTATTATTTAATTTAACACAGCCTCTTTTAGAAGTCAATCGGAATATAATCTTTACCAATAAATATCTTTTCTTCTAACAATAGCATACTCTGCCATCCCAACCTTAATGGCATTAGGTGTCGCAATATAGCTATCATTCTCATCAAACACGCCTTCATAATACCCACTTAAATTATCCCCCATGTTTTGTCTCATATACAATTTTCCAATCCGTTTATTGTCCGAACCTGGCAAAAAGTCAGCCAAAACACAACCAGTTCCAATAACTACGCCAGCAAAGTTCCTTACAACAGCTACCGCCACTATAAAACCTACCAGTACAGCCATCGTTCCAAAAACAGTACGAATAGGAACTATGCTCCCAAGCCGTAGAAAGCCCAAATTTCGATTTTTACACCACAGTGGCAGTAGTACGCACCAAAGAGCGTAAAACGGAACGTAGGGCATCGTGTGCATGCGTAGGGGCAAGCCAAGTGAAACCCACCAGACCATACCCCAAGGCAGGAGCAGGGCGAAAAAAACGCCCCACACTCTTACCCCAAAACCGATACACACCTCCAAACTTACCAGCACGCATCAGCTACCACGTTTCAACACACCATCTGAAGCAAATATCTCCCCCAGCACTTCAAGGTTCATGACTTCAAAGCAACGATACACATAATCCCACTGCTCATTTGTCATGCGGAAACCTTTGGTCATACTGCCAAGGGCTCTCCGCTCCACATCCACCATCTGCATCATCTGGTTAACAAAAGCTGGTTTCCAGTGCTTACCGCTGGAAATATCTAAATAAGGCTGAGCCAGCAGGTGCAGGGATACCCCGTTTGCCATACAGAACTTCCCGAATTGCAGGAACTGTGAGCCTGCCCTGAACCGGTTGACACTGACTACAAATACAGCATCACCAGTCTTCAGTACCTGAGCCAGTGATGACAGCTGGGTGCTGTACACTACATTAGCGTCTGGCACTTTCTTGTTTCTAAAGAATGCTCTTGTTGTTTCATCATCCAGATGGGAAATAATACCGTAAACCATAATACTCAAAACCTCCTTCATCGTTTTAAGACTTAGGACAATCTTGAGGATACTGGGTAAGGTATGAAATTTCCAAAGTTCCTATTGAGCAGGAAACAGCGTTTAAAAAAAGCGTTTATCTTTTGCCCCTAAAGTTAATCACATTTTTCAAACACACACTTATTTTCTCTAAAAAGTGCCCCAAAACCGCCACCGTGTGAAAAAAATAAAAAGCAAAGGTAAAATACCATACCCCGAAAAGGCTGGATTAATGGAACTTTGCGCATCTGCCAGCTTGCAGGGTTAGGGCGGTCTGGGCGGAGTGAATGTACTTGTGTAAGAAACCAAACTACAGGCAAAACAGTGAGACTGCGGATAGCTAGTTACTATGGCATGGGCAGTCTCTACATCGTGCCTGTGAAAAGTAGGGAATATCCGTTTATGGCTACGGTACTTCAAGGGTGGGGATGTGTCTGAAAGTTTTGGTTATTACTGACAGCATGGATGCAGGGATACTGATTACACTTAGCATCATTCAGTTTTGATTATCAGCATAGGCGTTATTGTCAGCATTATCTGTAGTTGCCTGTAATTATGAGACCTAAGCGTTTTTGTTTATCTGATGCTCATAAAACGTCTTAAAGTGTAACTTAATTGTAATCAAATCTCAGAAAATGTTTATATTCCTAAGGTTTCCATGTGCATTCTGACAGTAATGTACTAATAAGATGAGCAAACGGAAATCATTCTTATACCGCCACTACGCAGATAAGTTTTGTACAAAACCTCGTACCGAAATAAATATGCAGGTTTGGATAATCATTCCAAAAATCAGATAAAATAAGGATTCTGAGCATTTGTAGAAACATCAGTTCTGTGGAATAACTTATATTTCTACCTTAGCAAACATACTGATATAGTAAGGCTCCCCAGCATAGTCTGAAAACTTTGTCTGACACTTTGCTCTGATTTGAATGCTAATAATATACAAAACCACACTCCTTACATACCGCCAAAATGAAGAAAATCTTTATCCAGATTACCGCTTTTTTGACCAATTTTTATGTCTGAAATACCACCTTTTGGACTTATTTTTTACAATCCTATCACACAAAAAACGCATCATCTCCACAGCACCAAATGCCATGAAAACAATGCGTTCTGCCTCTTTGAAGAAACAA
>JAZQIQ010000018.1:0-4146 GCA_045541195.1 Acetatifactor sp. | reverse complement strand
TTTGAATGAAGACGGAACTACCGTAAATTCCGGTATTTACCGTTTTGCTGAAAGATTGTACTCTACAATCTTAGAGCGTCAGGGTGATGAAGATGGTATTGAGTCCTGGTCCTTGGCAATTGCCGACGGCGGATGCTCACCGGAGGCTGCGGCAGAGAGCTTCTTCTGGTCAGGAGAGTATCTTGCAAAGAGTACTTCTGACGAGGCATTTGTAAAGGCTCTGTACAGAACCTTTATGGATCGTGAAGCAGATCAGGCCGGAATCGATGCATGGAAAGCTGCTTTAGATGGCGGCGTAGACCGTAAGACGGTAATGAACAGTTTTGCAGCATGTGATGAATTCCAGCAGATTAAAGCTCAGTACGGCTTATAAGATGATAATGAGAAAGCTCAGTGGCGTTTTGCCACTGAGTTTTTCTTGTATAAAACATCCCTTTTGTGTGGAAAAAAATAAGGTGATGTAGTATGATGTTTTTATGTAAGCATTTACATTCGGCGAGGTTTATTATGACGATTCAGGAAAGTGTTTTAAAGCAAGACTTAGAACAGATGATACAGTGCCTTTTGGAAGAACCGGCATGCATCGATGAAAGGGTAGAGGGAGTGTGGATTCCTTTTTATGTGGCTAGAATGGGGGATTTCTCCATGATGAAATACATTGTGGAGTATTCCAGAGCCAGCTTTAATGAGGTGGATGAGAAGAACCGGGATGTGCTACATTATGGCGTTGAATCCGGCAATTTGGAATTGGTGCAGTATTTAGTGGAAAAAGTAGGTATGTCGCCGGTAAGAGGTGACGCTGACCTGGTGACACCGTATCAGATTGTGCATGAAAAGGGTCTTACGGATATTGAGAATTATTTTGAAAAATATGTAGGTGCAAAATATGAGGAGATGTATCATAATCCAATACTGACCGGAATGCATCCGGATCCATCCATTGTAAGAGTGGGGGAAGATTATTATATGGTAAATTCCTCTTTTATCTATTTTCCCTGTATCCCCATTTCTCATTCCAAAGATTTGATTCATTGGGAGGTTATCGGTCATGCCATAACCAATCCTGATTGGGCATATTTGCAGGAATTAGAGGGCGGAAGAGGTTATTGGGCACCGGATATTTCCTACTATGAGGGCCGTTTTTATATCACGGCTACGTATCGTTTGAATGATGACGGTACTGTGTATCGCAAGCAGATGGTTACCTCTTCGGAACGGCCGGAAGGTCCTTATGAAGAACCGGTATTTTTGGATGAAGATGGTATTGACCCGTCCATTTTTACAGATGATGATGGTCGCAGATATATGATTCTAAATCGGGGAGCCAGAATCTTTGAAATCAGTCCCGATGGAAAGAAGCAGCTTTCAGAGGCGAAGCTTTTATACTATGGTCATCAGAAACGTGCTCCGGAGGGTTCTCATCTTTTAAAGAAGGACGGATATTATTATCTGTTCCAGGCAGAGGGTGGCACCGGACCGGGACACCGGATTTCTGTATCCAGATCCAAAACATTATTTGGGAATTATGAGCCCTGCCCATATAATCCTATTATGCGCCAGATGGATCCAAAAGCAGGGATTCAGCGTGCGGGTCATGGTAAGCCGGTGCAGACGCAGACCGGGGAATGGTTTATGGTGTATTTGTGTGGCAGACAGATTGACGGAGCATATAGTATGCTGGGAAGAGAAACTGCCATGGATCCGATTACATGGAACAGTGATGGCTGGCCCATGGTAAATAATCTGCAGGGTCCCAGTGTGTTACAGAAAAAGCCGCAACTCCCGGAATATCATCCGCAGGAAGTTACGGATAATTTTGAAAAGGGAATTCTCAGTACTGTGTGGGTATCACCCAGAGCACCTGAGGAAGATGCATATACCTTTGCAAATGGTTTCCTTTGTGTGAAGGGAAGTAAAGAGCCATTATCTACCATGTATTCCAGAAATATTCTTCTTCGCAGGCAGGAGAATTTTAAGTTTTCTTTTGAAACGACGCTGCGTATTCCGGTGCTAAGGGAAGGGCAGAGTGTAGGAATTACTTGCTACTATGACGAGAATACTTATCTTACGATGGGAATCTACGCAGTGGGTGAGCAGTATGAACTTAAGTTGGAGGAACATATAGGTCTGGAAACTACCTGTAGTGGAAGTAAGTTGATTTCTGTAGTGGCAGGGCAGCGGTTAACATTAAAGGTAGAAACAGAGTATCTGAAGCGCAGATTTACTTATTGTGTGGAAGGAAATGAATGGCAGGACTTTGCGACTCTTGATAATGTATATTACCTTTGTGATGAAGGGATTAAAATGGGTAAGCGTTTTACCGGAGCGATGGTAGGGGTATATGTTTATTCCGGACAATATGAAGAAAGACTAATCGGGGAATTTAAAGATTTGAAATATGCCCCCGTGGGATAAGGAGAATGTATCAATGAAAAAGATGTGGAATGCCGATAATGGCGATGGGACCTATACAAACCCAATACTTTATACCGACTACTCGGACCCAGATGTTATCCGTGTTGGAGAGGATTACTTTATGGTTGCATCCAGTTTTTGCAATGCACCATCGGTACCGGTACTTCATTCCAAAGACTTGGTAAATTGGAAGGTAATCAGTTATTGTATGGAAAAGCTTCCTTTTGATTATTATGATAAGCCGATGCATGGCTGCGGAAGCTGGGCTCCATCTATCCGTTTCCATGAGGGATTTTATTATGTATTTATCCCGATGCCGGATGAAGGAATCTTTATGTGTAAGACAGAGGATCCCTTTAAGGGATGGGAGGAGCCGGTGTGCGTAAGAAAGGTTTGTGGCTGGATTGATCCTTGCCCATTCTGGGATGATGACGGACAGGCGTATATGGTTACCGCTTTTGCAAGAAGTCGTATCGGTTTTAAGAGTATTTTGCATATGAGTCCAATCAAACCGGATTGTACAGATGTTTTGGATGATGGTATGCACATTTATGATGGACATGCCACCCAGCCTACGATTGAGGGACCAAAGCTTTATAAGAGAAATGGATATTATTATATTTTTGCTCCCGCAGGTGGTGTAAAACCGGGCTGGCAGACAGTGCTTCGTTCCAGAAATATCTATGGACCTTACGAAGAAAAGATCGTTCTTCATCAGGGAAATACCGAGATTAACGGACCGCATCAGGGAGCTTGGATTGATACACCAAGCGGAGAAGACTGGTTTATTCATTTTCAGGATGTGGGAAATGCAGGAAGAATCATACATTTGCAGCCTATGCGCTGGGTAGATGACTGGCCGGTTATCGGTATCAATGAGGACGAAAATGGCTGTGGTGAACCGGTTATTACCTATCAGAAGCCGGATGTGGGCAGAAGCTATGAGTCATGCTCTCCGGAGGATTCGGATGATTTCTTAGGGGAAAAGCTTGGGCTTCAGTGGCAGTGGAATGCTAATTATAAGGATAATTGGTATCGGCTGGAAAATGAGCATTTGATACTGAATTCTCAATCGGTAAATCAGACATTACAGCTTTGTGATGTAAGCAATCTGTTGTTACAGAAGTGGCCGGCACCGGAGTTTTTGATTACCGTAAAGATGGATATTTCTGAACTTGTAGACGGGGACTATGCTGGTGTGATATCTCTTGGTGGTGTATACACCGCATTGGCAGTACGGGTTAAAGACGGAAGGCGTAATCTGGTACAGATGACCGGAGAGTGGACTAAGGATAATGAAGTAGAAAAGGTGTACGACAGTATCAGTGGAGATTCCTTATACATCCGTATGAAAGTACAGGATGAAGAACTGGTGTCTTATGAGTACAGCGAGGATGGTGAGAACTACAAATCTGTGGGAGAAGTAATTCCTGCAACGCCGGGACGCTGGGTTGGTGTAAAGGCCGGACTTTTTGCGATTAATAAGAGAGAAAGAGAAGAAGGTGCCCTGAAAGTGGACTACTTCCTTTTTGAAAAGCTTTCATAAAACAGATAAATAGTGTACTACAAAAAATGGTATTCCGGGAGATGGGTTCTTTGTCAATAGCTGGGGTGGTATCCGTTTGGATACCGCCCCATTACTACATTTAGGGGACTTTAGATGTGTTGATTGAAAAAACGTATTTTTAGGCATGCAAAGAAAACCTTCAGTGCCAGTCGATGTTTAACTAT
>JAZQIQ010000017.1:0-29925 GCA_045541195.1 Acetatifactor sp. | reverse complement strand
ATACAATGATTATGCATTTAAGCATACCTCCGAGTGATAAGTTTTCGACGACTGGCACTTGGAGGTTTTTTCTATAATAAAACAAAAATGCTGGGGAATGTGATTTTTCAATCACACACCCCAACATTTATTTTAGAGCCTTATTTACGTTATGGCTGAACTTTTTGCTAAAAATTTAACAAATAGGTTTCTTTTTTTTCCAGAATGTGTTATAGTGAGCATAGATGTTAAAAAACGTACATGGAGGGAATGTCTTATGTTAGTTTCAGCAAGCGAAATGCTCAAAAAAGCAAAAGCAGGTCACTATGCAGTTGGCCAGTTTAATATCAATAATTTAGAGTGGACAAAGTCTGTTCTTTTAACCGCACAGGAATTACAGTCACCTGTTATCCTTGGTGTATCTGAGGGTGCAGGAAAGTACATGACCGGATTTAAGACCGTAGCAGCTATGGTTAAGGCTATGGATGAAGAATTAGGAATCACTGTTCCTGTAGCATTACATTTAGATCATGGTAGCTACGAAGGATGCTATAAGTGTATTAAGGCAGGCTTCACCTCTATCATGTTCGATGGTTCTCACTACCCAATCGAAGAGAACATCGAGAAGACCAAAGAGTTAGTAGCAGTTGCTCACAACTTAGGTTTATCCATCGAAGCAGAAGTAGGTTCTATCGGTGGTGAAGAAGACGGCGTTGTAGGTGCAGGTGAGTGTGCAGATCCTGACGAGTGTAAGGCAATCGCTGATTTAGGCGTAGATATGCTTGCAGCAGGTATTGGTAATATTCATGGTAAGTATCCTGAAAACTGGGCTGGATTAAGCTTCGATACATTAGATGCTATTCAGCAGAAGACCGGCGATATGCCATTAGTTCTTCACGGTGGTACCGGTATCCCTGAGGATATGATTAAGAAGGCAATCTCTCTTGGCGTTGCTAAGATTAACGTTAACACAGAGTGTCAGTTATCTTTCGCTGCAGCTACCAGAGAGTATATTGAAGCTGGTAAGGATCAGCAGGGTAAGGGCTTCGATCCTCGTAAGCTCCTTGCACCGGGTGCAGAAGCTATCAAGGCTACTGTTAAGGAAAAGATGGAATTATTCGGTTCTATCGGAAAAGCATTTGAATAAGATGTATTTGAGTAAGAGCATGCATTACGGCTTGACTGTATACGGCGATGCCGTACATGAGGAAGTAGCCCATCAGGGCGGATTCTGAATGATGCATGGCATTGTAGAATTTGAATTTTAGAAGGCTCCCGTTATTGGGAGCCTTTTTCTTGTATATTGTACAATTTAATATTCTTTGTAGAGTTTACAATCATATAGATAGCAATCACCAGTACGGTTACAGTTACTACGCCTCCGGTAGCACCGGTCATGATACGGTTGAACAGCTCCTGTTCTTCTTCTCCAAAGGAGGTTAGCATTGCTGTTTCTAAGGTGAGCATAGAGACAAGTGCTGATGTTAAACCAACTACTTTTGTAGCAGAGTATACAGGACTTTTGTATTTTCGAAATTTAACGACATTGATGATGGCTTTCGTCAAGGAAAAGAAGGTATAAGCAGCCAGAGCAATGGTGGTGATTTCGTGGTGCCTAAAGGTGCGTCCTTGCCAGGTAATGTAAAATACAATAGCAGAAAGGGCTCCGTTCATGAAAAGCAGGAGCAACCCACAGAAACGGTAGATTAACCACTCCAGCTTACTATTTTCAGCAATATCATGAGTTTTGGTATATTTTAGCAAGAAGAAGCGCATAACCGCTAAAAGCAAATAGTACACACATAAGGAATAGAACCATATGGACTTATGTGTAAGTCCCATTCCCAGCTGCAATAATACATAAGCAGTATTGATTGCCAAGGAGATGTATAAAGAGATATTTATTCGCAGGTGCATATCTGAAAAGTAGCGAACAACATATTTATTATTTTGTCGAATCTTTTTGAAGAAACGGATTATTTGTGGAATGCGACAGCAGAATATAGTTAGTGCATATGCTGAGGCAACGTAGGAAATTATATGTATGACTTGCGTGCCTGGCACGAAAATAGCCCCATATCCCAGTAGAAAAAAAGCCAAAGGGACAATGATAAAAACGATTACGGTATGAGGAAAAAGCAGGGCTTTGGCAATTTTTTTGAAAGTATACATGGGCACCTCCTAAAGTAAATAAGTATTTAAAGCATAGGGGTGAAAATGCGAATTACAGAGCGGTTAAAAGCTGTAATAGATTGATTGTAAGCCTGATGGCTCAATTCTGATAATAGTACTATTTTATCATGAAAAGTCAAAAGAAGTGTTAACGTTTTGTTAATGTAACATATTTTAGGAAAAGAAATTGATATTATAAAAATAAAAGTGTAAGATAGTCATTAAAACTATAAGAAAAGGTGTGGAGAGTATGGGTAAGATATTGTGTTCAACCGGTGCTTTGATCGGCAGACCTAATGGGCGTAATCACAAGTTACTGGAGGAATTCTCGAAGAAGCTCTGTTGTGATGGATATGAACTGATGATGTACGATACTTGGTATGACCGGCTGGAGCAGGTAATTTCAGATATTCAGGGAATGCAACTATATATTCCGGTGGTACATGCGGAGAAGACGATTGGTCAGGCAATCAGCCTCGGTGGTAAAGAGAATTTACAGAAGGCATTATACTTGTTTGAGATGAACGCAGACGCTGCTGCAAAGCTGGGAGCAATGAAAATAGTTCTTCATCTTTGGGATGGGCTACCTTCTGATGGTACATTTGAGAATAATATGGAAGCATATCCAAGACTTCTAAAGCTCGCGGAGAAATACCATCTGGATTTGCTGGTAGAAAATGTGGTCTGCAATGTGCAGTCGCCCATGAAGAGAATTTTACAGTTACAGAAGCGTTATCCGGAGATTCATTTCGTATTTGATACCAAGATGGCAGCATTCCACTGCGAGCTAGAGGAGCTGTACAAGGAAGAGAATCAAGCTTTGTGGGAAAATATACGTCACTATCACGTGAACGATTATGCCGGGGGATACAAAGAGTGGAGTAACCTAAAGACACTACCCATTGGAAGAGGCAATATTGATTTTGATAAATTTTTTACTTACATAAAGAAGATTGGTTATGATGATACATTTACTCTTGAAGGAACTGCATTTAATAAAGATGGAGTGGTTGATTTTGACACGTTGAATGGCTGTATGACTATTCTTCGGGAAAATATTTAGATAAAGAATCTGTCCAAGGCAACGTGGATGCATGCCTTGGACAGTTATCAAAAATTATATTGCATTCCCTGCAAACTGTGTATTATACAGGGAGTAATACTTTCCTTTCTTAGCGATGAGTTCTTCATGGTTGCCGGTTTCTACGATGCGGCCCTGATCCATAACCACGATGCAGTCCGCATCCCGGATGGTGGATAAGCGGTGGGCGATGATTAGGCTGGTGCGGTTCTCCATCAGCTTCACCATAGCGTCCTGAATGTGCTTCTCTGTACGGGTATCCACGCTGGAGGTTGCTTCGTCCAGAATGAGGATTTTGGGCTGGGCAAGGAAGGCCCTTGCAATGGATAAGAGCTGACGTTGTCCTTGGGAAAGATTCTGTCCGCCTTGAGTCAGCATGGTGTCGTAGCCCTTCTTTAAGTGTCGAATCATATTGTAGCAGTTACTCATTTTGACTGCATTTTCCACTTCTGCATCTGTAGCATCCTCCTTGGAATACTTCAGATTGTTCTTAACGGTATCTGAGAAAAGTACCGTGTCTTGTAATACGATGGCGGTGTTCTTGCGCAAGGTATTACAATCGATGTCTTTTATGTTCACGCCATCAATTAAGATTTCACCATTGTCCACATCATAGAAGCGCATGAGCAGATTTACAACTGTGGTCTTACCGCTTCCGGTAGAGCCTACTAGTGCAATCTTATGTCCTGCGCGTACCTCAAAGTCGAAGTTGTGCAGTACCTGCTTGCCTGGCTCGTAAGAGAAGTTCACGTGATTAAAGGAGATATTTCCCACCGTATTCTCCATGTAAGTAGAGCCGGATTTATCTTCTAAAGGCTCATCCATAATGGCAAAGACACGCTCTGCTCCGGCAAGGGCAGTCTGAATCTGACCGTAAATCTGGGCAAGCTCGTCAATCGGTCTTCCAAATTGCTTGGCGTATACGATGAAAGCGGAAATGATACCGATGGAAATGATTCCTTCGATGGCAAAATATCCGCCGAAGGCTGCGATAATCACAAAGCTGATATTATTGATAACATTCATAACAGGTCCCATGGAACCACCAAGAATTTCTGCAATAATACCGGTCTTTGTCAGTTCGTCGGAGGTCTTGTTAAAGGTATCCATAACCTCATCTTGACGATTGTAAGCTACAACAGTTTTGTACCCACTTACCATTTCTTCTACAGTGCCGTTTAGGTTTCCTAAAAGAATCTGACGCTTCCGGAAAAAGGTGCGCATGGCTTTGGATAAAGCCTTGGTGGCAACCACCGTAAGGATAACGGTGATACAGGAAAGTAAGGTCAGTTGAGGACACAGGGAGAACATCATGATTACCGTTCCCACAATGGTCAGCGCGCCTGAGAAAAGAGAACTCAGGGACTGGGAAACGGTGTTGGAGATGTTTTCCACGTCGTTGGTCATACGGCTCATAATATCGCCATGGGGATGACTGTCTAAATATTTGATAGGAAGATTTACAATGTGCGAGAATAAATCTTCACGCATTTTCTTTACAATGTTCTGGCTGAGAATAGCGCTGGTTCTTGCCTGGAAAAAGCTACACAGGCTGTGGATGGCATATACTAACAGCATAGTAACTAAAATGGTGGCAAGCTTTGCCGGCCGGTAGGGAAGATTCAGCTCTCCGCCTACAGCAGAAACTACATCTGTGGTGATGGCATCGATGGCCTCACTCTGCAATTTCGGGGCGTATATGCTACAGATAACCAGTACCAGAACTACCAGCATCAGACGAAGGATACGCCACTTTTCACTGATAAAATAGCGGGCAAGCCGAAGGAGAGTACCTTTGCTGTCCTTGGCGTGTTCTTTATTCATACGGTTCTGAGGACCACGCATGCCCGGAACCTTGTAATTGTTAAGCTGTGCCTGATTAGCGGCCATCTTCAGCACCTCCTTCCTTAAGCTGTGAATTATGAATATCCTGATAGATGCTACTTGTAGATAAAAGCTCTTCGTGAGTACCAAGCGCAGCTATTTTGCCATTTTCCAGTACTGCGATGCGGTCTGCATCTTTTACGGAAGCGATACGCTGGGCAATGATAATCTTAGTGATGTCACGATGTTCGGATTTCAAGGCATCGTACAATCTGGCTTCTGTCTGTAAATCCAGTGCACTGGTGGCATCGTCAAAGATTAAAATGTCGCTGTTTTTCAGTACTGCTCTGGCAATGGCAACACGCTGCTTCTGCCCGCCGGAGAGGGATGCACCGCTCTGCGCTACGATGGTGTCCATGCCTTCAGGCTTTTTACTGATAAATTCAGATGCCTGGGCAACATCCGCAGCTCGGTCAATCTGGGAATCTTTTGCCTGAGGATTGCCCCAGGAGATATTTTCACGAATGGTAGTCTGGAAGATTTCGCTTTTTTGTAGTGCCACGGCAACCTTGTCTCTAAGGGCAGTCAGCGGATAATCCTTTACATCTACGCCATCGATAAGGACGCTTCCTTCCGTGGCATCATAAAAGCGGGGAATCAGGTTTACAAGGCTGGTCTTGCCGCAGCCGGTAGCTCCTAAGATGGCAAAGGTTTCACCGGGCTGAATGGTTAAAGTAATGCCGTCTAAGACCTTCTCATGTCCCATTCCTGGATAAGCAAAGGAAACATTTCGAAACTCTATTTTACCCTTGGAATTGGTGGAAGCAGGGAGCTTTTCTCCGCCTTGAATAGTAGGAGTGCAGTCCAGAATCTCCTGTACTCGTCTTCCGGATGCCATTCCGCGGGAAACTGTCTGAAAAATCATCGACATACGCATAACTGCATTCAGAATCTGGGAAATATATGTAATAGCTGCCATAACATTACCGGGAGTCAGAGAACCTGCCTGTACCTGAATGGAGCCTACCTTAATAATGGCTACAATGGAGATATTCAGGATAATATTCATAATCGGAGTCATATAGGACAGGAGTAAGAGCACATCTAACTGTGTGTGTACCAGTCCGTCATTGGCTTTTTCGAAACGGTCCTTCTCATATTCCTCCTTTACGTAAGCCTTTACCACGCGAGAGCCGGACACATTTTCCTGCATGACATTATTTACACCGTCCAGTTTTTCTTGTAGTACGGTGAAAAGAGGATTGGTTTTTCTAAGGAAAAAGATTACCGTCAGGAGTACCAAAGGTAACGCACAGGCAACCACCACTCCAAAGCTTAAGTCCAGCGAAAGCATGCATATAATACCGCCTGCAAAAAGGAGAAAGGTACGCACGAAGCCACGGATTGCCTGCATGACAAGGTTCTGTACCTGAGTGATATCATTGGTTACACGGGTAATGAGAGAACCGGTAGTAAACTGGTCGGTCTGAGAAAAGGACAGGGACATGATTTGGGAAAAGGTGTCCTTTCGCAAATCGTTACTGAAATTCTGGGCACAAAGGTTGGCAAATACGCCGGATAGGATACCACAGAGACAGCCGATTAATACAAAACCGATCATCTTTAGTCCGGTGGTGATTACCAAGGATAAATCGCCTACATTATTGTTTGATAGACCCAGGACACCTTCATCCACGATGGTGCTCATGAGTCGGGGCTGCAACAGGTCCATGGACACTTCGCCCAGCATAAAGAGTGGGGCCAGCAGTGCGAAGAACCAGTATTTCTTTAAATACTTAAACATAAAAACCTCCAAATATTGTAAAAATGCACAAGTCAGATAAATTATAGCACGTAAATACCATATTTTGCATGTATTCTTTTGGGTAAAATTATGGTAATATGTTTTAGAGTATATGATTAAATGGGAAGAGTGTTGTCGTCCCAAAGTTGGTAGAGTGTGGAAGGCTATGGTTAGATAGATGAAATATCAAAAAAGATTTCGACGATTCTACGAAAAAGAGAAAAAATACCATAAAGCGGTAAGAGAACATGGCAGAGATATTTTGGAGTCACGTAACTTCCGGAAGACGAAGAATTTTATCCAGCATGGCAACATGACAGTGAATTCTCACTGTATCAATGTTGCAAAGTACAGTCTGGCAATCAGCGAGAAGTTGGGCATACAGGTGGATAAGCGGAAGCTCATCAGAGGAGCTCTTTTACATGATTATTTTCTATATGACTGGCATGATGATGAACACAATAAGTGGTATCGTCTGCATGGATTAAAGCATCCCGGGATAGCACTGAACAATGCGTCAAAGGAATATAATTTATCGGAGAAAGAGAAGGATATCATCCGAAAGCATATGTGGCCACTGACAGTAGTGCCACCCATGTGTAAGGAGGCCTGGATTGTAACCACGGCAGATAAGTGGTGTTCATTAATGGAGACACTGAAAATTCATAAAGGGCACGGAGCCCACAAGTAGTATATAGATTAGAGGAGAGAGTTATGAGAAAAACCAAAATTATTTGTACTATTGGACCTTCCAGCGAGAGTGAAGAGAAGTTAGAGCAGCTGATGCGTGCGGGGATGAATGTTGCCCGTTTTAATTTCTCTCATGGAAGCCATGAAGAACAGAAAAGAAAATTTGAGAAAGTAGTAAAGGTTCGCCATAAAGTAGGACTTCCGGTAGCTACTCTGCTTGATACCAAGGGGCCGGAAATTCGTTTGAAAGATTTTGCAGAAGGAAGAGTAGAGCTGGTTGCAGGTCAGACCTTTACCTTAACCACAGAAGATATGCTTGGCACCGCAGAAAGGGCGAGTATCACTTATAAGAATCTGAAAAAGGACGTTAAGGAAGGTATGTCTATCTTGATTGATGACGGTCTTATCGAGATGAAGGTAGACAAGGTTGAAGGGGAAGACATTATTTGTACCGTTATTAACGGTGGCCCTGTATCTAATCACAAGGGTGTGAATGTGCCGGGAGCTATTCTTTCCATGCCATATATCAGCGAGAAAGACAGAGCGGATATTGAATTCGGTACCAAGATGGGCTTTGATTTTATCGCATGTTCTTTTGCAAGAACCAAGGAAGATATCCTTCAGGTGCGTGAAATCTTAGATGCCCACAAGAGTGATATTCAGATTATTGCTAAGATTGAAAATATGCAGGGTATTGAGAATCTGGAGGAAATCTTAAGTGTTTCTGATGGTATCATGGTTGCCCGTGGTGATATGGGTGTAGAGATTCCGTTAGAGGAAGTACCGGTACTCCAGAAGAAGATGATTAAGAGTGCGGTAGAGCAGGGTAAGCATGTTATTACCGCTACCCAGATGCTGGAGTCTATGATTAAGAACCCAAGACCTACCAGAGCAGAGGCTACGGATATTGCTAACGCAATTTACGATGGTACTTCTGCAATTATGCTTTCCGGAGAAACTGCTGCAGGTGCATATCCGGTGGAAGCGGTAAAGACCATGGCACGTATTGCACAGACCACGGAGGAGAATATTGATTACCGTTCCAGAATGGGTAAGCTGGGTCTTCCGGAAAATCCGGATACAACCACTGCCATTTCTTACGCAGCATGTACTACTGCTATGGATTTACATGCAGCAGCAATTATTCCGATTACCATGTCCGGTTTTACTGCGGCTATGGTTGCAAAGTATAAACCAAGCTGTAAGATTATCGGTTGTACCGTCAGCCAGAGAGTAAGTAAGCAGCTGAATCTGTTATGGGGTGTGCAGCCACTTCTGATTAAGGAAGCAGAGGATGCAGAGGATTTATTTGCAGATGCAGTGAAGGAAGCTAAGGCAGCAGGCATGGTAAAGGTGGGTGACATCGTTATCATTACCGCAGGTGTACCTCTTGGTATCTGTGGACGTACCAATATGATTCGTGTGGTTGAGGTAGAATAGAATGTAACAGTTCAGCTATGCGACCGGAACTGTTAGTTGAGGTTTTAACATGGGGAAGATATTTTGTCTGATGGGGAAAAGTTCCTCGGGGAAGGATACAATTTACCGGGAACTGTTGAAGAATAGGAATTTGGGATTGAAGAAGATTGTCCCATATACTACCAGACCTATCCGCATTGGGGAAGCGGATGGTCGGGAGTATCATTTTACGGATGAAGCGGGATATCAAGAGCTTTTAGAGGCGGGGAAAGTAATCGAAGCCAGAGCCTATGATACCGCTCACGGAATCTGGAGATATTTCACGGTGGCAGATGAATCCCTGGATTTACTGTCACATGATTATTTGCTGATTGGTACCGTGGAAGCTTATGTAAATTTAAAGAATTACTTTGGGAATGACAAGGTTTTGCCGATATTAGTAGATATAGAAGACGGAGAACGTCTGCAAAGGGCGCTCAACAGGGAACGGAAACAAGCGAATCCGAAATACGTGGAGATGTGCAGAAGATTTATTGCAGACAGTCAGGATTTTGCAGAAGAGAAGCTTGCAGAAGCCGGCATTACAGATAGGTTTTATAACAAGAAGCTCTCAGAGTGCATTGCACAGATAGAGAGCTACATAACAGCCGGCAGATAGCGAAGGAGGCAGGGCCGTGGAGATTAAAGTAAATCATATACAGAATACGATACCGGTAGAGCATACCACTCAGCAGGCTCCTGTGGATGGTACTTTCAAGTTTACACTGGCAAGCCATATCCAAGAGGCAGAATTGCAGCAACGCCTTCAGCTTCTGATGGAGCAGATTACCATGGAAGGGGAAAAGCTGGCCAAACGTAAGGACCTTAAGGATATGAAGCACTATCGTGGTCTTGTGAAGGAATTCCTAAATGAGGTGGTAACTCACTCTCATTCTTTTACCAGAGAGAATTTCTTAGACAGACGTGGTCGTCACAGAGTCTACGGAATTATTCGTAAGATTGATGAGAATCTGGATGCATTGGCACAGGAGCTAATGAAGGATGAGAAGGATAATCTGGCTATTCTTGCCAGATTGGGAGAAATTAGGGGATTGCTTCTGGATATCTTTACATAATAGAGAAAGGTGGGGGAGACATGGTTGGATTTCAGGATATTATCGGTCAGCAACAGATAAAGGAACATTTACATAATGCCCTTTCTACAGGGAAGGTGTCCCATGCCTATATTATCAATGGGGAAAAGGCATCGGGGAAGGAATTTATCGCCCGGATATTTGCGCAGACATTGCAGTGCGAGGGAGGGGGCACAGAGCCCTGTGGTGAATGTCGAAGTTGTAAGCAGTCTGCGACGAACAATCAGCCGGATATCATCCGTGTCATGCATGAGAAGCCGGGAACAATCAGTGTAGATGATATCCGTTCGCAGGTGAATAATGATATTGCCATCAAGCCGTACAGCAGTAAATACAAGGTGTATATCATTAATGAAGCGGAGAAGATGACGGTGCAGGCACAGAATGCACTTCTAAAGACCTTGGAGGAGCCACCGGCTTATGCGGTGATTCTGCTTCTTGTGTCCAATATTAATGCACTACTTCAGACGATTTTAAGCAGATGTGTAGTATTGAATATGAAACCGGTAGAGGATGAACTGGTGAGAAGCTATCTGATGAAAGAATTGCAGGTGCCGGACTACAAGGCAGAGGTCTGCGTTGCTTTTGCCAGAGGTAATATCGGCAAGGCCAAGGCACTTGCCTCCAGTGAGGATTTTGATAATGTGAAAGCAGAAGCATTGTCTCTGCTGAAGTACATTCAGGATATGGAGATTCAGGAAATCGTCGCTGCCATTAAGAAGATTAATGAGTACAAGCTGGAAATTAGTGATTATTTGGATATTATTGCGGTATGGTATCGAGACGTACTTTTATATAAGGCAACCGGAGATTTGAATCATTTAATCTTCCGGGAAGAGATGGGAACTATCCGAAAGGTGGCATCCCGCAGCAGCTATGAAGGAATTGAGAAGGTGATTCGTGCGTTGGAGACTGCCAAAAAGCGTTTGGATGCCAATGTGAATTTTGACCTTGTGATGGAGCTGCTTATGCTGACCATTCAGGAGAATGGGTAATTATTTTGTGCCATATGGCTCTGAATAAAATATAAAGTGTAAAATAGTAAAAAGTGAGGTTTATAGAGATGATTAAAGTGATTGGAGTAAGATTTAGAACAGCGGGAAAGATTTACTTCTTTGATCCGCTTACCTTTGATATAAAGAGAGGCGACCATGTAATCGTGGAGACTGCCAGAGGTATTGAGTTTGGTACTGTTGTGGGAGATATCCGCCAGGTAGAAGAGGATAAGGTTATTCAACCTCTTAAGCCGGTGCTCCGTATTGCTACGGAGAGAGATGTACAGCAGGAAGCAGCCAATAAAGAAAAGGAAAAAGAGGCGTATAAGGTGTGCCTCGAGAAAATTCGTAAGCATGGCTTAGAAATGAAGCTGATTGATGCAGAATATACTTTTGATAATAATAAGGTATTATTCTACTTTACTGCAGACGGCCGTATTGATTTCCGTGAGTTGGTAAAGGATCTGGCGGCTGTATTTAAGACTCGTATCGAGCTACGTCAGATTGGTGTGAGAGACGAGACCAAGATTATGGGTGGTATTGGTATTTGTGGAAGACCGTTATGTTGTCATACCCATTTATCAGATTTTATTCCGGTATCCATTAAGATGGCGAAGGAGCAGAATTTATCTTTAAATCCTACCAAGATTTCCGGTGTATGTGGAAGACTGATGTGCTGTTTAAAGCATGAAGAAGAGACTTATGAAGAGTTGAACAAGGCTCTTCCTAACGTAGGAGATTATGTAAACACAGATGATGGTTTAAAGGGTGAAGTGCAGAGTGTAAATGTGTTGCGTCAGCTTGTGAAAGTAGTTGTAGAGAATGGGGACGAGAAGGAAATCAAGGAATATCCGGTTGCATCTCTTTCGTTCAAGAAACGAGGATTCAGAAAAGAGAAGCTGGATCTTTCTGCAGAAGAATTAAGAGCATTAGAGCTGATGGAGAAGCAGGACCGTCAAGAGTCTGAGGATAAGAATGAAAAAAACCAGCGTCCGGAACGTCATGAGCGTAAAGAACGTCCGGAACGTGAGGAGCAGGGAGAACGTCCGGAGAGAGGGGATAGACCGGAGCGTCCGGACAGAAGAGAAAGACGCAATCGTCCGGACAGAAGTGAGCGCAGAGACAGAAATGTAAATGGAGATGCTCAGCCGAAGACAGAGCATGCACCCAAGAAGGATATGGCGCCCCAAAATGACGGTCAGCCTAAGGCAGAAGGCCAGGAAAAGGGTGATAATCAGGGCAGACAGGGTAAGCCTCATTACAGACGTCGTTATAATAATGATAAGCGTGACAGACAGAGAGAGCAGAATGGAAAACCAAAATCTGGAGAACAATAATTTAAAAGAGAACGAGCGTATTGACGAGTTGCAGCGAAATGGATATAAGATTATCCAAAATCCACAGAAGTTTTGCTTCGGGATGGATGCGGTGCTGTTATCCGGGTTTGCGAAAGCAAGAAAGGGGGACATTGTGCTGGACATGGGAACCGGCACGGGGATTATTCCCATTTTGATGGAGGCCAAGACGGATGCAGCGCATCTGACCGGGCTGGAAGTGCAGGAAGAAAGTGCAGATATGGCAAGGCGCAGCGTTTCTCTTAATGGACTGTCTGATAAAATCGATATTGTGACAGGAGATATTAAGGAAGCAGACAAGTATTTTAAGTCTGCTTCTTTTGATGTGATTACGTGTAATCCGCCTTATATGATAGGGCAACATGGAATTGCCAACCCGGATGCGCCCAAGGCTATTGCAAGACATGAAGTGTTGTGTACCTTAGAGGATGTGGTAAAGCAGGCTGCGAAGCTGTTAAAACCCGGTGGAAACTTTTATATGGTTCATCGTCCATTTCGATTGGCTGAAATTATTACATTGATGGTACAGTACAAGTTAGAACCCAAGCGCATGCAGCTTGTGTATCCTTACGTGGATAAGGAGCCCAATATGGTGCTTATTGAAGGATGCCGTGGCGGCAAATCCCGCATAACCGTGGAGAAGCCATTAATTGTTTACAAGGAGCCGGGGGTGTATATGCCGGAAATTTATGACATATATGGATACTAGGGTCTAAGGGTCATGCATTTCATGCTTGCATGAAAATGCATGACTTTAAGACCCGAACAAATATGAGAAAGTAGCCCGAATAGGGCGGATTTCGAATATTTGTAGGATTGCAGGAGTGCGAAGCGCGGAGCAATCCGTAGTATCCATTTGCAAGGAGCTACGGAGCAATCCGTAGTTATCTGCAAAAAAAGCTTGACTGTAAACCTTGTTTATACCTTACTGTAAGCTCATCTTTTAAGAAATTGGAGGGAAATATAATGACAATTAAAGAGGTTGAGCAGAAGTTAGAGGTGCCGAGAGCCACAGTCCGATTTTATGAAAAGGAAGGCTTAATCTATCCGGAGAGAGGCGAGAACGGATATCGGGAGTATAGCGAAGAGGACATTGTGACATTAAAGCGGATTATCATCTTAAGAAAACTGGGAATTTCCGTGTCAGACATCGAGGATATACTGGATGGGGCAAAGCCCATGTCAGAAGTTGTTGCCGGGAATATCAGCAATTTGGAAAGTCAGCTGGAGGAGCTGCGGGGAGCCCTTAAAATATGTCACAAACTTCAAGACGCAGGAGAAGAGATTGATACTTTTGATGTGGATAAATATTGGAATGTAATTGAAGACGAAGAACGAAAGGGTAATCGATTCCTGAATATTGCAAAGGATGTAGCACATTTTGAGAAGGCAACCATCCTGGAGCATTTCGGTATCGCTGATGTGAACGGCAATCTTTCGGTCAGCATACCAAAAGCCATTTGGGTAGTGTTGGTTGTTGCGGGTATATGGGGTTGTGTCAGATGCATTATGGAAAGGGAATGGAATTTACTTAATTTCGGTTATGGTGTGAAGCAGCTTTTGATTATTTTGTTGCTGGAGTTGATTGTGGCAGTACCGGTATTTTTGATTGGTAAAAAGCACCCTGAAATATTAAATAATAAAACTGCAACTATGCTTAAAATATATCTGGTATTATTGGCGTTGCTGATATTGTTAGTGTGTATTGTTAATGCTTTAGGCTGGGTTAGTTAGATTAAAAGATAGAATGGGAGAAGAACATGGCAGGAAAATTGTATTTGTGTGCCACCCCCATAGGGAATTTGGGGGATATGACACCCCGCGTAATTGAAACTTTGAACATGGTGGATGTGATAGCGGCAGAAGATACCAGAAACAGTATTAAGCTACTGAATCACTTTGATATACATACGCCCATGACAAGCTATCATGAGTATAACAAGGTGGAGAAGGCGCATCAGCTTATCGGACAGATGCTGAATGGCCAGAACATCGCTTTGATTACGGATGCCGGAACACCGGCGATTTCTGATCCGGGCGAGGTGCTGGTTACTATGTGCCATGAGCAGGGAGTGACAGTGACTTCTTTGCCCGGACCGGCAGCGTGTATCACAGCACTGACTTTATCCGGACTTCCTACCAGAAGATTTTGCTTTGAAGGATTCCTGCCCTCGGAGAAAAAGGAAAAGGCTGTGATTTTGAAGGAACTTCAAAATGAGAGCAGGACCATTATTTTATATGAAGCACCTCATCATTTGGTGAGAACGCTGGAGGAATTGTATGGCGCACTGGGCAATCGAAAGATTACGCTGTGCAGGGAACTGACGAAGAAGTTTGAGACTGTTTTTCCGACCACATTGGAAAAAGCACTTGCTTTTTATGAGGAAGAAGAGCCTAGGGGTGAATATGTGCTGGTGGTAGAGGGCAAGAGTCTGGAAGAGAAGCGCCAGGAAGAGATCGCAAGCTGGGAGGACATGTCAGTGGAAGAGCATATGGCGTATTACCAGAAGCAGGGCATGGACGAGAAAACCGCTATGAAGCAGGTGGCAAAGGACAGAGGCGTTGGAAAGCGTGATATTTATCAGATGCTCAAATTATAGAGGTGAGAAGTGTGAAAAATCACATTGATATGCTGATTTTTCACACACAAATTTGTGCCGAAGCGTCACAAATTTGGCTCGTGCCCTTGCGATAAATCGCTTCGGGAAAGGGGTAATATGTGCGAGAATTGTGTAAACTATGTATATGATGATGAAGATGAGTGCTATATCTGTCTGGTGAATCTGGATGAGGATGAGATGTATCGATTCATTACCGGTACTCAGAAGGAGTGTCCTTATTTCAGATTGGATGATGAGTACGCGGTGGTAAGACATCAGATCTAAGGAAAGAGGCGACGGACTTGAAATATATCAAACAGCTTTGTATTATAGCAGCAGTGTGTCTTGTGGCAGAAGCCATGGAATACTTTATTCCACTGCCTGTTGCGGCAAGCATCTATGGATTATTGATTATGTTGATACTTTTGACAACGAAGATTATTCCATTGGAAAGTGTAGAGGATGTAGCAGATTTCCTGACTGGGAATCTGGCAATTATGTTTATTCCGCCCACGGTGGGAATTATGGCATGTGTGGAAGAGATGAAGGCCATGTTGGTGCCGCTATTTGTGATTTCCATTGTATCAACCATTCTGATTATGGCGGTCACCGGTAAGGTGAGCCAGTTCATTATCCGCAGAATGAAAAAGGAGGAGAAATAATGCAGGAATTATTATCGGGCTCCGTTTACTTTGCGGTGGTACTGACGCTGGTTTGCTTTCAGATTGGTATCTGGTTTAAGAAGAAAACCGGCTGGGCAGTGGCGACACCGCTCCTTACAGCAACAATTATTATTGTGGGAGTATTATTACTTTTAGATATTCCTTACGAGAGCTATAAGGAAGGTACAAAAGTTATTAACTTTTTTCTGACTCCGGCCACCGTATGCCTGGCGATTCCGTTGTATCGTCAGCTTGCGTTATTGAAGAAGTATCCTAAGGCGATTTTCGGTGGAATCATTGCAGGAGTGCTGACTACTATGGTGAGCATTTTTGTGATGAGTCTCGCCTTTGGATTAACACATCAGCAATATGTGACACTTCTTCCCAAATCCATTACCACGGCTATTGGTATGGGTATCTCTGAAAAAATGGGAGGAATTGTAACCATTACCGTGGTTTCCATCAGTATTACCGGAATTCTTGGCAATGTGATTGCGGAAAGCTTTTTAAAGATTCTTAAGATTGAAGAACCTATCGCAAAAGGGCTTGCCATCGGTACGGCATCCCATGCCCTTGGAACTACCAAGGCAATGGAGATGGGGGAGATTGAAGGTGCCATGAGCAGCTTGTCCATTGTTGTGACAGGTGTGTTGACGGTGATTGCGATTTCGGTGTTTGCACCATTGATATAGAATGTGAGGGACGTAGGGGATGAAGGAAAAAAAGAACAAAATTGTGAGCGCTGTTTTGCTGACCGTAAGTCTGTTACTACTTGGAGTATCTGTACTCCTTTATTGCGAGTGGCGTGGGGATTTTGCCGGTACATTTGAGGCATGTCAGAAGCTCTTTTGGGTATTGCCTTTGTTTGCGATTCTGATATGCATGGCACACTACGTGCAGGGAAAAGGCCGGGGGAAGGATAATTCGGCCGGTGAGAGGAAAGTATATTTGGATTATGCCCGTGTTCTTGCAGCTACAATGGTTATTTTGACACATGCCTGTTCCATGCAGATGGGAGAAGATGCTGCAGCATGGAGGACTACACTTTTGACCATATGTGCGGGACTTGGCTTGGTATGTAATCCTCTTTATGTGATGATTTCAGGTGCACTTTTGCTGGGCTCGGAGAAAGAGGAATCCGTAGGCGCCTTCTATTATAGAAGGTTTGTAAAAGTTGTGGTTCCCATGATTGTTTATTATGCAATCTTCTTGTGCATCTCCGGCCAGATGAGTTTCATTCCACCGCAGAATTTGGATACCGGAATTCTGCAGATTTTGTCCGGAGCATCGGGAATTGTGCCTCATTACTGGCTCATATATGCATTGATTTCTTTGTATATCATTGCGCCGTTTGTGCGAATTATGGTGAGGAATCTGAATCAGAAGCAGATAAATGCTTTATTTGTTATTATTCTGCTGGAAGAGATGGTGATAACTTTTCTGCCATTAACAGGTGTTCAAATCGGACTTGGTCTTACCCTGGCCGGCTGGGAGGGCGTATTTATTTTAGGATATATTATTCTGGAACGTCGTACAAAGGTTATGGAAAGGCTTGTGGTGGTTACGGGTATTATATCTGCGGTAGTGATAGCAGTTGTGCTTGTGAGTGATTATTCACTGACTGCTTATGTGTGCAATTGTTCACCAACCATGGTATTATTTGCCGGGGCAATTCTTATTCTCTTATCTAAATTAGAGTATAGATTAAAGGGGAAAGTAACCAATATGATAACTATCTTGTCAAAGTATAGTTATTCTATTATTTTGGTACATTGGCATGGCCTTTTTGTGGTGACCTGGGGAAAAATCGGACTTCAGCCACTGCGTTTTGGTTGTGTGGGCGGGATTGTCCTGACGGTTTTGGTTGCGTTGATTGTTTGCTTTATTATGGGATTTGTGGCGGATAATACAATTGTTGTGGTAATTCAGCAGTTTTTTATGCAGATAGAAAAAGTTGTAAAAAGAAGAGCGGTTGCAAAGGCAGATAAATAATCTGCCGGAGCAACTGCTCTTTGTTTAGAATCGTTCCATTAATGCATTAAATACTTCTTCGACAGTAATTTCTTTGAACGGATGTATACTGAAGAAACCGTCATTCATTAGTTTTATGGCAGCTTCGACACCGATTTTGTTATGGATGGAAAAATCCTTTAGCATCTGTGACTTTTTCACATCATCTGTGTTATACATCAGCTCACGAAGAGTCTGAAATGCTCTCTGCATATGTGCCAGCTCATTGTCCAGAAAAGTAACCTGAATGCCTTTACTTCTGGCGAATTTACTGTATTGTATCAGCTTCATTGCACCACCATAATCGTCTCTGGCAGCAATGACAACCTTGCGGATGTGTCCCATAACGATGGTTCCCATACACATGATACAGGGCTCTAATCCTGCGTACAGAGTGTAGGTCTTGGGTGAGGTATGCACGCTGATATCTAAATTGCGGACAGCCTCTGCTTCCGCGTGGGCAGTGGCTGGATTGGGCACATTGCATTCTGAAATCTGATTGCGCCCCTCGGAAATAATTTCGCCGTTTTCATTTACGATTACTGCAGCGATTGCTTTGCTCCCTTGGAAGATGGACTCCCATTCCAGTTCAAAAATTCGTTTCCAGGGAGTTGGTAGTTCGGAATATTTCATGTTTTACCTCAAATTGCGTATGCCTATAATTACAGTTTTTCGATCCAGGAGAAAAGCTTGTCTAAGGCTTTATTTGATTCTCTTGTTTCCAAAAACATGCCTGCGCTGTATGCAGAATGTGTATTCATTTTATCGGTCACTTCATATAGTTCGCATGTAATTCCCAAAGACCGTGCTTTTTCATAAAATACTTCGGACTGAGAATAATCTATCAAGCCATCATGTTTGCTATGTATCAAAAGCATGGGAATATGATTGAAGGTGAGTAAAGAATAGGGCTCCCCCTCTGTCCGGTCATATCCCTTCGTAAAGAGTTGTAGCAAAAGTAAGCGTACCGTATTTGAAAGTTTAATCAGGAAAGAATATGGGCCTGCGACACCAATAAATCCCATGATCCTACCAATGTTTACTGCATATTTCTCTTGATACTTTTTACTATAGCACAGAATTGCAGCCAAGTGTGCACCTGCAGAGGGACCGGTAACTACAACCTGTGAGCAATCTATACCTAGTGTTCCCAGATATTCGATTGCTTTATTATATGCAACACATACATCCTCTATCTGCGCGGGATATTTATTCTTGGGTGATAAACGATATCCGAGAGAAATGCAATGATATCCTGCCAATGCAAAGCTTTGTCCTACATACTCAAAGTCGTAAGGTGTTCCGGCATTCCAACCGCCACCATGAATCCAAACAACTACTTTGCGGTGTCTCTTTTCCTTCGGTTCGAAATGAAGAAAAAACTGATTTTTATCACTTCCGAAATCTATCCGTTTTCCTTTAATTATTTTTTTCACCTTTGCCAGGCGATAATATAAACTGGGATAACTGAACATTTCTCGCAAAAAATCCTTCACTCACACGCCCTCCGTTTAGGTAACTTCAATGTCAGTACTATTTATTATACATTTTTAAAATAAGTAAGACAACTCTGAAAGAGGTTGTAGATTAATTAGCACACTCTAAAAATAGTTCAATTGACATTACTGTTAATCGAATCCGGGATGGAGTATTTGCAGCTTCCGATAATCATAGCTGTACTGTTCTTGATGGGCTTATGAATATATTATAGCTTTGCCTGCATACCATTGTTACTTATTAGAGTTTCCTACCCACAAGCATCACATGATTACTTGCACCTAAAAGGGATTCCTCCCTGCATACACTATAGTGGTAATCGCACCAAATTTTGAATTCATCCTCGTTCCAGTTATCCACTTTGTTCGCAAAGGTAGGAGTTAATCCATCTTGTGCAAAGTGAACGACGATATCTAAATGGTAATCAGAATAAAGCCCTTCCATTTCTTGTTTGGTGGCGTAGTAGGTGTCGGTCCAGAAGCATTTTTCGTCGTCGTGCTCTAATATGCCGGTTTGAACAATTTGTGTGGCCAGTCTTGTATCCAAGTACTTCTTGTCGCTCATGGCAATATACTGGAACACATAGTAGCGAGGAATGTATGCGGTGAAGAGAAGTCCGCCCTTTTTTAGCACACGCAAGCATTCGGACAAACATTTCCGGCGCTGTGATTCATTGATTAAGTGATAAAAAGGTCCCATATTCAGGACGACATCGAAGGATTCATCTGCAAAGCAGTGCATATCCGTGGCGTCCAGCACGGCGGTATTCATGGTATAGTTTTTTTCTTTTATGGTGTGGCTGATAATCTCAATATGTCTTGGTGTCAGGTCGGTGGCAGTTACCTCATGACCTTGCCCTGCCAGATGAAAAGCATAGATGCCTGTTCCGGCAGCGCAGTCTAAGATTTTTTGTTTTGCGCCCAGAAGCTCATCCATCACCCTTGTTGTGGTGAGAAATTCGATTCTTCTGGCATTGTTAGTAGTTAATCGATTTTCTTCTTTGGAATGTTCATAGCTTTCTATAATATGATTTTTCAATGTGATACCTCCTGTTTTATGTATGCTGTTGAAGCCTAATAGTATTAAATTGCTCTGAAGTATTAATTTTTTTGTATAGACCCGATATGGATCAATATGATGACGAAATCAGTATGGAGATCCATCATTTTTTGCTCTGATAGGAGAATAATTCTATAGAGACCCTGCTTGAGGTAAATTTTAGGGTCTGGGTAAAATTTCTTGCTTGTTGGAGCAAAGTTATCCCTTGAAAATTGAAGAAAAAACTGTTTTGGCAAGTAAAAAGGGTCTCTGTGAAAAGATATCATTTTCAGAGCACATTCGCACAATTGTCTTTTTAAGATTTCCTCGTTGCCATAACAGAGACGAGATTCGCTTTGCAAATTTCATCACCGATTAGCGGTCGTCAAATGTTCATTCGTGCAAGCACGATGCCTATTTTTCTCGTCGTCATAACAAAAAAGCCCTCCTCCCTGAAAGATTTCAAGGACGAGAGCTATAAGCTTCGTGTTACCACCCTGATTTACGGATACTTCACAGTATCAGCCTCTACAAGTACGGACCTTCCGTCGATACTCTGACGCTGTAATGGGCGCACCCAGTATAGCCTTGCACTTGCGCACTCGGTATACGGCTCCAAGACTGGTTCAACATTCCTTCCATGAAGCTTCGCACCAGATGGCTTCTCTCTGTGATTTCCAAAATGTTTACTATCTCTTTTCATCGCTTTGGGCAATCATAGTATATTTAATTTGGTTTGTCAATAAATTTTATTCTGCCTTTTCTTCTTTATCCAAGTGTAGGATAGCAAACAAAAAGCTTAATCCCAAAAGTACCCATGGGGTTGCTCCACTAAGGAAATCGATGATGGGATTACCTTCGAAAAACTGGCTAAGAGCCAATATTACTGCACCTATGGTGATGCTGATAAATGCAAATTTTATTATTCTCTTTTCCGTATTCATAGCTTTAACATCATTTTCTAATTTCTTGATCATAGTAGTATCTCCTTTTAATAGTGCATCAAGACTAATTTCATATAGCTCACTCATTTTGATGACACTTACGATATCAGGCAGGGACTTTCCGTTTTCCCAATTGGAAACGGTCTGTCTGGAGACTAGTAATGTCTCTGCTACCTGTTCCTGTGTAAGTCTTTTATTTGTGCGGGCTTCCTTTATTTTTGTTCCGATTCCCATATTTGTCCTCCTTCATTTGTGAGAATATCAAATTGTATGGAGAGTATCTATCAAAAGAATTTTCCTTTATGTGAAAAGTCATGTCAAAATTTCTTTACATCCGGGCGTTCTCCAAAAATTACCTTAAACACATCTAATTCTAACATAGCTTTTCTTGGATTAATATGTGAAAATCTAAACTAGAAAAGAATGTTTTTACGGAGGTTAGCCATGCGGATTACCGGAGAAGTAAAGTATGAATATAAGAATGCACCCATTCCCGGGGGGGGATATGTGACCGGGCTTCAGTACCATTCGAAAAAGAAGGATGTGCTCTATGCCAGAACGGATATCGGCGGTACCTATCGATTTGATTTTGAGAAGAATCGTTGGAAGAGCCTGATTGAGCATGTAACCGGAGAGCAGTTGGAGGAGACCTATCCCATTGCACTTGGGTTGGATGAGAAGCATCCGGAGAGACTTTATATTGCCAGTGGTATCTATCAAAGAGGGGAAGGCATCTTAAGTATATCCGAGGATTATGGTGAAACGTTTAGGAAAGAAGTGATCCCTACGCCGGTACATGGCAATTTGAGCGGTCGTGGTGTTGGTTATAGACTTGTTGTGGATAAAAATGACAGTAATGTCTTATATTTTGCATCTCAGGTAGGAGGCTTGTTAAAGACAAGCGACCGTGGAAAGAGCTGGGAGAAGCTTGCGGTTCCGGAAGATTACACCACCTTTGTATGGGTGGCTGAGGATTCCCGGACATTAGTTGTGGGAACAGCAGGATACACTACCAGAGTGGATGATACCCTTCGTGGACACAGTTTGTATGTGTCTTATGATGGTGGCGAAAGCTTTGAGAAGCTGATGCAACCGGAAAATGTGATTGTAGAAGATTCTAAAATGAACGGTCTGGTGGCTGCAAGATATGACTATGATGGAACTTACCTTTATGTGACCATGAACAGTACCGGCCGTTGGAATTATATTGTGGACTTAGGCTATAGCTGTGATACCGGAGATGTGATTGGCGGTAAGGTGTTACGCTATGAGTTCAAGGATGGTAAGATAAGCGGCTATACCGATATCACACCGGATGAGGATGGAATACTGACCACGGAATATTTGGACTATGGATTCGGTGGTGTGTGCTCTTGCCCTGAAAAACCGGGACTTGTGGTATGCTCTACTCTTTGTAAAGAAAAGATGGGAGACGAATGTGTATACATCTCCGAGGATTATGGTAATACCTGGCGTGTAAGCTTAAGGGGCTTAGAAGTGGGCGGTATTTACTTCCGCACTTCTTACATGAAGCCGGAGTACAATGGAAATCATTGTCTGCTTCATTGGCTTAGTGATATTAAGATTGACCCATTTAACCCGAATAAAGTGTGGTTCAACTCCGGAACCGGCGTGTTTACATCGGATGCACTTTTATCGGAGAACCCTGCATACCATGACTATTGTGACGGTATTGAGGAGACGGTGCACTTGAATGTGTATGCGCCCTTGAAGGGGGATGTAAAGCTTCTGGATATCGTAGGTGATTTGGGAGGTTTTGCATTCTGTGATTTAGATACCTCTTGTAAGAATTCTTTTGCGGATGCAGAGGGGAATCGCTACATCACTTGTATCAATGCGGATATTTCTGATGTGAATGAAAAACTGGCGATTATTACTGCTCGTGGCAACTGGAAGGGCAAGACCAAAGGGGGACTTATTCGTACCACAGATGGCTACGAAAGTTATGAGCGTATTCCGATGCCTTTTGGCCTCAGTGAGCGACTAGATAAATACTTACATTGGATTGAAAATCCTAATGTGAATCCGGGCTGGGTGGCAATGTCGCCAGACGGAGAGAATATCATTTGGTCGGTGGCGGATATGATCCGCTTGCCAAAGGATTTGGTGATTTACAGTCAGGATGCTGGTAAGACCTTTGCACAGGTCAAGATATATGATAGGGAAGGTAAGCTGACTACTGAGGGGTACTTTAAGGCGTATTCCGACCGCATGGAAAATAATCTGTTCTACGGTTTTGATGAGAATGGCAAGGTTTACATAAGTAATGATGGTGGTGCAAGCTTCCATGAGAAGGAAGTGCACGGTTTCCCGGCAGCAGACTTTGGTTTGATAGATACTGCCAACAAGACAGAAGTGCGTGGTGAGTCCGGCAAGAGTGGTGTGTTCTATATGGCACTTGGTGAGCATGGGCTTTGGAAGCTTATGTATGACAAGGAAACTGACAATATTGTCATTAAGAGACTTAGTCAGGACGGCGATGTAATTCACCGTGCAGGTCTTGGTATTGGCAGAGATGGAGGCGATTATCTTACAGAGAGTAAGGCGATATACGCAGTGGGAAGCATCGATGGTATCTATGGCTTTTATCGTACGCTGGATGAGGGCGTGACCTATCAGCGCATCAATACAGAGAAGCAGATGTATGGTGAAATCAACAGCTGTGATGGCGATAAGCGTGTGTTTGGCAGATTCTTTATTGCAACAGGATCACGAGGAGTGCTGTATGGGGAAGAGGTAAAATAGGAGGAGAACATGACAGTTTATACAGAGAATAATAAAGTAATCATTGCAAACGGTAAGCAGACCCTTTGGCTGGAGCCATGGGGAAGAAACAGCTTCCGTGTTCGTATGACCGGTGAAGCCAAGATGGACGGGAACGATTGGGCACTGACAGAAGATGTGGAAAAGTGTAATTTGGAAATTAGTGTGGAAGAGCTGGATACCACCGACCCTTGGTATGCAGGGGAGGAGTATGCTCATTATCATTCCAGCGGAAAGCAGTATACCGTAAAGAACGGTAAGATTACCGCAGTCATCAATCCGGAGGGATGGATTAGTTACTACAATCAAAAGGGTGAGCTCCTTACCGCAGAGTACTGGAGAAATCGTAATCGTATCAACCGTTACTGTGTGCCGATTCGTATCGATGCAAGAGAGCTTAAGCCGATTCAGGGAAGCACGGATTTTGAGTTGACTATGCGTTTTGAAGCATATGATGATGAGAAAATCTTCGGAATGGGACAGTATCAGGATAAGCATTTGGATAAGAAGGGTGCGACCTTAGAACTGGCCCATCGTAACAGTCAGGCAAGTGTACCGTTTATGATTTCCAACAGGGGATATGGCTTCTTCTGGAACAACCCGGCAATCGGAACTGCGACCTTTGCTACCAATAAGACCGAATGGTATGCAAAGAGTTGTAAGAAGCTGGATTACTTTATCACCGCAGGTGATACTCCTTTTGAAATTGAGGAGCAATACAGTGCGGCGACAGGTAGAACACCCATGATGCCGGAGTATGGTTTGGGCTATTGGCAGTGCAAATTACGCTATCGTAACCAGGAAGAGATTCTGGCTGTGGCAAGAGAGCATAAGAAACGTGGACTTCCCATGGATGCCATTGTGGTGGACTTCTTCCACTGGACCATGCAAGGTGACTTTAAGTTCGAGCCCAGAGACTGGCCGGATCCGGAAGCTATGGTAAAGGAGTTAAAGGAGCTGGGCATTGAGACGGTCGTATCCGTATGGCCTACCATCGACGAGCGCAGTGAGAACTACGGAGAGATGAACGAGAAGGGATATCTGGTTACTGCGGACAGAGGTATGTCTTACCATATGTCATGGATGGGTAATACGGTATTCTATGATGCGACCCACCCGGGAGCACAAGAATTCGTATGGAATCGTTGCAAGAAGAACTACTATGACAAGGGCATCCGTTGCTTCTGGCTGGATGAAGCTGAGCCGGAGTATGGTCCCTATGATTTTGATAACTATCGCTACTACGCAGGTCCTGCATTGCAGTGTACAAACACTTATCCGGTGGGATATGCCAAGGGCTTCTATGATGGATTGAAGGCAGTAGGCGAGACCGAAATCTTAAGTTTGGTGCGTTGTGCGTGGGCGGGGAGCCAGAAGTACGGTGTACTTACCTGGTCCGGGGATGTGCATTCATCCTTCCGCTCCATGAGAGAGCAGCTACAGGCAGGTTTAAATATGTGTACCGCAGGTATTCCTTGGTGGACCTCAGATATTGGCGGTTTCCTTGGCGGAAATATTCAGGACGAGCATTTTCAGGAGCTCTTAGTAAGATGGTTTGCCTGGGGCGCATTCTGTCCGGTATTTCGTATGCACGGCGAGCGTTCACCATGGTATGAGAGAGAGCAGGAGTTCATCAACAATGTGCGCCAACTTACCTCCGGACAGGACAATGAGGTATGGAGCTTCGGAGAGAAAAACTATGAGATTCTATCCAAGTACTTGTTTATCCGTGAGAGACTCCGCCCGTACATTCGCGAGTGCATGAAGACTGCAAGTGAGAACGGCAGCCCTATCATGCGTCCCTTGTTCTTCGATTTCTCAGAGGATAAGGAAAGCTGGGAGGTAGAGGATGCATACATGTTCGGACCGGATCTTCTTGTTGCGCCGGTTATGGAAGAAGGTGTCGTGGAAAGAGAAGTATACCTTCCGAAGGGAGCTACCTGGAAGGAAGCTTATACCGGTAAGGTATACGAAGGCGGTCAGAAGGTAATGGCTGTGGCTCCGATTGAGGTGATTCCGGTATTTGTCAGAGATGGCAAGGAATATGAGATTTATGAATAAGTGATTTACATGCATGCTATGCGGATATGATTCTGCATAGCATGTTTTAGATTAGAAATGGTACTAATTGACTATGCAGCAGCGGAGGTGATAAACTAATTCGTGAAGTAGTATTTAGAAAAAATATGCAAAGGAGAAGGGAAATGAAGCGTTTTTTCAAAAAGGCACGTTTGTTGGCATTGATGATGTGTGCGGTTCTGATTTTGAATATGAACATTGACAGCATTCAAGTACATGCCACAGGCACAGAGGAAAGCACGGTACAGGAGAGTGCCGTAACAATTGACGCAAATGGTGGATATTTTACATATGCTCATTTGGGACACACTTATGAAACGGCATTGTATGAAGATACTATTGATGTAGGGTATTCACTGGCAGAGCGAGGGATATCTATGACAGATCCGGTATCCTACGATATGGCCTCGGTGTTTGATAGCTGGTTAATCCAGGAGGTTAGCGAGGAATTGGGTTGTCAAGTTATTGGTGAATTTACTACCGAGGAGATGCTGAATTACAAATGCTATGCGCCTCAAACAATTATCGTTGCCCAATATCAGGCAGTTGGTTTGGTGATGGTGGAGATTGTAGGAAATGGCGGAAGTTTCAGCGGAAGCTATAATGGTGAAATGTTTGATGCAACTGACTATTCCAGCCTTTTTCGGATAGAAAGTACTTTGGCAGAGTTCGACTTTACTATTGAAGATCCTGTTAGTCACGATTCATTGTCAACTTTCAAGAATTGGATTGTGGAAGAAGAGGGGACTTCCGGGGAGTATGTAAAAGTAGGTGAATGTACAACAGCGGAGATGTTAGTATATCCATTAATGGCTAATGCGATAAGATTTACAGCGCAGTATGATGTAGTTCAGACGGTGCAGGTGCTTATTGATTGTAATGGCGGATCTGCAAATCTTACCTGTGGCGGGGAAACGGTTGTTACCTCTGAGCACAATATGGCTTGTGCGGTGGGAAGTACTTTGGCGACATATGGACTTACAATGTCAGATCCTGTTCCTTGGGATGCGTCGCTGGAATTTGTATATTGGAGTGTGGAAATAGTAGATGAATCCGGTGTTTATGTAAAAATCGGAGAATGCTCTACCTCAGAAATGTTGGCGTATGTCATACCAGATACCAATATCAGATTTGTTGCGCAGACAAAGTCGGTTCCGACTTCAACGGTTGCGTTTTATGGTGACGATGGAACATTTTCTGTTACCAGTAATGGAAATGTATATAGTGGAATGAATTGGATGGGCGATTTTCCCATAGGTAAAAAGGTTGGTGATTATATCTCAGAGGTTACTGACCCGATATTCTGGGAACCGTCCAGAGAGTTTGCAGGCTGGATGGTATGTACCTATGAGCAGATTACAAATGAGTATGGTAATACTTACTGGGATTATGTTCAAGTGCCGGGAACAGACATTTTAACCACAGAAGAGCTTTTGGCATATGAGGTTCCGGAGTATGAGGTGCGTTTTCTTGCACAGTGGGCAGGGGATGATGATGACTATTACAGCCAGGTGTATATTAATGGTTATAATGCGCAGATTACCTATATCAGCTATAACTGGGTAGACGGGGAGAAAGTTCCTCAGGAAAAGGTAACCGGAGGTTGGGGAAATTATCTGAAGGAATCCTCAGATGGTATCGGAGTCCAGTGCCGGGATTATTTTGGTCTGGAGACGGAACCAAGCAGAGAAGATGCAACCTTTGAGGGCTGGATTGCCTTTAAAGTGACGGTGTCGAAAGAAAATGGCAATGTATCCGGACATGTGCTGGTATCTGATACGGTTTATACAACGGAGCAGATGCTTGCGAATGCAGTGCCGGAGTATGATGTCATGTATGTTGCTAAATGGTCAGATATTGAAGTAGAAGATTACTATAGCTTTAATGACAGAATCCTAATTTCATACTGTGATGGCGGAGATTTATCTTATTCCTGGACAAATGATGATGGTCAGGTAGAGAACAGTTGCTCCGGACTGAATACTTTTGGAATCGGATGCAGGGATACTGTAGGAAACAGTTTGTCCAAGAATGGTTATGGATTGTATGATGTGACAAAGCTCAATTTTACGTTTGAGGGATGGAAGGTTTATACCTGCCAGTCCTTAAGATGGGTTGAGGTAGCAGCCGGAAGCACCGTAGATATAGGAAATGCTACCATCTTGTATCAGGATCAGCAAACCTATATGGATGGAATTACCTATGACAGATATGTAGTAGCAGATTCTTATGAAGTGTCATCCTCATTGTTAACCATGGAACAGCTTATGGCATTGTCTGCGGAAGAGTCATATTTTGTACAGGCAAGCTGGTCTGCTGACGAGGTTTTAGATAAGCGAGAAGTAACAATCCGTCTTTTTACACAAGGTAAATATGAGTATGAGGAAATGTGTGCTACACAGGTTATTATAGAAGGTGCAAATACCGAAACGCTGGAAGAGCTTCTCGGCGGTGAGGAAAAGTATGTAGAGTTGTTGGCACAGACGGAAAGAACTGATGGAGTAGCAGCAGATGGTTGGATCACCGGTTTAACTAAGTCTGATGTTCTATATAAAGCAGATGATGTCATTAACGTAGACACCGGCAGAACGGAAGTTGAGCTGTACGCAAGTTATCCATACACAGATATCATTCCGATTTGGGGATATTTTGACGAAGATGGTTACTATGACAGTGTGGTAATGGATGCTGTCCGCGTAGCACGAGGTACGACTATTAAAGAATTCTACGACATGTTTGCAGAGAATGAAAATGTTCCGGATGTCCCGAACCAGGGAGAACATGAATTCATCGGATGGAATGCGCAGATGGATGCTGGAGTTGAAGAAATATTATTACTACCTCATGAAGACTACAATTTCTATATTGGGCCTTGCTATGATGAGAATCATTATGTTGTAGGGTTGGAAATATTGTTTGAAGGCGGAAACTATGATTATACTTCAAAAATACAATTTCCCTATGAGGGCATGACGGTGGGCGATTTGTTGAAGGAATTACCGGCACCGAGAGTGGTGGATGGATATACCTTCCTCAATTGGGAAATACGTGAAGGCAATCAGTGCTATCTGGGTGTGGAATATATTGATGGTGAATGGATTCCGCAGTATGCAGACTGGGAAGAGGATATGTCACTTGTGGAATACGGCTACCCGGAATTACACGCTATATATGAAGTTGATGAGTCGGCGGCCCAGGTGCGTGCTTTTGTAGAGCGTATGTACACCGTGGCATTAGGAAGAGCTGCGGACGAAAGTGGCGTAGAATTCTGGAGGGATCTCTTATTGGATAAGAAGGCGGATGGAGCAACACTGTCAGCAGAATTCCTGCTTGGAACAGAGTTTACAGGAAAGAATTATAGTAACAGAGACTTTGTACAGGTGCTTTACAGTACCTTCTTTGGCAGAGATGCAGATGAGGGCGGAAAAACCTACTGGTCAAGCGTACTGGAAAGCGGTAACAGTCGTGCGGCAGTACTGGCGGGCTTCGTAAATTCCGGGGAATTCTTTGCATTATGTGGCGAGTATGGAATTGCCAGAGGTATCATGCGTGAAGACGGTAGCTTGGTAAATACGGGAATCTATCAGTTCTCCGAGAGACTTTACAGTGAGATTTTGGAGAGAAACGGCGATGAAGGTGGTATCGAATATTGGACGGAATTACTGGCAAGTGGCACGGTTAGTCCGGAGGATGCAGCGATTAACTTCTTCTGGTCCGGTGAATATCTGGCTAAGAATACTACGGATGAGCAGTATATTCAGGCATTATATCGAACCTTTATGGGCAGAGAAGCAGATGCGGATGGTATATCGTATTGGAAGCTTGTGCTGAGCAGTTCAGACAGAATGACTGTTTTACG
>JAZQIQ010000016.1:0-85497 GCA_045541195.1 Acetatifactor sp. | reverse complement strand
AGCGGCGAATCAGGGCAAACTCCCATGTCATCTCCGGCAGGATAAAGTCCTTGTCCTCATAGAGAAAAGCTCCTGTGGCCATGTCGATGGGGTCAGATTGTTCCACACTACTTTCCGAATCACCTGTCTGGGGTGATGTACCTTGATTGGCTCCTTGTGGAGAATTGCTTTTCTTATTCTTTTTAGCAGTACTGTTACCTGACTGCGTCCCTCCCCCACTTTGCTTCGGTGCACCTGCAGTAGCTCCGCCGTTATCCGCAGGCTCACTATTATTTTGTGCTTCATGCTGAAATACTAACATTTTTATCCCTCTTACTCTTTATACTCCTCGTTATCCATAAAATTATCGGATACTTTATATAATAGCACACAACCACCTTACCTACATTAGGTCATTTCTACTAGAACGCATTCTTCCAGACTGATTATCGCCTCCCACTTTACTATAAGAAAATGCCCCTTGGTTGGTATCCCAAGAGGCATTTCGTTTACAACAATCCAACATTTCATTTACAGAACTATCTCAACCGATAAAAACACACAGTCTCATCCATTCCAATCAGCTCTTTTCCGGTCTCCTCACACATCCGGGCAATAACACCATCCGTCGGCACTGCAACATACTTACTTTGCAAAGCCTCAAAGTTCTCTATCACATAGCTGTCATAACAGCAACTGATTCCAAAGCCTTCCGGCATAGCATAGAATATCTGCCAATCTGTCAGCTGATATTCCTCTCCCACCTTATCACTGAACACCCAGATTGCCACATTGTCATAATTAGGGACATTTTCCTGCTCTAATGAAAGCTTCTCTTCGAAAACATTTTCCCAATAAGCAAGCTGCTCAGAGCGTTCCTGTGTTACAAAAGGTACCTGATAATCGTAAGGCGCCGTAGCCTTTACAAAATACAGATAAATACAAAGTGCGCCGATAAACATGGCTTTCTTATAATATCTGGTTTCCATCAGGGCAACCGCAAAGATTCCTACGGCCATAAAGGTAAGGAGATGCTTGCTGCCCTCCTTCATTTTGTACATGAGGAGCAGGGCAATCATCATTGCAAAGAAAGAAAATGCAAGATATCCGTAAGTGAACGCCTGCTTCTTTCTTTTCTTGACAAATTCTACCATAGCCTGAAATGCAAACAACACCATCATTGCCACATATCCTGCAAAAATCGCACCCTCACACAATCCACTACGGAGACCCTCAATCAACAAACTCTTGAAGGTACTTCCGTTATAATAAAGACTGACTAAAATTCCTTTAATTCCCTCAAAGAACCGTCCCTCAAAAAAAGGTTCCAGCCAATCAGTCTTAAATAACGGAGTAAAATACTCTGCTCCAAGATAATGATTAATCGCCCAGTAAATCACAGCCACAACACCTAAAATTCCTACAGATACTACTCCGCCTTTCCACTTTTTCTCCAAAAGCAGACAGCCCAGAGGATATAACAGGAATAATATCAGATAAGGACGCATCAATGTCATCACCGAAGCAAGTACAATAAGACATACCAGCTTGCTGTAAGCAGGCTTTTCCAAATGACTGAGCATCACTGCAAAATATGTGATCAGCATACTAAAGCAGATAACCTCCGGCATACCGCAGAGCATATACCGCACAAAGGGAGTGTAGGTACAAAACAAAATCGTAAGAAGTCCTATCTGCTTCCAACCAGGTCTCACAATTAGTACAAATCCTGCCATTGTGAGCATCATCAGAAAAATATTGTAATAGATCGGACTCATCAGTGTCCATCCAAAGATTTTCCCCAATACCAGCCAGGGCCACACAAGCACCGGACTCCACGCAGCGAAAGAAAGCTTCAACGCATGACTCTCATTGAATCCAAAGTATCCCTGCGGATAACCATGGGAGAGAATAGCTTCTACCTGTTTAAAGTAAAAAAGCTCATCATTCCACTCCGAGTTGGCCAGATACACCTGCCCTATAGACGCACCTTCCATAGCGCAATACACTATACAACAAATTAAAGGCAACAGCCCCATCAGTGCAGCCTGCAAATATAAAATTTTATTCTCTTTCAGCTTATTTCTCATCAACCTTCTCCAAACCAATATTGACACGTTCGCGAATGACGTACTGTGGCGAATTGTTCATACTGATATAGATTCTACCGATATACTCACCAATCAGTCCCAACATAACCATAATCATTCCACCAAAAATTACCACCGCCGACATAAGCGCACTGAACCCCATAGGGACATCCGGATTCACCAGTCTCTTGATAATGGTATAGATGCCATAAAGGAATCCTAATCCGGCTGAACCGGCACCCACACAGGTAGCAATTCGCAGAGGAATTACAGAGAATGCCGTAAACCCGTTAAACCATAGGCTTAGAAGCTTCTTCATGGTATAGCCGGACTCGCCCACCTCACGCTCCCTGTGATTTACCACTACATTAGTAATATTCTTGGTCGCACGGAGCACTAGACCGATTACATAGGGATAAGAATTCTCATAGCGAATCATATCTTCTACCACAAAGCGCTTTGTGGCAAAGTAACTGGAAATATAAAGCCATGACGGTTTTCCAAGCATAACTCTGGTCATCAGTTCATTCATCTTACTTCCCAGATTCCGGAAAGAAGAATGTTGCTTGTGCTCATACTTGGCATACACCGCATCAAAACCTTCCTCCAGCTTGTCCAGAAGCTTTCCCACTTCGTCTGCGGGAGTCTGTCCATCATCATCTAAGCATACCACATAGTCCCCCACACTCTGACGAAGGCCTGCCATAAGTCCCGCATGCTGTCCGAAATTCTTAGCAAAGGAAATCCCCTTTACATAAGGCTTTTCCGCACAGATTTCCTTAATAGTCTCAAAAGTTCCATCCGGGGAACAATCATTAATCAGTATAATCTCATATGTATATTTCTTAAGTGCTTCCATTGTAGCATCAATCTCTGCGATTACCGACGGAAGTGTCTTCTCCGAACGATAGCAGGGAATGATAAAACTAACCATTTTCATTTACTTACACCTCTTTATCGTACAATTACCGATTATTTTAGCACGTTTCATTTAATATTGCCATAAGAACCACATCCCGGTACTGACCATCAAGGCATACATCATCATGAAGATATGCTTCCTGCACAAATCCCGCCTTCTCATAGCTTCCGATTGCCTGTTTATTATCTGCAAGAGCCCGCAAAAATAAACGATGCAGCTTTATTTCATCAAAAGCATATGCTATCATCAGCTTCGCAGCAGCAGTTCCCAGGCCTCTTCCTCTACAGCCGTCAGCACCGATAAAAATTCCGTACTCACCCTTATTGTGCACCTTATCGATGTCACGTACAAATACCGAGCCCACCGGACGGTCACCATTTATTTCGCAAATCATCATCTGCACAACCTTCCCGGTCTCCACCATGGTCCTCATCCAGTTTTCATGCCCTTCTTTGGTAAAAAGTGCCTGATAAATGAAATTCTTTCTTACAGCATCAGAATTTCTCCACGCAACAATATTCTCCGTATCCTCATAAGTTATGGGACGCAGATAGATACCCGCCACTTCATCTATATATTTCTTCATTCCAACCTCTAATAGTACATTGCTCCGTTAGCAATGCCCCAAAAATAATATATTCCACATACTACATGCCACAAATATGCCAGCCACTGCAGTGCAATTTTCCACCATTTACTCTTCTTGTCTGCCGTTGTCTTAAGCAGTATTACAAGTGCTCCCCAAAAAGCAAAGAACACACCATACATATAACCCCAAGAGAAATTGAAATCCGGCTTACGAAAACCTTTCTCAAATATAAGCAGTGCCATAGCAAGACTCATTCCATAGACCTGCCACGAAAACCGAAACAGCACATTTTCTTTGATTTCCTTCAGGTTCAATAACAGCACCAGAATCGGAAAGCCTGCTGCCAGACCAAGTGCCAACGGAATATTATCACAATATAGTCCCCAGATTTCTCCGAATCCAAAACCTATTCCACCTTCCACTCCTTCATCAGGCACAAACACTCCGCTGTACTGATACAACAGATCAATAAACGTAGGAACAAAGCAAAGCCCAAGCAAAATAGTAGCCCGGAAATTTCGGAATCTGCTGCGAATCATACGATACAACATAATTAGCCCTGCAGCTCCCACCAGTACAATGGTAAAGCTGGGCTTGGTCATTGTAGCCAAAAGTAAAAACAGCGCAAACAGTACATAATCCTTTACTGCCACCTTCTCCGTTTCATAAACCGGAAGAAGCTTCACATACCACAAAAATGCCAGTATTGCAAAGGGCCTTGCTGCCATATAGGTTGCATTATGAAAAGGATTCGGCGTAAACACACCCAAATAACGGAATTTGATTCCGGGCAGATAAATTCCCTCCGGTGGAAATACCATGGATACAAAATGAAGTGTCACCGCCACTGCCGTAAGCAGCAGCCCCGCCATATAAGGGCACTTTCCAAATCGCTCCTGTAATGACTTCAGCGCCATCCGGCGTAACGAGAACACTGTTACAATCATGCTTAAGGTATTTAACAACAGAAGTGCCATCGCCATGGAAACTTCCGGATTTAGAAACAAATGGAATGCTTTACCCGTCCAAAAATATATGGGATAGGGAAAACTGTAGCCACTGTCCAATCCCTGCATCTCCAGGATATATGCCTTCATATCATTGTGATACATAGGGGAGTCCTGCATGGAGTGGATAGCCTGCTGCACAAACAGACGTCCGGTAAAAAACACTGCAATGCCAAGAAACAGCACCATAAATCCATAATCTATTAACTTACTTTTCTTACTGTCAAGCTTCACTACTTACTTCTCCACTTTTTTAAGCAATCTTCTGGCCACCAGATACATCAGTATCAGTATTGCCTGTCCCGAATACCACACACACTCCAAAAGGCCAAAGCCCATAAACACCACATATACCATTCCGGGAAGCAGTACCGTAGGCTCCTCCGCTTTCCAAAGAAGTCCCAGACTCTTTATTCCGTACCACACCATCAGAACAATAAACATCACCCCTGCCGGAATACCATAAGTATAAAGCATCTGAATAAAGATATTCTGTGCATGCCATGCATGGAAGTCCTCTGTAATCTGGTAATATCCTTCGGAAACGGTATGCCCCATCATATTTAAATCTTCCAGATAATGCTTCCAAATCTTAAGCCGGATTTTACCGGAGTCCAAAGCGTCATCTCCCCTAAGGAGCCCGTCATCCTCCTGCACCACAGCAGTTTCTGTACCTTCCCGTTCCAGCAAAACCTCCGGTACTTCTTGCACCACTGCTGCTGATACTTCCTCTGCCACAACAGAAACCTCCTCCGGCATCACAGCTGCTGAAATCTCAGCTTCCACCGGCTCTTCATCAAAAATGCCGCCATAATTAATTCTTCCTACAGCCGTTTCCAAAAACTCTTCCAGGGAAACATATTTCCAGGAATCCCACTCATCAAAAGAATGCACCTTCTCAATGCGGTATTCCGACCCAAACCAAACCGGTCTGTGCAGAATACAGGGCAAATAACGTATGGTACCATACACGCAAGGAAATGTAACTACTGCGCATAGTACCAATGCCACCCAACGCATCAGTAAGCGATACCACTTTTCCTTCAGCAACCACAGATTGGAAATCAATCCGAATAAGAAAGTCAGTCCCATCAGTACCAAAAGTGCAGTACGGCAGATGGTAAAGAATATAAAGCTTACCAAGCCTCCTGCAAGCACATAATAGAATACTTTCCATAATCGATTCACCCACTTCTTCTCAGAAGCGATTCCATTCTTTATCTTAAAATGCAATACATGTATACGATAAAGTACCATCGTATAAGTCACCAAATAAAAAAGTGCCGTCATATTTGTATTGCTATACGGTCCCAAATAACGGACTTCATCATAGGGCCGGAAACCATATGCCCAAATCTGAATTCCGAAAAAGGCTGCAATCAAGCCGATAGAAAGACAGTCCCACATAACACGCTCTTCTTCCCATGCAATATCCGTAAGATAAAAGCACAGAAACATTCCAAAGAACCATAACTGCCAGATTTCATAATATCTGGACAGCACCATCCACAGACTCATTCCACCAAAAATCACGGCGATAAGACCATCTCTTTTCCGGGAAATCTGTCTCCAAACTCCTGAAAGTATCACCCGGATTACAGTAAATCCCAAAATTCCCACCGCTACTGCAGCAGTCAGATATTGCAGAGCATTAATTGGTCCTTTTACCTGAATCCAGATAAAACTTCCGACAATGCTGCCTATGATCCACAGCCCAAGCCACAAAATGTCCGGCTTTTTATATTTTGTCCTGTCATACGGATAATGCTTCAATGTCAGAATGCCCATAACAATTCCCAGCGAATTGGCAAATACCATCCTGTAATAACCATTCTGGGTAGCATACAGCCAGTCGATGACAAATATCCATGCAAATAATAAGGTATACAACCACTTCTTATTCTTCACTAATCCGTTCTCCTGTAGAAAAAAGTAAGGCATAAGGCAAAAATACCATTACCGGATACAAGTAACGCAACTGCACCGTAGGTCCCAGCAATGAGGTAATATAATACCCCAGCACAAAACTTAAAGGCAAAAGCAGGCGATACTTCTTCTTCCAAAGCAAATATCCGGCAAACAACAGATAAAACCACAAATAACAGCCTGGCATCATTAAATACTTTATAACCGGAATATCCTGATATGCATTGGTATCAGCAAAGTCCTCTAAAAGTTCATGCAGACCTTCCCACTTGGAATCCTTGTAAATTCCCATGGGATTTAACTCATTCTCCACCCAGCGGGTCTGAATATACCCCAGTCCTCTGTCTCTGCCGTTATAATTAATATCTCCGTGACTTACATCAAACGGGTACAAAAAGCCGGCATCCACTGCCAGTACCGCATTGATATAATCCCCCGGATACTTCACTAAAAGTCTTAAATAAGTGCCAATCCATTCCCTCGCACGCTGCAGTGCCACGGAAGTCTGGGTATGCTTCTTTACCGGATCTGCAATATCCGGACGATAATCTTTATAGGCTTCATTTGCAAAGAATGCATTCATAAGCTCCTTGGATGCTTCGTCCAGAGTATTGTCGTCCTCTTCTGCCACGCCGATTCCTCCATGATAAACATAGGTACGTGCCATCTGCTGAATCGGTATGCTCAGCATCTCTCTCTTATCTCCCGAAGTGGCATCCGTCGCACGAAAAAGCATGCTCAGACATAGGTTTCCCACCAGAAATCCTGTCAGTCCAATGAGCCACACTCTTCGAAAAAGTCTTTTATTCTTCTTCGCAAATACACAAGTCAGTGCACCAAACACCAGAACCACCAGATACGCATACTTTCCATTGTTACGGAACAAAAGCAAACCAACCAAAGACACCGCAAACAAAAGATCCCATCTGCCGATTCTCCAAGTATTCCCTGCACCTGCACCGGAAAGAAGTGCATAAAGAGAAAACATCATCAGAAGAACAAAAACCGTAAAGAAAATATCCTTCGTTACGCTAATCCCCATATACCAGTTTACCGGAAGGAACATCCCCAGAAGCTGAACCGGAATCAAATATCCCAAGGCCACACCTCTTCCATACAACATTCCCACACCAAGCGCCATCACACCGGATAAGCAAATCATCTGAAGCAACGAGTACAATCCCATTCCCAGATTCGTGTTCCCAACCATGGTTCCTAAATCAAGAAATGCCTCCACCAATAAGGTGTGAGCCAAAGGATGATGATCAATGTAGTGCCCGGAAGCCACCTGCTCTAACTGTATGGTAATGTCATAAGAGCAGATTCCCGGATAGTAAGCCAAATACGCCGGAAAATAGGAAAGAAAAATCAGCAGCCATGACACCAGCCCGATTTTCCATGCATCCTTCCGTGCTTTCAGGTGCAGTTCATCCTTTAACAGTCCCAACACATGGGTAAGTGCCACACCGGATATTAGTCCGCAGACCAGGCATAATCCCACAAGCACCGCCACATAACTGCCACTCCACAGAATATTTCCTTCCTTTGCCAGATGAGCTCCGGTAAAACAAAAGAAAAAGAAGAAAACCATAATGCCCGAAAATATCACATAACCACTTTTCTTACTCATTACGTTTTCTCCTTTACTAATTTAATTCATCTTTGCTTTCTTTTCTGAATTCACACGATTCAGACGATATTCAAAATCCCTGCGATCCTTGGCAACCGTCACATCCAGCATCATTCCGGTAAAGAAAGACTGGATTGCCGCAAGTACAATAAAGCCACACACAATCAGCGTCGGGAATCTGGGCACCAGCCCGGTATCAAAATAGGTTCCCACAATAGGAGCAAATAAAATCGCCGCAACCACCACCAAAAACAGTGCAATCCAGCTAAAGAACATCAGTGGCTTATAATTCTTGTAAAGCTGCAGCATCTTCATAATAACCTTCATACCGTCGCTATAGGTATTCAGCTTTGACTCGCTTCCCTCCGGACGGTCACGATACTGTACCACCACATTTTCTACCTGCATGTGGTAATTTACCGCATGAATACTCATCTCCGTCTCAATCTCAAAGCCCTTGGATATCACAGGGAAAGTCTTTACAAACTCATAAGAAAATGCTCTGTATCCCGTCATAATATCCTGAATATCAGAACGGAACAAACGATTGATACAAAAACGCATCAGACTGTTTCCAAAATTATGAAACGGTCTCTTATTCTCCGTAAAATATGTGGAGGAAAGACGGTCTCCAACCACCATATCAGCACCATAATTCAGCACCTTGTCCACCAACTCTCCGGCACAATCCAGAGGGTAAGTATCATCTCCGTCAATCATCAGATAACAAAGTGCATCTATTTCCCGAAACATACGACGAATAACGTTTCCCTTGCCCTGTTTATGCTCATAGCGCACAATAGCGCCTGCCTCCGTGGCAAGCTCTACAGTACGATCCTTTGAATTATTATCATATACATACACGGTTGCTTCCGGCAGTGCTTCCTTAACATCCCTGACAACTTTACCGATTGTCTTCTCCTCATTATAGCAAGGAATCAATACTGCTATTTTATCCATTGGCGTACCCCTTTATTTAATGAATGATATTTCATTTTACCACATTTTTTGGCATTATACCAGCATGTACGGCTCAAATGCAAAATGCAACATAATTATAGCATTATCCCACTGTTTTGTGCTATATTAAAATGTAAATATAAAATAAAAACGGAAGACAAATTATGAAACCAGAAAAAAGAACTATTCTCAGTATTTCAGCACTTTCTCTTTCATTTACTTTAATGCAAATCATCGGCTATCAGTTAAGCATGCTTTACAGCACCACTGTACACCGCTCTGCCTTGTTTCAGAATATAGGAGTACTCTCCCTCCCACAATGCCTGATTCTGGGAATTATGGAATTTGCCTTATGGTTTATCATTTTGACATTTCTTTTCCGCCTTTTGGACAAGTTGTCGGAGCATTCCAAAGAAGCAGTATCCAACAAATTCCTGCATCCTCTTATTTGGGTTGGGATTACCGCCTTACTGTTCATATGCTGGATTCCGGCACTGCTTGCATGCTACCCGGGATGTTATAATTACGACGCCATCGGTCAGATTCCGCAGGCAATGTACGATACCGTCCCCTATTCTACCCATCATCCCTTATTACATACACTGATTATGGGTAAAATAATCAAGTGGACCCTGGATATCACCGGCGGGGAACTTAACCTTGGAATTCTGGTATACTGTATTTTCCAGATGCTTGTCTGTTCCGTGATTTTGACCTACTCTTTATACAGCATGCTCAAAATCTGCAAAAGAAAACTTGTTGTGGGGATTTCCTTTCTTTACTATGCATTCTTCCCTACCATTGTTCTTTTTGCCATGAGCACCACCAAAGATGTGTTGTTTTCCTTGTTCTTCCATCTGGTAATGCTGTGCATTTACGAAATGAATCTGGATATGGATGCCTTTTTCGGGAACAAATGGAAGATTATCCGCTTTGTTCTCTTTTCCATACTGGCATGTCTGCTTCGCAATAACGGCATTTATGCCATTCTTATCTTTGGAATATGCGCCATCTTATGGCAGAAGAAATATCGGTTTAAGCTGGTTATTTTGACCGCATCCCTGTTCCTTCTCTACACCGGTTGTTCCAAGGGTTTGGAAATCGGCTTGCAGGCTGAAAAAGGTGGCAAAATAGAAATGCTGTCCGTACCTCTGCAACAGCTTGCAAGAGCATATAAGGACCATGGCCCCGAAATATTCACAGAAGAAGAGCTTGAATTTTTATATACTATTGTTTCCCACGATACCTTGATGTCTTACAATCCTTTTTCTTCGGATAACGTAAAAAACCACATTGATAATGATACGCTTTTTGCAAATATTGGTGGTTTGACGAAGCTTTGGATAAAAGCCGGCATTGAGCACCCCATGGCGTATATCCGCTCCTTCCTGGAGAATACTTATCAGGCATGGTATCCCGGCACCTCCATCTATGACAGACCGGGCGCAGAGAGGACATTTTACTTCTCTCTGGAAATGAGCGGACATGTGGAAAGGGAAACCAGGAATCTGGATTTAATTCTTTTTTACGATAAGATTTCAGGCGACTACTACTATCAAAAGATTCCGGTAGTGCGCCTTCTGTTCTCCGTGGGTGCCATGCTTTGGATTGCACTGTTTACCCTCGCATACGGAATCTGCAGAAAACGCCCTGAAATCACCATGCCCCTGATTTTGGTTCTGGCATACTGCTTGACCAACTTCTTAGGGCCGATTTCACTGGTTCGTTACTACTTAATACTATTCTACGCTTTCCCGGTATTTATCAGTTTTTTAGTATCCCGGGATTCCACCAAAAATAAAGGAATTGTCAGCAAAGAAGATGAAAACAGCCAATCAACTGTGTCAAAAATTGCATAATCTGGCTTTTCAGACGGTAGTGATTCTGAGTATGGGACTATTCTCCGTGCTCTCTGTTTCCACGCTTTTTATAAGCTTTTACGCAGAGGAAATGGAGTCACAAATCATGCACTCTCATTTTGACCCATTGTGGTTTCACCTTCCGGTAATCGCCATTCTTTTCGCAGGTATCCTATTTATCCAAAAACTGGAGGAGACCTGCCTAAAAAAACTCCGCAGGATTCTCCTGCCTACCGTCTTTGGTGCGCTTCTTTGCGGTGGCGGAATCTTGTTGATTTTCGGACGTCTTATTCCTGCGGCGGATTCCTACAGCGTTTATGCCATTGGCGAGTCCTTTGCAGAAGGAAACCTGGCAGCGATTCAGCCTTCCGGCAATACTTACCTGTCCTTTTATCCTCAGCAAATTGGCCTGATTGCGTACTACGAGCTGGTGATTCGCCTTTGGAACTTACTCCCTCTCGGTGCACCGGCATATCATGTAATCAAACTGCTGAACATACTTCTGGCATGGGGGATTGTTTATTTTCAGTATCGCAGCGTATCCGTAATAACGTCATCGGAAAAGGCCAAGGTCACCTACCTGCTATTGGCAATGGGTAATCTACCTTTGATGTTCTACACATCCTTTGTATATGGAGAAATTCCTTCTTTTGGATTCTTTTCCATGGGACTCTACTTTTTACTGTCCCATATTTTTCAGGAAGCAAAAACGAAAAAGCTGGTAGTAAGTATTTTTTCTTTTACCCTTAGCGTAATGTTGCGGAAGAACACTTTGATTTTAATCATCGCCGTTTTACTTGCAATTTTCTTTCACTGGATGAAAACCCAAGAACACAGATTGGCTGTCTATGGCGTTATTTTAGCAGTTTTGACAGTGAGTGTACTTCCGTCAGTGCAAAAGATTTATGAGCTTCGCGCTGACAATTATCTTCTTCCCGGAGTATCCGCATATAGCTACTTTGCCATGGGTATGCAGGAATCTCCCAGAGGAAACGGTTGGTACAACGGCTTTAATTTCAACACTTACATGGAGACCGGACTGGATAACGAATTAACGGATGCCATCAGTAAAGAAAGGATTCAGATGCGTTTGGAGAACTTTTCCCGTAATCCCGGATATGCCTTTTCTTTCTATCGGGACAAGCTTCTGTCCCAATGGACCGACGGCAGTTATGCCTGCAGACAGGCAATTGTCAGCGCGTTCCATAATCGGACCGGTATGTTTGCCAGCCTCTTTGACGGCGCTCTGGGAAAAGCATTTACTGAATATTGCAATATATATCAATGTCTGATTTATATAGGGGTACTGGTATTTCTGATTCGCAACAGAACCAGCAGAAATCTGCCACTATATATTGGCATCATCGGAATCCTTGGCGGCTTTCTCTTTCACCTGATTTGGGAAGCAAATTCCAGATACATTCTTGCCTATTTTTTATTGATGATACCTTATGCTGCAATGGCAACAGTCTGCCCATGTGCAAAAAAGAAAGTGAATCGAGAACAAAATGATTATGAGACAAATAATTGATTTTCTGAAAAAACATAAAGATTGGTGCTTATTATTTCTTATTTTATCGGCAGGGATTTTTTTGAGAGTATTCCGCTTAGGAGAAATTCCGGGCGGTTATCACCGCGACGAAGCCTATGGTGCCTGGAATGCCTTATCCCTATACAAGGATGGCATTGACTCTGCCGGATATAGCTATCCTGTATATTTCGAGGCGTGGGCTCATGGTCAAAATGCCCTTAACTCTTATTTAATGCTTCCTTTGATTTTTCTCTCCGGCGGACACATCACTCCCTTAGTCGTGAGACTTCCGCAGGTGATAGTGTCCATAGCATCACTCCTTGCCATATACTCCATGATGAAGAGGATGTATTCACAGCCGGCTGCTCTTTGGGCGCTATTCTTAGCCGCAATCTGTCCATGGCATGTAATGATGTCCCGCTGGGGACTGGAATCCAATCTCGCCCCCGGATTCTTAATTTTAGGACTCTTTTTCTGGATAAAAGGGCTGGACAATCCCAGGTTTTTACCACTTTCAGCTCTCTGTTACGGACTCAGTTTATACTGCTACGCCACAATCTGGCCCATTGTTCCGGTTATGATTCTTCTTCAGATAGTATATAGCTTTGTAACCGGTAAGCTTAAATGTAACCGCTGGTTTTTCAGCTTTGGTCTGATTCTTGTTGCCCTGGGACTTCCTCTTGTATTATTTTTACTTGTCAATATGGAGCTACTCCCCACAATAAAGATTGGATGTTTTTCTATCTACAAGATGACTTCTTTCCGCTCCGGAGAGTTGGCCACATCTTTGTCCGAAATTCTATCCAATATCCGCAATGTGTTACGTTTGCTTGTAAAGCAGGATATCGGACGCCCCTATGATGTCATAATGCCTTATGGCTTTTTCTACGATATCGGCAGAATCTTTATCTGCATCGGAGTACTTGTAATCCTTGCTAGAACCTTGCAATCTTTTGCCCATAAAGAATTCTCTTATGATTTCTTTATTTTTACCCAGCTGATCGGAGCCGGAATCGTAGGTTGCCTTGTCACAGTTACCATGACCCAGATTAACTGTTTATACCTTCCATTAATTCTTTGCGAAGCTATAGGCATCCTTTTTACTCTGGAACTACTGTCCAAAGGCATCGTACGCATTTGGAATACCGGCGTAGCCACCAAGGTCAAACATTTTATCATTCTTATCATCTTGGGCATCTATCTGGTAAATCTCACCGGATTCCAGATAAAATACTATACCTCGTACAAAGACCTTGCTTCTGCACATTTTCAGGAAGGCGCAGACGATGCGGTGCGCTTCGCCCTGGAACAGGCCCGCCAGGTCAACAGTTCCGTATACGTAAATGCCGGTTTAAAGTATCCAAACGTGCTGCTGGCTACCGAAACCGGTGCAAAAGAGTATCTGGAAACTTTGGTCTACAGTGAAAATCTTCCTGCACCATCCAGATTTGACTGTGACGGCGTAACATTTTATATGGGAATCAATTTTAATAATATTAACCAAGATGAAATATACCTTCTTTACTACACGGAAGTGGACTATTTCAGCGATTTCAACTTAACAAAGTTCTGTGATTGGTACGTGGCCATTCCCCAAAACTAAAAACAGCGTTGTTCTTGTCCCGTTAAGGTTCAAGAACAACGCTGTTTTTATGATAATATGTAGCTAATGCCTGATTTTCCCATGCATCGGCCTCTGTTTTCACATCTCCGAAAAAGAGAACGTATGGCGCGTCTACATAAGCAGGCAGTATCACATCTGTAACAGTTTCATCCTCAAGAATATTCAGACGCTGCTCATATGTAGAATAATATTCCTCCGCTGTCCCATTTCGTAAACTGCGAAAGGCACTTAATGAGGTCACTGTCGAACCACCATAATATAGAATTAATAGCATGGTCACACTGCCAGCCACAGCAAAATATCCAAAACCAAGCAAGGGCCTTCTACTCCCGTTTATCTTATCCGGAATACTTGTCCGTGCCAAAATTCTTTGAAGATATCCCGTCCAATACAACAAATTAGCAAAATACATAATATACATAGAGATGCGATATATGTTCTGGATACGATACGCACCAATAATTCCTAATGCATATAAATTCGGTGTAAATAACATGGAAAAAATGCAATAGGTTCCCAGCGTAAAGAGAACAGGCAACGGATATCTGTATTTACGGACAGAAACTATCTTCCACGCAACCGGAAGCATGAATATCACCAATAAAATTACCGGCAAAATAGACCAGGTCTTAATGTATGTATAGGACTCTGTAAATGAACGTAATATCGCCTCCATTGCAGGGAGATGCTCTCCTGCACCGGCTTGTCTCTTAGCACTTCCCGGACTGAGCACACACAACAGTACGCACCCAATCAGCAACACATATTTAAAAACCCAAAAACGTCTGTGGGGATTCTTTTTCCAAAAAGCATATAATAACATGCAGGCATCAATCCCGATAACCAGCATCATACAAATATAATTACTTCCACCTACCGCAACAGTGCCCAGTACTACCAAAATCTTCCATAGACGAGTCTGGGTACCTCCATCGCACAAAAGGCACGTCTCTGCTGCCAAATACAAAAATGTTATGGCCAGCATCATAGTATAAATCGTGGAACCGCACATCCAATAAAAGCCTTCTACCGGACTTGGAATCAGTAACACCTGAAGCGCAACGCAAGGTATTACGAATATCATGGCCAAAGCTCTCGAAGAACCAAAGCCCACTTTCATAACACTGCATCCGGCAACCAGCTCTGCCACCACCAGAAATCCCAAGGAAAACAGTGGTGTCAGGTAGTAATACTCTCTCATACACAGCGCATTGATTGTCAGCGACACCCAATTAGAAAAATACAATCCCTGCCAATCTCTCCACTGAATATATGCATTCTTAATCTCCACAAGAAGAATCTCAAAGAAACTAAATTCTTCCCCGAAACTGTATCCCGCCATAGTAGCAAATGCATAATCATCCACCGAAGGAAGATTATATTTTGCAATTGCCAAAAGCGGGATTAAAATCACTACCAATCCAGCCAACAAAACAGTAGCAATACACCGCTCCTGTACTTTTTCCGAAATCCTCTGTAACATTCTATCCCCTTATAAAAACAAATCCCAGACCTAAGCCCAGGATTGTTCATCAAATTATTTTTCTAAATCTACAGTCTTAAGAAGTTCTTTAATCTCTTCCACAGAAAGCCACCAGTCATTGTTACCTGAGCTGTATGAGAAGCCCTCCGGAACCTTCTTACCGGTAGGAACGGCTTTATGAGAATCGCTCCAAGTCATCTGCGGATATACGATAAAATGCTTGTCATACTCGTAAGTAGTCATGGAGTCCTCTACAGTTACCATGATTTCATGAAGCTTCTCGCCCTCACGAATACCTACTTCCGGCATCTCACAGCCCGGCATCATCGCCTGCGCAAGATCGGTAATCTTGAAGGAAGGAATCTTAGAAATAAAGGTCTCACCGCCCTTTGCCTCCTCAAGCGCCTTAACCACCAGCTCCACACCCTGCTGCAAGCTAATCCAGAAACGGGTCATGCGATAATCGGTAATCGGAAGCTCTTTTCCTCCATTTTTGATGATATTATTGAAAAATGGAATAACACTTCCGCGGCTGCCTGCCACATTACCATATCTTACAATAGAGAAGTTGATATCCTTATTACCTGCATATGCATTTGCAGCAATAAAAAGCTTATCTGAAACAAGCTTTGTACCACCATAAAGATTTACCGGATTTACAGCCTTGTCTGTGGATAATGCCACTACCTTCTTCACACCCATATCCAGTGCCGCATCAATAATATTCTGCGCACCATTGATATTAGTCTTGATTGCTTCAGCAGGATTGTACTCACATGCTGGAACCTGCTTCATTGCAGCTGCATGGATTACATAATCCACACCTTCGAAAGCTCTCATAAGTCTTTCTTTATCCCTTACATCACCGATAAAGAAACGAAGCTTGTCCGCATACTGCTTAAACTCGTTCTGCATGATAAACTGCTTGAACTCATCTCTGGAATAAATGATAATCTTCTTCGGTTCATAATGCTCTAAAACATACTTGGTAAATGCTTTACCAAAGCTTCCGGTACCACCGGTAATTAAAATCGATTTATTATTTAACATACTTAACCTCTTTCATTGCATTTTCTACTCGCAAATCTGCACTCCACGCTTTGTTATCTGCCACGCAGACTACTTGCTCGCAAAGATTATAGCACATCCGCATGATATTTACCATAGCTTTTGTACTACATTCCCCAATCAACGATTACACTGCTTTTATGATACCACTTAGCCATAGCCTGGTTCGCCCCAAAAGAGGCATCCTGCCCCAAATCTCCCACATATACCGTCTGGGGGCGGTTCACAAAAGGTGTAAACACCACATCCCCATTATGGTCAGCCCGTAGCATCTCCAGACGCTTTTCATACTCTGCATCGTAAGCAGCTCCCGTGCCGCTTACAATATCAGAAACAGCCTTTACTACAGAAATCTCCCTGTAACTTCCGTTATTATAGCTGATTCCAAGCTGAAGCACTATGATACAACTCATAGCCAGGATCCCAAAACCCTTAAAGCTTCTAAGCAGCCTCTCCACATCTTCCACATGTTCTTCCAACTTACGGACACACCATCCGACCACATAGAACAAAGCAATATAAGACAACAGAACAAAGCCGTAACGATACAGATTCACTGCCCTTCCCGGTCCCGCTGTAGACTGTGCATACAAGGTCGGACAAATCATCGAACAAAACATTCCGTATAAAAACCCAACCACCGGCAACGGGTAAGAGTACTTCCAATGAGTTCTCCGAATAATGGAAACAAAAAAGGGCAAAAGAAGCAGCGCTCCGATAAACCACCATGCATCCAACCATAAATCAGTAAAGCCTACCCCTTTCCACAGACTTAAAAGAATTGCCTTATAAGCCGGTAAGGATGCAGCCATGGCCCCACGGACACGGTTTCCCGGTGCTGCCGCACTGATAATCAGACAGATTCCCATTACCGCAAACACTCCTAGTACCGGCCACTTCTTAGAATTCTTCTTCCAGAACAGATAATCACTGATAAGCATAAGTACAATCATGGAAAACAGTAACGTAATATAATTACTGCCACCCAGTAGCACTGCCAAAACATATGCCAGAATAATCCGGTGCTTTCCGCCCACATATAAATACTTGCAAATCAGTCCAAACATCCACAACATAATTCCGTAAAACCCGGAATAATACACAGCTCCGTTAAACCAGTAGAAGGCTTCCCCTATACTGAACGCCCACTGAATTGCCACAAACATTACAACAGACCATATTCCCACTGCCTCAAGCTTTTCCACCGGAAGAATAAATCGTGTAAGCTGACGCCAAAGATATGCGCTTCCGCTCAGAAGACTGCCTAATACAATATACGGAGTTAGAAAATACGCCCCTTCTGCAAAAACCGTAGGCTGCAAATGCATAACAAGCATTGCAGAAAATGTTCCCTGCCACTTGTAATAATATTCTCCCACGCTCTTAATGGCAGCCACCAATGCCTGCCAAAGGGAACCGGTCTCCTCCCATGCAAGATGCGCTTGAAGTCCATAATAGATATCATCCCCGGTAGGATGATTATACATACCCACATATAAAAGCGGAAGCAATGACAGTATGAAAAAGAACAGACTTCCCAGAGCCACAATCTTCCTATAATTTATCTTCTCAATTATCTTCATGCTTTCCTTTTCATCCTTCGATTAATACAGTTTTTCCCAGAAAATTATGCTCCCATACCAGATTGTCACCAGAACATGCACCAAAACAGTCCACTTATAAGACACCTTTCCCCGTAATGTTCCCAGGATCATCAATACCGATGCCGGCAAACCATACAATACCATTAGCTGCCTAAGCCAATCCGTGCCAAAGGTGAACAACGTTCCATACAGCATATTGTAAGTTCCCCACCGAAACATGGTTTCCACACCTTCTAAAAAGCCATTTCCCATTACTAAGGAGCAAAGTCCCAACAGCACTGCTGTGTCCGTAAGAATCCACACGGTATAGTAGAAACACCTATCCTTATCCACATAGCAAAAATATATGACCACAATCAGAAGCAGACAGGGATATAATGCACATGCCACAGTAGCAGAAACAAAAGCCGGCAGAATCCGTTTCTTCTCCCATAACAGATACGCCAGAATCAAAAACACCATGGCAACACTGTCAATCTGTCCCCAGATAATACCACGGATATAAAGCACCGGTGACAAAATCAATATTATATACGTAATAATTTCCCGTTCCTGCCACTTTTTTACGGACGCCTCCACACTATAGACACACAGGAACACCAGCACATAATCACAAAGTCCCGCCAGCCATTTGATACTGTGAAGGGGTAAAATGGGTATGCACTGTGCCAATCTCACAATCAAGTGATACAGACTGCTCTCTATATAGTTGGGATGCATATCAAATGCAGTTGCCACATCAGAGTAATTCCACCACACCCCGATTTTCCGCAAATACAGAGTCAGTACAGTAATCAACAAAAAGGACAGAATCAAGCGATTCTTATCAATCCAATCAAAAATCTTCTTTTCGATTTTTAGCATAAGTGTTCCTCCTTTCCGGGAAGAAACTTAAAACCAATACCCTTCACACATTCCGCCGCAAGATAGATATATACAGCAACATTACATGCTGCTAACAACTCATGAGATACCCAGGGCCAGCCAAGGTAACTCTGTCCGTTACACATCATGGAACAAATCACCAGAACCAGCGCAGGCACTCGGTACTTTTTCTTCCAAACGGCCATCACCGGAAGAAGCACTTCTGCCATATAATTATAGCGCTCGTGCATACAGGGAAGTATCATGACACAAGTCATGGTGGTAAAAATGATATACTCAAAATAAGCCTCTAACTTCACACTCTTTTTGCTCCATGCAAAAATCAGCATAAACGCCAAGAGAACCGCAAATGCGCTAAAAATCCCCACTTTTCCGAACACATAATAGGGTGCATTCTGAATGTAGGTCCAGATGTTAGGATAATAATAATACACATAAGGATAGTGCCCCATCATCATCTTCAAATTCTTAATAAAGATATCAAAGCTGCAACCACCCATAATTGCCGGAATGCACAACACTTGTATTGCAACCGGAAACCAAACGAAATGAAGCAACGAGAAATTCTTCTGCTTATAATACAACAAAATAATAATGGGCAAGATAAAAATGCCCTGAGGTTTCATGGCAAACGCTGCACCAAAGGCCAAAATTCCCCACACCGGATGATTTTTCCAAAGACACAAAAAGCACAGTAGCGTCAACGCCACCCAGACACTTTCACATTGGGCCAAATATCCGCTGTTCACTACTGCCACCGGGTTACAAAATACCAGGCCATAGGCCAGGAAACCATAAAAGTCCCGCTTTCCTTCCCCTACGATTTCTCGCACAATAATAAGTACCAAAAGAGCTTCCATGATATCAAATACAATGGAAGAGAGCTTGATACTCACCAAAGGTTCTAAGGGGATCTTTGTAAGAAAGTAAAGCAGTGTCACATAAGGAATATTGTAATCTCCATTATACTCTGCCAAGCCTTTCAGCGTGCCATTTTCCGCCAGCCCCTGATACCATGGATGCAGGCTCTTTATATAATCCACACCTTCAAATCGGATCCCCGTCCAGCGCAGGAGCATTCCCAGCACGGTAGCAAGCAACACACCTGCAATCATTTTGTTTTTATCAAACTTCAAGTTACTCATCCTTTAAATTCTCCCCGGCAAACTGGGCTAATCTCTTTCCAAGAACATAACGTCCGTAATCATTTGGATGACACCCATCTGCCAGATATTTTTCATAGTTACTTCCATTCATCTCAAATCCGTAGTAATTGTCGAGACAAAGCACGTTCATCTCCTCTGCTACCATAATGGCAGCTTCTGCATAATCCTTCAGAACCCGTCCCGTACCATCTTCGCACAAGATATCTGTTCCCTCTGAAAAGAAATTAGTATAAGTGGGAACCTGTACGATAATCTGTGCCTCCGGATCGGCCTCCTTCAATGCAGAAATCCCTGCCCTAAGAGCCCCGACATAAGTTCCCAAATCCTCCGCATCCTCCGAAGATACCGGATGTCCGCCAAAATAATCATTTAAACCGAAATTTAGCACAAACACATGCTTTTTATCCACATTTGCAGCCAGGTACTCATTTAAACCAAGCTGATAATCACTCTCCAGTTTCACCGCTTCATCTCCACCGGCAATAAAAGTCTCCACCATATAGGGCAAAGAAAAATCTGACTTCGGATCCACAGTGGCAGCAATCCCCCCCACCGCCAGACTAAAGCTTTGTGCACCGGTAAGACCACTGACAACCCCCGGAATGGAATGGCTTCCTCTGGCATTAGCAATAATACTATCCCCAAAGAATACAAAAGCATACTCCGATAAATCCGCATAAACATACGAATTTGCTCTCTCTTGCTCTAAAAGAGCCTTAAGTCCGTCCAGCAAAGTCCGGGCATTCCCCGAAGCTATCACATATTCATGGTCGCAGAAACACAAAAGCTGCAGCTTCTTCGCGATATCTTCACCGGCCTGTCCTTCTTCGTAATTCCCCGGATTGGCAATCAGCCACTCCTGACCGCCCACATAATACTGCATCACATTGGTATAATCATCCATAAGGTCCACAAACGCAAAGTAACACTCATAACGTTGCTGCACTTCCTCATCATCCAATGTAAGCCATTTAGAAAGACTATCATAGGGAAGCAAGATCTCAAATGTCACATCCGGATGTGCCTTCACATACCGAATGAAATAAAAGTCAATCAGTTCCTCCCATTTTTCCTTTTTGCCATCAGCCTCTTCCCAAAGTAAATAAGGATCCACTCCCATATAAACATTAGTAATCTGATTATCAGATGCCCATGCTGCATTAAAATAATCCGCATAGGTTTCGGCCTTTTTCATTTCATAATCCGCAATTAGCACAGAAACGCCACGATAAGTCTGAAATACGTCCTCCTCATAATAATCCGTGGCAAATGCAGAAACAAAAATTCCATTATAAACATCTTTTTCCAGACGCTCCAAGTCCTGACGCAATTCCTTCGGCTTATATAATAACAGAAAGGCTGTCACAGCTCCCGCCACACAGAGTATCCCTATTACCAATGCTAAAACTTTCCCTTTTTTCATTAATACTATCCCAATCTTCCTTACGCTATCTCCTATTACTGCACAGGCGCCTGCAACTATAAAGCCTTCTACTTAAGCAAAATCACCGAATAATTCATATACTCACACACGCTGTAAGAATCCTCTCCCGCAGCTTCCAACACAGCAACCATTCCGGCCACCTGATTATTATAGCAGGTCACGACTGCATATGTTTCCCCAGCAATGGCTCCGCCCTGATAAAACTCCACATTAGGTCTTTCATGAGCATCCAACCAATAATCCGACGATAAATTCAGCTCTTCGTCACTAAAACTGCAAAGAATCACATCCTCTGCTGCAGAATTATCCAGTATGCACTGAAAATACTGCGCAATCATCTGTCCATCATATGCCCATGCCACGGCCTTTTTATAAGCCAACGGAATCTCCAAAAGCAGCAGGAGCACCAAAATCCCGGTATATACTCTTCGTTGAAACACATGCTTGCTGAAAAGCTCATAGCCCAGAAGCACAAATACAAATGCATATCCTACAATACACGGAATAATATACCGCTCCCACATCAGACTTTTGGCATGTGCCGCAAGCTGCACTACAATAATATAAAAACCAATCAGCCCAAAGCCCAAATACTGCTTCCAAAACTTCTTTTGGAACAAGTGACAGCACATAATAGCAATAAAAATGAGCATCGCCCCAAAAAGGGTATACCATTTCAAATATACCGTCAGACTATTACAGATTCCGTTAATATATGTCATAAGTGTGGTATTTTCCTGAAAACCGGCATAGTCCACATTGTCCACACCGGAAACAAAAAGAATACCATACAAATCCCCCAGCCCCACAACCAAAAGAGCTATATATGTCCACATATTATTCTTAAACACAGACAGATAAGAAACATCACGGTAATACGGCTCTTTACCGGCATCACAATACTCCAGCCAGAACTTGAATGCCATAAATGCCGGAATGCACATGGCGAAACTCTCCTTCACCAGTCCGCACAAAATGGTAAACAACACAATCAGAACATTGTACACCGGACATGTAAACTTCCGTTTTGCATATTGTCCCGCTATCAGATAAAGCACCATCGCCATAAACAAAAGCCCGGTATTCTCCTGATTTGCACTACGGTACCAGGGAGTAAACTGCTCTCCCAGCATAATAATGGACGGAAACAAGGTACTGATAATAGGATTATGTCCCAAATACCTTGCCACATAATATAGTAATGCAAAAGAAAGAACCCCCTTTATAGCAGTGTAAATGTTCCACAGAAGCATGTCTGCTCCGAATAAATAGCTCCCCAGCACACGTTCTACCCAGTAAAACGGGCGAAACCTCCAGCTCAGGTCATTCTGAAGCCAGGCGCCAATCTGCTCCCCCAGTGTACTCTCTCCATTTTCAAAAATCATCTCCATCCGCAGAACTTCATGATCATCCACAAAATGATATCCGGACCTTATTACGCCGGATTTATACAGAATTCCTATAATAAGAATAAAACCTATGCCCAGAACCACACACACTTCCAGCCATTTCAAAACGGTTTCCTTTTTCATAGCAACCTTGTCTCCCTACTATTTTAATCGTCCATACTTTAACAACCATACAAGCTGCGTTTTATAGGATATGCCAAATACTACATAAGCGATAATATACAACAAAAATCCCCAGAACGGTCCCAAAAACCAGGTTGAAAGCACAAACACTGTCACAAGAACCAGTTCCCAAATACGCATGCGCGATGTATCCTTTTGAAACAAAACGGACAGATACCACTCTGCTGCAATACTCCGGATTCCAATGATTACCATCATCCCGATACCCACCAGCAAAATGTTATCCAGAACAAAGGTTGCCAATGCGTATATCAGCGTTCCAACCACCAATGCAAGGACATTGATAATCAACAAGTCTCTTTCCTTTCTCAAGGCCTTAAAGTAAGTATTACACAACATTCCCATCTTACCGTCAAATATACAGATGGGAAATAGTAAAATCAAATATTTCAGGCATTCTCCATACTGGGGCATCCAAAGTTCCACAAGCATATACATAGGCAGGTACCCCAAGAATGCCAGTAAAAGAAGAGCTCCCACTCCGGTTCTAAGCGCGCGATATGAATTGGAAAGAGCCTCCTTCTCCATGCGACGGAATTCCGGAAAAAGCGCCACACTCACCTGGCTGATAAATGTCACAAAAAATTCCGACAGCGCCAGTGCCAACGAAAACATCCCAAAGGTTTCCACTCCCCAATGTCCATCAATCATAAACTGTGCTACACCCAGCAGAAGCATATTGGTAAAGTTGGAAATCATCAGACTCACGCCGGTACTGATATTAGCAATAACCTCCTGAATACCGATAACCCAAGGTGCTACTTTACACCTTACAATATTCTTACATATCCACAGGGTGCATACCAGCGAAATCACTCTTGCCAGAATAAAGGCAAGTACATACACTTCCAGAGAACTACACCTCACAAGCAGACCAACAATCACCACACAGAGAAAACATCCTTTTTCCACAAGAATGGTTCCTGAATACTCCTTAATGCGATTGGTAGCCTGTAGCAAACAATGCAAGAAACCTATTACATTGGTCAAAAAAATATATATCGCCGTACATGCAATAACAAATACACGTTGCTCCTCTAACTCAAAAAAACCGATGGTAGTCCACAGAATCAGAGCACCTAACACAAACTGCCAAATGGTGGTAAACACCAGATTTGTTTTCAGTACGGAAAAATCCAGTTCATGATAGTCCTTTCCGCCAAGCCGGAGATAAACACCGTCATGCAATCCCAGATGGGCCACATATGCATATGCAATGTATAAAGAAAAAAGACGCCAAAAACTGTATTGTTGCACACCAAGAAGCTTGGGAAACATCAATGCCAGAAATACACTGAGCATAATGGATACGCCCTGCGCACCCAATGCATATATTACATTTTTTACAAAACCTACGCCCTTTGTCCTTTTCACTACTAAAACCTTTTTCTCTTTAGTATACTATATTTCATGGGCAATGTCATGCAAAACAGTAGCAGCGCCCATAGAACTATAAGTCAGCGCTAGTAAGAAATAAGTACCAAACCTTCTTTTTGTATGGTACAATATTCCTATCAACGAGAAGGGAGATTTCGTTATGCAAAGAAAATGGCATCTTTTAAAATTCTATCTGATTCTTGCCTTGTGCATAATAATGACAACAGGCACTACCTCACATGCGGAGGAACTAACAAGAACTCCATATTTTTACTACTGGTACGGCGGAATCATTAATGACAATAACGAGACCTTTCAGAGTATTACGGTCCATGAGGGTGAGACACTTTCCCTGACCTATGCTTATATAGACCCGGATGAGGGCATCATCAGACCTGAAGAGCTTTCCAACTATTACTCCATCCACCATACTTGGACAATTACCGTAGGTACTACTCTGGACGAAAACGCTCTTATCTACAACAATGAGCACGCAATCGTCTGGTCCCCGTCTGTAGATACCCCACACAAGGTGTGCATCAAGGGATTAAAAGCCACTGATGCCGGTGACAATTACTATCTGACCCTGTTCCGTTATTCAGAAAACAAAGGCTACCGTGTATTCGCTTCCATCCCTATCACGGTAATCCCGGCTGAAGCAGGCGCAAACTATACGGATTTCGGTGCTACAAAACCAAGCGATTTATACCTGACCACGGACGAGCTTCTTTCCGCCATGAGAAAGGTTTTTTTAAATAAACAAAACGGCGAATATGTTTTCTACACATCGCATGCAGTTGCGGATTCCGTGCGGGATGATTATGCCTCTACGCTCTACAATCAATATGTGTTTGACCCCTACAATATTTTCGATTTCTATTCAAGCCAGGGAAGTATTCCTGCTACGGAAGGGGATTATCTGGAGCAAAGCTTTTTGGGTTCCAGAGCCACTTCTACCAATTATGAGGACAACAATTATCGTGGAGAAATACTTTCTGCAATTACCTTGGACACTTCCGGCACCTTATATATCACCACCCCCGAGCAGGAGGCTGCTTTTGAAGCCAAGCTTTCCTCCCTCTTTGCAAGCGGTGGACCTCTTGCATACGCTAAGACGGCCAGTCCGCATGATAAAGTTACTGCCTGTATGAATTACATCCATAATAATGTGAGCTATATCGGTACAGTCGAAGAAATTTATCATACCGCCTACTCAGCATTATGTAACGGAAAAGCAACATGTCAGGGCTATGCTCTCCTCTTCTACCGAATGCTTCGTGAGCTGGGTATCGAGAATCGTATTCTGATGGGACTTGATGCCGGTGCCCACACCTACAATATCGTTTTATTAAACGGCAAATACTACTATTGCGATGCAAGTAACAACATTGCTTTTCGAGGATCTAACACCTTTGCAGCTGCCGAATTGCAGGAACGTTATACTACTGAAAAATTCCAGTCCGGCGTTTTAAGTAAGATTTCTGCCACAGATTATGACCCTTCTGCAGTGTCTCTGGTTACTGACATTACTCTGAATGCCGAAAGTGCAATCCTTACTGCACAAGGTCAGACCTTGCAACTGGCCGCTACCGTAACTCCGGCAGATGCAGATAACGCAGAAATCACCTGGAGTAGCTCCGACACTTCCGTTATTACCGTGGACAGTAACGGTTTCGTAACTGCTGTGGGCAATGGCATGGCAGGTGTTATTGTAAAGACTACGGACAACACGAAAGCGGCAGTTTGTGTTATTACCGTTTCACTCCCTACTTCCGGAGAAGCACCCAGCGTGCAGGAACAGAATGTAAGAAACTTCGTAGAACGCATGTATACCATCGTTCTGAACCGCTCTGCCGAAGAGGGTGGATTAAATTTCTGGACTGCCGAACTTATTGCACTTCGCTCTGATGGAGCCTCCGTTGCCAGCGACTTCATCAATGGTACAGAGTTTATCGGAAGAAACCTAAGTGACAGCGACTATATTGACACCTTATATCGTGCAATTCTCAATCGAGAGGCTGATGATAGTGGGCGTTCTTATTGGTTAGAACTTTTTGCGCAGGGATATACCAGACAAGCTCTGCTAAATGGATTCATCTCTTCCCAGGAATTCAATGCTCTCTGTAACAGTTACGGAATCCTTGCCATCAAAAATCAGGAAGGTCTTGTCCGTAAATTTATCGAGCGAATGTACACCGTTGCCTTAAGCCGTTCTGCGGACGAAAGCGGTTTAGATTACTGGTCTACCGCTTTGCTTAACGGCAGTCTGGTTGGTACGGATGTAGGAAATCATTTCATAAACTCCGGGGAGTTCGAAGCAAGAAACACAACCGATAGCAAATATATCCAGATACTGTACAGTTCTTTCTTCAACCGCGAGGCAGATACCGGTGGCATGGCAGCCTGGTTGAAAGCCATGGCTTTGGGAACACCTCGCAAAGATATCTTAAATGGATTCATCTATTCCAACGAGTTTAATAACTTATGTGCCGAATACGGAATTATCGCAGTGAGATAATCATCAAAAAGCGCCCAGCCGTTTGGCTGAGCGCTTTTAAATACTTTTTATAAGTCCCACTTAATCTTATCGTGAACACTGATTTCAGAACCAATCTGTACTTCCATTACCTTAAGCTCTGTCTCCGCAACAATGGTATGCTTACAGCCGATAGGCATGGTTACTACATCTCCGGTCTGAACAGCCTTCTTCTCACCGTCCAGAACCACATAGCCCTTACCACTGAGAACTGTCCATACCTCTTCACGCATTTCATGACTATGGTAATTCATGGAGTTCCCCGGATTTAAGGTAACCTTAATGGTCATATTACCATTCTCTACATCCATAACCTGGAAGCTTCCCCACGACTTTTCTGCAAACATAATCTGCTGGTCAATCTGATCTACATATGGCTTAATTGCCGCAGACTGCTCCTTGTCCGATACCAGGATACCTTCTGCACTGGCACATACGATTACATCCTTTACACCCATACAAAGCACCGGCACATCCAATTCATTGATAACATGAATGTCCTCACACTTGTCGTTGTACATTACCTTACCGATAGTGTTCTCCGACATAGCTTCGGTTAAGGTATTCCAGGTTCCCAAATCCTTCCATTCACCGCCAAATCTGAGCACCTGAATATTATCTTCTTTCTCAACTACTGCATAGTCAAAGCTGATTTTGGTCAGTGTATCATACTTGTTAAACAAATCCTGATAATCCACAAAATCAATCAACTCATGCGCCTTCTCAAGAACATACTTTAACTTGTATGCAAAAACACCACCGTTCCAAAGTGCCCCCTGAGAGATATACTCTTCTGCGGTCTTTGCATCCGGCTTCTCCTTAAAGGTATCTACCTTACTTACCTGCTCTTTATCGGTAGGAATGATATATCCGTATTTCTCACTTGGATAGGTAGGTTCAATACCCATCAGCACAAGATTGGCATCCCCCTCCTGTGCAAGTCTTCCCAGCTCCTTCAACGCCTCAAAATAATCCGTATTTACATAAGGATCCACAGGACATACTACCACGGAGTCATCCTCTGAAATTCCCTGTACATCATGTAAGTATGCTGTTGCCAGAGCAATTGCAGGGAAAGTATCTCTTCTGCAAGGCTCCACACAGATACCCACCTGCTCACCCAACTGATTACGAATTGCTGAAACCTGGGTCTTAGAAGTAGCAATGGTGACGGTTGCATCCTTATCCACTTCCTGAATCTGATGATACACTCTCTGCACCATGGATTCATACTCATCATTCTCTTTCTTGAAGATCTTAATAAATTGCTTTGATCGAATGTCATTGGACAAGGGCCAAAGTCTTTTGCCGGAACCACCGGATAATAAAACAATATTCATTCTTCTGCCTTCCTCAATTATCTGATCCACTGTGCCCATCTGCTACGGTATTCATCAGCGGTCATATTCTCTTTATCGTAAAACATCTGTTGCATGGCAATCACATCACGAATACCGGATTCCTGTGCCACCTCAGCCACAGACTTAATGGAGAATCGAAGTAACTCTTTTGCAACTAAGAACCGTCTATTGCTCACATATTCTTCCATAGTCATGCCAAAGTATTCTCGGAACAAATGATTCAATGCCTCACAGGAAAAAGAATGCATCTCTCCTGCCTTCTGAACCACATCTGTCTCTGCATAATTCTCATGAAGATATTCTCTCACATCCTGAACCAGCTTTCGGTTCTCTTCATCTCGAAGAATGGATGCATCAGCAACATGACTGATTGTATCACTTAGAAGTTTTAAAAGCAACTCTCCGCATTGCATTTCAGCAATGACACTCTTATTCTGCTGCTTTCCCATCAAAGAATCGATTGTATTCTCCCAGACAAACGTATCCTCTACAGAAAATACATTTACACCCTTGCTATACTTTAAAAAGAGCTCATAATAATTTCTTGCAGAAACACCGTTAAAATGCACCCAGCATAATGTCCATGCATCCTCCACATCACTAATATGCTCATAGTGCTCTCTACAATCTATCAACGCAATATTCCCCGCTGACATATTATATTCCTTATCCTTTATTGTAAGAACGCCCTTTCCTTTTAATACAACCATCAAAAGCAGGGAATCCAGACCTTCACGAATACATCTATGCTGATTTAAACTGGTAAGTCTGCCCACTTCCTGCACATATAAAAGATTCTGTCTTGCAAAACTGCTGGGCGTATGAAGATATCTGTCCGACTTCGTTACATCATTGGTTTGAAATAATCCGTCACTTCTCATAAAACACCTCCTATAAGTTAGCACGCCAATAGTCCAGAGTCTCCTGAATTGTCTGCTCTAACGGAATCTTCGGTTCCCATCCGGTAAGCTCCTTAATCTTGGCAATATCAGCCTCAATAATCGGTACATCCACAGGCCTAAGCTTAGCAGGATCGATTTCCACATTAATCGTAGCAGTAGACATAGATACAATCATATCCAGAATCTCCTGAATCGCCTTCGCATTACCGCTACCAACGTTATAGGTCTCACCGGCCCGTCCTGCTGCCACCAGCTTCACATAGGACTTTACCACATCACGAACATCTGTAAAATCACGCTTTGCGGCGAGATTTCCAACCTTCATCACCGGTTCCCGGAGTCCCTTTTCAATCTCAGCCACCTGCTTACAGAAGTCAGATACTACAAACATGGGTGCCTGTCCCGGTCCGATATGATTAAACGCACGGACCATCATCAGCTCCATATCATATGCTTTGGAATAAATATTACCAATCATATTCTGACAAGCCTTGGTTGCCGCATAAATATTACCCGGTCGAAGAAGATTATTTTCCGTAATGGGAGTCTCTCCCGGTCTGATATGACCATATTCCTCACCGGAACCAATCAGAAGCACACGAGGCTTATAATCCAGTTCACGAATGGCATCCATCACATTCAGACTGCCTTTAATATTAATGTCTACCGTAAGTCCCGGATTCTTCCACGCAAGCCCCACAGAACTCTGGGCAGCCAGATGGAAAATATAGTCCGGACGCACCTCAAAAAGGAGTGATAAAATATCCTCCTTGCTCATAATATCCAGATCATACACGGTTGTATACGATATTTCCAGTTTCTCATGCGCCAGCTTTGTTGCATAACATTCCATTCCGGAAGCATGCATTTCCTCTAAAAGATACTTACCAACAAAGCCTGCTGCACCAATAACCAACCCTTTTTTCATATTCTTTTCCCTTCAAAAGAAAAGGAATTCTTTTCAGAATTCCTTTTCGCACATTACTGAATATTCTTATAAGCGATTTCCTTACGAACTAATTCTAAATCGTTCTTAACCATACGCTCTACTAATTCGTCGAACGGAATCTGACGAACCCAACCAAGGTTCTTCTCAGCCTTTGAAGGATCACCGATTAAGATATCTACCTCTGCAGGTCTGAAGAAGTCTTTATTCACCTTAACGATTACCTTACCGGTAGCTGCATCCTTACCAACCTCATCTACACCTGTTCCTGACCACTCTACAGTGATGCCTGCCTTTGCAAATGCAGTTTCTACGAACTCACGAACAGTTCTGGTCTCGTTGGTAGCTACCACATAATCATCCGGAGTTTCCTGCTGAAGCATTAACCACATAGCGTAAACATAATCCTTAGAGTGACCCCAGTCACGCTTAGAATCCATGTTACCTAACTCTAAATGATCCTGTACACCTAATTTGATACGTGCAACTGCATCGGTAATCTTACGGGTAACGAATTCCTTACCTCTTCTCTCACTTTCGTGATTGAATAAGATACCGGAACAAGCATACATGTCATAACTCTCTCTATAGTTCTTGGTAATCCAATGACCGTATAACTTAGCTACACCATAAGGACTTCTTGGGTAGAAAGGAGTAGTCTCCTTCTGTGGAATCTCCTGCACTAAACCAAACATCTCTGAAGTAGATGCCTGATAGAAACGGCAAGAAGGCTTTACGGTTCTGATAGCTTCCAACATATTGGTTACACCAACAGCGTCAATCTGAGCTGTTGCAAGAGGCTGTTCCCATGAGGTAGCTACGAATGACTGTGCTGCAAGGTTGTACACTTCATCTGCATCAGAGATTCTCATAGCGTTAATCAAAGAAACAACGTCAGTCATATCTGCATAGATAAAGTGAACCTTGTCCTTTAAGTGCTCTGCATTGCCGTAGTCAACAACAGCCTTTCTTCTCATAATGCCATATACATTATAGCCCTTCTCCAATAAAAGTTCTGCTAAATAAGAACCGTCCTGACCATTAATACCGGTAATTAAAGCATTTTTCATTTTAATATCCTCTTCTTTCTTAATAATAAACATAATTTTCCAATATTACATTTTATCTTAATTGCTCTCATTCTATCACAAGAAGCTAATATATGCAACCTTAAGCCGCCCTAATACCAATAAGATTTTCCGCAGAAATAACCATTTTCTCTTGCATCCTTCCCCCCTGGTATTATTGTATGATTGTATATCAGACAATTTTTGCTATAATATTTTAGAATAATCTGACAAGAAATATAGTTTATGAATAAGGAAAGGAATAAAATGTTGAAAGGTATCAAAAAAGTAATATTAACTACGATTCTCATAATAAATCTTCTGTCACAACCGCTCTCTGTCTCTGCTGCACCTGAGGGAGTGCACTCTTGCAGTGAACGTGCCGGTTTTGAGCCTGTTACCGCCGTTTTATTGGATGAATCCTCATCCTACAAATATTCTTCCCCCCAATACAATATTGACATACATAAATATACAGACGCTGACCGCGCCTACTGGACCAAATTCAGCAGCGATTATTATTACAACTATTTATCCGTAAGCGAAAAAGAATTCTGGGATTCCATGGAGTCCTTTTGCATTACGCTGGCAACTACGGACATCGATTTTTCCGGAATCTCCTGGATTTCCTGCGCAGACTCCATTCCCACATCCCGGATTCGTACCATAATGACTTTGTTTATTTACAGTAATCCACAGTACTATTTTCTGGAGCCGTATATCACCTATTCCCCAGGTGGCGGTTCCCTGTCACTCTATTCCAAGTTCCGTGATGGTGAAACCAGAGCTTCTTACACCGATGCATTCACTTCAATAATCGATACTTGGGTTGCACGTTTTAACACCTCTTCCAAGCCGGAGGAGAAAGTGAAATTGGCGCATGATATTGTATGTAAAAATACAAGCTATACCTATAACGAATACGATCAATCCGCATACAGCATGGCCTGTCTGGGAAAGACTACATGTACCGGTTACGCGAAAGTATTCTCTATGCTAAGTAATGCCGTAGGGATTGAATCCGCAATCATATCCGGAAGTAACCACGCATGGAATATCGTAAAGCTCCATGGTGTATGGTATGAACTGGACGCGGCCTGCGATGACGGTTACTCAAGCAACTGCTACTATGACTTTTACTGCAAAAGCCGTATTACCCTTTTAGCAGACAAATATATGGATCATAATATAGCCAATATTTATCAGGGAATGATCCCAGCCACCCCCTACGACCTCATCTCCGGTACCAATTACATTTCCCCGTATTTCATCTACGGTAACAACACGTATTACATTGTTAACCGGAATTCCTCCCTGGGTGATTTGCTGGTGACAGGACTTTACGGAACAGACACCTTACCCGAAACCATTACCTATCAGGGGGCAATCTATACGGTCGTAGGGGCAGCATCCCCCTTCACTACGAAAACGCCGGACAAAGAAGCTCTGACAAAGATATATAGTTTTGTGGAACGCATGTACACAATCGCACTGGGACGGACTGCGGATGCCAGCGGAGTCAGCTTCTGGGCCGAGCTGTTAGTCTCCGGAAGACAGGATGGCGCCGGTCTTGCGCAAAGCTTTATCTTAAGCCCGGAATTTACTGCCCAAAGCTGTGACAATACCAAATATATTCAAATATTATACAGTACCTTCTTTAACCGGGAAGCAGACGCCGCCGGTCTTTCTTATTGGAACAGTCTACTGCAAAACAATGCTTCCAGAGAAGATGTGTTGGCTGGCTTTGTCAATTCTTCCGAGTTTTTTGACCTATGTAAAGAATATGGTATTTCCCGCGGTCTGATGAAAACCAACGGTGTTGCAGTCAATGCCGGAATCTACCGCTTTGCAACCAGACTCTACACTACCATCCTTGAAAGAGACGGTGACCGGGACGGAATCGATTATTGGACAATCCTTATTTCTTCCGGCACTTATACCCCGAAAGGTGCTGCACAAAACTTTTTCCACTCCCCGGAATACATAAACAAACAGACCTCTGACGAAAAGTATATCATAACATTATACCGTACCTTTGTAGCCCGGGAAGCTGATGTGGAAGGACTTTCCTTCTGGAAGAGTTACCTGCAAAACGGAATCAGCCGTGAAACACTTTTAGACGTATTCGCACAATCTACAGAATTTCAGGGAATCAAAAGCGAGTACGGACTGTAATGCGTAACGCATTACAGTCCGTACTTTATTTTATGGCAATTTACATTGCGAAATTCACCTGATTTGTTATAATTAAAGGGTAAATTTTTGAAAAGGAAGGAGTATAAAATGTTTAAACGAATTAAATTATTATTAGTTACTTCCATACTTATGTCAGGACTACTGCTTCCGGCGGTTCCCGTTCAGGTATCTGCAGCACAGACCGGCAGAAACCTTTCGGATAAGAACGGTCTCAAGCCCTTTGTGGCTATCCCGGTAGATTCTGCTTCTGCCTCAAAAGACAAGTACTTCCATATAAACGACAATATCAAACAGGAAGATAGGGAGTACTGGACAAAATTCAGCAACGATTTCTACTATAACCAACTGAACACCGCAGAAAAGAATTTCTGGGATGCTTTGGAAAATGTATGTCTTACCTATGCTACCACCACAGCTACATATCCTGATTTTCAGTGGGTTTCTTATGCACCTTCCATTTCGGAGAAGCGCATGAAGGACATTATGTTTACTTTCATTTATAGTAATCCGCAGTATTATTTTCTGGATGCAAATATCATGTTTTACACGGATGGCAGCAACAAAGCCTCCCTCACAATGTACAATTTCTTCGAGGACGGGGCAACCAGAGCAACCTATACAGAAGAATTTACTTCCAAAATCGATGCTTGGGTTACCGAAATCATGAAGGAAAACACACCGGAGCAACGATTCAAACGCGCACATGATATTGTGTGTCTGCATACTGAATATGGGGAAAATCTATATGACCAGTCCGCATACAGCATGGTCTGTCTGGAACAAACTGTATGCGCCGGTTATACCAAGGCACTTTCCATATTAGGTAATGCGGTTGGTGTAGAGACCTGCTTTGAAACCAGTTCAAACCATGCCTGGAATATTGTAAATCTTTATGGTGTGTGGTATCAGACAGATGCCACCTGGGCAGACACGGATTACGATTCAGAGATTTACTACGATTATTACAACAAAAGCCGCTCTACCATGTTAGCAAACGATGCTTTGGAATCTCATGTTACAGTAGAAATGTTGCAGGGTATGAAGGCTTATTGCCCTTATGACATGATGGTTTTTTCTATGTACTATACGAATCCATGCTTTACCTCTGATAGTAATACCTACTTTATAGTAAATGCCAATCCTGACTTGGGCGAACCAATAGTACGATGCTTAGGCGGAAGCAGCGTTTTACCGGCCTCTGTCACTTACAATGACATGGTTTATACCGTAATTGGCGGCTCTGACAATTCTACCGGCGGCACAAGCGACGAAGCTGTTGCCCGGGTAAAAGCCTTTGTGGAGCGTATGTACACCGTTGCACTGGAGCGTGACGCAGATGCTTCCGGCGTTGATTTTTGGACCAATCTTCTGGTAACCAAAACAGCTGACGGAGCTTCTCTCTCCAAAGAATTCCTCCTTGGTCAGGAATTTACCGCCAAGAACTATAACGATGATGAATTCATTAAAGTATTGTATAATACCTTCTTCAACAGAACAGCTGATGCAGATGGCTTAGCATATTGGAAAAGCATTATCGACGCCGGCAACAGCAGAGAAGCTGTACTCGCAGGATTTGTAAATTCCGCCGAGTTCTTCTCGTTGTGTGGAGAGTATGGAATTACCAGAGGATATCTCCTTCCGGATGGCAACACAATCAATTCCGGAATTTATCAGTTTGCTGAGAGACTTTACAGCAAGATTCTGGAACGTGGCGGTGACAAGGATGGTATCGAACACTGGACCTTAGCACTTTATACCCGCGAATGTACTCCTGAAATTGCGGCTATAAGTTTCTTCAATGGAGATGAGTATTTAAACAAACAGACCAATGACGAGCAATATATCATGGCTCTTTATCGAACTTTCATGGGGCGAGAAGCAGATGCAGACGGTCTTATCGCCTGGAAAAATTCTATAGGTTCCGGCACCAACCGCCAGACCATCCTCAGCAGTTTTGCACAATCTGCTGAGTTTAAAGCTATCATGACACAGTATGGTTTATAGCCCCGTTGACAAGGATTTATCGCTCATTTTAATTTATATAAAAAATCCTTGAACTTTCTCATATATTGGGTATACAATGTACAAGATAAATTTACTATATAGAAAGGAGTTTTTTTCATGTTTAAACGCATTAAAAAACTATCACTTACCTTTGTGCTGGTTGCCACATTATTGCTTCAGTTTGTACCAATTCAGGCAGCAGCATCAGGTAGAAATCTTGAGGACAAGAGAGGTACCGAACAGCTCACCGCTCTTCCTATGGATGCTTCTTTGGCACCAAGTGCACCATCACAGAAGCATTTTAGCGAAACTTATGTTGTAAAAGAGGCTGATGCTGCATACTGGAGCCAGTTCAGCAGTGATTATTTCTACAATCAGCTTTCTGCTGCTGAGAAACTTATCTGGGATACTGCTGAGCAGATCTGTCTCACTTACGCTACAACTACTGCAGATTATCCTGCATATGCTCAAAGCAATATCGGTATCCTTCCTTGGATTCAGAACAGTACTCAGATTGATATGTATCGAGTTCTGGATGTTTTATTTATGTTCCAGTATAGCAACCCTCAGTACTATTTCCTGGATTCCCGTGTTGGATACTACACAGACGGTAGTGCATTCTGCCTCATTTTCTATGATGAGTTCTTAAATGGTGCTGCAAGAGCAGCTGCAAGCGAGCAGTTCTGTGCTACTATCAACGCATGGACAGCAGAAGTAAACAAGTGTACCAGACCGGAAGAAAAGGTTAAGATGATTCACGATATCATCGCCCTTAACACCATATATGAATATAATGATCACGATCAGTCTGCTTACAGTATGATTTGCCTTGGCAAGACTGTATGTGCCGGATATGCGAAGTCAGCTTCTATCTTATGTAAGGCTGCCGGCATTGAAGCATTTGCTGTTACCAGTTCTGACCATGCTTGGAACTATGTTAATCTCCACGGTATGTGGTATGAGCTGGATATTACATGGGATGATCCGGACAGCAGCTACCTTTATTATGACTATTACAACAAGAGCCGTTCTACCTTTGTAAATACATATATGGGCGAATCCCATGTTCTTGAAGCACACTACGCAAGTACGGTTCCTGCTACACCATATGACACCATGCTTGGATATGACTATGTAAGTCCTTATTTTGGAAACGGCGGAAATATCTATTTCGTTTTAAACGCAAATTCCGCTCTTGGTGAGGTTATGGTAAGACCGCTTGAAATAACTGCTGCGCTGCCACTCACTGTGAATTACAACAATTCCGTATACTCTGTTATCGGTGGAAGCGACGCTTCTGCAAGTGGAACAAGTGCTGAAGCTGTAGCTCAGGTAAAAGCATTCGTGGAGCGTATGTACACTGTTGCACTTGGACGTACTGCAGATGCTTCCGGAGTTGATTTCTGGACCAACCTTTTAGTTGCAAAGACCGCAGATGGTGCCTCCCTTGCAAAGGAATTCCTCTTAGGTGGAGAATTCACTGCGAAAAATTACAGCGATGACGATTATATCAAAGTATTATACAACACCTTCTTCAGCAGAACTGCTGACGCAGACGGCTTAGCTTACTGGAAGAGCGTTATCAATGCCGGTAACAGCAGAGCTGCTGTACTCGCAGGCTTTGTAAATTCTGCAGAGTTCTTCAATTTATGTGGAAACTACGGAATCTCCAGAGGATATATGCTTGCAGACGGTAACACCATCAACACCGGTATTTATCAGTTCTCTGAGAGACTTTACAGCAAGATTCTTGAAAGACCCGGAGACAAAGACGGTATTGAATACTGGACCTTAACACTTTACACCCGTGGATGCACTCCGGAAGCAGCTGCTATGAGCTTCTTCAATGGAGATGAATATTTAGCAAAACAGACCAATGATGAAAAATACATCATGGCTCTCTACAGAACCTTCATGGGACGTGAAGCGGATGCAGACGGACTTATCGCATGGAAGAATTCTATGTGTTCCGGCACCACCCGCCAGACCGTACTTAGCAGCTTTGCTCAGTCCGGTGAGTTCAAAGCAATCATGGCACAGTATGGTTTATAAGATTTAATACAAGACACAGTGGCGCATGCCACTGTGTTTTTTTACTTATTTTCTAAAAATTCTTGATGTTTCATACACACTTGGTATACAATTAATAGGAAAAATTTCCTATTAATCAAAAAGGAGAAATGTATATGTTTAAGAGATTCCAAAAACTAGCTATTACCCTTTCTTTGGTAGCAGGGCTTTTACTGACTTCGGTTCCCTTACCGTCCTATGCTTCCACAAAAGAACTCCCTGAGTTTCAGTATCCAACCGGTTTAAAACCCATTACCGTTACAGAGCTTTCCATCGATGACCTTGTAAGTACACCGTCTCTGATGGATGATACTTCTTCTATATCTGAAGAAGATAGGGCTTACTGGACAAGCTTCGGTGGTGATTATTACTACAATTTTTTAGATGATAACGAGAAGGCATTCTGGAAGAATATGGAGGAATTCTGCCTGACATGCGCTACCTCAGACGTTGATTACAGTAAGTCTCCAATGCTTTCTATTCCGACTTCCGTTTCAATAGATAGACTTACTACGATCATGTTCCTCTTCCAATACAGCAATCCTCAATATTATTTTTTGGAGAATAGAATTTCTTACTACCATGATGGAAACGGAAACGCCGTAGGCGGCGCATTATATTTATACGATGCATTTCAGACCGGCGCAGACCGTGCCACCTATACAGAAGAGTTCACCTCTCAGATAGATAAGTGGGTATCACAGATTAATACAAAAGAGCGACCGGAAGATAAGTTACATCTTGCTCATTCCATCGTGTGTACAAACACAGTCTACGATTACGATGATTTAGAAGATGAAAACAGCAATCTATACGACCAGTCCGCCTATAGTATGGTCTGTATGGGACGTACCGTATGTGCAGGTTATGCCAAGGCATTAACCATACTCGCCAATGCAGTCGGAGTTGACTCTGTTGTAGTAATCAGCAGTAATCATGCCTGGAATTATGTAAAGCTCCATGACACCTGGTATGAAACTGACCCCACCTGGAATGATCTTAAAGAAGAATATCACACCTACTATCCGGATGGTTATTATTACAAAATGTATAACAAGAGCCGCACTACATTTTTAGCGCAGGACCAGAGCAGTTCCCATTTAATCCATAAGTATTTCGAGGGTATGGAAGTTGATACAAAGTACGATATGCTTAATGGTCAGTACTATACTTCTCCTTACTTCACAGTAGATGGGCATACATACTTCAAAGTAAATGTGAATTCTTCTTTAGGTGATTTATTAGTTACCGCCATTGAAGGAGATAATCCACCTGCAACCGTCACGTACGAAGATGTTACATATATTGTTATAAATGGTGGTGTCGAGAGTACTCCGGCTCCAACGGCGAGTCCAACTCCGACTCCAAGCCCGACTCCAACTCCGAGTCCGACTCCGAGCCCAACTCCGACTCCAAGCCCGACTCCAACTCCGAGCCCAACTCCGAGCCCAACTCCGACTCCGAGTCCAACTCCGAGCCCAACTCCGACTCCAAGCCCGACTCCAACTCCGAGCCCAACTCCGACTCCGAGTCCGACTCCGAGCCCAACTCCGAGCCCAACTCCGAGCCCAACTCCGAGCCCAACTCCGACTCCAAGCCCGACTCCAACTCCGAGTCCGACTCCGAGCCCAACTCCGAGCCCAACTCCGAGCCCAACTCCGAGCCCAACTCCGAGCCCAGCCCCAACTTCTACTCCTGCTCCGACCACCAGCCCCACAGAGTCTCCTGTGGACCCTGCAGAAGCTCAGCTCAAGGCATTTGTGGAGCGTATGTATACCGTAGCACTTGGTCGTGATGCAGATCCAAGCGGTGTTGAATTTTGGGTGAACAATCTTTACAGTTATGTAGATGATGGAGCTAGTATTTCCAAGGGATTCATTTTAGGTTCTGAGTTTATCGGATATAACTATAGCAACAGCGAATTTATTGAGATTTTATATCATACCTACTTCAACAGAGAACTTGACGAAGCCGGAGAATCATTCTGGAGCAGTGTATTAGAAAGCGGTGCTAGCAGAGAAGCGGTTTTAGCCGGATTTGTAAATTCACCGGAGTTCTTTAACTTATGTAGAGAGTATGGAATCTCCCGTGGCTACCTGTATGAGGATGGAAACGCTGTAACTCCCGGTATTTATCGATTTGCAGAAAGACTTTATTCTACAATTTTAGAACGTGAAGGTGATGAAGCTGGTATTGAAAGCTGGACAACAGCAATTGCAAGCGGCGGATGTACTCCGGAAGTAGCCGCAGAAAACTTCTTCTGGTCAGGAGAATATTTAGCAAAGAACACTTCCGATAAAGAATTTATAAATGCTCTGTACAAGACCTTTATGGATCGTGAAGCTGATCCGGCCGGAATCGATGCATGGAAAGCTGCATTAGAAGGCGGTGTAGACCGAAAGACCGTAATGAACAGTTTTGCAGCTTGTGCGGAATTCCAGCAGATTAAGGCTACGTACGGTTTATAGAAAAATCTACCGCACTACAAAAAGAAGTCTCTCCCAAAAGGAAGAGACTTCTTTTTCGATAGCCACCAAAAACTAATTACAGTCCATATTGCGCCATGATATTTTTAAATTCCTCAGAGTATGCAAAACCTTCCAATACCGTATCTCTGCTCACTCCACTCTCCAACAGACCGACCCAGTACTCTTTACCGTCACCTTCGGATGTTCTATCCATAAAGGCCTGATAGAGTGTTTCCACATATTGTGCGTTCGTCGTATTCTTATTCAGATATTCCTCACAGTGGAAATACTCTTTTGCCACGAATTCCGGTGTTGCACGGTCCTGCAGGATTTCGTTGGTCCAATACTCAACACCCATTGTCTCACCATCTCGCTCAAGTACCTTTTCATACATTCGAAGCACAAAATCTCTAACGCCCTTATTATACTCTACCCTTCCATCCGGCTGCATGGTTCCTCTTGCTATCTTATATCTGTCACAGATAGCACTGAATTCTTCTGAATTTACAAAGCTCGCCAGAACCGCCGGGCGTTCGGTTCCCTGGGACAATGCACTCATCCAATACGACTTCCCGCTCTCATCTCCGGTTCTACCAAAGAAAGTCTGATACATAACATCCAAGAAAGCATCATCGCTCAAATCCTTTGCAATAAATTCCCAACCTAATACAAATTTTCCTGAAAGTCCTGCACCATCAATTTCATAATTTGCCAATGCAGCCGACCAGAATTCCAAACCATCCTTTTCTGCCTCACGTCCAAGTACAACGGTATACATTCTTTCCACAAATGCAATTATCTCTTCCGAAGGCTCTATAGGGATATTTCCTGTATTGGAAACATATACTGTACAAGGGATTACCTGTCCATCCGAGAATACGCAGTACACTGTACACTTACCTAATTCCACTGCCTCCAAATTACCATCTTTATCATCAGATAACACAGTTTCATTATCAGAGTAAACCTCAATCACAGTACCTTCTGTGGCAGGTGCAGTGAAAAACTCACCCTTTCGGATTGCAAGCTCATTCGTTTGAAGTTTCGCCGGTTCTTTCTCAGGAGTTATTTTCAGTGCCGGAAGCATCTTACCATTCTGCTCCCTCATCTCCCATACATTATCAAAATCAAACCCCACATAAGAGCTCTGCTTCTCCATATCTTCTGCGGAAAGTGCAGTTCCCATTTCCTGGTCATTTAAGAATTCCTGCTGCATATAGTAGCAATTCTCCATAATCAGATTCCCACTTTGCTCACTGATATACTCGCTATTCGTGCCCTGTAATTCTCCGTAGACATAACAATTACGCATTAACGGCGATTCTACACCACCATTACTCAAGCCCACAACCCATTGACCAGTGAGAATACCTAAATTGTAACAATTGAAAATCTTCATCCCAGTACGGGTGAGCGCTGTTATACCATTGGCATTATATACACCTGTGACATTTCCGAGATTACTACAATATTCTACCAAACAATGATTCGATAGACTACCAATACCATTCGCATCTTTCGCCACAATATTCCCGGTATTTTGGCAAAAACTCATTTCAATATCTGCTTCTGTATCGTTCTGCATGTAGTGTATAATGCCTGATGCAGATGATTCCTCCGCTGTTATGGCTCCGCTATTATACAGCCCCTGAAGCTTCAACGCTCCGTTTTCACTCATACGCACCGTACCTACTGCGCCACCGCAGTCTGCGCCCAGATCAATACCGGTACCGGTAATATTTCCAATATTCTCACAATTTAGTATCTGGACCTTTCCTCCTACAACTGTAATATCAGCTACAATACCAGCGCCACATGCAGAATAGTAGTTCTTACTAATTGCAGTAAGCGCCCCGCTATTCTTACAATTTGCAATAATTTGTTCTCCTGGGTGCGTTACAAATACGCCATTTTCATCAAAGTGTCCTAAATCTAAAGATGCTTCTCCACAGATACCAGCCACGTCGCCTATACCAGATAATTCCCCTGTATTCTCACACTCGATAACCTGCGCATAGTGTGTCATATTTCCAGTAATACCACCAATCGCCGCGCCTCGAATTACAGGCTGTTCAACCGTTCCAGAATTGATACATTGGTAAATCAGACCACAGTTGCTTCCGGTAATACCACCCGCTGCAAGTCCCCATCCTTCATTTGCTAAAGTAGTTGTGATACTTCCATAATTCTCACATCCAACCATCAGGCGATTGTTTATTCCGGCAACGCCTCCGGGATGCATACTGTCGGAAACAATATCTCCTTTATTTACACAATTCACCATGCTACCGATATTATTTCCGGCAACACCACCTTCTCCGTTAGTAATATCCGCTTCATTGGTACAATTCTCCATATGCCCATAGTTAAATCCTACCAGTCCGCCTCCGGTTGCTGCATTCCACAATTGAATACTTCCCTTAGAAGTACAATTTAGAATTGTACCGGCTGAACTATCTGCCAGAAGTCCGGTAGACGATGGTTCTCCGTTAATCGTACCGGAAATCGTCAGATTCTGTACTACAGCCCCTTCTTCCAGTCCCCAAAACAATCCATAATCCACCGAATTCAAATTAGAAATCGTATAACCGGCTCCATCAAGTGTTCCGCTGAAAAATCCCAAATGCTGCCACTGACCGTCACTGAGCACAATGTCATTCGTAAGCACATAATTCCCTTTGGGTTTATCTGCAATCTGCCTTAACTCACTCTCTGATGATATGTATATTATTGCCCCGGCATTTGTGGGAATTCTATCCATCACTAACATCACACAAATCAGAAGAGCTACTACACATTTCTTTAAAACTTTCATACGTGCCTCCATATAGTACTTTTTCCTCATGATTATACCGCACCTTTTTCCTGTCCGCAACGTTTTTCCGAATAAAAAAGAGCCTTCACGCCTTAGCGTAAATGCTCTTTTTACATCTACTCTCCATTCTTTTCCCCGGTGTCTCCACGCAAAAATAACGTCCACACTTTGTTGACACCATTCTGTACCAATTCATCATACAACGTTGCCACCACAAGCACAGACAAAGCATATAATAACCAGATAACTCTGCTGGAATAATTAACGGAAACGCCCAGTAAGAGCTCTGCAATCCTCCACACACACTGTACCGGAAAATGCCACAAATATATGCCAAAGGATATCTTCCCCAGATACACAAACGGAGCAAGAGAGAAAAACTTATTCAGCCACGGTATAAACAGCACACATATTACCACCGCAGGCACCAGTCCCAATATTACCAGTAAATCAAAATCACCGGACACCTGATATCCAAATCTTCGAATCAGCAGCCAACAGGCAATTAAAAATACCAGGCAAAGATACCCAATGCGCTGTGTAAACAACCGCTCCCTCTGCTCATATATTCCAGCAATCAATACTCCCAAAAAGAAACAGGATAAGCCCCGCCCAATGATAGGATTAATAATTGTAAAATCCAGTCTGGAGATGTAAATCATCACTCCCAAAAGACTGATTCCCACATATTTCAGCCAGAGATACCCTTCCTCTTTCCCCCTGCTTCCATTCACCACCATGTAATAGAGAACATAGCAAACCAAAAGTATACTGATACACCACGAGGGCGAATTGAAGGACCATTGCATACCAATAAATGTATTCTGTAATCCAAATACGTTCAGAACAAAATGATACAAATCAAAATAGGGATAAACAAAAGTAGCTCCGTTCAGAGCTATATGAACGAATTGCAATACTGTGGTTATCAATAAGGTAAGCCACATTAAGGGGAAAAGCTTCTCCACTCTCTTAAACATAAACTTATTGAAGGAAATCTTCCCTTCTAAAATCTTCTTCTGATAGCCCAGGGCAATCCCCAAGCCGGATAATAAGAAAAACAGCTCTACAACCCGGTCTCCGCGGTCATAAAAAAGCGAAAACAAACGATAAAACGGAGAACCTGCCTGGGGTGCAAAATGCTGGTAATGCCATACAAATGCAATCAAACATGCACCGATTCCCTTTAATCCGTCTATGCAATATATCTTATTATTCTCATTCTTTCGTATCTGCATTACACACTCGCCTTCTGAACTTTATTATATATCCAAAGTCTATCATACTCTTCTCCCCGCAACAATAGCCAATCTCCAAAACCTTAACCACAGAGAAAGGACAAACACATTGACAAGTCTCGTCTATTTATGCCATTATATAAGATGGTTTGTATCGTAATTTTATAAAATATGGAGCATTAATCTAATGAAATTGTCAAAAAAAATCATTATTATTTTATTTATAATCATCATATACTGTCCCTTTATTTTGTCGGTACTTTCCTTTGTCTCCGGGCAAAGAATGGACACTACACTCAACGGATTCTTTGATGAAGTCAAAATCCCCGAGCTAACCATGGAGTCCTACATTAACGGAGAGTATCAGACCGATTATGAGAATTGGTTAAACAAAACCTTAATGCCTCGTGCTTTCATGACCAAATTATATAATCAGATTGAATTCTCCTGTTTCGATTTAGGTAACCGTATTGTTGGAAAAAATAACAATATTTTCGAGGACGATTATGTTGCAGATGCTTTGGCTCTGGATGACTTTAACTATGCCGGTTCCGAGAATCAGGCAGAGCTTGCAGAATATGCAGAAAAATTGGTTAATATCCAAAACAAGTTAAAAGTGCATGACAAACAGCTTGTTGTTTATTTTACCGCATCAAAAGGCTCTTATGCCTCTGAAGATATCCCGCTACGATACTATGCACAGCAGGACGAATCGGTTCTACGTGCCAAAGACTACTTAATCGAACTACTGAATCAGACAAGTATTCCCTACCTGGACAGCGCGGATTTGATTCCTACGCTTGGGTATCCTGCATTTTACTCTACCGGAATCCACTGGTCCCGTCCTTTAGAGCAGGAAACTTCCAAGGCTGTAATGAGTTTGTTGGAAAACATTTCCGGTAAGGATTTTAGAGATATTGTTTTAACAGACATGCAGGAAAGCAAAGAACCTTTTTGGCGAGATACAGATGTTTACGATTTATTAAATGTATTCTCTCCTTATCCGGAGGTTACATTTTATGAATATGAAACAGAGCGGGAGTTCCCGGAGACATATGATAAAGCAAGAGTACTTTTACAGGGTGGCTCTTTTGCCCTGGGTCTTAGAAGAGACTTCTTTGAATTGTATCAGAGTGACGATCTTACCTACATTAACTATGATGTCTATGTATTGGATGAGACCGGATATACATCTTTCGATGCTTGGGAAGAATTGGATTTAGGATCTTATCTGGACGAATCAGACTTTGTTGTTATTGAATTACAGGAAGCTTCTATTGTGAAATACTCCTCCGGTTTTGTTGATTATCTGGACGAATTCCTTGATACCTATACTCCGGGACAGAGTTCACAGCCCTCATACTGTAGTAACTTTGATGCAGCTGCAAAAACAGGCCTGGAAAGCACGAAAGGATACTGGGACTTTGAAGGAGATTATTCCTGGGCCCAGGAAAGTAACCGTGTAACACTGGACAATCCTAATATTTCAAAAAATGGACTGAGCATTGAATTAAACATTCATGAGTACCTGACTGAAAAGGGCGCAATCACCCTTAATATATATGATAACCAGACAAAACTGGATACTGTAACCGTATCCGAAGCAGGCCCCTTAAAGCTGAATTATGATTCTGACTGTTTTACAGCAGATACAGACATTCATGAAATTGAAATCTTCTGTGATGCTTCTTTTATCCCGGAAGAACTGGGACTGGGTGATGACCCACGCGCATTATCATTAATGATTCATTATGTAGGAGAGAGAAAGTAATATGGTATTTAGTTCCACTATATTTTTATTTATATTTCTGCCGGTTACTTTGGCAATGTATTATATTTGCGACAAGCGTTTAAAGAATATATGGTTATTCATTGTCTCTCTGTTCTTTTATTCCTGGGGAGAGCCGAAGTACTTACTCCTGATGCTGGCTTCTATTTCATTGAATTATATTTTGGCATTGTTAATCAACCATTTCCTGGATAAGGGACGCATTGGCATAACAAAATCCTTATTGGCACTTACCATAGTGAGTAATATAGCCTGTTTGATTTATTTTAAATATTTAGACTTTATTATCACTAATGTAAACCAGATTTTGGGAGCGAATTTTACACTGAAGAATATTGCATTGCCTGTTGGTATTTCCTTCTTCACCTTCCAGGCTATGTCCTATGTAATTGATGTATACAGACGTGATGCGGAAGTGCAGAAAAACATACTGAATTTGGGCCTATATATATCTCTCTTCCCACAGCTCATCGCCGGTCCTATCGTACGATATATTGACATTGAAAAGCAGTTAGAAAACAGAAGCATTGACGCTACTAAAATATATGACGGCGTAAAGCTCTTTATCATTGGTTTTTGCAAGAAAATACTGATTGCGGATCAGTTGGCGTCCTTATGTGATTCCATTTTTGCCGTAAACGGTATCTCTGCTCCCAGTGCCTGGATTGGAGCCATAAGCTACTCCCTGCAGATTTTCTTTGACTTCAGCGGATATTCTGATATGGCAGTCGGTTTAGGAAAGCTATTTGGTTTTGAGTTTGTTAACAACTTCAATTATCCATATATTTCCAAGACTATCAAGGAATTCTGGCGTCGCTGGCATATCTCTTTATCCACTTGGTTTAGAGATTATGTATATATTCCTTTGGGTGGAAGCCGCTGCAAACCACTCAGAGCATATCTTAATCTCACCATTGTCTTTTTCCTTACCGGATTCTGGCATGGTGCAAGCTGGAATTTTATCGTATGGGGATTGTATTATGCGGTTTTCCTTGTTTTAGAACGACTATTCTTAGGAAAACTTCTTGAAAAAATTCCTAAGATACTACAGCATGTTTACGCTCTTTTCGTTATCATTATCGGCTGGGTATTCTTCAGAGCTGAGAACTTAACAAGCGCACTTATATATATAAAGAATATGTTTACCGTAAACAGTAGCTCCATTAACGATTTAATTCCATTAATGAATAAGAGATATATTTTATGTATCCTTTGCGGAATTATATTCTCAATTCCTTGGACAAGTAAGATTAAGGTGAAACATCCTGTCATTGTAGATATTATTTTAATTATCTTATTTATTATTGCAATCGCATATATGATTGGAAGCGGCTTTAGTCCCTTCTTATATTTCAGATTCTAATCCAAAATTAAGGGCTGTCTCCTGACAGCCCTTTTCATTACCGTTCTTTCTTTTTAAATACATGCTTTTTTCCAAGGAAATAATTTACGATTACCACAACAACTGTCATAATCACCTTTCCCGGTGTTTTTCCCATCTTAAGGAGCTCCACAAGCAGTATCAGCCCTATATAATCAATTATTGCAGTAGCTCCACGCGCAATTACAAATCTTCCAAATTCCTTAAGAAGTTCTCCGAAATTCTCACTCTTGGTACAGAAAACATATTTTTTATTACACACATATGCTGCCAGCTTCACTACAACAAGAGTAATTAAATTTGCCGTCTTATATTCCACAGAAAGCAGCAATAGCACTTTAAACAAAACAATATTCAATACCGTGGTCGCCACACCAAAGATACCATATAGTAGTGTTTCCCTATTAATCAGCTTTTCACTTTTCAGAATCATTTACCTCTTCACTCATCTTATCAGCCTTGTCTAATTCATAATCAATACGCCGTACTCTGTATTGTATATCTTCCAATAGCTGACGGTTTTTCGCAATAATATCTGCCTGTATTCCAACTATAAATGTCATAAAGCCCATCAATATCAGGATACATGCAAGAATCAAAGATTGTACATGTCCCCCCGATGCTCCCAAGGCAATAAAAATCAAGAAACGGATACCGATAATGACTCCGGCAATAAATGGTATCATTCCAAATACAAAGAAAAACTGTAGTGGTTTATACATTACATAGGCCCTGAAAATAGTCATCATGGAACGCTTTATATAAGAAAACATGCTATGAAAAAGCCTTGATGGACGCAACTCCCCATTGGTTCTTATCGGTACGGACTGCATGGCAATCTTTTCCCGTCCGGCCTGTACAATAGTCTCCAAGGTATATGTATATTCATTGGTTACATTCATTCGAAGTGCCGCTTCACGACTATAAGCTCTGAATCCACTGGGTGCATCGGGTATATCGCTTTTCGATGCCTTACGCACCACCCAACTTCCGAGATGCTGTAGCTTCTTCTTCATTGGAGAAAAATGCTCCGTCTCATCAATGGGTCTTGCACCAATCACGATATCGGTCTTCCCTTCCAAAATCGGCCGAACCAGCTTTTCGATATCTTCCCCGCAATACTGATTGTCTGCATCTGTATTCACTATAATGTCGGCACCATTCCGTAGGCATGCGTCCAGCCCTGCCATAAAGCCCTTTGCAAGCCCTTTGTTTCTCTTAAAGTTAACAATATAGTTAACGCCCCACTTCCTGGCTACTTCTACAGTATGATCCGTACTGCCGTCATTAATAATAAGATACTCAATCTCATCAATACCATCAATATGCTTTGGCAGGTCATTCAACGCAATCTCCAATGTTCCTGCCTCATTGTAACAAGGGATTTGTATAATTAGTTTCATCCTTCGTCCCATCTCTTTTGAACAATCTAATATATGAACCGGTACAGCACAATCTCCTTTGGAGTCTCTGTGAAGTTCTTTTCCAGTGCATACGTCTCTTTACTGCTATCCACCTTTATTTTCTCACTGAGATACCTGTCCCTATATACCACTTCATTCACCGGTACTACATCTGTCAGCTTATATATGGCTCTTGTATTATCCGCCAAATAATATACATTATCATAGTGTCGTGACAGTAACTCCACTTGTCCCATAAAATCAGGGAATACGGGGAATATTCCACACTCTTCTGTAGCTCTGATATTCAATGCAGCCACACGGGTCAGATAATTTCCGTCTACGATAACTGCCGAAGACGGTTTGATAGCCTCCTGCAAGTCAAAGAATATTTCCCATGTCATATTAGTATCATCATCATTATATACCAACGCTGTACTAAAAGGTATACATAAAAGAATTGATACTACACCTATCATATAGGTCAGCTTAGGTTTCATCTGTTCAATCACTATTGCTCCCAGACATAAAATAAAGGGAATATAAAATACCAGGTATCTGGAATAATAGTAATAATACTGGATTTCCTTTCTGACAAATACAGATGTGAAAAATACAGTATATACAAACAACAACAGAATTCCCTTCACCTTGGTGTCTGCAAATACATTAAAATGACGCAACAAATAGTACGTAAGAATCGGAATAATCAAATACCCTGTAGCCATCATGAACGCCCAGATCGTCAGGTGACCACCGGCTGCCAAACCGCTTCCATAATAAAGCTTCATTTTTTCTTCCGATTCTTTTACAAATCCCATATCAAACCAATAATATAAGAATATTACCAGACATAGACACACAAATATCTTAATGGCCGGCCCCAGCCATTTATCCAGACTCTTTTCAAATACGCTACAAATCTTCTCGTTCTTATCCACCAAAAAGAATACTGACATCGCTATCAGAGCAACTGCTATAACGTACATCCAAATCATGAAATTATCTTCGCATAACAAATCGCCAATATATATTCGCGCCAGATTATCATAAAAATACTGCGGTGCCGTATACGCCATCATCGTATATCCGGCTGCAAGTCCCACAGCAGATTCAATATTAGAAATAAGATACCCATTATCCTTCTGCTTTATATACATATATAAGTGAACCACAATAAATCCGGGCAATACATGAAGATATGACACATGCAGGAATGCAAATCCCACAAGGGGCAATCCCAACCATGCCTTCTTCATTGTGGGATGTGTAAATATATACATATACATTGCCATAAACAGTGTTAGCGGCATTTCGGAAAGAGATGATTTTGAAATCCATAGTACCAAGGGAGAAATCGCCAATAAAGTCGATAAAATAATCTGTGTACTCTGTTTTCTGCAGATATGTCCAATAGAATAATATACCAGAATGATAGCACACAGATACAACAGAGTGCTCAAATGCATCATATATTCTATTCCAAAAAGTTTACCCCATAATCCAAGCATCGCAGAATATGTATGAGTGCCATGAAATACACCGGATACATCACTGGTCACCTTTTCCGGGTTAATCGTGGGATAATCTCCTTCAGCCTCTGTATAGAACCCTGTCAATGTCTTATGAATCATGTGCTTATAGGCTTCTTTATCCTCATCATCTCGAAGAATCTTATATTCCTTAAAATCATGCCGTACGGAACATTCTCCGGATATCAGTTGTATTGCTTCAATCTGATATACCCCCTGATCCTGCCCCAAATTGTATACCTGGAATTTTCTGCAAGTAAATAACAGCGCTATACCTAAAATAATCAACAAAGCTTTATCCACTGTCCCTTGAGGCTTTCGCAATCTTTTTTGCTTACGACTGTTAAACAGGACAAAACTCAGCAATGCAATCAATTGCAAAATCAACACATTCTCAAACGTAAAAATGTCAAAGAAAAAGCAAATACCACTTATTACTCCATATACGCCAAAAAAGCCTGCCACTGTAAGCGCAATTCTCTCTAATAAAGTATCTCCTTTATCCATCTTGGAGAAAATGTAAAAGCACATCAATATATTTAATATAAATAGTACTAATATCATCCACCCGTCCCCTTACATCATAATTTATTCACACTTATCTTCCGTCAGAAAATTATATACATTCTGTGCAATTACTTTCGGACTATACTCCCTCTGAAAATACTCTTTTGCCGAATTACCCAGCTTTATTCGCTCTTCCGGATTCGTCACAAAGTTCTCTATTACTTTTTTCAGATTTCCTACAATGTCATCAAGCTCAATCTTGCATACACAATCATCCGGCAATTCAGAGAACCATCCTCCGTTATTGGTAATACAAGGCTTCCCAAGTTTTAAAATCTGTACCATAACCGCTGATGTCTCCCCCATGGATGGATATCTCAGGTTTACAATCAAATCCGAATATTCAATAAATGCCTGAAACTCATCAATCTCCGTATAACCGGTTTTGATGATAAGATTTCCGTCTATATACTCATCCGCAGCTGTTCCGCTTCCTACCATAACATAGCACAGCTTTCTGTCCGTATTATCGGATATTGCTTTTACAGCTTTACATACATGACGATTCAGCTTAGTTTCTACAATATTACCAAAAGAAGTAATAATGGTTACATCCTGAGGTATCTTATATTTTTCAAATAGTTTTTCCCGGGTAATTCGGTTCTCCTGTTCCGGCGAATCCAAACTGATAAGATTGATTTTTCTCACGGACTCCTCAGATATAAGTCCGGTATCAATAATATTGTTATACGCATACCATGAATGAACCATTATCTTATTCCCGGAACGAAGCAGTTCTTCATTCATAGGAATATGGGAAATAACATTTAAATCCGTTTTCCGCTCTTTGAACATTTCCCGGACTTCAAGAAACTTCTCAAGTCCGGCCTCCTGATATAGCTTACTATAGAGCTTATTTTTCGCATTATAATAACCTACAAACAAAAAGTAGATTACCATATCATGAAGAATAACCATCCCCGGATGCTTCATACACTGTTCATAAATGTAACTATGGAAATCCGGATTATTGCCAATGTTATAGATAATATATTCAAATTTATCAAAATCGATTTCGTCGACGCCATGCTTTAAAACCGGATAATCTTCCAGTGCCTTATCCTGTATGCAATAATCATCTGTATAAAGCGTAATATCAAACTTCTCTGATAAAGCCCTCACTAATACAACGGAATAATCAGATATTCCACTCTGCATAGGAGGGAAAGGACTTGCATATAAAAGTGTTGGTTTTTCCATCTTTATGTTTCTCCAATCCTTCCTTTAGTCGCTTAACAACTGGTCAATCACATAATCCCAATCCATATGCTTCTCAACCAGGGACTTCTTACCGTTTTGTCCCAGCCTCTTAGCCTCTTCTCTGTGTTCGTACAAATAGTCTATTTTCTTAGCAATCTCTTCCGGGTCTGTAGAAATAACATAGCCATTATAACCATCCTCCACAAACTCCAACGGACCACCTGCATCTTCGTGCACAATTACCGGTTTCTCGGAGAAGAAGCCTTCCAATGTAATATAACCGTAATCTTCATTGTATGCGCCAAAGTAAACACCGAGACAATTTGCATAGTAATTAATCTTCTCTTCCTCAGAAATAAAACCGGCTAATTTCACTCTGTCATGAAGCTTCTCTTTCTCAATCAACTCATTAATATAAGCAAGCTCTGTCTCTACGCCGCCGCCTGCAATGATAATCTTTGCATCGGACTTTAAATATTTCGCTGCTTCCACCAATAATCTCTGTCTCTTAATAGAGTTAATACGGCTGGGATAAAAAATATAATCCCCATAATCTTCACAACAAAGCTTCTCATAGTTAAGAGCAGGGTGATAAAGTACTGTGGAATCTATATCACAATACTGCTTCAATCTTTTCGATGTATTCTCCGCAATGGTAAAAATCTTCTTTGCTTCCGGAATATACTTTTTATCGCAATCATAAATAATATCCCGCATCTCTTCACCATTCGGCCAATGCTCTATATCACCATATTCCGTTCCCCATAAATCATAGGCCTGTCTATGTTGATGCATAAGCCAAAGCACCTTATTGTCGTGCTTCACATAATACGCCGGAAATTTCATTGCAATCACTTTATCTATCTTTTCGCCGCTGGCCTCTGACAGATCCAGCATTCGTCCCATCATCATTGATTGCGTCAATGTCTCATAGGGATACCATTTAAACGGAAGAGAAACCACATCAACCGTATGTCCCCTCTTCTTTAACTCATTTTTCAACATATCCGTTAAGATTTCTGCACCACCTGTAGTAAAAGGTACCTGTACAGTCGCAATTGCAATTCTCATTTTTCTCCCTCCACATCGTGTACTTTCAAGTACGGGCTTCTCATTGGCCAATAATTCTGTTATAGCTCTTTCTACTATCTTTGCCTAATCTTTTCCGATAATCAGAGTTGTTTTTTAACACTCTTACTGCAGCCGCTATCTCTGCCACTTCCGGTCTGATACATAAGACATTCTCTCCGCTCAAAGCATTCCTGTCTTCACCGATTGTCAGAACAGGAAGATAGAAATACTTTGCCTTTAAGAGCTCCACATTCTCTGTATCATACTCGCCCAACATTAACGCCACATCACAACCCAGATAGTAGGCAAGCTGTGACTCTTTATCATCCTCATCCACAAATTCTACATAGTCATTCAATCCCTGTAGTAATATCATCCGCTTCAGGTTCTCGTATCCGCTATTATTTCCCATAAAGCGAAGTCTGATATTATGGTCATAGCAGGAAAGATAAAGTCTTACAGCATCCAACAGCACACCATATTCCTGATTATCACTGGGTTTTCCAATCACCAATACCTCCACAATATCGGCCTCTATCAAAAACTTAAGAGTATCTTCTTTCGGTATTCTCTCTGCAAAGCACCCTATTTCACTTTTTACAACTTGCAAATCCTTTTGTAAAACCATACTTTTTCCTACTTTCTTGCAATAATTGCATAATCCTGACTTCCAAACAGTAGATTGGAAACACGCTCCATAGCTTGGTTAAACTCTTTGTATTCCTCTTCATCCTCTTTTAACTTTGGAATAGAAAATGGCAGACGGCTGGACTGTGTATACAAAATCTCCACGGAAGAAAATCCCGCTTTTTCCGCAAAATATTTCAAAGTCTGCGGATGAACCGGCTTTTCATGAGACGGATCCATATAAAAGCATTCCGTATAGATTGCAAGCGACGTAGGATTCGGTGTTTCCATAATCAAATAGCAACCATCTTCCAACTTCTCATATGCCAACCTGCATAATTCCATAATCTGTTCCACAGAAATATGTTCCACTACCTGTCCTACAAAGATACCATCCACATTTTCCTGCTTTTTCAGGTAACGGACTGCATCATCCAGAACAACGGGAAGCCCCAGCATTTTCATATACTCTACATACGGAACATACTGATCTACTCCGGTTACTCCCACATTTTTCTCCAAAAGCATTTCTGTGAACTCACCCCTGCCGCAGCCAAGGTCCAGTACATTCTTCTTGCCTTCAAAGTAAGGAAGATACATGGTCTGCACATTCTTCACATGCTCGCGACTTCCTCTGAAATGATTTTCAAAGTCAAAATAATCGATAGAAGCATATACATCTCCGGACTCTTCCACAGGCAAACTTTGACCGCTCACCTGAGAAACTGCCTTGCGCTCCTCATTTTCCAGGACAAACACTCGCCCCTTCAAAACCGCAATTTCTTCCATCAATGCCTGGGTTGCTTTCTTATCCTCCAGTGCCTGATTCTTGGCAGATTTTTCGTTCTCCTGCAGAGAATCCATGATACCATGTATTTTCTGGCACACACCTTCCAGCGTTTCGTTAATGCTATTTACGTTAGAACCAATCTGACCGGTGAATCCCTGTAATTCCACAAGAGTCTTTTCAACACGATCAATACGTTCTGCCGTTTTCGCTTCTTGTTCCTTTATCTCACTAATACGCAGGTGAGACTCTTCAAGCTGCTTTTTCACCTCACCGACACTTATACCGGACTCCTCAATCTGTTTTTTCATCTCACCGATGCTTATGCCGGACTCTGTAATCTTCTTATTGAATTTCTCTGACAGCTCCGCAGATTCCAACACTTGAATCTGTACTTCCGCAAGCTGACTTATTAATTCGGACATCTGATGTGTAATTACATTTTCCTGATTTACAAATTCATCATGGCGCTGTTGCAGCTGCTCTATCTTATTTTCCGCCTGATATTCTTTGATTGTAAGAGAGCGAAGTCTTCTTTCCGTTCCCAGTAAGTTTTTGCATACTCTTGCCACTTTACCGATGACCGGAATATTCTGAATACGCTTCTTTGCCATTCTTTTCTTATAAATTTCATCCAATCCGATAATTGTTAATTCTCTCTTCGATCCCTCCTCGGAATGTTTCATTGCATATAAAACTTCTTCTCTTGAGACTTCACCAATCATTAACTGTTTAAGGTAATTCTCCACTCCTGCTGCATCTCCACGACGCCCCAGAATTAATATATATGCACGCTCCACAAATGCACGCTCGTGATACTGCAAAAACTCCGAAAGGGCAAGTTCTTTGAATCCTGTCAATATCACTCTTCTGGCTTTCGCTTCCTCAGAATCCGCAATCCCTTTAAGAACATCTATTTTAGATACTTTGCCGGATTCTAAATTAGCAAGATTTGCATTTAGAGCTGCTTTATCCACCGGTCTGCCAAGTATTCTTTCATATGCATTCTCTACGAAATCTGCCTTGTCAAATTGCAGAACCTCATTCACATCAAGTATAATATCTTCCACAGGTGCCTTTATTACCGCAGACTGAACCGGTGACATTATTCCGATTCTCTGCGCTTCCTCCAGAATGTCACTATAGATGTCCCCATATTTACCTAACACATCATCTGCCCCATCCAAAGAATGTGTCACCCTGACATTCTCTGTTATAGCACTTATTTGTTTATCCAGATTCATAAACCGTACACTCCTCTTGAATCCAATACCATTTCTATTTCAGCTTCCAATCATGCTCTACCCTGACTAATCCCACATCTTCTCTGGTTGAGTAAAACTCTATTCTCAGAGCTTCCCGATAATAATCTACCGGAATACCGATTTCCGATTCAATTGCGAAATCCAATGTATACACTCCGGGCATAAGCATTACATTCTCCAGATATAATTCCATGACTCCGCTTTTCTCTAAATCAAAATACGGCACTTTATCCAGACGGGTATTTGTTCCATAACATTGAATACCGTCGCTTCTGAAAATACCGATACCAATAACAGCATCCTCCACTTTTTTGAAAACATCATAATGAAGTCTGACCTTGATATCTGTGCCGGTTTCAAATACTGTAGTGCTCTTTCCGGCCTTATCAATCAATTCAATCTGCTTAATCCTTGCTTTACCGTTTCCCCAGCGCTTCATCTCCTCCTGAGGTTGCATCTCAGCACTTTCCGGAACCTGTACATCCTCTGCCGGCTCCTGCACATCCGGTTCTGCCGGTTCCTCCTGACTTACCTGTTCTTCCTGCTTTCTATGCTCTTCCTTGGCAGACTGGCGTTCCGCTTCCTTCTCCGCAATCTCCTGCCTCTTTTGCCCCATATAATCCAGATAAATCGGATGAACTTCTCGCGGTGTTCCCTCTTCCCTGATTAATCCTTCATGTATCCAGATACTTCTCTCACAAATCTGCTCAATCTGACTCATAGCATGGGATACTATAACGATTGTCGTTCCCTTCGCTTTAATTTCACGCAATTTATTGAAACACTTTGCCTGGAAATTCGCATCACCTACAGCCAGGATTTCATCAATCAAAAGAACATCCGCATCCACATTAATTGCCACTGAGAATGCTAATCTCATATACATACCGGATGAATATGTTCTAACCGGATTGTCGATGAATTCTTCCAGCTCTGAAAACGCAATAATATCATCTAATCTGCTGTCAATCTCCTTCTTTCCCAAGCCGAAAATGGATGCATTAATATAAATATTCTCTCTTCCGCTCAAATCCGGATGAAAGCCGGCTCCCAGTTCAATAAGACTGGATACTCTTCCCTTGATTTCAATACTTCCGGAATCCGGATAAATAATCTTTGTCAACAACTTTAATGTCGTACTCTTACCACAGCCATTATGGCCAATCAGTCCAATGGCTTCACCCTTTTTTACCTCAAAGGAAATTCCTTTCAGTACCTGGCGGTAATCAAATTTACGTCTGCTCCGAAATAGTGCCCGTTCCTTTATGGTATTCCCTCTGTCGACAAACACTTTGAAACTTTTTGTCACATCTCTTACTTCTATTGCATTCCCTGGTTTCATTACATTTCCTCCGAAAAATGTTTCTTCAGATTCTCAAACACAATCACACCAATAACCAAAAAGACAATTCCCAAAATAGTTGCCTGTAACAATGTACTAACCTGGGGAACCTGTTTATAGTAGAAAATATCTCTATATGCTATCAATATACTGGTCATGGGATTGATTGAGAATATAGGCAGAATTTCTTCCGGAACCATATCAACACCATAGATTACCGGACTAAGAAACTGCCATGCCATCATAATAATTCCCAATACATATTCCACATCTCTGAGGAACACTGTGACTGCCGATACCAGCATGGTAATTCCCAGTGCTAATAAATACTCTACCAGCATAATCAAAGGTAAATATAAAAGAGCCACCGGATTAACACCATGTCCTGTTACAATAATTACAGCAAGCACAACCACAAAGGAAAGAATCATGTTAATCAGCTGGGAAGTTACATGAGCAATGGGCAATACTTCTCGAGGGAAATATATTTTATTTACCATATCCTTCTGTGCCCATATGCAGCTTGCTCCAGCCGCCACGGAAGCATTAAAAAATATCCACGGTATCAGTGCCACAAACAAAAACAGGTAATACTTCTCATAGCCCATGCGCATAATAACCGAAAAAACCATGGTATACACAATCAACTGAAAAAGAGGATTCAGAAAAGTCCACATAAAGCCCAGCACAGAGCCTTTGTACCTGCCTCTTAAATCCCTCTTTATCAAGCTAAATATCATTTCACGATAATCATAAATCTCTTTCAATAACTTCATATATTCTCCCTAATACACGTTTATGGCAAATCCGATTACCCTTCACGCGTTATTTCACCGTCATTAATGCTTCAAACATACTTTCTGCACACGCATCCCAAGTATATCTTTGATATGACTTGATTCTTTCTTTATCTTTCGCATATTCCTCAGGATTCTCAATATAATTCTTCACTAAATCCGCAAAAGTATTAACATCCTCCAAAGAGAAATATTTGCAGTATTCACCGCCAACTTCCCTTAACACCGGAATATCCGCAGCAAGCACCGGGGCCCCTTTTGCAAAAGCCTCGATAATCGGCAGACCAAATCCCTCATTAAAACTGGGGAATGCTACCAACATACAGTTCTCATACAAATATGTAATCTCACTATCTGACAGGCCATTCTCAAAAAATAGCTGTGTCCCCAGCTTTTCATGAGACTTTATATCTTTAATCAAACTCTCCACATTCCAGCCGATTCTTCCGGCAAAAACCAGATTAATTCCTTTATCAAACAATACCTTTTCAAAGGCATTTAAAACATATCTGTGATTCTTTCTGGGCTCCATGGTTCCCACCATCAGGACATACTTGCCCGACCGGGCGATTTTTTTCACGGATTCCCTTACATTTGCGGTCTTACTGCCACCTTTTATATCACTTCCCAGCTTTACTACCGCTCCATTTACTTTGGATATCTCCGTATCCTTAATCAGTTCTACTATGGCATCAATCGTGGCCTGCGCATTGGAAATAATCAAATCCGCATTTTCCAACTGAGCTCCGATATATTCCAAAAAGCTTAAGGTAGTAAACTCATGGCAGTACTGAGCATCCGTTACCGGAATAATATCATAAATATGAGCAGCAATCTTACAACCTGTCTTCTTCAGCTCCGGCAAAAGATAGCTTCTCTTCAGTGGATTCATCCACACACTGTCCATATCAAAAAAGATATCGCTTTCCCCAAAGTCCGACACACTCATACATCTCTCGGGTAAAAGATAATCCTTATCAGAAGACTTTTTCGTGTAGAAATCATAGTATTTGTTATTATCCACTTCTACAAAACAACTTTTTCCTGAATCATATACAAGCAGCAGCAGATTCTTCCCGTCCCGAATAAAACGTGTGGTCACTTCAATTACCACTCGCTGAATTCCGGATACAAAATCCACTTTATACATCTCTGTAATGTCTATACAAATTCGCAATATTACTTCTCCCTTACGATAAACGCCTTAATCTTCACTTTTGTATCCATAGGCAGGCGCTTCCAGATTGGAAAGATAAAGAAGGTCTTAACCACATAACGGACGCCGGACTTCAACTCTTCCGCTCTGATAATCATCTTTAACTTACAGGAACCGTTTGTTAACAGTTCTTTGCGCATTTCCTTTAATCCGGTTACCGTTTTATCCAAAGACCGAAACTCTGCTGAGCGGCTGACATTCATCAGTATTTTGTATCTGACAAGTCTCTCATACTCTGCTGTCAGATTATCAATCTGCCTACGGGCAAGCGTATCCGGAAGACGGTTTAAACACCTCAGATATACTGCATTCAGAAAGTCCTCCGGTTCCATTCCCTCAAATTCATCTACTGAAATCACATGAGGGTCCTTATATAATATACTGGAAAATGCAGCCTGTCCAAAACTAAACTTCTGTCCATCACTCTTCATTCCGGAATCGGCCACATCAAAAATTTTCTCATATAGCTTCATATTCACTTACTCCAACCTTCCGGCTATAATAACACTTTTATTATCATTTCCGTAGATTCCTGCCAAGTTACCACTTGATATTTTTTATCTATGGCACTTCCGTCTGCTTTCACCTGCATTACGCTCTTACATAATGCCTCTGCATTTCCTTGCTCAAACCATACACAAGCATCGCCACCCACTTCTTTAGATACCGGAATATCCGCCGCAACTACCGGTGTCCCACGATTCAGTGCTTCAATAATCGGCAGCCCAAATCCTTCCGTATAACTCAAAAAAGCAAGGCATCTTGCATGTTGGTAAAGATAATCAATCTCTTTATCATTTAAGCCTTCAAAATGATATATGCCCTGTCCATAATCCGGATGTGTCTGAAGCCGGGACTGAAATTCTTCCATATTCCATCCCATGTATCCGGCCATAATAATCTGATATCCTGCCTCTTTCAACCCCTTTTCATAAGCCTCCAAAAGCAGCTTGTGATTCTTTCTTGGTTCAATAGTTCCCACCATAAGTACAAAGGGCTTTTCCTTTGCTGCAGTCAGCACCTCATTTCGAACAGCATTATCCTCCACCATTTCATTGCTCTTAAAGTCGGCGCCAAGCGGAACCACGCTGCACTCCGGCAAATCAGCGCCAACAGACTGTGCCAGCCTAATAAGCTCATCCACCGTAGCATGGGCATTCACAATAAAATGATCCGCATACTGCAAATGTGCTGCAATAAAATCCATAAAATTATAAACGCCTCTCTCCAGACAATACTGGGGATGGGTTATGGAAATAATATCATAAATATGAGCTACAATACGCGCCCCCTGTTTTTTAAGAATCGGCAATAAATAGCTTCGCTTCATGCGACACATCCATGCCGCGTCCAAATCAAAGAAAACACAGTCCCTGCCGATTTCACTCAAAGGAACCTTCTTCTTTGTAATCATCCGCTCTTTTATACCTTTTCCGTCCCGATAATATGCTGTATATGCCGAATTATCAATCCGATAATAAGTATCCTCTGCAGCATTATAATGAATCAGAACAGTATCAAAGTTTTCCGACTCCAAAAGACGCAAGGATATCTCTCTGGTCACGCGTTGTATTCCTGTTACAAATGTTGCTAAAGTCAACACACTGACATCAATATAAATTGTCATAGAAATACCTTCCTGATAATCTTCTGAATCGGTTCCGGTAATCGTTTTCCAAACTCTCTGAGCGAAGACTTATCCGTCAAACCGTATAATTTACCCAACAAGTGATACTTTAAATCTTTCTTCTGTTCAAAGTAAGGGTTGTCTACAATCTCCATCTGATTGATGGCCGTCACACTGGATCCTTCTATCATCCGAAGTACCTGCTCCTGAAAACATTTCTCAGGAAGATTCATCTTATCCAGCCACGGAGAAAGCTCCTTTTCTTCCGGAAGCCTCTTAAATGCACCCACAAATACTGCCTGAAAGAATTCCTCATTGCATAAATGCGTATATTTAGACACAACAAGAGCCCGTGGATGTCCTTCTACATCACACAGGAATGTGTCTTTCTCATATCCGAATGTCTTACCAGCATGTTCTAAATTCTCTGCCACCACATCATATAATCTGGCGTAGATGTTCGGTTCTTGCATATGCTTTTCCTTTACTTCACATCATTAACCCTCTAAGGTATTATACTCGCTTACCCAAAAGATAGCAAGCATCACTAATCAGTGCTGTTTTCCCTTAATCATTTCCTTCCAGCACACCATATACTGCCTGATGATGTTTTCCAACTCATATTTTTCAAAGGCTTCCTTCTTGCCCTCTTTCTGCTTCGCAAGTTCTATCTTTTCCAACCATTCCTTCACATCATAAGCATCGTCCACGTATATAGCCTTACTCTCTGTCACTTCCTCCAAACAGGACAAGCGGGTAGTTACTACTATTTTTCCCTTCCGCATAGCCTCCACCGGCGGCATTCCAAATCCCTCAAAAACACTGGGAAATAAGAACAGCCCACAATGTTCGTATAAACAGTCACGTTCTTCATTGGATACAAAGCCTGTATCAATTACATATTCTTCAATTCCGAGCGCTTTCACCCGGGCAATAAATTTCTCCTTGTCACCACCTACGCCGCTGATAACCAGCGGCATAGGAATACCTTTTTCTTTTTGCTGCGCTATCACTCTGAGCAACGTATCAAGATTTTTATGGGGAAGCAGGGAGCTTACGCAATAATAATACTCCCCTTCACAAATACCATATTTCTTCCCGATTATATCAAATTCACATGTCGTTTCCTGACTGATTATAGGGACATACATGGTTTTAATTCTTTCCGCGGCAAAAGGATATCTTTTCTTCAAATCCTGCTCACAGAACTTAGAATCTGTCAAAATCCGCTGGGAACTCTTACATGCAAACCACCACATATACCGCAAAAATAATCTCTTCCCTTTGGAAAAATACTGCGGATAATGAAGTGCCTGTACATCATGAATCACACAGACATATGGAATTCTGCTGCCATAAGTAAAAGGCTTACTGTATACCGGTATAAACATCAAATCCACGTGAGCCTTTTTTGCAGTGCGGTCTAAGTACAGGTTTTCCCACAGAATCCGCTTACCCTGATTGGCACATTCCACCGGACACATATGCATCTTCATGGCAGGATACGTTTCGTATTTTCGGAAGGTATGTGCATTATCCTTTGCTGTAAAAAGTACATATTCATTTTCCCTATCATATTGTCCGAATCCATCCAACAGGTTACGGACAAAGGATTCTGTACCTCCCACAATCCCGGGACGTACCCACAACAAATCAATTCCAATACGCATCTATTCACCTCGCCCCGCGCCCTATAACCCGTAGGATGCCATAATTCCCCTAAACTCTGTGGACTGGGCAAAGCTTTTCAGCACATCATCACGGCTCACACCACCGGCTAAAACCTGCTGCCAGTACGCTATGCCCTCACTATCGGCATCTCTATCCATAAAGGTCGCATACAGAGCACGGATATATTCCTCATTACTTGTTTGCTTGTTTACATATTCCGCCGACCAAAAAAAGCTTTGTGCCGCTTCCTCGGGCAGGCATTCTTTGTTGACAATTTGCAGTGCCCAATATTCCTTTCCGTCCTTGTCGCCGACTCTTCCTAAAATCTTGCTGTACAGACGACTTGCAAACATATAGATTCCGGGATTCAATATACTTCCATCTTCTCTCATGTAGCCCCTGGAAATGGAATAATTCATACATAACGTATCAAACTCATTAGAATTTACAAAACCTGCAAGCACAGCCTCTCTGGTTGTTCCGGCATCCAGAATCCCTTTCCAGTATGACAATCCTGCGTCGTCAGCATCCCTGCTCATAATCGTCTTATATAATACTTCCACATACTCCGCATTGCTGTAATTCTTACTTACCAACTCACTACCCAAAAGGAATCCTCTTGCTATCCCGGCACCATCTGCCACATATGACACCAGTAAATCCGTCCAGTAATCTACTCCGGAAGCATCTGCCTCACGTCCTAAGGCCACGGTGTACATACGCTCCACGAAGGCTTCTACCTTTGCCACCGTCTCTGCATCCGGTGTTGGTCTCGGTGCCGGAGTTACGATAGGTGTTGGTGTTGGCGTAGGAGTTGCTGTCGGTTCCGGACAAGCAGACTCCGGCATATTGTTATATACGGGGATTTTAAATACAAAGGTATTGTCCAAAGCATTAGAATCCCGATACATTTTGTATGTGCTGATACCTTCACTGGTTGGAGCCATAATATTCTGCATGTACTGGTGAGTGAACAAAGTCCCCACCATATCATATTTCTGCAGATATAAGGTATCCTGACCTACTCCAATATAACTTTTCGCAAGAAGCTCTGCACCTCCCAAAATAGATTTGTACCCATCCGTCCAGCCTGCATTTTTTGCATAGGTAAGTCCATTTACATAAATTTCTTCGTTGGTAGATCCTGAAGCCTTCACATTAAAGAAATTATAGTATCCTTCATACCCCGGATACGTACCGGAAATAAGCGGTGAGGTGCCACGTCCCTGCTCCTGATAGATACGGGAAGCCAGATGAAACGGGCTGGTATTTACTGCATTGGCTCCGATTGCCCAGATTCCGTAAGAATAAGTTAACGCAGTCTGTGGCATCAAAGCTCCGTTTCCCATAAATGTGTTATTTAGGAAAATCTTCAATGCATTCTCTGTGTGATAGGTTCCGTTATAGGTAAGCTGCTCAAACTGAAAAACTCTGTCCTGGGTAAGACCGTTTCTGGGATCCATATAATATTTCAATGCCCCCTCTGTAGCATAGCCCCACCCCGGACTGTGAACAGTTGTATACATATAATCACCCTTAGAGGTGCTGATTAAGCTCCGACCACCTTTCATCTCCTCCTGAACCACATAATTCCAGTCCAGATTAAGGTTCTGCGGCACAAAAATCCACTTCGGATAAGTACTCTTCAAAGCCATTAACGCAGATTGATAGCTTGCAGGAAATTGCTGTACATCTGTATATGTCACTGCACCGTCCGTATAACGATCCATTTCATAGATTGCAGGGTCAGTACCGTAGCTTTCTTCCCACTGCAAAAAGTCCTCGTCAGAAATTGCCAGATGTGAGCGGTCAACATAGCCCACAAACACCCCTTCCGTTAATGGCACCCTTACCTGATACCATGCTTCAAATCCGGCAGAATACTCTTTAGAATCCTCGAATGCTACATCTTCAATATATACCGTAGTTCCGCTGGGAATATCTGCAAGCTTGCAGCCTGTCTGTCCCGGCAAACTGTAGAGGGGATACTCTTCAGCCATATACACCACCGCCATCACAGATTCTTTCTGAAGTTCTTCTTCCAGTGCATCCATGGCTTCCTTGTAAAGATTCTCTTCTTGAAGCACCCCCGATTCCTCTCCCCGAGTTGTAGTCTGTGCCTGTGTCACTATGGAATTATTTGACGCCGCTGCAATACTTCCCATCAGAAGCACGCCAGCCAGCAATAGTGCAATTTTCTTCATATATATCCTCTCTATCCCAAAATCATTTTTGCTGCTTCAATGGCTACACATTCGATCATGTACAGCCTGCTATATCCGTTAATCCGGTAACAATATTTGTACCGGTCCATAATTCTCTTTTTCGCAGCTTTAAAGCTCTTCTGATTGCTGGCGCCACCCATATAAAAGCTTGCCAGTACCTTATCTGCTGTAACAATCTTCCTTCCCTGCTGTCGCATCTGCAGATAAAACCCATAGTCATCATGGATTCCCAGCATGCGGAAGGGATTCTCCTTATATACCTGTGCTTTCACAAAAGTAGTTGGGTGATTCCAGTCCCTGGAGGTCTGGAAGCTTCTCTGCCTTGCCTTCTTCACAAAGTTGCTGCCATCCGTCTTTATCATCCTAATGTCGGCAAACATAAGCTCACAGCCGGTCTCTGCAAAGGTATTTGCAGCAGTCTCCACTGCAATATCCTCATACACATCCCCACTGTTTAAAAGTCCGATGATATCTCCTGTAGCCTTCCGGATCCCCTTATTCATGGCATCGTAAATTCCTTTATCCGGCTCAGAAAAAATCTGATAGTCAATACCGGCCTCCTCCATACGACTACGGTAGCTCTCTGCAATCTCCACCGTATTGTCCTTGCTGGCGCCATCAATAATCAGATACTCTATGTTCTTATCTGTCTGTTTCAGTACAGACTCTATGGTTCTCTCAATACATTCACTGCTGTTGTAGCAGATAGTTACTACCGATACTCGCATGTTTCCTCCGTTTTTCGTATACTCTCTTCCAGAGAATATATCTGATAATCTGTACCGATATCGCTCATACCCATATCATAACTGAGACTGCCAAAGGCTTTATTTACAATACGCCCCACCTTTCCCGGTACCTTGGAAAGTAATGTTACTATTGGATTCAGTATCCCCAGGCCAATCATTTTCTTACCATAAGCAGACGCAATCTGCATCACCATATCTGAGGTTGATGTATATTGCCCGTTCTGTGGAAAGAATGTGCCTTCCCGCTCCTGCTCTATCATAAGCCTTACAAATTCACATAGGTTTTCCACATAAAGCATACTTCTCTCATTCCGAATGGTAGGGAAAAAGGGAAGCTTCCTTGCCAACTTTGATAACAATGGATAATTTCCCTTGCTACCCTTCCCATAAATAAAAGGCGGTCTTAAAATCACCATTTTGATTCCTTCCACCTTGGAAAGTCCGACTTCTGCCTGTAACTTACTGTCTCCGTAGAAATTCGCAGGCTTTGGCTGCGTCTCCATGGTAATACGTCTTGTACTTCCCACAGGCGCACTCTCGCCATATACGATGATACTGCTCATATAAATAAACTGGTTCACACCCTCTGACGCCGCCTTTTTCGCCGTTTCTACCGCCAGGTCGCAATTCACCCGGTAGTACAGTGCTTTGGTTTCCTCAGAAACCTTGGAAGTATCCGCATGAGCTATTCCCGTCACATGGAAAATTACATCGTAGGGCGCAAAGCTGACATTCTTCCAACTCTCCTCCAACTGAGACAATGTATCCACCACATAGTGCTCCTTGCCCTGTGCTGCATTATATTTATTAAAATAATTCTCCACATTGGTACCGATATAGCTTCCGGCACCGGTAATCAAGATTCTTTTCATTCTGTCTCATCCTTTTTCATGGCTCCGGTTCCGCCTTCCACAACACCCTCTGCACGAAGCACGCTTAAGAAGGTTCCGAAGAAGCATCTGAGGTCCATCAGTGGTCCCATCTTCTTTACATATTCTCCGTCCAGTGCTGCTTTCACTGGAATCTCCAGTTCATCACGTCCATTAATCTGTGCCCATCCGGTCAGGCCGGGACGGATATCATTAGCACCGTACTTATCACGCTCTTCGATTAAATCAAACTGGTTCCACAGCGCAGGTCTTGGTCCAACCACCGCCATGTCCCCTTTTAAAATATTTACAATCTGGGGCAGCTCGTCCAGACTGGTCTTTCTAAGGAATCTGCCAACCTTGGTAATATACTGCTCCGGATTCTGAAGGAGATGTGTGGGCATATCCTTTGGTGTATCAATACGCATGGTACGGAACTTCAGAATCATAAAATGACTCTTATGAATTCCCACTCTCTTTTGCTTAAACAGCACCGGTCCCGGTGAATCCACCTTGATGGCAATAATGAGCACCAAAAATACCGGTGCCAAAATGATAATCCCCAGTAATGAAAGTAGAAAATCTATTCCTCTTTTAACCACATTGTACATAACATTCCTCCATAATTCACTGTACAAAATATTCCAACAGTTCACTCGTCAGGACAGTAGCAGCGAAAAGCACCTCCGGTGCGAGATTGCGAATGGCATTCGTGAACTGTTCATCTGTCAAAACAGTATCATGGTCTAAACCCATCTTCCAGTTTCTCTCCCCTAAGCTGAAAATGATTGCTTCGGGGCGCTGACGGGAAGGACTCATACCCGGTACGGTCTCCGCTCACAGGCGCATAAAAAGTAATTCCGCCTACCTCATACACACTCAGCTCATATGTATTGTAATCCTGCTGCCAGACATAGTAGGGCGCAGCCATGGTATCAACAATATAATCCACTTGTGTAAACAATTTGTAAACTCCGTAGAGTCCAAACACAAAAATTATCCAGAAATTGTACTTTATCCTGTCGAAAATAATCCCCGCTGTTACGAATACCAGCAAAAGTACATAGGCATATCCATAGCGCATAAGCGGCGCACTGAAAAGCCAAAACAGAAAAGATGCTCCCATGGCAAGAAGCACCAAGAACTGTTCTCCCAGCTTCCCGTTCTTCTTTACGAAAGCCACGGCTCCTATGACAACAACCATCAACAGACTTCCAAAGTCTCCCAAAATCAGAAGCTTTTCCGTACCGGATAAAGTTGTCCGAAACCAATTCCCAAACCATTCTGCCAGTGGTGCGTCTGCCCGGGAAGCATCATAAATTGCCTTACCCCAAGCGGTAACGCAGGCACTATCATAATCCACCAGTTCCTTACTGACTTTCCAGTCAAAAGAAAATAAATCAAGTGAAGAAAAGGGATATATAAGCCATCCGGAAATCACAACCGTACGAATCATCCATGGCAGTACTATCAAAAGCCCCATGGTAATATAGATTCCGATATCCTTCCACTTCTTTTCTTTTATCAGATAATATGCGGGCTTCCAGAGTACTATCAATATCAGCCCCGCTGTCAGCTTTATGGTCACTGCATAACAGCCCACAACACAAAGAAGCGCATAAGGTACGACACTTTGCAGACTACCCCCTTCTTCATCCTGCTCTAAGAGCCGGAGCCAGTGGATGACAATCCAGAAAATCACACACATAATGGAATAATCCGACGCAGGCGACACAATCTCTTCCGTAATGGTTGTCAGATAATAAACTGCTGCAACAGAGGCAAAATCCGATACTCTAAGCCGTTTTCTCTTCACACATTTTGCAATATCAAGCACTGCCATGCTAAGAAGAAGGCCATGATATCCACTGATGGTATGCAGGGACCGGGGGAGCATAAATGCCCAGCTGTACAAGGCATTCAATGCGAACGAGGCACTGTTGTATGCAAATCTTTCATGTAGATTAGCAAGTCCCGGAACCACTCCGTACTCTTCCATCCAGCGGATACTCTGCGCATGATACAAATCACTGTCATAATGGATGTAACCCCTGGAAGAAAAATAAGCCCAGACAAGCACAAAAAGCAACACCACCAGCTTACGCTTCCGAGTAGTCTCTTTCCAACAACCACATAGATACGCTTTCACCGCCCCCTTATTACACACCAAAACAAACAGACTAAGTACACTCAGAATCACATTGCAAAGAAGACCCACCTTATGAAAAAGACTGAACAACTGGGCATACATACACACCATAACCATTCCGGCCATCAGAATGCTGTCCATATGCTTTATCCGATAATTCAGATATTTCTTTACAAATACTGCAATCCCTGTTCCCATCCCAAAGACGGTCACCGTGATATACAGCCAGTTTAAGAGTACTATTAACATGCATTAATCCTTCTTCGTTTCGTAAGTATATGTGGAAACGATTTTCTTAACCACATTTCGAATATCGCTTTCCTCATCCTGGGCAGCTGCTCTCAGCTCCTGCAATTGCTTTTCAAACAAAGCATCATCGTATTCAATAGGCTTTCCGATGTGGATCATCTTATTGGCAGTTTCCCGCAATCCCTCTTCATTCATCAGAAGCTCCTCATACATCTTCTCGCCCGGACGAAGACCGGTAAATACAATCTGGATATCTTCATCTACACGATATCCGGACAGTTTAATCAGATTCTTGGCAAGATCCAATATTTTCATAGGCTCGCCCATATCCAGGACAAAGATTTCTCCGCCCTTAGCATAGGCACCTGCCTGAAGAACCAGAGATACCGCCTCCGGTATAGTCATAAAATATCGGATAATATCCGGATGGGTAACCGTAACAGGTCCACCGGCTTCGATCTGCTTCTTAAACAGCGGTACCACGCTTCCATTACTACCGAGCACATTACCAAAACGTACCGCCACATACTCCGTCTTAGACTTGCGGTTCATGCTCTGTATTACCATCTCACAGATTCTTTTAGAAGCTCCCATGATATTCGTGGGATTCACTGCCTTATCCGTAGAAATCAGCACAAACTTCTTCGTACCATACTTGTCCGCAGCCATAGCTGTTTTCAGAGTACCGAATACATTATTCTTTATTGCCTCATTCGGACTGTCTTCCATAAGCGGTACATGCTTATGTGCCGCAGCATGGTATACAATATCAGGTCTGTAGGTTGCAAACACCTTCTCCATACGATCCGTATTTCTTACAGACGCAATGAGAACCACCAGATTCAGCTCCGGATACTTCTGCTTTAATTCCTGCTGCACTTCATAGATACTGTTTTCATATATATCCAGAATAATCAATTGCTTGGGATTATGTGACGCAATCTGTCTGCAAAGCTCACTCCCGATAGAACCGCCTCCACCGGTGACCAGAACCACTTTATTTTGCACATATCCTAAAATCTCATCCACATTTACTTCAATGGGATCACGACCAAGCAAATCCTCAATCTGCACATCTCGAAGCTGTGATACATTCACCTCTCCCTTAATCAGCTGATACATGCCGGGCAGGATACGGATATAGCATCCTGTTTCCTTACAAATCTCTATAATAGGCTTTAACTTCGCTCTGCTTGCGGAAGGGATAGCAATAATAATTTCATCAATATTATACTTCTCCACGCTTGCCATAATAGCTTCCCGGCCCCCCACAATGGGTACCCCACGCAGAAGCTTGCCCTGACAATTCACATTATCATCAATAAAGCATGCCACCCTATGACTAAGAAAACCGCTACTCTCAATCTCCTTTAAAATGGCACTTCCGCTTGCTCCGGCGCCCACAATCATCACATTACGCCGCGTGGTCGCCCCGGACTTATCCAAACGTCTTTTTTGCAGCATTCGCATCACGCGATAGCTAAAGCGGACACCGCAACAGAAAATTGCCAGAAACATTCCATAGAAAAACGGATAGCTTCTTGGCTCATAGGTCCCCAAAAGCCAGAATAGTATCGGTTGCAACGCAGCACAGATAACCACTGCCAGAATGGCATTTACCACTTCTGTGTCCGATGCATATCTCCAAACACTATTGTACAAGTGAAACAGATGAAAAACGAGCAGTGTAATTAATACGTTAGGGATATATGCTTTCAGTACCCCCTCCCAAAAGTAAGAGGGCACATCCATAATCCTTAGCTCATATCGTACAAACAGACTTAAAAAGGATGCCAGCAGTATTGCCACCATATCTGTTACAATCAAAAAAACTATTCTGCTGACCGGAATTCCCAGAATTCCCACCCTGATTTCGTTTAATTTCTTCATAATATCTTCCTATCTTTTCGATTTCGCCTGCCTCTGCAGTGCTTCTCCAACTCCCAAAACAAGGAACATGGTAGTAGTATTCATTGCCTGTTGGAAACTGAATATATTATTCACAGAAAATGCCAACAGCCCTAATCCACAACCAAAAACCAGCGGATTCGTATCCCGCTCTCTCAAAAAGCGGACGATGGCACTGACTACCATACCCACGTATCCCACAGCACCAACCACGCCTGTGTTGGCAAGTACCGTCAGCCACTCACAATGGGCATTGGTCAATACTGCATTGCCAAACTGCTGTGCCAGAAGTCCCTTTAATTCTTCACTTCCCCGATTGTAAATGTGCATCGCCATACAGTCCGGACCCACACCAAACACCTTACCAAGGAGATTCTGGTCCAAAAAGGTCTGCATCCCCGCCATATAGGTTGCACCTCGGTTGCTTGCCCAGGCTCCGTTAAATACAAACGCCCCCAGTTCCGATAATGGGCCAATAGACCCCGGCCTCAGCGTATTTAACACCAGAAGGAAGAAATACCCAATCACCATGAGTATTGCCAATCCGGCACCTACATAGCCAATTCTTTCAAAAATCTTTACCGGATATGCTTTTTTCTCATTGGCTTTGTGTACAGCAAACCGGATTCCCATACAAATTATCAATAGAAATACCGGAAGCCAGGTATATGTAAGCAGATTCATCAAACCATCCTGAAAGGTAATTGCATCCGGGAATATAATTCTTACACCGAGAGTTAAGGTACATGCCAAAAACAGCATGCTGCACAACAGCCAGAACCGTTCCATGTATTCGCCGTTCTTTACCGATAGTAAAAACAACACGCAAAGTATTATCATCAGCACAAAAATACCGCTGGCACTTCCCTGTGTTACCAGAGTAGCAAAGCCCAAAGTTACCAGCACCGGAAATGGCCATTTCCAACGATTCTCCAGCCGGGACAACATCCATATCCCCACGATACAAAAAAACACCGTCACCAGATAACCGCAATACCAGTTCATATTACCGATGGTGGATATAAACTGTGGATTCGCTCCTTCCATGGCAATCGGGTATACCCCGAACCGGTTCAGATATCCCAGTCCAAACACAATCGTAACCACCGGGAACAAAAGTTTCAGAAGCGTGGTTCCTTTCCAAAACCTTGACACCACAAGATAAGATGCCACAAATGTCAGCTGGCTCAACGCTCCCATGTACCAACCATTGGCGCCATCCCATGCATTTCCGTAACGGGTCATTTCCTTATAAGGAGAACAAAGATAGGAAATTATCACCGCCACACCATAAAGAAGGGCGAATTTATCGGTGAGGGATAAATCGATTTTTCCCAGAGACTTATCTTTCCACCATTTTACCACAAGGTAAATTGCATACACTAAAAAGACCGGCACAAAAACCCATGCCATTCCATGAGTAACAGCCTCAAAGAATTCATATTTGTTCGTCCCGATTTTGGCGTATCCATCGGTATTATAAAAAGGCATCACCACCATCACCAGAAATATATATAATCCGGTTAACAGCCAGAGAATTCTCTGTATCAGATCCCCTGCCATATCCAGAACACTTATATTCTTACTCTTTTTCTTTCGCGCCATCTCTTTACATTCCTTTACTTAAAGAAAGATTGTATTTGATAATACTTTTCCGGACAGAAGGTCCTCATTTCTGTAAGCTGCATTCCAATGAGTAAATCAAATGCGGACATACTTAAGAACGCTGCTATCAAAAACCATGTGATTATCCTGTCGTTTTTCTTTTCCCCAAGAAAAACCGTCAGCACCACAAATGCCCCCAAAAAAAGCAGCCATGAAAAATCCGTCATGTAGCGTACCAGAATACCTGCCATGCCCGTATCTGCCCCGAGAATGATTACCGCAGCTCCTACACTAATCAGCCAGAACCACTTGATTTCTCTGTTCTTTATTCTCCTGCCTGCAGAGACATATGCAAAATTCGCACACAGCACAAAATGACTTACAAGGAGACCTCCGAAGAAATTCTCCCGGATAGTCTGGCCCAAATAATCCGATGTCAGATAAGTCTCTCTGACAAAAGGGAAATTGGTGGTAATCGCCGGAAGCTGCAACAAATACTGGAACATACCTTCCCCGATCCGCCCCAGATAAAACCCTCTGTGTGTCATATCATTGGTGGTAATATTATAATTCGCTCCAAAATCAAAAGGGGATCCGAAACGTACATAATTATATAACATTAATCCCACTGCCACTATTGCATAGGGAATGGCAATCCCAAGGAATCTCTTCCACTCTTCCTTGCCCCACTTCTTCCAAAACTTTGCGCCCAAAATGGGGAAGAACAAAAAGGAACCCATCAGAAACTGTGGTCTGCAACCTGCAGTCAAAGCCAGACACAGTGCACCGGACACAATATATTTTAAAGACGCTCTTTTCTCCCATACAATGGCTGCCTTTATCCAAAGACCAATTCCCCATAGTGAAAATGCAAGAGCAAGCACAATGGGCAAAGTATAAAAATCCGGTCGCATGGCCAACGTCAGTACACCCGTCCCGTTCCCTAAAAACAGGACAAACAATAAGTAATGCCCTAACCCCGTATCCGGAAACCAATGTTTCAACAGCTGATACATTAAATAAAATGCCCCTGAAATAATTCCAACCATACTGACTGCAATTCCTACCCATGTAGGAAAAGCGGCACCGGTAAGCACCAGATAGGGCAAATAAAACAGAAGCACCGGAACAATTCCGAAATACACATAGTACTTTCCCTCAAAAAAAGCGGTATCCCAATGTTCACTGACTCCCATATCCCTCCTAAGCTGAAAATCGTAAGGGTTCTCCAATCCGGCAAGTCCCTCTGTATCCGAATAATCCAGCCATGTATGTCCCTGCAGAAGGCTTTCCGCCAGACGATGATACTGAAAATGATGATCCCATCGTGGACTGTCACAAAATGCCGGGTTCGTCTTCACCAGACAAAATACCAACATAATATTTAATGTCAACACAGCAATCACAATCCACTTCTGCTTGTCATCCTTAAGATTCAGTCTCCACTCATGCAATGAGCTATCCGGTTTCAAGGCAAAAACGAATATTACAATCATGGCAAGCACTACCATACGCTCCGTTCGCATCCGTAATGGAACCTTCGCATCTAACTCTATATTCTCAAAAACAACATATTGTCCATTAGAAACTGACAAATCCACTCGTAGCCCGGTTACTTCGCCGTAGGGATGCAGACGGTGATAAGTCAACGCTTCCACCTCACCATATGATGTTACGGTTCCCTGATGATAGTAAGAGTAATGCCCCTCATCTGTCAGATATAGATTTATGGTAGTGGGCTGTACATTCCCCCATGCATCATACACCCGGATATCCAACCGTATGTAATCCAGCTTCTCATGAATCTCCGGAATCTGTATGGACACATTCCCGGAATCTGTCACCAGATATCTTCCATCCTCCTGTAGTTGTAGTCCGCTACCAAGCTCATATGGTGGAGTATATCCTTTGTTAGCATAGCTTCTAAAAGCATCAAAATTGAAAACAAACAGCTCCAATGCAAACACAATTACTATAATCTTTATCAGAACATTACACTTTTTCCACATTTGGGCATACTCCCACATCTACATAGTTATCTATATAATATCACATTTAATACGAGAATAACAGTATTCTGTATACAATCCACAGAAAAAAGGAGATGCAGAGTAATTTCTGCATCCCCTTTATATTTACCGTTCTGCTCTCATAGGATTATTTAAAAAGTCTTCATACGCAAGACGGATACCATCCTCCAGCTCCGTCTTGTAGGTCCAGCCCAAACTTGCACTCTTAGATACATCCAGAAGCTTTCTTGGCGTTCCGTTAGGCTTTGTCGTATCCCAGAGTATTTCTCCTTCATAGCCTACCACCGCTGCCACAATCCTAGTCAGTTCCTTGATGGAAAGTTCCTTACCGGTACCTGCGTTGACAGTCTCATTTCCACTGTAGTTATTCATAAGGAACACGCACAAATCCGCCAAATCATCCACATACAAAAACTCACGCATAGGAGAGCCGTCGCCCCAGCAGGTTACGCTGGTAAGTCCCTGCTCCTTTGCCTCATGAAACCGGCGAATAAGCGCCGGCAGAACATGACTGTGGGTAGGATGATAATTGTCGTTAGGACCGTACAGATTGGTGGGCATCACAGAAATGTAATCCGTACCATACTGCTTATTCAAATACTCACAATATTTCAAACCGGAAATCTTCGCCAGAGCATATGCTTCATTGGTCTCCTCCAGTTCCGAAGTCAGAAGACAATCTTCCTTCATGGGCTGGGGTGCCATGCGGGGATAGATACAGGATGAACCAAGAAACTCCAACTTCTTGCATCCGTTTTTCCACGCGCTGTGAATTACATTCATCTCTAGCATCATGTTGTCATACATAAAATCTGCCAAAGCACTCTGATTAGCTACAATGCCACCCACTTTTGCCGCTGCCAGAAATACATACTCCGGCTTTTCTTCTGCAAAGAACTTCTCCACCTGCTCCTGATTGCACAAGTCAAGCTCGCTATGTGTACGGGTAATGATGTTGCTATACCCCTGTCTCTCCAATTCTCTCACGATTGCCGACCCCACCATACCTCTGTGGCCGGCTACATATATTTTCGCATCCTTCTCCATCATAATCTGTTCCTCGCTGTTTTTACTTTCTGCTAGCACCAATTCTACCCCTTATATTTCCCCTTTTTAATAGACAATATTGGACTTGACTAGCACAATATTGGTTTGGTATGTTGATAGTATAAAAGACAGGAGATGATACCGATGCTTACTACTACTTTTCAAGGTGATCTGGTTCACACCAAACGAATACTGCATACCCCTTCTGATTTTGCCAAAATGAATCTTTTACACTTACAAGAGGTGGGATATCTGAAAGCAACCAAGCCCCATACCAGCAAACGTAGCGGCTTAAGCTCTTACCTGTTCTTTATCGTAGAGGATGGGCAGGGCAGCCTGACTTATGGTGGCAAGGAGTCCCCTCTTCAAAAAGGTGACTGCGTTTTTATTGACTGCTCACAGCCATATGCCCACACCACCGTCAAGTCCCTTTGGACCTTGCGATGGGTACATTTCTACGGCCCAAATATGTCTGCCATCTATGACAAATACTTGGAACGCGGCGGCAGCGCCCATTTCACCCCACAAAATCCGGAGCAGTATCTATTCCTTGTAGAATCATTATATTCCATTGCGGATGCAGATATCCATTTAAAGGATATGAAGATTTACGAAAAAATAACCGGACTGCTCACGCTTCTAATGGAAGACAGCTGGCACCCGGCTCGTTCCGTACACACTACAGAAAGAAAGCGTTCCCTGCAGGATGTGAAAGAATACCTGGATGCCCATTATACAGAGAAAATCTCCTTAGACCAGCTTTCCGGTCTTTTCTTTATCGACAAATACTATCTGGCAAAGCTTTTCAAGGAACAGTTCGGCCTATCCGTCATGCAGTACCTGATGCAACTACGCATTACCACTGCCAAGAGACTGCTACGTTTTTCAGATTTACCGATAGAGAAGATTGGATTAGAATGCGGAATTGAAGATGGGAACTATTTTGCAAGAGCCTTCAAAAAGGTGGAGGGCTGCTCTCCTACGGAGTATCGAAGGAGATGGTAGTTCCATTAAAAAAGGCTCCCCATCGGGAACCTTTTTTATTTATAATCCATATTCTGCCATAATGCCCTGAAACTCTGCAGACTGCGCAAAGCTGGAAAGCACTTCCGGACGGGTCATACCTTTATTCATTGCATTCTTCCATGAAGAAAGGCCGCTCTCATCCGCCTCACGTCCCATAAAGGTCCTGTAAAGAGCTTTGATGTATTCCTCATCGGTTGTATTCTTCGCCACATATTCCGGTGAGAAGAAGAAGTTCATTGCTGCATCCTCCGGAGTACATGCACGGCTGTCAATGAGATTTGTCCAGTACTCAATACCGTCCTTATCTCCGTCACGCTCTAAAATCTTGCTGTAAAGTCTCTCCGCAAACTGATAGATTCCCGGATTTACTGCAGTTCCGTCTGTGCGAAGTACACCACGGGAAATACCGTATTCTCTGCACAAGGTAAAGAACTCATTAGAGTTTACATAGCCCGCAAGCACCGCTTCACGGGTACTTCCGTTTGCCAACAGACTTAGCCAGTAAGCCTTACCTTCCGCATCTGCCGTTCTGCTGAAGAAGGTGCTGTATAACACCTGGATATACTCATCATCACTATAATTCTTACCGGTAAACTCTCCTCCCAAAATAAAGGAAGCAGAAAGAGAAGCTCCGTCGAACTTCTTCCCAACCAACATGTCCGTCCAGTACGCAACACCGGATGGGTCAGATGCACGGTTAAGGGCTACGGTGTACATACGCTCTACGAAATTACGTACCTGTACAGTGCTGTAAGGGATAAGAGTATCCCAACACCCATCCGGGTTAAAGGTATAGTTTTCGGTAGGCATATGAAGCTCCAATGTGGCAAAATGAGAATAATTTCTATACTCAAATAATACCTTCTGTTTCTCCGTGCCACACAGAATTACCTTATGTGAGCCCGTGGCGTGGAAGGAATCCGATTGTGCATAGTCATATCCTCCATGGTATTTTCCATACTGGGCAAAATCTCCACTGATGTACATAATTCCATTTGACAGAGTACTGATTCCATAGGTACAGCTTTCATAATCACCGCTTACAATGATGGTATCTGCTGCATCATCCATGATAAGCTTTGCTCCGGAGGTTGCTTTATAATACTCTCTGGTTGCTTCTCCCCTGATTCCCAGACTCAAGTCACCCTTTACTTCTAGGCAGCCTTCGTTGATATCCAAGGTTCCGCCGGTCAGGTTTATTCCATTGTTAATAGTCAGCTTATGTCCGTTTAAGTCCATGGTTCCGGCAAACTTAACATCCTTTGCAGAGGGCTTCAAATTCCACTCTGCATCCTCCTGCAATGCATATCCCCGCAGCACACCGGAGAACTTTAACTCCCCATTTCCGAAATCCACATTCTTAAATCCACTACATCCTGATTCAAAATAAACGGAGTGTGGCTTATCTTTGGCAAACACCACCTTATGCACGCCACCCGCATTGAAGGAATTTGCATTTGACCAGCCAATATAAGGAGAATTATCATAAGCTCCATACTGGGCAAAGTCTCCGGTAATGTACATCGTTCCACCAGATAATGTACTTAACGTACTGCTGCAGATTTCAAAGCTTCCGTTTACAATAACCTCATCTTCCTCATCATCCATTACCAGCATCGCACTGGAGTTGGCTGCACGAAGAGCTCCGTTCATTTCAGCCTTTTTACCAATACTTAAACTTCCGTTTACCTTCAGCGTACCCTGATTGATGTCTACAGCTCCGCTTTTCAAATCCACATCCGCATTAATGGTCAAATCATAACCATTCAAATCCATGGTTCCGCCAAAGCCCAATTCATCACTGGGCAGCTTCAGATTCCACTCTGCATCTTCGTATAATGCAAAGCCTCTGACAGGGCTTTCAATCTCAATCTCACCATTGCCGAAATCCACCTTGCCAAAGCCGCTATCGGTAGAATCAAAATAGATGCTATGCTCCTTATCCTCACTAAAGATTACCATATGGGACTTACCTGCATTAAAGCCTGCCATATGAGCATATGATGAACTCATATCCTCATTACCATACTGAGCAAAGTTCCCATCAATATACATGGTTCCGGCTGTAAAGGTACTTGCATAACCGCTACAAATTGCAAAATCACCATTTACGACAACCTTATCCCCCTTATCGTCCATTACAAGCTGTCCCTTGGAGGTAGACTTACGCAATGCTCCTGCCAATTCGCCCTTTGTACCAATACTAAAATTCCCATGCACGGTCAGACACCCTTTATTGAGGTCAAGTACACCGCTCGTTATGTCCATATCACTATTAACAGTCAGGGTATGACCATCCAAATCCACAGTGCCGGATATACCAAGCGCACTATCCACAGTGTCAATCTTCCATGTGGTATCATCACACAGGGTAAAACCTCTGATATCACTTAAGAAAACAATCTCACTATTACCAAAATCTACCTTGCTAAACCCACTATAAGTAGATTCAAAGAAAATACTATGGGAAGCATCATCTGTAAACACTACCTTGTGATTACCGCTTGCATTAAAAGAATATACATGGGCATATGAAGCGTAATTCCCGGAATAGAAAGAGCCATACTGCGCAAAATCCCCACCAATATGCATAGTTCCATTAGTTAAGATGCTCCTATTCCCATTACATATCGTGTAGTTCCCCTCTACGATAACTACATCTGTTGCATCATCCATTACCAGCACACCTGACGAAGTAGCTGTTCGCTCAGAACCTGACACAGTCCCCTTACTTCCCATACTGAAATTACCGGCAATATCAAGCTTACCATCATTAATATCCAATGTACCGGCCGTGAATATCACATCACCGCCTACGGTCAGGGTATAGCCATTCAAATTCACAGTTCCTGCTGTGATGGTCAAATCTCCTGTAACCGTGATATCCTCCGTCAACGTATAATTAGAAGAAATGGTAAGATCAGTACTTGTACTCATTACCTCTACTTCTACAGTCCCACTCTCCTGCACAGCCTCTCCCACTGTGCCTACATATGCGTCACCACCGGACACAGACGTCTCCTCTGCTTGCACTTTCGGTGCCGCAATAATTTCGGTCGCTTCTGCCACACAGCCATTTGCCATAAATAACGCTGCCGTCAGAAACGCCAATAATCCCTTTTTAATCATGTTACACTCTCCTTATGTATATAAATCCAATAATCAATTTTACAAAAAACAATATATTATCACAAGAAAAATGATGACACACAGTACCATTTTACCATGTGTCATCACTATAACTCAGAAATTATAATCCATACGTTGCCATAATATTCTTAAACTCTGCCGACTGTGCAAAGCTAGACAACACAACCTCGCGGCTGGTGCCGTTATCCATCGCAGTCTTCCATGCAGAAAGTCCGCCTTCATCCGCCTCACGTCCCATAAAGGTTCTGTAAAGAGCTTTGATATACTCTTCATCTGTGGTATTCTTCGCCACATATTCCGTAGAGAAGAAGAAGTTCATTGCTGCATCTTCCGGGGTACTGGTGCGACTATCGATTAATAAGGTCCAGTACTCAATACCGTCCTCATCTCCCTGTCTTTCCAAAATCTTACTATACAATCGCTCTGCGAACTGATAGATACCCAGATTTACCGCTGTTCCATCCTCCCTGAGTACACCCCTTGAGATGTCATACTCTCTACATAAATTAAAGAACTCCGGAGAATTTACAAATCCGGCAAGAACAGTTCCTCTCGTACTTCCGTTTTCCAAAGCACTCAGCCAGGAGGCCTTACCTGCATCATCTGCTTCTCTGCTAAAGAAGGTTTGATACAGTACCTTGATATACTCTTCATTGCTGTAGTTCTTGGCAGTGAATTCCTCACCCAAGATAAATCCTACCGAAAGAGATGCACCGTCATAATTCTTAGCCAATAGCTGTTCTGTCCAGAACTCTACCCCCGCCGGATCCGATGCACGGTTAAGAGCCACAGTATACATGCGCTCTACAAAGGCCTTTACAAGTGCCTTCTGCGGATCCTCCTCTTCCGGAGGAGTAACGGTATAATCGATGGTTACCGTATCTGTCAGTGTACAGTTGCCGGAATCCGTACCAATCTTGATACTGAGTGGAAGAACAATCGCTCCGTCTTCTGACAGGTTCTCATTAATCTTCACTCTAAGCTTGAACACATCCGTAACATCCTTACTCATGGCACCGGACATATTCATATACACATACTGCAGCAGACCATCCTTATTCGGATACACAACATCATTCGATGTCGCTGCTTCATCCGTCACTAAGGAATCATAGGACAGAAGTTCAAACGTCTCAGCCTCCAGACCGGACATCTCAATCTGCAGCCCCAGTAGTTTTGCATTCAAAGCCCCATAGTTAGTCAGTGAAATCACCACATCAAGTTCACTTCCTACCATATGTTTCTCATCTACATTTGATACCGCGTATGTAAATACTTCCGAAGTATCCACATTCTCATAATCAAGCACTGCCAGCACGTCATAAATATCCATTTCCTCATTTACAACCTGACCGGCTTCTTTGTAAATGCCATCTAAGCTGCCGGTTCCGTTTATATAGTCAAGGATATTCTGGGCATCGGAAGTATCTACCACACCATCTCCGGTGGTATCTCCCGTTAACAAAACAGTATACTCATCTTCGCCGAAGTATACCTTGCATCCGGTACCCACATACTCCGGCTCCTGTCCGTCAGTTCCGGTCACAGTCACCGTAAGTCCCATATTCGCATAGTGCGCGATTAACATGGCAGGCGTTACACATTCCGGTAAGCCCACGATACGTTTATCTGTACTGTTCTCAGAATAACCGAAGGTTTCCTGTGTCATCGGGATAGTTGCTGTGTCAAGAACTGTCTCACAGACAGCACAAACCAAAGACGTCTCTCCCTCTTCAAAGGCAGATGCATCCTTTGTGATAATCCACTCACCGTCCGTATGCGCAGTCTTCTCAAGGATACGTGTCACCTCCGTGCTACATACGGAGCAAACTGACATTTCCTCGCCTTCTTCCTTACAAGTAGCTTCCTTCACCACTGTCCACTCTACGCAGGTATGTTCTAAGGTTTCAAGGAAATGAGTCTCCTTTGCACCACAGACGCTACAGCTTCTACTCTGCATGCCCGCCTCAGCACAAGTTACTTCTCTCTCAGTTATCCATTCACCAAAACTATGCACCGTACAACAATCTTCGTGATGAAGAGCAATAACCTCCATTATTTCCCCACAGGTCACACAGCATCTTACAGCAAAACCATCATACTCAGCAGCAGGAGATACGATAACCTCCCGCTCGCCCGGAGTACAGTCATGAGGCTCTACCACCTCTATAACATAGGTATATACATTGCCTTCGCTATCCTCAATGTGCAGAGTTCCGCCCATTTGACTCTGGGGCAATACGGAAATCATACCATCTCCGGTGAAAGTCAGCACACCATCTGCATAGGTCGCTGTAGGATTATCGCAGGACAGTACAAATCCCTCCGATTCGCTCTCCTCCGCCACGGCCATCAGGCTCATTTTCCTCGTATTATTATTCTCTACCCATGCATTAAAGGTAACTTTTCCGGTAGCATCCTTTGCCTTGAACTTGGCAACCTCATCTTCTGTTGCCTGGATATACTTAATCGCTTCCTCCTTATGCATTGGATCATCCAATCCCGGAATCAACTGCAGATACCAAGGCATATTTTCCTCATACACTTCACCCATAGCCGCCCTGGTCAGGGAATCAAGGTATTTACTCACACTGGATACTCCAAAATACTGAGGCGATGCCTGTGTTACGGAGTAGGACCAGGGAATTCTGGTAGTATTATCTTCATCCTCCATCATGGTCACATTCCTAAGCGCAAACCGAATCGGAATAGATGAAATCGCCGTTCTGATAGAATCAAAAAGATCAAACTTTCTGGAAGTACTTTCGCTCTCCGCAAGTGCATTATCCAATGCTATTACATTCTCCAGTACATCCTTGATATCATCCACACTATGCTCCTGTAGCCACTCATCCGGGTCACTACTGATAGCATTCAGCGTTGCATTCAGTCCCGAATTCACAAGACCCTCTGCTGCATCAATGGTAGCATCTCCACTGGAACACTTGGACTGCAAATCCGTAAGAATACCAAACATCTGCTTAAAAAGATCATTCTTTAATATATCTCCGGACGCAAAATCATGCTTTGCCAAAGCTTTCGTACAACCACCCAAACAGTCCACAAGGCTTCCGGCAATATCCACCACAGACTGCACCGCTTCATAAGTCTCCAGAATCTGCTCCACATTATCAACAACACCAACCAGCTTCTGAAGCTCTTGTTTCATCAGCTCTGACTCAAAGAAGATATTTACGGAAGTCTCAATAATAATCATGTCTCCCGGCTTAAAGGCTCTGTCCGTCTTAGATATCCAGGACGACTTCTCTATTCTCTCCTTGCTGGTTCCGTCAGAATAATAAATCTGCATACCCTGTTCTACCTGAACCATATGATTCAGATTATACAAAGTGATATCTGACACATTAGTGAGGGTAATGGTAATCGGATAATCTTCTCCCGTGTAAGCCGCATTCGGGAATTCAAAATGCAGGTTCAGAGCATTGCCTGCCCATACCTGTAGCTGATTCTCTGCAATAAACACATCATTAATCGGCTCTTCAAAAGGCATCACCATACCTTCCAGTGTCGCCTGCAGACTGTAGCTTCCGGCCTTATCACCACGTACATACCAGTGGAAGGAATCACATTCTCCTTCTCCGATATAATCAATCTGCTGGGCCAGTGTCTGCTCCTCACCCTTCATTGCAGCAAGGGACAGTCCCTCCGGTAGCTCCAATGTGGCGGTCAAATCTTCCATTGTATCCGTCATAGAATTATTGACTACCAATAGTTCTACGTCAAACATTTCCTTCAGCCAGGAAACCTTACCCCTGATAATCAGATAGAAGTTCTCACTGACAGGATATATGGTAATTTCTTCATCTCCCACCGGAACGGTAATTCCTCCGGTTAGGATAGTCGGTTCGCTACCATCTCCGGTGTATTTCCAGCGTCCATATACCTGTGTCAGGTTATCCTCGATCGTTACGGAGGTTATCTTCTTAGTATAAGCAGAATCCTCATACCAGCCGTCAAAAACAAAATTCTTTGTAACTCTGACAGGTCTATAGGTCAGAGAAATAGTTTCTCCTTTTTCAACTTCTATCTCTTTACACTCCGGTACATGAGAATAGGAAGAACCCATGTGATAATGTAAGCGATAGGAAGATGCTTCGTCTCCGTCTCCGTCTCCTTCACCTTCACCGTCTCCGTCTCCGTCATCTTCACCATCATCCGTTCCTGCAGCCGGTGAGTAACCACCCAGATATTCTCCTTCTTCATTGAAATAGGAAACAATGCTTGGCCAGTCAATCTCCGGTTCAAATTCCAGCTGCAATTCATACTTGTACACATGTTGATTCTTTGGATCATTGATGTCAATACCTGCTGCAATAATCTCATCCAGTGTCATACGCTCAGAGGTAAGCTGCGCATCATAGGTAGGGATGTCACCAAGCCCAATCTGCTGTACTTCATTCACTCCGGAATTTACTGTTATCTTAAGGTTTCTGGTAAGACATCCGCTAGCATAAGCTGATACATTCTGCTTTCCTACCGGTAACACTATACTTACCTGCCCACTTGCATCAGTATGGAAGGTATTTTCTCCATCCTTTTCCGTGGATACAAATATCTGGGCATTGCTAATCGGTTCCAATGTCTGGGCATTCACCACCTTGAATACTGCAAGCCCATATTCTGTATTGGTAGTCACATCAATCTCAACAGGCGCCAAAGTTTCAGTCTCATTGTGCGCACAAACAGAACAAACTCTATGTCTGCTACCTTCTGCCAGTACGGTTGCCTCTATATCCGTAATCCACTCACCATAGGAGTGTCCGCTTGCTTCCACATAATTATCCTTGTAGGAATGATTACATACAGAGCATGTATGCACAGTGTAGCCCTTCTCTGTACACGTCGCCGATACCTCTTCTGAAGTATAGTTGTGTCCCAGTGCAGGTGTTACTTCTGCATCCTTAAACTGACAGACACTACATATCCTATACATAGAACCTGCCTGAGTACAATCTGCTTCCCTTTCTTCCTGCCATTCACCATAGGTATGCCCAAGAGCATCCACGTAATCGTCGGTATAATTATTGCCACATCTGGTACAGGTATAAGTGGTATACCCCTGATTGGTACAGGTAGGTGCTATATCTGCGGTCTCGTAGCTATGTCCGAGGGCATCCACCAACTCAATGTAGTTGTATCCACAGATGGAACAAGTATTAATCTGAGAACCACCTCTGGTACAGGTTGCTGCTGTCTCCACCGTTGCCTCATACTGATGCTCATGGTCATCTAATAAGAAATACTTGTAAGAAGTATTCTCCAGTGCCATATGTGTTGCAGTACCTGAATAGCAATATACTGTCAGCTTCGGACAATTTCGGAACGTATCAGTTCCAAAAGAGGTCACCGACTTCGGCACACGTGCCGCAGTCAGGTTCTCACAATCACTAAATGCATAATTATCAACCGTCAATAAATTCTCATTGAGAATCAAACTAACCAATCCATCACAGCCGGTAAATGCATTGCTACCGATACTCTCCAGATTCTCATTCAAATTCAGCATTCGGAAACCAATACAGTTGTAGAATGCCGAACTTCCGATGGTCTTTAATGATTCAGGGAAGTCAAGGGTGCTAAGCCCGGTACAACCGCCGAATGCATAGCTTCCTACTTCCGTCAAAATCTCCGGAAAATTCACTGTTTTGAGCGATGTACAGTTATAAAAAGCATAGTTCGGAACTCTTGTCATTCCTTCCGGCAGGGTAATTTCTGTCAGTTTATTACAGTACTGGAACGGACTCTCATACCTATAATCATACGTTACATATACTGTATTCCAGTTCGCTGGCAGACTTACTTCCCTTAAACTTGAGCAATTATAGAATGCCCTGCCTGAAATTGCTGTTACCGAC
>JAZQIQ010000015.1:0-32231 GCA_045541195.1 Acetatifactor sp. | reverse complement strand
TCTGGTTGCACCGTTTTCTAATGCACTGCTCCAGAATGCCTCTCCGGATTCGTCAAGTTCTCTGTTGAAGTAGGTATGATATAAAATCTCAATAAACTCACTGTTGCTGTAGTTATATCCGATAAACTCAGGTCCTAAAATAAATCCCTTGGAAATACTTGCACCATCATCTACATAGCTGTAAAGATTATCTACCCAGAACTGAACACCGCTCGGATCCGCATCACGTCCAAGTGCTACTGTGTACATACGCTCTACGAACGCAGTTACATTCTCTCTTGCAATATCATCAGGACTCTTGGTCGGTGCAGGAGTTGCTGTAGGCGCTTCGGTAGGTGGTACTGTTGGCTCCTCAGTTGGTGGTACTGTTGGCTCCTCGGTTGGTGGTACTGTTGGCTCCTCAGTTGGTGGTACTGTTGGCTCCTCAGTAGGTGCCGCTGTTGGCTCCTCAGTTGGTGCACTGGTAGGTGCCTCAGTAGGTGCTGCTGTTGGTTCCTCAGTAGGTGCTTCTGTTGGCTCCTCAGTTGGTGGTACTGTTGGCTCCTCGGTAGGTGCCGCTGTTGGCTCAGCTGCCTCCTCAGGACCTTCTGCTTCCATTACATTTGCAATTTCTTCTGCACTCAGCATGGTTGAATAGAGTGCTACCTTGTCGTACATAAATGGTGCGTCTTTATCGCCCCAAGTCCACGCCTGGTTACCACCAAGACATACATAATCAAGTGCCGCACCATTGTTGAACAAACCATCCACGGTATGTCCATCACTACCATCTAATTCCCACTGGTTCTGAATTTCACCATCCACATAGATGGTTACTACCTCAGATGAGAATGTTGCGGTATAGTAATGCCACTCGCCATCACCTAACCAGGTTGCAGTTTCCTTATTTGCACCGGCAACATTATCAGCTGCCACAAAATCTGTAAATCCGGCACAGTTAATCTGCGCAAGCAATCTAGACTGTAAAATCAGCATCGGCCAGGTATTTCCTTCTGTTGCATCCGGTGCAGCTCCATATGCGGAGAATAACGGTGAATAGAAATATGAATCCGTACCTCCCTGTACTACGTTTGATCCGTTAGAATTTACCCAGAAACCAACGGTCATCTGTTCACTTCCGGTAGTTGCTGCATTTGCAATAGTATCACTTGGTAATAATAAATAGTTGGTACGAATGCCCTTTGCTCCGGTAGCATTCTCATATACCTGATTGAAAGCGCTCTCTTCTACTGTAGTTACCTCACCGGTTCCAACTACTTCTACGCCCTCGCCAAGACCTTCTTCAAAGTCATTGAAATAGGTCTGGTATGCTGCAAGCTCTTCATAGGTTCTCTTAGTAGTAACTGTAGGTTCATCATCACCTGATGCTGCACCTTCTAATTTCTCTAAGAACTCATCATACTGTGCAGCTACATCTGCTGCAGAAAGTACTCTGTCATAGAAGCATAAATCATCTGCTCTAAACGGAGCAGTTCCCCACCAAGAACCATATCCTAAATAGAAGGTATCTGCTGATGCAATTACATTCACAACATCTGCATAATCACTGAACACAGGACCACCTTCAACTGCGGCACCTGAATTGAAAGCCTTAGTATAGCTTTCATTATATGCAAGTGCGCCATCCACATAAATATCAAATCCGGTAGCATCCATAGCTACAGTCACAAGACTCCACTCACCAACCGGAATTGCATTAGTTACATTCTCCGGCCAGTTTGCATCAAAGAAACCGCCGCTACCATTATATCCCAAGTATGCATTTGGAGTTAAATAAGTTCTTCCTGAAACGCCATCGCTGTCATCCGTATCCACAAATCCCCAAAAAGCATCCCAAACATCAGAATCTGAACGCTTTACAAGAAGTGAAACGGTTGCTTCTTCACTGGTGCTTCCCTTTAATGGATTGCTAATCTCCACCCAGTTACTTGACGCTTCCGCAGGAAAACCAAAGTTCATCTGTGCTACACTACTGTTTAAATCCTTATCTACCTTAATGCTCGGTGCAGTACCGGAAGCTTCTGCTCCTGCAACACCTTCAATATCACTTAAGGAATCTTTATAATCACCCTCAAATTCAAACTTAGCAACAAGACCGTTCTCTGTATCACCGTTTCTTGAGCTTTCGCCCATAACGGTTACATCATAAGTTTTTGCATAAGCAGTATTACCCTTCACAAGGGTACAGGTCATAGTTACTGTGGTATCCTCGGTCGGAACAGTAACAGTACCATCATTGCCAAGAACAGCAGTATTACTACTTGTCCAGGTTACTACGGTATCCTGAGAGCCTGTAGTAGGAAGCTCTACATCATGATAAATCTTTCCGCCTAACGGGAAGATATTATTTGCATTTAAGAGTCCTAAAGAATCTCTGGTAAGAGCAAGTGCATACTCATCACCAAAGGTGCGGCTACCCCAAATACTTACACCTGCGGTTGACTTCGCAGTAAAGCAAAGTGTCTTATTTGCAGTACCATCGATCGTCTGTTCTACTAAAACACCCTTATACTCTACGTCACCTAAGGTGATGGTCACATAAGAACCGTTCTTTGCTTCCCAAGTACCGGTATAAGCACCGCTAATACTTCCATCTTCTGCAAGCGTAATGGTCTCAAGCTGCGCAATTTCCAGATTCTTATAATCCATACCATACTTATGTACGATTACCTGATACTCACCTGCAATTTGGGAATCTTCAAAAGCTGTAGTAGCAAGTGTAGAGTTATTTACCGTTTCTTCGGTATACTCATAAGGTGCTGCCACAAGCCAGTTATCTTCATTTAAATACAGCTGATGTACACGAACGGAGTGCGCTACCGTACCGTCATTAAACTTGGTATGATATACCACATAAGAATTTCCATCAGTATCTGTAAATGCGGAGTTATGTCCCTGTGCAGTTTCACCAATATCCATAGTCTCCCACTTATAGCCGGCCATCAGCTTCTCACCATTAGTCACGCCATCCACACCGTAATTCATTACATACTTAGGGAAAATAGCACTGTCACCGGATGCATCCACATATGGTCCGTCGATGTTCTCAGAACGGAAGATACGCATTTCATAACCACCCTCCGGAGAATAAAATCCATATGACATAAATAAGAACCAATAGTCGCCAAACTTCTCAATATATGCACCTTCACCGGATACATATGCACCACCGGCAATCTTCTTACCAAAGTATGCATCAGAGGTAACATTGGCAGAACCGGCATTTACATCCTCGTACTGTACGGTATAGTCACGAAGACCGGTATTCTCATCAAGTTCAATCGCATAAATACCACCGGACCAAGAACCATAGATTAAATATAAATCTCCATCCTCATCATAAGATACACACGGGTCGATGGCATGTGGCCATAATGTTCCCCAGCTATTGCCCTTGCTGTACTTCTCCGGTAATTCTGTAATACCGGGATATACCAAATCCAAATCCGTATCTGCAATATCCAGTGGATTGGTTCCATTAAAACCGGAATAAACAACAGGTCCCTGATATACATAAGGTCCCTCTACGCTATCTGCCGTAAGCAGAATAACGCTGGAGTTCCAAGCTATACCATTCAAACTGAGATACATGCACCATTTATCCATGGTATCGTTATAGATAACATCCGGTGCCCACATATTACCCTTTACAGCAGTAATTTTGTTTCCATCTTTATCTACCACATTCTCATCCGTATTCCATGCAGATGCATCATAGGTTCCGAAATCAACCTCTTCCCCCGCACGATTTAATACCTTACCGGTATATGCATTATTGCGGAATGCCTGATTGTATGAAATCGGGGTTACTGTTCCATCTTCACCAACTGTACCAAATAAAGTACTATCCTCGGTCTCACCGGTTATACTTGACCAATTACGTAAGTCTGTGGTCTTAGCCACTCCCATGTGGGAACCAAATACGTAATAGTTGTTTCCATCCACAACGATGGAAGGGTCATGTACAGCCTGTCTGGTAAAGCCAAGAACTTCATCTCCTGCGCTTCCAAGTGCTGCATCAAGTGCTGCATCATCCACGTAATTCAGCTCGTCAGCCTTTACCTGCAACGCATATTCGGGATTTGCAACTACACCACCGAATGCCATTGCAGTAGCAGTAACTGTCGCTACTACTTTGCTCCATTGCTTCCTTCTCATAAAAAACCTCCTTTAGATATTTTGAACAATACCATTAACGAAATTTTAACAAATTGTTCATTTTTATTCAACCGAATATACACTATTTTTTAATTTTCGTTAAAATGATTTAGTTTTTAGTAGTTTTATTCACCCAAATTTACCATTTTTCGTGCGTTTTGCACAAATAAATATTATATATGTTTTTCTTTACTCTTTTTATTTCACCATCCGCTAAAACAATTCTAAAAAAGGAGCTTACCTAACCGTAAACTCCTCTAAAAACGTTATTCTACTTTCCCTTTTATAATATGCAGAGCATCTTCTTTTTCCATGTTTACAAGTACTGCCAATGTAACCGGGAATAAGAACATTCCTATAATGCCAAGAACTTTAAGTCCCACATACAATGCTATTAAAGTAGCCAGCGGATGAAGTCCTATCTGCTTTCCTACCACTCGTGGTTCTAAAGTATTGCGGATAATAGTAATCACAAGATACAAAACTACCATCCCAACCGCTAATGGAATATTTTTCATAAAAACAAGAATCACCGCCCAAGGAAGAAGAATGCCTCCCACTCCTAAAATAGGCAAAATATCAAATATGGCTACCAAAAGAGCAATCAATATTGCATTAGGCAACCTCATAATAGAAAATCCAATACATAATTCTATATATGTAATCAAAAATAACAGACTGTAAGATTTCAAATATATAAGCAGTGTATTTGCAAAATAATCTTTTATACTATGAAAATTTTCCTCTTTGTCCTTTGGAATAAGCTTTCCTAAAAACCCAAGAACCTTATCATAATCCGCCACAAAGAAAAAGCTGGCAACCACAGTGATAACCGTTTTAATGATAAATCCGGGAATTCCCACAATACCATCGGTAGCAAATTTCACTGCATTAACAGAGAACGTGGTAATAAAATTTTCCATGGCATTCATCATTTCCTGAAAGAGCATATCCACTTCCCCGGCAATACCGATGTCTGAAGAAGTCAAAAGTTCGTAAATATCATCTGACAACTTACTGATTACAGGCACCAAGGTCTGATGATATAATCCCGGGATACTTTCCACAAGACTCCATATAATATCTACAATCTTTACTCCTACAAACGAAACTAGCACTGCTACAAGAACATAAAACAAAATACACAGTAATATGGAAATACTTCTTTTACGATCCGGCCTTTTCCTGCTAAGTCTTTTTACAAAAAACTGTAGAAAACCTGCCACTACAAATGCAATAATAAACGGAACTAACACAGGCAGTATAAATTTACAAAAAGCCAGAACAAGTCCCAAAATCAAACTATAAAATACAATATTAATAATAACTGAAAGCTTCTTTTCCAAAAGTATATAGTCCCTTCGATTTCCTTATATGTAATATATTATTATATTAAAGTACAAAAATCAATTATACCCACAAAAAACTTACATTTTTTAATAAATCTTAATAAATACAAAAGCCCTTCTGACCATAACCGTCAAAAAGGCTTTTAAAACTCTATTTTACTTTTCTTACAGCTTCAAAATCTTCTTCAATCTCTTTGGAAGGAGGTGCAGTCAATAAAGAAACCACAACAATACAAATAGATGAGAAAATAAATGCCGGCAGAAGCTCATAGATAGCAAATGCACCACCAAGCTTACTGATTACCAGCTTCCATAAGAATACCATTCCGGCACCGGATACCATACCTGCAACTGCACCCGCTCTGTTAATTCTTTTCCAGAAAAGAGAGAATAACATCAAAGGTCCAAAGGTAGCACCAAAGCCCGCCCATGCAAAGGAAACAACTTTAAAGATTACACTGTTCTCATCCATTGCAATAAACATAGCGATAAGCGCAATCACCAACAAGGTAATTCTTGATACATTCATAACCTGCTTATCGGTTGCATTCTTCTTAAATACCCCCTGATAGATATTCTTTGATACTGCTGACGCTGCAATCAAAAGATAAGAATCTGAGGAGCTGATGGTTGCTGCCAAAATACCTGCCATTACAAATCCTGCAAAAATAGGTGGCAGCGAACTAGTTGCCAGGGTAATAAAGATATTCTCCGCAGAAGATGCTGTTAAATGTGCAGTAGGGAATAATGCTCTACCCGCAATACCAATAAATACAGCCACTGCAAGAGAAATCACAACCCATACCATAGCAATTCTTCTGGAACGGTCAAGTTCTTCTTCTTTACGAATTGCCATAAATCGAAGAAGTACCTGTGGCATACCAAAGTACCCAAGTCCCCATGCCATCATGGAACAAATAGTTAAAATACCATAATCACGTGCCTCACCGAATACCGGTGCACCTGCTTCCACAATCTGCTCTCCTGCTTCATTCAAGGAAGGAGTTGCCATTCCAAAGAATTCGAAAAATCCCGGAATAGATTTTGCATTCTCAACAACTGCACCAAGTCCGCCTGCACTAACTGTACTGATTACCAAAATAACGCCAAGCGCAACAATCATCACCAAGCCCTGCATAAAGTCCGAAGCACTCTCTGCCAGAAATCCGCCTAAGATGGTGTACAAAAGTACAAACACCGCACCTAAAATCATCATCGTCATATATGGTGCCCCAAATAAGGTAGAGAACAACTTACCACAGGTTACAAAGCAGCTGGCAGCATATACGGTAAAGAAAACTAAAATAAATACCGCTGCCAATGACATAATCACTTTCTTATCCTCACGGAAACGATTGGAGAAGAAGTCCGGCAAAGTAATGGAATTATTGGCTCTTACACTATAACGGCGAAGTCTTTTAGAAACAATCAACCAGTTTACATAGGTACCGATGGCAAGACCAATCGCTGTCCAACTTGCATCTGCAAGACCACACCAATATGCAACACCGGGTAATCCCATTAAAAGCCATCCGCTCATATCAGATGCTTCTGCACTCATTGCAGTTACCCATGGTCCTAAAGAACGACCACCAAGGAAATAATCCTCAGAACTCTGATTTGCCTTTTTGGCAAATGCAAGACCTAAAACGATTACGATAGCCATATAAATAATCATCGCAATCAAAATCTGAATTGTTTGACTATCCATTTTCATATGCCTCCTGTCAGGTATATTCTGCATAAATATACCATTTTCAACAAATTATAGCATAATATTACAGGAGGTACCATAGTACATTTATCTTATGTACTACACAAAATCCTCACGCATAGGCGAAAAAATATCCAAAAGAATCCCTGCTTCCAAACATACACATCCATGAGGGATGGAATCCTTCTTTAGCATAGTGTCACCGGGATTCACTACCTTTTTCACCCCATCAATTTCAAACGCAAACTGCCCCGATACCACGTAAGTTATCTGTGTATGAGGATGCTGATGAAGGGCTCCTACTGCACCTTTTTCAAAATGATTCTCTACACACATCAATTCATCCGTAAACGATAATACCTTACGCACAACTCCCGGTGCCGCCGTTTCCCCCGAGATATCTGCATTAAAATTCCAAATATTATCCTTCCAGTCTTTCATATCTTCCTACTCCTATTTCATATCCTGAATCTGCTGGTACAAGCCTTCCTTACCGGCAATATTATTCTCAATCACATTACTGCAAGCTGCCTGCCAAGGTGCAATATCCTCAACTTCAATAATTGTCACGCCTTCCGCCTTGAGTTCTTCCAACGCCTTCTGCTCTGCTTCTTCTGCCATCTGACGGTTATAAGAAGACGCGTAGTCGCCCGCTTCTTCCAACCACTCCTGTTGTTGCGAAGTAAGGCTGTCCCATGCCGTATCTGTAATAATCACTTGCATCGTTCCAAGAGTATGTCCATCTAAAATTAAGGTAGGTGCCACTTCCTGGAACGCATTGGATTTGTAGTTGGCAATGGGCTGCTCTGCTGCATCCACAAGTTCATTTTGCAATGCAATATAAAGCTCATTGAAAGATACCACCATGGGCATTGCTCCCAGTCCTTGCACCATTCCATTCATAATCGGATCGTTGGATACACGGATTTTCATCCCAATAAAATCTTCAACTCCTGTAATCTCTTTCGATGTAAAAAAGTGCCGAAACCCTTCTTCTCCGTAGAAAAGTCCCCGAATCCCACTTCCGTTCTCCGAAGGCTCTGTCAAAATCTCATCTGCCAAATCAGAAGATGCAAAATTCCAGAAATGCTCATGACTTGCAAACATAAACGGCAAGGATAAGAGCTGAGATTTATCACCGCCATAACCGGCTAATGCATTCGGTGAAATACGCGCCATGTCAATGGTATCGTCACCACTGGTCATGGATTTTACTACAGTAGGTTCATCTCCCAGCACCCCACTATGCTGAATATCGATGGTGATATTTCCATCCGAAAGTTCTTCCACTTTCTCTTTAAACGCAACTGCCATTTCTCCTGCAATGGTATCCAGCGGGTTCATTTCTGCATAAACAAGCGTCACAGGGTCACTCGGTTCCATACTTTCACTGTTTGCTACCTGTTCACCGGATGCAACCGCTTCTTCGCTTCCGCTATTTCCATTGTCAGCTCCGCATCCCGCCAATGATGCTACCATAGCTACACTGAGCATCACCGCCAAAATCTTCTTTTTCATATCATAAACCTCCCAAAAATAACACTAATCTAATTTTAGTCGATTTCGCCTTTTGTTACAACATTGTATTTACAATTCTTTCTAAAAAACTATGCAAATACAAACTTTTATACAAAAAAAGGAAGAATCGACTTATTTGCCAATTCTTCCCCAATTAACATAACTTACCACTATTGAACCATATTTAAAATATAATAATACAATCTCGACAAAAATACCGAGTTAGACGGTGCTTTCTTCGATGGTCTGATACAACTCTTAAAAATACTGTGAATCAACTCCTGATTGCCATACTTCCATGCGCTCCCAATAGCAAACCGGATAGAACGCTCCACACTGGCGGGCTTTGTATTAAACTTTTTCGCTACATCTATGTATAATCCTTTTGTAACAGAATACATTGCTTGTGGATCATCCATGATGATCTCCAAAGAGTGTATAATATAACTGTATCCGTGTATGTTGGGTGGAATACCAATACTTAATAATATCTCATGTAATTGTCCCATCGTTGGTTTGGAATTTTCGTAACTTAGACATACTGTGTCCATCTTTATACTCTCCTTCTTTTTTCAAAAACCTTTCGGCTAAATGTTACTAAAAAATCATAATCCTAATATTGACAAAAAAAAATATTAACGGTAACATTTTATTCGTCGATACACGTAGTAATTTGTGTCAAAAACGACATAAGGGGAGAAAAATGATTGCAGAAAGACTAAGACAGCTACTAAATGCGAAGGATATTACACTTTCAGAATTTGCTGAAATGTGCGATTTGCCTTTAGAAACAGTAAAGAATGTGTACTACGGAAAAATCACAGACCCTCGCAGCTCTACCGTTCTAAAAATGAGTCAGGCACTACAACTCAGTGTAAACTGCCTGCTGGGAGTCTGCCAGCACACAACGGATGAGAAGATACTACTGACCAATTACCGGGCCAGTGGAAAGAGGGGGAAAGATGTGATTCAATCCGTTGCCGAATTTGAGGCAGTCAGTACCAAAGCACAGCGAGAATCCAGAGAGAAGCATACTATCCAATGTATCCTTCCCACCTCCAGTGCAGAGCACGGTATCATATATGACACTTGTGAGAAAATTATGATTGAAACCTCTGTTGAGGAAGCATATATCGGCATCCAGATGGTATCCAATGAATTTATTCCTCGTTACTGCAAGGGTGACATTCTTCTCTTCGCCAAGCGTTTTCCACAAAACGGCGAAGTCGGTGGTTTCTATATGAATGGAAGGGTTTTCATTAGAAAATACATGGAAGAAGAAAAGCAATACCGTTTAAAATGTCTTCACTCTATGGGAGAAGATATCGTACTTAGAAGATTGGATACTGTTTCCTACTTAGGAACCTGTATCGAGGTAATCCGCTCATAAATCAGGGCAGAACCCAGTGTGGTTCTGCCATTTTTTTACAGTAAAGACCGTTGCATATCCTTTTAGAAAAAGTACATACTAACATTAAATATATTCTAACGAGGTAGCACGATACTTATGGAGACCACCCCTTCCTATTCCACATACAAATGGCTTCTCACCATTGTCGCAGCCGGTATTCTGCTCTGTTTCGGTGCCGGAAATATTGACATCATTGCCGGAGCAGTCCTCTGGCTTATGGACCTGATATTTCCACTTTTATTAGGACTACTTATGGCACTGGTTTTCAATGTCATCATGTATCCCATCGAGAAAAAGATTTTTCCTCAAAGCTCATCTACCCTAAAACAAAGAGCCAGACGACCGCTGGCTATATTACTCACCCTCCTTATTATCTTCGGAATCTTCATCGGAATCTCTTTTCTCATTATTCCGGAACTGATAAACGGAGTTAAAATCCTATTAGAAATCATAAAAAACATTATTAACAGGCTTTCCCTACCGGAAGATACCCTCAATTTCTCTTCCCTTCCTATTATCGGAAGCTTTACCAAAATGGATACTGCTGTGAATGCCATTAGCACAATTGCCGGGTGTCTGATTGACTTCTTTATCGGCTTCGTATTTTCCATCTATCTTCTGGCAAATAAAGAAAAACTCAGAAGACAGATTACCCGCCTGGCGGTCGTCTGGTTCCCTGTACGGCTGGTAAAAAATATTTCTCATATTACCTTTGTATGCTCCAAAACCTTCCGCCAATTTATCATAGGACAGGCAACAGAGGCCATTCTACTCGGTTCTCTCTGCGCCATTGGTATGTGGCTTTTACAGATTCCCTTCGGAGCCATGATTGGCTCTCTGGTAGGTGTCACCGCTTTGCTTCCTATGATTGGAGCATTTATCGGTGCCGGCGCCGGTGCTTTCATTATCCTTACGGAAAGCCCTATGAAAGCGCTGATATTTATCATCTTTCTTATTATTTTGCAACAACTGGAAGGAAATCTGATTTACCCAAGAGTGGTAGGCTCAAAAATTCACTTTCCCGCCATGTGGGTTTTGGCGTCCATCATCATCGGTGGAAGACTGGCCGGCCCCTTAGGAATGTTTCTGGGAGTTCCTATTGCATCCTCCGCATATGCACTACTAAAGGAAACTACCGATAAACATGCAAAACCTTCTCCCGATAATGATACGTCTTCCAATCCCCCACAGAGACCAGATACGCTTAGCGAATCTCTGTCTGATTAGCGGTTGTCACCATAACAATAAACAAAAGAAAAGCACAGGATTTCTCCCGTGCTTCTTTCTATGAAATATCCAGTTCCGGTGGAACATCAATCTGATCCGAAACGTACTTTCCGTTTTTCTTTCGCTGGCGCACACACTCTGTAAGCAGATACTCTATCTGGCCGTTTACAGAGCGAAAGTCATCCTCTGCCCATGCTGCAATGGCATTATATAGATTTTCCGAAAGTCGTAAAGGTACTTGCTTTTTTTCTGCCATCTTAATACAGACTTCCTGAGTTCACGATAGGCTGTGCATCGTGATTGCCACAGAGAACTACCAGCAGATTAGATACCATTGCAGCTTTTCTCTCTTCATCCAACTCTACCACATTGTTCTCATTCAATCTCTCCAGTGCCATTTCCACCATTCCTACAGCACCATCTACAATCATCTTTCTCGCATCAATAATGGCAGATGCCTGCTGACGCTGTAACATCACTGCTGCGATTTCCGTTGCATATGCAAGATAAGTAATTCTTGCTTCCTCAACTTCAATACCGGCATCCGCTACGCGCTTCTGAATCTCATCACGGATTCTTCCCGCTACGATTTCACTGGAACCACGAAGACTTCCTTCATCGGCAATGCCATCTCCGGTAGTGTCTACATTCTGTGCCACATCATAAGGATAAATACGAACGATATCTCGCAGTGCACTATCACACTGTAAGGATAGGTATTCCTTGTAATTATCTACGGTAAACACTGCCTTTGCCGTATCTACCACTCTCCAGGTAACTGCGATAGCGATTTCTACCGGATTACCAAGACAATCATTAATCTTCTGACGGCTGTTGCTTAAGGTCATCAGCTTTAATGAAATCTTCTTACTCATATCCTCCACAGTCACAGAATTCACCGGTGCATAAGCAGTTTTCACATCACCACTCTGGCTCAGCTTCGTCTTTGCTGCCGGATTTACACTGGCGCAAAATGGATTTACAAAGTAGAAACCATCTTCTTTAATAGTACCTACATACTTACCAAATAACGTAAGAACCAATGCTTCCTGTGGTCTGAGCACCTTAAGTCCACACCATGGCAACCATCCGATGCAGAGATAAATGATACTCACTGTTAATCCAATAACAGCTCCTATTCCCCCCTGACTCTCTAATGCAATTCCGGAGAATACAACTCCCGCCACTGCTACTCCATATAAAAGCACTGTCAAAATAAGCACTAACATGCCATTCTTCTTTCCCTGATATAATTTTTCTGTCATACTACCACCTTTCCTGAGCCCCTCGCTCAAAATCCGTTTTGTTTTGATATCATTATGATATCACTCTGATTTTATTTTGTCAATTATGGAAAATAATATTCTGCAAAAATTACCAGATATTGCATATTACACTAGAGGAATTTTATATTATACTTTACTTGTAACACCTTTGTAATATTTCTGTATCATCTTCGCAATACTTATTGTGAAGATACGTCGAAAGGAGGACACAATGAAGAAATATACATTACTTACTGTAACTGCATTAACAATGACATGCCTCGGTAGCCAAACACTTACCGCGCAGGCAGCATCACGTAACTATTGTCAGGTTCTTCCTGGTAGCAGCAAAATAATCTTTGGCTATAATTCCGGTTGTGACATCGAAACCCTGCTGGATAAGTTGGAAAACTGTTTTCCCAATATCAATCTTCCGGATTGTAACACTCCGGAAGTTGATGCTCCTGAAAACAATACTCCGGAAACAGAATTACCGAAGCCAAATACCCCTGAAACAGAATTACCGGATAATACGCTACCGGAAAATCCTCCCGTAAATGATTCTACGGAAGAAAGTGTTCCTGAGAATTCCACTCCCGAAGAACATCCCTTTTTAAAGGAAGTTGTCGCATTGGTAAATACAGAACGTGCCAAGAAAGGCCTCTCACCCTTGACCATCAATACAAAAGTACAGGCTGCTGCCCAGGTACGTGCCAAGGAATCCGAGCAACTCTTCTCCCACACCCGTCCCAATGGAAGCTCCTTTGCCACCGCACTGAAAGAGCAGAATGTTTCCTACCGACGTGCCGGCGAAAATATCGCCTGGGGACAGAAAACTCCGGAAGCGGTTATGAAAGCCTGGATGAACAGCTCCGGTCACCGTGCCAATATCATGAATCCCGACTTCACCACCATCGGTGTAGGATACTATGTAAATGCAAACGGAACTCCTTACTGGTGCCAGTTATTTACAAGCTAAATAAGAAGCTCCCATTTTGGGGAGCTTCTCTACTATAATTTTCAACGCATTATCTATTTCACCACATAGAAGTTCTTATACAGTAGCCGCCAATTCGCTCTCCACCAGCGCATAATCTGCCAATAACCACAGCCCCCCAGTCCAAACTCCTTAATTAATTCAAACTTTCTTTGTACGCTGCGCACATCCTCAAACCACACCTCATGCTGCACTCCCTCCGCCTCATAGGTAAAAAATGGACTCTGTGCCACTTCATCGAACTGTATCTCCGCCTCCTGTGCAATGGCAATTTGTACTGCCTGCACATTCCCGATGGTAGTCGCCATCGTTACGCCACGTTCATAGGGTAGCGGCCAGTCATACCCATAATTAGGAATCCCCAAATCTATCTTCTCCGGTGGAATCTCAGTCACCGCATACTCTACCACTCTTCGGACCTGATTTATGGGCGCAACCGCCAGTGGCGGTCCGTAAGTATAGCCCCACTCGTAGGTCATAATCAGTGCATGATCCACGATTTCTCCCAGTGCCCGATAATCCTTACCTTCATATAAAAGGCCCCGCTGGTCTGCACTGTTTTTGGGTGCCAGCGCAATGGAAGTATGAAATCCATTGGCATGCATCTGCTCCGCAATCTGCCTTACAAATTCTGTAAATGCGTTCCTATCCTCTCGAAGAATGTATTCAAAATCGATGTCAACTCCTACATATCCTTTCCGGTACATTACTGTCAGAAGATTACCTAATAACGTATCTATGGCCGCCTGATTATTGACCACCTGACTTATGAGATAGTTGCTGAACATTCCCCTCTCATCAAAGGGTGTCAATGTAAGTATGGGTTTCGTACCATAGTCCTTTGCCATGCTAATCATAAAATCTTCATTAATAGGTGGCGGAATCAACTCTCCCTGCATCGTAAAACCATAAGAAAAGATGGGAAGCTCCGACAAGTAGGGCAAAGTCTGCCTGAGCACCCACTCACTAATAAATGGATAAGCATAGCCCGATACCCTGATACTTCTTTCCGGCCTCCTTGTCCCCAAATCTACAAAAAGAGCTTGCCCAACGGCAAGCGCATATGGAAACACTATTTGATTATCTTCTATAATTGTCCAAACACTCACTTCGAATCGCGCCGCAATACTATCCACAGTATCACCGAGCTGTACTACGTAAATAGCTGTTCCTTCCGGCATATCATACTCCAATAATCTGGTTACTCTATGATATGTCATCACAGCAATCATTTATTACTACATATTCTTATACAAAATCAACAAAAAAATATATCGATACCACATATCTCTTTATTACTTAAGACGATCTGCCCAGCGGCAGAATCGCCAAGTACTCTACATCCCCATATATTCTCACAAGTTCTTTTGTATATGCCACTCTTGGTTGCAAAGATCCGTCAAGCATTTGCATAATCACATCTGCCGTAGTCACGATAATCATATCCCTGTCGTAATATTCATAAGGTTCCACATTAATTTTCCCGTCTGCAATCTCCAAATAAAATGCTCCCTCTGCTTCCCCTTGCACAGTAAACTGAAAAGCCACATGCCCCACAGCTCTGCTGACCTTAATATTTCTTGTCGCTTTTCTTACATTCTCCACCAATTCTTCGTATGTCATTACTATCTCCTCCCTTATATCTTTCTCCCCAAACATCATTTGTCTAAGAACAGTACTTTTCTCCCAATAATTATAACAAACTTTCTGGTACTTTGCACTCATTTTCAGGAAAAGATTCTCCTGCCAAAACAAAAAGCACAGCTTTTTTCAAAGCTGTGCCTTCTGCACTCCAAATTCCATCTAAAATTAGATATTTAACAAATCACTATATACCTTCAACGCACCGTCGGTATCATGAGCAAGTACCTTCTTCGCAAGAACCTTACCAAGCTGTACACCTTCCTGGTCAAAGCTGTTGATATTCCATACAAAGCCCTGGAACATAACCTTGTTCTCAAAGTGTGAAAGAAGAGCTCCCAGAGTCTGTGGTGTTAACTTGTCACCAACAATGATACTGGATGGACGACCACCTTCAAAATACTTATTGCGGTCTTCATTATCCTTACCACATGCAAAAGCTACAATCTGGGCTACTACATTAGCACAAAGCTTCTGCTGGCTGGTACTTCCTTCGATTACTACATCCTTACCCATCTGATTATTTCTAAAGCCAACAAACTGAAGAGGAACAATGTTAGTTCCCTGATGTAATAACTGATAGAAAGAGTGCTGTCCGTTGGTACCCGGCTCACCAAAAATAACAGGTCCAGTTACATAATCTACAGGTGCACCAAAGCGGTTCACGGACTTACCGTTAGATTCCATGTCAAGCTGCTGTAAATGCGCCGGGAAACGGCTGAGCGCCTGGGAATATGGAAGTACTGCTGTGCTCTCATAGCCAAGTACATTTCTCTCATATACTCCGATTAACGCATCCAACATCGCAGGATTCTGTAATAAATCTGTGTTCTGAGCAGTCTTATCTGCTGCAGCTGCACCCTCTAAGAACTGTGCAAATACTTCCGGCCCGAATGCCAGTGAAAGTACGGCACCGCCAACTGCAGAAGTAGATGAGAAACGTCCTCCGATATAATCATCCATAAAGAATGCATCTAAATAATCCGCACTCTTTGCAAGAGGTGAGGTCTCACTGGTAACAGCAACCATATGCTTTGCAGGATCTAAACCTGCATTCTTTAAAGCATCTTTAACAAAAGACTCATTTGTTAAAGTCTCTAAGGTTGTACCTGACTTGGAAACAAGTACAAATAAGGAATGTGCTACATCAATAGTATGTAATACCCCCGCAGCATCATCCGGGTCTACATTGCTGATAAACTTTGCTTCCATCTTAAAGGTATCATTCACCTTTGCCCAGTTCTCTAAAGCAAGATACATTGCACGAGGACCTAAATCACTTCCGCCGATACCAATCTGTACTACGGTGGTAAACTTCTCTCCTGCTGCATTAGTAATCTCACCACTGTGAACCTTCTTAGCGAATGTCGCAATCTTCTCCTGCTGTGCAGTATAGAATGCACGCTTGTCACCACCATCAGCAACCACCGCATCACCTAACTGTCCACGGGTCATGTGATGAAGAACCATTCTCTTCTCACCGGTATTAATCACTTCACCATTGTATAAAGCTTCAAACTTCTCCGCAAGCTGAGTCTCCTTTGCAACCTTTGCAAGAGCCTCAAGCACTGCCTCGTCCACTGGTCTGGAAGCATAGTTAAACACCATACCCTCTGCCATAGGAGCACTATATTTCTTCACACGTTCTGCACCATTTTCACCCGACATAACCTCTGCCAGCTTCACAGGTGCTACTTTTGAAAGTTCCTGATAGGAATCAATAGTATCCAAATTATTCCAATTAATCATTATCTCATCCACCTTCCATGTATGTTTTCTTGAATGACAAATTTTTATCATTCCCATTATACTATTAAATGCTTACAATTTCAAGCATAGTAAAAGGACCGGACAGAAAATGTAACGCCCTCCCCGGCAGCAGGCCTCTAGGTTCACGCACGTTTCAGAATACTTGAATTTCTAAAATGCATGTTTTACGTTTTGAAGATTATTGCTGTCTTTTTCAAACCCGAACAATTAGGCAGTATATGTCCGTATAAATAAAGACTTTTGAAAAAATTTTATGTAGTTCTTAGCATGTGCAGCGAACAAAATCAAGGTGTCACAGCTTTGTCTTAGCGGAGCGGACCAAAGTGGGACACCTTGTAATAAAACTTTGCGAGCGCACATGCTTAGAACTACTAGAAATTTTTTCCAGTTTTAATTATACGGAACATATACTGCCTAATTGTCGGTTGGGAAAAAGACAGCAACCTTAACGTAAAACATGCATTTTGAAATTACTACGTATTCTTCTAAGTTTGTGAACCTAGAGGCCTGCTGCCGGGGAGGGTATTACATTTCCGATAGCCTGTCATTCTTCTACAGATATTTTCTCAAGTCCTTGCAAAGCTGCTCTTCAATGGAAATCAGGCGATTGCATAAATCTTTGGATTCATGGTCTGCTGCCTGATACTGATTCAAATACCTGTGCAGGGTCTTTACCCCCATATTGCAACCATCGGTAATCAAATCCGCTACAGTGGAATCACTGTTATCCATATACATCTTCATGTTGGTCTTCATCCATGACATACTCTTGGCCATAGGATTCGGATCCTTCTCCTGAGCATTATGCTTCTCTAACTGCTGGCAGATTTCATTTTCAATCTTCTCATGATGATCCTTACTCTCCTGCAATAGCTGCTTTAACTCCTCATCACATACTTTCTCAAGAACCTCATCAATGGAGGATACCCCCATCTTGGTTCCTGCATCACACTCTTTTAACAGCTTGATTGTGTCTAAACTTTCCATGAATACTACTCCTTATGTTTTAATTGATATATAGGTAGTATTCACATTAAATGGCAAAATTATACATCGTCAAAGTACCACACTACGAAGCAGATACAAGATAAGCATATGTACCGGGTAAAAGCCATAGCAAATGTACCGGAACCACTTGCCGTGATATCCTTTGCTTCCGTTATACAGCCAGATTGGTATCAGTGCAAATAGCGCTAATCCCTGCTGCACAATATGAAATGTCACTTCCCCCATAGGGATTTCATAATACAATCCGCTGAGTACCTCCACATTCAGGTAATACAAAACTGCCACTTGTCCCAAAAAGCACCACAAATTACGCTTCCGAAAAAAGTAAAATACTAATACGGTGATGACACCTACGCCATTATAATCTACAAAAGTAATGATGCCCAACAAATATCCCAGCAGTACGGATACTACTCCACTCAAAAGAGGCAACCATAGCTTTCCCTTTTTCCGCACCATTTCATTCAGATGAATCCAGCCCAGTCCCATGAGCAGGGTCCAGATCACATTCTGATGCACCGGATTGATGATTCGACTACTGCACATCAAATTGAACGGAATCTCCGAAACCACCGCGCAGAAAAAAAGACGTAACACATATTTCCGAAGATTACCTGTATGAAAATAGCCCTCCACAAGCAAAAATGCATAGATAGGGAATGCTAATCTCCCGATACAAGTAAGCCACTGATTTCCCGGAATAATCGTTGCCCACATATGGTCGCAAAGCATAAATACCATGGCCAGAATATGGAGCACCGCAGATGATATATTCACTCTACTAACAAATGTCATCACAAACTCCTACAAATACCTTATAACCAACTATAGTCTCCGCCGGTAATTGCAAGACTCAACAGTCCATCCATTCGTTCCACATCTTCTCCTCTTACTACCTCCAGAAGCTTAGCATCCTCGTTAGCCTGCGGCATCTCCTCATCCGGTCCAATCTCCATATCCACTTCCTGTCCACAATAAGGACATACCATGCGCGGCATAATCTTTATTGAAAGATAACGCATGGCACATTCCTCACACTCATAAAATCCACAAAGCTGTGTTCCGTCCGGTACAAAATACATATCGCTGCCTCCTATACAATATACTTACAAAAATTATATATTGCACCGCTATGATTTACAATACTATTCATTTAGGATTAATTCTTCTACCATGGACATTACCTCTTCCTCGGTGGCTGCATCCGGCATAATCAGCATATCATAATACACACAATCCTGAACCCAGCTTGCAGAACTATAAGTTATGTCTTGAAGCACGTCACCTTTCTCTGCTTCCCCTCCATTCACCGGAATAGACAACCCCGATATTTCCGAAGCCTTGATAACCGTTGTCTTATACGCTACATCCACTCCTGCAATATTTCTTACCTCTGCCTCACTCACAACCACCTCTTCTTCATCAGCCTTACAACAATACAGTTTTATCTGCCCATTCTCCCCTGCATAGGAGAGTTCAACACTTGCATAATCAGATACATACTCCGCCTCTTTATTTTCACCTAAAGCATAGGTAGTATGTTTATTTGTTTCCATATATTCAAATGAATATCCGCCGGCAAAGTTCCTTACAAACTTTATGTCACATCCTATCTTTTCTTCCACAATGGAAAGCTTCCGATAATCCTTCGTATAAAAATCCCCTGTTGTAACCGTGGAATAATAATAAATCGTCGCCACCGCTACTGTAATACTGCTTAGCAGCATCACACAGGCTGCAGCAAGTACCACCACTCTTTTCCCATGAAATCTTCTTCGTTTTTTCCCATCCAGTTCTGCCAGAATCTGCCTATTTAACTCTACTCCCGGCTCTGCCTGAGGCATAGACTTACGCAACATATTCTCCAATCTTTCATCTGTCATATTCCGATTCCTCCAATCTCTCCTTCATCAATTGCTTCGCCTTATGCAGTCTGCTCTTTACGGTTCCCTCCGGTATCTTCAGGCAGACCGCCATCTCCTTTATGGAAAGCTCCGCTGCAAAATAAAGATACAAGGGTAACTTGTACTTTTCCGGAAGTGCTGCCAAGAGCCTGCGTACCATTTCCGACTGTTCTTTGGAAAGTACCACATCCTCCGGCTGTGCTTCCTCACCGGACCGTATCACCCTCTGCTCTCCGCAAGTATCTGTTACCTGTTCCAGACTATCCATGTTTAGGATTCGCTTTCGCCAGGCATACTTTCTGCGCTTGTTCTTCCAGAGATTTATAGCAATAGACAGCAGATAGCTCTTGGGATTATCTCCTTGCACTCCCTTTATCTCCAGCTCCAGTGCACGAAGAAAGCAGTCCTGATACAATTCTTCCCCCTCCTGCACACTCCCTGTCAGATACCTGCAAAAGCTGAATATCTCACTTCCATACTCATTTATACATTTTTCCAGTTCTGTCTTTGTCATATGACTCCCTTCTGCAGCTCATGAATAAGTCACAGACCGCATGTCCTTATCATAATGGCTTGTATCGACGTCTAATACACTACCCTTACACTGATATATTGTAATAACTTTAGGAAAGGTTCAATCAAAAATCCCTTTCCGGCATATCACACACCAAAAAGGGATTCCTTTTACAATATAAACATAATACACAACGCTACATAGGTCCACTTGATATTTCTATTCAAGAGTAAATATACTACGCCAAAGCAGAAGCCTTCAAAAGCAGTAGATAAGCCGGCTGCCAATTCTCCCTTGGTAAGCCAATGTGCCATTCCCCATGTCAGGGCAACCACGATTCCGCCATAAGGAATATTCGCCTTCTTAAACCATACTTCAAATGCCTTCTGTCCGAAAACAATAATCAGCATGAAAAGCACTACCTCAAACAGATAATATATGTACTGGAAGGTAAATTTCAGAGCTCCCTTTCGCTGAAACTCTATGAGTAGCTTACTTCCGCCCCAGTCTAAATAAGTGCTTACCAGACATATTGCAGCACAGCCCGCAGTGGCAATCCACTGCCACAGCTTAATCGGCTCACTCTTTTCAAATAAATTGAAACCACAATCCTTCTTTGCGGATTTCACCGTATACCATGCCATGAACGCCCAAGTAATACAGGTGATTATCCAGTGCAAAATGCTCTGCCAAGTAGCCCAGTCCTTCATCTGTGTTCCATATATCATAGGCTCCAGAAGATATGCATATAACATCTCCATTCCCAGACCACCGAAGGCTGTCAATGCCAACCAGATATAGTCCATTCCTTTTACTTTTTTCTCACTTACACCCTTCATTACAACTTCCATCTTTATACTCTCCTTTTGACAACTATTTTTCTTTATTTAATTCTAATAACAATGCATTCGCCCTTTTCACTTCCCAGAAAAAGGAAATATAATAAATTCCTGCCAATACCACATAAGGAATGGTAACGGTCCAAAACATATCTTTATAGCCTTCCGGATTCATCTCCGAAAACCTACTCATTATCCATAGGCCCCCCATAACACTTCCAATCAAGATCACGTACTGAAGAAGCATTACCAGGATGACCGGAACATTCTGCAAATATTTGTGTAGACTTAAAATAAAAGTTGCTACAACCGTTATCCCAAGCATGGTAAATATATTTTCTATGTAATACACATCCCGATGTCCTGATATACTTTCCATCAGAAGCTTACCGATGAGCAGACAGGTAAATACACCGCTTACTATGGACCAGAAATTATTTTTCTCAATCATTTACTTTCCCTCCATCCTGATACTCTTTAGCTTTTTAAAGAACTCACTTCGATAGTTCCGGTTCATAACAATAGTCTCTTCATTGAACAAAACCAGCTTCATCCGCATATTCAAATCCGCTTCTATCTGCTTTACCTTATGAATATTCACCACCATGGACTTGCTGATTCGCACGAAGCCGTACATGTCATAACGCTCTACAAGCTCTGCCAGCCCCACCTCCAGTTTCCACACTTCTTCCTTCAGATAAGCGTAGCATTTGCGGTCAACAATCTCACAATAATACACTTCCTCCGGTTTTATAAGTCTGCTTTCGTTCTCATCCCTGCCCATCAAAACATTGGTGGACTCCAGATATGCAATCATATCCTTTGTTTCTTTATCCATATCGCCATAGTGAATTTCCAAATAATTCTCCTTTAGCTTTGGCTCATGTGTTTTTATCCATTTCATTATCTTCACCCCTCACATAGAATAACACACTCAACTGCATTTGCAATATAACTTTGCTTAAGTTGCAATTTAAGATGTCTAAGTTGCAAAAAATCCCTTTCCGGTATTTCTACCGAAAAGGGACTTCTTCACATATCTTATACGTATCCATTAGCCTTTAACCATGCAACTTCATCGCAGATTGTTTCTTTGTAAGGCCTTGTAGTATAACCTAATTCTCTCTGTGCCTTAGAGTAGTCAAAGGCATTATTCTTATCCAAATTATATACGGAGAAGGTAGTCATCACCGGCTGCTTACCGGATTTCTCCGCAAACTTTTCCATTACTGCTGCGAGCTTATAGGCAAAGCCAAGAGGCATAAAGGCCTTGATGGGTTTACATCCGGCTTCTTCACAAAGAAGCTTTGCAAAATCTCTGAAGGATACCTCCTCATTGGCAAGGATGTAGCACTCACCCTTTCTACCTTTATCCGCTGCTGCAATACAGCCTGCCGCAAGGTCACGCACATCACACAGATTAAAGGAACCATCCATTCCCATGGGAAGTTCTCCCTTGATAATGTCTATAACTGTGCCTGTGGTCTCACCGATTGCCGGATCTTCCGGGCCAAGAATACCGGAAGGATGTACGATACAGGCATTTAAACCATCCATGTTTGCAGCATCCAGTACCATCTGACTGGCAATAGCCTTCGAACGGCTGTAGCATCCCACGGTCTGATCTTCATCAAAATACATCACCTCGCGAATCTTTCGACCTTTCTTCTCTTCCGGAATTGCTCCTGTTGAAGAACAGTACACCAGCTTTTTGCACTCCGGATGAGTCTTACAACAATGAATGATATTCTTCGTGCCTCCTACATTCACGTTCATTACCAATGGGTTATAATCCGGGGATACCGTTACCACAGAAGCAATGTGCATACAAATAGTCTCTGTTCCCTCCGGTACTTTGAAGAATCTTTCCACATCCTCTAATTCACATAGATTGCCTTCGACCACTTCTACACCTTCCGGAATGTACTGAATTGCTTTATCACCCGGCAGAGCAAAGGCTCTCACCTTATCTCCTCTGGCAATCAACTGTCTACAAACATGTCCTCCTAAAAATCCTGCTGCTCCTGTTACTAAATATAAAATGTTACCCATAGCTTTGTTCTCCTTTTCAATTCATATTTATTGTTATTTGCTTTTATGCTTTGTCCCTGTTGACACTATGAATGATAAGGTATGGTTTTTTATGAAATGTTTTAGAGATGTTAAAGTTTTGTTAATCATCTCTCCATAATAACAAATGGCACCGATTTATCCCCCCGGTGCCATTTCAATATTATCTATATCTCTTTGAACTTTTACTCGCCTACTGCTTTATTCGTCAGCATGGTATAAATCATTTTCAGTGTGCTTGGCTTTCTCATGGCCGTCTGCTGTTCTCCCATGACCATCACCTTCTTCTGATTTTTATCAGAGGCATTCCACATAGAAAGTTCTCCTACACCATTCGGATTGCCGGTTCGGACAAAGTTACACAGATACTCCACCATATGCGCACTCAAATCGTAATCTTTCTGCTCCATAGGACGCCAACAGTTTGGAAGTGTTCCAAACCAGTACCACAAGTCAGAAGAATGCCATGCACCGTTATCATCTCCGGGCAATCGCCTGTCAAAATACCATGTGTAGCCGGGCGTTTTCTGTGCCGCACACCATTTCTTTGCCATACTCTGCAAAATGGGCGGCATCATATCCTCACTGGTAGAACCTGCCATATAGGAAATATGGTGCTGCTTACCTGCTGCAAGCAACTCAGATCCTGTACCAACCACCAGTCGACCGTCAATACAAGGAAAGCTACCGGGGGTACGAAGCTCCTGTTTGGTCTGATTCCAAACTTCAAAAAGCTTCTCCGGAGAAATGGCCCTAAACTGTTCCAAATTCTCACATCCGGCATTTTCCATGGCCTTCTCCCAAAAAGCATAGTGCTTTTCTGCAGGCGCAGCTGCCAGCATCTTACTGACACCACCACCACTGGACATAACCGCTCTGTGGAACAAGCCCTCACTTAAGGGGCTGAGACAATGCTGCTGCACGCTCATCGCGCCGGCACTCTGTCCCATAATGGTCATATTATCCGGGTCACCACCAAAGGAAGCGATGTTGTCCTTCACCCACTTTATGGCAGACAACTGATCATATAGACCATAGTTACCGGTAAATCCGGCTTCCTCCTTCAACTGCGGCAGACATACAAAACCCATGGGACCGAGACGGTAATTCAGTGTAACACCGATAACCCCCTTGGTAGGCCATACCGGACCATCAAAATGCTTTTCGTGACCACATCCTCCGGTGAACCCACCGCCATGAATATAAATCAGTACCGGCAGCTTATCCCCCTCCTTTGCTGTATCGGGGGTAAAAATATTCAGAAACAGACAGTCCTCACTATAGGTATAAGTTTCACCCTTGCGGAATTCGTTGTAATAAAATATCTTCTTAAGGTTTTCCTCTTCGTTATAGAAGGAACGGGGCTGATAAGAACAGGCACCATAGTTTGTGGCATCGTAGATACCATCCCACTGAGTAACCTGCGTCGGAGATTCCCAACGTCCGGCCGTGGCATAACGAATACCCTTGAACGCTACTACGTTTTCCAACCGGCAGGTTGTTCCCTGCACCTGACCACAGGGTGTATTAACAATATAACTCATAATCTTTCCTCATAATTCTCCGAAACTATTCCGCCTTAACTGCAGCAGCCTTCTTAGCTGCCATCTCAGCACGCTTTTCCGGAGTAATATTCCATACAAACTTAAATGCCGCCCAAGAACCGAGAACGAATACTGCAGGCACGAGCACACAAAGAACCTTAAGACCTACAACGGTAGCAGCGGTCTGGATTGCTGCCTTACCATCGTAACCAATCCAGCCAAGAGCATAAATTGCGAATCCCTGACCAATGGTCTGACCAATACGACGAGAAAGATTGAATGTACCATAGATAGACCCTTCCGTTCTCTTACCGGTAACAAGCTCATTATAATCAATAGCCTCACCAACAAGTCCCCACTGCATCTGGATAGAAACCATACCCATACCCATACCAAGACCGGAAATTACTGAGTGAACAAGTGGATGCACATCCATTACCATATGCATAGCAAAGAGAATCGCATAAATACCGCCACCAATCAGAAGTGATGAACGGATAAGCTTCATAAGCCCCAGCTTCTTACACAGGAATGGTACTGCAATCATGGAACCAATCATAATAGGGCTGGAAAGTGCCGTACCGATAGACTGGTATGCAGTATTGTGGAATACGGCTGAATACATATAAATACTAAGTGTCTGTGCTACATACTGCATGGTACAAATACAGATACCATGAATGCAAAGCGCCACGAAAGGACGATTCTTCTTAATAACTACAAGGATGTCAGAGAATTTAATATCGTCAACCTTAACATCCTCACCAACGGTTGTGCGCTCTTCTGTAAGATAATAGTGAAGGAGACAGATTACAAAACCGATGCCCGCGCATACAACTGCCACAATCGCATAAGGTGTGCTTTCTCTCTGGTCAAACATACTTAAAATCACAGGAGCAAGCATGGCAGGAATCATATTACCAAACATGGAGCCTACACCACGTGCAGAAGAAAGCGATGCACGCTCGGCATCATTTCTTGACATCGCCGAGAGAAGCGAACCCATGGGAATATTGAACATTGTATATGCACCTTCGTAAAGAATCTTGCACATAAAGAGAACAACCAGGAGTGTCACGCCTTCAAAGAAGGTAGGAACAATCCATAATGCGATGGATGTGACTGCCAGAAGAGGCGTTGCACGAAGAAGCCATGGGCGGAATTTGCCCTTGGAATTCGCTTTTCTTGCAAATGCCTTGTCCATAAGCGCGCCCATCATCGGGTCATTGATGGCATCCCAAATCGTCCAGATGATAACAAGTGTTCCCAAAATAGCCGTATCAACACCAAGACAGTCCGTACAATAAAGTGTGAAGATAGAGCTCATGAGGGTAAAGGTCATACAACCTCCCCAGTCACCGAACATATAGCCGAACCAATGCTTCTTGGTCAGACCACCCGTAGCTTTTTTGTCCATAAGTTTGTCCTCCTATTTGTAAAAGAAATAAACAGTACTTTTATACTATTATATTACCCAAACACAAATGCAAAGTAAATTGTAATAATTGCAACAAACATTGTAAATCTTGCATTTTCATGTTAAAATATGACGAAAAGATAGGTGACATAGGGGGAATCATTGTGAAATTAGGCGAATTACGACAGTTAGCTCAGACCGTTGCAGAAACAGGAGGCGCAAATGACCCCAAAAGAATGTACGAGTGTATACTTGCTATGGGACTGGATCCGGGCACCTTTTATCAGGAATTGGAAATGAGCTCCCGCTTCGTGGATACCCACCGGGATATCAGCTATTCCAATGCCCACATGCAGCTTCACAGCCATACCTTCTACGAATTACTGTATTGCCGCAACAGCTGCGGTGCCGAATACCTGGTAGGTTCCGAACGCTATCGCCTTATGCGGGGAGATTTGCTTTTTGTTCCTCCCGGTGTCAGCCATAGACCGTTACTTCCGGAGAATATGCCAGAGCCATACAAACGCTACGTTCTTTGGCTCAGTCCGGAGTTTATGGAGCGCTACGCTGAACTGTTCCCCTACCCTTTTACACAGAAACAGCACACCGCCAGCATGCTCCGTACCGGCGGCACAAAATGGGAAAATCTGGTAGAACTCTTCCGAATCGGTGTACAGGAGGCCGAACAACAGGCAGATGGCTGGGAAGCTGCCGTTGTAGGCAACACCATAACCCTGCTCACCCAAATCAAAAGGGCAACAGATGAGCACTCCGCCCGTACACTGGAAGCAGAAAAGCCGGAACTACTGGATCGTATCATGGCCTTCGTTGAGAAAAACTACGCAAGTAGCATTACCATCAGCGAGATGGCGAAAGAATTCTTTGTCAGCAGCAGCACCATCAGCCACCTCTTTAAGCAAAAGCTGGGAATCAGCTTTTACCGCTTTGTAACCCAGCGCCGCCTGATTGCAGCTAAAAGCCTGATTGAAGAGGGAATCCTTTTGGAAACAGTGGCTATACAGATTGGTTTCCACGATTATTCCAGCTTTTACCGGGCATTCAAGCAGGAATATGGAATTTCTCCGAGACAGTATCGTGGAATGGTTGATTGACACTAACAATTTTAAAAGGCATCTTGCAGGCGAGTCAAAACTCACAATCTGCAAGATGCCTTTCTTATTTATTCATGTTCACCTCATTACAACGTCTGGAATTTTTCGCCGGTTAATACCTCGTCACTGTAAAGTTCTCTTGGCAGGATATTTGGATATGCATGCCACTGACGAACAGACAGAGAGCCTCGACCACCTGTCAGTTCTCTTACTGTACCGTCATTATATGTAAATTTACCTGTTACTTCTTCGAACACCAATGATGCCACCGGATGATCCGGCACCTTGAAGGTAACACCCCAAACACGTGCATTAACAACCTTTGCACGAATCTCATATAAGCCATCTTCCACTTTGATCTTGATGTTGTAATACTGAGGCACAAAGCCGTCTAATTCACGAACAAATACCCAGTCTTCATGCTGAATATCCATTTCACCTTCCGGATAATACTTATCATTTTCCAAGTCATAAATAGCAAAATCCTTCATACCAAGACGCATATCATACATGGAGGAATGAATCTCATTAAAAGTAAAGTAGCCCCAGTCTTCCCAACCACCAAGTTCTGCTGCTGAAGAGTCTACCGCTACATATCTTTCACGGATACCGGTTCCTTTTACTTTAACTTTTCTACCCTTAAGGATGATTTCACCGTCTACATCACCTGACCAGTTATATCCGTATGTGATAGAATGCTGTGTCAAATAAGAAGGCTTCTCTCTTCCATACCAAAGTGGGAAACCATGTGGTCTGTGATACAAATCAGCCTGGTATTCACCATCCTGAGTATCCAGCATCAAATGCCATACACCATCCTCAAAACATTCCACTTTATACTGTTCACCACAAGTAACGAAAACACTATGCTCTCTCTTTTCAATCTGCAAAGTACCCTGTGGATTTCTATAAAACTTATTTACTTCACAACCCGTGAAATTAGCAACTTTATAAATAGAGTTAGGAAGCTGTCTTACACTACCTCTTCCCTTTCCATAAACAATGTTAACTAAGTCCATCTTTTCAAGTGCCATAGAAAGAATTGCGCCACCAAGAGAATACAATTCTCCATCGTCGCCTTCTACGTTGAATTCCATCAACCAGTCAAGGAATCCACTCCTTACTTCTTCCACTACCCCATTTCTTGCTTCATCTGCCAGTGTAACCTTTGGACTTGCAATTTTCATTTTAGAAACTCCTTCCTTTTCTTATGATTTCGTAAGTTTCCATGTGATGTAATAACCCCATATTATATTCTTTCACCACATGCCGTATACAATAAAAATCATATCATACCCATTTATTTTTGTCTACAATTCACTGTATATTCATGATTGTTATGTATAAATTGGTGATTATAGACAAATTGCCATTCATTTAAATCAACTTACTCATATCTTCCAAACTCTTCTTCGTCGTAATCATAATCCAGTGAGATGGAAGTGAGAAATATTTCTCACTATTTAATAGCCACACTTAATTAAAACGCTCCATAGATTTTTTGAAAGCTTCATAATTCTCTATCTCATGTGCCATATGAAATACTGCATATTCTATCACGTCAAAATAATTACGATATTTTTCGGTAAATTCAGCAAATACACTTGCTACTAATTGCGGCGGATTTTTAAATGCACCACAGCCAAATGCCCCAAGGATTAATACATCAGGCCCCTGTGAAACTGCAATCTCAAATATTCTTTGAATTCTATTGGTTAAAAGTGCGCGTAGGTCTTCCATTGTGATATCCACTTGAGTCGATCCTGCTCCGGGATTCATCATATTACTTGGAATGTCTCTTAAATTGGGGGCGGCACATGTGATTACATCAACATCCCACCACTCAGCGTTCTGTAAGAGCTTAGGAACATCTGTATCACTTTTAAATACTTTAACCGAAGGAGTGAAAATACAGTCATCATTGTATAACGGATTGTCTGCTTTTCTATGCGGATTATAAAATTGATCCCACATATCTTCCTTAATTAAACACGGATATAGGGTGCTGCATCTGCAGATAGATTCTTCCTGCGCAGAAGAGCCCCAAACTACGCCTCCTCCGGGATTTGTTGCGGACGCAAAATTCAGGATACATACTCTCTTCCCCTGTCTTGCATAGGGCTCCGACGCTTCCAAAGTTTTCTTTTCAGACACAAGAACCTTTCCGTCCCGATCTTGTTTTGGTACCGCCGGAATTTCGGTATCTGCCGCAAGAAAATACTGCTTGCCACAGGAATTAGCGATAGCCGCTTTTAGCTCTTCGTTTGTTTGGTATACATACTCTGTATTTTTGAAGATTTCTACGTTTTTATATCTTCTGTTAAACATGGAATTCTACCTCCATTTCTTCACATAAAGAAACGATATCGTCCTTCCCGATAATGGCATCTAACCACTCTACAGGAATGTTGTTATATCCATAATGCAGTGAGGCCAAGCCACCGGCTATTGCCCCCACAGTATCAGTATCACCTCCAAGGTTCACTGCCTTTAGCAGTCCGTCCTCGAATGATTCTGTTGTAATTAGAGACCATATGGCTGCTTCAAGACTGTCTACCACATAGCCGCTACTATATATCTCATTTTCGCTACACTGTGCAAATGTCAAAAGATTTCCAAGTCTTACAAAGTGCGCATATTCCTTGAGATTTTTGATATCAGATTTATAATATATTTCGGCATCTTTTATGCCTTTCTGTAATTTTAAAGTCAAACTACCACTTTCATCCAGTATTGCCCGTACCAGAAAAAAGTAAATCCCACAGGCCATTTTAGAACGTAGGTGATTATGGGTAAGGGCAGATACCTGATGAATATATCCGATGGCTTCTTCCAGCGTAACATTCCCTTTTTTATGCTCCACATAACAATATAAACACACCGGAATTATTCTCATTAAGGCACCATTTCCATTTGCCCATTCACCGGTTTTTCCACAGTTCATGTAATCCTTGCCGGTAAGATAATTTGTCATTGCCTCTACGCAGGTACATCCCTGGTCAAAAGCCTCTCCAGCCGGTGTATACTTCCCCTTCATCGTCCATGCTAAAAAGCGACACATAATATCATCATAATCAATCCCCTTCTTCTTCCGGATACTATGCAAAGTTGCAAGTGTCATACTGCTATCGTCGGACCACGTACCCGGTGGCATATTATACGTTCCATATCCCCTCATCCCGGTAATAGGGGACTCCAAAACTTCTTTTCTGCTTAGAAACTGTACCGGCATTCCCAGGGCGTCACCAATCACGACACCCATAATGCCGTTTAACCAAGGATTGTTCTTACGCTTCATGTACACCACCTTATTTCCCCCTCTTTTTGAAATCAGCCTTAATGTCTTCAGACCATCCTGCCAGTGCTTCATCCATTCCGCCTATATTAGAACAGTGCCTAACGCTACTTACTGCTTTACTAAGCGTCCGATAATTAACAGCAGTTCCTACTGTATCACAATGGAAATTTACAGCTCTCTCTGCCTTTATTCCAAAGCGTGCGGCTTCTGTGATGGCATCAATATTGGCTCCAAGGAATAAAAACTCCCATCCAAATTTCTCCTTCTGCCTTTCTACCATATGCTTAACTTTCTCATAGGAATAATGTCGGCTTGCATTTTCCTGTCCATCCGTTGTTATAATAAATAAGGTTTTTTCAGGTCTGTCCTCTTCCCGGGCATATTTATGTACATTTCCAATGTGGTGGATTGCACCCCCTAAGGCATCCAAAAGAGCTGTACATCCTCTGACATAGTAATCTTTATCTGTCATGGGACTAATCTGGTCAAGACTTCTTCTGTCATGTAATACCTCGCAGGTATCATCAAAGAGAACTGTAGATATGTACACCTCTCCTTCCTCTTTTTTCTGCTTTTCAATAAGAGAATTGTAACCTCCAATAGTATCTGCTTCAAGTCCGCTCATTGATCCGCTTCTGTCAAGGATGAATACCAATTCTGTGATGTTGTTTTTTACTTTCATAATATAAAACCTCTCTTTCGTTTTGTGACTTTATGATATCACAGAGAAAGAGAGGTAAGGTCGCATTGTAAGCGACAAATTTTATTTATCTGAATTTTCTGCAGAAATGGCAATCGGGGTCTGTGCAGAGGGTTGCATTGGGATTCTCTTTGAACATCTGCATAGAAATATCGTAAAGCTCCGAAAGCTCCATACGATAGAGTGTTGCCATACCGAAAGGCTGCTCATAAATATGCAGTCCGCGTTTTATTGCTTCACGGTAGAACTCATTGTCACCGCCATTATCATAAAAACTTCTGTGACCTCCGAGATGCTTGCGGAAAAACTCGGTGCGATATTTTCCCTCCTTGTCAATGCAGGCAATTCCTGCCGGATGCAAAAAAGGAGCATCTGCAATAGTTTCCACATAATGAATAAAGGTGTTTGATGTGATTTTGCAACCGAGGAAAATAACCGACCCATTGCGTGCAAGAGCTTTCCCAAGGGGAGATGTTTCGCCTGTCGGAGAATCAAACATACCGTGACCTTCAACACATTCAGCGGCATTTGCACCAAGTGCCACCCATTCGTGGGTTGAGTGTCCTGAGCGGCATACTCCGTTACATTTAAGCATTTCGTTCGGGAGTGCTCCCGTATATATGTTCTTGTCACGGAGCTCACCGTTGTCTCGCATATCAAAGGGACGGAATCCATAGGACTTGTTTACTGTTCCTTCAAAGAATATATAAGGTCTTGTGAAGGCCGGAGCAAGGAAGGTGCCGTCTTTTCCCACAGCATCGGAAAGTGCTTCGAT
>JAZQIQ010000014.1:0-97575 GCA_045541195.1 Acetatifactor sp. | reverse complement strand
TTGGAGCCCAAAGTTTTCCAGTCAAAGAAATACTCCGCCTTTTTATCCCACTCTGCATCCATGTCAAGGCCTACCTTCACCTTGTCCTCCATGACCTTTGCTACGGTTCCGGCAAGCTGCAGACCGGTCAGTCTCTTATTATAAATCTCCGGCTGAATCATGGCACCTTCTTCCGCCAGACAATATCCAAACCGAAGCTCTCCTTCCACCATCCTCGTGCACTTCCGGATAATTCTGAAGGAACCTTCCATAGTCGTCAGTTCACTTCCAAGAGTATAATCCGAGTCACACTCAATCTCATGATATGTATATAAACCATTCTCAGTCAGACCACCACCCATGTACCGATAATCTGATTCCGTGCGCTTTGCATAGTTCCCCATATCAATCATCAGATAGGGCTGAGGCTTATATACATTGACAAGGATACTTTTCCCATGCATACTTGCCAGTCTCTTTATAAACTGCCAGTCCGTTTCTGCATACTGAAATACCGGAAACCCTATTTTCTCCGCTCCCGAATTCTGCCATGCCACATAGGCGCTGTCATAGTCGCAAAGTGCAAGCTTTGCGACTCCTTCATAACTGGTAGAGACATTCTGATAGCTTCTACTCTTCTCCTTGTAATCCAATTTCAACGAATAGGAAGACAGCTCTACCTCATAAATATCTACTTCATCCCTGTGTATGTTATGTAACTGACTCACATATCCACAGAATACAACTGTTCCGTTTACCTCGATACACACATCTGCTCCGGCATTGTCCCTACAAAACTGCTCCCTGTCAAAATCTGGTTCTATATATATCTTAAATTTTGCGCTCGCATGTTCATTGATTTGCTCTGAAATCTCTAAATCCAGCAGCTTTTGCATTCCCTTTAATCCCGAAATATTTATATCCAAAAATGTCGCAAACTGCACCTTTATTTCTCCTCTTCCCTGTACTCCTGTCCGGAGCTAAGTACCTCTATGACACCACCATACTGACAGACCAAAAAAGAATTTGATGTCAGACACGGAAATTCTCTCTGCATGTCCATATCGTATATCATATCATCCTCTTTCGGGTCCATCCAGCCTCCTACAATCACCGGAACACATTTATTACCTTCTACCTTCGTAGGGGATGTTTTCTTCCCATCCGGCGTTACATATGGCTCCAATGTGATAAATTCTGTTCCCTGTGGCTTACAATTGCTTTTACAGACACCATAATAAGAAATATTATTGGTATCTCCCACCACGCAGTTCCCCTGATGAACCTTGGGATGCCGCTCATCTCCTACATACATTCCATAGCTCATGGGAAGATTCAGTCTTCTTGGATGCGTTCCACAACTACATCTTAAAAGTGCTCCACGAACCAAAATATTACTTGGATTGGACTCATCTGCCCGTTCCTTATCTCGTTGTACCTCTTCCACTAACATTGCCTTTTCTTCTTCACTGAATTCTTCCGGCAACATTCCCGGTGTATTTTCACTCATTACGCTGGTCTCCTACATTATCTCTAACTCTTTTATCTTAACTATGGTATCCCGTCGCAGCATACTTTCCAGTAGGTCATGACGCACCACATAGTACTTTTTATTATTATGCTTTAGATAGAATACGGACCAATCCCCTACTTGTTCCTTGGAGATTGCTCCTTCTTCGATTACTCCTTGATAATTTCCAAACTGTGATTTTTCTTTCACCAGACAGTTGATTTCCTCTAGGTATGGGATATAATATACACCTGTTTTTCCATTCTGCATATCCAGTAGAATAATCTCTCTATAGTGCATTGTGGGTTCATACAGCTTCAGAATCTCCTTCACCTTCTTGCTTACCATAAAGCATGGATGAAAAAGTACTTCCGGAAAATATAAATCCTTGTTTCCTTTCACTTCCAGAACCGTCCTATTCTTAATCCTGTGATATGTACCCATCTGCACATCTTCCACATTCAGCTTCTGATACCAATTTATTACCTGGGGTGCATCTGCCAGTCTTTCATCCTGTGTTATAAAATAATATTTCATAAGCCTTCTCCCGGTTCTTCATACAATACCGTGTTTTTACATAAAAGCTCCCCGAACATTATCTTAATATCCGGTGCTTTATTCATGGACTTATATGATTTTAATCGAACCATCATATCCATCAATCCCTGCATACATTCCTCCATGGCAGATTTGTACTTTATCATACATACTCTTCTATAACGCCACAGCTCCTGATACTTTACCCGAATCATCTTCTTTTGAATATACTTATGAAAGCTCTCTATATCCCTCTTGATAATCTCATCAAAAAAGTGAAACTCATAATAGTCGGTAATCGCCACCTTATCAAATAATAAATCCCTGTCATATAAGCTGATTTTCAGTTCAATACTGTCACTCAAGATTCCGGTATTTAAAAAGCTGATTACAATATAGGCAATCTCCTTCTGTTCCTCTGCTGCTTTTAGAAACAACTTATGAAATGCCCACAGTACATCCTTAACAATATCCTGTTGCCGGTTCTCCAGCACATCACTCATCTGTTGTTTATGCTCTTCCAGAAACTGCATGGAATATTCCATTATATTCTTTTCTAACTGGTTTTCTCTCTCTGCCATGCTCCCTACTCCAGATTCTGCACATGTACCTGATCGCCCAGTAGCAATACGTCACCATTTACAATCACCTTAGAGCTACCCTGTGTCAGTTCCACACCACCTTCTCCCTGTAGCGTGATTTTTTCCTTTAAACTGTTAATGATTATCATATCTTCTGCCTGAATGGTAATTGCTCCGGCACTTGCCAATGTCAAACCATCCGCATCACTCAATATGATTTCTGTTCCATTGTTATTTGTTATAGTTAATGCATCCTTGGTAAAACGAATCTCTTTATCGTATGGATTACGAATAAACTTTGTATCCGCATCCTTATCCCCCATGGTAAGATGAACCGCACCGCTTGCATACGCACTTTCTTCCTCCTGCGTTGCAAAAGTAATGGTAACGGCATCATCAAACTCCGGCATACAATACCAACCGGCACCATTCGCAGAAGAATACACTGTTGCATATTGATACTGCCGACTGCCATAAGCTTCCACTGTATCAAAAGTTACTTCTATTTTATCATGTTCAACATCTGTTACTGTTGCAGCAAAGGTAGCTCCACACAAATTCATGTTTTTCTGCTTAAGAGATGCAAATGCACTCTTCTTTCGCAAGGTAAAATAGTGAATAAGTTCTTCCCCTTCCCACTTTCCTTCCACACGATACACATATAAACAGTGCCCATTGAGATAAACTGAATCACCCAGCTCCAGAGCCAGATTTTCCTTTAATACATACTCCCAATCAGCATCCAGAGACTGTTCAATTCCATTAGCTTTTTTCTTTTCATATTCATGAAATAAGCTATTCAACGTATAATTCTCCGTATTTATCCGGTTTTCGGCATTCAGATTTACTCCAACGAAAAACCGGCAACCACTATCCTTGTAATCAGGAATCAGACATCCGCCCGCCTCGCATATAATCCTTTTTAAAAACTCCCAATCTGTCTCTTCATATTGAACGACCATATGGGGAATATCTGTATTATAAAAATCTCTCACACGATACAAGGTATCATTCTCTTTCTTAACCACGGACATAATTTCACTAAATGGATTGACACCATTTTGAAATATTCTGGTATGTATCGTCCTATCAAGCTTCGCCATCGACCCTTGCATCACCAGTTTTACATGCCAAAAGCCCTTATCATGAACAAAGGATGTATTTTTCAAAATCCCCGAAAATACAATTGTCACATCGAAATCTTGCCCTTCCTCTATCACGAAATGGCCCCCATTTGCCACTTCGGCCTTAAACATATCGTAAGCACCATCATCTACATAACCTTTGATTTCTGCCTGGCCATAGTCATTAATTTTTTTCTCGTATGTACAGCTTGTTACACGAAGCATATCCAACTCCGCTACTCTGATATGTCCACTATTCATTCTCCCTCACCTCTTTAATCGACATAATACTCTCTAGGAAGCTTTCTCTCCATGTGTCTATGTCCTCAAATTCACAGGTAAACGTGCCCTGCAACACTCTCTCCTTTATCCATGTAAAAAAAGTAATATTATAAAGCATACCACCAATTGCCGGCGACATATAATCAAACCAGCCAAGTCTTGTACCATTCATCTCTACAATCTCTTCTTTATGGTATTCAACTCCTGTATACACTCTTTTTAAGTTAGTCTTGGTAAGTCTAATCAGTTCCTCTAATGCCGCAACATGAACAGCCTCATTAATGTAAGAAAACTTATAATCAACGATTGCCGTATTGTTTGTCAATATAATCTGCGGTCTGCCTTGTGCCGGATATTTCAACTGTGCTATAGTTTCCTGCATAGGTCCAAATCCAGCCGGCACCATCATCGTAAACTCATTTCTGACAATCTCTGTTTTAAAATATACTCTATCTGTCCCCATCCTTTTCCTCCTTCAATGTTCTTCCCTCATTATTAATCGAAAACAACATCTTCAAGATTACCGTTTTCCAATCATTCGCTTTATAAATATTGCAACTGAACTTCCCAAGTACCATGCAACCATTGATTGAAAAAATAAAATTCATACAGTACAAACCAATATCCATAGCACTGGCTCTATAATCAAACCATCCAACCTTCACATACCCATTATCTTCTACACCACGTTCATATATCTCATATGTGGGCTGTATCATTTTCAGCATGTCTATCTGCTCTTCTATTGTCTTCTCAATATCATTCTCTACCAACAACTGTTCCGTTAAATTCAGCATAATATCGATATTATAATCTCTCGAGCATTTCAAGATATCAACTCCCGGCATATGACCATATTTAACCTTCACCAGTTCTTCGGGCATATCAGTAAATCGCAGTGGTATCATCATCGATACTTTTTCATCCCAAAACTTATACTCATGAAACCGATACAAATCCCCTTTAATCTTGATTCCGGAATACACATCTCCTATGGATGCTTTCTTATATAAATTCAATAACTCAACAATTTCCTCGTCACCATAACTTGCCATGATAAATACTTACTCCTTAGTTTGAAATTAGCTATTTTTCAACAAAATTCTCCTTTATAAATCTATATTATTCTCATGGCTATTTCAAGTTTAAACGTCTATATAAGTAATAAAGTACTATTCATAAAAATGCCTTTTATTCCCTTAAAACAAAAGAAGATGTCCTAAGCCACTGCTTAAGGACATCTCCTTCATTATACTTATAAACCATACTGTGCTTTAATCTGCTGAAACTCCGGACAAGCTGCGAAACTTTGTATGACAACGGTATAAGTTGCACCACTATCTAACGCTGCTATCCAGGAATCAATACCAGCCTGGTCTGCCTCACGGTCCATAAAGGTTCTATAAAGTTTCTTTACAAATTCCTCATCAGGCTCCCACTTCATCAGATACTCTTCCGACATAAAAAACTCTTGTGCTGCAGCCTCGGGGGTGCAACCGCCACTTGCAATAGCTACTGTCCAGCTTTCAATTCCGCCTTCGTCGCCTTGACGCTGCAACACCACTGAATACAGTCGCTCCGCAAATCGGTAAATTCCGGGATTCACTGCACTTCCATCCTCATTCATATATCCGCGATTAATTTCATATGTTCTGCACAAATTAAAGAATTCCGGAGAATTCACAAATCCGGCAAGAACCTGTTCTCTGGTCGCTCCACTCTCCAGCGCACTGCTCCAAAAAGCCTCTCCGTCCGCGTCCAGTTCTCTGTTAAAATAGGTATGATATAAAATCTCGATAAACTCACTGTTGCTGTAATTATATCCGGTAAACTCAGGTCCTAAAATAAAGCCCTTAGAAATACTTGCACCATCATCTGCACAACCATAAAGATTGTCCACCCAGAATTCGACACCACTTTCATCTGCATCACGGCCAAGCGCTACCGTATACATGCGTGTCACAAAATCTCTAAGCAAATCTTCCTTTGTCTTGGCTACCCTTACCTTTGTACTCACAGTCGTACCATTACAGGTAGCAGAAATGGTTGTCTCCCCAAAACTAGCTGCAACAATCAGACCATTTTTATCTACAGTCGCCACAGATTCATCACTGCTTGTCCAGGTAATGGGGCTCTCAAAGTATGCTTCATCATAAGGATTTCTGAGCAGATAATTCTGATGGGATTCCCCCACATTCAGGGAAATATTCTCATCGTAAAGTCTAAGCACCTGAAGTTCATCCAAAGATTTCGTTCTAAAACCAAGCCCCTGAAGAACACTCTCTGTCTGGCTTCCGATCGTACAGTAAGCTACCAGATTCGGTGCACAATCTGCAAATATGTTCTCCGCTCCATACAGCAGTTTTATATTATCATCCAAAAAAACTACTTCATCCAGATTTGCACATGATGCGAAAATATTATCAAAATAACCATGAGTATCTGCACATGCCATTGTACATTTTTTCAACTCAGGCATATATAAACGCTTCAACGAATCACAACCTATCCCAACATTCATAAATATACTTTCCATATTTTGAGACAGTCTCAAATCCACCAATCCATCACACTCTCTTAGGGAACCGGTCACCATCGCCTCTACCGTATCCGGAATATATAGCTTCTTCAAATTAATACAGTTATAAAAGGCATATTCTTCTATCCATCTTATTCCTTCCGGAAGTTCTACACTATCTATCGCCTGTGGCACCGCGACAACTGTTTCACCATCTGCGGTATAAAGTACACCATCAATACTCTTATATGCAGTATTTCCTTCCAATACCGTTAGTTTCTCAAGAACAGATATATCTCCAAAGAGCTCGTGTACCATAAATGCATGGGCGGATACATCCGTTGCAGATGCCGGTATGATAACCTCCTTTACTCCTTCCAAGGTTGAGCGTGGTGTGCCATCAGCCTCATACCAAGTCCTTTCCATGATTGACACAATGCTGACAGTAAGGCCATCAATAGTATCAGGAATTCTTACAACTTCCGCTCCTTCGCCTACATATCCTCTGATATCCGCAGTTCCTTCTTCTGTCCGGACATAAATCCATTCTCCGCTTTGAATCTCCTGTTCCGTATCATCCCCGGAAGGCTCTTCCAAGTATATGCTGTCCCTGTCCACATAGAAGGTATCTTCTACTTTCTTTGCTTCAAAAGTTCCGGATGTATATTGGCTGATATCACTACAGAAAGCTGAACAATATCCACGCACTTCACCGGCAAATTCCGGTGCTATGAAAAGCTTATCCAGTGAAAACTCATCTTTATACGCACTAAATGTACTGAATACCTGATTCATTTGGACCTGTATATAAGAAATATTCTCAAATTCTCCGTTAAGTGCAACATCTACACTTTCAAAGTCAGGACCATTAGATAAAGAACCGTAATTAAAGCATAGCCCTAAGCCGACTTCCTGATCAAAAATAATATCTCCTACCACAAAAGATGAGCCACTTGTACCTATGTCAACCATAAAGCTCTGTCCCATTACTTCATCTTCCCTGCCATGAATGACACAAGAACCGATGGACACATTCACACCTCCACCGCTTTGGGATACATAGTATATGGAATTTAAGTCTATCCTGGAATCCGAATCGGTTTCCAAGCGTTTTATGATACTCTGTGATTTACCACCGCGAAAATCAACCGCACCACTTAATATCATCTCATCTACTGTAAGGTCACAAAACAACTCGGGACCACCTTCAATTACTATTCCGGAACCTTCGTTTCCTACCAGCTCACCTACAATTTCCGTAAAATACTCACCGGTTTGTGTATTGATCCAGCTATTCTCACCGCTAATATGCACATCTCCGTCAATATATACCCTATGATTCTGCATCTTAATGGAAAAGCCCGGTTCCGCCGCATCTTCATCAAACTGCACTACCACACCTTGCAAGCCTAAATCTCCCTGCAAAGTATTGTCTCCTGATATGGTAACAAATGCAAAGCTATCACTTGCAGGCCCCTGAATTGTAATACGCTCTACCGCCGGCCAGGTATACCCCTCCGTAATCTGATATATCTGCGATTCATCCTTCAGCCGAATCACGTAACTTTCTGTAGCATCCGTCATCTGCTCAAATGCATGCATTATACCATCATAAGTCCCTATCAGTTCTCCATCCACATAAAGCTCAACACTACCTGCCGCATATGCAGTAACCGGCTCCCCAAAAATAACACCAATCCCCAAACAAAAAACAAATGCTAAGAAACAAAAAAATTTTTTAACATAACCACCACGCATAAATACCTCTCCTTGAATTAAAAGTTGAACTTACCGCCAAACCATTCTCCCAACGCTCCAAGACTCTCTCCGATTCTCTCCAGCTTGTCCACCGCATTGTTCAGATTCTCCAAAGCTTCTGTCAGTTCCTCAGTGTCAAGTCCCTCCAAAGCTTCATTTAAACTTTCCACATCCAACGCATCAATCTTCGCATTCAAGGCCTCCATATCAAGCTTTCCCAAAGCTTCATTTATCGCGGCCACATCCAGTTGCTCAATCTTTTCATTCAAGGCTTTCACATCCAAATCCTCTATAGCCTGGTTCAACGCTTCATAATCAATCTGTTCCAGGGTTTCCAGGGACGCCTGTATCTCCGGAACCATTTCTATGGCAGGTGTTATTTTTTGAACCACCAAATAGCCTCCTAACAACAAACATATCATCAAAGCCACTAAAAATATGTTAATATAACGATTCACTTTTAACGTTTTCTGCAATTTCTCCATCATTTCCTGATTTTCCATGATACCACCTCCTCATTCAAGTATACACCACAATACAAGAAAACGCCATATGAAGAAAATTCCATACGGCGTTTCACTACTTTATTTCATATTAATACTTAATCTTTCTTCTTACCCAGCTTTGCCATAATCATAACAAAAACCATGATTACGATTAACGCTACGAAGATACCAAGCATGCCTTTTCCCATAATCTCTAAGGCCTGCATTACTGTCTGACTCATTCAAATGCTCCTTTCTTCTCAGATTATAAGAACTGAGATACAAGATTAATTACAAGACCACCTGCTACTACGGATGCAATCTGTCCGGATACATTAGCACCGGCAGCATGCATGATAATGATATTGGTAGGATCCTCTTCCATTGCAAGCTTCTGAACTACACGGGAAGACATAGGGAATGCAGAGATACCTGCACCACCAACCATAGGGTTAATCTTATTCTTGGTGAAGAGGTTCATAAACTTCGCAAGAAGTACACCACCAATAGTATCCATTACAAATGCGAATAAACCGATTACCATAATTAAAACAGTCTCAACAGTTACGAAATCTTCTGCCTTCATAGAGAAGGAAATGGTAATACCAAGTAATAAGGTTACTAAATTAGCCAACTGATTCTGTGCAGTATCAGACATGGTTCCGAGAACACCACACTCACGAAGAAGGTTACCGAACATAAGGAAACCAACAAGTGCTACAGACTGAGGTGCTACAAGACCTACAATCATGGTTACTGCGATAGGGAAAATAATACGCATGGTCTTGGTAACAGACTCAGGCTTATATTCCATATGTATGCATCTTTCCTTCTTGGTAGTAACAAGCTTAATGGCCATAGGCTGAACGATAGGAACTAAAGCCATGTAAGAGTACGCAGCAACTGCGATTGCACCTACATACTTAGACTTCAGAACCTGAGATACTAAAATTGCGGTAGGGCCATCTGCTGCACCGATAACACCGATTGCTGCCGCATCTCTGATATCGAAACCTAAGAATGCTGCTAATAAAATCGCTGCAAAGATACCGAACTGTGCACCTGCACCGAAAAGGAACATAGATGGCTTTGAGAGAAGCGGTCCAAAGTCAATCATTGCACCAATACCAATAAATAATAAAATGGGCATCGCCTCAGAAGCTTCAATACCAACCTCAAATAACCACTGAATGATACCATGAGCTTCGATACCACCTACGGTCTGGTCAATAACACCTGACAGAGGTAAGTTTACTAAGATAGCACCGAATCCCATCGGAAGTAATAATGATGGCTCATATTCTTTCTTAATAGCAAGCCAAATTAAAAGGATTCCGATTGCAAACATTACTAACGATTTCCAACCGCCGCCACTGAAATCAAACAGGGCGAGTACTCCTTCCAATAAATAATCCATAACAGATCCTCCTTACATAAATATTGTTAAACATACGCATCAATCATAACACATTCGGACAAAATATTCTATATAAAGTATCTTTTTTTTCGGCAAAGAAATTTGCTACATTAATCTCTTTTAACGTGCACTTTTATGCACGTTAAAATTTAGCAAAGCTCTACTATCTCTTATAGATTAATTAGGCAAAATCTGATAAAATTGATGGTACGAAAAATATATCTGGATTTTAGAAAGGAGATTTCGACTTGAAACACTATTGTGAAAACATTAAAGATGTCTTAATCGAAACCCAAAGTTCTGCAGATGGTATTTCTACCGCAGAGGCGGAAAAGCGTCTTGCAGAAAACGGAAAAAACAAACTGGCTGAAGGAAAAAAGGACTCTCTCTTAAAGAGATTCGTTAACCAGTTAATGGATCCCATGATTCTTATACTTCTTGCCGCAGCTGCAATCAGCGGTGTCCTTGCCGTAGTCGAGGGCGAAAGCTTTGCAGATGTTATTATTATCCTTGCTGTAGTTATTATTAACGCAGTTCTTGGTGTTTATCAGGAAAGCAAGGCAGAAAAAGCCATTGAGGCACTGCAGGAAATGTCCGCAGCAACCTCCAAGGTTTTACGTGACGGTAAAATTACTATTGTTCATAGTGAAGATTTAGTTGTAGGTGACGTAGTTCTTTTGGAAGCAGGTGATGCTGTCCCTGCCGACGGACGACTGATTGAAAATGCCAGTCTGAAGGTTGAGGAAGCTGCTCTTACCGGTGAATCTGTTCCTGTAACAAAGTTTATTGACATAATTAACTTAACCGATTCTTCCAAGGATGTTCCTCTCGGCGACCGTAAGAACATGGTTTACATGGGTTCTGCCATCGTTTATGGTCGTGGTAAAGCAGTTATCACTGCTACCGGTATGGACACTGAGATGGGTAAGATTGCAGACGCTCTGGCTAATGCACAGGAAGGGCAGACCCCTCTTCAGATTAAACTGAGCCAGCTTTCCAAAATTCTTACCTGGTTAGTACTTGGTATCTGTGTAGTAATTTTTGCAGTACAGATTATCCGCTCCGGTGGTTTCACTTTAGACACCATGCTAGATTCCTTCATGGTTGCTGTATCCCTTGCAGTTGCTGCTATTCCGGAAGGACTTGCAGCCGTTGTAACGGTAGTTCTTTCTATCGGCGTTACCAACATGTCCAAGAGAAATGCAATTATCAGACGCTTAACTGCAGTAGAAACCCTTGGTTGTGCACAGATTATCTGTTCTGATAAAACCGGTACCTTAACCCAGAATAAGATGACCGTTGTAGACCACTTTGGAGAAGACGAGAAGCTTCTTGCAAAGGCTATGGCTCTTTGCTGTGATGCTGAGCTTGCAGATGACGGTTCTGTTACCGGTGAACCTACCGAGGCTGCTCTTGTATACTGGGCAAATCGTATCGGCCTTCCAAAGCCTGAGCTCAAGGATGCATATCCTCGTAGCGGCGAGGCACCTTTCGACTCCGGAAGAAAGATGATGTCCACCGTTCACCTTGTAAACGGTAAATATATTCAGTACACCAAGGGTGCGCCGGATATGATTCTTGATAAATGTACTACCTATTTAAAAGATGGTCAGCCTGTTCCTATGACCGATGAATATCGTCAGGAAATCTTAAAGGGCAACAAGTCCATGGCTGATAAGGCACTTCGTGTTCTTGCATGTGCACAGCGTTCTTGGGATAGCGAGCCCGCATACGATGCTGAGGTCTTAGAGCAGGATTTATGCTTCGTAGGCTTAAGTGGTATGATTGACCCTGTTCGTCCGGAAGTAAAGGACGCTATCGTAGAATGTAAAAAAGCCGGCATCCGTGCCATCATGATTACCGGTGACCACATTGATACTGCTATCGCCATTGCAAGAGAGCTTGGTATTCTTACCGGCGATAAGAAAGCAATTACCGGTTCTATGCTAAATGAGATGGATGATGAGCAGTTTGCCAAAGAATTCCAGAACATTGCTGTTTATGCACGTGTTCAGCCGGAGCACAAGACCCGTATCGTAAATGCATGGCGTAATGCCGGATATGTTACTGCTATGACCGGAGACGGTGTAAACGATGCTCCTTCCATTAAATCTGCAGATATCGGTGTAGGTATGGGTATCACCGGTACCGATGTAACCAAGAACGTTGCAGATATGGTTCTTACCGATGATAACTTCGCTACCATCGTAGGTGCGGTAGAAGAAGGTCGTCGTATCTACGACAACATCCGTAAGGCAATTCAGTTCCTTCTTGGCTCTAACATGAGTGAGGTAATCAGTATTTTCGTTTCCACACTCCTTGGATTTACAATTTTGAAACCGGTTCATCTTCTTTGGATTAACCTTGTTACTGACTGTTTCCCTGCTCTTGCCCTTGGTATGGAAGAAGCTGAGCCGGATATCATGGAACGTAAACCTCGTGATGCAAAAGCCGGTATCTTCGCAGATGGTATGGGCATCGACATCGGCTACCAGGGATTTATGGTATCCGCACTTGTACTCATCTCCTACTTCGTAGGACACTTTATGGAAACCGGTAGCTGGTCTATTGCTGACAGCGCAGAAGGTATGACTATGGCATTCTTAACCATGTCCATGGCTGAGATTTTCCACAGCTTTAACATGCGTTCACAGCGTGGAAGTATCTTCCGCCTTCCTACTCAGAACAAAATTCTGATTGGCGCTGCAGTATTAACCCTTATTGCTACTACTGTAGTATGTGAAGTACCTTTCCTTGCAGCAGCATTTGGATTTGCTTCTGTAAGCCTTGCAGAGTATCTCATTGCAATTGCACTTGGTGCATTGGTAATTCCGATTGTTGAACTTGTGAAATTCTTCCAGAGAAAAGCAAATAAGTAATCACAAAAATAACCCCGAAGCAATCTGCTTCGGGGTTTTCTAATGCCAAATTCATTGTTAACTATTCTTTAAAATAACCTGTTCTACCATATCAGCCACATGCTCACAACCATCTAAACACTTCTCTAAGCGATCAAATAAGGTTGTCCAAGAAAGAATTGCTACCGCGTCCTTCTCCTCTGTATAAAGACGACGAACTGCTGCTGTATAAAGCTTATCGCCCTCTTCTTCAAATCCGTTAACTTCAATAATCTTCTCACGGATTACAGTAGACTTGCGGAAGTTATGAAGCTCACCAAGCATTTCCTTTAAGGCACTGCTACAACGCTCGATAAGTCTGGAGAAATCCTTTACCTCAGGACGAAGTTCCGTAATATTGTACATATAGATACCTAATAAAACATCTTCAATGGTATCTGTAACATCATCGATGGTATGTGCCAGCTCTACAATATCCTCTCTCTCGATAGGTGGTAAAAACTCCTTCACTAGCTGCTCCATCATATTGTGCTTAATACCGTCTGCGGTATGTTCAATAGTATGCATCTCATCCAAACGGGTCTTAATATTGGTTGCATCAAAATTCTCAAAACATTCCTTTAATAAAATCGCTGCATCATTTGCATAAGACATTCCCTTTGCAAAAGTATCAAAATAAAAATTATTCTCTTTCTTTGCCATGATTATTCTCCTTTATCACCTAAAACAGCCACATAAATAATTTTGCCATGAAAAATCCAATCAGTCCGCATCCCGGGAAGGTAAGTACCCAGGTAAGTACCATTTCTTTTACCACGCCCCAATTAACATTGGATAGACGTCGCGCTGCACCAACACCCATAATTGCCACGGTCTTGGTATGTGTGGTAGATACCGGAATACCTGTTACAGAAGATAAAAGCAGACAACCCGCACCTGCCAAATCCGCTGCAAATCCCTGATAAGTCTCCAACTTAACCATATCCATACCTACCGCCTTAATAATGCGATATCCGCCGATGGATGTTCCCAGTGCCATAACAGCACTACACAAAACCATCAGCCAAATGGGGATTTCAAAATTATTTACATCAGCTTGTCCGTTTGCAAGGAAAATACCAAGCATAAACACACCCATAAACTTCTGACCGTCCTGTGCACCATGCATGAATGCCATCATGGCACCGCCTGCCACCTGACCGCCCTTGAAAAAGCCCAGTGTCTTACGTCTGTCCATCTTCTTACAAATCATCTCGATAATCTTTACGGTACACCAGCCAAAAGCAAATCCAAGCAATGTAGAAAGTCCAAGACCATATACTACCTTAATCCACTCTCCGCCGTTGATACCTGCAAGTCCGCCATGCAGAGCAATGGCCGCACCGGAAATACCTGCAATAAGTGCATGACTCTCACTGGTAGGTATACCGAACCACCATGCAGCTGTTGCCCAGGTTACAATAGCAAAAAGTGCTGCACAAAGTGCTACAAGCGCATCATGAGGATTGCCCCCGAAATCTACCATATTATAGATGGTTGCTGCCACACTGGCGTTTACCATGGTCATTACAAATACACCAAGGAAATTAAATACTGCTGCCATCAAAATCGCTGCCTTAGGCGACATTGCCTTGGTAGATACACAGGTTGCAATGGCATTAGGTGCATCTGTCCAACCATTCACCAACACTACCCCCAGTACCAGCGCAACGGTAACTGCAAGCACCGGATTGGACAACAATTGCGACATAAATTCCAACAAAGAAACTGTCATAAGTTCTCCTCTCTTTACCTATATCTTACGTCTTTTATCTGCTGCCTTTAAACAGCATACACACCAATTTTATATTAGATTCCGATTTTTGTCCATTCATTCCACTCTATCTTAGCAATATTTTTACCATTTTAATACTTTTTTCCCATGATTCATACACTAACTCTACCATCCGTAGATTGTGATCTCAGGCACTGTGCAGTAATATAATCGTATCAAAAATTATCAAAAGGAGAACCTTCTCATGAAGAAAAAGAAAATGAATGCAAAAATACTTCTCCCCTTCATCCTTATTGTGCTTATCGCTCTTCTGCTAATCATCACCACCAATGGCAAATCCCTAAATGCTCTTCCTCAAAATTGGCAGGGACAAATATACCTATATGGCGAGATTCATTCCAATAATGCCATATTAGAGAAGGAGTTGGAGCTATGGTGTACCTATTATAACGAATACCAATTGAGGCATTTATTTTTGGAACTTCCCTACTATACTGCCCAGTTTCTAAATCTTTGGATGCAGTCCGATAATGATGAGATTCTGGAACAGCTATATCTGGATTGGGATGGTACAGCGATGCACTCAGCGGAAGTCTTCCGATTCTATAAACAAATTAAGCAACTATGTCCTGAGACCATTTTTCACGGCACTGATGTAGGCCATCAATACAACACTACCGGACAGCGCTATACAGAATACTTAGAAGCCAATCAATTGCAAGATACCGTTTCTTATAAATTAGCTACAGAGAATATCCGGCAGGGTGAGAAATACTATCGAAAAAATAACAATATTTATCGTGAAAATGCCATGACCGAAAACTTTATCCGGGAATTTGATGCTCTGGAAGATGCAAGTGTCATGGGAATCTATGGCTCCGCTCATACCTCTATTACTGGGAAAGAGTATTCCACCGGATTGATTCCCTGTATGGCAAATCAGCTCCATAACAGATATGAAGAAAATTTATACTCCGAGGATTTATCTTCCCTTGCCCGCAACATAGAGCCTCTGGGAACCGAAACCATAACAATCAATGAAAAAAAAAAATGACGCCACTTATTATGGCAAAGTAAATTTATCTACGGTATTAACCGATTTCCAATGCCGGGAATTCTGGCGTATTGAAAACGCCTATGAGGAATTCAAAGAATTTCCAACCACCGCAAATGTTTTACCATACAATAACTATCCCATGGCAATTGAAACCGGACAAATATATGTTATCAAGTACACCAAGACGGACGGCACCATTTACACAGAGTACCACCGCTCTGACGGAAACACCTGGCAGAGTTCTACCGTTACAAACGAATTTATCCTTGAATAATCTATAAAACGAAAAAAGGCAGCAATCTGCCACTTGATTACTGCCTTTTTCGCTTATCAATTTCTTAATCTCTGCAATATATCTGTTTCTTCCACATCTGATAAATCCAATTCATTGTTCAAAAACATATCCCAGAATTTTTCATTGCTTAAGTAAGTTGCATAGGTGTATTCCCATGTATGTTCTCCCCTGCTTCTATCAAATAATTCATGACACCTATCATACTCTTCCATGGAGATTCTTTTACTCCACCTTATCTGACGTCCCGGTTGTGTATTATTATCGTCCACACACTCCAGTTCTCCGGTATCCAGATTGTAGTGAAAAGAAATTCCCATATCCGGCAGAGATACTACTGCCATTTCTATCACCTTATCCTCATCAATTACACTGCCGCCATTCAGGTAATCTTTCCAGAAATTCTCATTAGCCACAAATCGCATATCATAATCATCTGGGAACTGTGCAAGCAAAGCCAACGCCTTTTCATACTGCTGCGCATTTTCAAAATCAATTTTCCATTCATACCCTTCTGTCCATCCGGCCTTACGGCAGAAAATTCCTTCCGGAGTAAACAACGTAATGTAGCGTATCTCTCCTGCTGCGGAGTCGGCTGCCGGATATGTGCAGGTCACTGACTCAGCAAAAAGAAGCTCTTCTTCCAGCTTTTTCTCTTCTTGAGCCTTTCTTAATGCCTCTTCCTCCTTTTTCTCCAGCCTCTCCTTCATCAACGCCTCTAATACCTCCTGTATGGAATCGAAATTTTCCAGAAACCTATCCCATTCTTCCTCGGTAAAAGAGCCGTTCCCAATCTGATATGAAGTTTCTGCTTCCCCCTTCTCAATTTTCTCCAATATCTCTGCCAGCTTATCCTGAATAAAATTGGCATAATCCTCATCTTCTGAAGAATCTTTTTCAAAGTAATTGAGAAGATTCTCACAATCCTTATACTGACTTTTAAGCTGTGCATCCATATAATCCTTCATAATATCGTCCAGTATTTCCTTCCAGTTAAAGGTCTCATTAAGAAAGGTGTCTACACCGGACAAATCCTCACAATAACCGTTCTGGAAAGCATTTACCGCATACACACTAAGCTTTTGAAAGGAGCCGAAAGCGCCGCCTTCCGTCACCCCCATCTTATCGGTATAGCTTAGAAGTGCAAACATTTCCAGCTGGGTAGCACATTCCGGATTTACTTTATTTACTTCCACATTGTAATAGACTCTCTCACCTCCACAATTAAAGCGAATCTGCACAACCGGATTCTCAGGTGTTGAGCCGGCAATCAAGAATGCTGTCATACCATATACCGTAGATTCTCCTTCCTCCGGAACCATCGTCATCCCAATGAATTCTCCTGCCTGTGCATGGTCTGCCTTCGTCACTGCCCCACCGGCTTCCGCCCGGGATATCAGTTTTTCCTGTAGCCTGCTATAATGCCCTCCTGCCCATAGGGGATGCTCTGTAATCTCCATCTCACCGGATTGCGGTTCATAGGCATCCTCCGGAGATTCCTGTGCCCTTGTCTGCATAAAATCCCCGCTATACTCTGCAGTCTCATTCCTTCGATACATCAGAGAATAGCCGGATTTTACACCATTATTTACATACATACTGCTCCTTTCTGCAGCCCATCTGTCGGTCAGGGCTGCGCCGCTTTCCGGTAAGGACCAAGCGGCATAAATGTATTTTTACGCAAAAATAGCGCCTGCTTCAATTTCAATCCATTGAATCAGACGCTATCCTTAGCTGATTATAGTATCGTCCATTATTCTGTCAAACTTAATACGTATCGCTAAATTCTTTCAGATATCTATCCAAGGTAATCTCTTCCTCCATGATGTGCTCTGCAACATAATTTTACCTTACTTATACTACCAAAAACTATTCTTTTACCATTTCATTCAACCGCTCAGAAAGCCCTTTAATTGTTTCAGCAATCTCTGCCAGACTCTTTGTTCCCGCGCTATTTTCCCGGGTAGCCGCTGTCACATGCTCCACCGCACTACAGTTCTGCTGGGTGTTGTCACTGATTACCTTCATACTGCCGGACACCTCACCACTCTTTTCTTTGATAACTTCTGCGGTCTCATCAATAGCATGTATCTGCCCCGTAAGTTCCTTATTAGAGGATGTAATTAAAGATGTGGACTCATTTGCCTTGCGAATACTGCTCAAACCATCCTGTGTATAAGCGGCATTCTGTTCCATTGCATTCACTGCACTTTCTGTGTTTTCCACCACTTGATGTACAATTGTACCGATACTCTCTACCGCTGTCCTTGTCTGTTCTGCCAGCTTTTGGATTTCCTCTGCAACTACAGCAAAGCCCTTGCCATGTTCTCCGGCTCTTGCTGCTTCTATAGATGCATTCAGTGCGAGAATATTGGTACGGCTGGAAATACTGGTAATGGTCTGTACGATTCCGATAATTTCCTTGGACTGTTCTCCCAGATTCCTTACAATCTGCTTACATTCCACCGTACTGTGATGTATCTGTTCCATATTAGAGGTCGCTTCATCCATACGATGCTGATTCTCGCGGGTATTCTCGCTAATCCGGTCTGTAAGTGTTGCGGTCCTATGGTTCATACCGCTAAGCTCTTTCAACTCTTTTGAAATATCACTGATACGGAGCTGCGCACTTTCAACCGCAGCTGCATTATCCGTAGAACCAACCAGTAATGTTTCAGATTCCTTCGCAATCATCTGATTAGCTCGAAGAGAATTCTGTGCAATACCTGCAAGTTCTGTTACCATGTCCAGTAAAGATTTGGATGTTTTTGAAGCATTGTCCTTCATCTTCTTCATTCGCTCCAACATTTCTTTCTGCTCTTCGGCTCCCATCAGATTGGAAAGCAAGGACGCCGTCCTGCTACAAAGCATGGTAAAAATCGCTGCAACAGCAATGACAATAAGTGCTCTGGGAATTATTCCAAAAATGACCACACCATAGAGCTCTGTAAAATTGTCATCCTGCAGGGTCTGTAATTCAAATGCAAGAAACTGTCCTATCGACACGCCTGTTACCGTAAGAGCTGTTGCAACAATATTCAGCTTCTTAGAAAAATAAAGGCTGGCAATTGCAATCGGGTACACATAAATTGCAACCACATGAAATGTTAATGTAATACTAAGAAGCGTCACAAAAATCGATGCGCACACAATATTAACATACTTAATGAAGCTTCCCTCTTTCTTTAACAAATTGACGATAAGCGTGGGAAGAAGCAACGTAACACTTCCACCAACGTAAGCAATGGTCATGATAGTTTGGTCTACCACAAAAATGCCAATGACGTTTAGAATGTAAATCAGCGTAAATATGATAAACGTAACTCTCATCACCTTGGCAACAATTACATTCGCCTCTTTTTCATTTTTCTTCAGTAATTCCATAGGTTAGTCTCCTTTGTTCTACATACTCAGTTCCGCATGAACTTTTTCTACCTTATCCCTGATATCCAGAAATATCTCCGTAAGTACCGGGTCAAAATCCTGTCCACTTCCCTCAAAAATTATTTCAAAGCATTTATCCAGGGGCATTGCCTCCCGGTAACACCGCTTTTCCGATAAAGCATCAAATACATCGGCAATAGCCATGATTCTGGCCGCCAGTGGAATTTCCCTTTGTTCCAGTCCCTCCGGATACCCCTTTCCGTTCCACTTCTCATGATGGTATCTTGCCACCTGATATGCCATCTTTGTATAAGCCTCATCTCCCAAATGTCCAAAGGTTTCTTCAATAATTCTTCCGCCACTGACGGCATGCGTTTTAATCACCTCAAACTCTTCCGAGGTCAGTTTCCCCGGTTTTTGTAATATAACATCGGGGATAGCGATTTTACCTATGTCATGCATCGGTGCTGCCATGCACAGGTTTTTGATATACTCCTCAGTCAAAACTTCCTCATATCCTCCCCGACGAAGTAATTCCTCTGCCAGAAGTTTCACATACATGGTAGTTCTTTTAATATGTCCTCCGGTACTGCCATCCTTATTCTCTACCAGCGTAGCAAAGCCCATTACCATTTCTTTATGATATTGAGATAATTCCTCTGCAGACTTTGTAAGCTTGGATAAAAGCGATACCGTTCTTGAACAAAGCATAGTAAATATTACCGCTACCGCTATGAGTACCATAGCACGCGGAACAATTCCCCATACAACGGTTTCATACAAATCCTCGAAATTATCATCCTTCAATGTGGGAAGATAAAAAGCAAGCAACTGTCCTACAGAGGTTCCCGCCACCGTAAGTACTGTAGCAAAAATATTCAACTTCTTTGAAAAATAAAGACTGGCGATGGCGATGGGATATACATAAAGCACTACCACATGATAGGTGAGTGTAACACCGATAATCATCACAAATAGAACACTGTTACATACATTTACATACTTCACATATTTGCTCTCCATTTTTAACAGATAGGTAAGTATCATAGGAAGTAACAATAGTACACTACTACATACATATGCCGGAATCATAATACCATCTTTGATAACAAACACACCCAGCACATTCAAAAAAAATACGATGGTAAAAATGAAAAAAGTCGTTGCCATTACCTTTGCTACGGTCTTGTTCGCCTGTTTTTCATTTTCCACCAAAATACTATTTCCCCTCAAGATACCCCCTCCGTTCTTAGCACTGATATCTTCTGATCTTTCAAATTAATCATGGTCTCTTTCTTGCATTTCGGACAAAAAAGAGGAAAATACTTCAGTTCTGTTTCTTTACGAATCTGTATCCTTGTCTTACCGTTACATATGGGACATAAAAGCCACATATTGTTCTCCATAATATCCACTCCTAGTCTATATTTCCTATTATAGTTATCAAAACGTATTTTTTCATTTATATTCATTATGTATTCCTTGTGCAATTTGAGATTTCATGACATAATAATTGTTATAGAGGAGGATAACACATGCCTACACCTTTGCCTCATGGCCAACAAATCATTGTCACACATATCCGTTTTGAAGAACCTTATCACATGGATTCCTTACAAGTGGCCACAGATCATTACAACATAGGAATCACTCTTCAGGGCCATCGCCGGACCATCACCCCACTTTATGCCTACTCCTATCAGGCTGGGGATGTAGCGCTGCTGCCACCATACGTCCTTCATCGGACCTTGGCAGAATATAACGAACCCTATGAACGTATCATGATTAAATTCTCTCCCGAGTATGTGGAGCCTTTTATCCGCCAAGTGGGCCAGCATATATTCAACAGATTATTTGAAACCTTTGTTTATCACTTTTCCAAGGATTCACAGGAAAAGTTAAAATCCCTGTTCTTCGATATCTATCAGGAATACCAAAAGGATACTTCCTACAAGGAATTTATCATGCAGGGGATGCTTTTTAGGATTTTTACAACGGTTCTCGAAGAACATATCTCCGAAGAGATGACATTGCACCCACAGCAGCTTTCTCCAGCAATTTTGGATGCTATTGTGTATATGGAAGACCACTACAAGGAACAGCCCTCCATGGAAAAAGTAGCCAATTATGCCGGCTTCTCCGCGGGATATTTTTCCAGACTTTTTCATGCTCAGCTTGGCATGACATACAGTACCTATTTAAACAATATCCAGCTTCGTCATGTACAGATTCTGCTATCCACTACGGACAAATCTATCATGGAAATTGCACAGGAAACCGGATATTGCCATGGAGAATACCTTTCTGCCCAATTTAAGAAACGAACCGGGTTAACTCCCAGTCAGTACCGCAAGCAGTGTCTGCTTCAGAAAGATACAGTGTTTCTTCCCCAAAATACAAAGACGCAAAGTCCATAAACTGTGTATTTCACAGCTTATGGAGCTCTGCGTCTTAGCGTCTGGCTCTTTTTTTATTATCTATTCTGAGATTTTCGTCTCTTTCACCATTTTCTTTAGATCGATAAATGCCTCTTCCTCATTTAAACTATTAAATTCCGGGGCTTCAAAAGCCATAAGTAATGTATTATAAACAGTTCCTTTTTCCCTTGAATAGTTTCCATCAAGAAGGCTCTTTTTAAACCATGCCTCCAATCTGTTTAAATAACTGTCGTTTTGTAAATAGTCGATCTCCCCACGAAGAAACCTTAATATCAAATCAACATACTTTTCAAACTGCGCTAGTGCTTTTGCTTTTTCCCCATGATAACAATAAATCTCTGCCATCTGATAATAAAATAAAGATACAAGATGAAAATTAATTTCTTCCAGATTATACATCCGGACAATCTCTTCAATACGCCATTTTGTTTCTTCGCACTTTTCCAAGTTTTCTTTATGTAACACTAAAAATTTACATGCTTCACTTAACAAACATATCAGGTGAAGATACATTGTTACCTGTGCAAAATCGTCTCCCTTTTCCAATTGCCCCATTTCTATGTATGCACTTAATAATACTTCTTCTCCCTGTACAGACAGTCTACAAGGATTGTTCATATCTTCTAACGCTTCAATTACTTCTTTTGGTTTTCCCAACAACAAATCTACAATAGCTTGCAGAAATACCACATCATTGCATAAGCTAATATTTCTACATTTCTTCAGGATATGTTGGCAAAGCATTTTTGCTTCTTGTAAAAGTTCTTGTCTTTTCTCCCCGGCAAGCATCTCATGTCCGATCCATAAAAGCACTATCTTCTCTACAAATTCATAACAGGAATAATACTGTTTTACATACTCCCTGCATTTTGACATAGCCATCTCAAAATCTTTTGTAGCAAAATCCGTAGCCAATTCCTCATATATTTTATGTATTTGCTCTTTTGTTAAACAGGCCTCATATCCTAACAGTTCATCTATGGATACTTCAAAAAAGGCAGCCAGCCGTGGAAGTAATAAAACATCCGGTATCGTCTGTCTTGTTTCCCACTTTGAAACAGAAGCCTTCGTTACCCCACAAAAATCTGCCAACTGCTCTTGCGTCACTTTTTTCTCCCTACGAAATGCAATAAGATTTTCTGCAAAACGAATACTATCCATAAACCATTTCTCCTATTATTCCTATTTTATCTAATACATCTCAGTTTCTACAATGGACTGAAACGATTATTCTCTGCTCATTTGTCAACCGGCACGATACTTAATTTCCTTACCCCCCAAAAACATTTCAAGGTTCAATCGCATTGCTCCCTACATCTCCTTACACATATACAACACATGCTCGCAATCCACAAAACTATTTCTCTTGTAAAACTGTGGTGCCGGAGCATACTTATTTGTTGATAGAGTAATACCAGCAAGCCCATTCTCCTTGATATATTCTTCCACCTTCTTTAAGAGCAGAGAACCGTACCCATTTCTCTGATACTCCGGCTTTACAAACATCTCTTCTACAAATACTTCACTATTATTCCACCATACCTTTTCATGTGCAAATATTCCACCGACGATTTCTTCGCCATCCGCTAACACATATCCAACAAACTTTCTCATATCAAAAAAATCTGTAAGATATTCTGTTGCTACCTCTTTCGTCCAGCGGCATTGCCACAATTCATTATTATACACGCTACAAAGAATCTCTGCACATGTAGCTATATCATCTTGCTTCATTTCTCTAATAATCATTTCCATGGTATCTTCTCCACAACTTTAAATTATCACTCTAAAGTCTCTACAAATATCTGTTTTAAAACTTCATATGGCATATCCTTCACATGAGACACTCTCATAAATCAGCCGTCTTAACTTATTGTACATATCGATAATCTCACTGGAATACTTATCTACATAATTTTTTACTTGCTCATTCATTTGAATAACCTCCATTCCAATACATTTTACTTTAAGGAAGTAAATAAATTTGCATAGCCGACAGAATCAACGTTATTCGCACGCCTTATATCCCTATTCATCTCCTCAACAAAAACTCTCAAACTTTATACGCTTACTTCTGCAGCATCCTGCTAACAATATCCGCCACCTGTAATTCCAGCATCTTTTTCACATGCTTACTCACAGCTTCATATCCCGCAGGATTTCCGGCGTACCCCAGAGGTACTACCTCTCTGGTTGCATCACCGCCTTGTAACCACTTTTTCATTCCATCTTTGTTTAAAGACGAAGATTTCAATTCACGTGCCATTTCCAAATCCACCTGCTCCGGGCAGAAATGATTCAGCACCGCTGTTTCAAATGCTCCGGCATGTATATCTAAAAGCCCCTTCTCTGATGGCCCCTGTTCCTCGAACCACTCCATAGGATAATCCGGCTCTGAAACCAATAAGAAATCTTCATCTCCCATCCATCCGTAAAGTTGCAAATCCATAGATTCCAAAACCAACTTTGCACAGATTCCCAACTCTGCATTTGCCCTTTTGACAGACTCTGCAATGGTTCTTACATGAAACGAATCCCCGTGATAGCTAAAGCAATATATCTCTGAGAATCCAAAGCTTTTCAGATTCTCAAAAATCTCAAATAATACCTGCTTCATAGTCTCAGGCTTTAGGGAAAAACTTCCCGGGAAACCACCGGTACAAAAATTAACGCCCCAATAATACGGAGGAGCAATGATGCTTTCCTGCCCATGACTCTGTAGTTTTTCCTTTACCATTCTGCACATACTTACGCTCCAATAGATATCGGAGCCAAGCGGTAAATGTGGTCCATGTTCTTCAATTACTCCAAGTGGAAACAATACCGGAAGTTTCTTTTTACCTGCCATCTCTACTTCCTGCCAATTCCCGGTAACCATTGTATCTTCAAAAATCGATGTAAACATTTATCCTATCCCTTTCCATTTTTTAGTTATATCTTTCCCCAAACGCAAAAAACACAGAACAAATTATCCATTAAGATAATTAGCTCTGCGTCTTTGCGTCCGGCTCAAATATTAGTTTCCCTCGGTAAAATCCAGTTCATAACGGGTTCCCTTAGAAAAAAGTATTCCCTTCGTTAACTCAATCCGAAGAATACAGGTATTCTCATCTGCAAAATCGTTATGTCCATTATCAATCCACCCTGCAAAAACTTCTCGCATCTTCTCCGCAATAGATACATTCTCTTCTTTTCCGAAGTATCCCAGATTTACTCCCTTACCCTGGGCAGTAAACCAATCCCCTGCGATTGCAACGTTAGGATTTTTCTGAATCTGCTTCATTTTATTCGACAAACCATAGGTAAGAATATAGAAGCATCCGTCTTCATAAAATGCATTTACATTGCGCACATATGGCACATTGTCCAATGTGGTAGCCAGTGCTATGATACTATCCTTTCCAAATCGTTCCAACAATATTTTCTCTGTTTCCGGTATTACCGCAACATTACTGCCTTTAAGCTTTTCTTTCAATGTCCCACGGTGCACTTCCAGCCATTTCAGCAGCTTAGTAGATAGCTTTGCCTGTTCCAAAAATATATTTCTGTTGTCTGCATCCGTTCCATAATACTGTCCATAATAATCACACACTGCAATCTGATAATAGAACAAGTCTACCATATGCTCCACATCATACCTTGTAAGCGGTGCATACTTGCAATATTCCCGGACATAGTCTACAAATTCATCCATATCAATCACACCATCCCTGCAGGACGGCGCAGCATATACATAAGAGCGCATAATCTCCCACACAACCGGATGAATGCAGGCTGTTGTCCAGTCGATAACCGAATGAATCCTATTTTCTCCGCATATGAACTGACTTATAAAATAATCACCATGAGTACTCTGACAGGTAAGCTTATCTAAATAAAATGAAAACTCCGGAAACCTTTTCATAAGCTCGATCCGATATGATAAATCTTCTACTACTTCCTTATCTCCCTGTTTCTTGGCAATTGTCAAAGACTTCTGATAAGAATTCTTGGCTGCCTCCGGCGTCATATGCTGAAAGAAATCCTCTCCGATTCCCACCGGTAGTCTTCGATAATCCTTAAGTGCTGCATGTATCTTTCCCAGCATGTGCGCAGACTCTGTAAGCAACCATCGCGGTGCGGAGTGCCATTCATATACCTTTCCCTGCACAAAACGCTGCACATGGAACATCTTCCCCTGTTCGTCTTCTGTCAGATAGTTTCCCAGCAGGTTCTTAATAAACTGACATGCAGAAACTCCACATTCATTCAAATACTCACATAGTATAGGTTCTTGCTCCGGATGATTCATTTCACTTTCAGAAGGGTACTTCATCACATATTTTCCCTTCTCACATGTTACAAACCAAGTATCTGATCCAACACCTGCGGATGCCTTTTCAACCTTGGTAACCTCTAACCCATAATACATAAAAAAGAGCTTTGAAATATTATTAAAAACACTCTCCATCATCAACCCTCCCAGTCCCATGGTACTATTATAAAAGAAGAAGCTGTAAAACACAATCGCGTTTTACAGCTTCTTTCTATCTTCCGCTTACCTGATAGTCTTTATATATTTTTCTTCCTGCAATTACTAATATCGCACTGCATTCCATATACAATATGGGGGCTATCTGAAGATTCCTAAGATACACACCAAAAATTTTCACAAGCTGCAAATCCATAAATTCCCATAGACCAAAAATCAATGTAGGAAGCAGCTCATATATCTGGTTAAACGCTCTAACCTCTGTATATGGAGTAAATACCATAGTAAATAACATACCGCCGAACATAATCCCCATTACCGCCACACTATTACGAAGTGCTTCTGATAAAAACATAGTGATTATACTGTAAAGCACTGCCACCACTAGATAAATCAGAATCATCAATAATGTAGCCTGACCCATGGAAATATTCCAACCTGCAAAAGGAGAATAAATCTGCAACGCTATATCAAAGCCCTCTGTGCCGTAAATGAGCAATGTCGGTATTAATGAAGCCATAAGCATTACTACCGCACTACTTAATCCGAAGGTAACTCCGGCAAGAATCTTTGCCATATATAACGTTGTTTTTCCATATTTACTGCACAGAATAAGCTGATCAGTCTTACGCACGTGTTCCTCGGAAAACACAGTGGAAAGACAGATGGCAATCGTTAGCAGCAACATAACATTCAAAGAATACACCTCTCCTATAATCAGCTCCCAACCATCCGCATAGCCATAAACAAAGGGTTTTGATATTTTCTCTTCCTCCGCCTTCCAGTACGATTTTTCACCCTCAGTAAGCTTCTGCCATTTCATCTCCTCTTGTATGTAATCCATACGCTCTTTGTACAAATCAGTAGCAGAAATTGCATGAATGGAATCATACTCTCCGGTAATACGACGTACATACTGATAAATACTCTTTAATCGTTCCTGTTCTTTCATACGCGCCTCTGCGTCCGAAAGACTTTCCCCGTCTATTATCTCTCGCACAGTCACTCCGTACGCACCATTCACACTGGCGTCCCCTTCATAATAAACACCACGATAGCTTTCTCTCACTTCAGCTAGTAAGACATCATCAATGAGCTCCCCATCAATTGATAAGGCATTGTTTTTGTTCATCTGTATCACTTCATATCCGCTAAGTTCAACTTCCTTGCCACTTCCCGGTTCGGTATATGTGTGACTTGTCAATGTCTCCACCATTCCCATAGAGCACGAAATCACTAGCATTATCACCGTGGTAATCCACACAATTCTTCTCTTAAATATCTTCTTCAGTTCAAAGACATACATATCTTTAAAGTTATTCATGTGCTGCCTCCTCTCCGAATTGCTGCAAGTAAAACTCTTCCAAGTCTCCGTTCTCCTCCGTCCATTTCCCCTGATATTTAAGTTGTCCGTCCTTCATCATCAGTATCTCATCTGCAATATGTTCGATATCCGAAACAATATGGGTGGAAAGAAGCACGATACTTTCCTTTCCAAGGGCAGCAATCAAATTGCGGAAACGTACTCTTTCCTTTGGGTCTAAGCCCGCTGTTGGCTCATCCAGAACAAGCAGCTCCGGATCATTTAAAAGTGCCTGCGCCACACCAAGACGCTGCTTCATACCGCCGGAATAGGTCTTCACCTTTTTTTTCGCCTGTTCCTTCAGACCAACCAGCTCCATCAGCTCTTTCACCTTCTTTTTGGCACAGGACTTTTCCAGCCCCTTTAAGGATGCCATATACATTAGAAAATCTTGCCCGGTAAACTCCGGATAGTACCCAAAGTCCTGCGGCAGATACCCAAGTTTTCCCCTATATTCCTCCGATGAAACCTCATCCTTATCCAGCATTACCGTACCGCTGGTTGGTTTTAAAATCCCACATATCATTCTCATAAGTGTGGTTTTCCCTGCCCCATTTGCTCCCAGAAGTCCATATACTCCCGGTGTCAGTCGCAGGGATATCCTATCCACAGCTATCTTATTCTTATATTGCTTGGATAAACGGTCAATCACTAATTCCATGCATAATCCTCCGTTTGATAAATCATTTTTTTGTACTCTTTAGCAACTTTTACCAACAAATATACAGTCAGTATGCACCACCAAATGAAATACTTTTCCTCATACATCCATGCCAGAAAGTCTCTTGTATAAGCACACAAAAAACTAACCAAAACCGCACTTCCCATGCATGCATATATACTACCTCTATCTCGTATTTTTCGTACCATCATAAGCCCCAACATCGATGTCAGCAAATATGGAATCAGAAGATAAACCCCATTTTTTATCAGAGGTAATAAAGCTGTAGCCCCTGAGATTGGAATCAAGCATCCTAAAATCACAAAATGTACCACACCGATTGACACCATCCTTGCCAGTGTTACATCTTTTAGTGAAAATCTGGTAGACATTTCCAGCTCTGACATTCCATATGTGGCAGACCTGGCACTTTCTGTGACAGCACATAAAGCAATAAACGGAACCAGGGATGATATCATCCAGATGCTTTCCTTTTCCCAATAGCAAACACTCATAATTCCCAAGGCAAAAATCAAAACAGATACCACCCACACCCGCTTTCTGATATAAGAAATCTGTGTTTTCATAAAATCAAACGTACTGATCTGCACTGGTATTGTACTTTTCAAAAACGCTTCTTTTCTCACTGGCTCCGGTGCGGTAAATGCTTCCTGTAAATATGCCTTCATTTCCCGTTTCATGATGCTTCCTCCTTCCATTTTAGGCATATACATACCTCCACCTTCTGTCATGCCTATTTCATGAACATTTCACTTGCTCAAAAGTCCTTTTTATACCCCTTTTAGGCATATAGACCACTTATACTTGCTCATGCCTTACAATACCTCTTTTTTAGGCACCATACTAGGAAAGTCTCCCTTATGCCTAAACTCTACTGCAACATATTTTCAAGTGCATCTGCTACTTTCCTTAGCTTCCGATACAAGGCAAATCTGGACATTCCATACAACTTACACATTGTTGCAACCGGAACCTCATTCACATACCGAAGAAGTAACAACTCCTGCTCCTCTTCCGACAACTTAGCCAAAGCCTCATCAACTAACACTTTGGTAAGCACTTGTTCTTCATGTCCCTCTACCACAATCTCCTCTGAAAGCTCTACATCCTCTTTCTTCCGATACCTATCTACACACAAGTTATGTGCAATCCGGTACAAATACTGTAATGTGAACTCACTTCCATAATGTCCGAAACGCTCATAAAATCTAAGGAAAGTTTCCTGCGTAATATCTTCCGCAACTTCTCTTTGGTGCACCTTAAAGTAGCAGTAGCGATATATTTTATCATATTGTTCTTCTAAATCTGTTTTGCCCATGGACCGCTGTGAAACCTCCCTTCATAATGTATAACGATTCTGCCACACCGGATGTGTGACAATTTTACAAAATATTTTAGAGAAAAAAAGAAGCCCTGTAAACAGAGCTTCTTTACTATTCAAATCATTATTACAATCTTGCATCAAAGAGTCCGCAGAAGCTGTCTATCGGATCAATTCCGGTAAATGTCTCCTCGCCTGCCATCAACTTCTCCACAAGTGCATCCAAGGTACTATCCTTGCTGTCGTAAGTATTAATATAAGTTCTAGCCTGCGGGATATCTGCAAGCATGGTAGGCTGTCCACAGCCTACAACTACTACAGGAAGTTCAAATACATACCATGGAATTTCTCCGCCGCCCTTAGACATTCCAAAGCTTGGTCTTCCGGTGGATACATCACAAAGAGTAATTACGATATCCATATCCTTCACAAAATCCGCAATAGCATTCTTTCCTGCAAAGTATAGATTGATATTAGGCTTCTCGCCTGCTGCCATCTGCTTCTTCATCTTATCCAAAGGACTTTCGTAGATAAAGGCATCAAAGCCCTTTTCGCAAAGTCTCTGCTTTAAAGCCTCTGCCGGATTTCCTCCGCCATAGCCCATGGCCTTCATCAACTCACCCATGGCACCATTATTACCCTTAATATGAACAATCATTACCCTCTTATAACGTTCCGGCGTAATCGGTAATACATCCTTATCCTTATATTTTACAAGGGTGATGGCATCCTTACTGATTGCCTTCTGCATATCCATATATTCCGGCTTTCTAAGTGCTTCTGCAAGGAACTCCGGCTGTGGCACCATTTCTTCCTTTGCCTTCTTATGAAGTCCCATACGAGCCTTAAGACCGAGAATTCTGGTAAGAGCTTCCGTCATTCTTTCTTCACTGATGATACCTGTCTTATATGCATTTAACATGGTATCAAAATCCTCTTCCGGGTCATTGAAGAAAAGAAACATATCACAGCCGGCATTAATAGACAGTGGAAGCATCTCGCTTCTCTTCATACGATTCGTCATCGCCACCATATGGGAAGCATCAGTCACAACCATACCATTAAATCCAAGCTTGTCACGAAGAAGTCCGGTCATAATGTTCTTACTTAAGGTAGCCGGCATCATATCATCATCCTTGATATCCGGATTCAGTGCTCTCTCATACTTGGGCATCAGAATATGACCGCCCATAATTGCATCCAAATCATTCTCAATCAAAGTTCTGTACACATGACCATAGGTTGCATCCCATTCCTCCACATCAAAGTAGTTTACATTGTTGGAAATGTGAGCATCTCTAAAATCCTGTCCGTTACCCGGGAAATGCTTCGCTGCACAGGCAAAGCCGGGAATGGTATGTGCTCCCTTCAGATAAGCTGCACTCATTCTTGCTACTCGCTCCGGGTCATTACCAAAAGCACGTCCGATAATCTCGGTGTTCTCCCAGTTATACGCAATATCACACACAGGTGCAAAAGCCATATTACAACCTATCGCTGCACCTTCCTCATTGGACATCTTACCAAGCTGGAATGCATACTCATCATTGTCCGTAGCACCGATTTTTACGCCGGAACCAATCAAGGTACCGTCCGCACAGGCACCGTCGCCACCAGCCTCTGTATTACATGCAATAAATATCGGAACCTTCGCATACTTCTGAAGCTTACGGTTCTGCTCCTGAATAGCTGCGCCGGGCGCTGGATTATAACGACATCCGCCTAAGTGATACTTCTCCATCAGCTCTCTTAAATGCTCTTCATCATGAGAGGATGTCAGCTGGAAAAATAACTGTCCCACCTTCTCCTCGTCACTCATACAAACAATCGTTTCCTCTACCCATTTACAATCCTCAGCCGATAAATAATAGGGTCTTGCTTTCAAATCCACCATAGGTTCCTTCTCCTTTACTTTAAGTTCTCTAAAAACTGTGCTTCCTTCTCTTCCTGATACGCTCCACCAAAGCTACCGTCTACAAGCTTTGTAACGGCTGTATCTACAAACTCAGCCCAAGAATATTTCTCACGTCTGACTAAAATAGGGTAATAGTATACATCATTCTTTTTCGCCGCATCCTTATCTCCCGGTGCATCCCCCACCATAAGAACCTTTGACTTATCATATCCCTTTTTCAGCAGCTCCTGAATGCAATACGCTTTACTGCCCACATCCTGTGCAAGAATAATATCCACATGCTCCAAAAGATGATACAGTTCCCATTCCTCCACTACCGCCTGTCTGTTCGCAGAGGATACAATTGCCACATCGCCGAATCTATGCGCATATTCCAAAGCCTCCTTTACCCCCTCAAAGGGCTTTTTGTCCTCAAAGGAAAGCTCATTTATGCGTTCATTTACTTTACGAGACCAGGAGAGAGCTTTCTTCAAGATTGCGCAATCTTTTTCTACGATTGCTTTTTCTAATGCGGGATTAGACAGCTCCGGACTACTTTCCACCCATACCTGCAACTCCTCAATTCCTTCGATGACACAATAGTCTTCATCAATCTCCTTCAGCACCATGGCCAAACCTTTAAATCTGTTAATTCCACGGGTCATGGTATATAAGTTAATCTCATTCCATCTTGCAAGAATGGCATTCTCCCAAGGCTCAAGCTCCCACTCTTCCACCATACATGGTCCAAAGCAGCGTATATGTTTGATATCCATGGTATCCATAGCACATCCGTCCGAATCAATACAAAACAGATACTCCTTTTTCTTTCGAAAATCACATAAACCTATACTCATTTTCCCGCCTCCTTCATCTTTTTGATTTTAACACATAGTACTTCTAGCTCATGAGTAATTTTATTAGTTTTTATCGTATTATTTTTATTAATCATTGAAAGAAACTAAAAATTGTACGATAATAAAAGAAAAAAGTACGTTTATACCAAGGAGAAGCTATGACCTACGACAAAGAGTTTGCTTTTGTTGAAAAGCTATTTCACAATTTCCGCCTAAATCTCCGTTACTTAACCCCAAACTCCTCCGAAGCCCCACTTCTTTCAAGAGGTATCGGATTACAGGACATTTTGAATTACAATATTGATTCCTCCACTATCTTTCAAATATTTGAAAGCCAGTGCAAACCCAATACCCTTTATCGTCTAAAGACACCTCTTCTCTGCCATTATATCCTGTTCCGTCTTCCTGATACAGAAGAACCTATATATGCTTATGTGGGTCCCTATGTCCTGACTTCCATCTCCAAACAGGATATCTTGATGCTTGCAGAGCAATTTAAGGTAGAGCCGGGCAATGTAACACAATTGGAACAATTTTATATGAATCTTCCATTCATTACAGATGAAAGTCTGCTCTTTACCGTACTTTATACCTTAGGGGAATATATCTGGAACGATGCGGATAACTTTACCATCTCTGACGACTTCCACTTTCCTACTACCCTTCCGAAAGATTTTGTGCCCATCATGGATATACAATCTCCGGAGGATGCAATGCTCACTATTCAAATTCTGGAGCAACGTTATGAGGTGGAAAGACTACTAATGCAGGCTGTAACCGCAGGCCAGCCTCATAAAGCAGAGCTGACCCTCTCCCATCTTACCTCCAGACAATTGGAGTCGAGAACAGAGAATCCTGTCCGTGATATGAAAAATTACGCCATCATCCTGAACACCATTCTGCGTAAAGCTGCCGAGAATGCCAATATTCATCCTGTGCAGATACATACCGTCTCCTCACAGTATGCCCGGAAAATCGAACTCATAACCTCACAAAACTCCTTTACCGCACTCTCCAAAGAGATGGTGCGTAAATACTGCTTACTGGTGCAGAATCACTCCTTAAAGACCTATTCAAAGCCCATTCGCCGGGTAATTACCGAGATTGACTATGATCTTACTGCAGATTTAAGCCTGAAAGCACTGGCACAGCTACTAAGTATTAATTCCAGCTACCTCTCCACCCTCTTTAAAAAAGAGACTGGCAGTACCTTAACAGAGTATGTGAATCGCAAAAGAGTCGACCATGCCATCTTGCTGTTGAACACTACAGATATGCAGATTCAAAATATTGCTTTATATTGTGGAATACCCGATGTGAACTACTTCACCAAGACATTTAAGAAGCTTGTTGGAAAAACGCCGAAGGAATATCGGAAAATGGTAACGGAAAGGAAATAGGAAAAGAAACAGTGCAAAGCAAATACACCTGCTGGTGACCTAATCCTCAACAGGTGTATCCCTTTTATTCAGCCCTTTTCTTCAGCTCTACAAATCGCCTGTCAACCTCTCTCTGCATTCTCTCTACTACGTCCCGATACTCTTCCTTCTGTAAGTGCCTCGTTCTGCCCATCATGGAAAGCCAGTCAAGAACCGGTATCTTCTTGCCCGTCTTTTCCGGGTCATAGGAAAGTCTGGTTACGCCCTGCTCCACCTCATAGAGCGGGAAATAACAGCTATTTACCGCAGCTTCGATAACTCTTCGCTCTGTAGCAGGCTTATCGTTCCAGTTCAAAGGGCAGGCAGAGATTGCTTTCACATAAGCAGTTCCTGTGGTTTTAGCATAGAATGCTGCCTTAGCTGCCTTTTTGATAAAATCAGTGGGATTGGACTCAGCCACGGTAGCCACATAGGGAATTCCAGTCGCAGCCATAATCTTCGGCATATCCTTATTAAAGAAGGTCTTACCATACTGCTCTTTCCCTACATGAGAAGTAGAGCTTCTTGCTCCTAACGGCGTAGAATAAGAAAGCTGATAGCCGGTGTTCATATATCCGCCGTTATCATATTCGAAGATTAAAAGTCTGTGTCCCCGCAGCGCAGTTCCCAGTGCGGAGCCCATACCGATGTCCATACCTCCATCCCCGCTGACCATGATAAAAATAATATCTCCCGGTGGGATTTCCCCCTTTTGCTGCTTACGATAGCATATCTCTGCAACACCACTTAAGGTAGCCGCACCATTCTGAAACAAATTGTGAAGATATGGCACTTTGAAGCTGGTTCTTGGATATGCAGTAGTAACAATCATACCGCAGCCGGTCTGGAATAGGAACACTACCGGATCCTCGATTCCCCGAAGAAGTAAATTCAAGTTTACCGGAATGCCACAGCCCGGACAAGCACCATGGCCCGGTGCGATGCGTCCCGGCATGGCCGTCACGGTATTTAAAAGACCTCCCGTCACTTTCGCTGCTTCTCCTTCTGCCCCCTTTTCTACCTTCGTTGCTCCAATAAGGGTTCTCTCCCCGGTCACCGGCGCAAATAATGGCTTATCCTCCGATGCGCTTTCTTCTCCCGGTGTGATTCCATAGTAGTCAAAGTCCGGCATGGAATCATCCTCTGCCCACGCCAGCATTTTCCTTACATCCTCTTTAAAGAAATCTTTGCCCCCCAGACCATAGACCAGACTCTTTATCTTTACACTGCTGCCGTATCGCTGCATAGCCGCACGCACCTCCAGAGACAGATTTCCGCCTCCGGCACCATAGCTGTCCTGTCTGTCCGCTACCAGAATATTCGTAGCATTTCCAATCAATTCATACAGTTCTTTCCTCGGAAAAGGACGAAGCACGTGCAATGTAGCCGCACCGACCTTCTTACCTTCCCGGCGTATCTCTTCAATAGCTTCTATAGAAGTATCGTAGGATGAGCCCAGAAGTACCAATAAACTCTCCGCTTCTGTGCATTCAATCCCTTCCACAGCACTATATTCTCTGCCGGACAACTGCTTATACTCTGCAAAAAGCTGTGGCAAAAGCCTTCCTGCCTCTTCCATTGCCAGATGAAGCTGATATCTGTTATTGATAATATCCGGCTCATTCATGTAGGAACCTACCGTAATCGGATTCTCCAAATCCAGAAAGGGATACTCTTCCATTTTCTCACCGATGAATTCCCTGACAGCACCATCCTCTGCAAAACGATAACATCTCCCCTTTTGATGACTGGTAAAGAACCCATCATATGCCACAACTACCGGAAGCCTCATCTTCTCCGCAAGCTTCAAGGCAATAATGTTAAAGTCATACACCTGCTGTACAGTGCTGGCAAATAAAATGGGCCAACCTGCATTCAGGATATACATGATATCACTGTGGTCACCTTTGATTGACAAAGGTCCTGAAACGGTTCTACACACCACATTCATCACCATTGGATATCTGGTGCCGGACTGTACCGGAAACTGTTCGATGGCATATAGAAGCCCATTGGCACTGGTGGCATTTACCACCCTGCCTCCGGCTACCGATGCGCCATAGCAGATACCTGCTGCACTGTGCTCACCTTCTGCCGCTACCATGACTAAATCCGTTTCCCCATTGGCACGCATAATGTCTAAGTTTTCTGCAATCTGGGTGGAAGGGGTAATCGGATAATACCCCATCAGATCATAACCAATCTGCTTAATGGCAATGGCAGCCATTTCGTTTCCTGATGCGTACTCTAAAACCTGCTTTTCCATTATACCTCTCCTCCCTCCATTCTCTGTTCTGTCAAATAGGATTCCGATGTAATATAACCATCCGGCCCCGCTTCTTCATAATAATCCGGTCTTCGTAAAAGCTCCTGATTAGTAAGAAAATATTCTTTATCCGGATGCTCTGCCTCCACGCCTCTTACCAGCGCATTTACCGGACATACATCCACGCAGCGAAGGCATCCCTTACAGTGATAATAATCCAGTCCTCGATTCACCATCATCTCTTTTCCTTTATACTCTCCCTTAGTAAACTGGAACACCATATCCGGACAGGTTGAATGACAAAGACCACAGTTAATACATCTTTCCTTGATAAAAAGTGGAATATACCCCTGTCTGGAAGGTGATAAATCGGAAATTACAGAGTTGCCAACTCTGGGATTGATACCACCGATCGGTGCAGTCACATAGCCCCATTCCTGATTTCCGGTACTATGGTCAGTTTCCTCTGCTTGTGGGGATTCTCCGGCATTCTCTAACGGTCTGACATTCCCATACCCTCTTCTCATTCCCTCCAGATTACTTTCTAAAGCATCCGGATATTTTTTCCCCAGGGTATCCTTGCAGATTTGTTCACCTACCTCTGTATTCTCTAAGCCCATAACCTTTAATATAGCTCCCAGCATCACCACATTGATTCTGGAATGGGTCTCCATGGCTATCCTTTGTGCTTCCAGACCATAACAGATGCCACGGAGTTCTTGTGGCATCTCCTGCCCCGGCTCCAATGCTACAATCACTGCCGTTTCCTTACCACATCCCTTCCAGATAGATGCATCCTTTATCAGTGCCTGATGAAAAATTACCAACAAGTCTGGCTCCACTACTGGAAAATGCACTCTGATTTCCTTGTCCTTCTGGCAATATCTGACATAGCCCTTTACCGGCGTACCTGTCTTTTCAGAACCATAACTGGAAAAATTACTGCTATTCATATCCAGATATTTTACGCCCATCTCCCCCAGCATCTTTCCGCATAGATTCGCACCTAAGCCCCCAATACTTTCTAAACGGATTTCATAATAGTCCTTCCCGGACATTAGCTTTTCAGTTAATCCTATCACATTTTCCATAACCCGTTCCCCTATGAGTTTTCCTGACTGAACATATCCATTCCTACCAGACAAAGCTGGCACACAAAATCCTTCGGCAAATCTTCAAATTTCGTGCCTGGTGCTATTCCCATATCCGGTGCGCCTTCCTCCTCATCATAAACCCATCCACATACATCACATACATATCTCATAATACTTACCTACCTTTACTCTGATTTATTGTTACATAACTCTTCTGCCAACTTTTCTATTTGCTGCATATTTTCTTTTTTTACTGAAGATACCACTCTCACTGTGGTTTCTACAAAGTTTAGTCCCTTGCTCTTCTCCAACATCTCCTTCATTACCTTAGCTGCAATAATGGACCATCCACCATTTTCCATAAATCCTACTTTACGGTTGCAAAAATACCGTTCTGTGAGCCAACTGATAAATTCCCGCATAAAAGGAAAGATACCTGCATTATAGGTGGTGGTGGCAAGCACCAGCTTACTGTAACAAAATGCCTGCGCTACCGCCTCTGCCATATCACATCTGGCAAGGTCCCGGATAATAACCTTACAACCTCGCTCCTTTAACTTTTCCTCCAGAAGAAGTACCGCTTTTTGAGTATTACCATACACTGAGGTATAAGCAATGAGTACTCCCTCCTCCTCAGGCTCATAGCGGGACCATTTATCATAAAGCCCCACATAATATTCCAGATTGTCTGAAAGTACCGGACCATGCAAGGGACAAATCTGCTGAACATCCAGCTCTTTGACTTTCCCTAGTAATTTCTGGACAAACAATCCATACTTTCCTACGATGCCAAAATAATAGCGTCTGGCTTCGTCTACCCATTCCTGTACTACATCCAGTGCTCCGAATCTCCCAAAGGCATCTGCGGAAAATAAAACCCGATCGGTCATATCAAAGGTCAACATCACTTCCGGCCAGTGCACCATAGGTGCTCCAATAAATACCAGCTTATGACGCCCCAAAGACAGCTTATCCCCATCCGCAACAATCATCCGCTGATTCACAAATTCTGTGCCGAAATAATTCTTCATCATCTCAAAGGCTTTGGCTGAGGCTATTAAGGTCACCTCTGAATATTTCTGCAAAAGCCTCAGAATATTAGCAGAATGATCCGGCTCCATATGCTGAATAATCAGATAGTCCGGTTTCCGCTCCCCTAAGACCAGTTGCAGCTTCTGCAGCCACTCATCCGCAAACTCCTTGTCCACCGTATCCATGACCGCAATCTTCTCATCCAGAATCACGTAGGAATTATAGGACATACCATAGGGTACCTTGTACATTCCTTCAAACAAATCTACTTCATGGTCATTTACGCCAACATACTGAATATCCCTTGTAATCGTCATATTACTTACCCTCTACTACAATTTATGAAAACTCGCTTTTTTCTGTAGTGTCTACATTTTGGGGAAAATTATGCAACTCATTTTCCGGTGGATAGCAAGTTCGTCCACGACATACATAAAATGTGGTTTTATCATTCTTCAGCGGATATTCCTCATTTTCTCCCACAAAGGCATTTACCACCGCTCCCAAAGGAATCTGACAAGGTAATGTATAAAGCTCCTGCGCTGTCTTAGCTACAATAGTTACTTTCTCCGGTGGAAAGAGATAATCCGACAGCGCCAGTAAAAACATTGCATGTCCGCTAGGATAATCCTTTGCTTCTCCGCACATAAACTTAAGCTGCTTCTGTGCATATTCATCAAATTGTTTTTCTCCGGTAAGGTGGTATAGCTGGACAAGGTTATACGCCATGACCGAATTTCCGCTGGGAACTGCTCCGTCATAGGTTTCCTTGGGACGTAAAATCAGCTGTTCATTCTCCCTTCCGTATAAGAAGAAGCCCCCTTGCTCTTCATCCCAGAAATCCGCAATAGCCTTTTCATAAAATCGTATTCCCATGTCCAGATAAGAACGTTCCAAGGTTGCCTCATATAGCGCAAGCAGTGCCAGAATCTCATTGGCATAATCATCCAAAAATCCCTTGCTGCTTCGAACACCTTCTCGCCAACTGATATGCAAAGTATCTTCTTCACAGAGTCTGTTCTGAATAAAATCCTGTGCTTTCTCTGCTACTTCCAGATATTCTTTATTTCCCGTAACTCTGTACAAATGGCACATAGCGGTAATCATAAGACCATTCCAGCTTGTCAGTACCTTGTCATCCAGATGTAACCCATACCGATTCTTGCGGTAATCGTAAACCTTCACCATCTGCCCCTGCATGGTACCATCCCGATTAAATTTTGTTTTCCCGTCTTCCACACTGTCATTCTTTAAAAGATTCGGAATATTCTTCCCTTCAAAATTTCCTGTCTCCGTGATATCAAAATACCGGTTAAACACTTTTCCTTCCGCCGCTCCCAATACCTCTACAATTTCTGAAGCGTCGAATAAATAATATTTTCCCTCTACGCCCTCGCTATCTGCATCCTGGGCACAGAAAAATCCCCCTTCCGGCGATATCATTTCCCGTAGAATATAGGAAGCCGTTTTTTCTGCAACCTCTCGATAAATACTCTTCTTCGTTAGCTGATAAGCCTTACAATATGCCATAATGAGCAATGCATTGTCATAAAGCATTTTCTCAAAGTGCGGCACAAGAAAATAAGGATCCGTAGAATACCTGCTAAAACCACCACCAATATGGTCAAAAATTCCCCCACGATACATTTGAAGCAAGGTCTTTTCCACCATTTTTAAGGCCTCTCCCTCTTCGTTCTTCTCATAATACTGCATTAGGAAAAGTAGATTATGAGGCGTGGGAAACTTCGGAGCATTTCCGAAACCACCATGCTTTTCATCAAAGATACGTCGATAGATGCGAAATGCCTTATTTATCAACTGCAAATCCGGCTCCCCATCGGCCAAGGTATGCTCCAATACCTTGCGACCGCTTGTGTAGTCTACGCCACTACTCTTCAATACTTCTCGATTTTTCAGGAAAGCTAGAACCTCTTCTGCGGATTGAAGCAGTTCCTCCCTATCCGTTTTCCACTTTTTATGAACTGCCTGAAGTAAATCCAGTAATCCGATCTGTCCATATTTTGCATTCTTCGGAAAATACGTTCCGGCAAAGAAAGGCTTCTGCTCCGGTGTCAGAAAAATGGTAGTGGGCCAGCCACCACTCCCTGTAAAAGCCTGACACACCGACATGTATATGCTGTCAATATCCGGACGCTCCTCCTTATCTACCTTTACGGATATAAAATGGCGGTTCAACAGCTCTGCAACCTGCGCATCTTCAAAGCTCTCATGAGCCATCACATGGCACCAATGACAGGTACTGTAACCAATACTTAAAAAGACAGGCTTATCCTCCTGCCTTGCTCTCTCAAAAGCCTCCCTACACCATGGATACCAATTCACCGGATTGTCCGCATGCTGTAATAAATAGGGACTTGTTTGATTCTTCAAATGATTCTGCATACATCCTCGCTTTCTGCCGTAGAACAGCAAAATATATTTAGGATTTAGTATGCTCCATTTTCCTTGTCGTCATAACAGAGATGAGATACATTTCGAATCTCACTCTGATTAACGGTCGTCAAATGTTCATTCGTACAAGTACGATGAACACTTTCCTCGTCGTCATAACAAAAAAGCAGTGACTTGTTTCTCTACAAATCACTGCTTACATTTCAAATTATTCTGTTACCTCAACGGATGCCATCGTATCCGCCACATCTACAATCGCCGGTCCGGCTGCAAAGGCTTCCGTATTGTCCGCTACCTCCGTGGGGTCTTCGTATACCTTCTCTTCCTCATCACCCCATAATGAATCGTACTCTTCCTTCTCTTTCTGCCTTGCCAGGGCTCCCATATTTTTGGCTGCCTGATATAGCTCCATACTATATTCCATCAGCTTCCGCTCATCACTGGCAGGCACTATAGCTCCTTTCATAAGCCTTCGTGCCACCTCCATGATTTTTCCCATATCCGTCGCATAATCTTCCATGGCATCGCCCTGCTGCTCCGCCGAAACCATATTGGCCGTAGCAGTCCACTGCCCCATGAGCTTTTCCATGTAATCCTTGTACTCGTTTTGCTTTTCATCCACAGCCTTTATGGTAAGCTCCAGTACTGCCGCTTCATTGGCATAAATGCTCTTCCCATCCGGAACTGCATTCATCTTCGCCTCCAGCTCCTTCTTCTGCTTGGAAAGAATTACCTGTTGCTCATGATAAGCCCTTATCTGACTGTTGTAAATCTGTCTTGCCTCTGAAATTTTCATATTATCACATCCTTTTGACTACAAAGATACATCCTTGTATCTGTTTATACCATCTACTGATTGTATCGGATGATGTCCCCCAAAAAATAAGCCCCACAAACATAATGCTTGTGGGACTCGGTATACATATATCAAATTTACACAATACCCTGTGCGGTCATAGCCTCAGCTACCTTTAAGAAGCCTGCGATGTTAGCACCGGCAACATAGTTGCCTTCCATACCGTACTTCTTAGCAGCATCATCAAGGTTGTGGAAGATGTTAACCATGATGGTCTTGAGCTTAGAATCAACCTCTTCGAAGGTCCAGCTAAGTCTTTCGCTGTTCTGGCTCATCTCAAGTGCAGAGGTAGCAACACCACCTGCGTTAGCAGCCTTACCAGGACAGAACATTACACCATTCGCCTGGAAGTATTCGGTAGCTTCCATGGTGGTAGGCATGTTAGCACCTTCTGCAACAGCCATAACACCGTTAGCAACAAGTGCCTTTGCATCATCTAAGTTCAACTCGTTCTGGGTTGCACAAGGAAGCGCGATGTCTACCTTTACAGACCACTGATTGGTTCCTTCGGTAGCCTTGTCATGATACTGAGCGCTTGGTCTTGCAGCAGCATACTCAGTTAATCTTGCACGCTTAACTTCCTTAACTTCCTTAAGAAGTGCTACATCGATTCCTTCCGGATCATAAATCCAACCGGTCGAATCAGAACAGGTTACAGGCTTACCGCCAAGCTGCTGAGCCTTCTCGATAGCATAAATTGCTACATTACCTGAACCGGAAACTGCAATCGTCTTACCTTCGATGGTATTGTTATTGCACTTTAACATTTCAGCAGTTAAATATAATAAACCGTAACCGGTAGCCTGAGTTCTTGCTAAAGAACCACCGTAAGAAAGTCCCTTACCGGTTAATACACCTTCATATAATCCGGTTAATCTCTTATACTGACCGTACATAAAACCAATTTCTCTTGCGCCTGTACCGATATCACCCGCAGGAACGTCGGTATCTGCACCGATGTACTTATAAAGCTCGGTAATATAGCTCTGGCAGAATGCCATAACTTCTCTGTCTGACTTGCCCTTAGGATCGAAGTCAGAACCACCCTTACCGCCGCCGATTGGAAGACCGGTTAAAGAGTTCTTGAAAATCTGCTCAAAACCTAAGAACTTGATAATACCTAAGTTTACAGAAGGATGAAGACGAAGACCTCCCTTGTAAGGACCAATTGCAGAATTAAACTGTACACGATATCCGGTATTTACCTGCACCTGACCATTATCATCTACCCAAGGCACACGGAAAATAATCTGTCTTTCCGGATTCACAATTCTCTCTAAAAGAGCATCTCTCTTGAACTTTTCCTCATTTGCTTCAATAACTACACGAAGTGACTCAAGAACCTCCTTAACTGCCTGATGGAACTCCGGCTGTGCAGGGTTCTTCGCAACTACTAACTCATAAACCTCATCAACGTATGACATGTTTATATCCTCCCTAAATTGTTCTATGTATGAAAAGCTTCCTTTGTAAAAAAGGTCGCAGGATTCCCATCCTGCGACCCCATTGTCACTGCTTTTCTCTAGGAAACATTATAATACTTGTTTCCACTTTTTGCAAATACTTTATCTCACTAAACTTCAAAAGTTTATCTTGCTTTTTTGGTGAATATGCACAATTTACTGTGTAACAAACTCCGTCTTCACATAACCGACTTGTCCTTCGTATGCAATCTTGCACCACTCACCTTCGTTGGCAATCAAATCCACACTATCACCACTTGCTAAAACACCCAATCTGGATGACTCCGTGGAAGCCTGGGAACGTACATTAACGTTATCTATTGCAGTCACTTTCCCAATAAACTGACTGGAATCAACCGCTTCTGCAACCGCCAGAAACTCTGACTTAATAAAGCCCTCCTGTCCGTCCGCAATTACTTTACTCCATCCATTAGGACGCTGTTCCAAAACTTGCACCTTAGTTCCTACAGAAACTTTGGAAATCTTCGTTGCCAGCTCACTATCCGAACCACGTAGATTTACTGTAGTTGTAGCTGTTGCAGAAAGAATCTGAGGTTCTGCCGGCTCTACCGGTGCAGTCTCTCCGCCTTCTGCCGGAGTTCCTTCTGTCACCTCAGCTTCGCCACCTTCCACAGTTCCTTCGTCACCTTCTTCGCTGGCTGCAACCTGCGCTGCCAAAGCTTCTCCGGTTGATTTCTGTACATCATTTACAATTTCCTGAATAAAATAGAACAAATCTGCATTATTAAGGAATGTCTCACTACATTCCACATTAACACGATTGTAAAGCTCTACCACGTCATCCTGTAAGTTTACTTCACGAATATACTCCAGCTCATCATCACTGACATCGCCTTCATTTAAATAGTAAGAACCATTCTCATCCATGCACACATAGAATGTTTCCATACCGGAGATAACATCGGTAAAATCTTTCACCGTCATCTGGAAATATACATAAGCAAGGCAAGAACCTTCTATCGGTCCCGGCTTCGTGTAAATCTCCAACACAGGGTAAGTTTCAATGTACTCACTCATCTCCTGAATCTTAATCTCATCGGTTTCACTCATATAATTTGAAATCGATTTGATAGTGTCCACATCACCTGTAGCATATGCGTTATAATAAGTCGCCACCAGAGTATATATCTCTCCGGTTTCATTTTTTTCTAATGACACAATCGGGGGCTCTGTATTAACTACTTCCTCCACTGAACTTTCCACTTCTTCCGAAGAACTAACCACTTCTTCGATTTCTCTCTCCTCGCTTGCACCCAAAGCAAACGAAACAGTCAACGCTACAGCAGCAATAATGATGATCGGGAAGATAATCTTGCTATGCTTTAAAACAAGTAAAGCAATCTTCTTAAATTTCTCTTTCAACATACTATTCACTCCTATTAGGTTTCTGGTTACACAAGGTGATGTAAAAATGCATCCGGCAGGAATCGAACCTGCATTAAAGGCGTCGGAGGCCTCCGTTCTATCCATTAGACTACGGATGCAAATATTACAAAATTGTTACATCACCTTGTGTATAATACCACAAAAGGAATTAGATGTCTATGAAAAAGTTATAATTTTATAATTCTTTTATCTTTTAAATCATATGCGTACAAACTGTCGGAAAGAACATCCTCCGGCTCCACCTGGGTATTATTCACCTCATGAATCATATTCTTTATGGAATCTACATCCGCTTCCTTATGAAACGGAACCAATATTACTTCATGGACAGAACTGGGAATAATGTAAAAACCGTTTCCCATCTTGCGGGCAATGTCCTCTAAAAGCTCCGGATACAGAAGAACCGCAGCCCCCTGAATCCTCTTCTGATTGGTAAGAACATACATATTCGCCGGCTCAGATGCTTCCAATCCTTCTATATCCCCAGCCCCTAGAAGCTGCTCTATAATTGTCTGCATCCCCATCATCTCCGGCGGATAAAGCTTCGGGGTGTTCTCCTGCGCCAATCGGAATAATTCTTCCACATCCGTGTTCCACATATCCATATGACTGCGTCGGATAAGAATTGCTCCTTCTCCCATGGCTGTATCTTCAAAAGCATAATAAAAACAGATTGCCAGATCCAGATACGGAATAAAAGGAATATCTCCTAGAAGCTCCTTATTCTTTTCCAAATGTACCAGACGATACGCTACCCGTTCCTTCACCTTTTCAAAATCCTTGAAAAAGTCCATATTCACACCCATTTTCACCGGAACATTGCGGTAACTGTTAACGATTGCTTCCACAATCTCGTCCAAAGATATTCCCTTTATATGAGCTTCATAGAAACTCTCCAAATATATGGTCGGAGAAATGTTTTCTCCCCGTCGTGTTACGATAATCCCCCAAAGAAGAACTCCATTATTCTTTAATACACTTCGCAGTCTTACCTCCGCCTCTTCTCCCAGTCTGGTCTGTACACGCTCTTTGATTTCATTAATAAATACATTAAAAACCATTGCTGCTCCTTTCTACAGGAGTACGCAAAGAAATAAAAAGACAGCGAACAATAAGTCCACTGTCTTACAAGCTTTCATCCACAGATTAAACTCTTGATAAATACTCTCCGGTTCTGGTATCAATCTTAATCTTGTCTCCAAGGTTAACAAATAAAGGTACAGAAACGGTAGCACCGGTCTCTACAGTAGCAGGTTTGGTAGCACCGGTAGCGGTATCACCCTTGAAACCTGGCTCAGTATCGGTAATCTCAAGTTCAACAAATAAAGGCGGCTCAACAGAAAATACATTGCCGTTGTGAGAACATACCTTACACATATCGTTCTCTTTTACAAACTTAAGTGCATCACCAACAGTATCTTCGTTTAATGCAACCTGATCATAAGTCTCAACATCCATGAAGTGATATAAATCACCATCAGAATATAAATACTGCATATCTTTTCTATCGATACGAGCCTGAGGACACTTCTCAGTAGGTCTGAAGGTTCTTTCAATAACACCACCGGAAATAACGTTTTTAAGCTTTGTTCTAACGAAAGCCGCACCCTTTCCCGGTTTTACATGCTGGAACTCAATTATCTGGAAAATAGCATTGTCCAATTCAATAGTAATGCCATTTCTAAAATCGCCTGCAGAAATCATGTTCTTATATTCCTCCTAAATTAAAAATCGCAATAGTAATTCTTTAATAGTCTACACTATGCATGGACAAATTTCAACTCTTTTTTTTCGAAATTACATAATCTATTGCCATTAAATATCCATTTAACCCCTGTCCATAGATTTGATTGTCACATGCCGGTGCCGTAACGGAGATTTTCCGGAACTCTTCCCGCTTGGTAATATCCGAAATATGTATCTCACACTTGGGAACTATAATGCTCTCCAATGCGTCATGAATTGCATAACTGTAATGGGTATATGCACCCGGATTAATTACAATACCATCCGTTCCATCAAAATAAGAATCCTGAATACGGTCTATAATAGCCCCTTCATGATTACTCTGGAATACCTCTATTTCATTTCCGGTTTCTTTCGCTTTCTCTGCAATTAAATTAAGCAGATAATCATAATCCTGTGCTCCGTAAACTGCTTTATCACGAATTCCAAGAAAATTTAAATTCGGACCGTTAATCACTAAAATCTTCATACTTTATGCCCCTCCGATTTCACTCATAATTGTATCTAAAACCCCTTCCAAAGACAGCTCATCCACATCCAGAATAATATCTGCACAGCATTCATAAGCATCCTTACGACTCGCCATAAGGTCATTGATTTTCTCTTTCGGATTATCTCCTTGCAAAAGTGGTCTGTTGGTATCATGCTTCAATCTCTCATATACCGTTTCCGGACGGATACGCAGATAGATAACGGTTCCCAGCCTGTTTAGAATCTTCCGGTTTTCTTCTCTCACAGGAGTTCCACCGCCTACAGAAATCACACGATTAGAAACTGTTTTCTCCAATTCTTCCAGCATCTGTGTCTCCAGCTCCCTAAAGAAACATTCCCCTTCTGCAGCAAAAATCTCTTTAATCTCCCTTTGCTGTCTCTTCTCAATTAACTTATCCGTATCTTCAAAGATTCTCCGCATGCGGTAAGACAGCCTAATGCCTACCGTAGTCTTCCCACAGCCCATAAATCCGATTAATATCACATTATTCTTCTTCGCCATGTTACTTCATCGCCTCTTCCATCCGTTTGATACAGCCCTCTGCAATATCTCTGGAAATACTCACATCATTCCATAATTCAAAAGCAATTACACCCTGATATACCAGCATCTTCGCTCCGTTATAAGCCTTCCCTCCATGAGAAGCTACCAACTGCATAAATCTAGTATTAGCCGGATTAAAAATCAAATCATAACCAACTTCCACTTTATCATAAAAGGCATCATCTTCAATGATAACCTTATCTACATCCGGATGCATTCCTACACTTGTGGCCTGAATCACGATGTACTTTTCTTCCTTCAGCACTGCATCATAATCCGCCAAAGCATATGCCTTCGCAAATTCCCCTCCGGCATATCCGTTTACCTCATCCGCAATCTGCCGCGCCTTCTCAGCTGTACGGTTAAAAAGAATCACTCCCGAAGCACCTTTATCTGCCAGCATTACTGCAACAGCCCTGGCCACGCCGCCGGCCCCAAGAATAACTACAGCCCTTCCCGTGATGTCCACACCATCATGTACCATAGCACGGTAAAGCCCCGGCATATCCGTATTGTATCCTTTGTAACCACCATCTGTGCGTACCAATGTGTTCACTGCACCGATACGCTTTGCCAAAGGGTCTATATTCACCAGATATTTTAGTACATCACTCTTATAAGGAACTGTCACATTGCACCCTAAAAGATTTAATGCATAGGCTCCTTTCACAGCATCCCCAAGACATCCCTGCTGCACATGAAAAGGTACGTATACCGTATTTTTTCCGGTTTCCTGTGCCATATAATTCTGAATCAGTGGAGACATGGTATGCTCCACCGGATTACCTATAAGACCACAAGTTCTTGTATGACCATTATATATCATCTTTATCTGCCTTCTTTCCCGCTTTGTTCTTATGATAAAAATAAAGTACAATCCATTCCAATCTTCTCTTTAAGACAATCTGTATCTCCTCTTTGGGATGAATAGGCTTCACCAGGTAAGACAATATCCCTGTACGCTTCGCTCCCCACACATCCGTAAAAAGCTGGTCTCCTACAAAAAGTGTAGTTGCTTTATCTGTGTTCATCATCTCCATAGCTCTCTGATAGCCCTTACGGGAAGGCTTGTCCGCCTTAAAAATATACTTTGACCCCACCGCATCAGCAAAGCCTTTCACTCTTGGTTCTTTATTGTTGGACAAAGTACAAGTATCAAAACCTATCTCACGCAGACGTTTAAAAAACACCACTGCTTTCTCATCCGCAGGTGCTCCATGAGGCACCAAAGTGTTATCTACATCAAAGATTACGCCCCGATATCCATCTGCATACAACCTTTCAAAATCAATATCATACGTAGAATCCACTTCTACATCCGGGTAAAAACATTTTAACATAATAAACCTTTCCAAAAAACAAGCCGGAACACTCAGGTTCCGGCCTCAAGCTTTCTTTATAATTTCCCTACCGCCTACTGTAATACCTTTTTCAGCTCGTCCATAAAAGTATTTACATCTTTAAATTCACGATATACCGAAGCAAAACGTACATACGCAACCGGGTCAAGATCCTTTAGCTTATTCATCAAAAGCTCACCGATTACCTGACTTGGAATCTCCTTCTCTTCCATATTGAAGATTTCATTCTCTATCTCATCCACAAGCTGGGTAATCTGCTGGGCACTGACCGGTCTCTTGTGACATGCTCTGAGTACACCACCCTCGATTTTGGAACGCTCATAAGTTTCACGATTATTATCTTTCTTAATAATAATGAGCGGAATGGTCTCAATCTTCTCATAGGTGGTAAAACGCTTACCACATTCATCACATACACGACGTCTTCTAATGGAATTATTATCCTCCGCCGGTCTGGAATCTATTACTCTGGTATTCTCATGATTACAAAAAGGACATTTCATCTGTATTTCCCCCTATATTGCTTACTTTATTATATAAAATCTAACATTTTACGTCAACTAAAATAATATCCGGTCCAATTTGCTTAATTTCATTATAATTCACCGTCACCTGTGCTTCTGATTTAAAAAGATTACAACAGCTGAGTTTCTCCCTGACAAACAATTTGCAGATACATCCCCTGCACTCATCGAACTCAAAATCCACTACTCTGCCCAAATTCTTACAATCTCTGATATTAATAACTTCCTTACATCGAAACTCCCGAAACAACATTTTCATCCCCCCTTTTTATATTATATGAATATTTTGCCAATAAGTAGACAATACTACCTTCAAAAGAATGCGGAGGGTAAACATATGGCTATCGGAAAAGTTGAGATTTGTGGTGTAAACACCGCAAAATTGCCCTTACTAAAGCAGGAAGAAAAAGAACAGTTATTTGCAAAAATAGAAGAAGGAGATCAGGATGCCAGAACACGCTATATTGAAGGAAATCTGCGACTTGTACTCAGCATTATCAAGCGTTTTTCTTCCAGCAATGAAAATGTAGATGATTTATTTCAAATAGGTTGCATCGGTCTGATTAAGGCAATCGACCATTTTGACGCCTCATTAATGGTACAATTCTCTACCTATGCAGTCCCCATGATTATGGGCGAGATTAAACGTTATCTGCGGGACAACGGAAGCAGTATTCGTGTATCCCGTTCCCTAAAGGATACCGCCTATAAGGTCATATACACTAGAGAACAAATGACAAAGAAAAACCTGAAAGAGCCCACTATCGAGGAAATTGCTGCAGAAATCGGAATTTCTCCTGAGGATATTGTCTACGCCATGGATGCCATGCAGAGTCCCATGAGTCTTTATGAACCCATATATACTGATGGCGGTGACACATTATACGTCATGGATCAGATTAGTGATAAGAAAAACAGTGAAGAAAACTGGGTGGAGCAACTCTCCATCGGAGACGCCATTGAGCGTCTTTCCCCCAGAGAAAAAGAGATTATCACATTACGCTTCTTTGAAGGCAAAACCCAAACAGAAGTCGCTAATCTTATCGGAATTTCTCAAGCACAAGTTTCCCGCCTTGAAAAAAATGCATTAAAAATCATGCGGTCATATTTAACCGCATGATACTAACGTTTTACTAATTTGATTATTCCGTGCGCTATGGTATAAAAAATCAATCCGATCAAGGTACCAAGCGCATTGGTAATAATATCATCAATCTGAAAATACCCCCTCTGGGTAATAAGCTGCATACACTCAATTCCCCAGCTGAATAATATGCCCCAAAACAAGCATTTAAAAAAATTACGCATTGTCGGAATGCTCCACGCCGCAAGTAGTCCGAAAGGTACAAATAAAAGCACATTCTCTATTACTAATGCTTTATTACGCTTGTTAATAGCCCAGGTGGAACCGATTTCCAAATCAAAGCCCTGTCTGGTTCCCGGCTCTCTGGACAAAAATGTAATGATTAATATAGCAACAACATATGTGCGAAACAGTGTGGTGATTATCACCGGTCTTGCCGTCTTGCCCATGGCTTTACGCCCAATATTACCGGCCAGAGTTATCAGAAACATGGCAACTGCCGCCATCCCAAGATAAGGTAAGTACGAGAACATCCCTACAATATCATTAATCAGATAACTTATCATACTCTCTCCATCTGTCTCCGGCTCGTTCCCATTTATCCTTATCTTCAAAAAGTCTCTGGTTCATCCAACGGATAGCATCCAAAATACCATCTTCATCAAAGGGAAAAAAATTCTCCGTCTTATCCTCTGCCCGGGTACGAAAATAATTAAAGGGCTCCGGCCATACCGTAACCTTCAGAACCTTCTCATCTTCCTTCATGGCACCTTCCAAACGGTATCGCATCCCTTGATGACAACCGGTGTATTCTGTTTTCTTCAAATATTCCATAGATAAAATGTCTTCTCTATTAATCACAATCACAAACCTCTGCTTCATTACATATTCTTAGTATATACAAATTTTGTTCTTTTGAAAAGGGGGCGCCCATAGTTAATTGATACTAAGCATTTCCCGCTTCAGTCTCTTCATAATCTTCTTTTCCAATCTGGAGATATAGGACTGTGATATCCCTAAAAGGTCAGCCACCTCCTTCTGCGTCATTTCCCGCTCCTCCGCATCGCACAATCCGAAACGCAGATTAATAATTGTCTGTTCTCTTTCAGAAAGCTTCTCAATGGCCTTCTTAAGTACATTCCGTTCCACTTCATTCTCAATTCCCCGATATGTAGTATCCTCCTCTGTTCCCAGGATGTCCGATAAAAGAAGCTCATTACCATCCCAATCCACATTCAAAGGTTCATCAATGGAGACCTCCATTCTTGTCTTATTGTTCTTTCGAAGATACATTAAGATCTCGTTCTCTATACATCTGGATGCATAGGTAGCCAGTTTGATATTCTTATCTGTCTTATATGTATTAATGGATTTTATTAATCCAATGGTTCCGATAGAAATCAAATCCTCCACCCCGATACCGGTATTGTCAAATTTCTTGGCAATATAAACTACAAGCCTCAAATTCCGTTCAATCAAAATTGCCTTTGCTTCCCCTTCGCTTTCCGTACCAAGTTCTTGTAAAATCTCATTCTCCTCCGCCTGATTTAAGGGTGGTGGCAGTACCTCGCTTCCCCCGATATAGTGTATCTCCCCCCTCTTTTTGCGAAAAATATTATTATCCTTGTAGGATACCTTCCATCTTGCCATTCCCGGCATTACCACTTTCCAAACCATATTATTTCCCCTCCATGCTTTTTTCTTACTTTGCAGAAAGATTCCTGGATGAATAATCATCCCGTAGTCGCTTCCTTCCGATATTTCTTCACTGATTGCAACATAAACATTAAAGAATTTATAGTAAATTCCCTTTTTCTCAAGATACATCATTGGAATCCGATATCCTTCCATGATTCCTCTTTTGTTTCCCACACTGGTATAGGGAATGATACGCATCCCCTGTGGTTTTCCGTCCCCAAAGAGCATCCGAAAGTAATTCTCACCCAACACACACACCGGTGCCTGACTAATAGGTTCTACCAATGAATTTCCGCTATCCAATAGTCCAGGCATCTGCAATCTGTTTCCCCCGGCAATTACTGTCACACCGACAGGCTCATCTTCCATTTCCTCTCTCAGATATCTCATGGCAAAAGCTATACATATGGCCCCTCCGCCAATGCCGCTCATCACGCCGCCTAGACCCATCTTACGAAAAAGAGGCTGCAACACAATGATTCCGCCCCCCAGCACAAGGGTCAGCAGGCTCATCTGCCTGAGGAGCTGCCAGAGGCCCTTTCTGCTTTGATGACCAAAGGTAATTCGAATCATCCCCAGAAAAGATATTCCGATAAACAGAAACTTGCCCACACTTCCACTTCCTACAACATAAGGGAATATCCCTATTCCGGCCCCCGATAGTGCCCCTAGCATAATTCTTCTCATAGAAGCTTGTAAAAGCATAGTTTTCTGTAGCAGATATAGTAAATATAGATTCAATGACATATGAATAAAAAAAAGAATATCTAAATAAACTGTAATCTGCATGGCATCACCCTTTCCTTAAGCATAATACTCCTTCTTAAGTGGAAAAAATGTCGCAATTCATAAATGTATTTTGATTCGTAAGCAAAGCCTGCTCAGATTCGTAAGCTTCGCTTACTCATTGTCGCGATATTCGCCAAACACCTGCACTTACGTGCCGCATCAAAAAAATGAACCATCGGACCTGTGCAAGCACATCCCTTGGTTCATTTTATGATGCCAGCAAGCTGGTGCTTGGCTCATTATTCACGCAAAAAGAGCTGCCTTTACAGACAGCTCTCATAAAAACAATATTTACTTTTTCTGTAAGAAATCAGGAATCTTTAAGGTCTTCTCTTCTACATTGCTACGGATATCTGCCGGCTTATTGATACCGATAATCGGCTTAATCGGAGCAGTACCGGTAGGTACTGTAGTAGATGGAGCCGGCTTAAGTACAGAGTTTTGGATATTTAAGCCCTTCATGGTAGGTGTTGTCACATGAGATGTTGGATTAACATACGCCAGTCCTGCACCTACACGTCCGGTAAGAGTAGGAGTCGCCCCCTCTAATCCCGTTGCAATAACGGTAATAGAACAGGTATCTGACTTAGACTCATCATACATAGCACCGAAGATAATATTAACTTCATCTCCTGCAAGCTCCTGCACATATCCAACTGCATCAGATGCATCCGCAAGAGTAATATCACCGGATACATTGATAATAACATGGGTAGCACCCGAAATAGTAGTCTCTAAGAGTGGAGACTCTACCGCCATCTTAACAGCCTCAAGAGCCTTATCATCACCCTTACCGTCACCAATACCGATATGAGCAATACCCTTGTCCTTCATAACAGTCTGAACGTCTGCAAAGTCAAGATTAATAATAGAAGGTACATTAATAAGGTCTGTAATACCCTGTACTGCCTGCTGAAGAACTTCATCTGCCTTCTTAAGTGCCTCCGGCATAGTTGTTCTTCGGTCTACAATTTCTAACAATTTATCATTCGGGATAACAATTAGGGTATCCACATTCTCTTTGATTCTTTCAATACCACTCAAAGCATTTACCATACGGGTCTTTGCTTCAAAACGGAAAGGCTTTGTCACTACACCAACGGTTAAAATACCCATTTCTTTAGCAACTTTTGCCACAACAGGCGCTGCACCGGTACCGGTACCTCCACCCATACCACAGGTAACAAATACCATGTCCGCACCCTTTAATGCTTCCGCAATATCTTCTACACTTTCCTCCGCTGCTTTCTCACCAACCTCAGGCTTTGCCCCTGCACCAAGTCCCTTGGTAAGCTTCTCACCAATCTGAATATGCTTCGGCGCCTTACAAAGAGTAAGAGCCTGCTTATCTGTATTGATTCCGATAAATTCTACACCATCAATTTTTTCATCTATCATTCTATTAACAGCATTGTTGCCTGCTCCACCGACACCAACAACGATAATCTTTGCAGCAGCTTCTGCTTCGTTTGTCTTAATTTCCAACAAAGGTTTGTCCTCCTTCATCCTCGCATAAATTCCATATATTTTATCATATAATTAAATTCTAAAATAAGCAACACATTTTTTCCACATTTGAAAAGATTTTTATCACACTACTGTTCTAAATTATCCCCTTCAAAAACAACCATTTTTTCATCTTCGGAATAATTTTCCAAACGCAGTGTTCCGCTTTTTCCTTGCAAATCCTTAAGAAAAACAGGTAAATCCATGATTTTCTCTTCTAACCTATCATCACTGCCCAACGCCACCTTGATGCCTCCGAACAGCAATGTTATTTCTGAAGTACTCTTATAATGTATTTTTTCCACCAGCAAATCATACTTACCCAGTAGCTTGGTGATATTCATGATGCTTTCAAACAGTGCCTCATCCTCTATAGGAAGCCGCTCCCCCAATACTACATGGTCAAAGGAAAGACCGGTTATCTGCGGAACTCCTATGGTCTTCACATTGGAGCTTTCTGTCACATAACCATCCTTATCAAAATACATATAAGTATCCATAAACTCCACATATCCTGCCAAAGATTTCTCATATACAGTTATTTTTATGGTATCCGGTGCAAGAATATCCACATCCATCACATCCACAAAGGGTATGTTCTCCACACCCTTATCCTTGTATTTGACACTCAAGTATAGAGAATTTTGTCCCAGAGGCCCCTCCATCACCATATTTTGTATCTCCTCCGTGGAGTAATGAAGATTCCCCTCTACATACACGGTGGTGACACTATAATGACTGAGCAGATAAAAACCAACACCCAAAATCACGGCTACAAACATCAGGAAAAGCAGTATTTTTAATCCAACGCTCTTTCGCCCTTTTTTATACACAAGTCAACTCCTAGTTATTCCACTAATTTAATATTCTTGGCAACACTCATTACTACTCCGATTTCCAGAAGAAGAAAAATAACGGAGGTACCGCCGTAGCTGATAAACGGCAAGGATATACCGGTATTGGGAATAGTATTGGTTACAACGGCAATATTCAGTATCACCTGTATGGCAATTTGTGCAGCCACACCGATAACAAGCTGCGAACCGAATAAATCCTGGGCATTGATCGCAATAATTATCATTCGCCACAATAATACCAAAAACAACACCAGAATGAGAATCCCTCCGAAAAGTCCCAGTTCTTCACAAATTACCGAAAAAATCATATCGTTCTGTGCTTCCGGGATAAAGCCAAGCTTCTGCATACTCTGACCAAGCCCCTTGCCCCAGATACCACCGGAGCCGATGGCATACAGTGCCTGCACCGTCTGAAAGCCCTTGCCCTGGGCATGTGCTTCCGGATCCAGCCATGCAACAATACGCTCAAAACGCCAGCTAAGACCATCATCCATCCCCAGGTTCTTCATGTACATCACAAAAGCTACAATACCGATTACTGCTATAATGGCCAAAATCACGAATACGCTGTAATTACGATTTTCAATAAAAATCATTACAACACCGATTCCCCCTACAATGATTGCAGAGCTCAGGTTACTGGTCAGCAAGTATACGCCCAGTGCCATCGCACCGCTGGCACCTAAGAGAATCATGTTCCCCCAAAACTTTCTGGCCCCCTTGCCCATCTTACATATCATGGTAGCACAGAACAAAATTACCGCAATCTTAGCAAGTTCTGCCGGCTGAAACTGCTGTCCTCCCGGCAGAGGAAGCCATCTCTTTACACCATGAGACTCAAGCCCGATAATCGGCACAAGTGCCAAAAGAACAAATGTAATCACATATCCCCAACCATAAAGCTTTTCATATACATGATATGGAATGAAAGTTACTATCGTCATACCTATCAGTCCGATTCCTACCGAAATCAACTGCTTGACCAAAAAGAAGGATTCTCTTCCATATTTCGTATATGCCTCATACGAACTTACGGAATAAATCATCATAAGTCCAAAACCAGCCAGAAAAAGTACAATAAACAAAAGACTGTAATCAAAATAGTATTCCGTACGGTTCTTTTTCTTTTTTTTCACCAACATCACTCCTTAAGACCATTTACATAATCCTTAAATATTTTACCTCTTACTTCATAATTAGGGAACATTCCCCAGCTGGCACAGGCAGGTGATAAAAGTACGGCATCTCCCTCCACCGCAAGTTGCGTGCAAAGATCAAGACACTCGTCGAAAGTATCCGCCATCTTAATCTTTTCAAAACCATGTGCTCTTGCACACTGTGCAATCTTATCTCTGGTCTGACCAATCAGTACCAGCCATTTTACTTTGCCTTCAAAGCTTTCAATCCACTCATCATACTCACTGTGCTTGTCATAGCCTCCACCAATTAAAATCGTAGGCCTGCTCATTGCTTTAATCCCTTGAATAGCCGCATCCGGATTGGTTCCCTTAGAGTCATTGTAATAGTCTACACCTCTTTTGGTCGCTACAAATTCAATACGATGCTCTACAGCACGGAAAGTCTTAATTACTGCCAATATGGTTTCCATAGGCACATTCATTGCCTGTGCAATGGCAATGGCCGCCATCACGTTTTCCACATTACAGATTCCCACCAGATTCATATCCGAATGAACATTCATAATCGGTGTCACATTCCCGTTCACCGCCTGACAAATCATCTCACCGTCCAGATAAAATCCATTTTCAAGTTTTCTCGCAGAAGAGAAATATACAACCTTTGCCTGACACTTCTCACCAAAAGTCCTTGTGTATTCATTTTCATAATTGAGGACACAAGTCTCTTCCGGAGTCTGGAACATGGCAATTCGCTCCTTAGCTCCCGCATATGCCTCCATGGTATAATGACGGTTCAAATGATCCGGAGTAACATTTAATATCGCAGATACGGCCGGATGAAAGGACTTTACCGTCTCCAACTGAAAGCTACTCAACTCTCCTACTGTTACAGAGTTCTCGGACGTCTTCAAAGCCTCCAGTGTATAAGGATAGCCAATATTTCCAACCACAAAGGTCTTCTCTTCTCCTACATGAGCCTTTATAATCTCTCCAACTAAAGTTGTTGTAGTGGTCTTGCCGTTGGTACCGGTAATTGCTACTACCTTACCCTGCTCCACCATATATCCCAGCTCAATCTCACCGATAATGTCAGCGCCCATCTCCCTAAGTCTGTTCACCATAGGAATATCTGTTGGCACTCCCGGACTAAGCACAACCACCTGAATGGACTCATACACATCCTCCGGAAGTTCCCCTGTATAACAGGTTGCCTTAATTCCTTCCGGCACCTTCTCTTCCAGTTGCCCAGGTGTCATCTCCCTATTTCCGTCAAACAAAAAGATTTCCGCATTTAATTTATCCAATAAGGTAACGGCTCCGATTCCACTGATTCCACAGCCGACTACCAAACATCTCTTATCCTTTAACATGATTTTTCCTTCCATATGTAAACTATATTCTCTATGATTATAATCGAAGCACTCCCCAGCCGCAAGAAATAAGTTAATTTCCCTCAATGCCCAGATATGGCAGTATATTTTCATACAATTGCCGAATGATGGGTGCTGCTACCAATCCCCCATAATAAAGCCCCTTGGGATTCGTTACAATGGCTATAGCAATTACCTGGGGATCCTCTGCTGGCGCAAAGCCCACAAAAGAAGATATATATCTTCCTGTTCCTCTGGGAAGAGTCTGGCTGGTAGCCGTTTTTCCTCCTACGGAAAAGCCCTCAACTTTGCCATTTGTTCCACCCCCTTCGGATACTACCTTTTCCAGCATATCTCTCATGATGGCACTGGTCTCTTCCGATACAATACCATTTACCTCTGGAAACACCAGCTGTTGCATCGCTACACTGTTTTCACCTACAATACACTTTCCGAAATGAGGTGTAACCCTTGTTCCACCATTTATTATGGAAGAAATGGTGGTCAGAAGCTGAATGGGTGTAATCTGAAAAGACTGGCCAAACGCAACACATGCAAGCTCCACAAGTCCCATATTTTCTTCTCTGTGCATAATGGTCCCTGCTTCACCGGGCAAATCAATCCCCGTCTTGTTAAACAGTCCGAACTTATCAAAATAATCATAGTATTTTTCAATTCCAAGCCTAAGTCCCACATTGATGTAACTGGGATTACAAGAGGCCATTGTTGCTCCTTCAAAGGTAAGACTTCCATGCCCACCCACCTTGTGGCACTTGATTTTACGATCCTCTACGATGATATATCCCGGACATGAAAATCCGGTCTCCTTTGTAACCACACCTTCCTCTAACCCGGCCGCACCGGTAATTACCTTAAAGGTAGAACCCGGCTCATAAGTATCATTCACGCAGCTGTTACGCCACATCTTATTCAGTGCATCCTGCCTGGCTTCCCCGGTAAGGTCATTCAATTCCTCCGGTAACGTAAAAGGTTGATTAGGATTAAACTCCGGTACGCTTGCAAGGGCATATATTTCACCATTTTTCGGATTCATCACAATGATTGAGACGCTTTCCGCATCCTTGCTCTCCATGGCACTATAAGCCAATTGAGTTGCATACGATTGTATATTGATATCCAGCGTTGTCATCAGATTATTCCCAGACTCCGGTTCATCCCGCCTCTCTCCTGCCAAAGAATACTCAATCCCCCTGGCATCAGTCATGGTAAGAATCTGCCCCGGCTCTCCTTGCAAATATTCATCATACTTTACTTCTAAGCCGATAATGCCCTGATTGTCTGCCCCGGTAAAACCAAGCACTTTACTTGCTAGTTCTCCGTAAGGATAATATCGTTTATAATCCTCATCTACCTTTACACCGTCCAAATCATATGCTCTGATGCGGTCGCCGGTCTCCTTATCCACATTACTTTTAATCCGTTCAATGGAGGTATACTTTTCTACACTTTTCCGAACGTTATCCGCAGACAAATGTAGCTCTTTGCTCAGAATCTGCACCACCTTATCCGGTTCGGTAATCTGATTATGTATTACAGAAATGGTACAAACTGAGCGATTCCCTGCAAGTACTGTTCCGTTCCGATCCAGTATCAGCCCCCTAGATGCCTTTATGTTACGTTCTCTTTCATGAAGCTGTGTCGCTTTAGTGGCATAATACTCACCCTCCACAATCATCAGATATCCCAGTCTTACTGCCAATGCGATAAAAATAGCAGTGCACGCCCACATAAAGAACCTGATTTTTTTCCGGTGTGTTGTAGTATTTCGCAAATAGGACATAAAAACCTCATAGTATGAACCCTTCGTATTATTCTATGTTTCATACCATGAGGTTATTCACTTTACTATGGCGCAGGGGAAGCTGTTGCACTTTCCGGAGAAGTCTCTCCTGTAGTTTCCTCCGGTGCAACGGTCGGTGTTGGTGCATACATATTGGTAAGCTCCGCCTTGCGGTCTGCAAGCTCCTGCTGCTCTGCTTCACTCAACTCTTCCGTCATAAAAATATTCAGATACGGAAGCACATTGGTTAAAACCTCACGTACAATACCGGTAGCAAATTTCGCATCATCCTGTTTCTCCGCATTCGGTCTGTCCACCACAACATAAATTGCAATCTGGGGATCGTCCGCCGGAGCATATCCGATAAAGGATACTACATACTCTTTGTTATCTCGTGGAAGAGTCTCTGCAGTACCGGTTTTGCCACCGATGGCATATCCTGCCGGTCTGGCAGTTCTTCCGGTAATCTTATTATCGTTCTGCCGCATTACTACCGCGTTACAATACTGCACAATTTTTTCGGAAGTTGACTCAGAAACCGTCTGTCTGAGTACTCTGGGCTCTATATTTTCCACTGTAGCCCCACCGGATGTGGTAATCTTATCAACCAGGTGCGGTTCATAATAATTACCACCATTTATCAGAGAACAGAATCCGGTAATCACCTGAATCATGGTTGTATTAAAATTCTGCCCGAAAGAGTTTGTTGCAAGGTCAGCATCTCCCATACTTACATCAAACAAAAGGCCTGCTGTTCTTGCCTCTCCGGCAGAATCGATATTCGTCTTTAATCCAAAATTGAAAATCTGCTGAAATTTCGCAAAATTAGCTTTTCCCGTAGCCTGAGCAATCTCCATAAGTGCCACATTACAAGACCATGCTATGGAATCTTCTACCGTAACCGGCCCGTCTCCCCATGTGATATGACAGGAAATATCATGTCCACCAATATGAAGCTTACCATTACAGTTATATACCTCATCGCCGGTAATAGCACCGGTTTCCAAAGCCGTTGCAACCGTAAAAGGCTTTGCAACAGACCCCGGTTCATAAGTATCTGCTATACAGAAATTCTTCCACAGATAATTATAATTCTGATATAAGTGGTCCCCTTCCAAAGTTGCCAATATATCTTCCGTAATATAGGTCGTAGGCTTTACCTTATTACCGATTTCATCCACAAGCACATTTCCCAAAAGGGCAGATGTATCTCTGGGATTATTTAAATCAAAGGTGGGATAACTTGCCATACCTAAAATTTTTCCGGTATCCACTTCCATGAGAATACAGCCCACATTCTCCGCACCATTCCCGGTCCTGACCGTATTCTTATTCCGTTCATTAAATGCACACAACGCATCTTCTATCATATCCTGGATATTAACATCAATGGTAGTATGAATCGTATATCCGTCTACTGCCGGCTTAATGGTTCTCTCCAGTGAAGAATCATCATTCAGATAACCATATTCCCTGCCGGTAGTTCCATTTAAAACCTCATTATAATACTCTTCCAGCCCATAGGTTCCGGTATTGTCTTTTCCGGTAAAACCGATAACGTCTGCCGCCAGACTTCCCATGGGATATATACGCTTATACTCTTCCTCAAACCATACACCCTTAATAACATCACTGGCTTCTTTGGCAGCTTCGAAACCACTCTTTTCATCATAAGTAAGCTGTTTCAATGGTACATAATAGGAAGATGATGTATGAGTTTTTACATATTCCCGAATAGCATTCATATCCAAGTCAAAATGCTCTCCAAGGGCAGTCATTGTAGGCTCATAATAGGGTGTCTTACCCTGCACATCACTCATAATTACCTTGGAATCAATTACCAGATTATATACCTTCTCACTAACTGCCAGCTTGGTTCCCTGGGCATCCACAATATCTCCCCGCCTAAAAGGAAGTGTGGTGGAATCATATTCCTGCTGGGACAATACCTGCTTTGTGTATCTGGCTCCGTCCTCCATGGTAATCTTTACCAGTCTGAGTCCTAATCCCACAAAAGCCAGTAGTATCACCGCAAAAGATACTACCAGCTTCTCTTTCATGTGTTTCTCTATTTTTTTAGGATTTTTCTTTTTCTCCTCTTTCTTCAACTGCTCTCTCCCTTAGTTGCCGCTATCAACCTTACGAACATAGTCATAGCCCGCGCTCTGGAACATGATAATCTGGCCTTCCTCCGGATAAGTCATACCCAGCTCACCGATTGCCACGCGCTTAATCTCTTCTATATCAATACTACTTTCTATTCTACACAAGTTCTCATCATTGGCAACCTTCAGATTGTTCAAAAATTTTTCCCTATCTGCCACTTCTTCCGTCAAAGCAACGATATCTGCCTGAAGTTTTACATAACCAATAAGCACTACGCCGGCTACCATAAAGGTTGCCAAAAGGAAAAGAACATAACCAAAGCTCATGTGTTTTGCCCTTTCCCGGTTCTTTTTGGTAGCATGGCTCTGCTGCTTACGTGCCGGAGCCTCTAACTCTCGCTGTATATTAATTTTTCTTGCTGTACTACCATAATTATAATTACTCATATAAACCTAACTTTCTAGCATATAATGTTCTAACTACTCACAGTCAGATCAACTTTTCTCGAAAACCCGAAGCTTAGCACTCTTGGATCTGCTATTGACCTCCAGCTCCTCCCTGCCAGGTAAAATAGGTTTCTTTGACACTACTTTGCCAATAGGAACCTTTCCGCATACACACACCGGAAATTCTGATGGACAGGTACATGGGTTTTCTTTATTTTTAAATGCTGTTTTTACTATTCTGTCTTCCAACGAATGGAAGGTAATGATGCAGAGACGTCCTCCCGGATTTAAAAGGTCCATTAAATCATCCAATGCATTTTTAAGTACCTCAAGCTCTCTGTTGCACTCAATGCGAATCGCCTGATAGGTCTGCTTGGATGGATGTCCGTTCTGTCTCATTTTAGCCGGGATTGCTGCCTTGATAATCTCGTTCAGTTCTCCGGTTGTTTCTATCTCTTTGTTCTGTCTTGCCGCCACAATATGCTTGGCAATATTTTTTGCAAACTTGTCCTCTCCGTAATCACGTATGATACGGAATAAGTCCATCTCTGAATATGTATTCACAATATCCTTTGCAGTTAAAGTCTGGCGCCTGTCCATACGCATATCAAGAGGCGCATCAAAGCGATAGGAAAAGCCTCTCTCTCCGGTGTCCAACTGATAAGAAGAGACACCCAGATCGAGAACGATGCCATCCACCTTCTCTACCCCCTGCTCCATAAGCGCCGCCTTGGCATTGCAGTAATTATTTCGAATAACGGTTACCATCGGGCCAAACTCTGACAATCGCTCACTTGCAGCTTTAATTGCCGCATCATCCTGGTCTATACCATAAAACTTGCCGCCCGATAACCGCTTACAAACTTCATAAGCATGTCCGCCACCACCTAATGTTCCGTCTACGTAGATTCCATCAGGCTTAATATTCAGATTTTCAATGGTCTCCTGTAATAACACGGAATAGTGGTTAAACTCCATAACGTACCTTCTCCTTAAATGGATAATCCTAAAGATTCCATGGCTGCTGCGATATCATCCATATCCTTGTCCGCATCCATGCTCTCCCAGTTCTCTTTACTCCAGATTTCAATACGGGTTCCTACACCCACCAGTACAACATCCTTCTCAAGCCCCGCGAACTCACGTAGCTGTGCCGGGAGTAAAATTCGTCCCTGCTTGTCCACTTCCACCAGCGCCGCTCCGGCAAGGAAGAAACGCGTAAACATTCTGGCGTCCTTATTGGACATTGGTAATTCTGCGAGCTTCTTTTCAAAGGCAGCCCAATCCTCATTGGCGTACACAAATAAGCAGCCATCCATTCCCTTTGTAACAACAAATTCATCTCCTAGCTGGTCTCTGAATTTGGAAGGAACAATCAACCTGCCTTTCGCATCCACTGTATGATTGTACTGACTCATAAACATCTCGCAATCACCACCTTAAAAGTGTGCAATGAATGATTTCACTCCTAAAAAATCTACCACTTTGTACCACTATGATACCACTTTCATCCACTTTCCACCACTTTTATGTTATTCTACGCTACTTTTTGGAATAATGCAAGCGCTTTTTCGTGACCTTCAGCCTATATTTAGGCAAAAAAATAACGCCTTGCCGTACAGGCAAGACGTTTTCAACAACATCTAGTGTTCACTTTTCGTAAGTTACTATATCTAGTTTGTTTCTTTTTTGGGATTTTCCCCCACTTTTTTCTTATTTATGATTACGCGAACCACAATATCTGCCACCAGTGCTCCCACGAAGCATACAATTCCCACAAGCTGGGACACGGGAATTTTAGTACCGGAAATCATCAGCTGATCAGTACGCATCCCTTCCACGAAGAAACGAATAATTCCGTAGCCGCCTAAATAAAGAAGACATACTTCACCATCAAATTTCTTTCGCTTTGTATATAGAAGCATCAAAATAAATACCACAAAATTCAGCGCACTTTCATACAAAAAAGTAGGATGTACCTGAATATAATTGGTGCCTTCCACAATGTGAGCACTAATCTCAGCTGTAATATCTCCACGGTCACGAACTGCATCCACCGGAATTCTCATGGCAAATAAACCATCCGAATATCCACCAAAAACCTCCCGGTTGAAGAAGTTCCCCCAGCGTCCGATGACCTGCCCCAGAATCAATCCGGGCATTGCGGTATCTCCCATCACTAGGGCATTCTGCTTTTTCACCTTACTGAATATGAATAGGGTAATAAATGCGCCAATCACTGCACCATAGATTGCTATTCCACCATTACGCAGATTAAAGATACTCAATAAATCCCCTTCGAATTCCTTCCACTGAAACACCACATAATAGATTCTGGCTCCCATCACCGAAAAAATCAGTGCATAAGGAAAAAAGTCCCAATACAAATCCGGATTCTGTCCTGTCTTCTTTCCCACATGAGCAGCCATATACACACCGGCCAAAACGCCTAGCGCAATAAGACATCCGTAAAAATAGATAAACATCTCCCCAACATAAAATCCCTGCGGTAAATCCTCCAGATAGATTCCCATATTAGGAAATGCAATATCCTTTAAACCCATTATATCTTTCATATTAACTCCAAATTAAACATTAAAGCGGAATAAGATAACATCTCCGTCCTTAACTACATATTCCTTACCTTCCATACCTACAAGTCCCTTTTCTCTTGCTGCTGCAAGGGAACCGTTCTCCAATAAATCCTTGTAGTTAACAACCTCAGCCTTAATGAAACCTCTCTCAAAATCGGAGTGAATCTTACCTGCTGCCTGAGGAGCCTTGGTTCCCACCTTGATGGTCCAAGCTCGAGTCTCATCCTCACCTGCCGTTAAGTAGCTGATAAGTCCAAGTAAAGAATAACTTGCCTTAATAAGCTTCTCAAGGCCAGACTCAGAAAGTCCGAGATCCTCAAGGAACATAGCCTTCTCATCATCATCAAGCTCAGAAATCTCCTGCTCAATCTGGGCGCAGATAACAAATACTTCACTATTCTCAGTCTTTGCGAACTCACGAACAGCCTGCACACCTTCATTGGTTGCGCCATCATCTGCCAGGTCATCCTCTGCAACATTGGTTGCATAAATAACCGGCTTATAAGTTAAAAGATTGTATTCCTTCAATAATGCTAATTCATCTTCATCCTCGGTCACGAAGCTCTTAGCAAGCTTTCCTGCTTCTAAGTGTTCCTTGAGCTGCTCGATTAATACCTGTTCCTTGGCAAGAGTCTTGTCCATTCTTGCCGCCTTGGCAACCTTGGCATATCTTCTCTCTAAGATTTCAAGATCAGAGAAAATCAGCTCAAAGTTAATGGTCTCAATATCTCTCATAGGATTAATGCAACCATCCACATGAATAACATTAGTATCCTCAAAACAACGAACCACATGCACGATTGCATCTACTTCACGGATATTGCTTAAGAACTGGTTTCCCAAACCTTCCCCCTTGGATGCACCCTTTACCAGACCTGCGATGTCTACGAACTCAATAACTGCCGGAGTCACCTTCTTGGAGTGATACATATCCCCTAAAAGCTTTAATCTCTCATCCGGAACCATTACAATACCCACGTTTGGGTCGATGGTACAGAATGGGTAATTAGCTGATTCTGCTCCGGCCTTTGTCAGGGAATTAAAAAGTGTACTCTTTCCTACGTTAGGAAGTCCTACGATACCTAATTTCATATAATCTATCTCCTTTGGTTTTCTTACGTGATAAATAAATAGCTCCTATATAAAAAAGAGCCTAATACAACTCATGAATCATATCATAAATAGGCTCTTTTTTCAATATTTCCCCAGTTTTTTATAAAGATTTCTTCGACAGATTACTTCTCCCAACATAAAAGACCACAATCTCCATGGAATCGCTCCACAAACATCATGGTCTCTCACATCTTAATACTTCCTCTTCCCCTTAAGCTCCTCATACAAAAGCTTATAATTCTCATATCTTAGTTCACTAATCTTTCCTTCTGCCAGCGCATCTTTCACGCCGCACACAGGCTCTGCAATATGAGAACAGCCCCCGAACTTACAAAAGATTTCGTGCATTTCAAATTCAGGATAAAACTTTGCCAGTTCTTCCTTCTCCATATCAAAAAGCGCCAGGGAGCTAAAGCCTGGTGTATCTAAGATATAGGTATCCTCGCCGATAGCAATCAGCTCGGAATGTCTGGTGGTATGCTTGCCACGTTCAATCTTTCTACTGATAGAGCCGGTCTCCATGGTGATATTGCTCTGGAGCTTATTAATCAGAGAAGACTTTCCAACACCACTGGGTCCTGCCACAGTGGTGGTTTTATGATGAAGCAGTCTGCGCACCTTATCGATGCCGATACCTTCCTTTGCACTGACGCTCAAGGTATCATAACCACAGGCTCTGTAGATTTCCTCGTAATTCTCGCCCTGTCCGTCCTCATCAATATCTGCCTTGTTAAAGCAGATAATACAAGGAATCTTCTGTTGCTCCATCATAATTAAAAAGCGATCCAGCAGATTAAAATTGGGCTGTGGCTTTACAATAGAGAAAATCACAAGTGCCTGATCAATATTGGCAACTGCCGGACGGATAAGCTCACTCTTACGAACCAGAAGAGTCTCAATATTCCCGGTCATTTCTTCTTCATCTAATATTTGAATCAGTACATCATCTCCCACAAGAGGCTTTTGCTTGTCCTTACGAAAAATCCCCTTTGCTTTGCATTCATAGATGCCCTTACCCGGAACGTGTACATAATAGAATCCTGCAATTCCTTTTACAATTTTCCCCTGCATTCTACTCCTTTATTCCTGCACAAACTCCACCCTTCTGGTGAATGACTTGGTCTCCGTCTCCGCCGGCAATGTAATCAGCTGTCCGGTCTCAGTATCTGTAATCGTTGCTCCCGGTGTTGTAATCGTATAATAGAATGTTATGGTTCCTGCCGGGGTGGCGATACCATAAGCATTCGCTGCCACCGGAAAGCTTGTTGTATTGGTATCTAAAAGAATTTTCCTATCATCCGCCATCAATGTTACCTGAATCACATTTCCTTCCACATAATCCGGAGCCTCTTCCGGGGTAGGTGCCTCAATGCTAATATTACATTTATAAGCGACCTTTTCCGGCCCCCTACTAATCATAATATCAACACCAGTTCCCTTCTCTAGATATACGCCTTGAGAATATTCCTGATAACATACCAAATCCTCAGTAACCTCACTATGATACACTCTCGTTACACTTCCAACACTAAGTCCGGCCTCCGTCAAGATAACCGTGGCATCCATCTCATCCCGACCAATCAGATTCGGCATCTTTACCATATTTTCAGCTACACCGATGCTGACCGTGACTACTACCTCCGTCCCCACCGGAGCCGTCTCTCCCTGTTCCGGTACCTGACTTAGCACACGCCCTTTTTCTACCTCTGTAGAGTAGCTTTCTTCTCTCTTAATCTTAAAACCCGCATTCGATAAGGTGTTAAATGCCTCCTCATAGGTCAAATCCAAAACATAAGGAACGCTTGCAGTCTCCGTTCCTACTGCTGCAGAAGAAGACGGATCATCGATATTTGAATCCCCTGAATCACTGATAATCGGGCTTTGGCTACCGGAGTTAAAGCTAGGTTCTCCGGGCGTATTGCTGAAGAAGCCCATAATCTTTCCCATAAGTATTATAATTATGATGCAGATAATTGCGCCAGCCCCAATGGCAAGTATGGTCGTGATTTTCTCCATACGGGAGTTGTGTCCTTCCTCGTACACTTCTTCATATTCCTCAGAAATCGTCTCCGCATTCAGACGGATACCGCTCTCCCGCTGACGAACCGATTCCTCATAACTCTCCCGCTGAGCAGTTTTACTCTTTATCTGCTCCATATCTTCCTTAGAAATCATCCGGGTTCCTGCCTGCGTATCCACAGAACTGTCCGCTACCACAAATCCCTCAGGATTCATAAGAGACTGCTTTAAATCTCCAATCACCTCTCCCATACTCTGATATCTTCGGTCAGGCGACTTCTGACAGCACTTCTGAACAATCCCTTCCACACTACCCGGAATCTCCGGAACGAAATCTCTTACAAGTGGTAAATCCTCCTGAATATGCTTAATTGCAATGGCTACGGTGGTCTCTCCATTAAAAGGAACTCTTCCGGTAAGCATTTCAAACAAAGAAATACCTAACGAATAGATATCGCTCTTTTCATCACTATAACCACCTCTGGCCTGCTCCGGTGAGGTGTAGTGCACAGAGCCCATAACATTGGAGGTAATGGTATTACTGGTAGCTGCCTTTGCAATACCAAAATCCGTCACCTTTACCTTTCCATCCTTGGAAATAATAATATTCTGTGGCTTAATATCTCTATGAATAATATGATTGTTGTGAGCCGCTTCAATACCCATACAAATCTGTATTGCGATACTAACGGCCTCCTTATATGATAAGCTGGCTTTTTTCTCAATATACCTCTTTAATGTAATACCTTCCACCAGTTCCATAACGATATAGTGGATACCACCCTCTTCCCCCACATCATAAACATTTACAATATTGGGGTGCATCAGTCCTGCTGCCGCCTGTGCTTCGATGCGGAACTTGGATACAAAATTGGCATTCTCACCAAATTCCTGCTTCAAAACCTTCACCGCCACAAAACGATTCAGCTTATGACATTTCGCTTTATATACATCTGACATTCCGCCGGTACCGATTTTTTCTAAAATCTCATACCGGTCTCCTATCATCATTCCGATTTTTATCATCTTAACCTCGCTCTTCTCCTATCCGTAAGGATAATTTACAATTCCGAACTCTCCAAAAGTACCACGGAAATATTATCTCTTCCGCCTCTTTCGTTTGCCTTGTGCACAAGCTGCTGTGCTTTCTCCACAACATCTCTCTGACCGCGGACAATCATGAGGATTTCCTCATCATCCAGCATATTTGTCAAACCATCAGAGCACATCAAAATCGTATCCTGCTTAGTTAATTCTACATTAAAGAAATCCACAAGAACCTGCTCAGATACACCTACCGCTCTGGTAATAATATTCTTATCCGGATGGTTTTTGGCTGCTTCCTTATCAAGCCCTCCCATACGCACCATCTCTTCTACCAGCGAATGATCCTTAGTAACCTGTTTGATTTCCTCATTTATAATATAAAGTCTGCTGTCGCCAACATTGGCAATCTGCAGATGATTCCCTAAAATAGTGGCAGCTACGACAGTAGTACCCATTCCCTCGTATTCCACATCTTCACCGGACTTTTCATGAATTCTCCTGTTAGCCTCTTCAATAGCCTCCTTCAAGATAACCGCCGGGTCCTTCTCCAACGAACGCTCCACCATCTCCTTCATGGTGTCTACCGTACACTTGGAAGCATAATCTCCTGCCTTATGGCCTCCCATACCATCTGCCACGATGAAAAGATTGGGCAGATTGCCGACCTGGACTTCACTGGAAAAAACACTGTCTTGATTCATTTGTCTCTTCCTACCTACATCGGTAATGGAAAATGTCTTTAACACTCCTTACACTCCTCCTGTTTCATATGGGAACGACGAAGCTGTCCACAGGCTCCATCAATATCTCTCCCCATTTCCCTTCTAATTGTAACGTTAATCCTGTTTTTTTCAAGTACATTTTTAAACCGCTGAATGTGCTTCTCATCAGACTGTACATAGTCTCTTTCCTTGATGGGATTCACCGGAATCAGGTTTACATGACAGCCCAAAGGCTTTGCCAACGCTATGAGTTCCCGGGCATCCTCATCCGTATCATTCTGTCCGCCCACTAAACTGTATTCAAAAGTAATACGTCTTCCTGTCTGCTCCATATAAAAGGCACAAGCCTCCATCAGCTCTGCAATAGAGTACTTATTGGCAATGGGCATCAGTTTCTTTCGCTTCTCATCCGTAGTTGCATGGAGAGACAGCGCCAGCGTAATCTGTAAATGCTCCTTTGCCAGCATACGCATCTTAGGTACAATACCACAAGTAGATACCGTAATATTTCTGGCACTGATATTCAAACCGTTCTCATCGGTAATCAAACGGATAAACTGCAAAAAATTGTCATAGTTATCCATAGGCTCACCGCTGCCCATAATTACCACATTGGATACACGCTCCCCGGTATAAATGCTGATGGCATAAATCTGATCCAGCATCTCTGAGGGCATCAGATTACGCTCTAAGCCATCCAGCGTAGATGCACAGAATCTGCATCCCATCCGGCAACCTACCTGAGAAGAAATGCACACAGAATTACCATGCTTATACTTCATCCAAACGCTCTCCACCAGATTACCGTCCCTAAGCTGAAATAAGAACTTCCTGGTTCCATCGATTTGGGACTCCTGCACACGCACCATTTTCAGTGAGGTAAATTCATAAGTATCTCTGAACATCTGGCGGAAATCCTTAGAAAGATTACTCATCTCCTCCACATCTCTCACCAGTTTCTTATGCATCCATTCATAACACTGCTTTGCACGAAAAGCCTTCTCCCCCTTACTCTTAAGCTCTTCTGTAAGTTGCTCTAAAGTAAGCGATTTAATATCCAGTTTTCCATCTACTAAAAATTGTTCCATCATAATTCCTTACTGTCTTCTCAGCCTCGCGTAGAAAAAGCCATCCGCCCGGGTAAAGCCGGGGAGTATCTGCCTCTGTTCTTCTACTTCAAAAGGATACTTCTCACAAATATACTTCACCATATCTTCATTTTCAGCTTTGTGGATGGTACATGTACTATATAAAAGTATTCCACCACTCTTTACATACTGCCAGCTGTTATCCACAATCTCTTTCTGTAGTGTTAAAAGACTACCCACAGACTCCGGGGAAATATTATATTTTATATCCCGTTTCTTGCCCATAACACCCAGACCGGAGCATGGCACATCCATAATCACCACATCCGCCTGCTCCTTCATGGCTTCATCATAAATGGTAGCATCATGTACCTGGGTCTGTACCTTATCCTCCAGCCCCATTCGCTGTAAATTCTCTTCAATAATAGCAACCTTGTCCTCAGATACATCGCGGCTCAGCACCTTACCTGCTTTTTCTGCTGCCAACATACTCTTTCCACCGGGTGCTGCACAGATATCCATAACAAAGTCGCCCTCCTTGATGCCGGCAGCTCTCACTGCCATCATGGAGCTCACATCCTGTACCGTGAATTTTCCTTCTCCGAACCCTTCCAGTCCAGCAAGTCCATCCACTCCGGTCAGAAAATACGCATTATCCACATCCTCTGAAGCCTCCGCCTGAACGCCCCGTTCAGCCCAGCACTTCATAAGTTCCTCACGTTCCTTTTCGGAAAGCGCACACGAAAAACGAATACTGATCGGATGTATTTCCATAAGTCCTTCCAGTATCCGCTTAGTATCCTCTACTCCGTAATCCCCCGCAAACTGCTCTACAATCCACTGAGGCATGGAGTATTTAATACTCATATAATAGATGGCATCCTTCGCCTTATCCGGCATAGGAATATTCTCCTTATTTGCCGAAATCTTGCGAAGTACACCGTTCACAAATCCCTTTAAATTGGTAAACTTTCTCTTGCCCGCCAGCTTTACAGACTCATTGCATGCCGCACTGTCCGGTACAGTATCCATATACATAATCTGATATGTACCCATGCGCACAAGACATCGAATCAGGGGCTTCATCTTATTTACCGGTACGGAGGAAAACTGTCCGATGATATAATCCAGTTCCAGCTTTCTCTCGATACATCCTTCCGTCAGTCGCTTTATAAAGCGTTTCTCCTGACCGTCCAGATAATCATATTTATCCAGTACTGCTTTTACCAGCTTGTGGGAGAACGTCTTATTCCTCTCCATCTCAAGCAGCATATCCAGTACAATTTCTCTGCTATTATCAGCCATAATCCTAACCTAACATCTCTCCAACACAGATCTTGACACCCAGCAGAAAATCGTGAGTGCTCATACGCTTCTTACCTTCTAACTGAAGGCTCGTAATACACAAAAGTCCGTTGCCGGTACATACTTTGATTTCATTCTTGGTTACTTCCACCACTTCACCACAGGCACTGCTTGTCTCCTTATGTTCCACATGGGCTTCCCATACCTTCATCTGCTTGCCCTTATAGAAGGTAAAGGCACTTGGCCACGGATTCATACCACGAATCTGTCTGTCAAGCACAATAGCATCCTTAGTAAAGTCCAGCTTACCCATTTCCTTGGTAATCATGGTTACGTGGCTGCTTTCCGCATCATTCTGCTTCTCCGGCACAAGCTTACCTGCTTCTAAAAGCGGTAATGCTTCTACGATTGCCTCTGCTCCCACCACTGCCAACTTATCATGAAGGGTTTCAAAATTATCTGTATCTTCAATAACAACTTCCTTCTTATACAGCATATCACCGGTATCAATTCCTGCATCCATCTGCATGATAGTAACACCGGTCTTCTCCTCGCCGTCAATAATAACATTCTGGATAGGAGAAGCTCCTCTGTATTTCGGAAGAAGAGATGCATGAATATTGACACTGCCATACTTTGGCATATCCAGAATCTCCTGCGAAAGAATCTGTCCAAAAGCAGCTACTACAAAGATATCTGCCTCATATTCCTTCAGCTCTGCAATTGCTTCCGGTTTCTTGATTCTTACCGGCTGGAATACAGGAAGATTATATTTCAGTGCGCACACCTTTACCGGTGATGGCATCAGTTCTTTACTTCTTCCCTTGGGCTTATCCGGCTGGGTTACAACCAATGTAATCTCATGTCCCGCCAGAATCAGTGCCTCCAGTGCCGAAGCTGCAAAATCGGGGGTTCCCATAAAAACTATCTTCATTCTATCACCCTCTTACTTATATCACATTAATCCTGCTGTGCAAGATTTACATCAATCAGGTCACCTTCTACCTTTTCCACATATAAATGTCCGTCCAAATGATCCAGCTCATGGCAGATTGCTCTGGCAAGAAGCTCCGTCCCTTCCAGCTCAAAGGTCTTCATATCCACGTCCTGAGCCTGTACCTTAACATAATTGGGTCTGGTTACCTGTCCGGCTTTGCCCGGAACGCTGAGGCATCCTTCCTGACCGGTCTGCTCTCCGCTCTTTTCCAAAATTACCGGATTGATTAAAATGTATGGCGACTCGCCGGTCACATCAATTACCACAACACGTTTCAAAATTCCCACCTGTGGAGCGGCCAGACCAACACCGTTTGCCTCATACATGGTGTCCAGCATATCCTCAATTAACTCTCTGGTTCTGGGAGTCATCTCCTTTACTTCCTTGCATTTTTTGGTAAGTACTTCTTCACCGATTTCTCTGATATTACGAATTGCCATTTTATTTTCCTCTCTAAACTTTTGATTAACAATATCCTTTCGGGACAGGCTCGTAAATCCTTCGCGCCTTTTTCCCTTCGGGACAGGTTCGTAAAAACTTCACCCCGTCCTTTCGGGACAGGCTCGTAAAAACTTCGTTTTTCCTCGCTTGGACCGTTGGTCCAATAGAACTCTATCGATAATCCGGCATTCAAGCAAGCTTGCGCCGTATTATCGATAGACTTCTGCTGTCCCGAACTAAAACAAGATTATATCGCACTTATAGGGTCAAAGTCAAACTGTACACTGACTCTGCTCAAATTACTTTCATGAATTTTCTCTTCTAACACATCTTTCACCAGCACCAGACGGTCATATTCTCTATGCTTGACATAAAAAACGAAACGATAGATATCTTCAATCTTACCGATTCCCGCCGGAGATGGACCAATGACAAAAAGCTGGCTCCGAACCGGTTCCTCCGGAGCATTCATCCCCTTTACCATATGCGCAAGCCTCTTTCCTACCTGCAATGTCTCCTCTTCGTTTCTTCCAAAGAGCTGCACTGCAAGCATATGGGCGGCCGGAGGATATTGCATCATCTTACGATATAATATCTCTTCCTCATAAAAGGACATGTAATCCTGCTGCCCGGCATGTACAATAGCGTAATGCTCCGGCTGGTAGGTCTGCACTACCACTTCTCCGTGAAGTATACCTCTTCCTGCACGCCCCGCCGCCTGGGTTACCAACTGGAAGGTTCGCTCCCCCGCCCGGTAATCACCTACCGACAGGGATAAATCTGCCGCAAGTACACCTACCAACGTTACATTCGGGAAATCATGCCCCTTTACAATCATCTGGGTTCCCACCAACACGTCCGCCTCGCCATTTCTGAACGCCGTAAGAATTTCTTCATAACTGTCCTTGGTTTTCGTTGTGTCCGCATCCATTCGAAGCACCCGCATCTGAGGATACAGTTCCTTCAGCTTATCTTCAATCTGCTGTGTTCCCGCCCGAAAACCAGAAATATATTTAGAACCACACTCCGGACAATTTTTCAAACTGGGCATCTCATAGCCGCAGTAATGACAGACCAGTCTGCCTCCCCGATGCTCTGATAAAGACACATCACAATGAGGACATTTCGCTACGTATCCGCAGGCTCTGCAAGATACAAATCCGGCAAGCCCTCTCCTGTTAATGAACAACATGCTCTGCTGCCCCTTAGAAAGTCTGTCTGTTAAAAGCTCCTGCAACTTCCTACTGAAAATTGTACGGTTGCCACTTCTTAATTCCTCCCGCAAATCTACAGTATAAATCTGGGGAAGCGAACCTCCTGTAAGACGCTTTGTCAGGGAAAGCAACTTATACTCCCCCTTCTGAGCCCGGTAAAATGCCTCCAAAGACGGAGTCGCAGAACCCAGCACTACTGATGCCCCCGAAAGACTTGCCAAATAGATAGCAGTTTCCCTTGCATGATACTTCGGTGCGCTCTCACTCTTATAACTAGCCTCATGCTCTTCATCCATCACAATCAGTCCCAAATCCGGAAAGGGAGTAAAAAGCGCCGAACGTGGTCCGATAATCACATCGATGTCTCCGTGCTTTGCCCTTTCGCACTGATCGTATTTTTCTCCGGCCGACAAGCTGGAATTCAACACACTTACCCGGTCACCAAAGTGCCTGTAAAAACGTAGTAAGGTCTGATATGTCAGCGCAATCTCAGGAATCAGCACAATCGCCTGCTTCCCTCTAGCTACAATCTCCTCAATCAATCGGATATACACTTCTGTCTTACCGCTTCCGGTGATACCGTGAATCAGATATGTGCCCGGATTGTGGGCATCATAATCCTTTATCACTTCTTGAACAATCTCTGCCTGCTCCGTACTCAGCTTTTTATCCACTTCCTCAGACACCATCTTTTTCACCGGATTCCGGTAGGAGGTAATAACTTCCTTACGGACAAGCCCTGCTTTCTCCAGACTATTTACCGTAGCCGCAGAAACCATCAGTTTCCCGGTAACCCATTCATAAGGAATCTCGCCTTCGCTTATAAGCTCTCTTAAGAGTCTTACCTTCGCAACCTGATGTTTACGCTCTGCCTGCCCCAACGCATCCAGTGCTTCTTCTTTCGTTGCCTTCAAAATCAGTTTTTTATGCTCTATCTTCTTCACAGACTTGCGGGCCGGAATTACAGTTTTGATTGCCTGTATCATAGTTGCACCATAGTTTTTCTTAATCCACGCCGCCAACTGAATCTGTCTATCCTGAGCCACCGCTGAATCCACAACAATTCTGTGAATGACTTTCATCTTAGCCGGGTCCCAGTTACACTTATCCGAAAGCCCTACCACATAGCCTTTTATAATCTTATTACCGTTTCCAAAAGGAATCTCCACACACATACCGTAATCCAAGGTCTCACGCATGCGCTCCGGGATTTCGTATTGGAAAGGTCTGTCAACCTGTTCATGGGAGATGTCAACAATCACATCTGCGTATCTCTTTCCCAATAGTGTTTCCTACCTGTTTTCTAAAATTTCCTGAATAAGAATCCTCTCATCCATAGGATACTTTACACCCTTAATCTCCTGATAATCCTCATGTCCCTTACCGGCAAGCACGATAATGTCACCTTCCTGACCATGCTCGATAGCATATCGGATAGCCTCCTTGCGGTCGAAAATCTCCACATAAGCACCATCGGTCTTACCAATACCAGTTTTAATATCCTCGATAATATCCTGAGGCTCCTCAAATCTTGGATTATCTGAGGTAATAATGGTTAAATCCGCCAGCTTACCACTGATTTCACCCATCTCGAAGCGGCGTAGTTTGGAACGGTTCCCACCGCATCCAAAGAGACAAACCAAACGATTCGGCTCGTATTCCTTCAGGGTAGTCAATAAACTTTCCAAGCTCATGGCATTGTGAGCATAATCAATCAGCATGGTGAAACGATCGGACACCTTCACCATCTCGATTCTTCCCTTTACCTTGGCTGATAAAAGTGCCTTCTGAATAGCTTCTACCGGCACGTTAAAATGTCTGCAGATGGCAATAGCCGTCAAAGCATTATATACACTAAAGCGTCCCGGTGTGGTTACCTGTGCGTCAAACTCCATCAATCCCTGCACAGTGAATCTGACACCAAGCTGCCCCGGCTTCTTTATCAGCGCCATATTCTTTGCATATAAGTCATTGCTCTCTTTCATACCATAGGTCTCAATTGCACAGGTATGACCGTTTATAACCTGCTGACAATGCGCATCATCACCGTTGACAATACCTACCCTGCACTGTTTAAAAAGCATACCTTTACAGGCCATGTATTCTTCAAAGCTGGCATGCTCACCCGGTCCGATATGATCCGGCTCTAAATTGGTAAAGATACCGAAATCAAATACAAATCCATTGCTGCGATGCTGCATCAGTCCCTGACTGGATACCTCCATCACCACAATATCCATGCCTGCCTCTACCATCTTAGCAAAAGTCTCCTGAAGCACAAAGGACTCCGGTGTAGTATTTACTGCCGGAATGTGAGTATCCCCAATAATGGTCTCAATGGTTCCCACAAGACCGACCTTATAGCCAGCGTTCTCCAAAATGGATTTCACAAGGTATGTTGTTGTAGTCTTTCCCTTGGTACCGGTGATACCGATGGTCTTTAACTTCTGCGCCGGATGTCCGAAATATGCCGCCGCAATAAAGGCCATGGCATATCTGGTATTCTCCACCTGAATCACAGTCACATCACAGTCCTTTAACCCTGCCACCTCTTTCGATACCAATACCGCTGACGCCTTCTGTGCCATCTCTACTGCAAAGTCGTGACCGTCAAACTTAGCTCCTTCAATACAAATGAAGAGACACCCTTCCGTGACCTTGCGGGAATCATACACCACTTGTGTAATCTCTGCATCTACCCTTCCCTGTAATACTTTATAATCAATTTCCTGTAATAATGTTTCTAATTTCATAGGTTTGCCTTTCTCACAATATGTAAAAACTACTCTTATTTTATAATACGTGAAAAGCAAGTTCAAAGTCAATGGTCTGAGAAAGTTCTGAAAAGATTGGCAAACAAACACATATAGTATAGACGCGGAAAAGCTCCGGCATACACCGGAGCTTTTCACGATTTTCTTATGAGGGGGGAGATAGTTTTTCAACTACCATGTATTTATCATAACTTGAAAATGTGTTCAAATTGTGTCCAAATAATTAAATGACTCTAAGACTTTTCTTTATAGTTTTTTAAGACTTGCATCATTTTATACTAGCAATAGTTGGTCATAATATACTGCAGGCTCTCCTGTCCCCTGAAAACATTAATTCCCAGCTGATACACCACTGACATGGTAATCTGCTTCCGACCATTCATCATGGCCTCAGCACTGCCTTTGCCATGCTTTTCATCCACTGCGGAAAGGAATGCCTCCAAATCTCCAAAATACATTAAGTCTTCTCGCCTGTTATAGCCGTCCCTCTCTACCAGTACGGTAAACTTTCCGAAGTTCCTGTTTGCTCCAATTCGTCTTCCTCCTGCAAATACAACATCCTTCTGAGCAAACAGAGGCTTAGGGTTCCCCACACCATAGGGTTCTAACCGCTGAATTTCTTTTGCCAGAGACATACTTGCGTAAGACAAAGGCATGGGTACATCTATGTGCACCACAGGAACAAAATCCGCCTCCGTCAATTTGGATTTTTCATTCAAAAGGTTACGGAACTTTTCTACATTTTCCTTAGGCAGGGATAATCCTGCTGCCAGTTTGTGTCCGCCAAATTTTGTAAAGAGCTCCTTCACCTCCACCATGGAGTCATACATATGATAACTATCGATGGAACGTCCGGAACCTTTCACCCCTTCGTCTCCATCGGTCAATACAAAAACCGGGTGATAGTACTGCTCTCTAATTCTTCCCGCAATGATACCCGCAAGACTCTCATGAACCTGTGGAAGATAGACCACCATTACATCCTGCTCATGGAGTTTCTCTGCCTCTATCTGCTCTTTGGCCAGCTGAACGCCATCCAATGTCAGATTCTTACGACTATCATTTAATTCCTTTAACTCTCTTGCCGCTTTCATTGCTACCTGCTTGGTACTGCTCTGTAAAAGCTCCAATGCCCTTACCGCACTATCCAATCTTCCCGTAGCATTCAAACATGGTCCCATAACAAAACCAAGGTGATAACCGGTAATAGCCTCCTTATCCAGCTCGTTTACCTCCATAAGTGCCTGCAAACCAAGATTTTCTGATGTGGAAAATCTCTTTAATCCTTCTTTCACCAGAATACGGTTTTCATCTTTCAGCTCCATTACATCACATACCGTAGCCATGGCTGCAAAGGGAATCAGATACTCCGCCAGCCATACTTTCTGCTCTATATTAAGCGTCTGAGCCAGTGCAAGAATCACCTTATATGCTACTACTCCGCCACAGATACTTTTGAACGGATACTCACAAGCCTCTTGTTTGGGATCTACTACGGCATCCGCAGCCGGTAGTATCTCTCTACGTGTTTCCCCATCCATCTCATAGGGAACTTCATGATGATCCGTTACCACCACCTGTATCCCATAGGACTTTGCCAACGCCACCTGCTCCGCAGCTGCGATGCCGTTGTCACAGGTCAGGATCAGGCCCACACCATCTTCCCTGGCTTCTTCAATCAGAGCATCATTTAAGCCATATCCGTCTTTGATACGATGGGGAATGGCGGTATCCACATTGGCACCACATTCCGTGAGTCCTTTGGTAAGAATATAGGCTGCGCAGATACCATCCACATCATAATCACCAATAACGCGAATATATCTCCCATCCCCAATAGCAGTTTTCAAAAGTCCCACAGCTTTATCCATATCCTTTAACAGCCACGGGCTATGACAATCCTCCAAACTACCGTTCAAGAAAAGATTTACCTGCCCCTCCTCCACAATATCCCTGTTTCGGATAATTCTTGCCAGCACCGGACTAATCTGATATTCCTTTGCCCATTTATCAAAATCAGCTTTCTTTGCTGCAACCATCCACTTTTCCATGGTTCCTCCTAAAAAAGGGCTGCCTATACAGGCAACCCTTATATTATTTACTCTTCTTCTACCTTTGGTGGGAACTTCTGACGAAGCACATACCATAATGCACCTGCAAGGCAGATGGATGAATAGGTACCGCAGAAAATACCAACCATAAGCGGTAATGCAAATTCACGAATACTGGTTACACCTAAAATATATAGCACTGCAACCATAACGAAAGTTGTCAAAGATGTAAAGATACTTCTGGACAAGGTCTGGGTAATACTTGCATTTACCACGTCCTTCAAGTCATCCTTCTTTGCCATCTCTGCCATACTCTCACGAATACGGTCAAAGATAACGATGGTAGCATTGATAGAGTAACCTACGATGGTAAGGATACATGCAATAAAAGTATTACCTACGGATACTCTTGCGACTGCATAGAAAGCAAGTACAATAAGTACATCATGTGCCAGTGCAACCACACTACTAAATCCAAAACGGATATCACTGAAACGGAAACGGATATAAATCAGCATTCCCACAATCGCTACCAGCACCGCAATAATGGTATCCCTTGTCATCTCATCACTGATGGTAGAGCTGATAGTCTCTGTAGTAATGAGCTGCTCATTGACACCAAACTCACTGACAAAGTACTGATTTAACTCCTCTCTTGTCTCCACATCTAAAGTACTTGACTTAAAGATTACCTCACTGGAATCCTGTACGGTCTGAATCTGTACTGCACTTCCCACTATCTTCTCTACTCCCGGAAGAACATCTGCATTGATATCCTCCAAAGTCATATTCTCATTAAAGTTCACTGTGGTAGCAGTACCACCCTTAAACTCTAAACTCAAGTTTAGGAAATCTCCGGTAGTTGCCTTACTTACCCCCATTACCACAAAGCCTGCAATAATAAGAGCTACAGATACACCAAAGAAAACATGCTTCTTTCCAAGGAAATCAATGGTCTTTCTCTCTCTACCTACGCCGTACCATTTCTCATGACGAACACCGAGCGCATACAACGCATTCATAATTGCCTTTGTAATAAATAAAGCAGTAACCATAGATATTACAATACCAAGGGCAAGAGTCTGGGCAAATCCCTTTACGTTACCCGGTCCAAGCAGATAGAGCACTGCTGCCGCAATCAAGGTAGTAATATTACCGTCAATAATCGCAGATAATGCCTTATCGTAACCAATCTTCATAGCACTCTTTACAGTCTTACCGGTTACCAATTCCTCACGGATACGTGCGAAGATAATAACGTTAGCATCCACCGCCATACCGATAGAGAGGATAATACCCGCAATACCGGATAAGGTAAGGGTCAAATCAAAGCCCTTTAATAAAAGAACTACAATAGCCACATAAAGAGATAACGCCAATGCGGAAGCAACACCTGAAATATAATATACGGCAATCATAAATACAATAATGATTACAAGACCAATTGCAGCTGCCTGGATACTGGTTTCAATGGCTTCCACACCAAGCTGTGCACCTACTACCTTGGAATGCAGCTCCTCTAACTCTAAGCTCAAACCACCGATACGAATGGTGGACGCCAGCTTCTCAGCCTCCTCAAAGGTGGACTGACCGGAAATCTGTGCCACACCATCGGTAAGCTCACCCTGTACACGTGGTACACTGACAAATGCTCCGTCATAATAAATACCGATAGTTTCGCTGTTTACACCACCGTTATAAGCTTTTCTGGTAGCATCAGCAAATTTTGCCTTACCCTCATCTGTCATTACCAGATGTACAATAATCTGGGCATTTCCCATGGAATCTGTCTGGGTTCCTGCCTGTGCTTCCTTAATATCTGTACCTACGAGTACGATGGAACCATCTGCCTCAAGCTCCTCAATGGAACGGTTAAGTACATAGTTCCCAATCTCCGGGCTATAGGAATAGTTCAGCTGTCCCGCACTGCCTGTCTGAGAAATAAAATACAAGGTACCCGGTCTTCCCAGCTCTGCCAAAATTGTAGCCGCATCCGTTACACCGGGAATCTCGATATTAATTCGATCTGCACCTTCCTGATACACAATAGCTTCTGTACTATAATTCCAAACACGTTGCTGCAACTTGGAAATTGTATCACTCATATCGGTATCACTTGGTTCTTCTTCTCCCACTACCTGATACGTAATACTTACACCACCTGCCAGATCAAGACCGAGCTTAATCTCACTGGCACTTCCGCTACCTTTTCCATCAATACCAAACAAATCTACGAAAGTGATAAAAATCAGTGCCACTATCATTGCTATTAATGTGGCAACCGCTCTACTTTTCTTCATTTTTCAAAACCTCCACGACAAAAATCTACTCGATTATACTATAATGTACGTTGCAGCGCACATCTTAATCAAAAGTGAAAACCGAAGATTTTCACATTATACCATATTCGACATAATTATGAAAGACTTTTCCCCGTGAAGAATCTTATAAAAATATAAATTTAGCTCAGCATTCCGCCCAACATTCCGCCCCCCGCACACAGAAAAAATGTGGTTAAGAAACTCTGTGCTACCACGGTTCCTTCTCCGTGATATATATAAGACACAATAAGCAGGAGCAGGTAGTACGCACATCCCATCATCAGGCCCCACATAAATCTATGTACCTGCATTTTTCTTCCCGCCAGAAATCCGGCTACTCCGGTCGCAAGTATGTAAAGTATAATCACCACCACCGATACCACCTGCAGCGGTAGCTGCAACTTATAGAGAAGCAGTGCCAGAATACTTATCCCCAGTGCCGTAACACAAAGAGAAATAACTAAATAAATACCCATACAAAGCGCGGTCTCTCTTTTACCGCTGACCACATTTGCACGTTCCATCTTATACCTCCTGAAATTAATTTAAATTCCTACTTCATATCTATTCAGAAGACTCACGATTCTTGACCAAAATCTTTAAATTTAAGCTGCCACAAAATATAAATGCCCTTCCGGGCAGCGAGCACCTATGTACACAAACTGAGAAGAATACGTAGTAATTTCAAAAAGCACATTTTACGTTAAGTTTGCTGTCTTTTTCTCAACCGACAATCGGGCAGTGTATGTTCCGTATCATAAAGACTAGAAAAAATTTCTAGTAGTTCTAAGCATGTGCGCTCGCAAAGTCTTATTACAAGGTGCCCCACTTTGGTCCGTTCCGCTGAGACAAAGCTGTGGCACCTTGGTTTTGCTCTCTGCACATGCCAAGAAATACACGAAATTTTTTGTAAGTCTTTATATATACGGACATACACTGCCCGATTGTTCGGGTTTGAAAAAGACAGTAATAATCTTCAAAACGTAAAATGTGCTTTTTAGAAATTCAAGTATTCTGAAACGTGCGTGTACATAGGTGACTGCTGCCCGGGAGGGCATTTATGTTTTGTGACAGCCGCCCAGCTATTCGAATATGATTTTCATGGTAGTGCCTTCACCGGGCGCACTGATTAGTTCCAACTTCGCATCGTGGGAAACCAGAATGTGCTTTACGATAGCAAGTCCCAGTCCGGTGCCTCCGGTGGATTTCGAACGACTCTTATCTACGCGATAAAAACGCTCAAAGATACGTTCCTGATGCTCCTTAGAGATACCAATACCGGTGTCGCTGACCATAAGTACAGCCCTACCATCTTCCTGACGCACATTTACATGCACACTACCATTTTCATTATTATATCGAATGGCATTATCCACTAAATTGTAAATCAACTCATCGATCATGGTTCGGTTTCCCATGATATAACAGTCCTCCCCATCTACGGAAAGAACCACCTGATGCTTCTGGGCACTAATCTGCAACATTTCTGCGCACGCATTTGCCATTACGAGTAGATTTAAACGTTCCAAATCCAGTTCTCCCTTACTCACATCCAACTCAGACAAACGGATAATATCATTGATCAGTGTCAAAAGTCTTGTAGCACTCTTATGAATTCCTGTAGCAAATCTTCGGGTATCCTCTTCCGTTCCCATACCGTTTTCAATCAGCTCTGCATATCCCGAAATAGATGTCAGCGGTGTCTTTAATTCATGGGACACATTAGCAGTAAACTCCTGACGCATCTTTGCACTGTGAAGCAAATCCTGATGTTGCTTACGAATCATCTGAATAAAAGGCTCCAGTTCCTCGTAATAGGTAATATTTTCTCCATCATCCAAATGTTCTGCCAGCTTCTCAATAGGTTCAATTAAATTATCCGTAAGCACCTGCGCAAACATAAAAGACATCACGGCAAGGAGTAATGCAATCACTAGCATTGTTGGAATTGCACTAAAAAAGAAGCTGAAAATATTATCCGATTCCTGAGATACACGAAGTACCATTCCTTCTTCCAAACGCACTGCATAATAATATGTGCTTTGATCAAAGGTCTTGGAAATACGGATATCTGTGCCTTCCCCTTCCTCAAATGCAGCAATAATCTCCGGACGGTCACCATGATTCTCCATCTGATTGCTATCTATGGCACTGTCATAAACAACCTCGCCGTCATGACTAATCATGGTCACTCGCACACCATCATGACTATTCCGGTCTCCTGCTGCGATAATCTCATCCATGGTATCGTATTCCCTGATGAAATTTGAGTAAATCTCCAGATTCCCCATAATCTGCTTTCCGAACAGATTATAATAAACCAGCGTAATGCATATCATCGTGGCAAAGATAGCCAAAATGGACAAAAATACCAGCCTGGCATTAATCTTTTTCTTCATTCAGAATATACCCCACATTTCGAACCGTTTTAATCATGCTTCCCGCATCTTTCAGCTTCTTTCGGAGAGTCTTGATATGCATATCCAATGTTCTGGACTCTCCTTCAAAATCAGTTCCCCATACCCTATCTAAAATCACTTTCCTGGTAGTAACAATTCCGGCATTGGTCATAAGAAGCTTTAAAAGCTCATATTCCTTATACGTAAGCTCACACAACTCACCATCGACGGTAACACTGTGACGCTCTTTATCCAGTACCACTTTCCCGAATACAAGCGTAGATTCTTTTGTCTCTACATTGCTTCTTCGAAGCATGGCCTTTACTCTGGAAATAAGCTCCATAACTCCAAAGGGCTTTGTAATATAATCATCTGCACCAATATCTAATCCCTTGACCTTATCAAGCTCTGTAGCCTTTGCAGTCACCATAATTATCGGAATCAATACCGTTTCTTTCCTACTACGTAGCTTCTTCACAATGGACAAACCATCTTCGTCAGGAAGCATCACATCCAGTAGGATTAAATCCGGCATTCTTTTATCCAAGGCCTCATAAAAGGCTTTTGCATTGCCAAAGCCTTCCGTTTCATAACCGGAGCCCGACAATGCAAAAGTTTCTATTTCCTGTATACTTTTATCATCTTCAACCACATAAATTAGTGCCATAAAATACTCTTCTTTCCGTTATTTCTGTGGTAATGCATATACCTTACGATAAGAATCAACCATCTTAACAAATTCCGGATTGTTCTCCTTCTTTAAGGACTTAATATATGCATGAGTATCAAACTCATTCTCATGTACCTCCAAAAGACACACTGCAATGTTGGAGCAATGGTCCGAAATACGCTCTAAGTTTGTGCTGACATCCGAGAGAATAAATCCAAGCTCAATGGTACACTTACCTTCACGGAGACGTTTAATATGTCTCTGCTTTATCTCATCGCTAATTCCGTCAATAACTTCCTCCAATGGCTCTACCTGTTTTGCCATACTTAAATCATCATTGATAAAGCAGTCCATGGTAATTTGCATAATATCCGAAATCGCATTCTTATACTGCACGAGCTCCGCTGATGCCTCATCCGAGAAAGCCAGACTCTTCTCATCCATTTCTTGTGCTGCTTCTTTTAAATTGCGCGCATGGTCGGAAATACGCTCCAAATCACCGATACAGTGAAGCAACTCTGAAACCACATGGCTGTCCTTCTCTGATAAATTCTTGGAACTTACCTGTACCAGATAGGTTCCAAGGTGATCCTCAAATACATCCACTTCCCGTTCTAAATCCACAACCCGCTGAGCTACTGCTTCATCATACTTATTAAGCAACGGAAGTGCCAAAGCAATCGCTTCCTGCGCAAGCTTCGCCATTTCGTCTGCAACATTCTTACTCTGCTCAATCGCATAAGAAGGGGTCTCTAAGAAACGTGGGTCAAGCCAGCCAAGGATTTCATCAGTGCGGGTCTTAATCTTATCATTCTCATCATCCTTGATAGTCAGAGTAGCCAGCTTTACAAGAAGCTGTGAGAATGGTAACAATATAAGTGTAGCAAAAATATTAAACAAACTATGCACTACCGCAATACCGGATGCTGTGGCTTGCTCAGACATAAAGGGAAGATCCACAAATGCATTTAATGCATAGAAAGCCACCATAAAGATTACCGTACCAATCACATTAAAATACAAATGAACCAAAGAAGCACGTCTTGCATTCTTATTGGCACCGATACTGGAAATCATTGCGGTAACACAAGTACCGATATTCTGTCCCATGATAATCGGAAGAGCTGAACTATAGCCAATAGCTCCACTGACTGCAAGTGCCTGTAAAATACCTACGGACGCAGACGAAGACTGAATCACCGCTGTAAGTACCGTACCTGCTATCAATCCTAAAATAGGATTAGAGAACTTGGTTAAAATGCCGGTAAAGTTCGGATCATCTGCCAATGGCTCCACTGCATTACTCATGGCATTCATACCATACATCAAAATTGCAAAGCCGATTAAAATCTCTGCAATATTTTTATGTTTTTCTTTCTTTGAGAACATAATGATGACAATACCAATTAATGCCATTATGGGAGAGAAATTAATGGGCTTACACATCTTTAATAAAAATGCACCGCCGTCAATTTCCGTCAAACTCAATATCCACGAAGTAATGGTCGTACCAATGTTGGCACCCATAATAATTCCCACTGCCTGAGATAACTTCATAATGCCGGAGTTAACAAAACCAACTACCATTACGGTTGTTGCAGAGGATGACTGTATCACTGCCGTAACACCGGCACCAACCAGTACTGCCTTAATGGGATTTCCTGCCAATTTCTCCAGAATCTTCTCCATTTTACCGCCGGATGCTGCTGCCAAACCATCTCCAAGCATGTTCATTCCATAGAGGAAGAGAGCCAAGCCGCCAATCATGGCTAACCATCCAAAAATGTCCATTTTTCTTACCGTACCTTTCCTTCATACGAATTATAATCTACATCTTTATCATAGCTTATTAATGTAAAATCTATAATCTATGAAATGTAAAATCTAAGTAAAATCCTCTCATATTATAACGCATTTAATATCCCATCTGCAATAGCTTGTGCTATTTCCTGAAATCTTTCATCAAATAACTGATTATCCCCATCGTTATTGATAAAGCCCACCTCTACCAAAACTGCCGGCATCGCCGTTCTCCGCAGTACTGCAAGATTCTGCCTTACATTCACCCCTTGGTTCACAAATCCAATCTGCTCCAGTTCTGCATTAATGGAGTATGCCATATTCGCCGCAGCACCATATGGACTATACACCAGACTTTCAATTCCGGTATATTGGTTGGGAATTGGACTGGAATTTCGATGAATAGAAATGAAATACTCTGCACCAATACGGTTAGCATCCAGTGCTTTTTCCGTAGGTGTTTCATAAACATCTGTTGTTCTGGAATAATACACATCCACTCCATTTCTCTCTAAGATATCTCCCACTTCCATGGTAAGCAACAACGCATCGTCCTTCTCCTGCCGTCCTTGATAAACCGCTCCCGGATTGTCTCCTCCGTGCCCTGCATCCAATACAATAAGTGCCATATTTATCCTCACTAATTCGTCATTCATATTAATATATGACTGCATGTAAAGAAACGGTGACACTACTTCCAGCGTTTCTCTTACTTCCGTATCAGTTCAAGTTTTTATTTTCTGAATACTTCACTTTCCGTATAAAGTTTTCTGTTTTTTCTCCGATATTTATAATAACAAGATATCATACACAGGAGGTGAGTACCAAGACCTACGCTACAGAAAGTTTATATAATATTCAGAAGGTTTCGGTAGTATTTGCCACTTTAAGAACTCGTTCTGAAAAGAAAAAAGACTACCAGTCCACGCCAAGCACTTCTACTTCTACGAAGAAATCCTTCTCCGAAGTTTTCGAAGATGCAAAAGAAAAAGAGCAGCCCCATAACATCCACATCTACACCAACGGATATACAAAGAATGCTCTTCCATTTCATAATCTTGTAAATCAAAGGGAATATGTTTAAGATGAACAGAAAATCAAAAGAGTCAGTAATGTAAAACACTGGGAGCAATTGATAATTACTCTCAGTGTTTTTTAATCCTAAAACTACCAATTTCCATCCCTTAAATCAAGATACTGCTGCATGGAATATAGTGTAACCTCATGCTCCGGTCCAAACTTTTCACTCCGCATGAGATATTCTTTTCCTGCCAACTTAAAAGCCATTTCCCGCTCATTGTTATTTACAAAATCAATAATCAGATTGTCCATAGCCATTAAAGTGCGTTTATGAAATTTACCATAGGTATAAAGACTACGATAATATATATCCTTACTAACCTCCAACGCATCTTTAAACTGCCCATATGAGTTAGTAAAACCGACAAATTTGAAGTATATTCCAGAGTCTTTAAATGATTCGTTCCATATACTTCCGTTGAAATCTCCACTAATATAGTTTGCATCTGCAATGCTTCCTGTACTCTTCCAAGATTCATGTAGTCTAACACAATCGTATCAATGCACCCTAGCATGTCCTCTTTGGGGGCATCTACTTTCAACAACTGCTTATAGGCCGCCTCATCATACTGCAATGCGTTTTCATAATCTTCGAAGGCTTCTGTTCTATATATTATAGCAATACACTGCATGTAATACACCAAATCTTTATGATCAAGACATTTACAAATCTCTAAGCACTTTTCTGCACACAACAACGCTTTTCCATACCTTCCAAATGCATAGTAATGAGACATAAGGCAACCCATTGCATCAACATTTCTTTCTGATTTTTCTCCATACTTATGATCACATATCTTCTGTACATACTTTGCCAAAGTAATGCAGTCATCATATTTTTTCAAATCTCGTAGAGAAGCCGCAATTGAAGAAACAGCACATATCGTCTCTAAATGATAGTTTCCATGAATTCGTTTATTACATTGATAAAGCTTCAAACCAATCTTTAATGAATCTTCCTTGCTAAAAAATGTGTCGACAAATTCTCTTAACTCATATAATAGTGCAACAACATTTGAATGGTCTTTACCAAGAATTTCTATTACATCAGAATACAATTTTTGTAAAGTAAAACACGCTTCTGAAACTTTTCCCTCCTCCAACAATGATATGTATCTATCATATTGTACGTCTAAATCCCAATTAATCCCGACAACGTACTTGCTATATTCATTTTCAATATATTGAATCCGTTTTCCCCAAAAGTCCTCCTCCTCTTTTGCATACACTCCCTGTATAATAACAATCATCTTTATTCCATAGAATATTCCTTGCAGATATGCCATTTTTAAATACCTCGTTTCCAAAGTATCTACTCATTCTTTCCATCCCCACATCTAAAAGGCATTCCTCAACAAACTTCACATCAGCGTCATAATTATTATCTTTGTTTACCTCTTTTTCCATCATTAGTACTCCTTATATCCGTACCATACCTTTTTTAAGATAAGTATGTCCGTTCCAATATTACAAAGTTTTCTCTGATGAATTATTTCCAACACAAAAGTTCTAAAATGCCTCTAATCATTCAAAGATACTCTTGTCGCTTTTTATTAATTTATTCACCTATAGCCACGACAGATTCAATCTGTCACAGTAAAAGCTTTAGAAAATGAAAAAAACCTTGATAAAATCAAGGTTTTTTATGCAGGAGATGGGACTTGAACCCACACGTAGTCACCTACGTCAGATTTTGAGTCTGATGCGTCTGCCATTCCGCCACTCCTGCGTGTTGCCATATCTAACAACAAAATGTATTTTAACATATCGCATCAGAAATAGCAAGCTATTTTACATTTTTTTGATACAATTCAAAATTTAATATCTATTCAGTAACGCTAAACATACTTCATCCCAATCTCCACATCATTGCCCACTACCTTAACTATAGCTACACTACCACACACCAAGGGCATCATAGGAGACTTATGGCCAATGTCCAAATCAAAAATAACAGGCACATTGTATTTTGACGCTACCGGAAGTACCGCCTGATATGCATCCAATCCAAACATAGGCTCATCATTTAAAGCACGTCCGAACAGGAAACCCTTGGTGTATTTAAACCAACCGGCCTGCTCCATCTGCCACATAGCACGGCGTATGGAGAACGTATTTAAATCACAAGCCTCTAGAAACCAGATGATGCCATCTTCCTTGTATTTTTCGATAAATTCTTTAGTCTTATCAAAACGAGTTCCGAGGAGATTCACCAGACAGTCCATACATCCTCCCAGAAGACGTCCTTCCATGATGATAATCTGACTACCTTCTCTGGCATCTTCTGTAAACACACCATTCACATAAGTCTTTAAAATACGAGGCTCTGTAGCATTAATTGTCGCCAGTGGATTCTCCTCATTTTTCAAAGATTCTTTTTCCCACATCTCATAGCCGGTCATTACTCTCTTCTCACCGGTCAGAAGCTTATATGAATCTTCAATAGCCGGATGAAGTGGCTCCATACCATATGTTGCCGCACAAGGTCCATAAATACTTGCTGTATCACAAAGTGTGGGCAAAAGATATGTCAGATTGGTATTGTCCGAATATCCCATATACCATTTAGGCTCTGCCTTGGCAATGGCTTCAAAATCCACATACTCTAAAATTTCACACATCAGCTCACCTCCACCACAGGAAATAAGCACATCACTTTTTTCAGATAAAAAGCTGGAATTTACCTCTGCACCACACTTTTCCGGCGTATTACTGATGCCGACGCCCTCCATGGCGTAACAATTAGGGCCAAGCTCATAAGAGTGGCCCCAATTTTCCAGACGTTTTAATCCATTGTTAAAAGCAGATTTATATGGTTCAAAGGCACATCCAAAGGAGGGTGCCAGAAAACCGATACAGCCTCCCGGCTGTAAGTCTTTAGGATAACGCATTAATTTTCTCCAAACATCTTCTTATAAATATCAAACTGATCAAAGGTAGCAAAATAATCCTTTGGTGTCTCTGCACGGCGGATTAACTGCACACCACCATCTTCTTTTAATAAAAGCTCCGCAGATTTCAGCTTACCATTGTAGTTATAGCCCATTGCAAAACCATGTGCTCCGGTATCATGAATGGCAATATAATCACCGATTTCGATTTCCGGTAGCATTCTATCAATAGCAAACTTATCATTGTTCTCACAAAGCGAGCCAGTTACATCATACATATGGTCGCAAGGTGCATCCTCTTTGCCCAGCACGGTAATGTGATGATATGCACCATACATTGCCGGACGCATTAAGTTTACTGCGCAGGCATCCACACCGATATACTCCTTGTGGGTATGCTTCTCATGAAGCACCTTTGTCACAAGATGTCCGTAAGGAGCCATCATGAAACGACCAAGCTCTGTATAAATTGCTACATCTCCCATTCCTGCCGGAACCAGGATTTCCTCAAAAGCCTTGCGCACCCCTTCGCCGATGACTCTGATATCATTAGGCTCTTGCTCCGGCTTATAAGGAATACCAATACCACCGGAAAGGTTAATAAATGCAATATGCGCACCGGTCTCTTCCTTCAGTTTTACAGCAGTTTCAAATAAGGTTCTTGCCAGAGTAGGATAATACTCGTTGGTTACAGTATTACTTGCAAGAAATGCATGGATCCCGAAGTTCTCCACACCCTTTGCCTTCATAATCTTGTAGCCTTCAAAAAGCTGCTCGGTGGTAAAGCCGTACTTCGCATCTCCCGGATTATCCATGATATTATTACTGATAGAGAAATATCCGCCCGGGTTATAACGACAGCTTAAGGTCTTCGGAAGATAACCGATGGTTTTCTCTAAGAACTCAATATGCGTAAAATCATCTAAATTAATGGTTGCACCGATTTCTGCAGCATACACAAATTCTTCTGCCGGAGTATCGTTGGAGGAAAACATAATGTCCTCACCCTTGCAGCCCATGGCATTGGCAAGCATCAGCTCAGTCATGGAAGAACAGTCACAGCCACAGCCATAATCTCTCAAAATATCCATCAAAAACGGATTGGGAGTTGCTTTTACCGCAAAAAACTCCTTGTATCCCTTGTTCCATGCAAAAGCTTCCTTCAATGCTTTTGCGTTGGCACGAATGCCCTTCTCATCATAAATATGAAATGGTGTAGGATATGTCTTCGCAATCTCCTCTACCATCTCCCTGGTAACAAATGCCTCTTTTTTCATAAACTCCTCTTCTCCTTATATATCCTCAATCTGCCAGTCAATGGGCTCAACTCCATTTGCCTGCAGATAATCATTAGCCTTGCTAAATGGCTTACTTCCAAAGAATCCCCTGTACGCAGACAATGGACTTGGATGTGGTGCTTCAAGTACCAAATGCTTGGGATTATTCAGCATGGTTTTCTTCATCTGTGCCGGTCTTCCCCATAAAATAAATACAATTGGCCTATCCTGTTCATTCAATGCCTGAATGGCAGCATCCGTAAACTGCTCCCAGCCCTTTCCCTGATGGGAACCGGCCATATGAGCCCGCACGGTAAGTACCGTATTGAGCATCAGGACGCCCTGCTGTGCCCACTTCACTAGATAACCATGATTAGGAACTTTACACCCCAGGTCATCCTGCAATTCCTTATAAATATTCACTAAGGAAGGGGGCGCTTCCACCGGTGGCTTCACCGAAAAGCATAGCCCATGAGCCTGTCCCTCTCCATGATAAGGATCCTGCCCGATGATAACAACCTTCACCTGACTAAGTGGTGTCAGATGAAAGGCATTGAAAATATCATCTGCCGGCGGAAATACCTTGGTTGTATTATACTCATTTTTTACATATTCAAATAATTTGGCATAGTAGGGCTTTTTAAATTCCGGATTCAGCACACTAAGCCAGTCATTAGAAATCATAGCCATAATATTTTATAAGCGTACAGAAACACCCTTGTTACGAAGGTATTCCTTAACCTGCTTAATCTCCAGTTCTTTATAATGGAAAAGTGAAGCAGCAAGTGCGGCCTCTGCCTTTCCTACCGTAAGGGCTTCGTGGAAGTGTTCCAAGGTTCCTGCTCCGCCGGAAGCAATAACCGGAATCTTCACATTCTCAGCAATTGCTTTGGTTAATTCAATATCATAACCTGCCTTGGTTCCGTCTCCATCCATACTAGTTAACAGAATCTCTCCAGCCCCCATCTTTTCTGCCTTCATAGCCCACTCAACAGCGTCCATACCCATATCAATACGACCACCGTTTTTATAGATATTCCAGCCACTGCCATCCTCACGCTTCTTGGCATCAATGGCTACAACCACGCACTGACTACCAAACTTATCTGCCGCATCACTGATAAGCTGTGGATTCATAATCGCCGCCGAATTCACGGAAATCTTATCCGCTCCTTCACGAAGAAGTACTTTGAAATCTTCTACAGTACGAATTCCTCCTCCTACCGTAAAGGGAATGAACACCTTGCTTGCAACCTGACGTACCCACTCCAACTGGGTATTACGAGAATCAGAAGAAGCAGTAATATCAAGGAATACCACCTCATCCGCACCTGCTTTATCATACGCAGCCGCAATATCCGCCGGGTCTCCGGCATCACGCAAATTCACAAAATTGACACCCTTAACAACTCTTCCGTCTTTTACGTCAAGGCAGGGAATAATTCTTTTTGTATGCATTTTAGTTCCCCTCCTTTACTACATCAATAAAATTCTGCAATATTTTCAGACCAACGGAAGAACTTTTCTCGGGATGGAACTGACATGCAAATACATTACCCTTTTCCACAGATGCATGAATATACGTACCATATTCAGTGGCAGCCATTACAATCTCCGGCTCCTGAGCCTGCAGATAGTAAGAATGCACAAAATATACATAAGAATGCTCCTGAATTCCTTTATACAATCTTCCCTGATTGGGATAACTTAAAGAATTCCAACCGATATGAGGCACTTTAATGCCCTCACCGTCCGGAATACGCACAATCCTACCCGACAAAAGCCCCAGTCCTTCCACTCCCGGTGTTTCCTCAGAGGACTCAAACATAAGCTGTAGGCCCAGACAAATCCCCAGAAAAGGGGTATTCTTTGCCACAACCTGCTTAATCACATCCACCAATCCATAAGAATGAAGCTTCTCCATAGCATCACCGAAAGCCCCCACTCCCGGTAAAATTACGCCATCTGCCTGCAAAATTTCCTGTGGCTGACGTGTTACTACCACTTCTTCCCCAAGAGAAATCAGTGCTTTTTCCACACTCTTAATATTCCCTGCATCATAATCAATAATTGCAATCATCCATACTCTCCGTTCCTTTACCTTCTAAGGAAGTCTTGATTCCTCTTCCGGCAACATATCTTTAAAAATTGGTTCTATAACGACCTCTTCCTTCTGGTTTGTTCCTTCCACAACACGCACTAAGGCCTTGGTATAATCCTTATCTGTTATCTCTCTCGCAATATCGATAGCACCTTCCTGCGTAACTCCATACGTCTGAAGTGCCGCCAATACTTCTGCATATGTACCCTCTACAATATCCAGACATTCATGTTTGGTCGCATATTTTAATAATTGTTCATAATCATATACAAACTGAACCAACTTGTCAACTGCCTCTATTTCCTGTCCGGCACTTAAATACTCATTTACATGCTGTTTAAACAAACGCATCTGAAGAATTAATTCGCTCCGATAGAACATTTTCTCCTGTTCCTCTGTCATATTCTGCCCCGCTAAAAGCTGATAACATTCCATATATTTTTCTTCATTATATGCCTGTGCAGCCTGAATTCCTGTAGAATGAGTTGCAAGAACACCATTTAACACCATAAAAGCACCAAAAAGCATCACGCACACCGCAACAATAGTAACAGCCTTTTTCGTTGGGAAATACTGCTTAGGTTCTTTATCGACCGGTTCAATAGGAGAAATTTTTTCTTTTTTCGGCTTCTTTTCTTTTTTAGCTTTCTTCTCCTTTTTCTCGTTCGCTTCTTTTTTATCCTTCTTTTTCTTATCCTTTTTCGATGCCTTCTCTTTTTTCTTAGTAGCTGCACGGTCTTCTTGCTGCATCTCCATCAAAATAGCATCATTCTGCTCTTGTAAAGTTGCAAGAATCTCATCTGCTGTATTCTCTTCCTCGTCTGCAAAAAGTGCAGCAAACTTACTGCCTAAGCCACCTTTCTTTTCTTTCTTGGACTTCTTGTCTTTTTTAGGCTTCTCGGCTTCAACAATTTCAAGCGTTTCTACATAAGCTTCTTGCTCTTCCGCAGCTTCTTCAGTCTGTCCCTTTGACTTTTTATCTTTTTTCTTCTCTTTCGGCTTCTTTTCCTTCTTCTTTCTGCCAAATAAACCTTTTTTCTCCGGAACTTCCTCCTCACCAAGACTCGCCAGGAATAAATCCGATGCATCATCAAACGATTCTTCCTGTATCATCATATCTGCCATTTCTTCATCAATTACTTCATTGTTATCAGCCTTCTGAAGTAAATCAGAAATCTCTCCGCCACTCTCACCGGCTTCTCCGTCCAATCCGGTAAGAAGCTGAGTTAAATCGTCCCCATCCATATCAAAGCGATCCTGCGCAGGCTCCTCAGACGCCTCCTGTGTCTCTCTGAGAAGCTGCTCAATCTCTTCCTGAGTCATGGTCAAAGCTTCTTCCAGCTCAGAACTCTCAGGTGCTTCTGCTACCGTAGGTTCCTCCACCAAAGACTCTGTTGTCGAAGATGCAACCGATTCCATTCCCGGGAAATCTCCCAGCATATCCATATCCAGTGCTTCAAAATCCACAGTTCCCAAATCTAAAGAATCAATATCTGCCAAAAGAGAATCCATGTCTAATTCGTTGCCACTATTCACCTCTTCCGGCATATCATCCGTAACAGATTTTAACAGACTATCTAAATAATCTTCATTTGTACCCATATTCTCCTCCTTTGTGCATAAAGAAGCACATACCTTCCTTTATTATTTTTACTATAAATCTTCTTCAAGTAACCAGTCAATAGAATTCTTTGGAATACTAATCCCCTTATCCTTTAAATCCTCCGCAAGCTGATAGAGACTTTCATTAACCCGCACAAATGTTGCTTTCTGATTATAAAAACCAATCTTTTCAAACGGCCATCGGATTACCGATGGATAAGTCAGATTAACACCAAGTTCCAGTACGCATAACTTTCTGTTTAACGTTCCCTGAAGCCATTTTGTATATATATTCCAATCCGGTAAATAACCATGTTCATCATACATTTCCGTGTATACATTATTAAGGCACAGCTCATTGCCACACACAGGACATGTTCCGAAAGAAATGTCTCCTATTGCCCTTTTTTCCATCTTTTGGCATGCATCTGCCAATTCCTCATCTGTAATTGTGCGGACAGAATCATCGCAATGATGCGTACATTGCAGTTTAAATATAGTTCCGCAGGGCGATACCAGACGCTCCGGCTTAAATCCGGCTTTTTCGGCCAGCCCGTTAGCACACACAGACACTACAAAATAATTTTTGTCCCCCACTCTTTCAGCCAATTTCTTCAGTGCTATTCCGACCTCCGGTTTTTTCTTCTGAAGATAATAATAATTCCATAGAGGAATCAGCCACGACTTGCTTTGCTCCTCCAACAACTCTAATACTTCTATATATTCCGGATCCGCCTTGGCAGTTTTGAAATCGTAAAACTCCTCTCCAACTCCAATTAACACCATTTGTGAATCCTGAATCAACGCCCTTATATCTGCGTTCATAAACACTCCTTACCATATATAAAAAGGAGCCGGATATTTCCGGCCCCTTTCTAATGCATTTTATTTTTTGCCTACTAATCTATCCACAATTTGTACTAAATTTCCTATTTCAGGCTTAGATAACTGTGCATCTGCACCGAGAGCTTCACCTTTACGCATCATTTCTTCATTTACTAAGGATGAGAAAATGATTATCGGAATATGTTTTGTTTTGTCGTCATTCTTTAACAGGTATGTCAAACGATGGCCATCCATAACAGGCATTTCAATATCAGTAATTACCACCTGCACATTTCGATCTAATGTACCATTTGCACTCATGCCCATAATCATATCGTATGCTTCCTGACCATTCTCTGTATGAATAATCCTCTCATATCCCGCCATTTTTAAAGAATCCACAATTAACTTATTTAATAAAGGCGAATCCTCAGAAATTAAAATCGGCACATCACTTCTTTCTCTAGGTCCTAATGCAGCAATCTCTGATACCTTCAAACCTGTCTCCGGAGAAATATCTGCAATAATCTTCTCAAAATCAAGAATAACGATTAACTTCTCTTTGATTTTAACAACACCACTTGCTACACCGCTGTCTGTTCCGGATACGGTCGCGTTTGGCTTAATAATATCTTTCCAAGTAAGACGATGAATTCCGATTACCTGCTCCACATGGAAAGCAATGTCCAAACGGTTAAAATTAGTTACGATAAATAAACCGCCCGGCTGTGCCTGACCTCTCTGAAGACAATTCTTCAAATCGATTGCGGTAATCATAACATCTCTTGGCATAAATACGCCTTCAATACTAGGATGTGAATTTGGAATTGGAGTAGGTTCCAAGTAGTTAATGATTTCCTTAACCTTAGCTACGTTGATACCATAGTATTCACCATCAACCATAAATTCCAACACTTCTAATTCGTTTGTTCCGTTTTCAAGCAAAATCTTTGTATCCATACGTCCTCCTTGAACTATATTCAAATTAGTACTATAGTCACTGTCTATTTTGTTTCATTATAGCATAGTTTTCTAAAAAATACATACAAAAATGAAGAAATTATAAAAAAATTCTACAAAAAAAGAGCAATCTACCGATTGCTCATAAATTTATTCCCTGAAAACCGAACACAAAATCTAATCTTTCAACATCCAGTCATTATCCTTCGGATAACTCCTCTTCCTTTTCCAACCTTGGTTAAGCCCTCGACCGATTAGTAAATGTCAGCTGAACACATTACTGTGCTTACA